>NZ_BAAGUR010000004.1:0-941689 GCF_054781295.1 Kribbella endophytica
CGCGCTCGAACACGTCGCGCTCGTGGGCGTAGTAGATGCTCGGGAGCGCGATGTTCTCGCGGTCGATGTAGTTCCAGATGTCCAGCTCGGTCCAGTTCGACAGCGGGAACACCCGGACGTGCTCGCCTGGCTTGTGCTTGCCGTTGTAGAGAGACCACAGCTCGGGCCGCTGGTTGCGGGGGTCCCACTGACCGAACTCGTCACGCAGGCTGAAGATCCGCTCCTTGGCCCGGGCGCGTTCCTCGTCGCGCCGTCCGCCGCCGAACACGGCGTCGAACCGGTGCGCGTTGATCGCGTCCAGCAACGGGACTGTCTGCAGCGGGTTGCGCGTACCGTCGGCGCGTTCACGCAGCCGGCCGTCGGCCAGGTAGTCCTCCACCCGGGCGACCTCGAGCCGCAGCCCGAGCGCGCCGACCGTGGCGTCGCGGTAGTCGAGCACCTCGGAGAAGTTGTGCCCGGTGTCGACGTGCAGCAGCGTGAACGGCACACCGGCCGGCGCGAACGCCTTCCGCGCCAGGTGCAGCATCACGATCGAGTCCTTGCCACCGGAGAACAGGATCACCGGCCGCTCGAACTCCGCCGCCACCTCACGGAAGACGAAGATCGACTCGCTCTCCAGCGCGTCCAGCTCGGTCACGGTTGCCGGGGGCAAGCTCACGGCGGTCACGTGTGGAGCCCGCATTCGATCTTGCCCTGGCCGGCCCAGCGGCCGCTGCGCGGGTCTTCACCCGGGGCGACCTGCTTGGTGCACGGCTGGCAGCCGATCGACGGGTAACCGTCGTACTGGAGCAGGTTGACCAGCACGCCGTTGTCGTTGATGTAGCCGTCCAGGTCGTCCTGGGTCCAGGGGGCGATCGGGTTCAGCTTCACCATGTCGCGCTTCTCGTCGTACTCGACGAGCTGGGTGTTGGCCCGCGTCGGCGCTTCTTCCCGCCGTACGCCGGTCACCCAGGCCTTGTAGCCGGACAGCACCCGGTTCAGCGGCTCGACCTTGCGCATCGCGCAGCACTTGTCCGGCTGCGTCGCGAACAGGTCCTTGCCGTACGTCGCGTCCTGCTCGGCGACGGTCTGCTTCGGCGTCGCGTTGATCAGGTTGATCGGGAGCGTCGCGGCGACCGCGTCCCGGGTGCCGATGGTCTCGGCGAAGTGGTAGCCGGTGTCGAGGAACAGCACGTCCACGCCCGGAGCGGCCTCGGCAGCCAGGTGGGGGAGCGCCCCGTCGGCCATCGACGCGGTCACCACGAGCTCGTCACCGAACGTCTCCCGAGCCCACGCCAGCACTTCCTGCGCCGAGGCGTCGGCTAGTCGTTCGTTCGCCTCCTCGGCGAGCGTCTTCAGGTCTGTACTCATTTCACCGTCACCCGCAGTCCGATCATCTTGAGCTGGAACACCCGTGCACACGGCCGGCACTCCCAGGCGCCGTGCCCTTCCTCCGACGGACGAAGGTCCTCGTCCCCGCAGTACGGGCAGTAGAGAGGTGCAGCGCGTTCGCTCATTGCAAAGCCTCCTCGTCGGCACGGACGACCCACTGGGCGAAACGCTCGCCGTCGGACCGCTCTTTCAGGTAGTTCTGGGTGACGCGTTCGATGTAGTCGGTGAGTCCGTCGGAGGTGACCTTGTGGCCGCGCAGCTTGCGGCCGAAGCCGGCGTCGAGGCCGAGTCCGCCGCCGAGGTGGACCTGGTAGCCGGGGACCTGGTTGCCGTCGGCATCGAGGACCAGCTGGCCCTTGAGGCCGATGTCGGCGACCTGGATCCGGGCGCAGGAGTTCGGGCAGCCGTTCACGTTGACCGTGATCGGTACGTCGAGCTCGGGGATCCGCTCCTCGAGGTCGTCGATCAGCTGGGCCGCGCGGGCCTTGGTCTCGACGATCGCCAGCTTGCAGAACTCGATGCCGGTGCAGGCCATCGTGTTGCGCCGCCAGGCCGACGGCCGCGCCTGGAAGCCGAGGTCGGCGAGCTGGGCGACCAGCGACTCGACCTGCGCCTCCGGGACGTCCAGCACGATCAGCTTCTGCTGCGCGGTGGTCCGGATCCGGTCCGAGCCGTGCGCGGCGACGACCTTGGCCAGCTGGGCGAGCTTGGCGCCGGAGACCCGTCCGACGACCGGCGCGACGCCGACGTAGTACAGGCCGTCCTTCTGCCGGTGCACGCCGACGTGATCACCTTGTACGGCGGGGATCTCGGGCGCGGGACCGTCGATCAGCTTCCGGCCGAGGTACTTGTCGCTCTCCAGCACCTCGCGGAACTTGTCGATGCCCCAGTCGGCGACCAGGTACTTCAGCCGCGCGCGGTTGCGCAGCCGGCGGTACCCGTAGTCGCGGAAAATGCTGACGACGCCCTTCCAGGCCAGGTGCACCTCGTCGATCGGGATCCACGCCCCGACGCGCTGAGCGAGCATCGGGGTGGTGGACAGTCCGCCACCGACCCACAGGTCGAAGCCCGGGCCGTGCTCGGGGTGGACGACGCCGACGAAGCTGATGTCGTTGACCTCCGGCACCACGTCGTGCGACGGGTGGCCGGTCATCGCGGTCTTGAACTTGCGCGGCAGGTTGGAGAACTCGGTGCTGCCGATGTACTTCTCGACGATCTCGTCGATGGCCGGCGTCGGGTCGATGATCTCGTCCGCGGCGATCCCGGCGACCGGGCTGGAGATGATCACTCGCGGCACGTCGCCGCAGGCCTCGGTCGTGTACAGGCCGACGGCCTCGAGCTTCTCCCAGATCGCGGGCACGTCCTCGACCCGGATCCAGTGCAGCTGGATGTTCTGCCGGTCGGTGATGTCGGCGGTGTCGCGGGCGTAGGTGCTGGAGATCTCGGCGATCACGGCGAGCTGCTCGGTGGTCAGCTGACCGCCCTCGATCCGGACCCGGAGCATGAAGAACTTGTCGTCCAGCTCCTCCGGCTCCAGCGTCGCGGTCTTGCCGCCGTCGATCCCGGGCTTGCGCTGGGTGTAGAGGCCCCACCAGCGGAAGCGGCCGCGCAGGTCGGCCGGGTCGATCGAGTCGAACCCGCCGTGCGCGTAGACGTTCTCGATCCGGGCCCGGACGTTCAGGCCGTCGTCGTTCTTCTTGTTCTCCTCGTTCTTGTTCAGCGGCTCGCGGTAGCCGAGCGCCCATTGACCTTCGCCCTTGCCCTTGCGGGGGCGGGCGGCCTTACGAGGAGGATCAGTACGGGGGGCAGAGGTGACGCCAGTCATCTGGGGGCGTGTCCTTGTCTGTCCAGACAGGTGCGCTCTCGCGATGGAGGCTCGAAACGTCATCGGTTCGATCCGGTCTGCGCGGTGCGCACCCAGCGGTGATCAGGTGATCAGGGGGCCGTGAGGGGCCCGAGCAGGGTGGCTGTCAGATCGTCGAAGGACAACAGATGGCGCTGCGCATCCGCCCGAGGTCGACGTGAATCCGACCTACGAGGTGGGTTGACTGGGCAGCGAGCATGGTCACAACGATCAGCGCAGGCGGCTGACAAATCAACTCCCTATCCTGCATCGCGAGACGCGTTCTCAGGATGTGGATAAGTGCACCGACTGGGTCGTGATTCTTTCGCGCTCAGTTCGTGATCTGCAAGAACTCTTGCGCAAGAGTTCTTGTCATTGCTACGGTCCGGAGATGAGCCCCGCGAACCGTCGTACCGCCGACCCGTCCGTGATCGCCGCGATCCACCACCCGCTGCGACGGCGGCTGATCGACCTGCTCGGCGTGAACGGCCCGTCGACCGCCTCGCGGTTGGCGGAGACGACGGGGGAGCTGGTCGGGAACATCAGTCACCACCTGAAGGTCCTGGCGGCCGCCGGGGTGATCGTGGAGGCGCCGGAACTGGCCAAGACGCGGCGCGAACGGTGGTGGCGATCGGCCAAGGCGTCGTACTCGTGGTCGATCGCGGACGCCGGTGGGGATCCCGCCGGCGAGCTGGTCGCGGAGACCGCCGAGGAGGCGAACCTCACACACCACACGACGAAGGTCCGGCAGTGGTTCGGGCTGCGCTCGGAGTACGACGAGCCGTGGGTCCGCGCGGCGGTGGCGACCGAGAGCTGGGTGACGGTGACGCCGGAGCGGCTGGAGGAGCTGGGGACCCGGCTCAGCGCCTTGATCCAGGAGTACGTCGACGAGCCCTCCGAGGGCGAGGGCGCCCACCCGGTCTTCGTCTTCGCCCACGCCGTACCGGCCCGGCCGTGAGCGCCGTGCTCGAAGCTCCTGTGTTTCCGCCGTTGGGGCGGGATCGGCGGGTGCAGGGGTGGATCTTGTCCGCCGGGGTTTCACAGGCTGGGGACGTGGCCTGGTACGTCGGGTTGGCGTGGAGCGCTACGCAGGTGACCTCGCCGGCGGGGGCTGGGCTGGTGATGGGGATCGGGGCGTTGCCTCGGGCGCTGGTGCTGCTGTGGGGTGGGGCTCTGGCTGATCGGCTGGATGCGCGACGGACGATGATCCTGGCGAATCTCGGGCGGATCCTCGTCCTGGCGGCCGCCGCGATCGCGGTCGCGGTCTCCGGGGTTTCGCTGGCGCTCCTGCTCGTCGTGGCCGTGCTGTTCGGGCTGGTGGACGCGCTCTACACGCCGGCGGCGGGGACGATGCCGCGGCGGATGGTGCGGGCCGAGGACCTGGTGAAGCTTGCCGCAAGCACCCAGTTGGCGAATCGGCTCGCGGTCTTCGTCGGTGCTCCGCTCGGAGGCTTCCTGGTCGCGCACGGAGGACTCGCCGCTGTGATGATCGTGGATGCGATCTCCTTCGGGGTGATCGCGGTCGCGCTGGCCTGGGTCGTCCGCCCGCGGCTCCCGCAGGTGTCGTCCGCGGGCTCGTCGATCCGCGCGGATCTCCAAGCCGGCTTCGGATACCTGCGCCGAGACCTTCCGGCGCGGACCCTGGTGATCGCGTTCTTCGGGCTCAACCTCTGCGTCGGCCCGGTGCTCGCCGTCGGCCTGGTGCAGCGGACGTCGGCGGCTGGATGGGGTGCCGGTTCGCTCGGGCTGTTCCAGGCGTGCTCGGGCATCCTCGCCGCGACCGGCGCCGTACTGGCCATGCGCTGGAAGCCGGCGAACCTGGCCCGAGCCGGCCTGCTCGCCCTCATCTTCCAGGCCGCCGGCTGCGCGGCGATCGGCTTCGCACCCCGGGCAGGCGTTTTCGTTGCGATGGGCATCATCGGCTTCACCGCCGGCCTCGCGTCGGCACAGTTGTCTGCGGCGTTCCAGCAGACCATCGCCCCGGCGTACCTGGGCCGCACGAGCAGCATCGTCAGCCTCTCCGACGAGGCCCTGATGCCACTTGCCATGACCGGCTTCGGCGCCCTGATCTCCGGCGCCGGAATTCCCTTCGCCTGCGCCCTTCTCGGCACGGTCTTCGCCGCCTTGATGGTCTGGTCGGCCACTCGACTGACCTGACCGTACGACGGCAGTTGGCACGATCTCTTGCTGGCGGGGGAGCGGGGCGCTAGTTTGTGGCGACCAATAGGAAAGTTTCCTAACGGTCGATCGCCGAGGAGCCCTGCCATGCGCCCCTTCCGCCGTGCCGTCCTGGCAATTGTGGTCCCCGCGAGCCTCGTGCTCGCGATGACCACGGCGTCCGCCGCGCAGGTCGCGGCTCCACCGGCCGGCGGGCTCGTGCGGGTGAACCAGCTCGGGTACGCCGCGGGCGCGGCCAAGGTCGCCTACCTGATGAGCGGTACGGCGTCAGCCGGAGCCAAGTTCTCGGTGCTCGACCGGTCGGGTCGACGGGTGCTGACCGGCCGCGTCGGCGCGGACGCGGGGGAGTGGAACGCGGCGTACAAGCACGTCCATCGGATCGACTTCTCGGCTGTACGTCGTCCGGGTAAGTATCGGGTTGAGGTCGAGGGTTCGACGTCGCCGGTGTTCGAGGTGAAGGTCGGGGACGGGCTGGAGGAAGCCGCGGCGGACAAGGCGGTCGGGTTCTTCACCGAGCAGCGCGACGGCGCGCACGTGCCGAGCGGGCCGCTCGGGCGGAAGGCGTCGCACCTCACCGACCGGGCCGCGTCGGTCTACGACTGGCCGGTGTTCACCGGGCCGGACACGGATCAGTCGACCGGTGAACTGCTTCAGCTCGGCGGGCCGGTCGACGTCGAGGGCGGGTGGTTCGACGCGGGGGATTACCTCAAGTTCACCCACATCGCGGCGTACTCGGATTCGTTGCTGTGGGCATCGGCCCGGGACGGCCGGCGGCTGAATCCGACGCTGCTGAAGGAAGCGCGGCACGGGCTCGACTGGCTGGACAAGATGTGGGACGAGCGGACGAAGACGCTCTACATCCAGGTCGGCGTCGGCACCGGGAACGCCGAGGGCACGTTCGTCGGCGACCACGACGTGTGGCGACTGCCCGAGGTGGACGACACGCTCTCCGATCCGAGTGAGCGCTTCCTGAAGAACCGCCCGGTGTTCCGTGCCGCTGCGCCGGGCGCGCTGATCAGCCCGAACCTCGCCGGCCGGACGGCCGCGGCGTTCGCGCTCGCGGCGCAGGTCGAGCTGTCGCCGACGAAGGCTCGCCGGTACTTGGAGACTGCCGCGCAGATCTACGCGCAGGCGAAGACGACGGGCGTGGATCAGTTGGTCACGTCGCTGCCGTTCGCGTTCTACCCCGAGAGCGCGTGGCGCGACGATCTCGAACTGGGTGCCGCCGAGTTGGCGCTCGCCGCGCAGAAGCTCCACGACCCGCGCGCCCGGACCTGGCTGCAGAAGGGCGACTACTGGGCCGGCCAGTACCTCGAGCACGAGGCCGGCGGCGACACCTTCAACCTGTACGACGTGAGCGCGCTCGCCCACACCGACCTGATCCGCGCCACACGGGCAGACCGGCGTACGGCAGTCGGCGTCAGTGCCCTGAAGGCAGACCTTCGAGCGCAGCTGGAGATCGGCGTCCAGCGAGCGGCCGCGGAGCCGTTCGGCGCCGGCGCGCAGTACGACAACTTCGACGCCGTACCGCACGCCTTCGGCCTGGCCGCGACCGCACGTCTCTACAGGGAAGTCACCGGCGACCGCCGCTACGACACCTTTGGCGAACGCCAGCTGGACTGGAACTTCGGCGCGAACCCGTGGGGCGTGCCGTTCATGATCGGCGTCGGCGAGAAGGTCGAGCGCTGCCCGCACCACCAGATCGCGAACATCAAGAACCGCCCGCTGATCGGTGCCGTCGTCAACGGTCCGAACTCCGCCGACCTGTTCGAGGAAGGCCTCGGCGACAACCTCGACGGCATGCTGCCGTGCCCCGCCAACGGTGTCGACCGCTACGAACCCTTGACCGGCAAGGGTTCCCGCTACGTCGACGACGTCCGCTCCTGGCAGTCCTCCGAACCCGCCGACGACTTCGCCGCCATCGCGGTCTACGCCCTGAACCTCTGAGGTCTAAGGTGGCGCGGTGGCTGAGATCGACTGGGAGCAGGTCCGCGAGTTCACCCTCGGCACGGTCGCACGGCCGGCCACCCGGAAACGCAACCGGATCGAGTGGGGCCCGAAGGCGATCCGGGTGGCCCAGGGGCCGAAGGCCGACCGGGTCTTCACGCCGTGCGCGTACGTCGCTTCAGCGGGTGGCCTGAGCCTGGATCCCGACGGGAAGCAGCCGCTGTGCTCGGTGGCCGAGTCCGTCGAGAACACCTTCGAGGTGCGCGACGACCGGGGCGAGCCGGTCGGGACGATCACCCGGGTCCCGTCCGGCCGACCACTGCTTCGGCCGACCTGGCGGATCGATCAGCCTGGACGGCCGGAGGTTGTCGGCCGCACGGAATGGCTCAGTGGTGAACCGAAGGAGCTCGCCGCGAAGGCGGCGGGGCGGTTGTTCACCGGTGTGCTGGACGCCGTCTTCAGTGCAGGGGCCGAGGGTGGGGACCAGGCCACCAAGGAGCGGGTGCTGGAGTGGCGGGCCGACGGTGAGGTCGTGATGCTGTCCGAGGGCGCCAAGTCCGTCACGGTGACGGCGGACTGGCTGGATCGCCGGCTGCTGTTCGCCTACGTTCTCGTCGCTGGGTGACCTCAGCGCGCCGGGTGGTCGGTGCGCCAGTTCTTGATCATCTGGTCCATGTCGTCGCGGATGAACGCGAAGAAGTCGGCGGCTTCGGTGAGGCGCTGGCCGACCGGGTGGTCCGGGCCGAACAGGTCGGCGCCGCCGCGGCTGGAGGACTCCCACTCGCCGAGGGCGTTGTTGCGGCGTTCGAGGATGGCGGCGAAGACGTCGTCGCGGATCCGGTAGTGGTCCTTGCGGGAGCCGGGCAGACGCTCACGGGAGATGAAGCTGACCTGAAGCAGTTGCCGTACGGCGCCTGAGACGGCGGGCTGGCTGATCTGCAGCGACTCCGCGAGCTCGGACGCGGTCATCGTGCCGGTCGGGCTGACCAGCATCCGGCCCATCACCCGCGCGGACATCGACGGCACTCCACTGTTCGCCAGTACGCCGGCGAACCGCTCGACGAACTGACTGACCGCCTCGGCCGATGGCTCAACGGCGGCAGCATCAGTTGAAGCTTCCTGCGTCATGCCGAAACACTACCCGAATCCTATTTATCGCAACTATCACAATCTTCTGAGACTTTGCCTCCACCAGTGGCTAGCGGGTGCGTTCGCCGGTCGGCCGTTCACCGGGGTTCCGGTGCGGCCGATCGGCGACCTGACCGGGCGGCTTCACGGCCGACGCACCAACAGGCGGAGGAAGGGCTCGGGCGACCGTGTTGGCCACCTCGTTGGCGGATGCGCGCACCTGGTCGGGAGTGGTCTCGCCGCGGGCCGTAGGGGAGCGGCGCTCGGTGGGCTTGGTGAAGTCGGAGAGCGCGGCAACGACCTCCGGCGTGAACACCTCCGGCCGCGCACCACTGGCAGCGGCCGCCGGACCGGACGAGTCGGCCGGGCGGCGTACGAGCTCCCGCCCTTCGAGGACCAGGAACTTCACGAGCTCCTTCGCCCGCAGCACCCGGCTACGACGCAACACCCGGGACTCGCCCTGCAACGACGCCTTCGCCTTCCACCCGAGGTCGAACTCGACGCGTCCCCGCCGAAAGTCCGGATTGGTCTCGCCGCCCGAGTAACCACGGGCGTTCCCGTGGGTGAAGAACTCGCTGTAGAAGGCTCCAGGATCGTTGTGCTTCACATCGCCGACCCACCGCTTGTACTGGTCCGTCGGGATCTCGCCGCGCGCCCACGACTCGTCCATCAGCGCGTGCGACGTCTCGTTGAGCGGCCGGTGCCCGACGTAGTGGTACCGCGGCGATCCACCGGCCTTGCGGTTCTCGTACTCGGCGATGATCTGCGGCCACTCGTCCCCACTGCGTGACCTGCAGCGACGGCCGGTTCCGTCCACCGGTCAGGGCATTGAGCGCCCGCAGCGCCGCGATACCGGCCTTGTACAGCGGGACGCGGCGGCGCATGATCCGCGTCTCCCACGCGATCCGGTAGTCGCTCTCGAGCCAGTCTGATCCGACGAGCCGGCGGGCGTCACGGCGGTTCACGAGGCGGACGGCAGTACGACGCGAGCAGACACCATGGGCCGGGAGTCTAGGGCGCCAGAGGTCCGCCACAGACAGCACAGCGCCCGCCCCCAACCTCCCGGGAGCGGGCGCCGTACGACGACGATCAGTTCAGGTCGAGCCCCGGGTACAGCGGGTGCTTGTCGAGCAGCTCCGCGGAGGCCGCGCGGACCTTGTCGGCGACGCCGTCGGCGAGCACGTACTTCGCCTTCGACGGCGCCCCGGCCGACGTGCTGGTCGGCGTGACGCTCGACAGGACGTCGACCATCAGCTCGGCGACCTTGTCGAACTCGTCGCCGCCGAAGCCGCGGGTGGTCAGCGCCGGCGTACCGATCCGGACGCCCGAGGTGTACCAGGCGCCGTTCGGGTCACGCGGTACGGCGTTGCGGTTGGTGACGATGCCGGCGTCGAGCAGCGCCGACTCGGCCTGCCGCCCGGTGATCCCGTACGACGAGACGTCGAGCAGGACCAGGTGGTTCTCGGTGCCGTCGGTGACGAGCTTCACGCCACGCTTCATCAGGCCCTCGGCCAGCGTGACCGCGTTGTCGGCGACGTTCTGCGCGTACGTCTGGAACTCCGGCTGACGCGCCTCGGCCAGCGCGACGGCCTTGGCCGCCATCACCTGGCTGAGCGGACCACCGAGCACCATCGGGCAGCCGCGGTCGACGGCGTCGGCGTACTCGGGCTGGCACAGCACCATGCCACCGCGCGGACCGCGCAGCGACTTGTGCGTCGTGGTGGTGGTGACGTGCGCGTGCGGGACCGGGTCGAAGTCGCCGGTGAAGACCTTGCCCGCGACCAGCCCGGCGAAGTGCGCCATGTCGACCATCAGGGTCGCGCCGACCTCGTCGGCGATCTCGCGCATCTTGGCGAAGTCGACCTTGCGCGGGTACGCCGAGTAGCCCGCGATCAGGATCAGCGGCTTGAACTCGCGCGCGGTCGCGGCGACCTTGTCGTAGTCCAGCAGCCCGGTCTCCGGGTCGGTGCCGTACGAGCTCTGGTGGAACATCTTGCCGGAGATGTTCGGGCGGAAACCGTGCGTCAGGTGGCCGCCGGCGTCCAGCGACATGCCGAGCATCTTCTGGTCGCCGAGCGCCTTGCGCAGCTTGGCCCAGTCCTCGTCGGACAGGTCGTTGACGTGCTTGGCGCTCGCCTCGGCCAGGGCCGGGGACTCGATCCGGTTGGCCAGGATGGCCCAGAAGGCGACCAGGTTGGCGTCGATGCCGGAGTGCGGCTGGACGTAGGCGTGCGGGGCGTCGAACAGGGCCTTCGCGTGGTCGGCGGCGGCCTGCTCGACGATGTCGACGTTCTGGCAGCCGGCGTAGAAGCGGTGGCCGACGGTGCCTTCGGCGTACTTGTCGGACAGCCAGTTGCCCATCGTGAGCAAGGTGGCGGGGGAGGCGTAGTTCTCGCTCGCGATCAGCTTCAGCGAGGAACGCTGGTCTTCCAGCTCGGAGCGGATGGCGCCGGCGACGGTCGGTTCGACCGCGCCGATGACCTCGAGAGCGTTGCGGTACGCGGCCGACGCGGCGGTCGCGTCGAAGGGTTGAGTCATCGTCGTCTCTCCTGCGGTTGCACTCGGTCGCGGCACCCAGGCGCACGGTGCCGACGTCTTCTCGCTCCCCGGTGGTTCTCCACCTCACGCGCCAGTCGCGACGCGGTAACCCTAGCGTGTGACGGCGCTGGGGCGGACAACTCCCTGTCCTGTCAGAAGATGCGGTCCACGATGGCGCCGAACGGCGTCGTACGAGGCAAAGTCCCGAACACTCCACCCCAGTCGCCCGCCAGTCGCGAGGCCACGAAAGCGTCGGCGACCTCGGGCGTCGAGTAGCGGACCAGCAAGGACGCCTGCAGGCAAGCGGCCATCCGCGCAGCCAGTCGACGCGCACCGGCTTCGGCCTCGGAAACGTCGGAGAGCGCTTCCAGTACGTCGGTGACGGCCGCGTCCAGCCGATGGTCGGCGCCTCGAACCGAGCCGACCTCCGTCAGCCAGGCCTGCAGCGACTCGGGGCGACGCAGCGCCCGCAGTACGTCGAGCGCGTTGACCGTGCCCGAACCTTCCCAGATCGAGTTGAGCGGCGACTCGCGGAACAGCAGCGGCAGCCCCGACTCCTCGACGTACCCGTTGCCGCCCAGGCACTCCAGCGCCTCGGCGACCATCATCGGCGTCCGCTTGCAGACCCAGAACTTGGCCAGCGGCAGCGCGATCCGCCGGAACGCCTTCGCCTGCTCGTCGCCCGCCTCGGACGCGTCCACCGCGGCCGCGAGCCGCATGGCGAGAGCGGTTGCCGCCTCGCTCTCGATCGCCAGGTCGGCCAGCACGTTGCGCATCGCGGGCTTGTCGCGGAGCAGATCGCCGAAGGCACTCCGGTACGACGTGTGCCAGGTCGCCTCGACCAGCGCGCGCCGCATCAGCGCCGCGGATCCGAGCACGCAGTCGAGCCGGGTCGCGGCCACCATCTCGATGATCGTGCGCACTCCGGCACCCTCGTCGCCGAGCCGGTACCCGACCGTGCCGCTGAACTCGACCTCGCTGGATGCATTGGAGCGGTTGCCGAGCTTGTCCTTCAACCGCTGCAGCGCGAACACGTTGCGGTTGCCGTCAGCAAGAACTCTGGGGACGACGAAGCAGCTCAGGCCTTCCGGCGCCTGCGCCAGTACGAGGAACACATCGGCCTGCGGGGCCGAGCAGAACCACTTGTGCCCGGCCAGCAGGTACTCGTCACCGCTGCCGGTCGGCGTCGCCGTCGTCACGTTGGCGCGGACGTCGGAGCCGCCCTGCTTCTCGGTCATTCCCATGCCCGCGAGCACACCGGTCTTCTCGGCGACGGGCAGCCGGCGTACGTCGTACTGGGTGGATGCGAGCTTCGGGATCCACTCGCTGCCGAGGGACTCGGAAGCGCGAAGAGCCGGTACGGCGGCGTACGTCATCGAGATCGGGCACCCGTGGCCGGGCTCGACCTGGGACCAGACGTAGAAGCCGGCCGCGCGCGTCAAGTGTGGTGACGGCCGGTCGCTCGTCCAGGGCGCTGCCTGGAGCCCGAAGCCGATGGCCTTCTCCATCAACCAGTGCCACGACGGGTGGAAGTCGACCTCGTCGATCCGGTTCCCGTAACGATCGTGCGTCTTCAGGACCGGCGAGTTCTGGTTGGCCGGGAGCGCGTGGGAGAGCGCTTCCTGCGTTCCCGCGAGTTCTCCGACCTCCGCCAGCGCCGGATCTTTCGCCAGGTCCCCGTGCGGGCGCAGAGCGTCACCGAGCGACGAGTCCTGGGTGAAGAAGTTCACTCCCTGAAGTGGGGGAGCCTGATTCGTTACAGCGTTTGGGTCCGCCATGTCAGTACGGTAAGCGGTATGGCACGCTCTGGGTCAGCGCGAGGCGGTGGGACGTCGGTCTCACTCGCCTGGGTGCGACGTATCCCCGCGACGACCTGGAAGCTGATCACCCAGACCGTCGGCACCTGTCTGCGCTACCGGGTCACCGGTCTGGCCGCCGAGGGAGCGTTCTTCGCGATCCTCTCGCTGCCGCCGCTGATCTTCGGGCTGGCCGGCTCGATCGGTTTCATCGCCAGCCGGTACTTCGAGGTCGAGACGATCGAGGACATCAAGATCCAGATCGCCGACCTGGCGGCGCGGGCGCTGACCGACGACTCGGTCAAGACCGTCATCGTGCCGACGCTGAACCAGGTGCTGAACGGCGGCCGTCCCGACGTCATCTCGATCGGTTTTGTGCTCGCGCTCTGGTCCGGCAGCCGCGCGCTCAACGTCTTCGTCGACACCATCACGATCATGTACGGGATGGGCGGCAAGCGCGGCATCGTCCGGACCCGTGCGCTGTCGTTCAGCCTGTACTGCGCGGCGCTGGTCATCGGCGTCATCGTGCTGCCGCTGGTGCTGGCCGGTCCGGACGCGGTCGACGCGCTGCTGCCGCACCGGCTGGACTTCCTGAACCAGCTGTACTGGCCGGTCGTCACGATCCTGTCGGCGGGCTTCCTGAACACGCTGTACCACTTGTCGGTTCCGGTCCGTACGCCGTGGGTCTCGGACCTGCCCGGCTCGTTCCTCGCGCTGTCGATCTGGATCCTCGGCAGCTTCGTGCTGCGCTGGATCCTGCAGAGCACGGTCGGCGGTACGTCGATCTACGGGCCGCTGGCGGCGCCGATCGCCGTACTGATGTGGCTGTACATGTCCGCGATCGCCGTACTGATCGGTGCGGCGCTGAACGCGGTGGTCGACCGGTTGTGGCCGCACAAGGCCCGCCGCGAGGCCGCCGAGCCGGTGATGAAGGCAGAACCCGACCCGAGTCACGAGGACAACCCGCTGACGCCGGGCGAGCTGCGACCTGAGGTGAAGCTCGCGCGGGCCGTGGAGGCGATGTCACCTGGGTCGCCGGTGGATCCGCCGGGACACGCGGTGGGGTATCCGTCGAACGAGGCTCCGGCGAAAGAGCAGCCGGTCCCGGAGAAGCCGAAGCCGCCGAAGCCTGCGGTCGCGAAGCCGGCCGGGGGAAAGCCCGCGGCCCGGGCTCCTCGTGCGGAGAAGCCTGTCGAGGCCAAGGCCGAACCGGCTCCCGTCGGGCCCGCTGAGGACGCCGTTGCGCGTGCTGACGCGGACAAGGTCGTCCAGGCGAACCGGACCGAAACCACGCCGTAGTAATTCCGGTGCGGTGGGTCGCAAGTCGACCTACCCTTGACGTATCGCGACAGTCCGCCGGATCCGGCGGCAAGGACCCCGAAGGGAGTTGAGACGACCATGCACTCCGATCTGGCCCACGAGGACCATCGAGCCGACGGGCCCGCTCTCTCCCACACCGTCCGGCCGCCGAGCTGATCTCCGCGGCCGGGCCTCCCGAAAGGTTCGTCGCACCATGTCAGCAACGCTCGAATCCCTCGGCCTGGACCAGTCCACTGCCGATTACCTCTCTGCCTTTCCCGACCTGATCCACGGCCGCGTCATCCGGGTCGACAAAGGCCTGTCCACCGTTCTCACCGCCGACGGCCCGGTCCGCGCCAGCTGGTCCGGTGGGGTGCTCGCCGCCGTCGCCGAGGACTCACAGTCGTCCCCGTGCACCGGCGACTGGGTCGGCCTGCGGTGCTGGCCGGACGACCGGATCACGCTCGAGGCGATCGCTCCTCGCCGTACGGCGATCGTCCGTGCCGAGGTCGGCGGCTCGTCCCGCGGCCAGGTGCTCGCGTCGAACGTCGACGTGATCGCCATCGTCGTCGGCCTGATCCCCGAACCGAACATCGGCCGGATCGAACGCTTCCTCGCCCTGGCCTGGGAGAGCGGCGCGCACCCGGTCGTCGTACTGACCAAGTCCGACCTGGTCGGCGACGCGGAGTCGATCGCCGAGGACGTTGCCACGGCCGCGCCGGGCGCCGACGTACTGGTCTGCAGTGCGACCACCGGTGAAGGCGTCGAAGCGGTCCGCGAGCTGCTGGCCGGCAACTCCACGATGGCTCTGCTCGGCGTCAGTGGCGCGGGCAAGTCGTCTTTGGTCAACGCTCTCGCTGGTGTCGAACTGCTCGACGTCCAGGCGATCCGCGAGGACGGCAAGGGGCGTCACACGTCCGTACGGCGTGAGCTGATCCCGCTGCCGCAGGGCGGAGTCGTGATCGACACGCCTGGGCTGCGGGGGATCGGGCTGCAGGAGTTCGGCGGGGGGCTGGCGGCGGCGTTCCCGGATGTCAGTGGGCTCGCGGAGCACTGCAAGTTCAAGGACTGCGCGCATCAGACCGAGCCCGGGTGTGCGGTGCAGGAAGCCCTTGCCGACGGCACCCTTCCGGTACGCCGGTACGAGAGCTGGATCAAGCTGCAGCGTGAGGCGGCGTTCATGGCCCGGCGGACGGATGCCAGGCTGCGGGCCGAGGCGAAGAAGGAGTGGGCCCGCCAGACGAAGAACTACCGCAAGGACATCACGCCGCGGTAGTGAACGGTCCGGCCGAGTGAGCGATCGGGCTCGGTGAAAGACTCGGGGGCATGAGTCGATCGGTGCTGGTGACGGGGGCTTCACGAGGAATCGGCGCGGCAACAGCGAAGGCTTTTGCCGCGGCCGGAGATCGGGTGGCCGTGCACTACGGCGCCTCGGCCTCGGCTGCTTCGGCGGTGCTGAAGGAGCTTCCGGGGGAGGGGCACGTCGTCGTACAGGCTGAGCTTGCCGACCCCGACGCGATCCGCCGGATGGTCGACGAGGCCGCGGCCGCGCTCGGCGGGATCGACGTCCTGGTCAACAACGCGGCGGTCTACTCGGCGCATCCGATCCGGCGTACGTCGTACGAGGACTGGCAGCAGGCCTGGGCCGACACACTCGGGGTGAATCTGATCGGCGCGGCCAACGCCTGCTGGTGCGCCGTGCAGCACATGAGCCGGGGCGGCCGGATCGTCAACGTTTCGTCGCGAGGCGCCTTCCGCGGCGAGCCGAACCAGCCGGCCTACGGCGTCAGCAAGGCCGGCCTGGTCTCGCTCTCGCAGTCGCTGGCCCGGGCTCTCGGTCCGGAGGGCATCGCGGTCACCGCGATCGCGCCCGGCTGGACGACCACCGACATGGCCGCGGACGCACTCGCCGGCGATGGCTACGAGCGTCGGCGGATGGAAAGCCCGCTGGAACGGGTCGCCGCCCCCGAGGAGGTCGCGGCCGCGATCCTGTACCTGGCCTCACCGGCCGCCGAGTTCGCCACCGGGACCGTGCTCGACTTCAACGGCGGTTCTCACTTGCGGATGTGAAGTGCGGTGAACTCCTCCGCGGTCATGCCGTACACGATGATGTCCTGGTAGGCGCCGGCCAGGAACTCGTGATCCCTGAGGTGCCCCTCGCGCTGGAACCCGAGCCGTTCCTGCAGCGCGATCGAGGCCTCGTTGTACGCGTACACGCCGGCTTCGGCCTTGTGGTAGCGCCGCTCCTCGAACATGAACCGCAGCAACAGCTTCACCGCGTCGCCGGCATAGCCCTGCTGCTGGTGCTCACGCCCGATCGCGATCCCGTAGCTGAACCGCCCGGACCGCCGACTGGTGTCGTTGGTCGAGCACGCGCCGACCACGGTGTCGGTCTCGATCGCCTCGATGGCGAGCTGCAGCCGGTCGTTCTCTTCCCCGTGGGTCGCCTGTTCCTCGGCCCAGGCCTGCATGGCGAACGCCGACCGCGGTGCGTGCACCATGTCGACGTTGCGCTGCATCTCACTGTCCTCGTCGAACCGGTGGAAGTCCGCCCAGTCCTCGGGCTCGATCGCCCGCAACCGAACCCGCTCACCCACCCACACAGAGCCCATGCCCAAGGATTCAAACAGGCTTACGGATCAAGTTCCACGCCTTAAAACAGAAGAAGGCGACGTGCAGAGCACGTCGCCTTCGATCTCGCGTGGACGATACTGGGATCGAACCAGTGACCTCTTCCGTGTCAGGGAAGCGCGCTACCGCTGCGCCAATCGTCCGTATGAAGTTCTTCAAGGTTTGCGAGGTGGAGACGGGATTCGAACCCGTGTACACGGATTTGCAGTCCGTTGCCTCGCCTCTCGGCCACTCCACCACAGAGTCTCAGCCTGCTGACCTCTTCCGAGCGAACGACCGGGTTCGAACCGGCGACCTCAACCTTGGCAAGGTTGCGCTCTACCAACTGAGCTACGTTCGCACTTCTCACCGGGAGTTTTTCGCTCCCTGCGAGAGCAGAACAGTAGCGCACTTTCGGGGCCAAGAAAAATCGGTATCGCAGCCTCCTGAACCCCCTGATTTGGCACACTTCCGATGTGACGGAGACCAACATGCCCGCCCCCGCGCGCCCTCTTGCAACCCGCAAAGCAGATGCTCTAGAGCGCCTCGCCACCGCCGTGGACGCCTGGGTCTCCACCGCCTCAGCGGACGGCGTCCCGTACCTCGTCCCGCTCTCCTTCATCTGGACCGGCGAGACCCTGATCCTCTCCACCGCCTCCCGCAACCCCACCAGCCTCAACCTCCAGGCCAACGGGCACGTCCACCTCGCCATCGGCGGCACCCGCGACGTCGTCCTCGTCACCGGTACGGCGCAGCGATTCGCCCCCACCCAGGAGCAGGGCGACACCTTCGCCGAGAAGACCGGATTCGACCCGAGAGCCCTCAAGGCGACGTACCCGTACTTCGAGGTCACGCCGGTCCGGATCCAGTCCTGGCGCGAGGCGAACGAGCTCGAGGGCCGGGATCTGATGCTGGACGGCGCCTGGCTCGTCTGAGCCGGCTGCGTAGCACCTCGCCGAGCTTGCCGCCGCCCGCGCTCGTGCCCGGTCGGCCTTCTACCGCGCCTTCGCCTCGCGAAGGATCGCGGCGAGCTCGTCGTACCCGCGCTTCTGGGCGTGCTGAAGGGGAGTGACACCGTCACTGTCCGCACGCGACGGATCGGCGCCCGCCGCGAGAAGAACGCGGACGATCTGCTGCCACGGCTCGGTGCCCTTGCCGAGGATGACGGCCTCCAGCAGCGCGGTCCAGCCGAGATCGTTGACGTGATTGACGTCGATCCCGGTCCGGACGACGCGACGGACGTACTCGACGTGGCCGCGTTCGCTGGCGGGAATCACCGAAACGCCACCGAACCGGTTCCGGAGAGTGAGATCCGGATGCGCCGGCAGGAGGGCTTCGAGCATGGCGACGCTTCCAGTGACACCCGTGACGAGCCAGGCCGAGTCCTGCCGGTCGTCCTGAGCGTCAGGGTCCGCGCCGAGCGCGACCAGCAAGCGGGCGACCTCCACGCGATCGTTCGACGCCGCCAGGATCAGCGGCGTACGGCGGTTGCCGTCTTTCGACTCGATCGGCGCACCGGCCGCCAGCGCGGCGGCGGCCAGGTTCGCGTTGCCTGAGGTCGCCGCGGACAGCAGCGCCGCCGCGGGGGAGTCCGGGCGCTTGGTCTCGAGCACGGCGGTCACCGCGCTCTGGCCGAGCTTCTTGGCGCCCTGCACCGGCGTGGTGCCGTCGCGCTCGGCCGGCTTGGCGCGGTCGGCGCCCGCGGCGATCAGCAGTCGCACGGTGCCGATGTACTGCGGTGTGCCCTTGCCGAGCAGAACCGCCTCGTGCAGTGCGGTCCAGCCGAGATTGTTGACGTGATCCACCGCGACGCCGGCCTTGAGCAGCCGGCCGACCACGTCCGCGTGGCCGCGCTCGGCAGCGCGGATCAGTGCTGTGCCGTGGTAGCTGTCGAGGCTCCGGACGTCGGCTCCGTGCTGCAGCGTGAGGTCGAGCAGTTCGACGTACCCCTCGCTGGCTGCGATCAGGAAGGCGCTCTGCACGGTGTCGTCCACCGCGTTGACGTCCGCGCCGGCGGTGATCAACCGGCGCGCGGCGGCGAGGTCGTTCTTCCAGGCGGCGGCGATGAGTTGATGGTCCAGATCGGTCGCTGTCGGCATCGTGGGCCTCGGGGTCGGGGTGGGCGTGGTCGTGGATGTCGTCGGGCTCGGCGGCGCGGCTTCGGTGGTGGAGCAGCCGGCCGCAGTCACCAGGATGACCGCGGCCACCGACAGCGCGCGAGTCACCTTCATCGGCGCGGCGGGGTCAGAGCGACGACCTGGTACGGCGGGGTCGCGGTCGGCTCGTCGAACTTGCTGTCGACCAGAAGCAGTCGGCCCTGCGCGAGCTTCGCGGTGGTGAGCACCCGGTCGGGGTCAGTGGGAGTCGCCGCGACGAGTCGCGCGGTCCGACCGTCTGGCGTCAGCCGGAGCGTGCTCAGCACCTTCGAGAAGTTGCGCACCACCCACAGCGTGCGGCCGTCCTGCACGAGTCCGTCCGCGTTGACCAGGTCCGCCGTACCGGTGCCGACCGCCGACACCGCGCCGGTGCGCAGCGAGAACCGCCAGAGCTTGCCCACGTTGCCCTGGGCCACAATCAGCGCGGTCCGGTCCGGGGACAGGACGATGCCGCCGAGGTTGAAGCCGGTCTGGGTCGGGATGGTCGCCGTCGCGTCCGCCCAGGTCCGGATGGTCCAGCGGCCGTGCTGTTCGGCGACTCGGAACACCTGCGGCGCGTTCGAGTTCGTCACGTACGCCGCGCCGTCCGGCCCGATCACCAGGTCGTTCAGGAACGCGTTCGGTACGCCGGTCCGCAGCGCCGCGAGCAGTTTCCCGTCGCGGTCGTAGACCCACAGGTCCGGCGCGCCCGGGTGGTCGATGCTGTTCGGGCCGCCCGCGACGTACACCCGGCCACGCGCGTCGACGGTGACGCCGCGGGCCGTCCAGCGCCCGTCCGTACCGTCGCCGGCCTGCCACTCGGTCGCGGGCGGGGACCCGAGCCGACCGCGGTGGATCTCGCCGCCGGTGGTCTCGGAGACGTAGAAGCGCTGCGCGCGAGCGTCGTACCCGATGCCCTCGAACTTCGACCCGCCGAGGTCGCCCTGCAGTTCGTAGGTCAGGGGCCGGGCGGACGCGGTGGGGACGACGACGCCGACCAGGGCGACGGACAGCACGAGCGTGGTGCACAGGGAGCGGACGGACATCGGGAACCTCTCATCGCTGGAACGGGATGTCTCCAGCGTGGTCCGTGTCGACGCTCGGTTCGACGGGAGATCGGCCACCGCTGGATAGCCGATCGGATGATTCTGTCGCCGGCTTCTCGGGCCTACCATCGGCAGGACATGACGACTTCACCGACACCGGCCGCCGTGCTCGGTCAGACCGGCGGGCTGCTAAAGGCGCTGCACACGACGTTCGTGGTCCTCGTGCTGGCCTCCGCGGTGCGCTACCTGACCGGTCACGGGTTCGGCGATCAGGCTCCGTGGATGATCGCGGGGGCCCTGGCTCTGCTGGCGACGTACGCCGCGGGGCCGGTCCTGCCTGGCCGGGTGTGGCTCGCGTTGCTGGTGGTGGTGTGGTTCGGGCTGGTGCTGTTGGCGCCTTCGTTCGCGTGGTGCGCCGTACCGCTGTCGTTCGTGGCCCTGCGGGTGCTGGCGTTCTGGCCGGCCTGCGCGGTGGTCGCCGGCATGGTGGCCACGGTGGTGGTCCAGTGGACCCGGATGGCTGACCGCCTCGACCCGACGATCGTGCTCGGGCCGGCGTGCATCGCCGTACTGGCGGTTGGCGCCTACCGGGCGCTGGAGCGGGATGCGGTAGCGCGACAGGTCCTGCTGGACGACCTGCATGCGGCGCAGGGAGACCTGGCCGACGCTCAACACCAGGCGGGTGCCCTGGCCGAGCGGGCGCGACTGTCGCGGGAGATCCACGACAGCGTCGCCCAGGGCCTGTCCAGCATCAACCTGCTCCTGCAGGCCGCCGAACGCGAGTGGGACGCCAGGCCGTCCGCGGCCCGCGAGCATGCGGCCCTGGCGGCAACGACCGCCCGAGACGGGCTGGACGAGGTACGCCGAGTGGTGCGGGACCTGGCGCCTGCCGAGCTGGCGGCCTCTGGGTTGGGTGCCTCTGGCGCGGCCGCTTCTGGCGCGGCCGCCACTGGCGCCGCTTTGGGGGCGACGGCACCTGGGGTTGCTGGCTCTGGCGCAGCAGCCTCTGACCCGGCCGCATCTGGGTTAGCCGCCTCTGCGACGGCTGCGTCTGGGATGGCGGCTTCTGGGTCGGCCGCTTCTGGCACGGTTGTCGCTGGGACGGGCGCGTCTGACACGGTCGGCGCTGGCGCGGCTGCCTCTGGCGCAAATGCTTCGGGGGCGGCAGCATCTGGGCTTGCTAGCTC
The DNA here is from genome assembly GCF_054781295.1 of Kribbella endophytica. NCBI lineage: Bacteria > Bacillati > Actinomycetota > Actinomycetes > Propionibacteriales > Kribbellaceae > Kribbella > Kribbella endophytica. Next base: position 21,079 of record NZ_BAAGUR010000004.1, read on the forward strand.
TGGCGCGGCGGACCCTGGGGTTGCCGGCGCTGGCGCGGCTGCCTCTGGCACGGCCGCCACTCGTGCGAATGCTTCGGGGGCTGCAGCCGCTGGGGTTGCTGGCTCTGGCGCGGCTGCCTCTGGCCAACCTGCGCTGCCGGGTGCGCTGCGGCAGACCTGCGAACGGCTCGCCGCCGTGAGCGACGTCGATGTCCGGGTCCAGGTGCACGGGACCCCGGTGTCACTGGGCCCCGAGGTCGAGACAGCTCTGCTGCGTACTGCGCGAGGCGCCCTGGCCAACGTGCTCGAGCACTCCGCTGCCACGACGGCCGTGGTCACGCTGACGTACCAGCCGGACTCGGTGGTCCTCGACGTCCGCGACGACGGCCGCGGCCTTGCCAACCGTGGAACGACTGCCCCGGACCGTGGGAGAGGGCTGGCCGGCATGCGTGATCGCCTGAGCCAGCTCGGCGGCACGCTGATCCTGGAGAGCGAGCCCGGCGAGGGGACGGCGCTCGCGGCGTCGATCCCGCTGAAGGCGACGAGAACGTGAGCGCCAGCCGGTCGTCGAGAAGCGTGCCCGGGTCGAACCCGAGCCGACCCGCTGAAGGCGGCGAGAACGTGAGCGCCAGCCTGTCGTCGAGAAACGTGCCCGGGTCGAACCCGAGCCGACCCGCTGAAGGCGGCGAGAACGTGAGGACCAGCCCGTCGTCGAGAAACGTGCCCGGGTCGAACCCGAGCCGACCCGCTGAAGGCGGCGAGAACGTGAGGACCAGCCCGTCGTCGAGAAGCGTGCCCGGGTCGAACCGGACCCGATCGAGCGTCTGCGCCAGACCCGACAGCGCGATCGCGGTCTGCCGATGGCGGACCCGCACCGAGGCCCACCTGGTCGCGATCGACCGGGTCAACGTGTCCGTCCGTCGTACCGCCCAGGCCGCGGACCATCGCCGACCTGGTCGAGGGTGGAACGCTCGCCTACGTGCTGATGGTCGGTGGCCTGCGCATCCCCAGTCTCAGCACGGCCGGCTCCGACCCGGTGAAGCTGTCGGCGCGCGCCGGCCGGGTGTCTGCCGAGGTCGGACCTCCCGCCCAGGTCGGACCTCCCGCCCAGGTCGGATGTTCGGCCGCTGGGGCGGTCTCGTGATCAGGGTCGCGACCCCGGCCGCTCGGGCGGCGTCGTGATCAGGGTCGCGCTGGTGGACGATCACCCCGTCGTACGGGCCGGGATGCGTGCGCTGGTCGAAGGTCAGGACGACCTGTCAGTCGTGGGCGAGGCTTCCGACGCCCACAGCGCCGTGCAGCTCGTCGCCGCGATCCGGCCGGACGTCGTACTGATGGATCTCAACCTGGGCGCCGGCCCAGGCGGCGCCGAAGCGACCGCGCGCCTGCGGGCCCTCCCGGAACCGCCGCAGATCCTGGTCCTGACGACGTACGACACCGAGGCCGACATCATGAGCGCGATCGACGCGGGTGCATGCGGCTACCTGCTGAAGGACGCACCGCCCGAGGACCTGTTCCGCGCGATCCGCGGCACCGCTCGCGGCGAGACCATCCTGGCCCCGGCCGTGGCAGCCCGGCTGATGCGCCGAAGCGGCCCACTGCTCACCGAACGAGAGGTCGAGATCCTCGACCAGCTCGCGACCGGTCGATCCAACCGCGAGATCGCCCGCCGGTTGTTCGTCAGCGAGGCAACGGTCAAGTCGCACCTCTCGCACATCTACACCAAGCTCGAAGTCGACACCCGCGCCGCCGCCGTGGCCCGCGCGATCGAGCAACGCATCATCCGCCCACCGAGCTGACGACTGCCTGCCTGCGGGTTTGCGTTCGCCCACCTCTCGCCACCCAACTAACCGCTTTCCCAGCCGTCGGCACTGGCAACCCGCCCAACGCAACTCGGCCCCCAAGGCGCGTGCTCGCACACCGAGCGCCAGCGCCGTACAAACAACTAAAGGAACAGGGCGGTGGCCGGCGAGGTGCCAATGCGGCCGCCACTGTTGCCTTGGGTCGAGGCGGCACCGGCCGGAAATACAGAAAGAGGAAGAGGCGGAGTTTGCGCGGTGGGCGGCGTCTGTGTTGGCGTTGACCACGAGCAGTTGGGCGAAGGTGCTGCAGACCGGCCACCCGGAGGAGTCGACCGGAGTGAAGCCGCCCAAGTAGACCAGCCCAGCCGAGCGCAGCGAAGGCGCCCTGACAACCAACCCCAGACAACGCGGCCGAGCGCAGCGAAGGCGCACCCGGCAGACGACCTCAGCCACAGCGGCCGAGCGCAGCGAAGGCCCAAGGCGGCCCGGCAGCGAGGCGGAGTGCACAACGCGACGCCGCAGGGACCCCAGCCCCAGCCGCCGAGCGAAGCGAAGGCGCAGGGGTGCGGGTGGCGAAGCCCCCGCAACGCGGCAAGCGAAGCGCAGCCGCACAAAACGACGAAGGCGACCCGCTCCGCGCTCTCCGCGGACACAAGTCGCCTATCGACTGAGTGGGCGATACTGGGTCGAACCAGTGACCTCTTCGGTGTGAAGGCGGTTCTGGCATACCAACGAGCCACCCGACGTTCTTCAACCTCTGCAGTAGTGCGGCGATGTCACCTAATCACTTGGACGAGCAGCCTGCTTGCTGCCTTTCCGCTGCCTGGGAACCTGTCGGGCCTGCATACCCGCGCGGCGGCCGGAGGTCGATGCTCCTTGCTGGGCACAGTCATGCCTGAGGTACACGCGAGCCTCGCCAGGATCCCATCGAGACCCGAGCGCGATGCACCACGGTCAGTAGAGCTTGAAGTAGCCGACGATGATGGCGCTGAGAACGGCGACCGTGCCGCCTGACATCAAGCCGACTCTGAGATTCTCCCGTCGATCAGCTCGCTGGCTCCGCAGCTCCTTACGGTCGACCGTGCGGATTCGATGGCCGGGGTATCCCGCGTATCCGGCGGTGCTCGTCACGCGAGCGCGCACGATGTTCCAGCCGGCGGCAGCGGCGAACACAGTGATTGGCGATCCCGCCAGGCCGAGGCTCAGGGGTGGCTTCGTGCCGATCAGGTACCAGATCCAGCACCCGACCATGAGCGCGATTAGCACGACGGGAGCCCGGGCGAACAGCGGCTTCCACATGATGCGCGGTCGGCCTTCTGCGTAGAGCTTGTTGTAGATCACCTCAGCGAGAGCGACTGCGCTCTCGTCGGCCGGTTCGTGTGTGATTGATGGCCAATGCCCCTCACGAAGGTCGACTTTGAATAGGGGAGCGTGGATTGCGAGCTTACGGATCTCCCAGTCAGGGCGACTAGCGAGGTCGTCCAGGTTGAACGGCTGAGCAGGTGGAGTATCTGGTTCGCCAAGCCAAGAATTCGTCGGGTCCTCAACCGGGTGCCAGCGGACCTTGACTTCACTGAAGTGCTGTTCGACCAGCCCGGCGATGTCTCGGATGGTGTCCGGTTCGAGCGCAAGCGACCGCATATAGATCTGGTTTCCCAGTTCGTCTCTCTTCGGACCGTAGAGCCAGTCGAACGCCATGACGCAAACCTAGACGAGTCAACTGCCCCGCGCCGATAGGCTCGCATGGATCCTTGGTGACCGAGACGACGGGTTGCAGGTCGGTCATGGGCCAGCGCGACGAAACGGACCGGCGATAGAGGTGGTGCGCCGCCGGCCGTCGTGCACCGTTGAAGGCCAAGGTCTGGACGAATCCACTCAAACGCGGTTGGCTGGCAGCTTCAAAGCCGCGCGAGACGATGCTCGCGCGCACGTTCTGCAGTTTCGATTGCCAGGGGGCAATGGTGGGGGAGATCATCGATCTCAAAGGCATGCTAAAAGAGCTTGATGAGAGTGTCCGGGATGAGCTAAAAAGCACTCCAGAAGTAGTCGATAAGGGCAAAATCCTTGATATCTCGAAGCTGCCAATCGAGGCAAGGCGATGGTTCAAGGTCTCGGGGGTGCTTGCTGTTGTAGCTGACCTGAAAGGTTCTACTAAGCTCGGTACAGGTAAGCGTGCTTCGTCGACGGCCAGTATCTACGAAGCGGGAACCGGGAACGTAGTCAAAATATTCAATCGGTTCGAGGCCGATTTCATCGCGATTCAAGGTGACGGTGCATTCGCTCTCTTCTGGGGCGATCGGAATTTCGAGCGTGCAATGTGCGCGGCGATAACGGTGCGAACATTTTCGGCAGACTTCTCGGAGAGGCTTGAGAAGAAATGGCCTGAAAGTCCGGCGACAGGCTTCAAGGTCGGTGTTGCTGAGGGACGACTTCTAGTCAAGCGAGTTGGTACGCCGAGAAACCCAAATGAGCAGGAACCGATCTGGGCGGGTAAGGTTGTCAATTACGCAGCAAAGGCTGCGCAGACTGCGAATCGGAACGAGATCATAGTTACCGGGACTGTCTGGGACATGATCGAGAAGAACGATTATCTCGCGATCAGTTGCGGCTGCCCAGATGGGCCGAGTTTGAATATTTGGCAAAATGTTGTCGTGAATAACCTCCCTGAGGGAGAGCCAGACGCTCAGGGGCGAATGCTGGTTGCTGGGTGGTGCGCTATTCATGGAGGCCAGTTCTGTCAGGCGGTCATGGACGGCGAAAAGAAGCGGGAAGATGTTGCGCATCTCCGAGCTGCGGTCCAGAGGTCTCAATTCGGGAACGCAGTGACCGAGAAGGCTAGGAGAGCACGCGAGCTTCGCAACGTAGGCCCGCGGTGACGCTCCTCTCGCGTCTCAGGGCGGGGCGCGCAAATACGCACGAATCTGTGGTCGAGGTCGTATCAGTCGGGACCGAGCAGGCGTGGAAGATCCTCGACGTCGTGACCGGATGGGTTCGAGCTTCCGAAGTTAAGGCGACGGCGGCGCTTGCGGCAGGCGGTGTCATCGGCGGGACGGTTTACAACCTAACCAAAAACGAGACGTTGAGCGTCGCCGAAATCGTTATTGTCATTTGTTCTGTGGCGAGCATTCTAGGTGCTGCACTTTGCGCCGGAGCGTGTCTTATTCCTCGCCTTTGGGTGAAGGAGAACCCTCAGAATCTAATCTACTTCAACCATGTCGCCAGGAGATACAGCCGATATGAAGATTATCGCTCTGTGTTTCAAGAGCTTGTTGTCGACGAGGCGCGGCTTGTGGATGAAATCAGTGCTCAAGCTTGGGTGAATTCAAAGATCGCTCGGAGAAAGTTCTTGTGGAGTGGGTGGGCGATCATCCTGGTCTTTCTGGCCATAACATTCGTCGCAATTCTGATGATTTTGCAGGCCTGACTTCGATAATTACCTCTGTGGAGGGCGCGGATCTTCCGCCAGTGCGTCAAGAACCCAACGCCATTGGAACTCGACAGCGACTTTGCCCCCCGTCCCGCTACTTACGGGGTCGAGGGAGGCGGCTGAACCGCTATGGGCATCGAGAATTCGCACCCCTGCATATCGGAGCACAGCTATCGATGCCAGCCAGGCGGGGTGGCCGGGAAGGTCATGCTTCGCAAAAGGCACGGCGACGATTGGCGTGCGAGCACCCAGCGCTGCGCACAACGTCGTCAGTGGGTAGGCGTGCGCATTGCCGTTGGTTAATGCGTTTAGGGTGTTGAAGGTCATCGGGACGACGGCGACGGCGTCGGCCGGCGGGGTGCGCTTCGGTTGGTCTGGGGTGCGGTTGCTGGTGATGACGGGGGTGTCGCCTAGGTCCTGGTCTGCGAGCCAGGGGAGGGCCGCATCGGTGGGGATGACGTGGGGATCCCAGGCATTGGCGCGGGTGGCCTTGACGCCGTCTGCGGTGCGGGAGGCGAGGGGTGCGCCGCACACGACGATGTAGAGGTTCGGTTGGTCACGCGAGGACTCCTGCGCGGGTTGCGATGGCGGTTAGGGCTGGGGTGGGCTTGCGGGAGCGCTTGAGGAGTTCGCGGACCAGCTCGCGGGCGATGGTGTGATAGCGGATCGACTCGGGGGCTACGCGTTCGGCTTGCTGGATGTGGAGGATCGCTTCCATGTCGTTCTTGGCCTGGGCTTGGGCTCATGCGAGGTCGATGTGGAGGCGGGAGCGGCGGCCTTGGAGTCCGGCCGGCAGTGCTTCTGTGTGGATTTCGGTTGCCACTCGGAGGGTTCCGCTCGGGTCTCCGAACTCGGCAGCGACCGAGGCGCGGTGGATCAGGACGTTGGTGGGGCCGAAGGCGGTCCACCAGTGGTTGCCGTCGTGCGCCAGGAGCTCCGCGAGCTGGGTGGCCGTGGCTAGGCGCTCGTTCGAGGCAGCACGGTCGGAGCGTCGGGCTGCGATGACGGAGGAGATGAGCCACAGGGAACCGGCGAGGGAGACGGCGTCGGGGGTGTCCGAGCCTGCCAAGGACATGGGTCCTTCGGCTGATCGGGCGGCGACGCGTTCGGCGTCGTCGGTTCGCTGGCTACGGAGCAGTGCGATGACGACCTGATAGGCCGTCATGCTTTGGCTGGCTTGGATTCGGCGGCTAGGGCGGCGCGATAGGGCACGAGCGGCCGACAATGATGCTGGCGATCTACACGCACGTCCAGGGCTGCTCCCAAGAGCGGGTTTTAGGGCTCTTGCTGCCTTTGCTGCCTGAGTAGGAGGAAAACAAGAGAGCGAGGGCTCGGCTGGTGCCGTGTCCTCGCTCTGACCTGCGGATTCCAAACGTGGGCGATACTGGGTTCGAACCAGTGACCTCTTCGGTGTGAACGAAGCGCGCTACCACTGCGCCAATCGCCCGTTCGGGGTGTTGCTGGTGTTGCTCGGGAGAAACCATAGCGCATGGAGCGGCGACGTACGAAACCGGCCGGGCTACTCTTGCTGCAGGACGGAGACCCCGTCGCGTTGGAGACGTGATTGTGACTTTCTCGCACGACACCGAGCACGCGCTCGGCACGCTGGTCCGGCTGGTCAACACGCTGCCCGGGCCGAACAGCCAGGTCGACACGATGGACTCGCTCGAGGATCTGGAGAAGTTCGTCCAGGAGCGGGAGTTCAGCGCGGTCGGGACGCTCACCGAGACGGACCTGCAGGAGGTCCGGGATCTGCGGCCGTTGTTCTCGCCGGTGTTCACGACGGGTTCGGACGCGGAAGCGGCGGCGATGATCAACGCGATCGTCGCGCGCGGTACGACGACGCCGCGGTTGACCAACCACGACGGTCACCCGTGGCACATCCACTACTCGCGCGACGGTGCGTCGCTGACCTGCCGGATCACGGTCGAGTGCGGCATCGCGCTGGCCCAGGTGATCTCGGCCGGCGAACGCGAACGTCTGCGTCGCTGCGAGGCACCGGACTGCGACGACGCACTGATCGATCTGTCGCGGAACCGTTCGAAGCGGTACTGCGACGCACGCACCTGCGGCAACCGCCTGCACGTGGCGGCGTACCGCGAACGCCGCAAGGCGTCGGGGGAGTAGCAAGCCCTCGTACGACGTACGCGCTCGCCGCGCCGGTGTAAAGCACCGGCGCGGCTTGTCGTTGTGCCCGCACTCGTGCAGTTGTCGGTGCGCGTGGGTGCTTGCCGGCTAGGACGCCGAGTGGCTGAGGCGGGCGGCGATGCGGCCGGACCCGGTAGGCGGTGCCTGGGGCCGCGGCGGCCGGATGCAGAAGAACAAGGCGGCGGCCGGATGTAGAAGAACAAGCAGGACGGGCGTTTCGTGGCTTACCCGCCAAATGACCCGTTGGCCCATTGAAACTCGGTGGGCCAACGGGTGAGTTCGTGGGTGAACCCACGAGATGGCCCGTTGGTCCGTCGGATTTCGGTGGGCCAACGGTCGAGCTGGTGGGTTGACCCACGAAACGGTCAGGGGTCGATGTCTTCGGCGGAGCGTTCGGCGAAGGTTTTGGCTACGGCGGCGGTGACTTCGCCGGGGGTGGTGAGGTCGCGGGCGTCGGCTCGGTGGATGGCTTGGACGTCGCGGGTGGTGGAGGTGAGGAAGATCTCGTCGGCCTCGGCCAGCTTGGCGAGCGGTACGTCGCGCTCGACGGCGCCGAACCAGGCGATCACCAGGGCGCGCGTGACTCCGGCCAGCGCGCCTGACTCGAGCGTCGGGGTGACCAGCTCCCCGTCGTACACGCAGAAGATGTTCGATCCGGTGCCCTCGCACAGGTTGCCGATGGTGTTGGCGAAGATCGCTTCGCTGGCACCGCGTTCCTTGGCGTAGGCCAGGGCGCGGACGTTCTCGGCGTACGACGTGGTCTTGAGGCCGGCGACCGCGCTGCGCTCGTTGCGGACCCAGGGGACTGTGACAAGCGCGGAGGTCGGCGCCGGTGCTTTGATCGCCTGCGATGCGACGACCAGGGTCGGGCCGGTTGTGCCGCGCTCCGAGGAGAGTGGCGAGACGCCGCCGGTGTAGGTGATGCGTAGCCGGCCGAACGCGATGTCCGGGTCGGCCTTCACGACCGTCGCGATCGCGTCCTCGACCTGTACGACGTCCGGTGCCGGCAGGCCGAGCCCGGTCGCCGAGCGGACCAGCCGCTCCAGATGCTTGGTCACCGCGAACGGCTGCCCGTCGACGATCTTCAGCGTCTCGAAGACGCCGTCACCCGTGGTCAGCCCGTGATCCAGCACCGACAACCCCGCGGACGACGGGTCCGGCAGAACGGCCCCGTTGAGCCAGACGATCATTCCTTGCTCCTTCCAACGGCCCACACAGTAGCTCTCGGTACGGCGATTCGTCTTACACCGTTGGGATTTCGCCTCCACAGGCGTGATCAGGGGGTGAACGGAGGGTGACGAAGGGGTACCCCGATTTTTGTTCTCCCGCCTGGATGGGCTAATGTTCTTCTCGCGCCGGGGGAACGAAAACCGGTCGCAACGCGGACGTAGCTCAGTTGGTAGAGCGCAACCTTGCCAAGGTTGAGGTCGCCGGTTCGAACCCGGTCGTCCGCTCGGAGAGGGTATCCGGCAGGCCGCTTTCTCACCTGGTGGAGTGGCCGAGAGGCGAGGCAACGGCCTGCAAAGCCGTGTACACGGGTTCGAATCCCGTCTCCACCTCTGAACACCCCTGGTTTCACAACTCAACACCTGGACGATTGGCGCAGCGGTAGCGCGCTTCCCTGACACGGAAGAGGTCACTGGTTCGATCCCAGTATCGTCCACGTAGTCGATAGGCGACTTGTGTCCGCGGAAAGCGCGGACCAGGTCGCCTTCGTCGTTTTGTGCGGCTGCGCTTCGCTTGCCGCGTTGCGGGGGCTTCGCCACCCGCACCCCCTGGGGCCTTCGCTTCGCTCGGCCGCTGGGGCTGGGGTTGCTTGCGGTGCGGCGTTCTTCGCACCACGTCGGTACCGAGCCCGCCTCCGCCTTTGCTGCGCTCGGCGGCTGTGGCTGGTGCCGTCTACGGCGCGGCGTTCTGGCGGACCACGTCGATACTGGGCCGCCTCGGGCCTTCGCTGCGCTCGGCTGCTGTGGCTGGGGTTGCTCGTCGGGTTTCGTTCTCGCACCCACGTTGGTACTGGCCCCGGGCCTTCGCTGCGCTCGGCTGCTGGGGCTGAGGTCCTCTGCCGGGTAGGCCTTCGCTTCGCTCGGCTGCTGACGCCTACGTGAAATGCCCTGCCTACCTTGCCGCCTACTTCTTGTACTACCGGCCGCAGCGGCCTCAGTCGAAGGGCGCCTCGTGCAGCACCTGGTAGGTGTCGGCCAACGACTCCGGCGAGGCCACCCGCTTGGCGTCTTCCCGGCCGCATCGCCAACCTCCCCACGCCACATCACTTGCTGCATGTCGACGCTGGGTCGCTTCGCTTCGCTCGGCTGCTCCTTCTGAGCCGCTTGCGACCACGGTGCCGAGATCGCGAACGCCGTCAGCCGGCGCCGTCTTCACCGTCCACCGCGATGGCGGCGCTACCTCGTCGACCAGCCTGTCCCCGCCGTCGATCCGCGCGCACGCGTTCGCGTCACTACCTACGTGACGTGCACGCGTTCGCGTCACCACCTACGGCGAGCCCACTCTCTTGTACTGCCGGCCGCATCGGTCTCAGCCCACGGCGACGTTGCCGGCCGCATCGCTACCTCGGGCACCATCGCCGTGACCCATCCACACCGGCTGCAGATCTGTGCGTTCGCTTGGGCCGGCTAATGAGGCTGTCGGCCGCTGGGTTGCCTTCGCATCGCTCGGCAAGTTGTGGTCGGCGCATACGTGCGTCTCCATCTCGCCACCCATGGCCGACCATCTCTCCGCGTACTCGCTGCCTGCGGCGGGCCATCTCGCCACCTATTTCCGGCCGCCGCGGCCTCAGCCGGAGGGCACCTTCCCGGCCGCATCGCCGCGGTCGGCACCATCGCTACAACCCATCCACCGGCTGCAGATCTGCGTCTTCGCGTGGCTCGGCTTCTCAGGCTGAGGCCGGGTGTCGGGTTGCCGCCTGGGGGTGGGGGGTGCGTGCGCCGGTGGGAGTGCCGGCATCCATCTGCCGGCTTATGCGATCTGGGGCTGGTACTTGCAGCCTTGTCGTGGGTTCGCCTGGGGGCTGGGGATGGGTTGCTGTGAGGGTGCCTTCGCTGTGCTCGGGTGAGGTTGTCGGCTGGGTGCCTTCGCTTTGCCGCCTGGGGTGGGACGTGGGTGCGCGGGGCGTGCGGGGTTGCCGGCCTTGGTTCGCCCGCTCAGGTGATTGGTGGCTGGTACTTGGTGAAGTTGGCCGACGAGAAGGCGGGCGCGGCCTTTGGCGTCCAGCGGCCGTTGGCTTGGCTGCGGTCCGGGTGGCGTCAGTGGCCGGGTTGCCGTCTGGGGTGGGGTGACGTCCGTGGGGTGGGGTGGCTTCGCCTTGCGTGGTGGGGCAGGTCGTCTGGTGGCGCCGGTTGTTTGGGGTGACCTTTGTTGTCGGGTGCCCGCTTTGGGAGCCGGTTGGGCTTAGGGGCGTGACTCTTTGGGCAGGATGGGTTCCGCTTGGTGATCAGTGAGGGTCATTGGGCCGGTTGCTGACTTCTGGGGGCATGGTGCCGGGTGGGTTCGAGGGGTTCGAGGCGCTTGTTGAGCTCGTTCGGCTGCGGTTTCGGCGGTTGCGGAAGCGGTTGGGGCGGGAGGACACGCCGCCGATTCTGGCTTGTGTGCAGCCTTCGTTGCATGAGCAGCCGGGGTTGCTGGTGGGGATCGCGGAGCAGTTGCGGCCGGGGGATCGGCGGGAGAAGCCGGTTCCTTACGCGTATGTCGACCTGAGTGGGAACCGGAGTGCGCAGGCGGGGCCGGATCATGATCTGGCGCCGATCGACGTCGATGACGTGGTCGAGCTGCGGAAGGTGTTGTCGGCGATCACGGGGCAGTTGGCGTTGGGGAACGGGGGGCAAGTACCGGTTTCGGCGGTTCTTTCTTGTCAACTGGTTGATGAAGATCTCCGTGCCGGAGCCGGATGGTGGGCCGCCGGCGATCAGCGGGAAGATGTTCCGGCGGGCACTGGCGACGGCGGGGGATGACGGGGCTACGGCGGCGCGGTACGCGCTCGACAGTTTGCCGCGGGTGCTGGCGACCGGCGTACTGGTGACTGTGACCGGGTTCCTGCGGGTCCTGCACAGCGGACGGGTGCCGGGGCCGGGCAAGGGATACAGGTGGTTCCGAAATCAGGACTTCCTGCCGCGGGGTGACGACACCTTCGCGGAGCTCGCCTACCGGATCACCGCGGATCAGTGGCAGAAGCAGGACCCTGCGCAGATCGCCCGGCTGCTCGTCGGCGCATTCCTGGGGGATCTCCGCGGGGCTTATCCACGCCGCGGGTTCTTCCGGCGGTACAGGACGACCTTCCCGATCGTCCTGCTGGACGGCATCACGCGAGCGAACGGCGGATACCCACTGATCCGTACGGTCGCCGACGTGCGCAACGAGACGCGGACGTTCGACCCGTTGTTGCTGATGACAACCAGTCGGCTGGTGCCGCCGCTGGCGCTGCCGCCGGCCGAGGACTCGTCGCTGGAGAGCAAGACCCCGGCGGAGCTCGTGCAGGGGTGGCACCAGCGCAACGAGGCGTTGAGCCGGCGGCGGGAGATCATCGCCTGGATCATCCCAATCACGGTGCACGCGCGGGCCGACGGGGACCCGCCCGCGCCCCCAGCGCGGTACCTGAGTCGGCCGCCGACACCTTGGCGTCGTACGAGGGTTGCCCGTGGAGTGTCGGTCCTGGCCACGCTGGCGGTGGTCGGCGGCGGCTACACGGCGTACGGGATGGTGGACGACGAACGCCGGTGCGGCGACGGGTTCCAGTGGCGGGACGGCACGAGCTGGCTCCTGTCGGACCCGATCGCGGACTCGGTGGCGCGGATCGACGGGACGTGCGTCGGGGTGTCCGACGGGTCCAACAGCTTGCTGCTGCCCAGCGCGCAGTTCGACGACGTTCGCGGGTTGATCTTCGCCCAGAACGAGCAGGTACGGCGGTTGCACGCGGAGACCGGTCGTCCGTTGATGACGCTGGTGTTCGTGGCGGCGGTCGCTGACCAGGCCGGTGTCGACAAGGCCCTGGCCGCGCAGCGCGAGCAGCTCGCGGGGATGGCCGTCGTCCAGGCTCGGCAGCTGGACAGGAACCGCGGCGGCGAGCCGCTGCTGCGGGTCCTGATCGCCAACGCGGGCCCGCAGTTGCAGCACACGCGGTTCGTGGTCGACCGGCTGCGGGTGCTGATGAAGGACGACCCGAGCATCGTCGCCGCGACCGGGCTGCACGAGAGCCGCGAGTCGACCCAGACGATGGTGAAGGAGCTCGCCGCGGCCGGCATCCCGTCGATCGCGGCGACGCTGACCGCCGACACGATGGTCGACACGTCGCGGCTGTACTTCCAGATCTCGCCGCAGAACCGTCGCGAGGCCGCCGTCGCCGCGGCGTACCTGAACCAGTTGATGGCCAAGGGCCAGGACGCGTTCGGCCACCGCCTGACCCGTCGCGCGCGGCTCTACAAGTCGGCCGACCCGAAGGACACCTACAGCCAGAACCTGGCCGCCGACCTCGAGGAGAGTCTCGCTCGACGCGGAATCGCGGTCACGACAACCTCGATCCGGCCCGACGGACAGGACGCGGACGGGCAGGCGCCGGACGGGCTGGACGCCGAGCGCGCGGGCCGGGACGCGTGCGACGCCCAGGGCGAGGCCGTCCTGTACGCCGCTCGCGGCCTGGTCGACTTCCAGGCCTTCCTGGACGGCATCACCGATCGTTGCCCCAAGCAACCGCCGTACATCCTGGCCGGGGACGATGTCACCAAGCACGTCGCGGAACGCTCGGTGAGTGCCGCGAACCGCGCCGTCCCGTACCAGTACCTCTCGCTGGCGATCGCGCCCGAGCTCGGTGGCGCCGCATCACCGGCAGCGGCGAACTTCTACCAGCGGCTGACGGACCTCTTCGACTACGAGGGCGACCCGGAGCGGTCCCGCACGCTCGACGGTCACGCCGCGCTGAGCTACGACGCCGGCTACAGCGCCGTACTGGCGGTGCGGTTCCTCGCCGAGAACAACATCGCGATCAGCAGCGCGACGCTGTGGCCGGCGCTGCTGTCGATCACCGACGACGCGGGCCAGCAACGGCGCTACGAAGGAGTGACCGGCACGATCGACTTCGGCGGCCGGATCGACCAGCGGGTGCCGGTGAACAAGCCGGTCTACATCGTCACGTTCGAGAAGGGCCGGGCGACCGCCAAGGACAACCTCGTCTGCGGCGCTCCCACCGACCGGGAGAGCACCTTGACCAAGCCGTGGTGCCCGGTCGATCAGTAGTAGCGGCGGAGGTCGGGCCAGAGGGCCGACCAGGGTTTCGTCGGGCCGGTGCAGAGGAGGACGTGGGCGCCGCGTTCCTCGTTGTCGACGCGTTGGCCGTTGTCCACGCGGGCGGCATCGGTGCAGGTGCCGAAGTGGGACTCGTACTGCGGCGAGCGTTCCTGCGTGACCACCACGACCGGGCCGTCGTGCGCGTCGGTCGGGGGCGTCCAGTCGGCGTAGCTCATGTGGCCGGAGTACACGGTCGGGAGGTCGTCGCCGTACTTGGCCAGAGCGCCGGCTTCGCCGTAGTTGCCGGCGAAGAGGACGGCTCGATCGCGGTCTTCCGCCGGGATCTGGTGCCAGACGGACGTGACGGTGGCGGTGAGTTCGGGCCAGCCGATCTGCTCGCCCTGCTCGGCGTTGACGGGGAGGACGAGGTTGACGGCCGATTCCGGCAGGACCGGGAGCGTGAACGCGGCCGAGGTGACGGCGGTGAGGACGGCGCCCGCGGCGAAGACCGTACGGCGTACCGGCCGGCGGCCTCGGGACAGCCAGTCGAGCGTGGGTTGGGTGCCTGCGGCAACAAGGACCAGGAGCAGCGGGAGCGCGTAGTACGACTTGCCGCCGGTGGCCAGGACGATGACGCAGAGGATCGGGTAGGAGAGCGCGACCGGGCGCGACCACCGCAGGGCGGGAGTGCGCCAGAGGCGGAGGAAACCGGCGATCCAGATCGGGACCAGGAACGGCGAGAGCTGCGCGATCTGGAGCGGGATGAACATGATCCGGTTCTCGGTGCCGTCGTCCTCACTGATGCCGCCGGCAACGGTCAGTTGGGGCCAGTCGTGGGTGGCTTGCCAGATGAGGTTCGGCGCCGCGACAACAGCTGCCACGGCGATCGCCGCGGGGAGGTACCAGGTCTTGAGGATGCTGCGCGGACCGGTGACCAGTACGGCGAGCAGCAGGGCCGCGAGGGGGAGGACGACCAGGTACTTGTTCTCCAGCGCGATCCCGGTGGTGAGGCCCAGCGGGATCCACCAGCGGGCGTCGTCCGTCCGGAGCAGGCGGAGGGCGAAGAACGCGATCACCATCCAGCCCAGCAGGTCGAAGGTGGCGGTCGAGACCATGTGACCGGTGCCGAGCACGAAGCCGGCGAGCGCCGTACAGGCTGCGGCGAGGATCTGGGCCTTGCGTTCGCCCGCGAGCTCGCGGGCGATCAACGCGACGACGACCACGGTCAGCGCCGCGCTGAGGGTCGCGACGACGCGCAGGCCCATCGGGGTGTCGCCGAAGATCGTCATCGAGATCTTCGCGAGCAGTGGGGTGAGCGGCGGCTGGTCGGTGTAGCCCCAGGCGAGGTGGTCGGCGGCGACGCGGAAGTACAGCTCGTCGCGGTGGTAGCCGTACCGGCCGGACAGCGCGGTGAGCACGGCGGCGACCGCGACGGCGATGAGGGTGACGGGGACGGTGGCGAAGGCAGGGACCGACGGGCGCGTCATGCCGGAATGTTGCCAGTCGCGGGGGTCCGCAGCTAGAGGTCGAGCAGCTCCGGTAAGCGCTCTCTTTCCAGGAGCAGGACGCGACCGGCGAGAGTGTCGTCCTCGATGAGCCGTACGACGGCGTCGGTGAGGGTCCGCAGCGGGATCTGCTCGGGTCCGCGGTCCTCCACCGGAAGGGCTTCGCGCTCGGCGATGCCGCGCTCGGTCGCCACCCAGTCCGGTACGACGCAGTTGACGCGAACGCGGTGAGTGTCCCGCAGCGGCGCGAGGGTCGCGGTGAAGCGGATCAGACCGGCTTTCGAGGCGCTGTACTCCGGGGAGACGTGCGGGCCCAGGCCGCGGCCGGCGGTCGAGCCGACGTTGACGACCGCGCCGCCGCCGGCTTGGCGCATGTGGTCGAGGACGAGCTGGGTGGCGAGCATCGGGGCGCGCAGGTTGAGGTCGAGCGAGGCCGACCAGCGGGCCGCGTCGGCGTCGGGGAAGCAGGGGCGGAGGACGGCGCCGCCGCCGGCGTTGTTGACGAGGATGTCGGGGCGGGTTTCGTCGAGGAGCCGGGCGAGTGCTTGGTCGTCGAGCAGGTCGAGGTGCTCGTAGCGGGCCACAGGCCGTGGCGACCCGGCCGAGCTCTTGTTGATCGCCTCGGCGGCCTGGTGCCCGGCCTCGTCGTCGATGTCGACCAGGACGACCTCGGCCCCTTCCGCGGCCACACGCGCGGCGATGGCGCGGCCGGTGCCGACGGCGGCGCCGGTGACGACTGCTCGCTTGCCGGAGATGTCCATGCGAACCACCCTGCCCGGTCGCACCGACAGAAACCGGGTTGGTATGTCTCGGCATGCGCGAGGGCGCTTGTCTGGAGCGGAGGTCGGTGATTTGGTATGTCAACCTGCCCGCCGACAGGAGGTTCGGATGACGCTGCTCTACGAGCGGATCAGCACGTACGTGCTGGAGGAGATCCGCCGCGGCGCGCTCGGCCCGGGGGACCGGGTCGCGTCGGAGATGGAGCTGGCGGCGCAGTTCGAGGTCAGCCGGATCACGTCGAAGCGCGCGCTGGAGGTGCTGCGTGAGGCCGGCCTGATCGAGCGCGTGCGGGGCAAGGGGTCGTTCGTCGTACAGGACCTGCCGGATCTGAACGGCGTGACGACGCCGCTGCGCGGCCGGATCGCGGGCGGGCCGGCGCCTTCCCATCTGAGGCCCGGGACGATCGGGCTGGTGGTTCCGGACGTCTCCGAGGCGTACGGGCTCGAGCTGCTGCGCGCGATCGAGGAGCGGTGCGCCGACCACGGCGTCCATCTGCTCGTACGACGGACGCGCGGCCGCCAGCCGGACGAGGAGAAGGCCGTCGACACGTTCGTCGCCTCGGGCGAGGTGGACGGGATGATCGTGTTCCCGGTGCACGGCGACTTCTACAACGCGAGCCTGCTGCGTCAGGTGCTCGACGGCTACCCGATCGTCCTGGTCGACCGCCACCTGTCCGGGATCCCGGTGTCGGCCGTGCACACCGATAACGTCGCGGCCGCCCGCGCGCTCACCGAGCGGCTGATCGAGCTCGGCCACCGCCACATCGCCTTTGTCTCCCCGCCGCCGCAGAACACGTCGAGCATCGAGGAACGCCTGAAGGGTTTCCACGCCGCGTTCGCCGATCGCGAGCCGGGTCAGCACCAGGCGCACCAGCTCACCACCCTGCGCGCGACCCTGCCCGGCTCGTTCACTCCGGAGCACGTGAGTTCCGACGTCGCCACGATCCGGGCGTTCCGCGCCGAGGAGCCGGAGGTCACCGCGTACGTCGCCTGCGAGTACAACCTCGCCCGGATGCTCGACCGCGCCTTCGCTCCGCCGGCCACGCCTGGCCCGGGCCATCCGGACGACCAGCGCCGTCCGGTGATCGCCTGCTTCGACTCACCCGGCGATCCGATCTCCGGCGCGCCGTACCTGCACGTGCGGCAGGACCAGGAGGAGATGGGCCGCCAGGCCGTCGACCTCCTGTTGGCCCGGCTGCGGGGCGAGTCCGTGCCCAACCTGTCCCTGGTCCCGTTCCGGATTGTCGATGCCGACGACAACTGACTTTCGGCAGTACTGCGGTGACGTCGTCGGTGTGTAGCGTCGGAGGGTGACGTGGCAGCGGGCGGGTGACTTCGGGCTGTGGGCCGGCCTGTCGTTCCTGGTGGTCGCGGAGAGCGGTAGCAGGAACGATCCGTACTCGTTCGTCGGCGTGTGCCTGGCCGCACTGGCCGCAGCCGTACTGCTCCGGCGTTCTCGCCCGCTGGTCGCGCTGACGCTCGTGCTCCTGCCGCAAACGGTGATCCTCGCCAACGCGATGAGCTCGACCGCCGGGGTGGAGATCGCCCTGATCCCGTCGATCGCGTTGTTCGCCTACCTGGCAGGCCGGCGGGAGAGTCAGCTCAAGTTCTTCGTCGCGCTGATCAGTGGATCACTGGTCCTGCTCCTCGTCCTGCACGTGATCCTCTCCGCGGATGTCGCTGTCGCGGACAGGCTGCTCAACTGGCTCGCTGTCGTGCTGCTCGCGCTGGTGCTGGTCGTGATGCCGTGGCTGATCGGCCGGTACCGCGCCCAGCAGGCCCTGCTCGCGACCGCCGGGTGGGAGCGCGCCGAGCGGATCGAGCGCGAGCAGCGGCTGGAGATCGAGCAGGTCCGGCTCCGGGAGCGCTCTCGGATCGCCGAGGACATGCACGACTCGGTCGGCCACGAGCTGAGCTTGATCGCGCTCCGCGCCGCCGCGCTCGAGGTGGACGCCGAACTGCCCGAGCGACACCGCCGGGCCGCGACCGAACTGCGGGAGGCCGCGGCCACGGCGACCGAGCGGCTGGGCGAGATCATCGGCGTACTGCGGGACGCGGACGCGCAGGCGCCCGTCGTACCGAGTGACGAGTCGGTCGCCGAGCTTGTCGATCGAGCTGCCGCGTCCGGTCTGGCGGTGCGCTTGGTGCAGGAAGGTGCGGCCGAGCCGTCGCCGATGGTGGATCGCGCGATCCATCGCGTCGTCCAGGAGTCGTTGACCAACGCCAGCAAGCACGCGCCCGGCGCCGAGGTCGTCGTCACGCTGACCCGCGCCGAGGACGAGGTGGTTGTTCGGATCACGGACACAGGACCGACGCGGGCAGTCGAGGCGGTGCCTTCGAGCGGGAGTGGGCTGGCGGGGCTGGCTGAGAGAGTCCGCCTGGTTGGCGGCAACTTGAGCGCCGGCCCGAGGAGCGTTGGTGGGTTCGAGGTCGTCGCGCGGGTTCCGCGGAGTGGTGGGCGGCCGGAGCCGGTCGTCGATGTGCGGTCGGCGACGGCCGACGAGAGGGACGTCGTACGGCGACGCGCGCGGCGCGGCCTGATCACCGCGCTGCTGGTGCCCGCGGGGCTGGCGGTCGGGATCGGGGCGATTGCCTTGGGCTACTACTTGGTGGCCGGGTACAACTCGGTGCTGCCGCCGCCCCAGTACGACGCACTGCGGATCGGGCAGAGCTTGGCCGAGGTCGAGACGGTGCTGCCGCGGATGCAGATGATCGACCCGCCGAAGGAGCGCGTGGTCGAGCACGACGGCTGGGCCTGCCGCTACTACCGTCCCGACGGGCCGTTCTCGATCAACTACGCGTACCGGCTGTGCTTCGAGAACGACAAGCTGGTCGCCAAGGAGATGGTGCAGACCGGCTCGGTGCAGCCGACCACTGAGGGCTACACGCCGGGCCCACAACCTGAAGGGACACGATGATCCGCGTCTTGCTGGCCGACGACGAGGCGATGGTGCGGGCCGGAGTCCGGGCGATCCTTGCCTCCGACGACGAGATCGACGTCGTGGCCGAGGCCGGTGACGGCGCCGAGGCCGTCGAGCTGGTGCAGAAGCACCGGCCGGACGTCGCCGTACTGGACATCCGGATGCCGCGAATGGACGGGCTCGCGGCCGGGGCCGAGATCCGCCGGACGGTGCCGGAGACGGCGGTGGTGATCCTGACGACGTTCTCCGAGGACGCCTACATCGCGAAGGCGCTGGGCGACGGCGCGAGCGGGTTCCTGCTGAAGTCGGGGGATCCGCGGGAGTTGATCGCCGGGTTGAAAGCTGTCGCGGAAGGGGCCGCGTACCTGTCGCCGAAGGTCGCGCAGCGGGTGATTGCCGAGCTCGGAGCCGGGACCGGCGGCGGCCGGATGGCCCGGGCTGCCGATGCGAAGGAGCAGGTCGCCGTACTGACTCCGCGGGAGCGTGAGGTGCTGTCACTGGTCGGTGCGGGGCTGTCGAACGCCGAGATCGCCGCCCGGCTCTTCCTGGTCGAGGGGACGGTCAAGGCGTACGTCAGCGCCGTACTGACCCGGCTGGACGTGAAGAACAGGGTGCAGGCCGCGATCATCGCGTACGAGGCCGGTCTGGTGAGCTGAGCCCGATTGTTGCCTGCCGTGGCAATGGGTACAGGTCCTGCCATGGCCGACAGAGCGGTCTGGCCGGAAGGGGCCGCCGACGCTCCGGCGGGTGACACCCGGTAGACACTTGGTCATGGGATAGTGGGACCTCCCGGCGGGACGGTTGCCGGGGAGGACCAGCAGAGCCGGGGCGGCGGCACGCCTCGTTGAGAGAATCAGGGGATCCAGGTCGTGACCGACTCGCACAACTCCGGACAGCACAAGGACCGGGAAGCGGCGGCGGCCGAGGTCCGGAGGATGTGGCAGCCCACGCCGTCCTGGAGCCAGCCGGACCCCGGCGCCCAGGCCGAGCCCGAGGACACCGAGCCGGCCGAGGAGAACCAGGACGCGCTCGCCCAGGAGTTCCCGGGCGACTCGTGGTCGAAGCCGAGCCAGCCGGGCCAAGCCACGCCGTACGGCGGACAGCCGGACGAGGCTCCTGCCAGTACGCCGGGAGCGCACAGCGCCGGCCCGAGCAGCACCAGCTCCGCCAGCAACTCCAGTACGCCGGGCGCCCACAGCGCGCCTGAGCCCGACGCCAACCCCTGGGGCTCCAGCAAGCCGAGCACCAGTGAGGCCAGCTCGTGGAGCATCGCCAACCCGGGCTCAGCCACTGGCGCCCCCACCGGAACTCCGGCGGCGGCCACTCCTCCCGCCGCTGACCCCTGGACGCAGCCGGCCGAGCAGCCCGCCCAGCAGCAGGCGCCGCAGGCCCCGCAGCTGTCGCAGACCGCCCAGCAGTTCTTCCCGCAGGGCGTCCCGAACCAGCACCCCCCGCAGCCTCCGCGCGAGGTGTCGTACCGCGCTGAAGAGCTGATGCAGGCACTGCCGCTGCCCCGGGAGGCTCCGGCCGAGCGCGGTGTCCGCAGCGTGCTGCGGCTGCGTCCGGGTAGCTCCGAGCGCGTCGAGCGGATCGCCCGTGCGACGGCGGCGACCGCGTTCCGCCGTCCGGTGACGATCACGATCGCCAACCCGAAGGGCGGCTCGGGCAAGACACCGACCACCCTGCTGCTGGCCGGTGCGCTCGGCCAGGCCCGTGGTGGCGGTGTAGTGGCCTGGGACAACAACGAACTGCGCGGCAACATGCACCTGCGTACCCACGACACCAACGCGCGCTCCACGGTGACCGACCTGCTGCAGGCGATGCCGATGCTGACCCAGCCGGACGCTCGGCTCGGTGACGTCGCGGCGTACCTGCGCCACCAGGTCGCAGGTCAGTACGACGTGCTGACGTCCGCGACCACGACGTACTCGCAGATCGAGGCCAAGGACTTCGACCAGATCCACCGGCTGCTGAGCCGCTTCTACAAGGTGCTGGTGATCGACACCGGCAACAACGAGGGCTCCAGCAACTGGCGCGAGGCGATGCGGGCGTCCGACGCCCTGGTCATCCCGATCAAGTGGAAGAGCCTGTCCTGCGCGGCCGCCGTGCAGATGCTCGAGGAGCTCGACCACCAGGGTCCCGAGGCCCAGCGGCTGATCCGGCGTGCGGTCATCGCCGTCAGCAACGGTCCCGGCGACGTCAACAAGGAGGTCGAGAAGCAGCTGCGCCCGTACTTCGAGTCACGCGCCGCCGCTGTCGTCGACATCCCGACCGACCCCCACATCGCCGCCGAAGGCGCACTGGACCACTCGGCCCTGCAGCCGGCCACCCGGCGTGCCGGTCTGGAGCTGGCCGCCAAGGTCGCCGAGCAGATCACCATCGCGCTGAACGTCCCGCGCTGAAACAGCTGAAAGGGGGCTCCGACCAGGTTGGTCGGAGCCCCTTCTGCTGTGTTCAGGCGTCTCTGCGCTGCAGGACCCGGAGTCCCACAGCCAGTCCGGCCACCGCCCACAGCACCAGTACGACGAAGCTGAGCGTCGGCGACATCGGGTCGGTCGCGCCACTGAGGAAGCCGTTGCCGGCCCCACCGGGCAGCAACGCCGCCAGCCACTGCAGTGCGCGGATGCTGCTCTGGCCGAGCATCATCGGTACGACGAGCAGCAGCAGGAACGCCGCCGTCAGAGTGCCTGCTGTGTTCCTGATGAAGAACGCGATGCCCGCGGTGAACAGTCCGGCGAGCACGGCGTACACACCGATCTGCAGCAGGTCCACGACCAGCGCAGAGGCAGTCCAGTCGGCCCAGCGGCCAGCAGCGAGTCCAGCTCCGACGGCGGCGACCAGACCGAGCAGTGCGCCGTACAGGAAGAGCACGGGGGCCAGGACGAGTGCCTTGCCCAGTACGACGTCGCGGCGTACCGGTGTCCACTGCAGCGTGCTGCGCATGCTGCCGGTCGCGTACTCCGACGTCACCGGGACCATCGCGAAGGCCGCGATGACCACCTGCACGATCATGAGCGCACCGATGGCCATGCCGCCGACCTCGGACGGCTCGACCAGCTGACCCGGTGCCGGGTTGTCGCGCTCGTACGCCGCGCTGAAGCCGAGCTGGAGTCCCAGCAGACCGGTCAGCAGGACGGCGCCGACGATGTTGAGCCAGGTCGAGCGGACCGACCAGAGCTTGGTCCACTCGGCGGCGACGGAGCCGCGCAGACCGGCGCCCGTCGACCTCTGGTGGACGGTGATGGTTGCCGTACTCATCGTTCTCCTACGGTTGTGAGCTCGACTTCGACCTCAGCTTCAGGGGTATGGCGTTTGCGGCGCTGGTGCCGCACGACCTCGACCAGCAGGGTCACCGCGAGGGCCAGGCCGATGCCGAGCACCACGCCCTTCAGCGGGTTGTCCTCGAAGGCCTTGCCGCCGATGTAGCCGACCAGCGAGCAGTAGATGCCCCAGCTGATCGCAGCGAGTCCGGCGAAGAAGGTGAACTTGCGGGCCGGGTAGCGGACGGCGCCCATGGTCAGCGTGACCGCGGTGCGGCCGCCGGGGACGTAGCGGGCGACTACCAGGACCAGTCCGCCGCGTTCGGCCAGTGCGGTACGCGCCCACTGGGTCATGGCGTGCCGCTTGGTGCCTGGCTTGGTCCTCTCGATCAGCCGGCCTCCTGCGCCCCGGCCGAGGAAGTAGGAGACGTGGTCGCCGAGGAACGCACCCGCTGCGGCGACCGCGATCACGCCGTACAGGTTGGGCTCGCCGGTGGCAGCGAACACTCCGGCCGTGACGACCAGGGTCTCGCTGGGGATCGCCGGGAAGAACCCGTCGAGCGCCGCGAAGCCGAACAGGGCCGCGTAGATCCACCAGGAGGACATCAGCTCCTCGGTGAAGTGCAGGATCGCGTCACCCATCACGCCACCTCGGCAGCGACGCCGTACTGGACGCTGTCGGCCGTCAGCTCCATGTAGGCCTCTTCCAGCGACGCCTGCTTGGTGGACAGCTCGTGCACCCGTACGCCGAGCTCGTAGGCCAGATCGCCGACGCGCTCGACCAGTACGCCGCTGACGATGAGCTGGTCGGCCGTGGACTCGATCTGCTCGGCCTCGGCGGTCAGCCGGTCGCGGAGTGCCGCTCTGGCCGTCGCGTCGGGGACTCTGACGTGCACCGTGGTCCGCGACGACCCGGCGATCACGTCGGCGATCGGTGCGTCGGCGATGAGCTTTCCGCGACCGATCACCACGAGCTGGTCAGCGGTCAGCTGCATCTCACTCATCAGGTGGCTGGACACGAACACGGTCCGGCCCTCCGCCGAGAGCGAGCGCATCAACTGGCGGACCCAGCGCACGCCGTCCGGGTCGAGCCCGTTGACCGGCTCGTCGAACATCAGGATCTCCGGGTCGCCGAGCAGGGCGCCGGCGATACCGAGCCGCTGGCCCATGCCGAGCGAGAACTGACCGGCGTGCTTGCCGCCGACCTCGTCGACGCCGACGATCCGCAGCACCTCGTCGACCCGGCTGAGCGGTACGCCGTTGCTGCGGGCCATCGCGACCAGGTGGTTGCGCGCCGAGCGGCGCGGGTGGAGCGCCTTGGCGTCGAGCAACGCACCGACCTTGGACAGCGGGACCGGCCAGTCGGCGTACGGGCGGCCGTCGACCAGGGCCTGGCCGGCGGTGGGACGGTCGAGGCCGAGGATCATCCGCATCGTGGTGGACTTGCCGGCGCCGTTGGGGCCGAGGAAGCCCGTCACCCGGCCCGGCGAGATGGTCAGGTCGAGCGCGTCCACGGCGGTCGTTCCGCCGTAGCGCTTGGTGAGTCCTGCGAGGGTGATCACGGATGCCCTTCCGGTTCCTGGAGTGTGGTTAAAACCTAGGAATTCGGCAGGGGTCGGCACATCGGACCAACGGCTGGAAGGACCCCCGACTTTCGTCAGGTCCGGGCTACGACCGGGGGATCCCGGCAGGGCCTGTGGATGGCGTGTGAGGTGGCGGGAGCGCAGTCGATACCATCACTGCGTGACCGGCATCCCGGCCGATCGCGCCAACCCGAGGAGAGCAACGTGTCGGAAGTCAAGGTCCATCTGATCGGCGTCGAGGGCGAGGCTGAGCGGAGCGTGACCGAGACGACGACGATCGGGGAGCTGTTCGCCGAGCTGTTCGGCCAGGACCGCTCCGCCATCGCCGCTCGGGTCAACGGTGAGCTGCGGGACCTGTCCCGGGTCGTCGCCGACGGTGACGAGATCGAGCCGGTCAAGGCCGGGTCGGACGACGGTCGCGCGATCATCCGGCACTCCACCGCGCACGTGCTGGCGCAGGCGGTGCAGGAGCTGTTCCCGGCGGCCAAGCTGGGCATCGGCCCGCCGGTCGAGAACGGCTTCTACTACGACTTCGACGTGCCGACTCCGTTCACCCCGGAGGACCTGGGTGCGCTGGAGAAGAAGATGCAGCAGATCATCAAGGAGCGGCAGCGGTTCGCCCGCCGGGTGGTCTCGGACGACGACGCGCGCGCCGAGCTGGCGGCGGAGCCGTACAAGCTCGAGCTGATCGGGATCAAGGGGTCCGCGGCCGACGCTGCCGAGGGTGCTTCGGTCGAGGTCGGTGGCGGAGAGCTGACGATCTACGACAACGTCCGGCGTGACGACAGCGTCGCCTGGAAGGACCTGTGCCGCGGGCCGCACGTGCCGGCGACGGGGTACCTGGGCAATTTCAAGCTGATGCGGACGGCGGCGGCGTACTGGCGGGGGAGCGAGAAGAACCCACAGCTGCAGCGCATCTACGGCACGGCGTGGGAGTCCCGCGACGAGCTGAAGGCGTACCTGAACCGTCTGGAGGAGGCCGCCAAGCGCGACCACCGCAAGCTGGGGACCGAGCTGGACCTGTTCAGCTTCCCCGACGAGATCGGTTCCGGGCTGGCCGTGTTCCACCCCAAGGGCGGCGTGCTGCGCAAGGTGATGGAGGACTACTCCCGCCAGCGCCACGTCGAGGACGGGTACGAGTTCGTCTACTCGCCGCACATCACCAAGGCGCAGCTGTTCGAGACCTCGGGCCACCTCGACTGGTACTCCGACGGCATGTACCCGCCCATGCACCTGGACGAGGAGCGCGGGCCGGACGGTGAGATCCGCAAGCAGGGCCAGGACTACTACCTGAAGCCGATGAACTGCCCGATGCACAACCTGATCTTCGACGCCCGCGGCCGCTCGTACCGCGAGCTCCCGATGCGGCTGTTCGAGTTTGGCACGGTGTACCGGCTGGAGAAGTCCGGCGTCATCCACGGGATGACCCGGGCCCGCGGCTTCACCCAGGACGACGCGCACATCTACTGCACCCGCGAGCAGATGCGCGACGAGCTGAAGAACCTGCTCACCTTCGTGCTCGGGCTGCTGGCCGACTACGGCCTGGACGACTTCTACCTCGAGCTGTCGACGAAGAACCCGGAGAAGTTCGTCGGGTCCGACGAGGTCTGGGAAGAGGCGACGACCACGCTGCGGGAGGTCGCCGAGTCGTCCGGTCTCGAGCTGGTGCCGGACCCGGGAGGCGCGGCGTTCTACGGGCCGAAGATCTCGGTCCAGGCCCGGGACGCGATCGGCCGGACCTGGCAGATGTCGACGATCCAGCTGGACTTCAACCTGCCGGAGCGCTTCGAGCTGGAGTACACCGCTTCCGACGGGTCGCGGCAACGGCCGGTGATGATCCACCGGGCGCTGTTCGGTTCGATCGAGCGGTTCGTCGCCGTGCTGACCGAGCACTACGCCGGGGTCTTCCCGCCGTGGCTCGCGCCGGTCCAGGTGATCGGCATCCCGATCACCGACGGGCACGTCGACTACCTGTTCGAGGTCGCCCAGCAGCTCAAGGCGCAGGGGATCCGGATCGAGGTCGACGCCTCCGACGACCGGATGCAGAAGAAGATCCGCAACGCCCAGAAGGCCAAGGTCCCGTACATGCTGATCGCCGGCGACGAGGACATGGCGGCCGGGTCGGTCTCCTTCCGCTACCGCGACGGTTCGCAGAAGAACGGCATCCCGATCGCCGACGCGATCACCGAGATCGTCGAGTCGGTCCAGAAGCGCATCCAGGTATGACGGACCAACCGCCCGGTTCGCCGTACGAGCCCGAGGACGTGGTGCAGCAGGACGGAGTCGGCGACGCCGACCCGTTCCTGCGGCTCTGGACGCCGCACCGGATGGCCTACATCGCCGGTGAGAACAAGCCGACCAGCGACGCCGAGGGCTCCTGCCCGTTCTGTCGGATCCCGTCGCTGCCGGACGCCGACGGGCTGATCGTGCAGCGCGCTGAGGCGGCGTACGCCGTACTCAATCTGTATCCGTACAACCCTGGGCACTTGATGGTCGTGCCGTACCGGCATGTCGCGGACTACACGGAGCTGACGCCTGCGGAGGTCGCTGATGTTGCGCGGCTGACGCAGGAGGCGATGGTCGCCGTCCGCGAGGTGTCGGCGGCCCACGGCTTCAACATCGGCATGAACCAGGGCGAGATCGCCGGCGCCGGGATCGCTGCCCACCTGCATCAGCATGTCGTCCCGCGCTGGGGCGGCGACACGAACTTCATGCCAGTCATCGGCCAGACCAAGGTGCTGCCCCAACTGCTGGCCGACACCCGATCACTGTTGGCAAAGAACTGGCCGAGTAGCTAGGTCTTCACTCGGCTGCTGGTCAGGGCGCGCCGCGGACTACTTGCGCTGCGCGCGGCCGGACGGCCGCGCCGCTCCGCTGCACGAGGGCGAGGCGTGGGCTGTGAGCGTGTTGCTTTAGGCCGGGCGGTGTTGGACTGCGTTGGCGATGGCTGCTGTGACCAGGTTGCTGACGGCTGTGGTGGTGGGCGGGCCGGGGTCTCTGTCGGCGTGCAGGAGGTGGCCGCCGCCTACCAGGGACAGCGTGATCGAGTCGATGTCGGCGTCGGGGGCTATGCGGCCCAGGTCGCGCTCGGCGGTCAGGTAGGCCGCGATCGCGGTGGTGGCCTGGGCGAGGATGGCGATGCCTCCTCCGGGCGTGGCTTGGCGGAGGCGTGCGCGGAGCTCGTCGCGGAAGGTGATGAGCGGGATGATCGCGACCGGGATCGGGCCGAACAGGGCGGTCAGCGCGGTGGTGAGGTTCTCGGCGACCGTGCCGGTGCCGGCGGATTCGCGGAGTGCGCTCGCCTGAGCCTCGAGCTGGGCGGCGCGGTCGAGCACGAGCTCGGCGAGGAACGCGTCGAAGTCGGCGAAGTGCCGGTGCAGCACGCCCTTCGCGCAGCCGGCCTCGTCGGTGACCGCTCGGCTGGTCAGTGCGTTCGGGCCGTCGCGCAGGAGCACGCGTTCGGCAGCGTCGAACAACTGCTGCCGCGCGTCACGAAGATGCACTCCTGTCGGCACGCGCAGATCCTCTCACTCCATCGACCCGTTGCTTGAGTGGGCGAGCGCCCACTAAGGTGGGCGCATGCCCACATTACCGCGAGAACAACCAGAACCGCCTGAAGACAAGCCACATGAGGCCCGGCGGATGGCCGAGTCGTTCGGCGTGAACGCAGAGAGGTATGACCAAGCCCGACCTGCCTACCCGGATGCCTTGGTGGCGCAGATCATCGCTGGGAACACCAAGGCCGACGTACTGGATGTTGGGTGTGGGACCGGGATCGCGGGGCGGCAGTTCCAGGCCGCTGGATGTTCTGTGCTTGGG
The DNA here is from genome assembly GCF_054781295.1 of Kribbella endophytica. Lineage (NCBI taxonomy): Bacteria > Bacillati > Actinomycetota > Actinomycetes > Propionibacteriales > Kribbellaceae > Kribbella > Kribbella endophytica. The sequence goes on from NZ_BAAGUR010000004.1 coordinate 48,536, forward strand.
GTTGAGCCTGATGAGCGGATGGCTGAGTTCGCGCGAGGGCGGGGGCTACAGGTGGAGGTGGCGTCTTTCGAGGACTGGCGGCCGGCGGGTAGGACCTTTGATGTGGTGATTGCCGCTCAGGCGTGGCACTGGGTGGATCCGGTGACCGGCGCGGTGAAGGCTGCGGAGGTGTTGCGGCCTGGGGGACGAGTGGCGATCTTCGGGCACGTGTACGAGCCACCGATCGAGGTGGCTGAGCCGTTTGCCGTCGCCTATCAACGCGCAGTGCCCGACTCTCCGCTCAACGGGCAGCCGGCCCGGCGGCCGATCGAGCTCTACCAAACGGCGTACGCGAAGATCGCCGGTCAGTTGCGCGCGACCGGGCAGTTCGAGGAGCCCGAGCAGTGGCGGTTCGACTGGGGGCGGTCCTACACGCGTGACGAGTGGCTCGAGCTGCTGCCGACGACCGGTGGTCTCACTCAGCTCCGGCCGGACCAGTTGGCCGACGTACTGGGTGCTGTCGGGAGTGCGATCGACTCCCTGGGCGGACGCTTCACGATGCAGTACACGACGCTCGCCGCGACCGCCGTACGCGCTGGCACGGGCTGACGGTCAGCGGAGGAAGAGGGGGAGGAGGGGTTCGACGATGTCGAGGAGGGACTCCAGGGGGATCTCTCGGGGTGGGGTGGTGAGGGCGCTGACGCGGACGACTCGGCGACCGTAGCGGAAGACGAGTTCGCCCTGGTCGGGGAGGTAGTAGCCGGGGCGGCCGATCGGGGCTGAGCGGGGTGGGGGAGTCTGGCTCGCTTCCGGGATCGAGTCGGTGTTGATGGACTCGACGATGGCGACCGTGGCCTCGGTGGTTCCCCAGATGCAGGTGAGCGCGCCGTTGACGCGGTAGTCGCGGCGGAGCTGGACCAGTACGCCGATGAAGCGTTCGGCCATCGCGTTGGAGAGCTGGCAGGCGGCGTCGGACTGGCGGGCCGGGCGGAGGACTTTCGGTACGGCGTTGCGGACCGAGACGGCGACGCGGAGGAGTTCGCCGTCGGGCAGGCCGGAGGTCGTGGTGATGCGGACGATCCGGTTGGTGGTCTCGAAGACGATGCCGCGGCCGCTGGTTCGCGCGCCGGGACCGAGGTCGCGGGCGGCGCCGCCGAGCTTGTCGGCCGGTTCGAACATGCCGAGGGTGTTGGCGACGCGCTCGAGGGTGCCGGGCGGTGCTGCGAGCGAACTGACGCCGATGACGGCGGGCAGGCCGCCGACGACGAGCGTGCAGAGGTCGAACGCGGGCAGACCGCCGTCGTTCCAGCCGAACGGCTTGGCGATCCACTTGCTGCTCGGTCGCTTGACGAGGTTGTCGGGCGCGGCGACCGCCGTACAGGCGTGTTTGCCGGACTGGCCGATGGTGCCGTCGATGCCTTCGGCCTGTGGTGGAGCGATCACGGTCGGGACCGGGGTGACCGGCCGGGGCGGTTCGGGTGGTCGCTCGTTCGCCCGGTGCGCTACCGAGCACCCGGCAACCAGTACGGCGGCCAGGCCCAGGCAGCTCAGACGCTGCACCCGGAGGCCGCCACCGAGGCGGGCGGGTCGGCGTACCGGTCGGGCTGTGGGCATGGAGGCCTCCGCAGCCGGGAAACAAGGCCGGCTGAGCCCATGGTGCGCCTCCGCGTGGGGGTTCGCCAGTGCTGCCGGAGCGGCTGAAACCGGTCCCGGAGTGTTCCTGTCACCCGATGGTGATCCGGCTGGACTACGATCGCGTCGCCATGCTTAACAGATTCCGGCAGTTCTGGACCAAGGTGATCTCACCGATCGCCAACCTTCTGCTTCGGCTCGGGGTGAGCCCGGACGCGGTCACCCTGGTCGGCACGATCGGCGTGTGCGCGGGCGCGCTGGTGTTCTTCCCGCGCGGCCACATCTGGCTGGGTGCCGTGGTGATCACGCTGTTCGTGTTCTCCGACCTGATCGACGGCTACATGGCCCGCACCTCGGGCACGTCGTCGAAGTGGGGCTCCTACCTGGACTCCACGCTCGACCGGCTCGGGGACGGCGCCATCTTCGGTGGGCTGGTGCTGTTCTACGCCAACTCCGAGGCCGGCGACTCGACGCTGATGGCGGCGGTGGCGCTGTGGGCGCTGGTGATGGGTGCGACGACGTCGTACGCGCGCGCCAAGGCCGAGAGCCTCGGCCTGCACGCCAGCGGCGGACTCGCCGAGCGGTCCGACCGGCTGGTCGCGGTGCTCGTGATCGGCTTCTTCTCCGACGTGCTGAACCTGCCGATCCTGTTGAAGATCATCCTGTGGGCGCTGGCCGTCGCCAGCACGATCACGGTCGTCCAGCGCACGCTCTCGGTCCGCAAGCAGGTCCTGGCGGACCCGGCGAACGCAGGGCTCGGTACGCCGCCGGCAGCGCCGACCACCGATCCGACTCCGGAGGGGCCGGACGTACCTGGTCCTTCGTCGAGTTCCTGAGTCGTGGACGGGCTGCGGCAGCGGGCGGTCGACCTGGCTTTCGCCTCGGCGTGGGCGCTGGTACGGCGCCTGCCCGAGGCGGTGGTGACGTGGGTGTTCACGCGGGTCGCCGACTTCGTCGTACGGCGTGATGGCAAGGGCGTACGGCGGCTGCGCGGCAACCTGGCGGTGGTTCGCCCGGAGGCGTCGGCCGTGGAGCTCGACGGGATCGTCAGCGCCGGGATGCGGTCCTACCTGCGCTACTGGCAGGAGGCGTTCCGGCTGCCCGAGTGGTCCGACGAGCGGATCGTCGGACGCGTCCGCACGGTCAACGAGGAGCGCCTCCGCGACGCGCACGCCGCCGGCAAGGGCGTGATCTGCGCGCTGCCGCATCTCGCGAACTACGACCACGCCGGCGCCTGGGCGGGCCGGACCGGAATGCCGGTGTCGACCGTCGCCGAGCGGCTGAAGCCGGAGTCCCTGTTCGACCGGTTCGTCGCGTACCGCGCGAAGCTCGGCATGGAGGTTCTGCCGTTGACGGGCAGCGACGAGCACGTGTTCGGCGTACTGGCCGAGCGGCTGCGTGCCGGCGGATTCGTTTGCCTGGTCGCCGACCGGGACCTGTCCGAGCGCGGTGTGCCCGTCGAGTTCTTCGGACGCAAGTCCCGGATGCCCGCGGGCCCGGCGGCGCTGAGCGTGCGGACCGGCGCCCCGCTGATCCCGGCGACGCTGCACTACGACGGGCCGGACCTGGTGATCACCTTCCACCCGCCGATCCCGCGCGACGGCGGCCCGGCCGCGATGACCCAGCGCTGCGCCGACGCGTTCGCCGAAGGCATCGCCGCCCACCCGCAGGACTGGCACATGCTCCAACGCATCTTCGTGGACTGACATGATCGCGCCCCACCACCCGGATCAGCCGTGAAGATCGGCATCGTCTGCCCGTACTCCCTCGGCACCCCCGGCGGCGTGCAGAACCACGTCCGCGATCTCGCCGAGACCCTGCTCGCCCGAGGCCACCAGGTCTCGGTCCTCGCCCCGGTCGACGACGACCAAGCACCGCCGTACGTCGTCTCCTCCGGCCACGCCGTCGGCGTCCCGTACAACGGCTCGGTCGCCCGCGTCACCTTCGGCCCACGCACCGCGGCGCGAGTCCGGAGCTGGCTCGCCGACGGCCACTTCGACGTCGTCCACGTCCACGAACCCACCACCCCCAGCGCCTCGATCCTCGCGCTGTGGGCCGGCGACGGCCCGTTCGTCGCGACCTTCCACACCTGGCAGGTCCGCTCCCGCGCGATGAGCGCCGCCTCCGGTCTGCTCCGCCCGGCCTTGGAGAAGATCGACGCGCGGATCGCGGTCTCGGAGAACGCACGCTCGATGATGGTCCAGCACATCGGCGGCGAGGCGGTGGTGATCCCCAACGGCCTGTACGTCGACCGCTTCGCGGGACGGATCCGCCCGGAGTGGCGTGGCGAGGACGGCACGATCAGCTTCATCGGCCGGATGGACGAGCCGCGCAAGGGCCTCGCGGTCCTGCTCGCCGCCGTCCCCGCGCTCGTGACGCAGCGGCGTGGGCTGAAGGTCCTGGTCGCCGGGACCGGTCAGGGTGAGGAGGCACGGCGTTCGCTGCCGCCGTACTGCCGCGACAACGTGCTGTTCCTCGGCGCGATCGACGACGAGGCCCGCGCCGACATGCTGGCCGGGTCGGACCTGTTCGTCGCGCCGCACCTGGGCGGCGAGAGCTTCGGCATCGTGCTGCTGGAGGCGATGGCCGCGGGGGCGCCGGTCGTCGCGAGCGACTTCACCGCCTTCCACCAGGTGCTGGACGGCGGTCGGCTGGGCGAGCTCTTCGAGCCGGGTTCACCGGATGCGCTCGTCGCCGCCTGCCTGCGCCTCCTCGCGTCGCGCGACGAACGCGACAAGCTGCGCGACGCCGGCCTGACCGCCGTACGGCGGTACGACTGGTCGATCCTGACCGACGAGATCCTTGCCGTGTACGAGTTGGTCGCCCGCTAGACCTGGCGGTTGCGGAACGAGTCGAGCAGCGTCGCGCGGGATTCGGGGGAGAGGGCGTCGCTGGGCAGACTGTCCAGAGCCTGGCTGGTCTGCCGGACCTGGTCGAGGTAGCGCTCGCAGTCGTCGCAACCAGGGAGGTGGTCGACGAAGTCCTGCTCCTCGGCGGGAGTCAGCGCGCGTTCCAGGTACGCCGTCACCTGCTCGACGAACTGCCGGCACTCGAGCTCGCTCACGAGGTCTCCTCCTGGGTGTAGTACGTCTCCAGCTTCGCGCGGACGAACGCGCGGGCGCGGTGCAGCAGGACGCGCTGGTTCGCGGCGGTGAGGTCGAGCAGTGCGCAGACTTCATCGGCCGGCCAGCCCTCGGCGTCCCGCAAGGCGATCACCACCCGCTGTCGCTCGGGCAACTCCTCCAGCGCCGCGACCAGGAGCATGCGCACCTCATCCGTCAGCACCCCTCTCTCCGGCTCGGGCCAGACCGGCGGCGGCTCCCACCAGTGCCCGGGGAACGGTTGGTCCGCCGACTGAAACCGCCGCGGGTCAACGGTCGCCTGTTCGGTGGCCAGCTCTTCGCTCGGAAGCATCCGGTGCTCCCGGCTTCCTCGACGCCGCGCGGTGTTGGTGAGGATCCGGTAGACCCACGTACGCAGCGACGAGCGGCCCTCGAAGCGATCGATCCCTTCGATCACCGCGAGCCAGGTCTCCTGGACGACCTCAGCAGCCGATGCCTCGGTGGAGACGTAGCTCCGGGCCAGGCGCAGCATGCCACCGGACCAGCGGTCGAGAACGAGGGCGAAGGCGCTCTCGTCCCGTTCGCACAGCCGGCGTACCAGCACCTCGTCCACGGGCAGGTCGTCCATCGACTCAGGCTAGTGATCGAGCCGGCCGAAGGAGAACCCACAACAGGGAAGCTCCAGCGAAAACCACCGCGCCCGCCAGCAACCAGCCCGCGGCGTACACATCGGCCTCCTGCGTGACGGCCCCGAAGCCGAGCGCGTACGGCGTGAACAGCATCCACGACACCGCGCTGATCCCCGACGCGACGCCGGTCCGGATGGTCGAGTCGACGGCGTCGTGCACGAGATGGCTGACGTGAATCCCGATCACCACGACCAGCAGGGTCAACAGGACAACAGCGATGGTCACCACAGCCAGACTCCCACTCGTCAGCAGCACGGCGGAGCACCCCAGCATCACCAGTACGACGGTTGCCACTGGCAACCGTCGGTGCAGTCGCAGCCGCCCGGCCAGCAGCCCACCGAGACCGAGCGCGCCGACGACACCGGCCCAGAACGGACCGTAGAACCCAGCCGGCGCCGAGAGCTCGATCAGCCACAGCGGCCCGAACTCGTACATCGCCTGCAGGATCAAGGCCGCCATCACCGCAGCCGCCGCGATCGGCACCAGCCGCCCCCGATGCAGGATCGCGCGGACCGTCGTCCGAAGGTGGTCGCGCAGCGGAGAGCGCTCACCCGCCTCGTGCAGCCGCGGTTCGCGGAACCGGGAGAGCGCGATCAGCGACGCGGCCACGAACGGCAGCGTGACGAAGTAGGTCAGCCGGGTCGACGTCGCGGCCGCGATCCAGCCGCCGGCCAGTGCGCTGGTGACGAGGGCGGCGCTCTCGAGCAGGCGGATCCGGCCGATCTCCCGCTCGTACGCCGTACTGGTGCCGGTCTCTTCGAGCACGGTGTCGTAGACGACCGCCTCGACCGTGCCGGAGTAGAGCGCGAAGTACAGCCCGAGGATCAGGGCCGCGACGATGTAGGCCACGACGTTCTGGCTCAGTGCACCAACCAGTACGGCGAGGAGCAGTGCGATCGCCGCCAGGACGAGGACGCCGCGACGGGACCACCGATCGGCCAGTACGCCGGACAGCACCTCGGCGACCGGCACCAGCCCGGCGTACGCGGCGGCCATCACGCCGATCGTCGCCGCCTCGAACCCGATCTCGGTCATGAACAGCTTCTCGACCGGGACCCAGAACGCGACGCCCTGGAGCAACACCATCCAGCGCAGCGGGACCAGCCGCCGGAGACGAGTCGGTGCATCCAGAACCGCGGTCGGCATGACGCCCCCAAGGGGTGCTCGAGAGTTCCTGTCACCTGTGCAGTGTCAGCAACCCCCGGAAGCGTTACAGCCGCAGCTCGGCCGCCGTCTCCGCGATCACGTTCATGTCGCCCGGAGTCGGGTGCCACGGCAGCTGCAGCGGGTCGTCCTTGTACCGCGGTACGACGTGCAGGTGGGTGTGGAACACGCTCTGCCACGCGTCGGCGCCGATGCAGCTCAGCAGGTTCGCGCCGTCGGCGTCGAGCCGGTCGATCACCCGGCTCACCAGCGACTGGGCGAGCAGAGTCGCCGCGGTGAGGTCCTCGGCGGAGGTCTCGCGCAGGTCGGTCGAGTGCGTCCGCGGTACGACGAGCAGGTGCCCGCGCGTCGCCGGGTTGATGTCCATGAACGCGATCGCGCGATCGTTCTCGGCCACCTGCTGCGACGGGATCGACCCCGCGACGATCCCGCAGAAAAGACAGTTCTCGGTCATGTCCCCACCCTAGAGCGTGCGGGACAGGCGAACTCGGGCTGGCTTAGACTGCGCGGGCCGGGCTGACCTGGTGGTGTGAGGCCTAGGAGGGGACGGGATGGCGGACGAGCTGTTGCGGCCGACGATCACGGCGAACGTGGATCTGTCGGTGCGGCCGTGGCGGTTGATGTCGCAGGCGTACGTCGCGTTCTTCGGCGGCGTGCTCGCGGTGACGGTGATCGCCTTCCTCAACGCGCGGCGGCTCGGGGTCGACGCGGCCCGGCAGCGGCAGATCCTCGCGGTCGGTGTGGTCGCGCTGGTGGTGTCGGCGGCTGTTGTCGTGTTCCTGACCGACGACGACGCGAGCAGCGGTCTGCGGATCGCCACCCGAGTCGTCGCTGTGGTCTGCTGCCTCGTGCAGCTCCGGATCCAGCGGCCGATGGATCGCGCGTTCCAGCTCCGCGGCACCGACTACAAGTCGCTGTGGGGACCGGGGATCGCCGCGGTGATCGGACTCGGGCTGGTGGAGCTCCTGCTGCTCGCCGTACTGGCGGTGACGTTGTGAGCGAACCGACCGAGGCCCGCCTGCAGATGGCCGGCCACTGGCTCCAGATCGGCCACCCGGAACGCGCTCTCGACGAGCTCCAAGGACTCTGGGGCGATTCCGCGATCGACTACCGCGCGTACCTCTTCCGCGGCGCTGCCCTGCACGCGCTCGACCGCAACAGCGAGGCGATCGACGTACTGCGGGACGGCCTCAGCCACCACGGCCCGTTCCTTCCGCTGCTGCAGATCCTCGCCGGGGCGCTCCGCGCGGAAGGCCGTCTCCCCGAGGCCGAGGCCGCGCTCCTCCAGGGACTCAGCCTCGACCCGAACGACCCCGACCTCCTGCTCGGCTACGCGATGGTCTGTCTGTCGGCCGGTCAGGCGGAGAAGGCCAGCGCCCTGGTCGAGCGTGCCGCCGCGCGGGCTCCGGAGAGCCCGCAGATCTCGGCCGCCCGCGCCCAGGTGGCGTTTGCCCTGGGCAAGGATCGCGACATGCACCGGCACTCGCAGAAAGCGCTCTCGCACGATCCCGACGACCCCGGCGCCCGCGCGCTGCACGGCACGTCCGCGATGCTGACCGGCGACGCGAGCACGGGATACCGCTCTCTCGCGTCCGCGGCTGCCTCCGATCCCGGCGACGCCGACCTGCGCGCTGCCGCTCGCGAGGCCCGCCTCGCGAACCACCCGCTGATGCGTCCGCTCCGCCCGTTCCAGCGGTTCAACCCGCTCGTCGTCTGGATCGCGGCCGTCGCGGTCATCTACGGTCTCCGCCTGGCCGGCCTCCGGCCGCTCGCGGCCGTCGCGGCGATCGCGTGGTTCGGCTTCTGCGTCTACTCGTGGGTGGCGCCGCCGTTGCTGCGCCGCTGGCTCAACCGGAACTGGTGACATGACGAACGACCGGATCTCCGCCCTGCGCAAGGCGGTCGAGGCCAACCCCGACGACGTCCTGCTGCGGCTCGTCCTGGCCGAGACCCTGGTCGCCGCCGAGGAGACCGAGGCCGCGCTCGACCAGTACGTCGTACTGATGGAGCAGGGAGGTCTCCCGGAGGACCAACTGGTCGCGGTCGGCGAGCTCGCGGCCGCGAACGGCCGGCTCGCGCTGCTGCGCAACTGCCTCGAAGCCGCGCGCCAGGCGGGCGTCGTCGAGGGCACCGGCCGGCTGCAGCAGCTCGTCGACGAGATGATCGCGACCCGGACCGGCGTGAAGGTGAAGGTCGGCCCGGAGGAGACCGGCGACGACTTCGTCAGCGACACCGCGAAGGAAACGACGACCTTCGACCAGGTCGGCGGCATGGACGAGATCAAGCGGGTGATCCACCGGATGGTGATCCTTCCGCTGAGCCGCCCTGAGCTGTACGAGAAGTACGGCCGGCGCTCCGGTGGCGGCGTGATGCTCTACGGCCCGCCCGGCTGCGGCAAGACGCTGCTCGCGCGGGCGACGGCGGGGGAGTGCGGGCTGCCGTTCGTCAACGTCCGGATCGAGGACGTGATGGACCCCTACCTCGGCGTCTCCGAGCGCAATCTGCACGCGGCCTTCGAGCGCGCCCGGGCGAACTCGCCGTGTGTGCTGTTCCTGGACGAGCTCGACGCGCTGGCGTTCGCGCGGCACAAGCACGGTGGGTCCGAGGCGCGCCGGCTGGTCGACGTACTGCTGCAGGAGCTGGACGCGATCGGTTCGGACAACAGCGGGCTGCTGGTGATGGCGGCGACGAACGCGCCGTGGGACGTCGACGAGGCGATGCTGCGGCCGGGGCGGTTCGATCGGGTGATCTTCGTTCCGCCGCCGGACGAGCCGGCTCGGGGCGACATCCTGTCCGTCGTACTGAAGGACGTGCCGTCGGCGGGGCTGGATCTGAAGTCGCTGGCTGCTCGGACGCCGATGTTCAGCGGCGCGGATCTGCGGGCGCTGGTCGAGCGCGGAGTGGACGCGGTGATCGACGAGGCGCTGGCGACGGGTGGTGAGCCGCCGTTGGCGATGCAGCACCTGGAGAAGGCGCTGCCTGCGGTGAAGCCGTCGACGCTCGATTGGCTGCACCGGGTGCGTTCGTACATCGAGTTCGCGAACCAGTCCGAGCGGTACGACGACGCGGCGGCGTACCTGAAGTCCAAGGACGTCCGGCGCCGGCTCTCCTAGACCTTCACCTTCGAGGCCGCTGAGTCCGGCATTGCTTCGTAGCGAGCGAAGGATCGGGTGAACGACGCCGCGCCGTGCGACAGCGAGCGCAGATCGATCGCGTACCGGGTGATCTCCACCTGCGGGACGTCGGCCTTCACCAGGGTGCGGTCGTCGCCGACCTTGTCGGTTCCGAGCAGCTTGCCGCGCCGGCCGGACAGATCGCTCATCACCGCACCGACCAGCTCGTCCGGCACCAGCACCGACACCAGGTCGACCGGTTCGAGCAGGTTCACCTTCGTCGCGTTCGCTGCCTCGCGCAGCGCCAGCCCGCCGGCCATCTGGAACGCCATGTCGGACGAGTCGACGCTGTGCGCCTTCCCGTCGAGCAGCGTCACGCGGATCCCGACCATCGGGTAGCCGGCGCCGACGCCCTTCTCCATCTGCGCCCGGATCCCCTTCTCCACGCTCGGGATGAACTGCCGCGGTACCGATCCGCCGACGACCTTGTCGATGAACTCGAACTCGGTGCCCTCGGGATGCGGCTCGACCTCGATGTCGCAGACGGCGTACTGGCCGTGCCCGCCGGACTGCTTGACGTGCCGCCCGTGCCCCTTCGCCTTGCCGCCGAACGTCTCCCGCAGCGGGACCCTCAGCTCGACGGTGTCCACCGAAACGCCGTACCGGTTGGCGAGAGCATCGAGTACGACGTCCGAGTGCGCCTCGCCCATGCACCACAGCACGATCTGGTGCGTCTCCGGGTTCTGCTCGATCCGCAGCGTTGGATCCTCGGCCGCGAGCCGTTGCAGCCCGCCCGAGAGCTTGTCCTCGTCGGTCTTCGCGCGGGCCTGTACGGCGATCGGCAGCAGCGGCTCGGGCATGGTCCAGGGCTTCAGCACCAGCGGGTCGCCCTTGTCGGAGAGTGTGTCCCCGGTCTCTGCGCGAGTCAGCCGCCCGATCGCGCACAGGTCACCGGCGACGACGGCCGAGGCCGGGCGCTGCTGCTTGCCGAGCGGGAACGACAGCGTGCCGATCCGCTCGTCCTCGTCGTGGTCGGCGTGACTGTTGGCCTCACCGAAGAAGGACGTGAAATGGCCCGACACGTGAACCGTCGTGTCGGGCCTGATGGTGCCGGAGAACACCCGCACCAGGCTGACCCTGCCGACGTACGGGTCCGAGGTCGTCTTCACCACCTCGGCCAGCAGCGGACCGGCGGGATCGCAGGTCAGTTTGCCCTTCGCGACGCCGTGCGGGGAGAACACCTCAGGCAGCTGGTGCTCCGGCGGCGACGGGAACCCGCTGGTCGCGATCTCCAGCAGCTCGCGCGTGCCGACACCGGTGCCGCTGCAGACCGGGATCGCGGGAAAGAACGAACCCCGGGCGACCGCGCGTTCCAGATCGTCGACCAGCACGTCCTGACCGATCTCCTCGCCGCCGAGGTAGCGCTCCATCAGCGACTCGTCCTCGGACTCCTCGATGATCCCCTCGATCAGCGTGCCGCGGAGCTCCTCGATCAGCTCCTCGTACGACGCCTCCGGCGGATGCGTCGTGCGCTTGCCGTCGGCGTACTCGTAGTGCGTCTTCGACAGCAGTCCGATCACGCCGCGGCCGGCCGGGAGGTAGAGCGGCAGCACCTTGTCGCCGAACGCGCTCTGCGCGGCGGAGAGCGCGTTCTCGTAGTTCGCCCGGGCATGGTCGAGCTTGGTGATCACGACCGCGCGCGGCATGCCGACCTGGTCGCACTCCTGCCACAGCGCCTTGGTCGGTTCGTCGACGCCCTCGTTCGCCGCGATCACGAACAGAGCGCAGTCCGCCGCTCGCAGCCCGGCGCGGAGCTCGCCCACGAAGTCGGCGTACCCGGGGGTGTCGATCAGGTTCAGCTTGATGCCCTCGTGCATCAGCGGCGCGAGGGCCAGTCCGACCGAACGCTGCTGGCGGATCTCGGCGTCGTCGCAGTCGCACACCGTCGTCCCGTCGAGGACGTTGCCGGCTCTGGGCAGTACGCCGGAGGCGACCAGCAACGCCTCGACCAGCGTGGTCTTGCCCGCGCCGGACGGACCGACGAGCACGACGTTGCGAATGGCGGCAGGGGTGTCCGCACCCGGCGCGCCCTGGGAAGTGTTCGCCTTGTCTGCCATGACGTTTCCTCCTGTTCGCCCACCATTCCCCCTAGCCCCCGGTCTGCACAAGACCTCCCCGGCCGTCAGGTCCGGGTGCGTTGGGTGACGGCGATACAGGCCAGTACGACGACCGCCGCGACCGGGGCCAGGACCGGCAGGTGCTCGCCCATCAGCAGGACGGACCAGACCAACGTGATCAGGGGTTGCGCGAGCTGCAGCTGACTGGCTTTCGGTACGCCGATCGCGGCCATCCCGCGGTACCAGACGACGAACGCGCCGAACTGGGAGATCGCCGCGAGGTAGCTCATGCCGACGACCGCTTTGGTCGTCAGGTGGATCGGCTCGTGCGGTATCGCCAGCGCGGTGACGACGGCGGACACCGGGAGGGCGGCGACGACGCCCCAGGCGATGACCTGCCAGCCGGGCATCGCCGAAGCGAGTCGGCCGCCTTGGGCGTAGCCGGCGCCGCAGACGATCAGCGCGCCGAAGAGGTAGAGGTCGGCGAGGGTGGGACGGCCGTGGCTCTGCTGGAGGGTGAACGCGACGACCGTCGCTGCGCCCAGAGTTGCTGCCGTCCAGAACGTTGGCGACGGGCGGCGGCCCGTGAGGACCGACGAGATCACCACGGTCGCCAACGGGAGGATGCCGATGACGACGGCCGAGTGCGCGGTCGTCGAGGTCTGCAACGCGAGGGTGGTGAGCAACGGGAAGCCGATGACGCAGCCGCCTGCGACGGTGAGCAGTCCGGCCCAGTGACGACGGTCGGGCAGTGGCACGCGGGCGGCGTACAGACAGACAGCGGCAAGCACTCCGGCGAGCAGTGCGCGGACGCCGGTCGCTGTCCACGGGCCGAAGCCGTCAAGGGCCCACACGGTGGCCGGGAAGCTGAAGGAGAAAGCCACCACCGCCGCGGCGGCCAGGAAAGTACCGGTGCGAACTGATATCGCGGGGGAGTGGGTAGCGCTATCTTGTGCTGTCATGAACGACGGTAGCAGTGGTGCCCGGCTCGTACTGCGGCTGCGCGCTGAGCTCGATCGCTACTCCGACGGGCAGAGATTGCCGTCGAGCCGGGCGCTGGTGACTGCCTACCAGGTGAGTCCGGTGACGCTGTCCCGGGCGATCTCCACGCTGGTCGCCGAGGGGCTGGTCGTTGCTCGTCCGGGGGCCGGTGTGTTCAAGGCGGCGCAGCGGGCGGCCGTCGTACCGGGGGATGTGTCGTGGCAGGAGGTCGCGCTGAGCGCGGCTCCGCCGGCGGCGACGGTCGACGTCGGTCCACGGGCTGCGGATGCGGCCGGGTTGCTGGCGACGCTGGTACCGCCTCCGGCGGAGGTGATCGATCTCAACGGCGGCTATCTGCACCCGACGCTTCAGCCCGAGCGGGCGTTGGCCGCTGCTCTGGCGAGGGCCGGCCGTCGTCCCGGGACCTGGGCGCGGCCGCCGGTCGAGGGGCTGACCGATTTGCGGGAGTGGTTCGCGCGGGACATCGGTGGGCCGGGCGGATCGCTGGACGCGTCGGACGTGCTGATCACGGCGGGCGGTCAGAGCGCGCTCTCCACAGCCCTGCGGGGACTGGCTGCACCTGGTTCGCCGGTGCTCGTGGAGTCGCCGACGTATCCGGGGATGCTGGCGGTGGCACGGGCTGCCGGGCTGCGTCCTGTTCCGGTGCCGGTCGATGCGGACGGCGTACGGACCGATCTGCTGGCCGATGCGTTCGAGGCGACGCGGGCCCGGCTCTTCGTCTGCCAGCCGCTGTTCCACAACCCGACCGGGAGCTGCCTGAGCGCTGAGCGTCGTACGGCGGTGGTCGAGATCGCGCGGGCCGCGGGGGCCTTTGTCGTCGAGGACGACTTCCCGCGGCGGCTCGTCCATGCCGACTCCTTGGTATTGCCTCCGGCGATGGCTGCCGACGATCCCGATGGCGTGATCGTGCATGTCCGGTCGCTGACCAAGCCCGCGTCGCCGAGCCTGCGCATCGCCGGTCTGACCGCCCGCGGTCCCGCGTTCGAGCGGCTGCGGGCGATCAACGCCGTCGACACCATGTTCGTCCCGCGGCCGCTGCAGGAGACCGCGCTCGAGCTGGTCGGTTCGCCTGCTTGGTCCCGGCACCTGCGCACGCTCGCCGCGGCACTTCGCGACCGCCGTACGACGCTGTTGTCCGCGCTGGCAACGTCCGTGCCCGCGCTTGTCCCGATCAGCCCGCGGCCTGGCGGCTACCACTTGTGGCTCGGTCTTCCCGAGGGAACCGACGAGCGCGCTCTCTCGACTGCCGCTCTGCGTTGTGGGGTCGCGGTCGCGGCCGGCGCCGCGTACTTCACGGCCGAAGCGCCGGCCCCGCACCTTCGGCTCAGCTACGTCGCGGCTTCCGGCCTGGCCCAGCTGGAGGAAGGCGTGCACCGGCTCGGTGCCGCCTTCGACCAGGCTGTCTGATCCCCGCGGGTCGGTGCCGGCCTCGCTGCCTGGTCGGCCGGTGACCTGGGTGCCACTGGCCGCCGCTCGGTGTCGGCCGTCGCCCGGGTCGCGACCTCGAAGGATCTGGCCGAGCCCGGCGTTCGGCCGGCGGAACGTCAGGCCTGGTTGCTCGCCGGGACGCGCACCGGGTTGAACTGGTCCTGGATCCACTTCGGGTACGCCGGAGCCGGGCGGCTCACGTCGTCGAGCTCGGCCAGGTCCTTCTCGGTGAGGGTCAGGTCAGCGGCCTGGATGTTGTCGGTGAGCTGGTCCAGCTTGCGGGCGCCGACGATCACGCTCGTCACCGCGGGCTGGGCGAGCAGCCAGGCCAGCGCGACCCGGGCCGGGCTCACGCCGTGCCGGTCGGCGACGTTCCGCAGGACGTCGACCACGTCGTACCCGTGCTCCTCGTCGAACGGGACGAAGTCGGCACCGGTCTGGGCCCGGCGGGCCTGCGTCTCGGTGGTCGTGCCGCCGCGCTCGTACTTGCCGGTGAGGAAGCCGCCCATCAGGCCCTGCCAGACGGTCAGGCTGACGCCTTCCTCGAGCGCCATCGGCACCAGGTCGCCCTCGGCCTGCCGGGACAGCAGCGAGTAGTTGATCTGGTTGGCGACGAACTTGGACTGGTGGTTCAGCGCCGACAGCCCGAGCGCCTTGCTGATCTGCCAGGCCGCGAGGTTGGACGCGCCGAGGTAGCGGACCTTGCCCTGCCGTACGGCGTCGTCGAGCGCGGCGAGAGTCTCCTCGAGCGGCGTGACGTGGTCCCAGTTGTGGATCTGATACAGGTCGATGTGGTCGGTGCCGAGCCGGCGCAGACTGTCCTCGAGCGACCGCATGATGTGCAGCCGGGTCAGGCCCTGGTCGTTCGGTCCCGGTCCGACCGGCGCCAGCAACTTGGTGCCGAGAATGACGTCGCGGCGGCGCTTGCCCAGCGCGCGGCCGAGCAGCTCCTCGCTCTCGCCGTCGGCGTACACGTCGGCGGTGTCGATGAAGTTGACCCCGGCGTCGAGCGCCGTACCGACCAGACGGTCGGTGTCGGCCTGGCCGAGTCCGCCGATCGCGCTGAAGACCGGGTGGTCCGCGCCACCGAACGACATCGCGCCGAGACCGATCTCCGAGACCCAGACACCGGTCCGGCCGAGCTGACGGTATTTCATCACTTCTCCTTTAATGGACACTCTGTCTAAAAAAAGGCTACAGGCCCGCCCAAGGCGGGTAGGGTGCGGGGGAGCCAGCAACCTCCCGGAGACCCCGTACCAATGCCTTCGAACTCAGCCTCAGCACCCGCCGGACGACCGTCGAGCTCCGCTCCCGCTCCTGTCGGGCGTCCCGCCTCGGCCGAGGCGGACCTGTTCGCCGCGACCGGGCGGCTGCTGGCCGACGGGGCGAAGTTCACCGAGCTCAACGCGCAGCAGATCGCCGCCGAGGCTGGCGTCGCGCGGTCGAGCTTCTACGTTCATTTTCGCGACAAGGTCGACCTGCTGATCCGCCTGGCCGCGCAGCTGACGGCTCCGAACTTCGACACCGCGTCCGCGTGGCGACCGGAAGACGGCGTCGAGGGCCTGACCGAGACGTTCGTGAGAGTAGTGGCGACGTTCCGCGAGAACGCCGCCGTCCGACGAGCGGTGTCGGAGGCAGCGGCGTACGACGACACCGTGCGGGAGTACTGGGTCCGCGAGCTGGACCAGTTCAGCGAGTTCACCGACCGCCTGCTGCGCGTCGAGCAGGACGCCGGCCGCACAGCCACCGACGTCGACGTCCCGAGCGCCACGCAGATCATCGTCCTCGGCGGCGAACGAGCCATCGTCGAACACGTCAACACCCGCGACGCCACCACCGACGCAACCTTCGCCGCCGAACTAGCCCGAATCTGGTGGCACGGCGCCTACCGCCGCCCCCCAGAGCAGTAAGTCAACCCGCTTGACCGCCTCGACCAGGGTCGCGGCGTCGAGCCGGACCCGGGGGCTCTGGGCGGTCATGCCCCCTCCCCCTCTCCGGGGGAGGCTGCCGCTAGGACTTGAGGGCCGCTAGCAGGGTTTGCAGGTCTTCGGGGTGGAGGCGGGTGGTGGTGAGTTGGGCTCTGACTGTCTCCAGCTCGGTGGTTGCTTGGGTGGCCTGTAGTTGGAGTTGCTCTGTGCGGGTGCGGAGGGACTCGAGGTCGGCGCGGGTTTGGTCGTGGGTGCTGGTGAGTTGCTGGAAGGCCTCGGCTTGAGCTGAGTGGGCTGCTTCGGCTTGCTGGGTCTTCTGCTGCTGCTCGGAGAGCGCGTTCTGGAGGGTCTGTAGGTCGGCTCTTGCTGCTTCCACGTCCGTACGGCGTGCTGCTTCGGCCTCGCGGGCGGTGTCCCGTTCTGTGCGGAGGAGCTCGCGGTCGGCGTGGAGAGCGTCGCGAGCAGCGTGGGCGGCGTCGCGTTCGCGGTGGGCTGCGTCGCGTTCGGCGAGCAGGCGTTCGGCGGCGACGGCGATCTCGCGGAGTTGACGGTCGGTGCCGGCGGCGCGTTCTGCTTCCTTGGCGGCTTGGGCCTCGGCGGCTCGCCGGGCGTTGACGGCTTCCTCGGCCTGCTGGCGGGCAGCGCCCAGCGCCTCCGTCGCGTCGAGTGCCTGGCGGGCGGCAGCTGAAGCGCGCTCGACGGCTTCGGTGCGTTCCTTCGCGGCGCGCTCGGCAGCGGCCTGGCTCTGGCGGGTCTTGTTCTCGGCCTGCTCCCGGCCCTGCTCGGCGGTTAACCGGGCCTGCTCAGCCTCGGCAACCTGCGCATTCGCCGTTTCCACGGCAGCAACAGCTGCTGCCTCAACTACATCCAACCGGTCGGTTACCGACTCCAGCGCGGCAGTGAGTGCTTCCACCGGTCCTCGTACGGCGTCGAGCTGGTCGCGCAGGCGTTCGGCGTCCAGTCGGAAGGTGCTGCTGCCGGCGTCCAGGCCGAGTGCGCCGAGGGCCTCCTTCTCCGCGCGGGCCATCTGGGCGCAGGTTCGGCCGCCTTCCCAGCGGGTCTCCCGGCAGAACGTTCTCGGGCGTCCGCCCTGGAGTCCTGGAGCGGGCAGCTCTTCCCGGCACTTGCTGTAGCCGCATCTTCCGGCGTCCACGATCATGCTCCAGACCCTAGATGTTCGAGGTTAGAAAACCTGGAAACTGGTTCGGCGTTTCGAAAACCGAACCTAACCACCACGAAACCAGTGTTTTGTGAGTGTGTTCGTCAGACTGCGGAGTGGGAAGCCGGAGCGGACTGTGCTGGGCGCGAAGATGGCGGCATGGACGGATTACTGGTCGTACTGGAAGCCGCTCAGCGCGCCAGAGAAGAGGCCCGGGAGAACGACCAGATCGTCGCCGCGGAAGGAACCTGGCCCGGGGTCGAGGACCCGGAGACTCTGAGGGAACAGGTCGCCGACTGGCTGAGCCAGTACGCGAACGCGGGGACGAGAAGGACGTACGGCTATGCGCTGGGACTCCCGATCGCCTGGGTGGACCTGGTCGTGGGGGAAGACTTGGGAGGTGAGCGGGCGAAGACCTCGGCGAGCGGAGGGCTGGGCGGCGCCGGGGGGTCGCGGCGGGAAGGGCCGTTGCACGACTTGGCCTGGTTTCGGTGGTGTGCGGGGCGGGGGATGGATCCTCGGGTGGCTACTGGGCGCGAGGTGAAGGCTTGGCTGCATCTGCTGGATGCGGCGGGGGCGGAGAAGCGGACTCGGCAGCGGATGCTGAGTACCTTGTCGGCGTTCTACGGGCATCTGACCGAGACCGGCGTCGTGCCGGCGAACCCGGCGGCACTGAATCGGGCGCGGCTCGGGCTCAACCGGAGCTCGCGGGACGCCTCGCCGACGATCCGGCTGACCGCGGCGCAGCTGCACGCGTTGCTCGACGCGGCGGGGAAGCTGCCGAACAGGACGCGATTCAAGGACCTGTACGCCGCTCGTGCGGTGGCGGTGGTCGCGCTGCTGACGCTGGGGTTGCGGGTGTCGGAGTTGGTCGGGCTCGATCGTCAGCACCTGGTGGTGTCCGGCGGGGAGCCGATGCTGCGGGTGCTGGGGAAGGGCGGCGTGCACCGCGAGGTCTATCTGACGACGCTCGCGGCGGAGGCGCTGGAGAAGTACCTGCGAGAGCGCGACCTCCTGCAAGAGATCAGTACGCCGGCTCTGCGCGGACGGACGAACGGCAAGGCAACGAGCCCGTTGATCGCCACGCGCGACGGCGCCCGGTGTTCGCGGTTCGACGTGAACGCCTTGCTGCGGCGGGTCGCCGTACAGGCTGGTCCGGCGCTGGAGGATGTCGCGGACAAGGTGCATCCGCACGCGCTGCGGCACGCGTACGTGACGATCGCGCTGGAGCAGGACGCGCGGATCCAGCACGTCCAGGCCGACGTCGGTCACGCGAGCATCGCGACGACGCAGTACTACGACAGAGGACGACGGACGCGGGACACCACCGCCGCGGATCTGGTCGAGGCCGCAATCCGCGCGGCGGGGGAGAAGCCTGCGCCGCCAGAGACCGAGGCCCGCGTTCCAGCCGACGTGGCGGCGGGGGAGCGGCCGGTGGACTGAGATCTCGGTACTGTCGCGGCATGCGAAGGGGACTCTGGACCGCCGTGGTCACGCTGCTTGCCGGGTTCGTTCTCACCGGGTGGGCCTTGCCGGCCAACGCGCAACCCAGCGATATCGGTGACGTCGTCAACCGGATGCAGATCGACTACACCGTCAACCAGGACGGCGTGCTCCACGTCAAGGAGACGATCGACTATGGCTTCGGCAGTTCGGGGCGGCACGGGATCTACCGGAACCTGATCACCCGTGAGCCCTGGAAGGACGACGACTCGAAGGACCAGGAGTACCAGGTCTCCGACATCGAGGTCGACAGTCCGACCGGTGCGCCGGACGAGTTCGAGACGACGACCACCAAGAGCAAGACCCAGCGCGACCAGTCGATCCAGATCAAGATCGGCTCGGCCGACAAGACGATCTCCGGCCGCCAGGCGACCTACGTCATCGAGTACGACGTACGCGGCGCTCTGCGGCACTTCGAGGACCACAGCGAGCTCTACTGGGACACGACCGGCACCGGCTGGGACGCCACCTTCCGGCAGATCGCCGTCAACGTCACCGTGCCGCAGGACGTGCAGCAGGTCGACTGTTTCGTCGGCGCCCAGGGCAGCCAGCAGTCGTGCGACAGCAAGACCGTGGCCGGCGGCAAGGGAGTCTTCACCGCTTCCGGTCTGGACCGCGGCGAAGGCTTGACGATCGTGGCCGGCATCAAGCCCGGCGTCGTCGCCAACGATGCCCCGATCGTCGTCGACCCGCCCGCCTGGCTCGAGCGCAACGGCATCAACGTCCCCGGCCTCGTCACTGCCGGCCTCGTCACGCTCGCCGGCCTGGGAGCAGCCGTTCTCTACGGCAAGCGCGGAAACCGCGACCTCCGGTACGCCGGAATGCCGCCCGGCACCTTCCCGCCGAACGGCTCGACCGTTGCCGCGGTCAAGGACACGCTGACCACCGACCAGATCCCGGTCGCGTTCTCCCCGCCGCCGATCCCGGTCGGCGAAGGCGGGCTGCTGATCGACGCGAAGGCGAACACGACCGAGACCGCCGCGACCCTGATCGACCTCGCGGTCCGCGGCGCCCTACGGATCGACAACACCGGCGAGGAGCAGAAGGCCGTCCTGCTCAACCCCGCGCTGGCGACCGCGCCGCACGAGCAGGTCCTGCTGCAGGGCCTCTTCCCGGGCTTGGCGCCTGGCACTACCGTCAAACTGGAGCGCCGCCCGACCGGCGACAACTCGATGCGGCTCGCGCACGACGCGATGATCGACGCGCTGCGCCAGCAGGTGAAGGCGCGCGACTGGTACACGCGGATGCCGTGGGCCGCGCGTGGCAAGCAGCTGTCCGGCGTTTTCCCGTGCGCGTGCATCGCGATGATCGGGATCTGGGTCTTCGGCGCCGGAGTGATCGGTACGGCGATCGGCGCGGCCACCGGCGGTCTGGGCCGCGCGGTCGTGATCGGCCTGCCGGTGCTCGCGGTGATCGTTGCCATCGGCACCGTTGTCTCCCAGCGGGCGAAGGGACAACGCAACGCGGCCGGTCGCGCGGTGACCGACCACCTGATCGGCTTCCGGCTGTACCTGTCCACGGCCGAGGCGGACCAGCTGCGGTTCGAGGAGGGCGAGGACATCTTCAGCAAGTACCTGCCCTGGGCGATCGCGTTCGACCTGGCCGACCGGTGGCAGCGCGTGTGCTCGCAGCTGGTCGCGGCGGGACGGATCCCGGCCGACCCGTTCTGGTACACCGGGCCGTCGTACTACAGCTCAGGATTCGCGGCCGGCAGCATCAGCCAGACCGTGGCGCACACCTTCGATCCGCCGCCGGCACCCGCGGGAAGTGGCGGTGGGGGCGGTAGCTCCTCCGGCTTCAGCGGAGGTTCCTCCGGTGGCGGCGGAGGCGGTGGGGGCGGCGGTTCCTGGTAACGGCCGCGCAGGAGTCAGGCACACAGAGGCCTGACCGGGGAACCGGGCCGCCGTACCAGGTACGGCGGCCCCGAAACTCCCGGGCGGAACAGTACTCCGGTCGGTCAGACCTTGCCGCCGGCCACGGCCGGAGCGGTCGGGTCGGCGCCGGCGTCACCGACGGTCTCGCGGGCCAGGTAGTCCTCGAGGTGGAACAGGTTGTCGCCGGCGCGCTTCGCGACGTTGACCAGCGTCGTCATCGCGGCGACCTCCTCGACCTGCTCCTTGAGGAACCACTGCATGAACTGCTCGCCGAGGTAGTCACCGTCGTCGCGCGCGGTCCGGGCCAGCGTCTCGATCTGCTTGGTGACCGTGATCTCCTGCTGCAGCGCGAGCTCCAGCGGGTCGAGCGCGGTCTTGAAGTCGTTGACGACCTCGCCCACGCCCGGGATCTGCGGCCGGATGTCGAGGTCGAGCAGGTACTTGACCATCATCATCGCGTGGTTGCGCTCTTCCAGGGACTGCTTGTAGAAGTGCGCGGCCAGCTGCGGGAGGTCCTGGTCGTCGTACCAGACAGCCACTGCCGTGTACTGCTGTGACGCCGTGAATTCGTTGCGGATCTGTTCTTGGAGGAGTTTCGCGTACGTGCTCATGTTGACCAAGGTAGTGGGGTTCGTGCGAATTCTCACCGTTGGCGAGGCTCGCCTAACGGCGTGTCAGATCGTGCCGGTGACGTGCGACCGGATCGCGGGAAGGTTGCCCAGCGGGGCGAAGTAGCCGCTGATCCCGTGGTCGAAGGTGATCGCCGCGATGCCCTGCTGCAGCCAGACCGCTGCCTGCGCGACGGCGTCCGCGGGGGTGAGGGCGAGGACCTCGACCTCTGCGTCGGCCGAGGCCAGGCCGTTGGCGACCGCGAAGCCCCGGGCGCGTTCGGCGGTGGTGAAGGCCATCAGGAACGGCTGGTCGTTGTTGACGCCGACGAAGGGCTGCGGGTTGTCCGGCTCGCCACGCTGGACGAACCACCACCGCTCGAGGGAGAAAGTTGCTGACCACAACTTCTCCTGGTTGGTGGTGCTCGGGTCGGCGCCGACGGCTTCGGCGAGGACGTCGGTGGGGGATGGCTCGTGCATCCCCCGACCGTACGTCGTCAGCGGTTCCCGAGCACGACGATTTCGGTGCCGCCGCCGGGGAGTGTGATGGTGATCTCGCGGTCGTCCACCTGGACGTCGATGCCCTCGGCAAGCGCTTGCGGAGCCAGCTCGTCACGGGTCAGCAACACAGCGTGAACCAGCACCGCCGGCTCGCCGGTGTGTTGTGCTGTGAGGTAGGGCGTGGCCGAGTGCGGCCCGAAGGCGTTCACTCCCAGACCTCGGTGAACGCCGGCTGAGGTGTAGCCGTGGAGACCGACGACCGATGACTGAAGGCCCTCCGCTGTCCTGGTGGAAGCCCATACGGCGGGGGCTGAGGAGGCCGACATGCCGGCGGGCACGTCGCCTGTGGCTGAGGTGGCGGCGCCGGCAGAAGTGCTGGCAGGGCCCGAGTTCTCACTCGCTGCGGCGGAGCCAGCGGTTGCTGTGGGCAACGTGTTGGCTGCCACCGCGTAGCCGCCGCTGCGGACCAGGGAATCGGCGGGGCCTTCGACCAGGGAGACTCGGATTTCGAGGCTGCCGTGGACGATGGACGTCGTTTCGATGGGCCAGGGGCCTTCGGAGCCGAGCCAGGCCTTGTGCCACGAGGACGCCGTACGGGCTCCTATGCCCAAGCGGCGGATGCGGCCTCGGGTGCTGGAGCGGCCTTCCTGGTCGACCAGGGCGGTCAGGTTGTCGATGCGCGGCGCGTTGTCGGCGAGCTCGGGGCCGGCGTGGTTGGAGTAGGCGAGGCGGTCGTAGTGCGAGTCGACCGCCGGCTCGACGCCTTCGGGCTCGGCGGGCGGCGCGTGGTCGGCGCCGTGGTTGATCAGGCGGACGAGCTGGTCGTGGCGACTGTTGTGGACGATCCAGCCGGGCGCCGGCATCGAGCGGATCTGGTCCTCGTCGTCCAGCGGGATCGACTCTTCCGGCGCAGACCACACCGGGTGCTCCGGCGGCAGCAGCAACCCGACGAAGCCCTTCGAGGCCCAGTACGGCGAACCAGGACCGGAGTACTGCTGCGTCGTCGGCAGGAACGTGTCGTACCACCCCAGCGTCAGCAGCCCGCGCTCGTCCGGCACCCCGTGCTGGACGAAGTGCCGCGCGATCCCCGAGCACAGCCGCCGCGTCTGACCGGGCGACAGCGGGGTCGAGTCCATCAACGCGCCCATCCAGTACGGCGCAGCGGCGGCCATCCGGTACGTCAGCGACCGTCCCTGGTACACCGGCGCCCCGTCGTTCCCGACGAGATGGACCGCGTCCTCGAGGAACAGCCCGAGCCGCTCGCGGTAGACCTTCAGCCGGTCGTCGTACACGGCACCCGGCGTCGCCGCGGCCATCCGCGTCCACAGCGCCGGGTACAGGTGCATCGCCCAGCCGATGTAGTTGTCGAAGTTCTGCCCGTCGCCGTCGGAGTACCAGCCGTCGCCGACGTACCAGTCCTCGATCCGGTCGAGCCCGCCGTCGATGTCGTCCTGCGAGTACGGCGCACCGACCGACGCGAGGAACTGCTCGCTGACCACCTGGAACAGCCGCCAGTTGTTGTCGTGCGTCGTCGACCCGATGAACCCGCCGAGCCACTCCGCGACGTGCTCCTGCGCCCGTGTGTCGAGCCGGTCCCAGATCCACTCGCGCGACTCGTGCAGCGCGACGGCGATCGCGGCCGCCTCGACCATCTGCTGCGAGCGCGGAGTCAGCCGCAGCCAGGACTCCGGGTGGTCCGGGTTCGCGCCGTTGGCCACACCTCGCGCGTAGCGCTCGATCAGCTGCTCACACCCCTCGCCGCGAACGCCCCCGATCCGGAACGCGGCGAGCATGAACGACCGGGCGAAACCTTCCAGCGCGTCGGACGCCGTACCGGATCTGCTCGGGCGACCCGGCAGCTCGACCAGCGCGGAGCCGGGGGAGAAGTACGGGTCGAGCGAGTCGAGCAGATGGTCGGCCAGCGCCTCCCAGTGACCGCGGACCCACCCGGTCTGACGAGACAGGACACGATCGGTGGCGGGCAATACCAGGCGGCTCATGCGATCCTTCCGAGTTCGGCGGGGCTGATGGCGTGCTGCAGCGGGAGGCCGGCGGCCAGGCGTTCGACTTCGCCGACCGCGAGCTCGCCCAGGCGGGCGACCTCGTTGCCGACGGCGCCGGCCAGGTGCGGCGTCAGGAAGACGTTGGGCAGGTCGAGGAGCCGCGAGTCCGGCAGCAGCGGCTCAGGATCGGTGACATCCAGTACGGCGTCCAGCCGGCCGGCGACGCACTCGGCTTCGAGCGCCGCGGCGTCGACGATCCTGCCGCGGGCGGTGTTGATCAGGACCGAACCGTCGCGCAGCAACCCGAGCAGCCGCGCGTCGACCAGGCCGACCGTCTCGGGCAGCAGCGGCGCGTGCACGCTCAGGACGTCGCTGCGCCGGAACAGGTCGTCGAGCTCGACCAGTTCGGCACCAAGCTCAGCAGCCTCAGCCGCCGACAAGTAGGGGTCGCTGATCAGCACCTCCAGGTCGAAAGCTCGAAGGCGTTCCGCGACCATCCGACCGATCCGCGAGGCGCCGAGCAGGCCGACGGTCGTCCCGTAGTTGCCCGGGATGTTGCTCGGGTCGGGCCGGTGCTTGCTCCGCTTGTACTCCTCGCCGAGCCGGAACGCCCGCTTGCCGCTGAGCACGATCGTCGCGACGGTGAACTCCGCGACCGGCAGCGCGTTGGCGACCACGGCGGAGGTGACCTGGATCCCGCGGTCGAAGGCGACCGGCGTGACGAAGTGCTTCACCGAACCGGCCGCGTGCACGATCGCGCGCAGCCGGGGCGCGGCGTCGAGCACCTCCGGGGTGATCTGCGGGCAGCCCCAGCCGGTCAGCAGGATGTCGACGTCGGCCAGCGCGGCGCGGATCGACGGCTCGTCCAGGAAGGTCCCGTCGGCGCGGATCCGCAGCACGTCGGCGACCTGATCGAGCCGCTCCCGCACGGCAGGGATCAGCACTCGGTCCCGGCTGGACTCGTTCATCGCCAGCAGGACGGTCGGCCGGGTCCGCGGTGAAGCGGCGGACGACGGTTCGGTCGGCGGCTGGACGGCAGCGGACACGGCGGGCGGGGACGGCTCGGATTCGGTGCGCACAGGAGCACGCTAGCAAGCGCTTTCCAAATCCGCAGGTCCGATCCGCGCCGTCCGCGGTGAAAAACTTCTCAACTGCTGGAATTCCTGCCCGGTGAGCGGGCGTTGTGACCAGAGAAGGCAGGATAGAGGGGCCTACCCGCCCTGTTGGCCCGCGATGAAGGAGACGAGTTACATGCTGCGACCGGACGACCTCTACGAGATCGTCGACGAGTCGGTGGCGACCGGCCCGGCGGCGACGCCCAAGGTGCTGGTGCATTCGCTCGACGGATTCATGGACGCGGGCCAGGCCGGCCGGGTGACCGCCGACCACCTCCTCGACGTACTGGACAGCCGCCTGCTGGCGCGCTTCGACGTCGACCTGCTGCACGACTACCGGGCGCGTCGCCCTGAGGTGACGTTCGCGGAGGACCGCTTCATCGACTACACGCCCCCGCAGCTGAACCTGCACCTGCTGACCGACGACGCGGGTGTCGAGTTCCTGCTGCTCGAGGGTGTCGAGCCGGACAACCACTGGAACCGGTTCGCCGGTGCGGTCCGTCAGCTGATCGAGAAGTACAACGTGACGCTCACGGTCGGCGTGCACGGCATCCCGATGGGCGTGCCGCACACCCGCCCGCTCGGCCTGACCGCTCACGCGACGCGGCCCGAGCTGGTCACCCGGTCGAACATCTGGGACGGCGAGATGCGGCTGCCCGCGAGCGCCGGCACGATGCTCCAGGTCCGCCTCGGTGAGGCCGGCAAGGACGCGATGGGCTTCGCGGTCCACGTCCCGCACTACCTGGCCGAGAACCGTTTCCCGGGTGCCGCCCTGGCCCTGGTCCACGCGATCTCCGCCGCGACCGGTCTGCTGCTGCCGAGCAAGGCGCTGCTGGACGAGGCCGCGATCACCGGCCGGATGGTCGACGAGCAGGTCGAGCAGTCCGACGACGCGTCGGCCGTGGTCAACGCGCTGGAGACCCAGTACGACGCGGCCGCCGGCTCGATCAGCCGCGGCAGCCTGCTGGCCGGTTCGACACCGTCGGCCGACGAGCTGGGCGCCGAGGTCGAGCAGTTCCTCGCCGAGCTGAACCGCGACGACGACACCAACTGATCCACCGACGAAAGGGCCCCGGGGAGTTCCCCGGGGCCCTTTCGTTTGCCGTGGTTCAGACCGACAGCGTCGCCCGGTCCGCGGTCGAGCGGGTCAGGATCCGGTCCACGCTGTAGCGACCGGGCCCGACCGCCGCGAGCGTCAGCGCGGCCAGTCCCAGGACGACGACCAGCTCCCAGCCGCCCTCGGCGACGAACACGCCGTTCGACAGGTGCACGAACAGGAACGCGCCGGCCATGTCGAGCGCGAGCAGCACCCCGGCGACCGAGGTCAGCAGTCCGAGGATCAATGCGGCGCCCGCGATCAGTTCGGCACCGGCGGCGTAGTACGCCGAGAGCGTCGGCGCCGGGACGCCCATCTGCTCGAAGCCGTTCGCGGTCGCGGTCAGGCCGTTGGTGCGGAACTTCTGCCAGCCGTGGGCGACGAACACGACGCCGACGCCGACGCGGGCGATCAGCAGGACGAGGTCACGGGCGTGGGTGGTGGCGCCGGAGGGGAGGCGGCTCACGAGGATCTCCTTCGGTCGAAACGAGTGTTTGGTTGCGCGTTCAACATCAGCCTACGGAAGGCGACCGAAAGCTCACCGAAAACGACCGCGTGAGGGCAACCACAGATCCCCGGTCCGGGCCCGCGAACCTGTCAGGATGGGGCATGCCCGAGTCCCTGGAGGATCTGGTCGACCTGCTCGACCTGGAGAAGATCGACGACGACCTGTTCCGCGGCCGCCAGCCGCAGACCGCCGCGCAGCGGGTGTTCGGCGGGCAGGTGCTCGGCCAGGCGCTGGGTGCGGCGACCCGCACGGTCGAGCCGGAACGGATCGTGCACTCGCTGCACGGCTACTTCCTGCGTCCGGGCGACACCGCCGTACCGATCGTGTACCGGGCCGAGACGACTCGCGACGGCAAGACCTTCAGCAGCCGCCGGGTGGTCGCGTCGCAGAACGGCAAGCCGATCTTCTACATGTCGGCGTCGTTCCAGCGCCCCGAGCCCGGGCTCGACCACGGCGACCCGATGCCGGACGACGTCGTACCGCCGGAGGAGGCGCCGACCCTCGCGTCGGTGCTGGAGGCGGCGACCGGTCGCAAGGCCGAGGACTGGAACAAGGAGTGGGCCGCGCTCGACATGCGGCTGGCCGGCGTGAGTGGCCGCCAGTTCTGGATCCGGGCCGCGGGCAAGCTGCCCGACGATCCCGCACTGCACGCGGGCGTCCTCGCGTATGCCAGCGACCTGACGTTGCTCGGGGCAAGCTTGTTGCCGCACGGCCTGGTGATCGGCGACCGCCGGATCCAGCCGGCCTCGATCGACCACGCGTTGTGGTTCCACCGGCCGTTCCGCGCCGACGAGTGGCTGCTCTACGACCAGTCCTCGCCGTCCGCCTCCGGCGCGCGCGGGTTCGCGACCGGTCGGCTCTTCACCCAGGACGGCCGGCTGGCCGCGTCGGTCGCGCAGGAAGGCCTGATCCGCCCGGTCGGTCTGGACCTCGACGAGCAATAACGGTTGACCAACCTGCTACTTTGAAGACGTGAACCAGTACGCCGTACAGACGACGACGCCGGACCCTGTCCCGGCGCGCTGACTCACGCAGTCTTCGAAAGCCCCGGGGCGAGTGCCCCGGGGCTTTCGCATGTCACGGGACACCCGCTCCGCCACCAAGAGCGAAGGAAACCGTCATGTTCGACCACCGCAAGCTCGGCCGCGAACTCGGCCTGTTCGACTCCGACCCGCTGATCGGCGCGGGTCTGCCCTACCTGCTCCCGGCCGGTGCCGCGATCCGGCACGCGCTGGAGAGCTACGTCGCCGAGCTGGAACGCCGCGCCGGCTACCAGCAGGTGTACTCACCCGTGCTCGGCAAGCGCGAGCTCTACGAGATCTCCGGGCACTGGTCGCACTACAGCGACGACATGTACCCACCGATGAAGGTGGGGGAGGAGGAGGTGGTGCTGCGCCCGAGCCTGTGCCCGCACCACGCGCTGATCTACCGATCGCGTTCCCACAGCTATCGCGAGCTCCCGCTGCGGTACGCCGAGCTCGGCGGCATGTACCGCTCCGAGCTGTCCGGCGTACTGGGTGGGCTGACCAGGGTCCGCGCGATCCAGCTGAACGACGGGCACATCTTCTGCACCCTCGACCAGGTCGCCGACGAGGCCCGTGCCTCGCTCGACCTGATCCTGCGCGCGTACGACGACCTCGGGCTGCACCCGTCGCGCTTCCTGCTGTCGCTGCCTGCGAAGGACGCACGGATCGGCGAGGCCGGGAGCAAGTACGTCGGCGAGCAGGAGAGCTGGGACCGGTCGGCCGCGCTGCTCAAGGCCGTGCTGGACGACGCCGGGGTGGCCTACGAGGAGGCGCCGGGGGAGGCCGCGTTCTACGGACCGAAGATCGACATCCAGCTCGAGGACGCCGCGGGGCGCGAGTACACCCTGTCCACCATCCAGGTCGACTTCCACCAGCCGGCCCGGTTCGAGCTCGAGTACATCGGTGCCGATGGCAACAAACATCGGCCGGTGATGGTGCACCGGGCGATCATCGGCAGCCTGGAACGGGTGATCGCGCAACTGATCGAGCAGCACGGTGGCGCGTTCCCGGCCTGGCTCGCGCCGGTGCAGGTCGTCGTCCTGCCGTTGTCGGACTCGGAGGAGAAGTACGCCGCCGAGATCGCCCGCCGGGCGATGGATCGCGGGCTGCGGGCCGAGGTCGCGCACGCCGACGAGGGCACCCTCGGTGCACGGATCCGGGAGAACCGGCACGCGCCGTACCAGCTGGTGATCGGCAAGCGGGAGGTTGCCTCCGGCCACCTGGCGGTCCGTCATCGCGACGGGCACCAGGACGACCCGGCCGGGGCCGCCGATGTTCTCGAGTATTTATCTTTCCATTGCCGTGCAAAGTCTTGCCAGTCACTGCCGGATTGAGAGATGGTGACGGTCAGTCATGCACTCCCTACCCAGTGCAAAGGCGGTCCGCCCCCATGAAACGCCTCACCGGAATCCTCGGCAGCGCGGTGCTCGGTACCGCGCTGCTGGTCAGTCCCACCATCGCGCACGCGGCTCCCTCATACGTCGCACTCGGCGACTCCTACGCCTCGGGCGTCGGCACGCGCTCCTACATCCCTGACAGTGGCGCGTGCCAGCGCTCCACGAAGTCCTACCCGTACGTCGACGCGGCCCGGATCGGCGCGACCCTGACCTCGGTCGCCTGCTCCGGCGCCCGCGTCGCCGACGTCACCGCCAACCAGCTCGGCCCGCTCAACGCGGCCGTCAACTTCGTCACCCTCCAGGTCGGCGGCAACGACGCGGGCTTCTCCTCGGTGATCACCGAGTGCGCGAAGCCGGCCTGGCTGGGCAACTGCGACGGCGCGATCAACACCGCCCAGGCGACGATCAACAACACGATCCCGGGCCGCCTGACCACCTTGTACGCGACGGTGCGCAGCCGCGCGACGACCGCGAAGGTGATCATCGTCGGCTACCCGCGCCTGTTCAACGGTACCGACTGCAATGCCGGGACGTTCTTCAGCGCCGCCGAGATGACCCGGCTGAACCAGACCGCCGATCTGCTGAACAGCAAGATCTCCGCGGCCGCCGGTGCGGCCGGCTACACGTTCGTGAACCCGACGAGCGCGTTCGTCGGGCACTCGGTCTGCGGCAGCCCGGAGTGGATCAACGGGCTGTCCAACCCGATCAGCGAGTCGTACCACCCGAACGTCACCGGGCAGGCGAGTTTCGCGAATCTGGTCCAACCACACCTCAGCTGACACTCACAGGGCTGCGCGGCGCCTCTGATCGTGGTGTGATGAGGGGTGCCGCACCGGTGTGCGAGGCCGGCCCCGGAGGGGTGGCCGGTGTCGTCGCCGGGCCGGTAAGGCGCCGAGCTTCCGAAGTCGCGAATCCCCTTCTGTTGTTGGCCTTCTGGTGCCGCAGACGCAACCGTGCCAGCACTCTCGGTAGTGCCCCCTGAGCGTGAGTCCAGCCGCTCGGAATCACGATGCGTGAGGTCGCCTTTCCGTTGGTGTGAGATGGGTCACGTGCGGTCGCGTTCCGGATTCACCGGATGACAAGGTGCAGCCGTCACCCGCTGACGGCGAAGAAATACGCGCCGTAGCGGCGATTACCGGCCGAGAGCGAGCTTGGGGGCTTCGGGTTCTCGGCAACACGCATTACTGGGAGGAAATGCCTGTGAAAGCTCGCACCTGGCTGGCCGGCCTCGCCGCCGGCGCAGTATCACTCACCCTCGTGGCACCGGGAATCGCCAGCAGCGCCCCGGTCCAGGAGCAGGCGACCGCCAAGAGTCCCGAGGTCCGCACGATCGAGACCCCGAAGGCCGGCGGCGCCGGCCTGGTGACCAAGCGCGACGCGACCGGTCGCGCCCACTCGGTCCGTCCGGCCACCCCGCTGAAGGCCCCGGCCTCGGTCAGCGCGAAGGCCGGCAAGTCCGCGACCAGCAAGCCCGACGCCGCCGCGGTGGCCAAGGCCCAGGTGGCCGCGGTCGCGCCGTACTTCGGAGCGCGCCCGTCCGACCTGGTGGCGCAGACGAGCACCCTGTCCGAGTACGGCTCGCAGACCCGCTTCCAGCAGGTCATCGACGGTGTCCAGGTGTACGGCGGCGAGATCGTCACCAGCCTCGACAAGTCCGGTGCGCTGGAGGCCGCCAACGGCGAGGTCGCGCTGGCGACGTACGGGACTTTCCCGGCTGCCGACAAGGCCGACGCCGCGAAGACGACCGCGCAGAACGCCGCCGTCCAGGCTGTCGCCACCCGCGGCAAGCTCGATGCCGGCAAGCTGACCGCCAAGCTGCAGGGACCCCGCTGGTTCGACCTCGGCCTGGTCACCCGCCAGCCGGGTTCGGTCGCGATCCCGGTCTACCTGTACGACGTGACCGGCGCCGGCGACGTCCGCTGGCAGGCCATCGTGCATGCCTCCGGCCAGACCCTGCTCGCGTGGGACATGTCCGAGCACCTGAACCGCGTGATCTGCGACGCCGACCACGCGATCATCCAGACCGGTAACGAGGACGTCCGCTGCGGCACGGTCTTCCCGTCGACCCGCGCCGAGGGCGAGGCCCCTTCCGCGGTGCAGGACGTCAACCAGGTCTACGAGTACTTCGGTGACACCTCCGACACCTACGCCTCGCTGGGCACCGACCTGACCGAGCTGATCGGCGTCGACTACGGCGACGGCAAGGGCAAGGCGCTGCGCGGCACGGTCCGGATCTGCGTCGACGGCGGCTGCCCGTTCGCCAACGCGTTCTGGAACGGCGAGCAGATGGCCTTCGGTGAAGGCGTCAGCACCGACGACGTGACCGGCCACGAGCTGACCCACGGCGTCACCCAGCACACCTCCGGCCTGGCCTACCTGTGGGAGGCCGGCGCGATCAACGAGTCGTTCTCCGACATCCTCGGCGAGTTCGTCGACCTGACCAACGGCTCCGCGGACGACACCGCGGCCAACCGCTGGCAGATCGGTGAGGGCTCCAGCCTCGGCGTGATCCGCAGCATGTCCGACCCGACCCAGTTCGGCGACCCGGACCGGATGCGCAGCGCGAACTGGTTCGACGACGAGTTCTTCCAGGACAACGGCGGCGTGCACCTCAACTCCGGCGTCGGCAACAAGACGGCGTACCTGATCGCCGACGGCGGTGCCTTCAACGGCCAGAAGATGCTCGGCATCGGTCTGGCCCGCTCCGAGGTGCTGTGGCACGAGACCCAGAAGGTGCTCACCTCGGGTGCCGGCTACGGCGACCTGGCCGAGGGTCTGCGCTCGACCTGCGCCAAGCTGGCCAAGAAGAAGAAGTCGGGGATGACCAAGGCCGACTGCGCCCAGGTCGAGCTGGCGATCAAGGCCACCGAGCTGGACTTCGAGCCGGCTCTCGGCAAGCCGGCGCAGGCGCCGGTCTGTGACACCACCGGCGCGAAGGCCAAGAACCTGTTCAAGACCAGCTTCGCGGAGTACCCGGACGGCAAGGTCGTCCGCGGTGAGGGCTGGGTGCTCGGCAAGGGCGAGGGCCTCGAGGGCTCGCTCGTCGACACGTCGTACTCGCAGGACGGTGACGACTCGATGCTCGGCGTCGTGACGGACCCGGAGGGTTCGATCAGCCTGCAGACCGCGAACGGCACGAAGATCAAGAACGCCAAGACGTACCTGCGCTTCACGCACGCGTACAACTTCTACAACGTGTTCATCATCTTCGGCGTCCGGACCGGTGCGGCCACGATGGAGTACTCCGACAACGGTGGCGCGACCTGGAAGGACACCGCCGGCCTGACCTGGAAGAACGGCCCGACGGTGGACCCGAACTTCGACGACGAGCCGGCCGCCTGGCACGGCAACTCCGGTGGCTGGGAGACCAGCCGGCTGGACCTGTCGGAGTTCACCGGCAAGCAGCTGAAGTTCCGCTGGACCGGGCACGGCAAGGACTTCGCCGACCTGATCCCGGGCAACTGGTGGCTCGACAACGCCACCATCTACAACTGCTCGAAGTAGTGGACTGAGGCGAGGCCCGGCGGACAGCACGTCGCCGGGCCTCGTTCTTGCCCTTTATATGCCTGGAAAGGTATATATGGAGTCATGAGCGAATCACTGACCAGTGTCGACGGCCGGACCGTGCTGCGGATGGAGCGCGAGCTCACCCACCCGCCGGAGAAGGTCTGGCGGGCGCTGACCGACCCGGCCGAGCTCGCGCACTGGTACCCGGCGCTGGTCGAGGCCGACCTGCGCCTCGACGGCACGATCAGCTTCCGCTTCGAGGACGCGGACAGCATCGGGCAGGACCTCGACAACACCGGCGTGATCCGCGCGTACGAGCCGCCGCGGCTGCTGGAGTTCACGTGGGGGAGCGAGGTGCAGCGCTGGGAGGTCGAGCCGACCGCGACCGGGTGCGTGCTCAGGCTGACGTCGACGTACGACGACCGCCCGGGCTCGGCGAGCTACACCAGCGGCTGGATCCTCTGCCTGGACGCCCTCGACCAGTCCCTCGGCGGCAACAGCATCCCGCGCGAGAGCTACCAGGTCCTGCACGAACACTTCGTGAAGGTCTACGGACTCGACACCGGCGAGAAGCAGGCCGACGGATCGATCCGCTTCGAGCGGCAACTGACCGCACCGAAGGAGAAGGTCTGGCCCCGGCTCGCCGAGAAGCTGCAGGTCGCCCCGCCCGACGGCAACGAACTGCGGGTGAACGGCGCGACGCTGACCCTGCGCGACGGCAACGGCGGAGCCCGCCTGGTCCTCACCCAGACGAACCCCGCCGACGCCGAGACCTGGCAGGACCTGATCGAGTCGGTCGCAGCCGAGGCCGTCACCGCCGACTGACAATCTCCACCGGCTCCGGAAACGTCCGGAGCCGGACGACCGGCGACAGCGCAAGAGCCGGTACGACGAGCGCCGACCCGATCGCGGCGACGGTCAGCGCACCGCGCGCACCCAGCGCCGCCGACAACAATCCGGCGCTCAGCCCACCGAGCGCACCGCCGCCGAACAGCAGCGTCCGGAACACCGCCGTCATCCGGCCCATCAACTCCCGCGGGGTCATCGTCTGGCGCAGGCTCACGATGATCACTCCGGCGACGCCGAGGCCCAGGTAGGTCAGGAAGAACGACGCGACCACCGTCGCGAGCAGCACGGTCGGCGGCCCTGCAGCGAGCGGGATCAGAATCGGTCCCAGGAGCAGCACCGACTGCGCGATCAGGTAGACGCGACCGACCGGGAACCGCGCGATGACGCGCCGCGCGACACCCGCGCCGAGCAGCCCGCCGACCGACGCCGCGGCGAACACGAACCCGAGGGTCCGCGCCCCCAGTCCGAGGTCCTGGCTGCCGTAGAGCAGGAACATCGTCCACACGGTCACCATGGAGAAGTTGCAGCAGAACCCGATCAGTGCGAGCGCCCGCAGTACCGGCCGGCCGAACACCCACCGCAGACCGTCGCGCAGTTCGCGTCCCGCGTGCCGTTCGCTCTTGGGTGGGACCGGCTCGGGTGTCCGGATCAGCAGCAGCGTGACCACCGACACGGCGTACGAGCAGGCGTCCACGATCAGCGCCACGGGCGCCGTCAGCCAGCCGACCAGCAGCCCGGCCAGTCCCGGGCCGGCGACGTCGGTCGCCGACGAGGTCATGCTCAGTTTCGCGCCGGCCTCGACGTACTGCTTCGGGTCCTGGACCAGAGCCGGGACGTAGGCCATCCAGCTCACGTCGAACAGCACCGACGCGACGCCGATTGCGGTTGCCATCAGCAACAATCCGGGCAGCGTCAGCAGGTCCAGCCAGTGCAGGACCGGGATCGCCCCGATCAGTACCAGCCGGGCGGCGTTCGCGCCGAGCATCACGTGGCGGCGCCGGGCGCGGTCGACCAGGACGCCGAACACGAGCGCGAGTCCGACGTACGGGAGGAGTTGCAGGAAGCGCAGCAGGCCGACCTCCTGGTCCGAGGCGCCGAAGACCTGTAGTGCCGCCAACGGCAGCGCGAGCGTCGTCACCTGGTTGCCCAGCAGCGACAAGGTCTCGCCGAACCAGAACCTGTTGAAGTCCCGGTTCGCGCGCAGGGTCGTGCTCACCGGGCGGTCAGTTCTTCGACGGCTGCGACCACCTGCTCGACCTCGGCGTCGGTGTTGTAGTAGTGCGGGGACAGGCGCAGGCACCAGTCGACGTTCTTGTCGGTGAAGTCGTACTGGGCGAACTCCAGGAAGCTGAGCGCCGAGTTGATCCGGCGCTCGTCCAGCGCGGCCTTGAACGGCGCCGCTTCCCAGCCGTCGACAGCGATCGTGACGAGCGCGCCGAGGGTCTCACCGCGATCAAGAGCCCGTACGCCGGGCAGCGCGTCCAGCTGATCACGCAGTCGACCAGCCAGAGCGGGGGTGCGGGACCCGATCACGTCCAGCCCGATCCGCTGCGCGTAGCGGATCGCCTCCGCGCTGCCGATCACCGCGGCGTACGGGAACTCCCACTCCTCGAACCGCTGGGCCGTCCTGCTCGGGGCGTACTGCTCCGGCCCGGTCCAGCTCGCGCCGCGCATGTCGATGAACAACGGCTCGAGACCCGCCGCGAGCACGCGGTCGGAGACGAACAGGAACCCGGTCGCGCGCGGGCCACGGAGGAACTTGCGGCAGGTCCCGGTGAGGAAGTCGCAACCGATCCGCTCGACGTCGACCGGCCGCTGGCCGACCGACTGGCACGCGTCGACCAGGTACAGCAGGTCGAGCTCACGGCAGTACCGGCCGATCTCCTCGACCGGCTGCACCAGTCCGGAGTTGGTCGGAATGTGAGTCGCCGCCACCAGTCGGGGCCGGTGGGTCCGCATCAGTGCGGCCATCGCCTCGACGTCGACGCCGCCGGTGGGCAGGTCGGGCGCGTGGACGATCTCGACGCCGAGCCGGCGACGCAGCGAGAGGAACGCGAGCTGGTTGGAGATGAAGTCGTTGCGGGTGGTCAGGATGACGTCGCCGCGCTCGAAAGGAATCGACGACAACGCGGTCGCGTAGGCGTGGGTCGCGCTGCCGGCGAAGGCGAGGTTGCCCGGTCCGCAGTTCAGCAGGCCGCCCAGTTCGGTGTAGAACGCCTGTACCTGCTCAGCTTTCAGTGCGGCCGCCTCGTAACCACCGATCTGCGCCTCCAGCTCGAGGTACTCCAGTACGGCGGTCAGCACCGGAGTCGCGAGCAGACCGCAGCCGGCGTTGTTGAAGTGGACGACGTTCGCGGTCCCCGGGGTCTCGGCCCGCAGGGCCGTCAGGTCCAGTAGTGATTCCGGCGCCGACGCAGTAGCGCTACCATGTGCTTTCATGAACGAGCGTAGCACTACCGACAGCCTCGGAACCGCGCTGCGGGCGCTCGTCACGGACTCGGCGCCGGGGGACAAGCTGCCGAGCAGCCGGGAGTTGGTCGACCGGTACCGGGTAGGTCCTGGCACGGTCGCGAAGGTCATCGCTCAGCTCGCCGCCGAGGGAGTCGTCGAGACCCGGCCGGGCAGTGGGACCTTCGTCGCGTCACCCGGCCGGATCGACACGGTGCGACCGGACTACGGCTGGCAGACCGTCGCGCTGGCCGACCGTTCCGTGGATCCCGGTCGTCCAGTCGACGCGGTTTGGCCGCCGGGAACCATCCGGCTGGACGGCGGCTACCTGCACACCTCGTTGCAGCCGGTCAGCGCACTGAGCGGCGCACTCGCCCGAGCAGCGCGCCGCCCGGGTGCCTGGGACCGCGCACCGGCGAACGGTTTGCAGTCCCTTCGCGCCGTCGTCGCCGCGTGGTGCGGACCGACGGTCGCCGCTGACGACGTACTGATCACCGGTGGCGGCCAGAGTGCGCTGTCGGTTGCGTTCCGCGCGATCGCAGCGCCTGGGAGCCCGGTCCTGGTGGAGTCTCCGACGTACCCGGGTGCGCTGGCCGCCGCCAGGGCCGCGTGTCTCAGCCCGGTGCCGGTCCCGATCGACGCCGACGGGCTGCGGCCTGAGCTCCTGGCCGAAGCGTTCGCGCGCTCCGGAGCCCGGCTGCTCTACTGCCAACCGACGTACCAGAACCCGACCGGGGCAGTGCTGACCGCCGAACGCCGGCAGCAGGTGATCGAGGTCGCGCGAGCTGCCGGCGCGTTCGTGATCGAGGACGACTTCGCCCGGTTCCTCGGCCACGGCGGGCCTACCGGCCGGCACCGACCGCTGATCGCCGACGACCGCGACGGGACTGTCGTGTTCGTGACCTCGCTGACCAAGCCGGCGGCGCCCAGCCTGCGGATCGGCGCGCTGATCGCGCGCGGACCCGTGCTCGAACGGTTGCGCGCGGTCCGCCAGGTCGATGACTTCTTCGTACCGCGGCCGCTGCAGGAAGCGGCCGTCGAACTGATCACCTCGCCGGCCTGGGACCGGCACCTCAACTCGCTCGCCACCGCGCTCCGGCGGCGATGCCACACCCTGGCCACCGCTCTAACAGCAGAGCGACCGGACTGGAGCATCGACCACGTCCCCGCCGGCGGCCTGCACCTGTGGGTGCGGACCGACGGCGACGACCTGGCCGCAGCCGCGGCCGCGCGCGACCTGGGCGTCGCCGTCAGTGCCGGGACCCGCTACTTCGCCACCGAGCGTCCCGGTTCCTGGCTCCGGTTCAACTTCGCCGCCACGGCCACCGAGGACGACCTCACCGACGCGGCCCGCCGGCTCGCGACGCTCTAGAGCCCCGCGGGAGCGGTCGCGCCGACGTACTGACGCAGATGCTCGGCGGTGAGCGAAGCACTCGACTCGACGAGATCTGCGGGCGTGCCTTCGAACACGATCTGGCCGCCGTCGTGACCGGCGCCGGGGCCGAGGTCGATCAGCCAGTCGGCGTGGGCCATCACCGCCTGGTGGTGCTCGATGACGATCACCGTGTTGCCGTCGTCAACGAGCTCGTCGAGCATCTTCAGCAGTTGGTCGACGTCGGCCAGGTGCAGCCCGGTGGTCGGTTCGTCGAGGATGTAGATCGAGCCGCGCTTGCTCATGTTGATCGCCAGCTTCATCCGCTGCCGCTCACCACCGGACAGCGTGGTCAGTGGTTGCCCGAGGCTCAGATACCCGAGGCCGACCGAGCTCAGTCGGTCCAGGATCGTCCGCGACGGTCCCTTGCCGAAGAAGTCCCGCGCCTCGGTCATGGTCATCCGCAGGACCTCGCTGATGTTCTTCCCGCGCAGCTGCAGCGCCAGCACCTCGGGCGTGAAGCGCGCGCCGTTGCACTGCTCGCACACCGACGACACCTCGGCCATCATCCCCAGGTCGGTGTAGACCAGCCCGATGCCCTTGCAGGTCTGGCAGGCGCCGACCGAGTTCGCGCTGAACAGCCCCGGCTTCACCTTGTTCGCCTTCGCGAACTCGGCCCGGATCGGATCCAGCAGACCCGTGTACGTCGCTGGGTTGCTGCGCCGCGACCCGCGGATCGGGTCCTGTCCGGCGACGATCACACCCTCGCGATTCGCCAACGATCCGTGGATCAGCGAACTCTTGCCCGACCCCGCGACGCCGGTCACCACGGTCAGTACGCCGAGCGGAACGTCGACGCTCACGTCCTGCAGGTTGTGCAGGCTCGCACCCTCGATCCGCAGACTGCCGGTCGGCGTACGGACGTCGTCACGCAGACCGACCTTGTGGTCCAGGTACCGCCCGGTCAGCGTGCCGGACTTCAGCAGACCCTTCACATCGCCCGCGTAGCAGAGCTGGCCGCCGGACAGACCCGCGCCGGGGCCGAGGTCGACGACGTGGTCGGCGATCCGGATCGTCTCCGGCTTGTGCTCGACGACGAGCACGGTGTTGCCCTTCGCCTTCAGCTGCAGCAGCAGCTCGTTCATGCGCTGGATGTCGTGCGGGTGCAGGCCGACGGTCGGTTCGTCGAAGACATAGGTGACGTCGGTCAGCGCGGATCCGAGGTGCCGGACCAGCTTCACCCGCTGGGCCTCACCGCCGGACAGCGTCCCGGACTCGCGGTTCAGGCTGAGGTAGCCCAGCCCGATGTCGACCATCGAGTCCAGCGTGTCGCGCAGCCCTTCGAGCATCGGCCCGACCGACGGATCGGCGATTCCGCGGACGAACTGGGCCAGGTCGCTGATCTGCATGGCCGAACACTCGGTGATCCCGACACCATCGATCCGTACGGCGCGAGCAGCCTCGTTCAGCCGCGCGCCGCCGCACTCCTGGCACGGCCCGAGCTTCAGCGCGCGATCGGCGAAGGTCCGCGCCGCGTTCTGCATCGTGTCGCGGTCCTTGCCGAGGTACTGCTTCTTCACCTTCGACACCAGGCCCTCGAACGTCAGGTTGCTCTTGCCCACCTTCACCTTGGTGGCGGGGGAGTAGAGGAACCTCTCCCAGTCCTCAGCTGAGTAGTCGCGCAGCGGCAGGTCCGCGTCGAAGACCTGCGCGAACAGCTGCCAGTACCAGGTGTCGACGCCGTACCCGGGCGCCTTGATCGGGTCCTGGTTCAGCGACCGGTCGCGGTCGACCAGCTCGTCGAGGTCGATCTCGGTGGACTTGCCGAGCCCCTCGCAGACCAGGCACATGCCCTCGGCCCGGTTGAAGCTGAACGCCGACGGCGGTCCGGCGTACGGCGAACCGATCCGGCTGAACAGGATCCGCAGCATGGTGTGGGCGTCGGTCGCGGTGCCGACCGTCGAGCGGGCGTTGGAGCCGATCCGTTCCTGGTCGACGACGATCGCGGCGCTCAGGTTGCGCAGCGAGTCGACGTCGGGGCGGGACAAGCTGGGCATGAAGTTCTGCACGAAAGCGGTGTAGGTCTCGTTGATCAGCCGCTGCGACTCCGCGGCGATCGTCCCGAACACCAGGGAGGACTTCCCGGACCCGGAGACTCCGGTGAAGACGGTCAGGCAGCGTTTGGGGACGTCCAGCGAGACGCCTTTCAGGTTGTTCTCGCGAGCTCCACGAACCTCGATCAGGTCAAAAGACATACATTCAATTCTTACATTGAAGCGCTCGTAAAGACTTTCGCGCTCAGCTCAGGCCGTGGTCTCCGCAGAACCTTCAACTGGGGAGTGAAGCTTGAGGTTCACCGCGTCCAGCAGGTGCTGCAGCTGCCCACCGAGCTGCGCGCGCTCCTCGGTTCCGAGCGACGACACCAGCTCCGCCTCCCGCGTCAGCACCCGGTCCACCGTCGCCTCGATCAGCTCGTGCCCACCAGGGGTCAGCGACACGACCACCCGCCGAGCATCCTCCGTACGACGAGTGACCAGCCCTGACTCCTCGGCCCGCCGAACCCGCTGCGAGATCGCGCCGGCCGTCACCAGCGTCCGAGCGGTCAGCTCCCGAGTACTCAACTCGTACGGCGGCCCGCTGCGCCGCAGCACACTCAGCAGATCGAGCGTCGCGGGATCGACGCCGAGTTCGGCGAGCAACCGCCGACGGTCGTCGGCGAACAACTTCGCCAGCCGCCACAGGGGAGTGACGATCCCGATCGACTCGGTCGGCACTCCGGGCCGCTCCCGCTGCCAGGCGCGCGCGATCTCAGCGGCTGGGTAGGGGCTGGGGGCGTCCAGCGGGTAGGAGTCAGCGAAGTCGTCAGGCACGAGAGCCATGCTACGTTTAGGTCTAAACGTTTAGACCTAAACGAGAGGGGACGGCGTGTCCAGAACGATCGTGGTGACCGGGGGAGCGACCGGGATCGGCCGAGCAGCGGCCGAACTGTTCCGCGCCGACGGCGACCGGGTGGTGATCACCGGCCGTCGGGCCGACCTACTGAAGCAGACTGCCGACGAGTTGGGTGCCGAGGCGGTGGTGTGTGATGCGACCGACCCTGCGCAGGTGGCCGAGTTGGCCTCGGCACTGCCGGAGCGGGTCGACGTACTGGTCAACAACGCCGGCGGCAACACGGAGCTGAACGATGACGGTGACCTTGCCGCGCGGTGGATCGCCAACTACACGACGAACGTGGTGTCGGCAGTCCTCACCACCACGGCGCTGGCACCGAAGCTCACGACGGCCGTGATCAGTCTCGGCTCGATCGCCGGCACCCGCGGAGGCGGCTCGTACGGCGCAGCGAAGGCAGCACTCGCGACCTGGAGCCTGGACCTGGCAGCTGAGCTCGGGCCGCGCGGGATCACCTCCAACGTGGTGGCCCCGGGCTACACCGCGGAGACCGAGTTCTTCCAGGACCGGATGACCGACGAGCGGCGCGAGCGCCTGGTGGGGTCCACGATGACCGGCCGCGCAGGTACGCCGTACGACGTCGCCGCGCTGATCCACTTCCTCGCCTCGCCCGGCGCGCGGCACCTGACCGGGCAGGTCCTGCACGTGAACGGCGGCGCGCTCACCACCAGGTGACGCGGGCGTCGGTGACAATGGCCGCATGCGTGCCACCGTCAAGGACGTCGCCAAGCTGGCCGGGGTGTCGCCGAAGACGGTGTCGAACGTGATCAACGGCGTCGTCTTCGTGCGGCCCGAGACGCGAGCGAAGGTCGAGCAGGCGCTCAGCGAGCTCGACTACGTGCCCAACCTGAGCGCGCGGGGACTGCGCAACGGCCGGTCCGGGATGATCGGCCTCGCGCTGCCCGACCTGCTGCGGCCGTACTCGGCCGAGATCACCCACCTGGTCGTCGAGCTCGCGCACGAGCGCGGCTGGGGAGTGCAGATCGAGCAGACCGCCGCCGAGCCCGACCGCGAGTACGACCTGCTCTCCAAGGCCCGCTCGCACCAGATCGACGGCCTGATCCTGAACCCGGTCAACCTCGACGACAGCGCGGTCATGTCGGCCGGCCCGCTGCCACCCGTCGTACTGATCGGTGACGTCGACCAGGACGTCGTCAGCCAGGTCTGCATCGACAACGTCGGTGCCGCCCGCGACATGACGCAGCACCTGGTCGACCAGGGCTACCGCCGGATCGCCGCGGTCGGCACTCCGGAGATCCCCGGCGGCACGAGCGGTACCGGCCGAATCGGCGGCCGCACGGACTCGGCCGGTACGGCGGCCGCCCGCCTCCGCCTGACCGGCTACCGCGAGGTGCTGACCGCGGCCGGCCTGCACGACCCGAAACTCGAGATCGCCCTCGACCGCTGGAGCCCCGAAGGCGCCGCGACCGTCGTCGGCCGCTACCTCGAGGACCACGAGCCGCCGGACGCGATCTTCTGCTTCACCGACACGATCGCGAGCGGCACCCTGTCGGCGCTCTGGTCGGCCGGCATCTCGGTGCCGGGGGACTGCGCGGTCGCGGGCTTCGACAACATCCTCGAGAGCCGCTACACCGTCCCGCCGCTGAGCACCGTCGACTTCGACCGCCGCAGCTTCGTCCAGGCGGCCCTGGACCTGCTCGGGGAGCGGATGGCCGACCGGGCCGCGACACCGCGCCGGATCGTCGTACCGCACCGCGTGATAGCACGCGCCAGCACCGAACGCTAGTCAACACGTTCCGACAAAAACCATGACGGCTAGGGCTTGTCAGCGCATTGCAACGATGTAATGATCGGTGCCGCCTGCGAAGGAGACAGCCCCCATGACTTCGTTCGATCGTCAGTTCTCGCGGCGCCGCCTGCTCTCCGGAGCGGCCGCGCTGGCCGGTGGAAGCCTGCTGCTCGGCTGTGCGCCGGGCAGCAGCAACGCCGGCACCGAGCTCAACTACTGGCACCTGATGACCGGTGGTGACGGCATCGTGATGGCCGGCTTGGTCGATGCCGTGAACGGCCTGAACGCCGGGTTCCACGCCAAGCAGACCGTGCTCGCGTGGGGTCCGCCGTACTACACGAAGCTGGCGATGGCCTCGGCCGGCGGCCGCGCGCCCGATCTCGCGATCATGCACGCGTCCCGGATCGCGGGCTACGCGCCCGGCGATCTGCTGGAGCCGTGGGACCTCGACCTGCTCGCCGAGTTCGGCGTCAAGGAGAGCGACTTCCCGCCGCTGGTCTGGCAGAAGGGCCTGTACGACGGGAAGCTCTACTCGATCGCGCTCGACACCCACCCGTTCGTGCTCTACTACAACACCGAGCACGCCCAGAAGGCCGGCGTCACCGACGCGATCGCCTCGATGGACAGCCCCGAGGCGTTCACCGAGGTCGCGACCAAGCTGCAGAAGGTCACCGGCAAGCACGGCCTGTCGTACGGGTACCTCGGCGATCCCTCGCAGATGTGGCGGCTGTTCTACACCTTCTACCGCCAGACCGGCGCGGAGATGAAGCTCGTCCCCGGTACCAAGGCCGAGGTCGACGAGGCCGCCGCGGTGAAGTCGCTGGAGTTCGTCCAGTCGCTGCTGAACGACACGATCGCCACCCGCAGCGGTGACGGCGGGACGGCGGTCAGCGAGTTCCTGCACGGTGAGAGCGGCCTGCTCTTCGGCGGCGTCTGGGAGCT
This sequence comes from Kribbella endophytica, assembly GCF_054781295.1. Classification (NCBI taxonomy): domain Bacteria; kingdom Bacillati; phylum Actinomycetota; class Actinomycetes; order Propionibacteriales; family Kribbellaceae; genus Kribbella; species Kribbella endophytica. The sequence goes on from NZ_BAAGUR010000004.1 coordinate 91,256, forward strand.
GCCGGTGCTGAAGGACTCCAAGATGGCGTTCGACGCGACGCCGATCCCGACCCTGTTCGGGCAGCAGGCGGCGTACGCCGACTCACACACGTTCGTGCTGCCGCGGCAGTCCAAGACCGACCCCGACCGGCGCCGGTACACGTACCAGCTGGTCGCGGAGATCCTGAAGCGCTCGGTGAAGTGGGCCGGGGCCGGCCACATCCCGGCGTACCAGCCGGTGGTGAAGAGCCCGGAGTACCTGGAGCTGAAGCCGCAGTCGAACTACGTCGGCATCCCGGAGTACGTGAACTACGACCCGGACGTCTGGTTCAGCGGCGCCGGCAGCGACTTCACCAGCTACTTCGCGGAGAACGTGCAGAACGTCTACCTCGGCAGCGGGGACCCGGCGGCCGGCTTCGACGGTTTCGTGCAGCGGCTGAACAAGCTGCTCGACCGCCCGCAACCGGTCTGATCGACGAAGGGAGACCGAAATGCCGACAGCAGTCGACAGCCCCGCCGCCGACGTGGTGGTTGCGCAGGGCAACAACAGTACGGGCCTCGCGCGCGCCAAGCGTGGCGAGTCGCTGACCGGGTGGGCCTTCGCGGCGCCGTTCGCGGTGCTCTTCGGGCTGTTCCTGGTGGTCCCGGCCGTCTACGGCCTGTACCTGAGCTTCACCGGTGAGACGCTGACCGGCGCGAACAGCGACCTGATCGGCTTCGCCAACTTCGGCGAGGCGCTCAGCGACCCGGACATGTGGAAGTCGTTCGGCAACACGTTGTGGTTCACGCTGCTCAGCACGATCCCGCTGGTGGTGCTGTCGCTGGCGTTCGCGCTGCTGGTGAACCTCGGGCTGCCCGGCCGCTGGCTGTGGCGGTTGTCGTTCTTCCTGCCGTACCTGCTCGCCTCGACCGTGGTCGTGCTGTTCTGGACCTGGATGTACAACCCGAAGCTCGGGCTGATCAACGGCGTGCTGGCCGAGTTCGGGATCGCGCCGGTGGCCTGGCTGCAGGACCCGAACGTGGCGATGATCTCGGTGGTGATCACCACGCTGTGGTGGACGATCGGGTTCAACTTCCTGCTCTACCTGGCCGCGCTGCAGAACATCCCCGAGCAGCAGTTCGAGGCCGCGGCGATCGACGGCGCCGGCAAGTGGCGGCAGCTGTTCTCGATCGTCATCCCGCAGCTCGCGCCGACCACCGCGCTGATCCTGACGCTGCAGGTGCTGGCCTCGCTGAAGGTGTTCGACCAGATCTACATGCTCACCAACGGCGGCCCGGCCGGCTCCACCCGCTCGATCGTGCAGTACATCTACGAGGCCGGCTTCACCGGCTACCGGTTCGGCTATTCGTCCGCGATCTCGTACCTCTTCTTCGCGATCATCGTGCTGATCTCGATCGCGCAGTACAAGCTGATCAACCGCAGGAGCGCCTCATGAGCAGCTACACGTTGTCCCGGGGCATCCAGCGCAACAAGTCGGCGTACAAGCAAGGGCACAAGCCGGGGGAGAACCCCTGGAGCGTCTCGCGGATGGTCGCGCTGCTGATCCTGGCGTTCCTGGCCGCGACCTGGCTGGTCCCGTTCGCGTGGGCGATCCTGACGTCACTGAAGAGCGAGGCCGACGCGGCCGCGTCGACGGTGAGCCTCTCGCCGGCCGACGGGTTCAGCTTCGACGCCTACCGCAAGGTGCTGTCGGCCGGAGACATCCCGCTGTGGGCCTGGAACAGTCTGTTCACCTCGGTGCTGATCACGTTCGTGACGGTGGCCACCTCGGCACTGGCCGGTTATGCGTTCTCCCGGATCAGTTTCCGCGGCCGACGCGGTCTGTACGCCGCGATCATCGCGGCCATCATCATTCCGCCGCAGTTGCTGATCGTTCCGCTGTTTCGCCAGATGCTGGCCTTCGACCTGGTCGACACCTATTGGGGAATCATTCTCCCGCAAGCGTTTGCGCCCGCGATGGTGCTGATCCTGAAGCGATTCTTCGACCAGATTCCGGTCGAGCTGGAGGACGCCGCCCGGGTCGACGGCGCGAACCGGCTGCGGGTGTTCTGGTCGATCGTGCTGCCGTTGTCGCGGCCAATTCTCGCCGCGGTCGCGATCTTCGTGTTCATCGGTGCGTGGAACAACTTCCTGTGGCCGTTCATCGTCACCACCGACGCCGACCTGATGACACTGCCGGTCGGCCTGCAGACGGTGAAGAGCGCGTACGGCCTGCAGTACGCGCAGAACATGGCCTCGGCGATCCTGGCCGCATTGCCACTGGTGCTGGTGTTCCTTTTCTTCCAGCGCCAGATCATCAAGGGAATCGCGACCACCGGCTTCGGCGGCCAGTAATCCTCACATCCCCTTGAAAACCTCCTCACAGTCAGCAAGGCTGCTGCGATGGCTCTGTCACTGTGAGGAGTGACGGGAGCTGTTGTACAACCCAACTAGTCCCTCGGGGGACCTAATGAGGAGGGGGATCTGTGTCAGCCATGAGGCGGCTCGCCGAGCAGCGCCGTGATGTGAGGAGTCACGGCACGACAACGCTCGGCAGGGCTTCGATCCAACCAGCGGTTTGCACCGGCATCCACGAGGTGAGCTCGTCGATCCACACCGGGCGGCCGCGACGTGTGGCGGTACTGACCTTGAGCAACGGTCTGACCACCACACTGCGTCTCGACGACGGTGCGCACGCACCGGAACCGGGCGCGACGGTGTTCGTCCGGGGTGGCCGCGGGATGGGTGATCAACCCGCCACAGGTGGGGTCACTCTCGCACCGGCGTATCCCAGCTAGAACACCCGGCTGCATCAGTGACTCGCCGGTCTCAGGTCAACGCCGAGCTGAGCCCGGCAAGTCGCTGGAACAGACTTCACTCCTCGAACGGCTGGGTGAGTGCTCGCACCTCAATTGGCGAGTACTTCGCCTCGACCAGCCGTCCGGCCAGCTCTGTCGCCCGTTCGAGATCACACTCGAACAGGTAGTACCCGGCCAGGACTTCCTTGGCCTCGGTGAACGGCCCGTCGGTCACCGCCGGGGCGTTGTCACGGATCTGTACGACGCGCGCCTGCGCGGTCGCGAGTCCGTCGCACGCGAGCAGCTCGCCGCTGGCGCGGGTCTCGGCCATCACGGCCCGGTGGACGTCGAAGACCGACTCCATCCCCTCGGCCTCCAGGGCCTTCCAGGTCTCGTCGTTGCCGTAGATCAGCAGCATGTACTTCACGTGGCCTCCTCGATGGGGTTTCGAGGGTACGTCGGAGCCGGTGCCGACAGCTCGACACCGGCTCCTCGAGACGTAGCTACCGCGCGGCGGTCTGAGCTGCCTTCAAGTCGATCTGCAGGCGGTCGCCGACCGGGACCGACGGGTCGGAGTACTGACCGGTCAGGCAGATCGGGCCGTTCCAGCCCAGGGCCTCCAGCGTCGCGAACGCGCTCGACCAGTTCGCCAGGCCGTCGGCGCCCTGGACGAACCACGGCTTCCACGCGCCGCCGACGTCGGCGGTCGCTTCCGTGGTGATGTAGGTGACGTTCTTCAGGTTCACGATCCCGAGCCGATCCTTGGCCAGCTCGAGCGTGATCTTCGGATCGTCACCGGCCAGTACGTCGTGCGCCGCGTCCCACACGACCTTGAACTGCTCCGGCAGGCCGTCCAGCAGCTGCACGACCCCCAGCGTGGAGGCGACGAACTTGCCGTGATGCGGCTGCACCCCGACCTGTACGCCGTACTGCGCCGCAAAGCCGGCCGCCGCTTCGAGCTGCTCGCGGTTGCGCCGTACAGAAGCCGCGTAGCCGTCCGGACCGAGTTCGGCCATGATCCGGATCATCGGTACGCCGGCCGCGGCCGCCGCCGCGAAGGTGGACTCGTCGAGCCCGCTCGCGATGCTGATCGGCTCGACGCCCGCGTCCCGCAGCTGCTCGGTGAACGCGGGGAGTGCCTTCCCGGCGTTCGCCGGCGTCACGTACGCCGTGTCCCGGACGGGGATCTCCGCGCCGGTGAACCCGAGCCCCGCGACGAGCTTGCCCAGCTCGTCGCCGGGCAGCTCGGCCCACGGTTTGGTGAAGACGGACCAGATGTAGTTCATGAGTTCAGCGGCCTCCGAGTCCACTCATGGTGATGCCCTTGACGAACCAGCGTTGGGTGAGGAAGAACAGCACGATCAGCGGCACGGTCGTGATGGTCGCTGCCATCAGCAACAGGTTCCACTGGGTGCCGTTGGTGTCCTGGAACACCTGCAGACCGACGGCCGCCGTACGGGTCGCGTCGCTGTTGGAGATGACGAGCGGCCAGAGCAGGTTGTTCCACTGGCCGATGAACTTGAACACCGCCAGCGTCGCGATCGCCGGCACCGCCAGCGGCACGATCACCCGGATGAACGCCTGCCACCGGTTGGCGCCGTCCAGCCGCGCGGCCTCCTCGTAGTCGCGCGGGATACCGAGGAAGAACTGCCGCAGCAGGAACACGCCGAGCGCGGTGAACGCGTGCGGCAGGATCATCCCCGGCCAGGTGTCGATGCCGTGCAGCTTCGCGACCAGCACGAACTGCGGGATCAGCGTCACCTGCGACGGGATCATCAGCGTCGCCAGGTAGATGCCGAACAGCCAGGTCCGGCCGGGGAACTGCAACCGGGCGAACGCGTACGCCGCGAGTGCCGCGGTGACGGTCTCCAGCAACGTCGTACCGGCGGCGAAGATGACCGTGTTGACCAGGTACCGACCCAACGGGACGAGGTCGAAGGCACGGGTGAGGTTCTCCGGGTGCCAGCTGCTCGGCCAGAACGACGGCCGTGCGGCCATCGACTCGGCGTCGGACTGGAACGCCACCAGCACCATCATCACGACCGGGACCAGCGTCACGGCGGTGACGACGAAGCAGGCGAAGACAACGAGCTTGCGGGTGGCAACGGGGTTCTTCTGCAGGGGTGCGAGCACGTTAGTTGTCATAGTGGACGAGCCTCCGCTGGAGCAGGAACTGGGCCGCGGTGATCACCACGATGAAGCCGAACAGGACCAGCGACTGCGCCGCGGCGTACCCCTGGTCGTAGTTCTCGAAGCCGGTCCGGTAGATGTACATGACCAGCGTGGTCGTTCTCGATCCCGGACCGCCGTTCGTCATGATCAGCGCCTGGTCGAAGACCTGGAACGACCCGATGATCGACGTCACCACGACGAAGAACAGCGCCGGCGACAGCATCGGCAGCGTCACACTGCGGAACGTCTGCCACGCGTTGCTGCCGTCCACCTTCGCGGCCTCGTACAGCTGCTGCGGGATCGCCTGCAGACCGGCCAGGAAGACGACCATGCCGAACCCGAAGCTCTTCCACACGCTCATCGCGATCAGCGCCGGCATCGCCCAGTTGTCCGAGATCAGCCACTTCGGCCCGTCGATCCCGACCAGTCCGAGCACGGCGTTCACCAGGCCGTCGTGCGGGATGTAGAGCCAGATCCAGACGAACGCGACCGCCACCGTGATCGTTGCGTACGGCAAGAGCAGCAGCGAGCGGAAGACCGCGATCCGGCGGACGCCCTCGTTCAGCAGCAGCGCCAGCGCCAGGCTGACCAGGATCGTGACCGGAACGCTGACGAAGGTGAAGTACGCCGTGTTGCCGAGCGCGGACCAGAACGTCGGGTCCGGGCCGAGCCTGGCGAAGTTCTTCAGGCCTGCCCAGGTCGGCGAGCTGAACAGGTTCCAGTTCAGCAGGCTGATTACCCCAGCCGCGACGACCGGTCCGGCGGTGAAGATCAGGAACCCGATCAGGCTGGGCAGGATGAACAGCCAGGCGGTCAAGGCCTCTTTGTTGCGCGGCTTCTTGGCGGCCCGTTGGTGTTGCCGGGGCGTTGTTGCTGTGGCGGGGAGTGTGTCGACGGCCATGCCGGTCACCCCTTCCTGGCCGAGGCCTGGCGGATGTTGTCCTGGTGCTGCTCCATCAGGACGTCGAGCCGCGGCGTGAGCCCGTCGATCGCTTCCTGGACCGAGACCTGCCCGAGGAACGTCCGCGGCAGATCCTGGCCGAGCAGCTGCTTGACCTGGTTCCAGTTCGTGGTCACGTCGAACGGGTGCCCGCCCGCGACCTTGCCGGCCAGGATGTCCTGCACGATGCCGAGGTTGTCCGGCGGCGGCTTGAACGCGCTGCCCGCCGACAGCCGGGCCGGGTTGTTGCGGCCGGCCTTGGCGTAGATGTCGAGGGCACCGGTGCTGGTCAGCGTCTTCAGCAGTCGCCACGCCAGATCCAGGTCGTCGCCCTTGACCTTGGACGGGATCGCGAAGCTCGAGCCCGAGACGCGCGGCGTACTGCCGGCCGCGCCGGCCGGGAACGGGATGATGTCCCAGTCGAACTTCGCCTTGCGCACGTTGACCACCTGCCACGGCCCGTTCTGCATGAAGGCGACGTTGCCCTCCATGAAGTTCGACAGCGAGCTCTCGGTCACCAGGTTCGCGATCGGCGGCGTGACCTGGTCCTTCACGAACAGGTCGACGACGTACTGGATCGCCTCCATGGCCTCCGGCGCGTTCAGCGCACTCTTCGTCGCGTCCTTGGTCATCACGTTCCCGCCCGCGCAGTAGATCCACGACACCAGGTCGTCGATCGACGGCGCGCAGCTGAACCCGAACTGCTCCGGCGGCTTGGTCAGTTCCTTGGCCAGCTCGCGGAACGTTGCCCAGGACATCGGCTCGGTCGGCGACGGGTTGGCGATGCCTTGCTTGTGCAGCAGCGACTTGTTCACGTACAGGACCGTCGGCGCGACGTCGAAACCGATCGCGTAGGTCTGGTCGTTGAACGTGCTGATGCTCTGGATCGGCTTGTAGAAGTCGTCCAGGTCGAAGTCCGGGTCCTGGGCGATCAGGTCGTCGAGCGGCCGGTGCGCACCACGGGCGGCGTACGTCGGGATCAGGGTGCCGTTCAGCGCGGTCACCAGGCCGGCCGTGCCGCTGACCAGTTGCAGGTCGAGCTTGGTCGGGTAACCGCTGGACGGGGTGAGGGTGGGGACGGACTCGACCTTCAGCTCGCGTTCGACGTACGCGCTGAAGTCGTCCCACACCTTGCGTTCGGCCGGACTGCTGGACCACATGGCCCAGGCCGCGGCGCCACTCGGTGGACCGGAGGAGCAGCCGGCGGCGGCGACTCCCAGTCCGGCCAGGCCGGTCAGCTTGAGCAAGCTGCGGCGGGACAGCTGTGTCTGCATCAGGGGAATCCTCAGGTGAAGAGCAGGTCGATCGACTCGGCGCGGATCCGCTCCTCGTCGACCTCGACGCCCAGGCCAGGGGCGGTGGGGACCGTCGCGACGGCCTTGGTGATCGTCAAGCCCTCGACGTACAGGTCGGACAGCAGCTCCGGCCCGTTCAGCTCGGCGGGCAGTGCCAGTTCCAGCTGGCTGAACACGTGCAGCGCGGCCGCGAAGCCGATCCCGCAGTCGGTCAGGCCGCTGGACAGGATCTCGAGACCGCCGGAGAGCGCGACCTGCGCGGTCTTCAGCGCCTGACGGAGTCCACCGGACTTGCAGATCTTCACCACGACCAGGTCGGCGGCGTCGAGCTGGATCGCCCGGGCCAGGTCCTGCGCGGTGAAGCTGCCCTCGTCGATCGCGACCGGCAGGTCGATCAGGCCGCGCAGTCGGCGCATCGCCAGGAGATCAGTGCTCGGAACGGGCTGCTCGACGCAGTGGATCGTCCGGATGTGCCGGGTGCGGTCGAGCAGCTGCTTGAGCGCGCTCGGGCGGTAGGACTGGTTCGCGTCGAGCCACAGCGGCTTGGTGCCCGCGACCTCGGCGACCGCCTCGATGATCGCGGCGTCCTGGTCGGGATCGCCCCCGATCTTCACCTTGTACGCCGCATAGTCCGACGACTGCTGGGCGTGCTCGCGCACGGTCTCCGGAGCGCCGACGCCGATCGCCGAGCAGAGCGGGATCTCGTCGTGCACCTTGCCGCCGAGCAGCGCGTGCACCGGTACGCCGGCCAGCTTGCCCGCCGCGTCGTGCATCGCGAGATCGACGGCGGCCCGCGCGAACGGGAACCCGTTCGACACCGCCGGACTCAGCCGCTTGGCCGCCTGCTGGTGGAACAGCTCGACGTCGAACGGCGTCAGCTCCAGCAGGATCGGCGTCAGGTGCCGGTTGATCACCACCGCGATCGTCTCGGCCGTCTCGTAGCTCCAAGTGGGCAGCGCTCGCTGCTCGCCCCACCCGACCACGCCGTCCTCGGTGGTCAGCTTCACGAACACGACCGCGCCGGCCTGGTCGGGCCGCTGCTCCGGGCTCCCGACCGCGCCGCTGCCGATCACGAACTGCCGGGCGAACGGCACGGCGACGGCGAAGACCTCCACCGATCTGATCCGCGACATCGGGTCTCTCCTTCCGTCAGGCCTGGATCGACCAGGACGCCGGGTCGACGTAGCTCGGGCCGCGGGTGCCGTGGTCGAGGTACTGCAGGACGTCGGCGATCACGAAACCGGCCAGCGCGAGGTGCCCCTCTTCGGTGTCGCCGGCAACGTGCGGCGTGAGCAGCAGGTTCGGTGCTTCGAGCACCTTCGGCTCCAGCGTCGGCGGCTCCGGGTCGTACACGTCGAGCGCGGCGTAGATCCGCCCGTCGAGGGCGTGCTCCAGGAGTGCCTGCTGATCGATCGCGGGACCACGCGACGAGTTCACGACGACCGCACCGTCGGGCAGCTGCTCGATCAGCTTCCGCGTCACCAGGCCCTTCGTCTCCGGTACGTCGGGCACGTGCAGGCTGACGAAGCGCGACTGCAGCGTCTCCTCGAGCTCTGCCCGCCGTACGCCGAGGTCGGCCGCGCGCTCGTCACTCAGGTACGGGTCGTAGACCACGACGTCGCAACCGAACGGCTTGAGCAACGTGATCAGCGCCCGCGCTGTCGAGCTCGCGCCGAGGATGCCGACCTTCGCGCCGGCCAGCTCGTGCCCGCGGTACGCCGTCTGCTTCCAGCCGCCGCTCCTGATCGCGCTGTCGAAGCGGGGGAGTCGGCGCGCGAGCGTGAGCATCGAGGCGAGGCAGTACTCGCCGACCGACCACGCGATCCGGCTGCCGGCGGTGAAGACCGCGACGCCCTGGTCGAAGATCACCGGGTCGACGAGCTTCTTCACCGAACCGGCCGCGTGCGCGACCGCCTTCGGGCCGGCGCCGTCCGCCCAGATCGACTTGTCCAGGTGCGGCGTACCCCAGCTGGTCAGTACGGCGTCGGCGTCACGGGCCAGCGCGATCACCGTCTCCGGGCTCGTGTCCGGTGCCCACGTCACCTCGAACCGCTGCTCGATCAGCTCCCGGGTCTGCGGGTCGATCACGTCCTCGGCACGTTCCGGCGTCATCACCACGGCCAGCTTGGTCACTTCGGCTCCTCACCTGTCGACTTGATCCGAAGGTAAGGGCTTTCCGTTATGCTCGTCCAAGCCCGATTCCGCATCGATCGATACCGAGGGTGCATGGATCTGTCACTGCAGCAACTCCGCGGCTTCGTCGCGGTCGCCGAGGAGCAGCACTTCGGCCGCGCCGCGCAGAAGCTGAACATGACCCAGCCGCCACTGACCCGGCAGATCCAGGCCCTGGAGCGCTCTCTGGGCGTGAACCTGTTCGACCGGACCGGCAGGGGAGTGCGGCTCACCGCGGCCGGCGGTGTGTTTCTCGAGCACAGCCACCGGGTGCTGGCGCTGCTGGAGGTCGCGCCCGAGGCGACTCGGCGGGCGGCCGAGGGGCAGACCGGGACGCTGCGGCTCGCGTTCACGGCGATCGGCGCGTACGCCGTGCTGGCTGACTTCCTGGCGATGGTGAACCGGCGGATCCCGGCCGTGAGCGTCGAGCTGACGGAGCTGGTGAGCCCGGACCAGTACGAGGCGCTGGCGAACCTGGAGATCGACATCGGCCTGGTCCGGCCGCCGATCCCGGACGGGTTCGAGTCGCTGCTCGTGCACACCGAGGACCTCGTGCTCGCCGTACCGGCCGATCACAAGCTCGCAAGCGGGTCGTCGGCCGTGTCGCTGGCGGACGTCACCGACGAGTACATCGGCTACAGCCCCGAGGGATCGCGCTACCTGCACGACATCTGCGCGGCGATGATCGGGATGAACCGGTACGCCGTCAGCCAGCTCGCGTCCCAGGTGCCGACGATGCTCGCGCTCGTCCGCGCCGGGCTGGGGTGTGCGCTGGTCCCACGTTCGATCATGGCGATGGGCGTCGAAGGCGTCCGCTACCGCGAACTCGACGCGGCCGACGCCCACTCGGTCACCCTGCACGCCTGCTGGAGCCCAGACAGCCCGAACCCGGCCTTGCAACGTCTGGCAGAGTCACTCCGACGCCACCCACAACTGGAGGAGTAGCCCGTTGCCCACCCCGCAAGTCCCGTCCACCCCGCAAGTCCCGTCCACCCCGCAAGTCCCGGCCACCCCGCAAGTCCCGGCCACCGGCGCGACCTCCCAAGTACCCGCCACCGACGCGAGTCCGGTGATTGCAGCGCTCCGTGCTGGCGGCTGCGTGTTCGCCGAGGAGGAAGCCGACCTCATCCTCTCCACCGCAACTGATCCTGCCGAGGTCGAGCGCATGGTCGCCGAGCGTGTCTCCGGCCTGCCGCTCGAACAGGTCGTCGGCTGGGCGTCCTTCCGCGGTGTGCGCGTGCTGATCGACCCCGACGTCTTCGTCCCACGCCGCCGTACCGAGCACCTCGTCGACGAGGCGATCGCGCGATGCAAAGCGGACGCCGTCGTGGTCGACCTGTGCTGCGGATCCGGCGCTCTCGGCCTCGCTGTTCTAGCCGCCAAACCAAGCGTGAGCCTGTACGCCGCCGACCTCCACCCCGCCGCCGTACAGAACGCCCGCCGCAACCTCCCCACAGCCCAAGTGTTCGAAGGCGACCTCTACAACGCCCTCCCCACCGACCTCCGCGGACGCGTCGACATCCTCCTCGCCAACGTCCCCTACGTACCGACCAACGACGTGCAGTTCCTCCCCACCGAGGCCCGCGAGCACGAACCCCGCCTAACCCTCGACGGCGGCCCCGACGGCCTCAGCCTCCTCCGCCGAGTCGCCGCCGAAGCCTCAGAATGGCTCGCCCCCGGCGGCTACCTCTTCACCGAAGCCAGCGCCGACCAAGCTCCCCTCGCGGCAGAAATCCTCGCCGACGCCGGCCTCAAGACCACGATCAGCACCGACGAAGACGACTTCGGCACCACCGTCATCGGCACTACCTGACCAACTCAGCCGCCTCGTCCAGACGAGTGAGCTTGTGCGGATTGGCGATCGCGAAGATCTGGGTGATCCTCCCGTCCACCACCTCGACACTCACCACCGCACTGCGCCGATCCCCGGTCTCGATCCGGAACGCTGGAGCACCGTTCAGCGACAGCGGCGCCGTCGAGATCGCGCTCACCTCGGACACCCGCGCCAGCAACTTCGCCACCACCTCCGCGCCGTGGATCGGCACCCGCGCGGCCGGTACGACGCCGCCGCCGTCGGTGACGAGAACGACGTCCGGCGCCATCACCTCCATCAGCTTCAGCAGTTCGCCGGTCCGCAGCGCCCGCTGAAACCGCTCCACGACGGTCTGCTGCTCGTCCCGGCTCACCGGCACCCGAGGCCGCTTCGCCGCGACGTGCTCGCGCGCCCGCTTCGCGATCTGCCGTACGGCGGGCGCCGACTTCCCGGTCGCCTCCGCGATCTCGCCGTACGAGAGATCGAAGACCTCCCGCAGGACGAAGACCGCCCGCTCGGTCGGCCCAAGCGTCTCCAGCACGGTCAGCATCGCGATCGACACGCTCTCGGCAAGCTCGAGATCGTCGGCGACGTCGGGGCTGGTCAGGAGCGGTTCAGGCAGCCACTCGCCGATGTAGTCCTCGCGGCGGCGAGAGAGTGTCCGCAGTCGGTTGAGCGCTTGCCGGCTGACCGTGCGGACGAGGTAGGCCCGCGGTTCGCTGACCTGTGACTGGTCGACCTCGGACCACCGCAGCCACGACTCCTGCAGCACGTCCTCGGCATCGGCTGCCGAGCCCAGCAGCTCGTACGCCACGGTGAACAGGAGGTTCCGGTGAACGACGAACGGATCGTCCTCAGCCGGAGTCTCGGTCATGCGGCCGATCCCGCCGACACGACGGCACTGTCAGCCGCCGCCGCGGGGCGCGCGGCCAGTGGGATCTCGCAAGCTTCTGAGTAGCCCTGGGAGGTGATGCCCAGGGCGGTGTTGCCGCGGCTCGACAGGTTGGCGAAGCCGATCACGCTGGTGAGCTCGACCAGCGCGGCGGGACCGAGCTCGGCGAGCAGCCGTGCGACCAACTCGTCGGTGACGGTCGGCGGTGTCATCGTCATCGCCTCGGCGTACTCCAGCACGTCCCGTTCCAGCGGCGTGAACACGTCCGACTCCCGCCAGCGCGGCACCTGACTTGCCTTCGCCAGATCGAGTTCCTGGTTGAGCGCCTGGAAGTAGCTGACGTCGAGGCACCAGCTGCAGCCGATCAGCGACGCCACTGCCATGTGCGCGAACGACTTCAGACTCTCGTCAGCGATCGACCAGCCGGCCACCATCTGCCCCCACCCGAACGTGTCCTCCGCGACCTGCGGATTGTGCGACATCACCTCCAGCGGCTCGGGCAGCGTGCCGAACTGCTCCGTCATGGTCTCGACCACCTCGGCCGGAAGCTCGGCCTTGGAAACGCGCAGTGCCATGGTGTTCTCCTCGTACGATTGCGTTGTCGGCATCAAGACACCGACCGGCCCGAAGGCGTGACACCCCGTACGCCGTACGCTCGCCTCCTCACCGTCCGAGGAGGCCGCACCGATGAGCGAAGTGACTGTCCGGACAGCGATCGCGGGGGACCTCGACGGCGTCGTCGCGTCCTGCAGCGCGCTGTTCGCCGAGGACGCGGGAACGCGCGATCCACTCCGGAACAAGAACTGGCCCGCGACGTACGGCGAAGAGTGGGCGAGCGGCCTGCTCGCCGACCCCGAGTCTTTGGTGCTCGTGGCAACAACCGACAGCGTGGTCGGCCATCTGATCGGCAAGTTCATGCCCGCCTCAGAGATGTGGACCGCACCGCGCGCCGAGCTGGTCAGCATGTACGTCCGCCCCGAAGCGCGCGGCGGGGGACTGGCCGGAAAGCTGATCGACGCCTTCGTCGCCTGGGCAGGCGAGCGGGGCGCCGCCCGGCTCGAGGTCAGCGCGTACGCCGCCAACGAAACCGCGGTCCACGTCTACGAGAAGCACGGCTTCCAGCAACACTCGGTGCTACTGACCCGCTCCGAGTAGGCCGCGCCGGATTCTGTCCAGCGGTTCTCGCCGACGCCCACCGATTGAGAGTCGGCGGGAACTGTCCGTCGGCGTTGGTAGCGTCAGGGCAATGGACGGACTGACTCTTCAGGTCACCTCGGTGACCATCATGGCGCCCGACCCGCGGGCGCTGGCGGAGTTCTACGCGCGGCTGCTCGGGCGACCGGTGACGACCAGCGAGGGACCGCGCGAAGGACACCCGGCGGCCGACGGCTGGGCGCAGATCCGCGCGGCCGAAGGCACCGGCGAGGTGACACTGAACTTCGAGTACGAGGAGCAGTGGCGACGCCCCCGCTGGCCGGCCGAGGCCGGCGCGCAGAACGCCAGCCAGCATCTCGACATCGCGGTCGACGACCTGGACAAGGCCACGCAGCATGCCGTTGCCCAGGGCGCCGTTGTCGCGCAGTTCCAGCCGCAGGACTCGGTCCGCGTCCTGCTCGACCCGGCCGGCCACCCGTTCTGCCTGTTCGTCTGATCACTCGTCGAGCAGCCGCCAGGTGGTGAGCGCGAGCTTCGCGCGTGTCAGCCCGTTCGGCTCGGTCAGTTCGATCCCGAGCGTCCTGCCGATCTGTTCGAGGCGGCGCGCGACGCTGCTGTGGTGCAGATGCAGGAGGTCGGCGGCCCGGCGCAGGGAGCCGGTGTCGCAGTAGGCGTCGAGGGTCTTCAGATCCTCACGCGTGCGAGCCACCCGAGCGATCGCGGCGACATCGACGTTGTCCAGGGCAACGGCCTTCGGTACCTCGGCGAGCAGCGCCAGGGCGCCCAGGTCGGCGTAGTGGACGACCGGCTGGTGCGCGGTGGTGAACCTCAACGCCGTACGGGCCTCCTGCCATGAGCGTGCCGGGCTCTCCGCGGCACCGAGGCCCGCACGGACACCGGCCGGGAACAGCGCCGGATCGAGTGTCGTGGCCAAGATGACGCCCGCGTCGGCGAGCTGCGCGGCCTTCACCAACCGGCCCGGGCAGACCAGGCCGCCGACCTGGTCCAGCGGAACCGGCGCCCGTACGGCGGCCACGCGCAGCGGCAGCTCCGGGACGAACCCCAGCAGCCGCAACGCCCGGGCCCGGGCCCCGTCGTCGCTGTCGGAGCTGATCACCAGCTCGACCAGCGCGGGGTCGGCCATCGTCGTACTGGCCGGGCCGTAGCGCTCGACGACCGCCGCGGCCGAGATCGCGAAGCGGTCCAGCAGCACCTCGTCGAGCGGGGTCGGAGCCTCGGCACGCTCCAGCCAGACGGTGCCGATCTCCTCCTCGTCGAGCGTGATCAGCGTCTCGGTCGACCGCACCTGCGCCGGATCGGGCGCCGGCCTGCCGTCGGGTGCCATCCGGACCGCTCGGCCGGTGCCGCGCAACCGGAACCCGGCGACGCACTCGGCCAGACCGGCGGAGGCTCGGGCCAGCGCCGGCAGATCCACCCGGCGCCGGATCAACGTGTCGTAGAACATCACGACGCGCAGCGCACCCTCGACCTCGGTGTCCAGGTGCGACAACCGCTGGATCAATGCCTCCATCTCAGCAGGATAGACGCGCCGAGTGGCGCGGAACCGGCCTCAACCGCGCGACAGCTGTCGGGTGATCCGGGCGGCGGGATCGCCCAGGATGGTCCGCATGGACCCTGAACTCGAAGCGTTCCTCACCCTCTTCCCACCGAACGACCTGGCCGAGCCGGTGGTCGCCCGCGAGAACCTGGCCAGGCTGTCGGCCTCGGTGCCGTCGGCCGACACGTCGGAGATGACAGTCGAGGACCGCCTGGTCCCCGCCGCCTCGCCCGCCGATCCGGATGTGCCGGTGCGGATCTACTCGCCGCGTGGCGCGCGGGGTGCCGTCATCTGGCTGCACGGCGGCGGCTGGGTGATGGGCACCGTCGACACCGAGGACCCGTGGGCCTCCCGGATGGCCGCCGGCTCCGGTGCCGTGGTGATCTCGGTGGGCTACCGCCTCGCACCAGAGAACCCGTTCCCGGCCGCGTTCGACGACGCGTACGCCGTACTGAACTGGACGGCCGAGCACGCCGCCGAGCTGGGCATCGACCCAGGACGGATCGCCGTCGGCGGCCACAGCGCCGGCGCCGGGATCGCGGCCGGGGTCGCGCTCCGGGCCCGCGACGAGCAGGGGCCGGCGATCCGGTTCCAGCTGCTCAACCAGCCGAGCCTCGACGACCGGCAGGAGACCTGGTCGGCCCGGAACTTCACCGACACCCCGTGGTTCAACCGCGCCAGGTGCACCTCGGCCTGGGGCCACTACCTGGGCGGCGCCACCGCGACGCCGTACGCCGCACCTGCGCGAGCCACCGAGCTGTCCGGCCTGCCACCGGCGTACATCGCCTCGGCCGAGTTCTGCCCGAACCGCGACGAGGACCTCACCTACGCAGTGCGCCTGCTGCAGTCGGGGGTCTCCGTCGAGGTTCACCAGTGGCCCGGGACGTTCCACGGATCGCACGCGATCCTTTCCGCCGAGGTGTCGCAGCGGCAGATCGCCGAGCTCGGCGACGTCGTCCGCCGCGCACTGGGCGGCTGAGCTCGATGACCGCCGTGCCCCGGACTAGACGCGTCGGAGTACGTGGAGCAGGTACTCCCTTCGATTCAGCGGGTCGTGATCGGTGCGCTCCCTGCGCGGGACCGCACCGGTCACCGGCTGGTACCTCTCGAACGCCGACTCCAGCACTCCTTCGCCGCGGGTGAGCGCGGGAAGCTGCTGCTCCAACTGGTAGACCGCGGCCGCCGGGATCTCGCCCTCCAGCACCGACGTACCGGTGTCGAGCGCCGGAACCCGTGGGATCGCGCGCAGCTTGGCGAGCACGCCCAGCACCCCACGGACGGTGTCGGTCGGGATCTCCAGCTGGAACCGATGCATCGGCTCGTGCACCGTCGTACCGGCTTGGCGTAGTGCGGTCGTCAGGACGAGCGGCGTCAGTAACCGGAAGTCCCCGGCCGTGCTCGACATGCTCTTGTCGAACACGGCGTGCGCGTGGCTCTGCCGCGCCGAGTAGCCCGAGTGCGTCATCACGACCCGCGCGTCCGGGATCTCCCAGCCGCACAGTCCCTGCTGCAGCGTCTCGCGGACCGTCTCCTCCACGGCCTTGATGAACGCGTACGGCATCGACCCGAGCTCGACCTCCAGCGCGAACGAGACGCCCGCACCGGTTGGCGCCGGCTCGACGCGCAGACCGATGGTCGCCAGGAACGGGTTCGGGTCGACCTTGTTGAACTCGACCGCTGCACCCGGGCCGTCGATCCGCTCGATGTGGATCGTGGTGGTCTCGCGGAAGCTGACGTCCAGGCCGTACTCCGTGGCGAGAGTGGTCTGGATGACCTCCTTCTGCACCTCGCCGTACAGCGACACACTCGTTTCTTGGCGTACGTCGTCCTGCCGGAGGTTGATCAAGGGATCCTGCTCGGCGAGCTGGGAGAGCGCGCTCTGCAGGTTCCCGCGATCGGAGGTTTTGGCCGGCAGCACGACGGTCTCCAGCGTCGGGGGAGCGAAGAACGCGCTCTCCCGACGCTTCTCGCAACCATCCAGAGGGCTGGTGGTGATCTCGTCGCCGATGCGGACCTCGCTGAGACCCCAGAGCTTGCCGATCTGCCCGGCCGCGACGCTCGCGCGGGTGGCCGTCGTACCGGCGTCGAAGACGCTGATCGCCGTCACCTTCGCCTCCTGATCACCGCGGAACCGCAGCCGGTCCCGCGTGCGCAGCTCACCGCTGAACATCCGCACGTACGCGACCTTCTCGCCCGCCGGACCGCGCTCGACCTTGAACACTGACCCCGTCACCGGCGCTTCCTTGTCGCCGACCGGTGCCGGCAGCAGCTCCCGGATCCCCGCGATCAACGGCTCGGTCCCGGCGCCCGTGATCGCCGACCCGAAGTACACCGGATGCACCAGAGCACGCCGAGTCTGCTCGGCCAGGCCGGCACGAAGCGCCTCGTCGGAGAGCGCGTTCTCGTCCTCGACGTACGTCGCCAGCAAGCGATCGTCGTGCTCGGCGAGCAGATCCACCAGGCTCAACGCGAACCCCGCATTGCCCGGCCCGTACGGCGTGAAGCCCGCACGCGCCGTACCGAGTTCATCGGTCGTGCCCATCGCGACGACGTCCGGCGAGAGCTTCGCCGCCAGATCCTCCAGCAGCGAGTCGTACCGCGCACCCGCCCGGTCGATCTTGTTGACGAAGATCAGCGTCGGGATCCGCAGCCGCTGCAGCGTCCGCATCAGGATCCGCGTCTGCGCCTGCACGCCCTCGACCGCCGACACCACCAGCACGGCGCCGTCGAGCACGCCGAGCACCCGTTCCACCTCGGCGATGAAGTCCGGGTGACCGGGAGTGTCGATCAGGTTCACGGTCACGTCGCCGAGCGCGAACGAGACCACGGCCGACTTGATCGTGATCCCGCGCTGCCGCTCGAGCGCGAGCGAGTCGGTCTGGGTACTGCCGTCGTCGACGCTACCGACCGCGTCGATGACCCCGGCGGCGTACAGCAGCCGCTCGGTCAGGCTGGTCTTACCGGCGTCTACATGCGCCAGAATTCCCAAGTTCAGTGTTTTCACGCAGCTTCATGTCCCTTGTGCAGGTGGGGAGGCAGAACGAGGTGGACATGAAACGAGGTCGCATCTCTCGGCGCTCCTTCTCTGCGGGACAGGTCGTCCTGAGTACAGCAAACCTGTGCTCGGGCGGGCAACAGGTTTTGTCGGCGCTCGCCGCTACGGTTCCCGCCATGGACGCCAAGACCGACGAGCTGAGATCCGCCCACGACGCACTGGCCGACTGGTACGCCGAAACACTCGACGGCGCGCTCGAGCGGATGCCGATCGAGCGATCGGTGCTGGACCTCTTCAGTGAGCTGACCGTGTCTTCGGGAATCCGCTCGAAGAGACCCGGCTCGGACCACGCTCGCGGCGGTGATCCGACCGCCGTGGTCGGGGACATCGGCTGCGGGACCGGCCGCCTTGCGCCGTACCTGGCTTCACGTGGACTGACACCCCACGGCGTCGACCTGTCGCCGCGCATGATCGAGCTCGCCCGGCGCGACTACCCGGACTTCACCTTCGAGGTCGGCGACCTCCGGAAACTCCCGTTCGAGGACGCGTCGCTGGCGGGCGTCGTCTGCTGGTTCTCGCTGATCTTCCTCGCGCCGGCCGACCGGGACCCCGCCTTCGCCGAGCTCGCGCGCGTGGTCCGACCGGGCGGATATTTCGTGACAGGTTTCAAGCCCGGCGACGGTAAAGTCCGCCGCGGCGGCCGCGCCGCCGGCCTCGGTGTCGAGTACGACGGCTACTGGCTCCCCGCCGACGAGATGGAAGCGCGGGTCACCGCCGCCGGCTTCACCACGGTCTACCGCGGCGTACGGCCGGCAGACGAGGACGACCCGCACACGTACGTCTACCTACTCGCCCGGAGGCGCCCACTTGATTGACCTGCAACCACACGTCGGAGCCGTCGAGTCCCTCGAGCCCGTCCAGGGCTTCTTCGGCAACGAGACCTTCCGGGTCCGCACGGTCGCGGGGGAGACGTACTACTACAAGTCCGGCCCAGGCATGCCCGCCGAGGCGAAAGCCTGCGCCCTCGCCACCACCGCCGGCGTCCCCGCCCCACAAGTAGTTGCCAGCACCCCGCAGTACTTGATCCAGCGCGCAGTCCCCGGCGCACCCATCGAGCCCTCCAACACCGCCGTGCTCACGAGCCTCGGCCACGCCCTCGCCAAACTCCACCAGGTCCAAGGCAACGGCTTCGGCCTCCTCAGCGCCCCGCTTCTCCCGACCTGGAAAGCCTGGTTGACCAACCAGGTCACTTCCCTGCAAACCCTCGTCGACGCCGGCCTGCTCCCCGAGACCCACCGCGCCCGTCTGGCAGACCTGGTCGCCAACATCGTCCTGGAGCCCAAGCACCCCGCCCTCCTCCACGGCGACCTCCACCCCCGCCACGTCTACGCCGCCAACGACACCCTCACCGCCATCATCGACTGGGGCGACGCCTTGTACGGCGACCCCCTCTTCGACCTCGCCCGCTTCTCCATCGCCGGCCCCGCTCCGACAACCGCCGTACTAACCGCCTACGGCGTTGCTCTGACCCCCGACGTCGACCGAACCTTCGCCCTCTACCGAGCCCTCTGGTCAGCCATCGTCTGCCAAGCAGAACTAGAAGCCGGCGGCGACTGGTTCCAGGCCCACCTCGACCGCATCACCGACGACCTCCACCGCCTCAGCTGAAGGGCAGTCGCTCCGCGGCGTGCTGGAACGACAGGGAGACCTCCGCCGTTCTCACCTCAGGAGGTGGTCGCGATCAACGGAATCTGGATGCTGTTCGCTGCCCTGGCGATCGTTGGCGCGTTCCTCGCACTGCTCGCGTGGGCAGCCGCACGAGCGCGCCGGCACGGGATCAGCGGCTCGATGATGGGCCCCTTCGACGAGATGTGGCGCCCGACCGCGGCCGAGTCCCACCTCGAGATCCAGGTCCAGAACGAGCGCAAGAAGCCACTCCCGTCACCCGAGGACCTCTGACCACCGCCAGGACGGTTCAGCTGACCAACGTCCCGACCCGCTCCCCACGACAGATCGCCGTCGCAGCCCCCGGCGCGTCGATGTCGAACACGTGCAGCGGCAACCGATGATCCCGCGCCAGGATGAACGCCGACTGATCCATCACCCGCAACTCCCGATCGATCACCTCCTGGTAGCTCAACCGACCACCACAGCAACCTGTACGCCGGTCGCATGCGCCGCCAGCACCTCGGTTGCCAGATACGTCAACCGGTCGCTGCTGAACCCGAACTCGGCCTCTCCGGCGATGGCCGCTCCGGACAGCTTGATCAGCAGGCGGTTGTACACGTCGTCTCCCTCGTTCGCGGTCCGTGGTCGCCCTGCATTCTGCCTGCTGTTTACGGGTCGAGGACCTTGTCGAGGGTTTGGTAGGTGCGGTTGCTGGCGGTGGCGGCTCGGCGTTCTCGGCCGGTGGCTTCGATGTAGTTCTGGCTGGTGGCCAGGCTGGCGTGGCCCAGGAGGGCCATGATTTCGGAGGCGGTGGCGCCGTCTTCGGCCAGGCGGGTGGCGAAGGTGTGGCGGAGGGCGTGGAGGTTGGCGCCTACGGGGACTCGGTCGTGGAGGCCGGCCCAGCGGTAGCAGGACTTGACCAGGTACTCCAGGCCGCCCCGACCGATGGGGTCGCCGGTGCGGTCGAGCAGGAGCTTGGTGTTGCGGGTGATGCGGCGGCTCGGGAAGCGGCGTTCGCAGGAGCCGGCGTACGCCTCGATGATGCGTTCCATGATCGGCTCGACCGGGATCGAACGGTCGCGGCTGCCCTTGCCGTGGACGTGCAGGCGCATCTCACCCGGTCGGCCGGCGAGCGAGTCCGTCGTCAGCGTGCGCATCTCGGCCGAGCGGAGTCCGGCGACCAGGCCGAGAGCGATCACCAGCAGGTCGCGCTCCGGCCACGGGTCCCGCGCTCGGCGGTCGCCGTCGGCGGCGGACTTCAGCAGCCTATCGGGAGTGTCCTCACCGCGCAGCGGCTTGGGGGACAGGGGAGGGGTCTTCGGTCGCGCCACCGCGCCCATCGGATTGCCCGCGAGCAGGCCGTCGGACACGCAGAAGGTGAGGAACTGGTTCCACGTCGACCACGCGCGCAGCACCGAGCTCTTCGCGTGGTCGTCGGCGAACGCTCCGAACGCCGTACGCAGTGCAGGTGCCGTCAGCTCGTCGACCTCGAGGTTTTCAGGGTCGTCGGTCAGCAGCGCTGTGATGCCGGCCAGGTCGCGACGGTACGCGTCGGTCGTGTGGGGCGAGTCCTTGCGCGGCCGCCGCGCGGCGAAGAACGCGGCCTGAGCTTCGAGCACCTTCATGGCACCCATTCCTACCGGGCACCACCGACAGTTCTTCCAGCCGTTGCCCAGAGCAACTATTACTCGATCTCGGTGGTCCAGTTCATCTGCTCGATCCAGTGCTCGAACAGCGCCCGATCGCCGTGGATCTCCAGCGTGGGAGTCTCCTCCAGCGGACGCCGCCGGCTCAGCACGAGCATCAGGTCGGTCGCCGGGCCGCGGACGGCGACATCGGCCTTCTCGTGGCCGTGTTCCAGCACGACCTTGTCCGGCTCAAGCCGCGCGACCCACTCGCCAGGCGCGTCGGTCGCGTGGAGGTGCAGCGTCTGACCGGTCCCACTCATCGCCTTGGCATAGCGCGACTTGCTGGCCCAGTACGTCGGGGAGGTCATCGTGGCCAGCCAGTCCTCGATCGCCTCCACCGCATGCTCCGGCGGCAGTTCGTACGACGCGCCGACCGTCGCGGCCGCATCCGCCCGGTGCACGCAGGCTTCACCGAACAATCGACGCGCCCAGTACGGACCACCCGCGACACCGCCGTTCGGATCCCACACGGGGACGTCGTCGCCGGCCGCGTCGTACGCCCGCTTGGCCTCGGCCGCCGTGCCGTTCAGCCACGCACCCCACTGACTCGAGTCGGACGGCGCCGGCACGTAGGCGGCGAACGCCGCGCTCGGGTCGGTCAGCTGTTCGGCGACGAGCATCGTCACCATCCGGTGCGTCCCGCCGACGTGGTCGACGAGGTCGGCCAGCGTCCACTCCGGACAGGTCGGCACGGGCGTTGTCGCGTCCTTGCCGTCCACCCAGTCGGCGAACGTGCCCGTCTGGGCGACGACGGCGTTCAGGTATGCGGACGTGTCCATCGCGGTTCCTCCGAATGCTGCGGCGATTTCTGCTCAACGTACTTCATGCGGGCGGCCAGGCCGTGGGAATCAGGGTAGGGGAGGAGGGCCTTGACAAAGGGCGCCAACGCTCTCGCACGTCGACCAGCAAAGGCGTAGGTCGCGCGGGCGAAGAACCACGGACTCCGCGAGAACGAAGGGCGCCGGTGCAGCCGACGAAGATCTCGGCAGCAGAACTCGCACGCATTCACACAGTTGCTTCCAGCAACTACATTTGCTGCATAATGGTGATTATGCATGACAGAACGCGGTCGGAAGGGGTGGGTTCCACCCCCTGGGGGACCGTCTGAAAATACGAGGCGCTCTCCGGTCCAGCTGTGACAGGATCGCTCGTATGTACAGTTTCTTCCGACTGGGCTAGCTCTCCGCCGGCCAGTTCGAGGCATGCCGCCCGCGGCTAGCGAGGCGGGATTCGGTCATTCGACGCCAAAGAATCCATCGTGAGCGAACCACCAAAACTCGCCGACGACCTGTTTCTGATCGGCGCCAGCGTCAACGATCCAGGGCACACAAAGGCCGCCCTGAATGCGCTGACCAAACAACTCCGGAGGCAGCTCATCGTCCCGTTGCCGCACTGCGAACCGTTCGCCGTCAGCGCGTCGTACGTCGGGAAACGCACCTACAACCGGTACGACGTCGAAGACCTCGTAGGCGCTGTCATCGCCGGACAAACCGGTTCGCGTTATCACTCACGCCGTACGAGCACGCCACCAGAACGCCGGATCGACTGGCGGGTCGTCCTCGACGGCGATTCGGTCCACGTCGGCGTCCGGCCTTTCCCAGCGCCGCTCCACAGACGCCGCTGGCGACAGCACACCGTCCCAGGCAGCCTGCATCCACCAGTCGCCGCTGCTATGGCCCACATGGCCGGCATCGAACCGGGCCAAGTTGTCCTGGATCCATTCTGCGGCGCCGGGACGATTCTCATCGAAGCGCAGCAGCTCGAACCGAGCGCTCAGTACGTCGGTATCGACCATGCCGAGGCTTCTCAGAGAAACGCCCAGAGCATCCAGTGGCAACTCGGCGATGCCCAGTGCCCGCAGATCGCCGCTGACAGAATCCTCACGAATCCGCCGTGGGACGTCCGGCTGACCATCGGCGACCTGACGCCATACCTGAACAACTGGCAGGACGCCGACTCGGTCGTCGCCATCGTCAACCAGCATCAGGTCGCAACACTCACGAACCATCCGGCCTGGAACACCCGAACAGTGCACAATCTGAGCCTGGCAGGCCTCCATCCGAGCATCGTCGTATTGCGCCGATAATGGACATTATGTCAACTAGTAGACTGGAGCAGGCGCTGTGACCCTCTCCCACCTCGGCACCCCGACCGGTCCGATGGTCCGCGTGCACGGCGGCTACGCCAACCGGATGTACCGGCTCGACACCGACCTGGGCTCGTTCGCGGTCAAAGAACTGAATCTCGCCGACCGTCGCTGGACTTACCACGTCGAAAGCGTGTTCGAGTTCGAGCAAGCCGCCTTCGCCGCCGGGATCCCGATGCCCGAGCCGATCTCGTACGACGACCACACGCTCGTCCACCGCTGGGTCGACGCAGACAACGTGCCCGAAGAGCCGGTGTCGCCGGCGTACGCGTTCGAGGTCGGCGAGATCCTCGCGCGCCTCCACGCGCTCGATGTCGCCTGGCCCCACGGATCCACCGACGAGCCGCCGGCACAGGACTGGCCCGAGCTCGCCAAGAAGTCGGCCGGACAACCGTGGGCCGAGGAACTCGCCTCGAACGCCAAGACGTTCCTCGAGATCGCCCACTTCGTCGACACCTGCGAACGCCCCGGTCCCGTCGTACTGACCCACAAAGACATCCAGCCGTGGAACCTGCTCGCTCGCAACGGCCGGCCGGTCGTGCTCGACTGGGAACTGTCGGGGCTGCTCGACCTGTCCGGTGAGCTTGGTTCGACCGCGCTGAGTCTGGCAAAGGGATCTGGCTTCGACCACGTCGAGCCCGCGATCTTCCACCAGGTTCTCGACGGGTACGTCGCCGGCGGCGGAACGCTTCCGCCGCCGGGTCCCAGCTGGTTCGTCTACCTGATCGGCGGCTGGCTGGGCCACACGCGGTGGAACATCCTCCGCTGCCTCGCCGACACCGAGTCGAGCACCGGCCCCGAGCTCGAGCTGTCGCACGA
This sequence comes from Kribbella endophytica, assembly GCF_054781295.1. Lineage (NCBI taxonomy): Bacteria > Bacillati > Actinomycetota > Actinomycetes > Propionibacteriales > Kribbellaceae > Kribbella > Kribbella endophytica. The sequence goes on from NZ_BAAGUR010000004.1 coordinate 115,326, forward strand.
GGCGGTGCGCAACGGCGTACGAGGTCTCCCCGAGCTGTTCGCTCGGCTTCCGGACCTCGAAACGCTGCTCAGCTGACCGGCTTCGCCTCCAGCACGAAGAAGAGGAAGCACAGGAACGACGTCCGCTCCCCCAGGTCCGGCGGCAAAAGCTCGCGCGGTACGTCGGGCGAGAACGGCGGCTCGCTGATCGTCGAGATCGCGAAGCCGGCTTGGCTGAACGCGTCGGACATCGCGTGCAGCGGCCGGTGGTAGAAGGTCAGCGACGCGGCGTGGCCGTCGAAGGTGTACTCCTCCGTGTACGGCGAAGTCACGAAGTAGTCGTCCTGCGGGTAGACCACTTCGCGGATGATCGGGTGGTTCACCGAGAGGATCAGCCGGCCACCCGGCTTCAGCACCCGGTGCAGCTCGGCCAGCGGTCCCGACCAGTCCTCGAGGTAGTGCAGCACCAGCGAGGCCACGACGTCGTCGAACTCCCCCGTGCCGAACGGCAACGGCTCGGCGAGGTCGGCCTGCACCACCTTGGTGTCCGGGCCGAGCCGCTCCTGCGCCAGGGCGACCATCCCCTGGCTCGAGTCGAAGGCGGTGATCCGTGCGCCTCGTTCGCGCAGCGCGGCCGACAGCGCACCGGCGGCACACCCGGCGTCCAGAATGTTGCGTCCGGCAACGTCCCCGGCGAGTTGGACCATCGCGGGTCGGTCGTAGTACGCGTTGAACAGACTGGTCTCGTTCTCCCGCGCGTAGCTCTCGGCGAACGTGTCGTAGTGGTCAGCTTTCACGGCGATCCCCCAGCGTCAGAGTTTGCCGTGCACCTTAGAACACCCAGAGGTCGCGAAAGCCCGTTGCGGCTGGTCCGGTCAGGTGTTTGGGTTGGCCCATGGCACTCCCCTCCCCCACGCTGCACACCGATCGGCTTCGCCTGCGTCCCTTCGACGACAACGACGCGGACGATCTCTTCGCGCTGCACAGCGATGCCTCGGTCCTGCAGTACTGGGACTCACCGCCGTGGGCCGAACCCGCGCGCGCCGAGCGGTTCATCGCCGCGTGCCGGCAGTTGGAGGTCGACGGCACCGGGGCGCGGCTGGCGGTCGAGCGGCTCTCCGACGGCGCGTTCATCGGCTGGTGCAAGGTGAGCGAGTTCAATCCGGACCTCCGCAGCGCGTCGATGGGGTACGTCTACACCGAGGAGTCCTGGGGACACGGGTACGCGACGGAGGCCGGCGGCGCCTTGCTCGGGTGGGCGTTCGACAACCTGGACCTGAACCGCGTCCAGGCGGAGGCCGACACCCGCAACCGCGGGTCCGGCCGGGTGCTGGAGAAGCTCGGGTTCGTGCTCGAGGGGACGCTGCGCGAGGACTGCATCGTGAACGGCGTCGTCTCCGACTCGTGGGTGTACGGGCTGCTCCGACGCGAGTGGAAGGGCTGACCGTGAGAGGCTGCGAACTCGACCAGTCAGTCTGAGGAGCCGGCATGAAACTTCTTCTCACGTCGTCGGGGATCACCAACCCGAGCATCTCCGACGCACTCGTCGAGCTGCTCGGCAAGCCGATCGCGGAGTCGAGCGCGCTGTTCGTACCGACCGGGGTCTATCCGTTCGCAGGCGGCGCCGGGAGCGCGTGGAACGCGATGACCGGGAGCAGGGCCAACCGCGTGGTCGACCTCGGGTGGAAGTCGATGGGCGTCCTGGAACTCACCGCCCTGCCGACCATCCGGGAGGAGAACTGGGTGCCGATGGTCCGCGAGGCCGATGCCCTGCTCGTCTGGGGCGGCGACGTGCTCTACCTGACGTACTGGCTGCGTCAGTCGGGGCTGGCCGATCTCCTGCCGTCGCTGGATTGTGTGTACGTCGGGGTGAGTGCGGGCGCGATCGCGCTGACGCCGTACAACTGTGATGCGGAGTTCGACCTGCAGTTCGTGCCGGACGGGCACGAGATGGCGCTGGCGGCCGAGAAGTCGCTGGGGCTGGTGGACTTCACGCTGTACCCGCACCTGAACCACCCGGACATGGAGGACACCACCTTGGCGAACATCGAGAAGTGGGCGTCCGGGATCCCCGCGCCGACGTACGCGATCGACGACGACACGGCGATCAAGGTGGTCGATGGTGTGGTCGAGGTCGTGTCCGAAGGTCAGTGGAAGCTGTTCAACGGCTGACGATGCGCGCACTCTTCTCCTTCACGGGCGGCAACGGTCACGCCCTTCCGCTCCTGCCGATCGCTCGGGCGCTCGCCGTCCGCGGGCACGAGGTGCTGTTCACGTGTCAGCCGGCGATGCTGGACACGGTTCGTGCAGCTGGATTCGCCGCGGTCGACAGTGGCGGTACGACGCTGAGTTCGGCGTCGTACCGCGGTCCGTTGGTCGCGACGGATCGTGGCGCCGAGAGCAGGGTGATTCGAGACGGTTTTGCGGGGCGGGTCGCTCGGGAGCGGGCGCCGAGGATCGTGAGCGTCGGTGCTGAGTTCGGGCCCGACGTCGTGGTGCATGACGAGGTCGACTTCGGCGCTGGTGTGGCCGCGCAGCGGCTGGGTGTCCCGCATGCGTCGGTGACTGTGCTGGCCGCGGGCGGGATGATCGCGCCGGGGCTGGTGGACGAACCGCTCGACGCGCTGCGCGCTGAGCTCGGTCTGGCGCCGGGGGCCGATGACCTGCTCACCATTGCGCCGGTGATGCCGTCGTTCCGTGGGGTGCCGTTGCCGGCGGGGGCGCTCTGCATCCGGCCCGACGTACTCGAAGACCGCGAACTGCCGGACGAGCCTGCTCTCGACGCGTGGCTCGCTGATCGCGCTGGGCGGCCGCTGGTCTACTTCACGCTGGGCACGGTGTTCCATCAGGAGTCGGGCGATCTGTTCACTCGGGTGCTGGCGGGTCTGGAGAGCCTGGACGCGAACGTGGTCGTGACAGTCGGCCGCGAGGTCGATCCGGCCGAGCTGGGTGAGCGAGCCGACAACGTGCTGGTCGAGCGGTTCGTGCCGCAGCGTGCGCTGCTCCCCCGGGCCGCCGCGGTGGTGTCGCACGCTGGTTCGGGGACGGTGGTGTCCGCGCTCGCTTGCGGCGTTCCGCTCGTGCTGCTGCCGATGGGCGCCGACCAGCCGTGGAACGCGGATCGTTGTGAGGCGCTCGGCGTCGGCCGGGCGCTGGATCCGCTGACGGTCTCCCCCGCCGAAGCTGCCGCAGCAGTCGACGACGTGCTGACGGTGCCGTCCTATCGGTCAGCGGCGCAGGCGTTGCAAGCCGAAGCCGAGTCCCTGCCGCCGGCCGACGCCGCCGCAGACGCACTCGAGCAGCTCACCAAACTGGGACTGAGGGGCGGCTCGAGCTGATGCGGGCGGCCGGGTCGGTTCCTGTAGTCGGGTGATGGGAAAAACGATCATGTACGCCGCGGTGTCGGCTCACGGTTATGTCGGGCTGCCGGACGGTGGGAGCGGGCCGTCGCTGGTCGCTCAAGGCTCCGGGGTGACGCACCTGCTGTACGACGTACCGCGGAACTAATCGCGTTGCGGGTGGGTTCGTGGGCGGCCTAGCGTGGCGGGATGACGACTCGGCTGCGGGCGCTGTGCATCGACGCGAACGATCCTGAGCTGCTCGCGCGATTCTGGGCTGGGGTGCTGCGGCTGGAGGTCGCCGACGATCCGAGTGGCGGCAAGGTGCTGCTGCCGTCGGACGAACTGGGGTTCCCGCTGCGCTTCCTCCCGGTCCCCAACGAGAAGTGGGGACCGAACCAGATGCACTTCGACCTGACCAGCGCGACGGAAGCGGAGCAGCAGGCGACGGTGGCTCGCGCGCTCGAGCTCGGCGCGACGTACCACGATGTCGGCCCGGAGTTCGACGAGCCGCACGTTGTGCTCGACGATCCCGAGGGCAACGAGTTCTGCGTGATCGAGGCGACCAACAACTTCCTGGCGAACACGGCGGCCATCGGCGCGCTGTCGAGCGACGGGTCGCAGGCGGTCGGCTACTTCTGGAGCAAGGCGCTGGACTGGCCGCTGGTCTGGGACCAGGACGAGGAGACCGCGATCCAGTCGCCGCAGGGCGGCTCGAAGATCTCGTGGGGTGGTCCTCCGGTCAACGAGAAGCTCGGCCGGAACCGGCTGCACCTGGACCTCGCTCCCCCGGCCGGCCTGAGCTTCGTCGACGCGGCCGCTCAGCTGATCGCCCTCGGAGCCACTCCGCGCGGCGACGTGGAGGGCGGATATGCGCTCACCGATCCCGACGGCAACGAGTTCCGGGTCGTGGCCGGCTGACGCTCCGATGAACCCCGTCCTGCTGGAAGCAGCGGTCGACACGATCATCCCCGCCGACGACTTCCCTTCCGGGGTCGCCGCGGGTGGCCTGCGGTACCTCGATCGGCTGCTGGCCGAGCGACCTGACTGGGCTTCGCCTGTGCAGGCTGCGCTGGACGCGATCGAGGCCGCCGCGCTCGCGCTCTTTCAGGCGCCGTTCGAGCAGCTCTCCGGTGCGCAGCGGGTCGAGGTGCTCGACACCCTGGCCGGCGACGCGTCGTACGAGTGGTTCGCCAAGGTCGTCAACGCGGGCTTCTACGCGGATCCGGGCAACGGCGGCAACGACGCCGCGGTGTCGTGGTCGATGATCGGCTGGCGGCCGTGGGCGGGTGAGCGGCCTGAGGTCGAGCAGCCGGTCGCGCGCAACGTCGTCGACCCCGGGACGGTGGCCATCCGGTACGACGCGATCGTCGTCGGCTCGGGAGCCGGTGGTGGTGTCGCCGCCGCCGGGCTCGCCGCCGCGGATCGCAACGTGCTGGTGATCGAGGCGGGCGGTTGGCCGGACACGGATGCACTCGCGACGGATCACCTGCGCAGTGCTCGCGCTCCGATCGATCTCGACCCGGTGACCGGTCCGCCCGCGGGTTCGCCGCGGGTTGTGGAGCTCGGCGGGCAGCGGTCGGTTCAGCGGCCGGGTGATCCCGCGTGGAACGGCAACGCGACGACGGCCGGAGGCGGGACGCGCGTGTACGGCGCGCAGGCGTGGCGGTTCGCGCCGGACGACTTCCGGATGGCGAGCAGATACGGCGTACCGGACGGCAGTGCGCTGGCCGATTGGCCGTTCGGGTACGACGAGTTGGAGCCGTACTACGCACGGGCCGAGTGGGAGATCGGCGTCAGCGGTGACGACCACGACGGCAGCTTCGCCGGGCCTCGGTCGCGTCCGTACCCGATGAAGCCGTTGCCGGCCGGGATCGCTGCCGACCGGCTCGCAAATGGCGCTCGCCGGATGGGCATGTCGACGCTGGCCGTGCCGTTGCTGGTGAACTCCACGGCGTACCAAGGTCGGCCGGCGTGTACGCAGTGCGCGATGTGCATCGCGTTCGCGTGCCAGGTGGACGCCAAGAACGGCAGCCACAACACCGTGCTGCAGCGGGCCTTCGCGACCGGTCGCTGCTCGATCATGCTGCACGCGACGGTGGAGCGGTTGCTGGTCGACTCGACCGGCCGCGTCACCGGCGTCGCGGTGGTCGGCGAGCGTGACGGGGTCGTGTGGCGCTGTGAGATCGCCGCTTCCGAGGTGGTCCTGGCGGCGGGGGCGATCGAGACGGCGCGGTTGCTGCTGAACAGCACGTCTTCGCGGGAGCCGGACGGGATCGGCAACAACGCGGATCAGGTCGGCCGGCATCTGCAGGGACATCGGTACGGCGGAGCGCTCGGGATCTTCGGGGACGTGGTCGAGGAGCTGATCGGTCCGGGCGCTTCGATCGCGACCGCGGACTACCGGTTCGGCAACGAGGGGGTGGTGGGTGGCGGGATCATCGCGAACGAGTTCGTGCCGACGCCGTCCAACACGTACGGCTATCTGACCGCGGCTGGGTTGATCCCGCTGCACGGCGCCGCGGCGAAGGCCGGGATGCGCGACCTGCCGGGGCGGATGGTGCGACTGGCGGGTCCGATCCAGGAGATGACGAGCCGCGAGTCACGGGTGACTGTCGATCGGACGATGCGGGATCGGTTCGGCGTACCGGTGGTGAAGCTCGCGGGTGGGGCGCACGCGGAGGACCTGCGAGCCTGGGACTTCCTGACCGCACGAGCGGCCGACTGGCTACGGGCGGCCGGCGCGGAGATCGTCGTACCGGGAGCGCGGGGTGATCGTCATGGGCCGAGCGGTGGACAGCATCAGGCGGGCACCTGCCGCATCGGCGACGATCCGGCGACCTCGGTCACCGATCCGTGGGGGCGGGTGTGGGGCCACGACAACCTGCGCATCTGCGACGCGTCCCTCCACGTGACCAACGGGGGCGTGAATCCAGTCCTCACGGTGTACGCGAACGCCTACCGCATCACCGACCACCTGACGAGCGGCAACTGACCGAGCCCGGCAGGTCAGTCGGTGGTGAGGACCTCCGCGATCATGCGGTGGCCTTGTAATTCGTAGTCTTCGCTGCGAACTCGGTAGGCCCAGCAGGTGGTGCCGATGGCTTCGCGGATGCGGTTGCGGCGCCAGGTGGCGGGGTCGCGGGGGTCGGTGCCGTAGCCGTTGAGGAAGGCTGCTTCGAGCGCGGGGTCTTGGCGGAACTGCTGGGCGGCTAGGCGGCCGAAGTCGCCCCAGGCGGGTCTGAGCTCGGCGCGGCCGAAGTCGATCACGCTGACTGTGCCCTCGTGGATGAGCCAGTTGCGGGGCTGCCAGTCGCCGTGGGTGGGGACCAGGGTGCTGGGCGGCGTTGGCCAGGCGGTGATTTCGTTGCGGAGCCGGGTCACCACGTCCGGCGCGATCCGGTGGGGGCCTGCCAGCCAGGCGAGTGACTTCTGGTTCTCGGTCGCCTCGAAGTCGTTGTCTTCGACGGTGAACTGCTCGTGGAGTTGGGCCAGCAGTACGCCGGCTTGGTGGTAGGTCTCGGGGCTGCGCTCGCGGGGTGTGCCTTCCACCAGGTCGCCCGGGAGGTAGTGCGTGACCAGGAGCTTCGCGTCGGCGTCCGCGAACGCGAGTTGGGGTGCCAGGCCGCGGGACGTCCAGGGGGTGAGCCACTCGCGGTGGGCGCGGAGTTCGCGGGCGATGTTGGTGTCGGCGTCGTCGCCGGCCTTGGCGATGTAGCGGGTGGTGTTGTGCTGCAGGAGGAGGACGGTGGTGCCGACGAGGCCCCAGCTGAGGTCCTTGACGAGTTCGGCTCCCGGGAGCCACTCCCCCAGCAACTCCTGCTGGCGGGTGGTGGTCATGCGCGGCCGTAGGCGTCTAGGAGACGGGCTTCGATCGTCGTGGGGGTGCCAACAGCACCTGCGCCGTACGTGCCCATCTCTCGCATCTCGTCCACGTGGGGTTCGACCAGTGTCCAGAGGCCTTCGGTCAGGGAGGGGTCGAGGGCGCGGCCTTGGTCGGCGCCGACGGTGAGGTCCCAGCCGTGGATGACCAGTTCGCCGAGGCGGAAGCGGACGAAGGTCGGGTAGCCGATGTCGCGGCTCGGGTGGTGCAGCAGACGGGACCGGTCGGCGCCGGCAAAGGCCTCCAGTTGCGAGGCGCACGTCGTACGGACGGCTTCGAGGAGATCGGCCGGTGGGGTGTCGAGGTCGGCGGTCGCTTCCGCGGCGGAGGCTCCGGCCAGGAGGCGGGTGGCGAAGATGTTGCCTGCGACAACGTGATCCAGGACCTCTTCGACGGGGATGCCGCAGGGCGTGTCGTTGGTCCAGGCGGGCAGGGGGACGGCCTCGGCGCGGGTGATGAAGTCGGCGGTGGCTCGGGTGAGCAGGGTCATTTCCATCGGGCGGTCTCCGGGTTGATGCCGTGGGCGGCAGCGTTGGCGTTGACGACGGCTTGGAGGTAGGCGGTCAGGCCCGGGGCGAGGTGGTCGTAGTACTCGGGGGTGAAGGTTCGGGCCATGCAGACCTGCATGGCGTGGGTGCAGTCGAAGTGCTCGGCGATGCTCGCTCGGTGGCGTTCGGCCAGGGTGTTCGCGTCGGGCGAGCCGGGCTCGGTGCCGGCGCGGAAGGCCGTGGCCAGGTCGGTGTTGAACGCTTCGACCTCGGCGGTGAGGTCGCGCCAGTCGGCAGGCGTGCGGGTGGCCGCGCGTTCGGCGTACTGGCTCCACTGTGGCGTGCCCGACCAGCGTTGCTCGGCTTCGTCGACCCACTCGGTGCGCCAGGAGGCGCCGAAGATCTCGGACTGCTGCTCGGGGGTGAGCTGGATTCCCTTGCCACCGGCATCGAGCAGGCGGTCGACCGCCTTCAGCATCCCCTGAAGGCGGTCGAGCTGCTCGGTCAGTTCGGCGCGCTGGCGGCGCAGGTGCTCCTGCGGATCGACCGAGGGGTCGTCGAGGACAGCAGCGATGTCGGAGAGCGCGATCCCGAGTTCCCGGTACACGAGCACGCGGTGGATGCGGGCGACGTCGGCGTCGGAGTAGACGCGGTACCCCGCCGTCGTCCGCCCGCTCGGCACGACCAGGCCGATCGCGTCCCAGTGGTGCAGCGTGCGCACGCTGATCCCGACCAGCGACGCCGCTCCCCCGATGGTGAGGCTGTCCGTCATGGGGTCAGTCTGGTACGCCGATGCCCATCGCGCGCAGATTTTCCAGGCTCTGCTCGTCGTGCGGCCGGGCGGCCGTCATCACGACGCGCGAGTTCTCGGGCGTGATCACGGTCAGCTCGAGCGAGTTCCACAGCTTGATCTCCGGCCCGATCGTGCACCCCGGCACCAGTTCCTCGCAGCGCCCGGCGATCTCGTCGATCTGGCTCAGGACGCACGAGAAGCTCGTCGCGATACCGGGCGCTTCCGCCGGTGCCTCGCCGTGCACGAGCAGCACATCCTGGAACGCCCATCGGCGTAGGTGCGTGACCTGACCGGGCATGCTGAACAAGTCGATGAACCCGAGCCCGCGGATCCAGAAGTCCTTCGAGGCCTCCAGGTCCTCGGTCGGCACGATGGTGAACATCGGCATCGGGTAGATGGTGCGGTAGATCTCCGGCGCGACGGCGTCGGGGCCGGGCATGGGGACTGGGCTGATGTAGTTCATGCCGACCACGGTTCAGCCTGACGTCGCGTCAGGGTCAAGCCGCGACACTCCTCACGGCCCGGCGCTCGTGGTGGAATCTGCGGATGAGGATGACGGCGCGGGCGTTGAACAGGGCGTCCATGGTGCGGCAGATGCTGGTGGAGCGGGAGCCGATCGCGGTGGCCGACGCCGTACGGCGGATGGTGGCGGTCCAGGCGCAGCACCCGGCGTCGCCGTACGTCGGCCTGTTCAACCGCGTCGTCGGCTTCGACCCGCACGAGCTGGACGCGGCGTTCGCGGCCGGGATCGTGGTGAAGGCGACGCTGATGCGCGGCACGCTGCACGCCGTGCACACCGACGAGCACCTCGACTTCCGGGCCGCGATCATGCCGATGATGGCCGGGACCCGGTTCGAGGCGGCGTTCAAGGCCGGCGGGCTGACCAGCGCCGAGGCGCACGCGCTCGCGGTCGAGCTGGCGGAGTACGCGTCGGAGCCTCGCAGCGGCCAGGACTTCGAGGCGTGGCTGGACAAGCGGCTCGGCATGGGCGCGACGGAGTTGTGGTGGGCGATGCGGGCGGTCGCGCCGCTGCTGCACGCGCCGACCGGTGGGCCGTGGTCGTTCGGGCATCGGCCGGCGTTCATCGCGGCGCCCGGCGTACCGGTTGATCCGGAGCGTGGGCTCGAGGTGTTCACCCGGCGGTACCTGGAGGGCTTCGGGCCGGCGTCGATGCCCGACATCGCGCAGTTCGTCAAGATCTCGCGCGGCCGGGTGAAGGCGGCCGTCGCGGCACTCGACCTGGAGGAGCTCGAAGGGCCGGACGGCCAGGTCTTGTACGACGTACCGGGTGGAGCGCGGCCCGACGAGGACCTGCCGGTGCCGCCGCGGCTGATGGCGATGTGGGACAGCGTGCTGCTCGCGTACGACGACCGCGCGCGGGTCGTGCCGGCGGAGTACAAGCAGGTGATCACGCGGACCAACGGCGACCTGCTGCCGACGCTGCTCGTCGACGGGTACGTCGCCGGGGTGTGGCGGCCGGTCGAGGACGGGATCGAGGCGACGGCGTTCCGGAAGCTGCCGGCGGGAGTGTGGAAGGCGCTGAAGGGTGAGGCGCGGGACATGTTCGCGATGGTGGGAGAGCGCGATCCGCGGGTCTACCGGCGCTACGACCACTGGTGGAAGCATCTGCCGGCGGTCGACGTCCGGGTGCTGCCTGCCAAATGAAAGTGCTCACCCGTTGAGCACTTAGCCTGCGACACTGGCAGGTATGCGCGCTGATCGACTGGTGGCGACCCTGTTGCTGATGCAGGCCCGGGGCCGGGTGACGGCTGCCGAGCTGGCTTCGGAGCTGGAGATCTCCGTGGCGACCGCACGCCGCGATCTGGAAGCGCTCTCGACCGCGGGGATCCCGGTCTACCCGGAGCGCGGCCGCAACGGCGGCTGGTCGCTGCTGGGCGGATCGCGCACGGACCTGAGTGGGCTGACCGCGACCGAGGCGCAGGCGTTGTTCCTGCTGGTCGGGCCGGCGGCCGCGATCGCGCCCGATGCGAAGGCCGCGCTGCGGAAGCTGGTGCGCGCTCTCCCGGAGACCTTCCGCGGCGACGCGGAGGCAGCCGCCGAGGCGGTGGTGATCGATCCGGCCGGGTGGGGCGAGAACGACAAGGCCCGGCCGGTGCTGGTCAACGATCTGCAGCATGCCGTCGTACGGCGGCTGAAGGTGCGACTCGTGTACGGCGGACGCAGGGGTGCTGCGCCGTCGGAGCGGCTGGTGTCGCCGCTGGGGCTGATCGACAAGGACGACGTCTGGTACCTGATCGCCGGGACGGACAAGGGGCAGCGGACGTTCCGCGTCGATCGGGTGCTGGAGGCAACGGTCACCGAGGAGCCCGCGGAGCGGCCGGACGACTTCGACCTGTCGGCGGCGTGGGCGAAGGTGGTCGAGGAGATGGAGCTCAACCGGTCGCTGCTCGCGGCGACCGTACTGGTCCAGGAGCGGCACCTGTGGGTGATGCAGGACCGGCTCGGGCGGCACTGCGAGGTGCTCGGCGCCCCTGAGGACGGGTGGGTGCGGACGCGAATCACCGCGCCGACGCCGTTGATGATCGCGCAGCACCTGGCCGGCTGGGGTGGATCGATCGAGGTGCTGGAGCCTGAGTCGGTGCAGGCGGAGCTGGCGCGGCTGGGCGCGGAGCTGGTGAGTCGGTACGACGGCTGAGCGGACACGGTTCGGAGCTGGGCGGTGACCGGTGGTGGAGCTGGGGAAAAGGTTTCGTAACTGATGGAACCGCGGGGGCGGTGTTGACCGTCAGTGGTGAGTAAGGTCCATCTGTCCCAGAACTGTCCCGAGCGAGCAACAGGATGTATTCGTGACCACGACTCCCCCGCAACCGCCCCAGAACCCGTACGCCGGTCAGCCCGGTGGCTACGGTCCCCCGCCGCAGGAGCAGTTCCCGAACTACGCCGGTCAGCCGGGCCAGCCCCAGCCGGGCACGGTCCCGCCGGGCCAGCCGATGCCGGGTCAGTTCACCGGGCAGCCGCACGAGTACCAGGGCCCGCCGCCGCACCAGGCGCCGTACGGGCAGCCGCCGCAGGGCCAGCACTTCGACCAGGGCCAGCAGTTCGACCAGGGGCAGCAGTTCGACCAGGGGCAGCCGCAGTTCCAGCCGAACATGCCGCCGGTGGGTGGGCTGCAGTGCCGCTTCTGCGGATCGGTCCCGGCCGTGCAGGCGACCGTGCGGGGGCACATGGGGCTCATCATCCTGATGCGCTTCCTCAAGCTCGAAGGCCCGTTCTGCAAGACCTGCGGCACCGCGAGCGTGCGCGACATGACCGCGAAGAGCATGTGGCAGGGCTGGTGGGGCATCGGGTCGGCGATCATCAACCCGTTCACGATGCTGTCGAACATCGGCCCGTCGAAGAAGTTCCAGGCGCTGCCCGAGCCGATGCCGGGCGCTCCGGGCCGGCCGATGAACCCGGGCAAGCCGCTGTTCAAGCGGCCGGAGATCCTCGGGCTGCTGCTGCCGATCCTGGTGATCGCCGCGATCGTGATCGGCAACCTGACCACCACGACGTCGTCCGAGGCGAAGGTCGGCGACTGCGTGCAGAACGCGGGCACGGCCAGCGACCCGGACGTGAAGGTCGTCGACTGCAGCTCGGCCGAGGCCGAGTACGAGGTGCTCGGCCGGGTCAGCTCGTCGGTCTCCAGCACCTGCGACCTGTACCAGGACGCGACGGTGACCTACACCGAGAAGCGCGGCTCGAACGGCTACACGCTCTGCCTCGGGCCCACCAAGTGATCTGAGGGACCTTTGGTGGGGCTCAGCTTCGTGCTGGGCCCCACCTTCCGCGTTCAGCTCTTGTAGTACGCCGCCGCAACCGCGCTCGCCTCGTCCGGCAGCGCCGGACCCTCGGCCGGCACCGGCAGGAACCCGCCGCCCGGCTTCAGCGCGTTCACCTGCGCGCCGGTCATCGCGTAGACGACGCGACCGAGCCCGGAGCGTTCGAGCGCGCCGCCGCACATCCCGCACGGCTGGCAGCTCGTGTACATCGTCGTGCTCGCCGCGGCCTCCGGCGTCAGGTTCCGCGACGCCCAGAGCGCGAGCTTCAGCTCGGGGTGGGCGGTGATGTCGTTGTCGGTGACCGAGGTGTTGTGGTCCTCGGCCAGGACGTTGCCGTCAGCATCGGCCAGCAACGATCCGAACGGCGGGTTGCCGCTCTCGATCGCGGCCGCAGAGAGCGCGATCGCGCGCCGGAGCAGTTCGTCGGGGGTCACTGTTTCTCCATTCCTGCCTGCACGGTCGCCAGGGCCTGCCAGGCGATCTCGGGGTGTTCGGTCTCGGCAGGATCGCCGACGAAAGGGTCCAGTACGACGGTGTGCGCGCCGAGCAGCCGCAGCTCGTCGAGATCGCCGAGGATCTGGTCGATCGAGCCCTCACCGGCCAGCCGCGTCTCGTCGGGCCGCGGGGTGCCGGTCAGGTTCAGCACGATCCGCGGCGCGAAGCCGGGGTCGGGCTTGCCGAGCTCGTCGGCCGTCGTACGCAATCTGGCAGCGCCGTCGCGGTACCAGCCCATCGTCTGGCGCAGCGGGTGCCACGAGGCGCCGTACCGGATCGAGCGGCGCAGGCCGGCGTCCGTCGTACCGCCGACCCAGACCGGGATGTCGTTGCTGCCGTAGTCGTCGGTGTCCTGCCAAGCGGTGGTGAGCGCGTCGAGCAGCTCGTCGGTCTCCCGCCCGCGGCGGCGGTAGTCGAGGCCGAGGGCCTCGAACTCCTGGGCCGCCCAGCCGACGCCGACGCCGAGCACGAACCGGCCGCCGCTGAGCTGGTGCAGGTTTGCGGCCATCCGCGCGACCAGGAGCGGATGCCGGTACGGCGCGATCAGCACGGTGGTGCCGAGCTTGATCGAGCCGGTCTGGCCTGCGAGCCAAGACAGCAGGGTGAACGGCTCGTAGAACGGCGCCGGGTACTGCTCGGCGACGTCCGAGGTGATCGCGACGTGGTCGGACGTCAGGAGCAGGTCGTAGCCGAGCCCTTCGACGGTCCGGGCCCAGGCGAGCAGCCGGTCCGGGGTCGCGCCGGGGCCGAAGTTGGGGACGTTCACACCGAGTTGCATGCCCACCAGGCTATCCAGGGCAAGGGGTGCTTCTGAACGGATTCCTCCCGGAAAACCGGCTGCCCGGCCGTGGATCCCCCGGTATGTTGGCGCGATGACCGTGGATCTCGATGCGACCGACTGGGCCATCCTCGGAGAGCTGCAGCGGGACGGCAGGATGCCGCTGACCGAGCTGGGCCGGCGGGTGAATCTCAGTGCCTCGGCGACGACCGAGCGGGTGAAGCGGCTCGAGACGACCGGTGTGATCAGCGGGTACGGCGCGAGGATCGATCTGCCGAAGACCGGGTACGCCGTACTGGCGGTGATCCGGCTGAAGTACCCCGGCAACAAGCACGCGCCGCTGCACCAGCTGCTGAAGGAGCGGAGCGAGATCCTGGAGTGCCTGCGGACCACGGGTGACGACTGCTACCTGCTGAAGGTCACGGCCGGGTCGATGGCGCATCTGGAGCAGCTGGTGAACGAGCTCACCGAGTTCGGGTCGACGACGACGAACCTGGTCTACACCGAGACCCAGCCGTACCGCGGGCCGATGAGTCCGCCGGAGCTGTCGTGACCGACGTCGCCGGGATCGCGCTCTCCGACGAGCTGCTCCAGCGCTGGGTGGACTGGCTGGCGCCGGAGCGTCAGCCGTTCTACGTGACGGCGCGGCAGGCCGCCGAGTGGGAGCTGCCACTGTCGGACGAGGAGCCGGATCGGCAGTTGCGCGACACGTACCTTTCGTACGCCGTGGACGGGCGGCTGCGGTGCTCGTGGTTGTCGGAGAGCGCGTTCTCGGCGTACCCGAAGAAGGTGCGGGCGGGGTTGGTCCGGGCACAGGTTGTGCACGAGCGCGGGGCTGTGCCGACGGTACGGGCGTGGCGTGGAGTGCTCGGGGACGAGATCCGGGAGCAGGCGGACGGCCATCGGTTCGTGTGGTGGAAGTCGTTGCTGCGTCATCCGGTCGACGTGCTGCCGCGGTTGGTGAGCGAGGACATCGGGGTCAGCCGGCATCGCGAGGTGCCGGTGGGCGTGTGGCGTGGGGCCGAGGCGCTGCTCCCCCGGGCTCGCGAGTTGGCGGGGACGTTCCCGGAGGGCAGCGGGCCGAACTGCTTCGGCACGGTGATGGCCGCGGCCGGGATCGAGGGCGCCGAGTCGGAGTGGATGCAGCGCGAGCCGTTCGATCACTGGCTGGATGAGTCCACTACGCACGGCGGGCGGGACGGCGTACCGGGGACCCTGCTGGTGTGGCGAGGAGCCGATCGCGCAGTGCAACACGCCGCGGTGACACTCGGATCAGGCTGGGCGCTCCACAAGCCGTCGCAGTCGTGGATGACGCCACGCAAGGTCCGAACAGTCGCAGAGGTCCTTCGAGCTACTCGCACGGCGGGCTGGCACTTGCAACGCCACACGATGCACCGCTGACCGGGAACGCCTCCTCGCGTAGCGGCGGCCATCGGCGGGCAGGCTCCGCAGGCACTCCTCGGCGGTAGCGTCCGTGGATGGAGTTCTCGGAGCTGGTGACGCGCGCCCGTGAGGTGCGGACCAAGTACGCCGCGATGGAGACCGCGCGCTACGGGCGGGAGTGGACCCGGGAGGAGCTGATGCTCGGGTTCCTCGGCGACGTCGGGGATCTCGCGAAGCTCGTCCAGGGCAAGGAGGGGGTGCGCCCTCGCGACGACCTGGACGAGGCGTTCGCGCACGAACTGGCCGACTGCCTGTGGTCGGTGCTCGTGCTGGCCGACGCGTACGACGTGGATCTGGAGAGTGCGTTCAGTCGGACGATGGATCAGCTGGACGAGCATCTGGGGTGATCGTCAGTTCTCCGTTGTTCAGGTCGACGGCGATCGGGGTGCCTAGCTCGACTGTGCGGCTGACTGTGCAGAGGCGGTCGTGGGACATCTTGACCGCGCGTGGGAGTGCGACGCGGGCCTTGTCGCCGTCTTCGCCGTCGGGGAAGGTGATGGTGAACTCGACCTTGAGGTTCTCGAGGCGGTTGCCCTCCTCGGGGTCGCGGATCTTGTCGCCGCTGACCACCGCGCGGAACTCGCTCGGCTCGGCGCGCCGGCCGGTGACGTAGTCGACGTCGGACGCCGAGCAGGCGCCGATTGCGGCGAGGAGCAGCTCGACCGGGGAGAAGTCGGTGTCGTCCGGGCCGCTCGAGCCGACCGCCAGCGTACCGCCGCGCTGGTTGTGCACGAGGTACTTGCCGGTGGCGGTCCGCTCGAAGTGGATCTGCCGGAGGGTGTCGTCGCCCATCGGGACAGTCGCAATCTGTTGCCAACGGCAACGTCAGAGGTGCGCCGGCGGCGGGGGTACCGCCGGCGACGGGTTCAGAGCTGGTGCAGCGCGTCGGCGACGGAGGTCTCGCCGGCGATCAGCTCGAGGGTCCGGCCGATCGAGGCCGGGGTCTCGCAGAGGCCGGCCAGTACGGCGGCCACGTCGTCGCGGGTGACCTCGCCGTACCCGGTGTGGTCCGCGAGCTGCACGCGATCCGTCCCGGGGTCGTCGGTGAGGTGACCGGGACGCAGGACGGTCCAGTCGAGATCGCGCGCCCGCAGGTCGTCCTCGGCGGCTGCCTTGGCCTTCAGGTAGATCGTGAAACCTTCGTCGGGGTCCATCTCGGCGAACTTGTCCGCGCCCATCGAGCTGACCTGCACGTGCCGCCGTACGCCGGCCCGCTCGGAGGCCTCGGCGAACAGCGCGGCCGCACCGCGGTCGACGGTGTCCTTGCGCGCGTTCCCGCTGCCCGCTCCGGCGCCGGCCGCGAAGATCGCGACGTCCGCGCCGCTCAGCACCTTCGCGACGGCGTCCACGTCGGCCTGCTCGAGATCCAGCAGCGCGATCTCACCGCCGGCCGCGGCGACGTCCGCCTCGTGCGCCGGGTTGCGGACCAGGCCGACGACCTGGTGCCCGCCACCGGCGAGGAGCTTGGTCAAGCGCAACGCGATCTGTCCGTGTCCACCCGCTATGACGACTCGCATACCTCGAGCCTAACCCTTCACCCCAGCGAGGCAGACTGTTGCCATGTTCGCGGAAGCTGTCGACGGGTGCCGGATCGCGTACCAGGTGCAGGAAGGCGCCTCGGGCAACGGACCGGCGCTGCTGCTGCTCGCCGGGCAGTCCAACAACCATCACTGGTGGGACCCGGTCCGCGCCGACTTCGCCCGTACGACGATCACGCTCGACTACCGCGGTACGGGCGAGAGCGACAAGCCGGACGCGGTCTACAGCACGCCGGGTTTCGCGGAGGACACTGTCGCCGTACTGGACGCTCTCGGACTGGATCAGGTCGACGTGTACGGGACGTCGATGGGCGGGCGGGTCGCGCAGTGGCTCGCGATCATGCACCCGGACCGGGTGCATGGGCTGGTTCTGGGCTGTACGTCGCCAGGGCGGTCCCACGGGTTCGAGCGGAGCCAGGAGATCCGGAGAGCGCTCTCGGTCCGGGATCAGGCGGAGCGGGACGCGGTGCTGATCGACCTGATGTACACCCCGGAGTGGGTCGCCCAGAACCCAGGGCCGTACCCGGTCCTCGGTGACCCGACCATGCCGGCGTACGCCAAAGGCCGGCACCTGGTCGCCAGCAACAACCACGACGCCTGGGACGGCCTCGACACGATCCAGGCGCCGACACTGATCCTGCACGGGACCGACGACATCTTCAGTCCCGCGGCCAACGCGCAGGTCCTCGCCGACCGCATCCCGAACGCCCGAGCGGAGCTGCTCCCGGGGGCGAGGCACGCGTACTTCCACGAGTTCCGCCGTACGGCGAGCCCGCTGGTCACCGACTTCCTCGCCTCGCTCTAGGCCACGAGCAGCCGCAGCCCGAGCTCCGCTGCGTCGAGGGCGACCAGTTCGCTGTTGCGCTCAGCCCACCGGCCCGACGACAGGTCAGCACGCAGGCTGCTGACCGTCCGCTGCTCGGCATCCGGTCCGACGCGCGTCCAGACCGACACCGCCCGGCGTACCCGCTCGTCCAAGTAGGCCTCGGGCCGACGCCAGTACGCCTCGAAGAAGCCGTCGGCGCAGTCCCACGGGATCAGCACCGGCTCCATCCGCGCGCCGATCGCGCTCGTCAGCTGATCCACCGAGGGCCGCCCGGCGGTCAGAGCCGCGATCTCCGGCAGGTAGTCGCGCGTGAGCCAGAACCGATGCCGCCACCCGGGGTCACTCGCGTCGTGCGTGAACACCACCACCCGCCGAGCCACCCGCCGCATCTCCCGCAACCCGGCGATCGGGTCGTGCCAGTGATGCAGCGTGCTGACAGCCATCGCGGCGTCGAACGACTGGTCCTCGAACGGCAGCCTCTCTGCACTCGCATCCACGCAGGGCGCCGCACCCGCAGGCCGCTGCGCCCGCATGACCGCGGAAGGCTCGACCGCGGTCACGTCCCGGTCCGTCGGCTCGTACGAGCCCGAGCCGGCCCCGACGTTCAGCACCGTCCGAGCGTCTCCGAGCGCGTCCCAGATCGTCGCGGCGATCCGAGGATCAGTACGCCGGGTCGCCGGGTACGCGGACCCGATCGCCTCGTACAGCTGCGCCCCGAAGACCTTGAGCTGCGCCTCCGGTGTCGCCTTGATCCCCATCGCCCGCTCCTTCAGCTCGGTGTCGATCGCCGTCACCAGCGCCGCCGCCCGGTCCCGCTGCTCCAGCAGCAGGCCGTGCAGCCGCTCGAGGTGAGCGACCGTGTCCATGGCCGGGTCGTTCACCAGGTCCGCGATCTCGCGCAGCCCGATGCCCAGCCGCCGGTAGACGAGCACCTCGCGCAGCCGCTCGACGTCGCTCGCCGAGTAGGCCCGGTAGCCGGCCGCGGTCCGCGCGGACGGCCGGACGAGGCCGATCTCGTCGTAATGGTGCAGCGTGCGGACACTCACGCCCGCCAGCTCGGCCACGCGTCCCACCGTGAGGTGTTCGTCCATGCAGCGACTATGCGGCCTCACGTCACGTGAGGGTCAAGAGGACTGGCCCAGATAGGCGGCCAGGGTGTCGCGGGTGCGCTGCATGCTGTCGAGCCGGCCGTCGAGAGTGGCGAGCTCGTGGTCGAGGAGATCGCGCAGGCTCTGACACCAGTCGAAGACGGTCTCGTTGTCGCGGATCTCGCGGGCGCAGGGCAGGACGTGCTTGATCACCTCGGTGGTCAGGCCGGCGTCGAGCAAGATGCGGATCTTGCGGACGGTCAGTTCGGAGTCGTCGGCGTACCGGCGATAGCCGTTGCCGCCGCGCTCCGCGGTGAGCAGGCCCTGCGCCTCGTAGTACCGGAGCAGGCGCGGGTTCACACCGGTGCGTTGCGCGAGCTCGCCGATCAGCACCTGGCGTTCCTCCCTTGACCTTGCAACCAGTGTCAACGTTTAGCGTCGCGGTATGACTTCGTACGTCGTCCACCGTAACGGCCGACCGGCCGACGATCTCGCGCCGCTCGCCTTCGCCGGGTACGCCCACTTCACCGCCATGCAGGTCCGCGGCCGACGGGCCCGCGGCCTCGACCTCCACCTCGACCGGCTCCGCACAGCGTCGCTGGAGCTGTACGGGAACGCGCTCCCTGACGATCTCGTCCGCGATCAGCTGCGTACGGCGGTTGCGGCCGGGCCGGAGGACGCGTCGCTGATGGCCACGGTCTTCTCCCCCAAAGGTGAGTTCACCGCGGCGAGCGCGAAGCTGGAACTGCTTGTCCGTACCGGTCCGCCGTCATCGGGTCCCGATGGTCCGTTGGCGTTGACGACGTTCGAGCACGAGCGCTTCCTGCCGCGGCTGAAGCACGTCGGCGAGCCTGCGAAGACGTATGCGCTGCGGCAGGCGATCGCGGCGGGGTACGACGACGCCGCCTTCGTCGATCGGCAAGGTCACCTGACCGAGGGCACGATCTGGAACCTCGCGTTCTGGGACGGCACCCACGTCGTGTGGCCTCAGGCCGAGATCCTGACGGGGACGACGATGGCGATCGTCCGCCGGCACTTGGAGGTGCCGCAGCGGACCGCGGAGCTCACCCTCGACACCCTTCGGGGCAAAGCGCCGGGACGCGGCGTCGACAGCGCACCGTCGGCCACCGGGGTGGGCTCGCCTCCGTTCACCGGTGCCGTGGTCATGAACTCCTGGTCCCCGGGGATCTCGGTCAGCAGGATCGGTTCGGTCGAGTTCTCCGAGGCGTCGGAGTTCCTCGACCTGCTGCGTCAGGCGTACAAGGCCGAGCCGCTCACGGCGTTCTGAGAATCGGGCGCAGCGCCTCGATCACCGTGGCGTCCTCGATCGTCGACGGGATCGCGTCCGGTCGCCCGTCGGCGATGTTGCGCATCGTCTTGCGCAGGATCTTGCCCGAGCGGGTCTTCGGCAGCGCCTCGACGATCGACACGTCACGGAAGGCCGCCACCGGACCGATCTCACGCCGTACGGCGGCCACGAGCTCCTCGCGCAGCACCTCCTCGGTGATCTCCGCACCGGACTTGAGCACGACCAACCCGCGCGGGAGCTGACCCTTCACCGCGTCGTACACCCCGATGACCGCGCACTCGGCGACCGCCGGATGCGCAGCGAGGACGGCCTCCATGCTGCCCGTCGACAGGCGATGACCGGCGACGTTGATGACGTCGTCGGTCCGGCCCATCACGAACACGTACCCGTCGGCGTCGATGTAGCCCGAATCGCCGGTGAGGTAGAACCCGTCGAACGTGCTCAGGTAGTTGTCGATGTAGCGATCGTCGTCGCCCCACAGCGTCGGCAACGCACCCGGCGGCAGCGGCAGCTTGATCGCGATCGAGCCCTCCTCACCGGCCGGCAGCCGCGAGCCGTCGGCGTCGAGGATCCGCACGTCCCACCCCGGCAGCGGCACGGTCGCCGAGCCCGGCTTGGCCGGCATCGCTTCGAGGCCGCGCGGGTTCGCGACGATCGGCCAGCCCGTCTCGGTCTGCCACCAGTGGTCGACGACCGGTACGCCGAGCTGGTCGTGCGCCCAGTGGTAGGTCTCCGGATCGAGCCGCTCGCCGGCCAGATAGAGCGCGCGGAAGCTGCCGCGAAGGTCGTACCGGGTCAGCTCCTCGCCGTTCGGGTCGACCTTCTTGATCGCCCGGAGCGCGGTCGGTGCCGTGAAGAGAGCCTTCGCGTGGTGCTGTGAGATGACCCGCCAGAACGCGCCGGCGTCCGGCGTACCGACCGGCTTGCCCTCGTACAGGATCGTGGTCGCGCCGACCAGCAGCGGCGCGTAGACGATGAACGAGTGGCCGACCACCCAGCCGACGTCCGAGGCGGTCCACCAGACGTCGCCCGGCCCGATGTCGTACACGGCGCTCATCGACCAGGCCAGCGCGACCGCGTGCCCGCCGTTGTCCCGGACGACGCCCTTGGGCTTGCCCGTCGTACCGGAGGTGTAGAGCACGTAGAGCGGATCGGTCGCGGCGACCGGCACTGGATCGGCCGGCTCGGCGTCCGCGACCAGCACGTTCCAGTCGAGATCGCGCTCTCCGAGTTTCCCGGGCGCGATCTCGCGCTGGACGACGACTGTCCGCTCCGGCTGATGGGCCGACAGCGCGAGCGCCTCGGAGATGATCGGCAGGTACTCGACGACCCGGTTCGGTTCGATCCCGCAGGACGCGGCGACGATCACCTTCGGCGTCGCGTCGTCGATCCGGGCCGCCAGCTCGCGCGGCGCGAAACCGCCGAACACGACCGAGTGGACCGCGCCGAGCCGCGCGCAGGCGAGCATCGTGATGACAGCCTCGGGGATCATCGGCAGGTACACGATCACCCGGTCGCCCTTGCCGACCCCGAGCGACCGCAGCGCGCCGGCGAAGGTCGCGACCTCGTCGCGCAGTTCGGCGTACGTGTAGGTGCGTTTCGAGTCGGTGACCGGGGAGTCGTAGACCAGCGCGGTGCGTTCACCGTGACCGGCTTCGACGTGCCGGTCGAGAGCGTTGTACGCCGTGTTGAGCTCCCCGTCGGGGAACCAGCGGTAGATCGGTGCGGCCGAGTCGTCGAGCGCGCGGGTCGGCGGTCGGGTCCAGCTGATCGCCTCGGCCGCCTCCAGCCAGAACCCTTCCGGATCCGTCAGGCTGCGGCGGTAGCTCTCGTCGTACGCACCCATCGTGCCTCCTTGCAGTCATCCGCAGTCTTACCCATCGGTGCGGGCGGCAACAGCCCTGTCGGCGTGCGTGGTTAGGTGGAGGCGTGACAGTGACGCGTGAGCAGGTCGAGCAGGCAGCGGTCCGGATCGACGGTCGAGTACGGCGTACGCCGGTGCTGCGGGTGTCGGAGACGGTGACGTTCAAGCTGGAGTTGCTGCAACACGTCGGGTCGTTCAAGCCGCGCGGCATGTTCAACCGGCTGCTCGCGGCGAAGGAGGACGGGTCGCTGACCGGCGTCGGCGCGGTCACGGCCTCGGGCGGCAACGCCGGGCTCGCGGTCGCTTACGCCGCGCGGGAGTTGGGTGTGCCGGCGCGGATCTTCGTGCCGGAGAGCGCTCCCGCCGCAAAGGTTGCACGGCTGAAGACGCTCGACGCGGACGTCGTGCACGTCGGATCGGAGTACGCCGAGGCCTACGCGGCGGCCGTTGTCGCCGCCGAGGAGTCGGGGGCGTTGTTCGCGCACGCCTACGACCAGCCGGAGGTGGTCGCCGGGCAGGGGACGCTCGGGCTGGAGCTGCTCGAGCAGATCGACGGGTTCGACACGGTGTTCGTGGCCGTGGGTGGCGGCGGGCTGATCGCGGGGATCGCGACGGCAATCGGTGATCGGGCGCAGGTCGTCGCGGTCGAGCCGGAGCTGGCGCCGACGCTCTCGCGGGCCCTCGATGCGGGCGGGCCGGTCGACGTACAGGTCGGTGGAGTCGCCGCGGACTCGCTCGGTGCCCGACGCATCGGTGAGATCGCCTACGAGGTCGCGACGCAGCAGAACATCGAGTCGGTCCTCGTCGATGAGTCCGCGATCATCGCGGCAAGGCAGGAGCTCTGGCGCGAGTACCGCCTGGCGACCGAGCACGGCGCGGCGACGGCGTACGCAGCGCTGACCTCAGGCGCCTACAAGCCTGCAGCCGACGAACGCGTTGTCGTTGTCGTCTGTGGCGCCAACACCGACCTCGGGACGCTCAGCTGACCTGACGCCGGTCGTCGGTGAGGAACCAGGCCGCCAGTACGCCGGCCACAGCGCCGAACAGGTGACCCTGCCACGAGATGCCGTCCTGCGGCAGCAGGCCACCCAGCAGCGCACTCCCCCACACGAGTACGACGACCACGCCGATCAGCACCTGACCGATCCGCCGGTTGAAGATGCCCCGGGCGATCAGGTACGCGGCGTACCCGAAGACCACGCCGCTCGCGCCGATCGTCACCGTGTTCGGCGGCGAGATCAGCCACGTCCCGATCCCGCCGATCACCGTCACGATCGCGGTGACCGACAGCAGCCGGATCGCGCCGGAGATCGCGATCAGCGCGCCCAAGGTGATCAGCGGCAGCGTGTTCGAGATCAGGTGGCCGAAACCGAGATGCAGGAACGGCGCCGTCACGATGCCGATCAGACCCTCGGGGTCGCGGGCGACGATGCCGTAGCGGTCCAGTGCGCCGTTCAGCGCGGTGTCGACGATCTCGCTGACCCACATCAGGCCGACGAGCGCGATGAGCAGCTTGATCCCGCCGCCGATCCGGGTGGCGTCCACCGCCGGCTTCGGCCGGCGCGCTGGGCTCGGGTAACTCATGCACCAACCATGCCCGATCCGGCCAAACCCCACCTGCCGGAACCGCGTTTCTGCCGGGGCACCGGACAAGAACTGTCCATGCCGGACGAGAGGATCCCAAACACGACGTAAGCGTTACGTTCGCCACATCGCGGACTGCAGGGCGCGACGGAAGCCGATTCTGTGTAACTATGTGCAACTCGTAGGTCGCTGTGTGCGATTGGGTGGGGGCCTGAAGTCAACCGCACCGCTGTGTGCTGTCCCCCGACCGTTCGCCGGGCCCGTCCGCCCGAACGTCCAGGAGGAGGACTTGCTGTGCCGTTGGCCGTCTACATCATCGGGTTGGCGATCTTCGCCCAGGGCACGTCGGAGCTGATGCTCGCGGGCCTGCTGCCCGAGATGGCCACCGACCTCGAGGTCTCGATCCCCCAGGCCGGCCTGCTGATCTCGGCCTTCGCCGTCGGCATGCTCGTCGGCGCCCCGGTGCTCGCCGTGGTCACCCTGCGCTGGCCACGCCGTACGACGCTGCTGGTCTTCCTCGCGATCTTCGCGCTCGCCCACGTCGCCGGCGCCCTCACCCCGAACTACGGCGTCCTGCTCGCGACCCGCATCGTCGGAGCGTTCGTGTACGCCGGGTTCTGGGCGGTCGCCGCCGTCGCCGCGGTCGGCCTGGTGCCGTCCGGCAGCCGCGCGAAAGCGATGAGCGTGGTCACCGGCGGACTCACCATCGCGACCATCATCGGTCTCCCGGCCGGCACGGTGATCGGTCAGCACCTCGGCTGGCGCGCGGCGTTCTGGGCCGTCGCACTGATGTCGTCGCTGGCCATGATCGGCGTTGTACGGACCATTCCTGCCGGGCGCCCCGAGCCGGACAGCACGCCGCGCCTCGACACCGAGTTCCGCGCGATGGCCAACCCGCGGCTGTGGCTGTCGTACGCGACGACCGCGCTGGTCACGGCCGCGATCCTGGTCGTGTTCAGCTACCTCGCTCCCCTGCTCACCGACGACACCGGGCTGCCAGCCGGGGCGATTCCCGGCGTCCTTGCCCTGTACGGCGTGGGCTCGCTGATCGGGATCACGCTCGGCGGCCGGACCGCTGACGCGACGCCGTTCCGGACGCTGCTGGTCGGGATCACCGGCGTGGTGGCGATGTCGGCGGTGCTCGCGCTGCGGGCCGATCAGCCGGTGGTGGCGATCGTTGCGGTGTTCCTGCTGGGTGGATTCGGGTTCGCGGTGAATCCGGCGCTCAATGCTCGGGTGTTCAGCCTGGCGGAGAAGGCGCCGACGCTGGCGACGGCGGTGAACTTCTCGGCGTTCAACGTGGGGATCACTGTCGGGCCGTGGCTGGGTGGACGGGCGATCGACGCGGGGGCCGGGTATCCGTCGCTGGGGTGGATCGCGGTGGGGCTCGGGGTTGTTGCTCTGGGCACCGTTCTGCTGGCTGCTCTGGTGCCGTTGCGGTCGATGCGGGCCGAGGCCCGGGTGCGGGCTACGCATCTGCCGAACTGAACTCACTGACCTCAGACCGAAGCCCCGCCTCTGGAGAAGAGGACGGGGCTTCGGTGGGGACTACTTGAAAGACTTGGCATGCCTGGTGGTCTGGGGGTGGGTCAGTTGACGGGGCCGCTGGGGTCGATGTGGCTGGGGTCGAAGTCCGCCTTGCGGTGGAAGACGTACTTGTTCAGCAGCCAGGTCAGCGCCCACAGGCCGACACCGACGACCATCAGCCAGCCGGCGATCTTGTAGTCGCCGCTGGCCCGGCCCGACAGCGGGCTGGCCAGGTAGAGGCACAGGACCACACCGAGGATCGGCAGCGCGGTCGGCGCCTTGAAGTGCTTGTGCTCCACCGGGTCCCGCCGCAGCACGAGCACGGCGACGTTGACGACCGCGAACACGCACAGCAGCAGGAGCGCCGTCGTCCCGCCGAGGGCGGTCAGGTCGGCGTACCCGATCAGGAAGAACGCGAGCAGCGAGGTGAACAGGATCGCCACCCACGGCGTACGGCGCTTGTGCAGCACGCGGCCGAGCGGTCCGGGCAGGACCTTCTCGTGCGACATCCCGTACAGCAGGCGGCTGGCCATCAGCATGTTGATCAGCGCCGAGTTGGCGACCGCGAACATCGTGATCCAGGCGAACAGCTGCAACGGGAAGTTCGGCGCGCCGGCCTCGATCACCTTCAGCAGCGGGGTCGAGCCCTTGTTCAGGTCCTCCGGCGAGACCAGCGTGACCGCGGAGATCGCGACCAGAATGTAGATCACGCCGGTCACCGACAGGCCGATCAGCATGATCTTGGGGAAGATCTTGACCGGGTCCTTGGTCTCCTCGGCCATGTTCACCGAGTCCTCGAAGCCGACCATCGCGAAGAACGCCAGCGCGGTCGCCGCCGTCACCGCGCCGAACGCGTTGTCGCCCTCGGGAGTGTGGAACTCGGTCAGCCGCGACGTGTCGCCGTCACCACCGGCGATCGCCCACACGCCGACGCCGATCACGATCAGCAGACCGGTCAGCTCGATCAAGGTCAGTACGACGTTCGCCTTGACGCTCTCGCCGACGCCGCGAAGGTTGACCAGGGCAATCAACGCCATGAACGCCAGCGCGGTGATCATCAGCAGCGACCCACGGTCCGGGTCGAGCTTGACCGCGGAGAAGAAGTTCGCCGCGAACGCCTTCGACGCGCTCGACGCCGAGGTCAGACCCGAGCACATCACCGCGAAGGTGAGCAGGAAGGTGAGGAAGTGGATGCCGAACGCCTTGTGCGTGTAGACCGCCGCACCACCGGCCTTCGGGTACTTGGTCACCAGCTCGAGGTAACTCGTTGCCGTCAGCATCGCGACGATGAACGCGCACAGGAACGGCAGCCAGACCGCGCCACCCACCTCGCCCGCGACCTTGCCGGTCAGCGCGTACACACCGGTGCCGAGGATGTCGCCGACCACGAACAGCAGCAGCAGTCCGGGCCCCATCACCCGCTTCAGTTCCGGACGGTCCGGCGCGGCCTCGGTCGTTGCCGCGCTGGTGCTCTCGCTCATCCTGCCTCCCTGGATCGCTGGACTGCAGTCGACCACAGCCGTGGTGCACCGCGACAGACCTTCGACCTGTCCTGAAGAGGTCAAACCCCGAACAGGCCATGATGGTCCGGTGATGCATCTTCGTCTCATCGTCCCACCGGATCGCACCACGCGCGTCCTGGACACGCTCGTCGCGGATCCGCGCGTGACCAGCATCGTGACGCTGCCCGGCGCCGCGAAGCGGCCGGCCGGTGACGTGGTCGAGTGCGACGTGACGCGGGAGGCGACCTCGGACGTCCTGACCTGGTTGAAGAAGCAAGGACTGTACGACGACGGCTCGGTCGCCGTCACCGAGGTCGGGGCGACACCGTCGCACAACGCGCGCGACACCGAGAAGGCGGCACCGGGTGCGCCGGACGACGCGGTGATCTGGGACGCGGTCGTCGACCAGGCCTACAACGAGGCGTCGGGCTCGTGGGCGTACTACGCGTTCCTCACGCTGGCCACGATGATCGCGGCCGTTGCCGTCGTCACCGATTCCTCCATCCTGGTCGTCGGCGCGATGGTGGTCGGACCCGAGTTCGGAGTCGTCGCCGCCTTGGCGGTCGGGCTCGCGCTGGGCCGCGGCAACCTCGCGCTCGGCTCGCTGCGGATGCTGGCGCAGGGGTTCGTGCTCGCGATCGTGCTGACGATGCTGATGGCGTTGCTCGCCCGCGCGGCCGGATGGATCGACGCCGCCGACGTCGAAGCGGCGCGACCGCTGACCGGGTTCATCTGGCGGCCGGACCGCTGGTCGGCGGTTGTCGCCGTACTGGCTGGATGTGCCGGGGTGCTGTCGCAGACCGCTGGTCGGTCGAACGCGTTGGTCGGGGTGTTCATCTCGGTGACAACTGTTCCGGCCGCCGGCGATCTAGCGTTGTCGACGGCTTTGTGGGCGCCGGGGCAGATCGGTGGCGCCGCGGCGCAGCTCGGGATCAACCTGGCGGGGATGACGGCGGCCGGGGTCGTGACGCTCGTGCTGCAGCGGACGATCTGGCGCCAGTACCTGCGGCGTAAGGCTCTACCTGCCAGGTAAGGAGCCGGGCGCGGGGTTGAGGCTTGACCGGGCGTCCCCTGCCCGGTCCCCCGCGCCCGGCAGTCAGGTGACCGGGATCGCGTTCAGCACGGTCTGGTCGATGCTGCCACCGGCCGCGTCGGTCGCAACAGCTCGAAGCGACAACGTTTTCCCGGGCAGGACGGCCCACGGCGGGACGAGTGCCGTGTACTTCCCGGCGACCGGTACGACGAGCGCCTGCGTCCAGCGCCGGCCGTTGTCGGTCGAGTACCAGAGCTTCGCGCCGGTGACCCGGGAGGCTGTCGAGCCGGTGAGGTGGCCGACGAGCAGGTCGATCGTGAGCGGCCTCCACGCCGGAGCTCGACCGAAGCCGTCGACGCTCGCGTCGTACCCGATCTCCAGAAGAGCGGGCGGTACGCCGGTCGCCTTGGTCGGATCGGGAGCCGCGGAGATGTAGTTCCAGATCGTCGACGCCTGGCCCGCGGTCGGGTAGATCGTGGGGTCGAGGGTCCAGCTCTGCTCGAGGCGGAAGCGGGCCGACTCGCGCGGCACGGGGAAGTACGCCGATCCGGCGGCGGCCTCGCCGACCGGGGTGTCGTTGCGCGAGAGCGCGATCCGGCGTTCCTTGTACGCCGACGCGGGCGGCTTGCTGCGGTGGAAGGCGTCGCCCAGGCCGACGTCGACGAACATCGACGTCTGGGAGTGCGAGGCGACGAACATCGTCGGGTGCAGGGTCAGGCCGAAGCTTCGGTCGACTCGCGCGCTGCTCGGGAACGCGAGGTTCTCGCGGTCGCAGAGGTCGGTGCCGGTGGCTGCGGTCAGGCACTGGTTCCAGAGGGCGCCGGGGTCGGCGGTGAGGAGTTCGACCTGGTGTGAGGGGACTTGGACCGTACGGCGGTTGACCCAGCCGACGCGGGACTCCTTGGTCGCCCAGGCTCTGGTGACGACTTGCTGGCCGACGCCGTTGATCGTGCCGAAGGTGTTGTCGACGCGGGCCATGCGGGCGACGTCCTGACGGGACAGCTTCGAGGCGAGGGGGAAGTGGTCGTTGACCAGGAGCAGTTCGTACGCCGCTGGGTCGGTCGGGCGGGGCTTGGTGGTGGGTTCGAGGCGCCAGCGGTTGGAGGCTTCGAAGGAGCCGCTGCCGGTGAGCTTCGTCGTCGGCTGGATGAAGATGGTGCCGGCGGCGATCTGCTCGGGGGTGAAGAACCAGAAGTCGCTGACGCCACGACTGTCGGAGTGCCGGGAGACGCTGATGGCCGACTCGGCCAGGCGTGTGGCTTGTCCTTCGATGGTTGGTGCGCGGTGGACTTGAGCTTTTCGAGCGTCGATGACGTAGGAGGTGTCAGCGGTGATGGCCAGCTCGGAGGTACCTGCTAGAGAGAAGGTATTGCCCGTGGTGACCGCCGACAGGAGGCTCCAGCGGCCGGGGGCGAGGCGGGCTTTGGCTGTGCCCTGGGCGTCGAGGGTGAGGTTGTTGGAGTTGCCGGTGGCGTAGTCGAAGGCGGTGACCTTGCCGCCGGCGTACGGGGTGCCGGTGCGGTCGAGGACCTTGACGGTGAGGTCGTAGCGGGGCGGTTCGTCGTACAGGCCGATCGCGAGGCGGAGGTCGCCGAGGGAGACGGTGCCTTCCCAGCGGTCGTCGGGGAGCAGGGCCGGGTCGACGGTGATGCGGGTCGAGGCGGTGCCGCCGGCGGGAACGGTCAGCGTCGACGGCTCGGCGGTGACGGCGTCAGCCGGTGCGGTGACCCCGGTCGGCGTGCGCTCGACGTCGCCGATCGGGAGGGTGACGGGCGTCGTACCGGCGTTGGTGACGGTGACGACCTGGCTGCGCAGTTGCTTGTCCGGGTGGCGCAGGTAGGCGAAGTCCAGTGACGCGAGATCCGTGGAGAGCGAGGACTGGTGGGCGAGGTCGAGCTGCCCGTTGCCGAGCGTCCAGCCGACACCGGCGGGAGCGGTCGAGGCGACGACGGCGGTCTTGAGCTGCTGCCAGGTCTTCGACGGGTTCTCCTGCAGCAGCAGCGCGGCCGCGCCGGTGACGAGCGGCGTCGCCTGGGAGGTCCCCGACATCGCGACGTACAGGTCGCCGTCGCGAGCGCCGGCCTTCGCGCCGGGGACGTCGACGCCGGGTGCGGCCAGGTCGGGCTTGAGCCGGTACGTGCCCTTGGTCGGGCCCTCGCTGGAGAAGTTCGCCTGCCGACCGGCCGCGTCGACGGCACCCACGGTCAGCGCCGAGGCGGCGATGCCGGGACTGCCGATCGTGTACGGCGTGGCGCCGAAGTTGCCGCGGTTGCCCGCGGCCGC
The DNA here is from genome assembly GCF_054781295.1 of Kribbella endophytica. NCBI lineage: Bacteria > Bacillati > Actinomycetota > Actinomycetes > Propionibacteriales > Kribbellaceae > Kribbella > Kribbella endophytica. Next base: position 144,856 of record NZ_BAAGUR010000004.1, read on the forward strand.
GACGAACAACGTGCCGTACGACGCGGTCAGCCGATCGAGCGCCGTCGAGACCAGGTCGTCGCCGTCACCAGGGGTCGAGCTGAGGCTGAGGTTGACCAGATCGGCGCCTTGAGCCGCGGCCCATTCCATGCCCGCGATCACCCACGACTCCTGGCCGAAACCGTCGGCGCTGAGCACCTTGCCGGAGATCAGCTCGGCGGCCGGGGCGATGCCCTGGCGAGCGCCGTCGGAGCCTGCGCCGTTGCCGACGACGAGTGAGGCGACGTGCGTGCCGTGGCCGTTGTCGTCCTCCGTGCTCGCGCTCGCGGTGAAGTCCTGCGCGGCGGCGACCTTGCCGGTGAGCGCGGGGTGACCGGAGTCGACGCCGGTGTCGAGGACGGCGACCTTCACGCCACGGCCGTCGAGGCCGCGAGCCCAGGCGGCCGGTGCTTGGACTTGCTCGAGGTACGGATCCGGGGCTGAAGTTGAGGTAGAGGGTGAGGCCACCGAGGTCGCCGCGACCTTGCGGTCGAGCCAGATCTTGCCGGCCCCACGACGAAGAGTTGGTGCGCTGTCCTTGGCGACAGTTCCTGCCACTGCACCGATGCTGGTCAACTGATGGGCCGACCTCAGACCGATGCCCGCGCCCTGCGTGATCACCGGGAGATCGGCGCGGTGCGCGTCGTCGTACTGCATCTCGACCAGGCCGGTGACGTCGAACAACGCCGGGTCGAGCACCGACGGGACCAGGTCGGTCACCGTCGACGGGATCACCGTGACGTGGCCGGCGTCACGGCGTACGGAGAACGCCGTGCCCTGAACTTTCGGTTCGATCCGGACGTCGGACCCATCGACCACCACTGTGTCGCCGGTGATCAGCGTGACCGTCGAGGAAGGTTCCGCCACGGCCGGCGGGACGGCGCCGGCCGGGGGAACAGTCGCCGCACCCGCGGTCCAGGGGAGACCAGTTGCGAGCACAGCGACGACCAGGGAAACGGAGCGGAGACGTGGCACTCCCCTGTGGTATCGAATCCAGAGTGGTCCATGCCACGAGATAGCGTGTCGGATGCCGGACATGTCCACTACTGGTCAGGAGGTCACATGCTCGAGTCCGTCGGAGTTTCCGCCGAGGACGAAGCCGCCTACCGGGCGATCCTGGCCCTGCCCGGCTGCTGCCTGAGCGACCTTGCCCACCGCGTCGGCCGCTCCCCCGACGACCTGCGCGCCACCGTGGACCGGCTCGAGGAGCTGGGCCTGCTCACGCGGACGTCCGACGAGCCGCCGCGGCTGCTGCCGACCCGGCCGGACGTCGCGGTCGACGCGCTGGTCGCCGTACGGCGTGCTGAGCTGGACCGCGTCCGGGCCGAGGCGCGCGAGCTGTTGTCGGAGCTGCGCGCGCAGGAGCAGCACCGGCCGGACAACCTGGTCGAGGTGATCGTCGGGCAGGAAGCGATCGCGGCGCGGTTCGCGCAGCTGCTGAAGCAGACCAAGGACCAGCTGCTCGTGCTCGACCGGCCGCCGTACGCGTCGGGCGTCGAGCAGTCCGACAACACGGTCCGCGGGCTGCTGAGTGCGGGTGTGAGCGTGCGGGGCATCTACTCCCCCGACTCGCTGGAGATCGGCGGGGTCGACGAGGCGTACAGCGCGGCGGACGCCGGGGAGAGCTCTCGGGTGCACCCGCAGGTGCCGATGAAGCTGGCGATCTTCGACTCCACCGCCGCGCTGCTGCCGTTGTCGGTGGACTCACTGGTCGACAGCGCGCTCGTCGTCCACCCGTGTGCGCTGCTCGACGCGCTGATCGAGATGTTCAGGCTCCTGTGGGACCAGGCCGCCCCGATGGCTCCCGCCATCCGCGACCCGCTCGACGCACGCCTGATGACGCTGCTCGCCGCCGGCTTCAAGGACGACGCGATCGCCCGTCAACTCGCGCTGAGCAGCCGCACGGTCGGCCGCCGCGTCGCCGAACTGATGGAGACGCTGGGCGCCCGGACCCGCTTCCAGGCCGGGATCCACGCCCAACGCCGCCAACTACTCGACCCGGACTCCTAGCAGGCGGCGAGCATGCCCTGGAGGGCGGTCTTCTCGGCCGACTGCAGGGACAGGCCGTACGTGTACTTCACCCAGATCCACTCGCGGGCGTAGATGCAGTGGACGGAGGCGTTGGTCGGCTTCCACTCCGACGGGTCCCGGTCGCCCTTCGAGCGGTTGCTCGACGCCGAGACCGCGATCAGTTGCGCGATGCTCCGGTCGTTGGCGAACTGCTGGCGCTTGGCCGTCGTCCAGCCGTTCGCGCCCGACTTCCACGCCTCGGCGAGCGGGACGATGTGGTCGATGTCGATCGCGGAGTCGTCCTCGACGTACGTCGCGTCGTACACGCTGTACCAGCGGCCGGCGGTCGGTTCGCACTGGGCGTCGACGGTCACTCCGGTGCCGTCGCGCTTGAGGACCTCGTCGCGGGTGTCGCAGGTGCCGGAGACGGTGATCCAGTGCGGGAACAGATCCCGGCTGTAACCCGAGGTCGAGCCTTCGGTCTTCACGGTCAGCGAGTTGAGCTGCGTCTGCGCCGTACTGGCCGGCGGCGGGTCGGGCGGGTAGGCCAGGGCGGTTCCGGCCCCGACGATCCAGGTGGTGGCTACCGCGGTGGCGAAGATGGTCTTACGTCGCATCGGTCAGGTCCTCCGAGGGTTGGGCGGATCCCCCCTGACGAGCTGCCTCAAGCCTTCCCCGGGTCCTGCGCGCGGGAAACCACCTGTCGGTGAAGCGTCGGTGAATCAGTCGTGCTCGACGACCGTCAGCGTCCAGCCGGAACCGGTCCGGTCCAGTTCCGCGTTCCACTGCTCACCGATCAGCTTCTGCAGCGCCTTCGGCGTACCAGGATCCTTGCCGGACTCCAGCAGGTACCGCGCGACCAGGCCGCGGGTGTGCTTCGCCATGTGCGACACGACCGAGCGGACGCCGGCCCGCTCGCGCACCACCGACACCGCGACCCACTTGGCCGCCAGCTCGTCGGCCGGGCGCCAGGCAGCGGCGTACGTCGACGAGCGGCAGTCCACGATCACGCTCTTGCCGACGGCCGCGTCGAGACTCGCGCGCAGCGGATCACGCCAGACCGAGGCGAGCGGGCCGAGCCCGGGCAGCGTCGTACTCATCGACAGCCGGTACGGCGGAACGCGGTCGCTCATCCGCAGCGCGCCCCACGCGCCCGAGACGACGAGGAGCCGGCTGTTCGCCCGGCGCTTCGACCCTGGCGACAACGTCGCGTAGCCGAGTGCGTCGTACAGGACGCCGGAGTACAGCTCCGACGCCGGCACCGCGGGCTCGGACCGCCAGTGGATGTTCCGCTCGACCTCGTGCGCGAGCGACGGACCGACACCCAGTACGCCGAACGCGTCGCTGCTCGCCGACACCTTCGCCAACGTGTCGAGCACGGCCTCCCGCGTCGGGTTGAGCTCGGGGAACGACAGCGACTCGAGATCGACCGACCGGCCGCGAGCGCGACCGGTCTTACCCTCCGAGGGCGGGAGGAGAATCAGGGTCACGTCAGCTCGTCCAGGACAGCCAGGTCGTCGAGGGTCGGCTCCCACAGGCCGGCCGCGACGTTCTGCGCGATCTGCTCCGGCCGGGTCGCGCCGGCGATCACCGAGGCGACGGCTGGCTGCGCGGCCAGGCCGCCGATCGCGACGTCGAGCAGCGTCAGGTCACGCTCGGCCGCGAAGGTCTCCAGCGCCTCGATCTTGTCGAAGTCGGCGCGGGCCAGCCGCTCGGGCATCTTGGCCAGGCGGGTGCCGTCGGGGGCGTCGGCGCCGCGCTTGTACTTGCCGGTGAGCAGCCCGGACTCGAGCGGGAAGTACGGCAGGATCCCGATCCCGAGGTGCTCGCAGGCGGGAACCAGCTCGTCCTCGACGTCGCGGTCGAGCAGCGAGTACTTGTTCTGGGCGCTGATGAAGTGCTCGGTGCCGCCGGTCCGCGCGGCCCAGTCGGCGTCGACCACCTGCCAGCCCGCGAACTGCGAGCTGCCGATGTAGCGAACCTTGCCCTCGGCAACCAGTTCGGTGAGCGCGGACAGCGTCTCCTCGATCGGCGTGACCAGGTCCGGCACGTGCAGCTGGTACAGGTCGATCCAGTCCGTGCCGAGCCGGCGCAGGCTCGCCTCGACCGCCTTGCGGATGTAGCGGCGCGAACCGCGCACGCCCCAGTCGGGCCCGTTCTCGCCCTTCATGTCACCGCCGAACTTCGTGGCGATCACCACCTCGTCGCGGCGCGACCCGAGCGCGGCGCCGAGGATCTGCTCGCTGAACCCGAGCTCGCCGCGGTACACGTCGGCGGTGTCGAACAGCGTGATCCCGGCGTCGACCGCCGCGTTCACCACCGTCTCGGCCTGGTCGGCGGCGATCCGTCCGCCGAAGTTGTTGCAGCCCAGTCCGACCACACTCACGGTCAGGCCGGAGTCACCCAGCTGGCGGTACTCCATGTCGGTCATAGCCAAAACTTTGTCATGGCCAAACCCTCTCGATGCCGCTGGGGTCGTCGGCATAGAGTGCCGACCATGCCGAGTCTCACAGTCGACGGCGCCCTCACCCGGGCCGCCGCACTCACCGTTCACAGCTACGACGTCGATCTCGACCTGACCCGCGGCGACCGCGTGTTCGGGTCCGTCACGCGGATCGCCTTCAGCGCGACCGACGAGCAGACCTGGCTGGACGTCCGGCCCGACGAGCTCGTCTCGGTGACCTTGAACGGTACGGCGGTCGACGTCGCGGGGCTGAACGACGGACGGCTCGAGCTGACCGGCCTGACCGCGGACAACGAGCTGGTCGTGGACGCGACGATGCTCTACTCCAACGACGGCGAGGGGCTGCACCGCAGCGTCGACGCGGCCGACGGCCTGGTCTACCTGTACGCGATGTCGTTCCTCGAGGCCGCGCCGCGGATCTTCGCCTGCTTCGACCAGCCCGACCTCAAGGCGCCGTACCGGCTGAAGGTGACCGCTCCGACCGAGTGGATCGTCCTCGGCAACGGTGCCGCCAAGCAGGTCTCCCCCGGTCGCTGGGAGCTCGCCGAGACCAAGCCGCTGTCGACGTACTTCGTCACGCTGGTCGCCGGCCCGTACCACCAGCTCCTCGACGACCACGATGGCATTCCGCTCGGCGTCGTCGCGCGCCAGTCGCTGAAGGACGCGCTCGACCGTGAGGCCGCCGACATCTTCGAGGTGACCAAGCAGGCCTTCGACGAGTTCCACAACCTGTTCGGGTACCGCTACCCGTTCGGCGAGTACCACCAGGCGTTCGTGCCGGAGTTCAACGCCGGCGCGATGGAGAACCCGGGCTGCGTGACCTTCCGCGACTCGATGGTGTTCCGCTCCGCCGCGACCGACTCCGAGCGGTCCAACCGGGCCCGGACGATCGTGCACGAGATGGCCCACCAGTGGTTCGGTGACACCGTCACGATGAAGTGGTGGAACGACCTGTGGCTGAACGAGTCGTTCGCCGAGTACATGGCGCACCGGGTCTCGACCAAGGCCACCAAGTACGCCGACAACTGGATCGACTTCGCGTTCATCCGCCGCTGGTGGGGACTGCAGGCCGACCAGCGCACGTCGACCCACCCGGTCGCGTCCGACCCGGGCAAGGACGCCGCCGCGTCGCTCGACGACTTCGACGGCATCTCGTACGCCAAGGGCGCCGCGGTCCTGAAGCAGCTGGCCGCCTACCTCGGTGACGACGTGTTCCTGGCCGGGGTCAACGCGCACATCGAGGCGAACGAGTTCGGCAACGCGACCTTCGCCGACCTGGTCGCGAAGTGGACCGAGGCCGGCGCGGTCGGGCTCGAGGCGTGGGCGCAGGCCTGGCTGCGGACGCCGGGGCTCGACACGATCAGCGCCGAGCGCACCGCCACCGGCGTACTGCTGCGACGGACCGCTCCCGCGCAGTACCCGGCCGACCGGCCGCACAAGCTCACGATCGGCGCGTACGACGCCAACGGGCAGCTCGTCGCGTCCGCACCGGTGCTGCTGGACGCCGACGAGGTGTCGGTCGAGCTGGATCTCGCCGACGCGGTCGTGATTGTCCCGGACTGCGCCGACGACACCTGGGCGAAGGTCCGGCTCGACGCGGACACGCTCGCGCGGCTGACCGACGTACTGCCGAAGATCGAGGACGGCGTGACCCGGGCGGTCGTGCTGAACAGCCTGCGCGACGCGACCAACGACGGCGAGCTGGACCCGCGGATCGGGTTCGCCGCCGTGCTGGCCGCGCTGCCGACCGAGACGAGCGACATCGCGGTCGGCTCGATGGTCGCGTGGGTGCAGACGCACCTGATCGGCGTCGTGCTGCCGTACGAGGAGTACCGGGCGCAGCTGTCCGCCGTACTGACTGAGCGGGTGTCGACGGTCGAGGTCGGGAGCAGCGTGCAACTGATGGTCGTGCGCGCGGCGATCCGTACGACGGCCGACGCGGACCTGCTGCGCGGCTGGCTGGCCGGGACCGACGTACCGGACGGGATCACCGTCGACGCGGACCTGCGCTGGCTGATCACGCTGCAGCTCGCCCGCCTCGGCGCCATCGACGACGCCGGCATCGACGCCGAGCTGGCCCGCGACACCTCCTCGGAGGGTGTCGTGCACGCGACCCGCTGCCGCGCCGCGCTGCCGACGGCCGAGGCCAAGGAACGCGCCTGGGCGCAGCTCATCACCGACGCCGACCTGTCGAACTACGAGCTGTACGCCGCCGGCGAGGGGTTCTGGCACCCGGCGCAGACCGAGCTGACGGCGCCGTACGTCGAACGGTTCTTCGCCGAGATCGCCGGCACCGAGAAGCTGCGCTCGGGCTGGGTCGTGGCCCGCTCGGCGATGCTCGCGTTCCCGGTCTACGCCGTCGACGCGACGACCGCGCGGCTGGCCGCCGACCTGGTCGCCGACGAGGCCGTTTCGGCCGGGATCCGGCGCTCGGTCGGGGACCGCGCGGACGATCTGAACCGGTCGCTCGCGGTGCGGACGGCGTACCCGGTCGGCTGATCACTACGCGTTGTGACTAATGTGACTGGTGTGACCAGAAGGACCCGGCTGACCAGGCAAGATGTGATTTCGTGACGTAACCTCCACAATGACCGCCCGGCACGGCGCGCCGGTCTTGGTCAGGCAGCACGTCACGGGAGAGACTGTCGAGAACCGCACAGGAGAACATAGGCAATGCGCGAGGCGAGGCTCGTCGGTCTGAGCCAGGACGGCACCAAGCTGGTCCTGGCCGTGGCCGAAACGGGTGAGGAGTTCGCCGTCCCGGTCGACGACCGGTTGCGTGCGGCCCTGCGCGGCGACCGTGCCCGACTCGGCCAGCTGGAGATTCAAATGGAGAGCGCGCTGCGCCCACGAGACATCCAGGCTCGTATCCGCGCGGGCGAAAGTGTTGAAGCGGTCGCGGCGGTCGCCCAGATGCCGATGGAACGGGTGATGGCCTTCGCCGGCCCGGTCCTGGCCGAGCGCGACCACGTGGCCAACCTCGCGCAGCGGGCCTCGGTCCGCCGCCGCGGTGGCGGCGACGCTCCGACGCGCAACCTCGGCGCCTGGGTGACCGAGCGGCTGCGGATCCGCGGAGTCGACCCCGGCGCCGCCGAGTGGGACGCCTGGCGGCGCGAGGACGGCCGCTGGGCGGTTCGCGTGTCGTACCCGGTGGCCGAGGACGACGAGAAGGTCGCCATGTTCGCGTACGACGCTCCGGGACGGTACGCCGTACCGGACGACGACGAAGCACGCTGGCTGGTCGGCGAGCAGGCGCAGGTGCTGCCGCCGCAGCAGCCGGAACGGCGACTGACCGCGGTCGCCGACATCGATCTGTCGCTGGCGCCCGACCACGGGGCGGACAGCTACGAGGCCGCCGGGTTCGAGGACACGGTCAACCTGCAGCGGGCTCGTCAGCAGTACGCGCGGGACAACAATCCCCGCGACTTCGGTCAGGACATCGACCGCGACTTCGGGCGCGACCCGCAGCCGCCGGTGCGCGAGACCAATCATTCGTACCCGCGCGAGGCCCCGGGTCGTGAGGCACCGGCGCGCGAGGCCGGCGGACGCGACTACTCAACCCGCGAGGCGAGCGGGCGGGACTTCTCACGGGACAGTGGACGCGACGTCTCCCGCGACAGTGGACGGGAAGCACCTGGACGCGAGGCGTCGGCGAGCGGGCGGGACGGCTCCCGGGAGAGCGGACGGGACTTCTCGCGGGACTCGGTGCGGGAGAGCTTCACCGGGCGCGACCCCGAGCGCGGTCCGCGCCGGGTGCACTCGGTGCCTAGCCCCGACGAAGAGCCGACCCTCATCAACGTTCCGCTCGAGCCGCCGCCCGCCCTGCGGCCGAGCGTCCGCGCGGTCGAGCGCCCGACGCCTCCCCCGGTGGAACCGACCCCGCCGGAAGAGCGCGCCGCCGCCCCCGAGAACCGCTTCACCGAACGCCGCACGTCCCCGGCTGAGCTTCGCCAGCCCGAGCAGGACCAGCCGGAATCCCGCGAGACCGACCGTCGCGACTCCGATCACCGCCAGCCGGAAGGCCGCGAGCGCGAGCCTCGCGAGTCGGACCAGCGCCAGTCGGAACGCCACCCCGAGCCCCGCCCGGCGGAAGCACGCCAGTCCGAGCGTTCGGCCGAGGCTCGTCAGACGGAGGCATGGCAGCCTGAGCGTTCGGCTGAGGCACGTCAGGCGGAGGCGCGTCAGCCCGAGCGCCAGGCGGAAGCACGCGAGTCCGAGCGTCAGTCCGACCTCGCCCGGAACGAGCAGGCACGTCAGACCGAGCTGGCACCGCACGAGCGGGCCGGCCAGTCCGAGCGTCAGAGCGAGCTGGCTCCGCACGAGCAGGTGCGGCCGACAATCGAAGCGCGTCAGCCCGAGCGACTGAGCGAGATGGCCCTCCAGCGTCAGGCGGAGGAAGCCCGGCGCACCGAGCCGGCTCCGGCGGACCCGCGTCACCCGGAGCTCGAAGCCGAGCCCAAGGCCGCCGACCCCCGGCACCCGGAGCTCCAGCAGCCCGCGCGTCCGACGATCCCCAAGCCCTTCGACCCCCGTCGCGGCAACCAGGAGAGCCGGGTAAACCAGCCCACTCTCCCGACCGCCCCGGCAGCCCAGCCGAAGCCGCCGGCCACGGACGCTCCCAAGCCCGAGGCCCCCGCAGCCAGCGCCGAGACACCGGCCGAGCCCACCCCCGAGCCGAAGAAGAAGCCGGCCCGCCGAGGCTCCAAGCGCGCCAGCGTCCCCAGCTGGGACGAGATCATGTTCGGCAAGAAAGCCGACTGAGCACCAGACACCGGAACGCCCTGCAACCTGAAACAAGGTTGCAGGGCGTTCTGCTGTTCAGCCCTCAGGGACAGTTGTCTCAGATTGCGGGCGGTGTTTGGAGGAGGCGGGAAGCTCTGCCATGATCTTCCGCATGCGTATCTCGCTGTGTTGTTGCTGTTGTTGTCGCTGACGCGCGCCGTCTGAGGCGCGCGAGGCCCTGTCCATCTCCAGGCCCGCCCGCCGACACCAGCACTCACAGGATTCCGGATACCTTCCCGATGAACCTCAGCGCTTTCGCCGACCTGCTCGCGTCCCGTGGACTGCGGCTGCTGCCGGGCTCGCACGCCGTCCCGGTCGACCTGCTCGTTCAGTTGCCTGACGCAACGATCGTCCGGTTCACCGCCCGCGGCCGCACGCTGCGCCTGCGGCAGTACGCCGCCGACGCGCTCACCACGATCGCGATCCCCACCGAGTGCGGCTGCGGCGACCACCACCCGCAGACCGGCCCGAACCGCGTGACACTCAGCGCGTACGCCGTACCGCTCGCCGAGCGCCTCATCGACGGCGAGCTCGTCTTCGGCTGGACCGCCCACGAAGCCGGCCTGCTCCGCCTCGCCGACGCCGCGCCGTACTTCTTCGACCTCCTCGCCGCGCTCCCCCAGGAGCAGCGGACCCTGGTCGGCGTCGCCTAGAGCGGTCGCGACGGGCTGGTCGACACGACGTACGCCAGCCCGTCGAACTCCTCCGCCAGCATCGTCGGCGCGAACTGCAGCTTGTACGTCCACCGCGCGACGAACGCCCCGAAGCTACGGAACATCTGCGGCTCCTCCAGCCAGTTCTGGATCTCGGCCGGCGCCTCCGCCACGGTCCGCAGATCGAGGAAGTGGTCGTGCGGATTCGCCGCCTCGAGCAACCCTTCCAGCGAGCTGAACCCACCACGCTCCAGCTTGTTCACCTCGACCGGCCCACTCCGCGAACCAGCCCAAGGCCCGGGCCACGTCCGCCGAGCGCGGAACGCTCCCGACCCACCCAGCACCGCGATCGCGTAGTACGCCGACCCGTACCGCTCCCGCAGCTCCCGACCCATCGGCCGTACGGCGGCACTCGGCCGGCTCGCCGCGAGATGCCCGTTGTGCGCCCACACCGCGCCCTTGAGGTCGTCGCCGAGCGCAGAATCCACCGCCTCGGCCATCAGCCGATCCCGTACGGCGAACACCGTCCGCGCCGCTTCCTTGTGCTCCTTCACCGCACACACCACGTCGGCGGCCCGGACCAGCTGCTTCCCAGCAACGAGGACCTCGGACGGCGCCGAGTGCTTCTCCAAGAACCCGACCAGCGCCTCGGTTTCCCGGACCAGCGCCCGCTTCGGATCCGGCCTCGCTCCCGGACCGGCGTCGACCTCCGTGGCGATCCCCTCGTCGAACAGCTCGAGCCGCTCCGGCGCGTCCGACTCCAAATAATCCCGGATGACCCGCAAGGCCGCCGAGCACTTCTGCGGATCGATCCCCACGAACCCGACCTGCTCCTCCGCGGGCCGATCCGCGTTGTACTTCCGCATCCACTGGACCATCGCGACGACCTCTTCGGTCGCCCACACCCAGAAGCCCAGGTCACTCACAACGGTCGGCGCATCGCCCGGCCCGCCGCGGACGTACGCGTCGACGGCTACCGCGGCCGACTCGCTCGCCTCCATCAGCAGCACCCGGCACCCGAGCTCGCCGACCAGGAACTCCAGCAGCCGGTGCTTGAGCTGGAAGAACTCCCGCGTCCCGTGCGTGGACTCGCCGAGTCCGACCACCCGCACGTCGGCGAGCACCTTCTTCAGCGGTTCCAGGTCGTCGTACGGCGCTCCGGCCTCGACGCCCGACAGCGCCCACGCCGTCTGCTTCAACCACTGCGGCACCCCAGGCTCGGTCACCCGACGACCCTATCCATCGAGGCCCAGAAACCGCTGGAAGCACCACCTCTTGAATTAGTAACACGCATGGTTTAACTTTCAGGCCTCGCTTCCGGCCCGCCACCTGGAGGACTCCCCCATGTCCGTACGAACACGCCTGCTCGCGGGTCTGTTGCCCGCGACGCTGCTGGCCGGAGTGCTGACCACAGCACCGGCCGCGGCGGCCACGATGTACCCGAGCGGCGTCGGCGCCGACCTCGGCGCCACCCCGACCACGCTCGGCGTCGCACCCGCCGCCGGTGCCGATCCCGCCGGCCTGCAGACCGGGACCGAGCAGGGCCGCACGTACTGGCGCACCAACCAGGCCGCCGGTACCGACTGGTTCTCCTTCGACGTCGACCGCGACTACGTCGACGAGCTGACCACCGACGACGTCGTCGTCACCGTCACCTACCTCGACTCCGGCACCGGGACCCTGCAGCTGAAGTACGACGCAGCGGCCGGTCCGGAGACCAGGGCCGACGACGTCACGCTGAAGAACACGGGCCAGTGGCAGACCGGCACGTTCGCGCTCGCCGACATCGAGTTCGCCGACCGCCTCGGAGGCGCCGACCTGCGGCTGTCCGGCAGCGCCGACATCACCGTCGCAGGACTGCGGATCAGTACGGCGGGAGCCACGGTCTCGCTCGGCGCGTCCCCGCTGGAGAGCGGCATCTCGCCGCGCGCCGGTGACCGGCCGGAGAACCTGAAGACCGGCGTACAGGACGGCCGTCCGTACTGGCAGACCGACCGGACCGCACCCGCGCCGGGCACGAACTTCTTCTACATGAACGTGTCCGACACCTACCTGTACGACAACCGGGGCCTGGTGCTCGTGAGCCTCGACTACTTCGACGAGGGCAACGGTCAGTTCGGCCTGCACTACGACTCCCCTGGTGAGACGATCCCGGAGCGCTTCAAGAACTCCGAGGTCGTCACCTACGGCGACACCAAGACCTGGAAGACCCACACGTTCGCGCTGCCGGACGCCGTGATGACGAACCGCTCGAACGGCGGCGACTTCCGGATCCACATCGGCGACGGCGCGGTCGACCTCAAGCTCGCGGCCGTCCGCGTCGCGAAGGTCGCTGGTGCTCTCGACGTGACCGAGGGTCTGAACGACCTGATCGACGAAGCCGCCCGTGCACATAAGGCCGCCCGGGAAGGCAGCCGCGACGGCCAGTACCCGACCGGCAGCCGCGCGACGCTGCTCGCCGCGATCGACGACGCCCGCGAGGTCGCGGCGACGCCGGACGTCACCGACGTCCAGGTGAAGGCCGCGCTCGTGAACCTGCAGACCAAGCTCGACGCGTTCACCGCGTCCGTGGTCGACACGAACTTCGCCAAGGCCGGTACGGCGTCCGCCAGCGGCGGCACCGGAGCCGCCAACGTCAACGACGGCAACCACGCCACCTCGTGGACCGTCGAGGGCGACGCCTGGCTGCAGCTCGACCTGCGCACGCCGCGCAACGTCAACGACGTCCGCGTCGAGTGGGCGCAGGCGTACTCCCCCGACTACACCGTCCAGGTCTCGAACGACGGCCGGAAGTTCACCACCGTCGGCCGCACCGGCTCGCCCGGCGCGAACCAGTTCAGCAAGACCCGCTTCGCGACGACGAAGGCTCGCTACGTCCGCGTGGTGATGACCGGCTCCCCGACGTACGTGGTGGAGGAGCTGCAGCTGCGCGAGTCGCCGGTCGTGGTCCCGCAGCCGAAGCTCGTGCAGACGGTGAACCCGACCGAGGACGGTGTGGTCGCCGACTTCGACGCCACCCGGTACGGCGCCGACCGCAGCGGTCGGTTCGACTCGACGAAGAGCATCCAGAAAGCGCTCTACGCGTGTCAGGACGCCGGCGGCGGCACGGTCTGGCTGCCGAGCGGGAAGTACCTGGTCAAGGACACCCTCGAGGTGCACTCGTTCTGCACGCTGCGCGGCGACCGCCGCAACCCCGATCAGGGGAAGAACGTCGACTACGGCACTGTCGTCATCGCCGACCTCGCGTCGGGTGACGACGGGCCGAGTCTGTTCCGGGTCGGCGGTTCGGCCGGTGTGATCGGCGTGACCACCTGGTACCCGCGGCAGAGCGCGACCCAGCCGGTTCCGTACAACTACACCTTCGAGATTCCCGGCGGCGCCTGGATCGGCAACGAGAACTACATGATGGCGACCGTCCAGGACGTCACCATGCTGAACTCCTACCGCGGCATCGGCATCAGCACGATGCCCAACGACCGCGGCAACGCGCCGAGCTCCGGCCAGGTGCACGAGTCCAGCACGATCCGGAACATCCGCGGCACCGCGCTCTTCGAAGGCGCCCGCGCCTACAACGGCGCCGACGTTGGCACCTGGGAGAACGTGACCTTCAGCAACACGTACTGGTCGCAGGCCCCGGCCGCCTTCAAGCCGCCGAGCCGGGCCGCGCTCGACACCTGGACCCGCGCCAACGGGACCGGGCTCGTGCTCGGCGACCTCGAGTGGGACCAGTTCCACAAGATCACGCTGTCGGACTACAAGGTCGGCATCCACGTCGTCGCCGGTCAGCGGGCGCAGTTCACCGGGAGCTTCCTGGAGCCGGACATCCGCCGTACCGGCACCGGCGTCCTGGTCGACGTGATCGACGACCGCTGGGGCCTGACGCTGGCCGGCGGTCGCGTCGAAGGCACGCAAGCGATCCAGAACAACGCTCGCGGCTACGTGAAGATCACCGGCACGCAGCTGCAAGGCACGCAGGCCGGCATCATCCACCAGATGGCGGGCGCCGCTCCGACGTACACCCAGAAGCCGCTGCCCGCACCGGCGCGCAAGAGCCTCACGGTCGTCGACGCGCCCCACGGCGTCGGCTACCTTCCGACGGCCGACGCAACCAAGAGCGTCCAGAAGGCGCTCGACAAGGCCGGTCGGTCCGGCGGCGGCATCGTGTACCTGCCCGCGGGCTGGTACCGGATCAGCACCCACCTGACCGTCCCGACCAACGTCGAACTGCGCGGCGCTTCCGCCGTACCGAACCGCGACCAGGGCGGCGCGAGCGGCGGCACGGTCCTGCACGCCTTCGAGGGCCGCGGCACCACCGCACCCGACACGACCACCGCGCTCGTCACGCTCAACGGCACCAAGTCCGGTGTCCGCGGTCTGCGCGTCTTCTACCCCGAGCAGAACCCGGGCGTGACCGAGGGCATCGTCGCCTACCCGTACGCCGTACGCGGCAAGGGCAGCCACACGTACGTGATCAACGCCGGCTTCCCGAACGCCTGGAACGGCATCGACTTCACCACCTACCGCAACGACCAGTTCGTCGTCCGCAAGGTCGCCGGAGCGTTCTTCGACCACGCGATCGCGGTCGGCCGCAGTACCGGCGGCCGGATCGAGGGCGTGCTGTCCAACGGCAACGCGGTCACCCGGATCGGCTACCAGCAGCCGTACTGGATGAACGAGGGCAGCATCTTCGAGCTGGTGATCGACAAGTACATGCGCAAGCAGGCCAAGATCGTCACCGTCGACGGCGCGACCGGGCTGACGCTGTTCAACGTCTTCGCGTACGGGTTCCACGACGGGCTGGTCGTGAACGACGGGCAGGTCGACGCCTACAACCTGGGCACCGACAACCTCGGCGCCGACGGCTACACGGTCAAGGTGGTCAAGGGCGACGTCGAGGCGACCAACCTGGCCCGCTACAACGGCGCCACCAGCACCGGGCCGGTCACTTTGCACAACGTGATGGTGATCAACGTCGTCCAGCGCGCGGTCTCGGTGCAGGCCGACGGCAACGGCACGGTGAAGGTCCTCGGCAACGAGTCCGAACCGGGCTCGTACGAAGTTGGCGCGCAGGTGACCGTGACGGCAGCGGCTGCATCGGATAACGTTTTCCAGAACTGGACCGTGAACGGCGAGGTGGTCTCGACCGACGCGTCGTACACCTTCACCGTGACCGCGGACCAGGTACTGACCGCGCACTTCACCACCGAATAGCAGCAAGGAGCGAGATGGCTGACTCGACGACGCCGCACCAGGTCGCGATCGTGGGCTGCGGCATCATCGGACGCACCCACGCCGACACCGTCAGCGCCCGGCCCGACGCCACGGTCACCGCCCTGGTGGACGTGGACCCGGCCGCGGCGCAGGCGCTGGCGGCCCGGCTGACCGAGGCCGGGCACCCGGAGCCGAAGGTGTACGGCGACCTGGACGCGGCGATCGCCGGGTCGGACGTCTCGCTGGTCGCGGTGTGCGTGCCGAGCGGTACGCACGCCGCGATCGCGGAACAGGCACTGGAACACAAGTTGCACGTTGTGATCGAGAAGCCGCTCGACGTCGACGTCGCGAAGGGCCGGCGCCTCGCGGCGGCGGCCTCCCGCGCGGCGAGCCACGGAGTGGTCTGCTCGGTGATCAGCCAGCACCGGTTCGACCCGGGCAGCATCGTCGTCGCGGAGGCCATCCGCGCCGGGCGTTTCGGGACGCTCACGTCGGCAACCGCCTCTGTGGCCTGGTGGCGCAGTGACGAGTACTACGCCTCCGCAGGCTGGCGTGGGACCTGGGCGCAGGACGGCGGTGGCGCGCTGATGAACCAGGGCGTGCACACCCTCGATCTGCTGCTGTGGTTCATGGGCCGGCCGGTCACCATCCAGGCCCAGGCGATCCGGGCCGCGCACCACGCGATCGAGGTGGAGGACACGCTGGTCGCGACGTTCACCTTCGAGAACGGCGCGGTCGGCACGCTGCACGCGACCACCGCCGCGTTCCCCGGCGGCCGGACCCGGATCTCGGTCCACGGCACCGAGGGTGGCGCCGAGGTCGAGGACGACGTACTGCGCCGGTTCAACGCCGACGGCAACAAGGAGGACCTGCCGATCGAGGAGCAGGCGTCCAAGGAAGCCGGCAGCCAGCAACTGTCGACGAACGGCCACAGCCGCCAGTACGCCGACATCCTGGATGCCGTGAGCAACGGTAAGCAGCCGGGGATCAGCGTGCAGGACGGTATCGAAGCCCTGGCGGCGGTCCGGTCCGTCTACATCGCGTCGACCCTGCAGCGCCCGATCAAGTTCGAAGACGTTCTGGAAGGCAAGTACGACGATGTAGAGGTCTCCCGCGGCGTCGGCCTCCCGCCCGCCTGAGCCGAAGGCGAAAGGCCGGGGGCGGCGCGCGCCTCCTCCCACCGCCCCCGCTCTCCCCGCCCCGCAGGGGCGGGGAGAGCGGGTTCAGGAGAACGGCTGGCCAGGCTCGCGGTCGTTCAGGATGCGGTGGTACAGGTTGCTGTTCTGCCAAGCCCCGTTGATGTGCAAGTAGTTCGCGGCGTACCCGTACTGCTCAAATCCGCACTTTTCCAGCACCCGCTGCGACCGATGATTGTCGTGCGCCGTGCTCGCCGCGACCCGGTGCAACAGCAGCACCTCATCAGCCAGCCGGCACACAGCATCCAGCGCCGCCGTCGCGAGCCCTCTGCCGACCTGCGCCACATCGACCCAGTAGCCGATGTCCCCGTTCCGCCACGCCCCGTGCACGATGTTCGACAGCGTCACCGTACCGATCACCTGGTCATCCTCGACCAGCACCCACGGCACAAGGTTGTCCTTCGTCAGCAACTCCGCGAACCGTCCCGCATGGAGGTCCGCGTCGTACCAGGACTCAGCCCGCCGAGGCTCCCACGGCCCGAGCTGCTCGCGGCTCCGCTGCTGGGCCTCGACGAACGACACGGCATCCTCCGGCCGCACCACCCGGAGCTGAACGGTGTCGGTCAAGGACGCGGTGAGGGCAGAGGGATTCACGACCGCATCCTAGATCGGCCGCCGGTCTACTTCGGCAGCCGCCGGGCCTGGCTCGACCCGCCGACCCGCGGGGTGAACGCGTCGTGGAAGATCGTCGACGCGGCACCGACCGCGGCCGCGTCGGTCTGCAGCATCGACTCCTCCACCGCGACCGTCCGGGTGCCTTTCGCGATCGGGAACGAATTCACCGCGCGGTCGATTTCGGAAATCAGCGTCGCCGCGATTTCCTTTTCGTACGCCGGGCCGCCGAGAACGATCAGGTCGATATCCAGCAGGTCGACCATCCCGACCGCACCCTGCGCAATCACCCGGGCCACCTGGGTGACCGCTTTGCGGGCCGCTTCGTCGCCCTCGGCGGCGGCTTTGCAGACCGCTTTGTAGCGTTTCGCCTCGTCGGTCGCGCTCGCGTCGGTCTCGACATATCCGAACCCGGCCGCGATCACCGGCAGCGAGGCTGTCGGGTTGCACTCGGCCATCATCCGCGGGCCGCCCTCGCCGTCCCACTCCCCCATCCGCAGCGCGGCCAGCTGCCCGAACTCGCCGGCGTTCGCGGTCAGGCCGCGGTAGATCGAGCCGTTCAGGATCAGCCCGGAACCGACCCCGGTGCCGAGGTACAGGTAGGCGAAGTCGCGCGCCCGCGCGGAGCGGCCGATCCAGCGCTCGCCGATCGCGGCCGCCGAACCGTCCTTCTCGACCAGGACCGGATGGTTCAACTTCTGCTGCAGCAACTGCCGGATCTCGAGGCCGCGCCAGGCCGGCTGCAGCGGGAGGTCGAGCAGCGTGCCGTCGGCGTTGATCGGACCCGGTACGGCGACGCCCACGCCCAGCAGCGACGCGGTGTCGACCTGGCTGATGCTGATCGCGGCGGTCACCGTGGCGGCGACCAGGTCGACCAGCCGGTGCGCGTCCAGATCCGCGGCCAGGTCCACGGTCTCGCGCCGTACGATCGTGCCGTCGAGATCGACGACCGCGACCGTCAGCAGTTCGGGGTCGATGTGGATGCCGACCGCGTGGGCGGCGTTCGATCGCAGCCGGACCGGGGTCCGCGGTTTGCCGAGTCGTTCGGCGCGTTCCTGCGCCTCCTCGACCAGCAGTCCCTGCTGCAGCAGCACCCGCAGGATCCGCGACACCGACTGCTGGGTCAGGCCGGTCCGCCGGGAGATCTCGGTCCGGCTGATGATGCCGGCCACCCGGATCGTCTCGATGATCACGGCCTCGTTGAAGGAGCCCAGGTCGTACTGGTTCGCCCCTGATCGGGTCGGTTCGTCCAGTACCGCCGAGTCACTGTCTGGCGTGACCATCGCCCACCTCCCTTGTCACATTCTTCCCCGCTGATGTCGATTTCTTTCCACACCCGCCGAAACGATCAGCGCAGATCGTACCCCGCCGCCCGCGCGACGCCGGTGAGGTAATCGAGATTGTTCCGCGTCCTTTCCGGCAAAGGCAGGACGGTGGAGAAATCCTCGACCGCGACCCACCCGTCGTAACCGACCGCGGCCAGCTGAGCGAACAATTCCGGCAGCGACGCCCGGCCTTCACGCAGCGGAACCCATTTCGGCTCCCAGCGCAGCGTCCCGTCGCTTTCCACCGCCGCCAGGTGCCACGCGCAGTTCTTCACGTGCACGTGGGCCAGGTACTCGCCCAGCAGGTCCAGGCCGTGCTCCTCCCAGCCCTCGATCACCAGGTTCCCGATGTCGTGGATGACGCCGACGTACGCCGGGTCGAGCCCTTCGAGCAGCCGCCGGGCCGCCGACGCGCTCGGCGTCAGCGTCTCGTGGTGCAGTTCGACCAGCGCCTGTACGCCGTACTGCCGCGCCTTCTCCTCGACCCACTCCCAGTGCTCCCGGCAGGCCGCGAACGCCTCCCGGTAGGTCTGGCCCGGCTCGACCTTCAGCCCGGCGATCCGGACCCGGCCGGCGCCGAGCGCGGCCGTTGCCGCGAGCATCCGCTCGGCGTCGGCCCGGCGCGTCGGCGGCACGTAGCCGCCGAGCGCCGAGAACTCCAGCCCCGCGCCGGTCGTTATCGCCGCGATCTCGTCCAGGCTGTCCTCGAGCCCGGTGAGCGGCCAGGTCGCCCGGTTCCCCGACCAGAAGCCGGCGTTGCCCGAAGGCTCAGCCTGGTCGGTGATCCGCCACTCGATCCCGTCCCAGCCCTGCTCGGCCAGGATCTTGGCCGCCTCGGCCGGGGTCCAGTCGGGCGTCGACGCGGTGAACACGGAGAACTTCACGGAGCCTCCAGGGCCCCGTCGATCCGCCGTACGCCGGCCGCCCACTCGTCGTGCCCGGACAACTGCGCCGGGTACCGCGCGGCCGCGGCCTCGTCGATCTCGATGCCCCAGCCGGGCGCCTCGTTCGGGGTCAGCCAGCCGTCCTTGATCCGCAGGGTGCCGGGGAAGACCTCGTACGTCGCGTCGTTGTAGATGTGTCCCTCTTGGATGCCGAAGGCCACCGAACTGACGTCGAGGGCAACGTTCGCCGCGGCACCGATCGGCGAGGTGTCCCCCGGCCCGTGCCACGCCGTCTTCACGCCGCACAGCTCGGCCAGGTCGGCCAGCTTCCGCGCCGGAGTCAGGCCGCCGATGTCGGAGACGTGCGACCGGATGAAGTCGACGCCGCCGTCACGGACCAGCCGTACGGCGTCGCCCATCGACGTGGTCAGCTCGCCGACGGCCAGCGGCACCGGCGACGCCGCCCGGACCTCGGGCAGCCGATCCCAGTGCTCCGGCGCCAGCACGTCCTCGAGGAAGAACAGCCGGTACGGCTCCAGCGCGCGAGCCAGCAGCACGGCCTCCTTCGGCGTGAGCCGCGAGTGGGTGTCGTGCAGCAGTTCGATGTTGTCCGGCAGCGACTGCCGGGCCGCCGCGAACAGGTCCGGCGTGGTCCGCAGGTAGTCCCGGGCCGACCAGCCGTTGTGGTACGGCGAGTCCGGGTACAGCGTGGCCAGCCGCGGCGCGCCGTACCCGCCGCCACCGGGCGTGGAGACCTGGAGCCGGATGTGCCGCCAACCCTGCGCGACGAGTTCCTTGGCGTGTTCCAGGCACTGGTCGATATTGATGCCGCTGGCATGAATGTAGGTGTCGGCCGCGGCGCGGACCTTGCCGCCGAGTAGCTCGTACACCGGCATCCCGGCGCGCTTGCCGGCGATGTCCCACAGCGCCTGGTCGATCCCGGAGATCGCGTTGTTGGTCACCGGGCCACCGCGCCAGTAGCCGGAGAAACCGGCCAACCGGGTCAGATCGCCGATGTCCCCGGGATAGCGCCCGACGAGCAGCCGGGCCAGGTGCTCGTCGACGAACGTCTGCACCGCCTTCCAGCGCTGGGTGAACGTCGCGCAGCCCAGCCCGTACAGGCCGGGCTCGGTGGTGTCGATCCGCACCACCACGAGCGGGATGCCTTGCGGTGCCGTCACGATCGCCTTGACGGCACGGATCCGGATGTCGTCGCGGACCGGCCAGGGCTGGGCGAAGGTGGCGGGCGTCTCCTGCGGCATTCAGGTCTCCAGTCGGTCGATCGGCAGGTCCAGCTCGTGCTGGGCCTGGAAGCCGAGCACGGTCCGGGCGGCGGTCAGGTCCATCGGTACCTCGCGGCCGGTGAACCGGCGCAGCCGGGGCACGCGCGGCGCGAACGCGTCGAGCAGGTCCTCGGTCGCGAACGGCGCGTTCGTCGTACCGGCCGCGACGAACAGCGTGTGCTGCCCGGACAGCGACGCGGTCAGGCCGAGCTCGATCGCGTACGCCGCGTCGCGGGTGTCCAGGTAGCTCCAGCCCTCCCGGACGCCGGCGACCGGGTTCGTCCGGAACCCGTCGGACTGCCGGCGCAGCACGTCCGGGGTGTTGACGTGTGGGAACCGGAGCGAAACGACGTCGATCCCCCAGTGCCGCCACGCCATCCGCGCGGTGTTCTCGTCGTTCTGCTTGGACAGCGAGTACCAGTCGTCCACGTCCGACGGGATCTTCTCGTCCAGCGGGTAGTACGCCGGCAGCACGTCGTGGTGATTCATCGGTACGCCGTACGCGTTGATGCTGCTGGCAACGACGGCCCGCTTGATCCCGAGCGCGCCCGCCTGGGCGAGCACGTTGAAGGTCGAGACCACGTTGCCGGTGTAGACGTCGTACGGCGTACCGGAGTCACGGTGGGCCAGCGCGGCCAGGTGCACGACCAGGTCCACGCCCTCCAGCGCCGTCGCGACGTCGTCCTCCGACCGGGTGTCACCGATGACCACCCGGTCGGCCTTCAGCGCTGGATCCTCGACGATGGTGAGCGCCGTGACCAGCGCGCCCAGCCCGGTCAGGTGCTCGGTGGTGACCGACCCGATCCGGCCGGCCGCACCGGTCACCAGCACCCGTCGTCCACTCAAAGACGAACTCACTCCTTGATCCCTCCCGACATTCCGACTCCTCTGAGGAACTGTTTCTGGAACACCAAGAACAGCACCACCGGGACCAGGACCGCCAGGAACAACGCGCTCATCTGCAACGAGATCTCCGTGGTCTGCGCCACGCGGGGCAGTGCGACCGAGATCGGCTGCAGCTTCGGGTCCGGAAGCACCAGCAGCGGCCAGAGGTAGTCCTTCCACGACCCGATCACCGTGAGCAGCGCGACCACGCCGAGGATCGGCTTGGACAGCGGCAGGATCAGCGACGTGAACAGCCGGACGTTGCCCGCGCCGTCGATCCGCGCGGCCTCGATCAGCTCCCGCGGGATCGCGTCGAAGTAGCGCTTCATCACCAGGATGTTGAACGCGCCCGCCGCCTGCGGCAGCCAGACCGCCCAGAAGGTGTTCTGCAGGTTCACCCCGAGTACCGGCATCTTCAGGATGGTCAGGTAGAGCGGGACCAGCGAGATGACACCGGGCAGGAACAGCGTGGCCAGCACCGCGCCGGTGATGATCGGGCCCCACTTCGGCCGCAGCACGCTGAGCACGAAGGCGCCCGTCGTACAGACGAACAGAGTGGACAGCAACGAGCCGATCGCGATGATCGCCGTGTTGCCGAGGTACGAGCCGATCTGGACCTTCGTCCAGGCGTTCGGCAGGTTCGCCCACTGGATCCCGTTCGGCCACAGCTCCATCGGCCCCTGCAGGATGTCCTGGCTGGTCGACAGCCCGGACTTGAGCAGCCAGAGCAGCGGTCCGACGCCGGCGACCAGTACACCGATGAACAGCAGCACCTGGACGGTCGGCAGGCCGTACCGGATCAGCGGCCGCCGCCGGTCCGCGGTGGAGATGATGCCGCGTTCCTGCGCTTCCGCCGTACGGCGGCTGCTGCGTTTGGCCGGGGCCGCGTCGTCCGGTGCGGTCGCGACCTGCTCGGTGATCGGGAGACTGGTCATGTCGTGCTCCAACGCCGGGTGAGGAAGTGGTACACGACCGACAGCACGCACAGCACCCCGGCCAGCAGCACGCTGAGCGCGGTGGCGGCGCCGAAGTCGCCGTTGATGAACGCGTAGCGGTAGATCAGCAGCAGGATCGTGGTGGTCGCGTTGTCCGGACCGCCACCGGTGAACAGGAACGGCTCGGTGAAGACCTGGAACGTCCCGATCAGCTGCAGCAGCATCATGATCAGGATGATTCCGCGGATCTGCGGCAGCGTGACGTGCCAGACCCGTGACCAGATCCCCGCGCCGTCCAGCTCGGCCGCCTCGTACAGCTCGGTCCGGACGCCGGTCAGCGCGGCCAGGTAGATGATCGCGGTCGCGCCCGCGCCGGCCCAGGTCGCCTCGAGCACGATCGCCGGCATCGCCAGGTTCGGCGAGTTCAGCCACGACAGTGGATCGATGCCGAACCAGCCGAGGATCGTGTTGAAGACGCCGGTCCCGCTCGGGTCGTAGAAGAACTTCCAGAGCAGGATCGCGGCCACCGGCGGAACCACCGCCGGCAGGTAGGACAGCACGTTGTAGAGCCAGCCGGTCGTGCGGAGCTCGCTGATGAAGACCGCGAGGAACAGCGGGACCGGGAAACCGAAGATCAGCGCCAGGACCGCGAAGTACAGGGTGTTCAGCGTGGCCTGCGGCAGCTGCGGATCGGTCAGCACGTAAGTGAAGTTGGACCACCCGACCCACTCGGGGGTGGTGACCAGGTTGTTCTTCTGGAAGCTGAGCACCAGCCCGCGCACGATCGGGCCCCAGGAGAAGTACAGAAAGATCAGCACCAGGGGCAGTGCGAAGAAGATGGCGCTCAGCCCGCCGGAGCGGTACCAGGTGAGCAAACCCCGGCGGGACTGGGCATCGGAACGGAGCGACAGGGCCATGGTGGGTTACCGGGCCAGGCGCGCGTCGATCTTCGAGGCGGCATCGGTGAGCAGTTTGTCGATGTCCGCGTCCTTCTTGGTCAGCACCTGCTGCACGACCGGGTCGAGCAGGGCGTAGACCTCCTGGCCCTTGTTGGACGGCTCGGGCAGGAGCTTCAGCGACTTGGTCGACTCGATGTAGCCGGCGAACTGCGCGACCGGCACGTTGTTGTACGGCTCACGCCACTTGTTGTACTGGTCGTAGGTCTCCTGGCTCAGCGGCGTCACGCCCGGCCGGCCGACGAAGCCCTTGTCCGCGATCGCCGTCTTGGCGTCGTCGACGGCGAGCTGCTCGTTGGTGTACTTGTCGAACTCGGTCGCCTTGATCCACTTCAGCGCGGCCACGATCTCGTTCTTGGACGCCTTCGGGTTGATCATCTTGATCGAGCCACCGGTCAGCGTGCCGTGCGGGCCGCCGTCCTGCGGCAACGCGCCGTGGCCGTAGTCGGCCGGCTTCATGCCGAAGTTCTTCACCGCCATGTCGTAGGCGTCCGAGGCCTGCATGACCATGCCGATCTTGCCGGCCGCGAAGTCCTGCCGGATCTCCTCCTGGTTGTACAGGAAGTTGCTGCCCATCGTGTTGTCGGTCCAGCGCATGTCCTTCAGCAGCTGCAGCGCCTTCTTGGTCGGCGCGTCGTTGAAGGTGCTCTTCTTGCCGTCGTCGGACTGGACCGTGCCGCCCATGCTGTAGGTCATCGTGGTCAGCATCCAGCCGCCGGTGTTGTCCTTGGTCAGCTGCCCGTAGCCGGCCTTGCCGGTCTTCTCGTGGATCTGCTTGGCGTACTGACGAACCTCGTCCCAGGTCGTCGGCGGCTTGTCCGGGTCGAGCCCGGCCTGCTTGAACAGCGCGCGGTTGTAGGCCAGCCCGACCGAGAACGCCTCGAACGGAACACCATAGATCCGGCCCGCGTCGTCCTGCACCAGTTTCAGGGTCTGCGGATTGAGGTCCTTGGTCAGGTCGACCAGCTTCAGCTCGTCGGTGATGTCCGGCAGCTGCTTGTTCGGGATCATGTTCAGCGGCTCGGTGAAGCTGATGCTCATCACGGTCGGGAGCGAGCCACCTGCCACCTGAGCCTGGAAGGTCTGCGCGTCCCACTCGGTCTCGGTGGCCTTGATCGTGATGTTCGGGTTCTTGTCGGTGAACGCCTTGATCTTGCGCTCGAACGACGCGACGTCGGCCGGCTTGTCGGGTTTCGGCTTGTTCCCGACCGTGATCGTCACCGGTGCGCTCTGGTCGATCGCGCCACCAGTGTCCGCGGCGGGCGTCGTCCCGTCCGCACATGCTGCCGCGGTCAGCAGCAGGGCCGCGGACGTCAGCGTCGCGACACACCTAGCCGTTCTCGTCATCGGAACTCCTCAGGGGGTGTGGGCTGGGCCACAGTAGGTCCAAGTTTGAGTAAGTTAAACCATGCGTGTTACTTTATCAACGCCTGGCTCGGTCACGGTTCGGCACAGCGGTGGATCAGGTGTCGAGCGCACCCATCGGCATGAACTTGCGCGCCTGCTCATCGGCCAGGAAGTCGATCAGCAGCTGGTTGACGAGACCGGCCTTCTCCAGCGGCAGCCCGTGCGAGGTCCCTGGTACGACGGCCAGCTGCGCGTCGGGCAGCGCCTTCGCGATCTCCACGCTGTGCTCGATCCGTACGCCGTCGTCGTCGCCCTGCATCACCAGGACCGGCATGGTCAGCCGCTCGCCCAGCTCGCCCAGATCCAGGTCGGGCATCGTGCGCCACATCTCGGCCCACTTCGCGAACACCACGTCGAAGTGCCCCGGCCCGTCCGGTGCGAGCATCTCGTACTGCGCGCGGAACGCCGTCGCGAGTTGCTCGAGGCCCTCGTCGGTCAGCAGTTGCTCGGCCGCGGCCGTCTGACCGGCTCTCGTGAGTTCGGCGCCGATCAGCACGAGCTTGCGGACCAGGTCCGGCCGGGCGAGCGCGAGCCAGGCGCCGAGCTTGCCGCCGTCGCTCCAGCCGATCACGCGCGCTGGCCCGATCTCGAGCCGCTCGACGAACGCGACGAGATCGGCGGTCATCAGGTCCATCGTGACCGGGCCGTCCACGTCCGGCGTACGGCCGTGACCGCGGCGTTCGGGGACGATCACGGTGTAGTGCCGCGCCAGCGCGTCGATCTGGGCGACCCAGGTCTCGCCGTTCACCCCACCGCCGTGCAGGAGGATCACGGGCTCGCCTTCGCCCTCGACCTCGAAGTAGGTCAGCACTCCCCCGGCCTCGACATACTGGCCCACCGCAACCACCTCTCAGCTCACCGGCACGACCTCATCATCTTCGACCAGAGCGGGGAGCAGCCGCACGGCGGCCTCGGTCGTCGAACGGGCGGCCGGCAGCAGCGGCAACCTGACGTCCGGCGTCGGGATCTCCCCTCGGGCGTGCAGTACGGCCTTGATCACCGTCGGGTTCGGCTCGGCGAACAAGGCCCTCGACAGGCTGCCGAGCTCATGTCCCAGCCGGCGACCGGTCGCGAGGTCACCGACCCGCCAGGCCGCGACGAACTCGACGAACTTCGGGGTCTCCAGGTGTGCCGAGGCGAGGATCCCGCCGTGCGCACCCAGCGCGAGCATCGGCGCGATGAACGGATCGTCGCCGCCGAGTACGGCGAAGTCGTCGGGCAGGTCCCCGCTCAGGAACAGCATCGTCTCGTCGTCGATCCCGCCGGCGGCGTACTTGATCCCGGCAATGTTCGGCAGCTCGGCGAGCTTCTGCAAGGTCCCGGCGCTCAAGGCCTGACCGGTCCGGTACGGCACGTGGTAGATCACCAGCGGGACCGGACTCTTCAGCTGCCGGAAGTACTCCAGCACGCCCGCCTCTCCCGGCCGCACGAACGGCGGCACCAGGCTCAGGCGGGCATCACCACCGTTGCCTCCGACAATCAAAGTCGCGCCGTACTCGCGGCACACCCGCGTCGCGACCTCGACCACCGCCTGCTTTTCCGCTGCGGTCAAACTCCCCGGTTCGCCGGTCGTTCCCAACGCGACGAGTCCACTCGCCCCATCCCTCAGCATCCGCTCCGCGAGTGCTTCGAGCGCATCGAGGGCAACTGCGCCTTCCTCGTCGAACGGAGTGATCAGCGGGACGAAGACACCAGTGAGGTTCATGGAAACCAGCCTCACGGCGGTCGACCCTAAGGTCCAGTTCGCATTTCTCGTCTCGTGCTTAAGCTGTCCTTATGCTCGACGTCCGCCGTCTACGGCTCCTCCGCGATCTCGCCCAGCTCGGCACGATCACCGCGGTCGCCGACGCGCACACCTACACGCCGTCCGCGGTCTCCCAGCAACTCACCGTCCTGGAGCGCGAAGCCGGCACCCGCCTGCTCGAACGCACCGGCCGCCGCGTCACGCTCACCCCCGCCGGCGAACGCCTCGTCCAGCACGCCGAGAAGATCCTCACCGCACTCGAGGAAGCCCAGGCCGATCTGGCCACCACCGAACTCATCGGCCCGCTCCGCATCGGCGCGTTCCCCACCGCCGTACGGACGCTGCTGCCGTCGACCCTCGTCCGGCTCGCCCGCGATCACCCCCGTCTCGATCTCACCGTCACCGAGCTCGACCCGGCCGACGCACCCCGCGAGCTCCGCGAACGCCGCCTGGATGTTGCCTTGGTCAACGATTACGACGTGATGCCGGCACCTCGCCTCGACGCGATCGACATCCGCCCGCTCGTCGACGAAACGGTCTACCTGGCGACGCCCTCGACCGGGAAGAACACCAGCGCGCCCGCGCACACGTCGACCCCGTCCGCAGATGGCGCGCCGGTGGGTTCGGTTGCCGATGCCGAAGGAGTCGCCTGGATCGCCGGGACTCCCGGCACGGCCTGTCACGCTGTCACGGTCCACGCCTGTCAGGCCGCCGGGTACACCCCACGCATCCGCCACACCGCCGACGACTTCGACGCCGTCCTCGCCCTGGTCGCCGCCGGCCAGGGCGTCTCCCTCGTCCCACACCTCGCCGCCGGCTCACCACCCAACGGCGTCACCCTCGTCCCCCTCGCGATCCGCCGCCGAACCAGCATCGCCTACCGCAACGGCGCCGCCCGCCACCCGGCGATCGCGGCCTTCGTCGACGCCGTACGAGCTGCCGCTACGCCGTACTGAACGCGCCGATCGCCGTCTTTCCGTAAGTTCGCAACCTTTTGGGCCTCGTCGGCAACGTACTGGGTAGACCGGGCGATCGGTGCCCGGCGGACTTGAAGGGTGGGACATGTCAGCGGTGAACGACGTCGACGTGAACGGATTCTGGGAGAACGGCTGGACGATCGTGCGTGGGGTGTACTCCCCCGACGACGTCAAGCGGCTCCGCGAGGCGGCGCACTGGTCCCGGAAGAGCTTCGGGGGCGACCTGCTCGCCAACCCGCGGCTGCGCGAGGTGCTGACCGACGGCAACTTCGTGAAGATCGCCCGGCAGATTCTCGGTGAGGACAAGATCGTCTACACCGGCGACAGCGCGTTCACGGTCAACGGGGTGCAGCGGGGCTTCCACAAGGACAACGCCGACCGGGTCGACCCGAACGCGCCCGACTGGAACGGCCGGTACACGATCCTGCGGTTCGGCATCTACCTGCAGGACCACTACCGCCACACCGGCGGCCTGAACCTGCGCCACCAGTCGCACAACACCCCCGACCTGAACGTCGGGAACAACGTGTACGTCCGCACCCGCGTCGGCGACGTCGCGGTCTGGAGCCTGCGCACCACCCACAGCGGCAACGGCACGCTGCTGCGCTTCCCGAAGTCGAAGGCGCCGCTCCCGCACGAGCACGACAAGTACCCGAAGTGGCGCGTCGCGAGCAAGGACGGCGACCGCATCGCGCTGTTCGCCGCACTGGGCCTCGACGACGCCCACATGGCCCGGTACGTCGACTACCTGAAGACCCGCAAGTACATGGTCGACATCTGGGGCAAGACCCGCTACGACCAGGCCGCGCTCACCGCCGCCAACGAGGCCGGCCTGATCGTCCGCGACGTCCCCCGCGAGGTCGCCGGCGACGCGACAGCAGGGCAGAACGCCGACTACGTCGCCCTGCCGTACTGATCCGCCGGGAGGCCTGAGCAGGTTGGTGGACCCACTCAGGCCTCCACGGCAACTGCCGACTACCCGAAGCCGCGGACGCGGAACTGCATGACGCGGTACGGCCAGCCGGCGTCGGTCTTCCACTGGCTGACCGCCAGGTGCAGGTCGCTCAAGGTCGAGCCGGGGATGATGTAGCCGCCGTACAGCTGGGCGACGTGGTTGCCGTCCTCCTGACCCCACGCGCCGCCGTAGACGAGGGTCTGACGGTTGGCGGTGTAGAGGTTCGACGTCGGCGTGTCCATGATGATGCCGTCGATCCGGTAGTCGCCGGCGTTGAACCAGGTCAGGATCCACTTCCCGCCCAGCGGCCGCAGGCAGAGCTCACCGAAGCTGCCGTTCAGGATCGGTGTGGCCGGGTTGCCCCAGGCCCACACGCCGTCGCGGAAACCCCAGGGCTCGTACGCCGCAGGGTTGGCGATCTGGTTGCTACGAACGCGCTTGAGGATGATCGGCTTGTTGCGCTGGAACCCGGTCGAGTACACGTAGACGTAGCCGTCGCTGCCCTCACCCCACGTCAGGCACTGGAACAGCCCGCCGTCGAGGTTCGCGTCGAACTTCGCACCGGTGTGGTACCAGCTCGCGCCCGAGTTGTCGCTGCGCCAGATCTCGGTCCACACCACGTTGCCGAGGCCCTTGTTGACCATCGCGTGCAGGTACATCGACCCGCCGATCGTGATCACGTCCGACGGCAGCACGGTCGAGAACGTCGGGTTGTCGTGCGGGTAGTCCCACAGTTGCTGGGCCGCCGCGCCACCGACGGCGCCCGACCACTTCACGCCGCTGTTCAGGTCGGTCGTCGTCGACCACAGCGCGACCGGCGATCGCCACCACCCACCGCCGACGCGGGCCTCCTCGAAGGTGTCGCCGAACATGAACAGCATCCGCCCGTCCGGCGTGCGGACCGGGATCCCGAGGTCGGTCGCCGCCATCCGGAACCGGTCGGTCAACCCGGGGCCGGTGAGGTCGGCGACCTTGTTCGTGGTCACGGCTTGGATCGACGCGTTGGCAACACCCGGTACGGCGGCGAGGGCGCCGGCACCGGCGGCGGCTTTCAGAAAGGTCCTGCGGTCCATGGCGACTCCTCCAGGGGCGGGTGGGAAATCGATTTCTCCCGAGCCTGATGCCACGGAACCGCCAAGTCAAGGACTCAGCCAGGCGTTACCACTGCGGTCGAAAGGTCCGCCGCGGTGCGCCCGCCTCAGTCGCGACCGGTGGCGATCGGGCGGTCCGGGTCGGTGATCCACTCCGACCACGAGCCGACGTACACCGGCGCGTCCACCCCGGCGATCTCCAGCGCGAGCGCCTCGTGCGCCGCGGTCACGCCGGACCCGCAGTACGCGCCCACGGCCTGCGAGCCATCCGCACCGAGCTCCGCAAACCGCTCGCGCAGCTCTTCGGCCGGCAGGAAGTGCCCGTCGGCCGAGACGTTGCCGGTCGTCGGCGCGTTCACAGCACCCGGGATGTGACCGGCGACCTTGTCCATCGGCTCGACCTCACCGGCAAACCGCTCCGGAGCCCGGGCATCCAGCAGTACGCCGGACGCGGCAATCTCCGCCGCACCCTCCGCGTCGAGTACCGGAATGTTTCCGGGGGTGGGGGTGAAGGCGGCGGCGTCCCCGACGGCAGGCTCCGCCGCCGAAACCCCCGCCGCGTCGGCCGTCGAGCTTGCATCCGCCGGCACCACCGTAATGACCTCTCCCCCGGCGGCCTGCCAAGCGGCGAATCCTCCGTCGAGGACTCGCACGTCCGCCACCCCGAAGTACCGCAGGACGAACCGCGCCCGCGCGGCCGCCATCGAGTTGGCTGCGTCGTACACGACGACCGTCGAATCCGCGTCGATCCCGGTACGCCGCAACAGCGCCTCGACAACACTTGCGGAAGGCAACGGATGCCGCCCGCCCTCACCAGGCGGACCGGCCAGCTCGGTGTCCAGGTCGACGAAGTACGCCCCCGGCACGTGCCCAGCGTCGTACGCCTGACGCCCGGGCGGACCCATCAGGTTCCAGGTCGCGTCCAGCACGACCACATTGGAGGCAGCGCGCAGCTCGGCCGCAGTGATCAACGGGCTCATGATGCAGAACCTCCGAACGGGAGAACCTCGGGAGACAGCGTGGCGCGCGCCCGGGCCGTGGTCAGCCGGCGCCGGTGGTGCCGACGGCAGAGTACTTCGTACGCGACCTCGTGGGCGTCCTGCTCGATGTCACCGACGACCAGCTGGTCGCCTTCGGTCACCATCTCGCCGCCGACCGTCCGCGCGTTGTGCGTCGCGCGCTCGCCGCACCAGCACAGCGCCTCGACCTGCAGCAGCTCCATCCGGTCGGCCAGCTCGACCAGCCGCGCCGAGCCGGGGAACATCCGCGCCCGGAAGTCGGTCAGGATGCCGAAGCAGAACACGTCGACCTGCAGCTCGTCGACGAGTCGCGCCAGCTGCTCGACCTGCTCGGGCTGGTAGAACTGCGCCTCGTCGCAGACCGCGTAGTCGATCCGGCCGCCGTGGGTCAGCTCCCCGACGACGTAGTCCCAGAAGTCGAAGTCCGGGCGCACCTCGATCGCCTCGGCCGCCAGACCGAGCCGCGACGACAGCACGTTGTCGCCCGCGCGGTCGTGGCTGGTGAAGATTCGTCCCAGCCGTCCGCGGGCCCGATGGTTGTGATCCATCTGCAGCGCGAGGGTGGACTTGCCACAGTCCATGGTCCCGGTGAAGTAGAGGAGCTCAGCCACGGGCGCCCATCCTGCCAAAGTCGCTTGCGGGTCAGTAACGCCGGGGGGCGTCGGCTTTTGTTCTGGACCCTCGTCAGGTTCTACTGGGTCGTGCGCAAAGCTCTGCTGTCCGCCCTTTCCTTCGCCCTCTTCCTGACGACGACCACCCTGGCCGGGCCGGCCGTCGCCGTACCGGTTCGGGCCGAGGCGGGGCTGCGTGCGTACTTCGTGCTGACCGCCCCGAAGCAGACCGCCGCGGTGACCTCGGCGATCACCGGCAACGGCGGCACCGTCTACGCGGCGTACGACGCGATCGGCGTCCTGGTCGTGCACTCGGCGACAGCGGACTTCGCGGCGAAGCTCCGTGGGGTCAACGGCGTACAGAAGGTCGGAGCGACCCGTACGTCGGACGTCCCGGCCGCGGCCGCGAACCCGCCGATCCCGCCGGCGCCGGTCGAGAACCCGGACGAGTCGCCGGAGATCCCGCGGCCGGACATGCAGCAGATCGGCGCGGACCAGGCCTGGGCGGTCAACCCCGGTTCGAAGTCGATCACCGTCGGCGTGCTGGACACCGGTGTCGACGACCAGCACCCGGACCTGAAGGCGAACTTCGACGCGAGCCGCTCGGCGTCCTGCGCCTACGGCAAGGCCGACACCCGGCCCGGCGCCTGGCGACCGATCGCCGACCACGGCACGCACGTGGCCGGATCGATCGCTGCGGCCAAGGACGGCAAGGGCATGGTCGGCGTCGCACCCGGTGTCCGGGTCTCGTCGATCCGCGTCGCCGAGCCGGACGAGTCGCTGTTCTTCCCGGAGAACACGGTCTGCGCGTTCGTCTTCGCCGCCGACAAGGGCGTCTCGGTCACCAACAACAGCTACTACACCGACCCGTGGCTCTTCACCTGCCCGAGCGACCCGGACCAGGACGCGATCGCCGAGGCCGTACGACGGTCCGTCGCGTACGCCGACAGCAAGGGCGTCGTCAACGTCGCCGCGGCCGGCAACGAGAAGTACAACCTCGCCGCCAAGTCCAGCGACGACACCAGCCCGAACGACTCGGCGCCGGGCCAGCGGACCATCACCGACGAGTGCATCAGCCTGCCGACCGAGCTGCCGAACATGGTCGTGGTCGCCTCCGTCGACGGCGGCAGCACGAAGTCGAGCTTCTCCAACTTCGGCACCGGCAAGATCACCGTCGCCGCGCCCGGCGAGGACGTCTACTCGACCGTCCCGGGCGGCGGCTACCAGGCCATGGACGGTACGTCGATGGCGTCGCCGCACGTCGCCGGGGTCGTGGCGCTGCTGCGCAGCGTGAACCCGAAGCTCAACCCCGAGCAGGTCCGCGAACGCCTCACGGCCCAGGCCAACGACCTCACCTGCCCGGCCGCGTCCGGCGGCGAGTGCACCGGCTCGGAGGCGAACAACTCGTACTACGGCGAAGGGCTGGTCGACGCGGCCGAGGCGGTCGGCGCGTCGACGAAGACGCCGACGTCCGGCGTGACGATCACGAAGCCGAGCGAGCAGCTCGGGATCGGCGGGCTGCCCGCCGTACCGCTGCTGATCAAGGGCCTCAGCAGCAAGGGCGACATCGGCTACACCGCGACCGGCCTGCCGCCGGGCCTGAAGATCGACCCGGAACGCGGCTGGATCACCGGCGTGCTGACCCCGGGCGCGGGACGCTACAAGGTCACCGTCCGAGCGCAGGACGGCGGCGGCCGCGACGCAACGTCGACCTTCTTCTGGAACGTCTGGAGTTTCTGAGCCAGTCCGGCTGATCGGCGCACACCTACCAAGTACCAGCGCGCGCCAAGGTCTCCTACCCCGCGTCGATCAGCAGGGGAATCGCCATCTCGTCCTCGGTCAACGACCCGTGCATGCCGATCAGCCCGGCCTCCTGCGGGAACCGGGTCCCCGCGACCAGCGCGACCTCACCGAGCGACGCGACGACGATGTCGCCGATCCGCGGCGCCACCCGCTCCTCGACCGGCCCGAACCAACCCCGCTCCGACGCCTCCGACCGGGACAGCACCAGCGCCCGATCACCCAGCAGCTCGCGATAGCGCTCGGCGACGTACGGCTCGGCGCCCGGGATGCAGTACAGGTGCCGGAACCGCGACTCCCCACCGATCAACCGCAGTCCCTCGGTCAACGTCGGGTCGGCGTCGAGATCGATCCGGTCCTCCGGTGCGACGTCGACCATCCCGTGGTCGGCCACGACAACCAGTACGGCGTCCCGCGGCAGCGAAGCCCTGACCCGCTGCGCGAACGAGTCCGCCGCGGCCAGCTCCTTGCGCCACTGCCAGGACTCACAGCCTTGCATGTGACCGGTGTAGTCGAGCTGGGAGTCGTACACGTACACCAGCGACGAGCTCCCCTCCCGACTCGCGAACCTCGTCGCGTCCAGCCGGTCCTCGATCGTGTCCGCCCCGCGGTGGGCGCTCCCCCGGAACGCCGCCGCGGTCAGCCCGGACTTGTCGAACCGCGCCTTGCTCACGTTCCGCGTCGCGACGCCCGCGGCCGCGATCCGCTCGAAGACCGTCGGATGCGGCTGCCACCGCCGCGGATCCACGGGAGCGTCCCAGGCCAGGGCGTTCAGCAGAGCGCCGGTCTCCGGCACGATCGACGAGTACCCGACAATCCCGTGCGCACCCGGCGGAAGCCCGGTGCCGAGGCTGGTCAGGCTCGCGGCAGTCGTCGACGGTACGCCGGCTGTCAGCGCGCGAGCGGTCAGCGAACTCAGGTACGGCGCCTGCTCGGGATGGCGGCGCAGCAGGTTCCAGCCGAGGCCGTCGAGCAGCAGTACGGCGTACCGGCTGGCCTCGGGCAGGCCGAGGTGGTTCTGCTCGCCCGGAACCGACAGAGCGCCGGCGACCGAGGGCAGGACGTCGGCGAGCGAGCCGCCGCCGTACGCGGGCAGGATCGGCGTCGGGTCGGGCACGGCAACTACCGCGTCGTCGCGAAGGACAGCGCCGCGGCGAAGTCGAGCACCTGCTGGATCCCTGCCGGGCCGTCGGCGGCCGCGCTGATCCGCAGCGAGATGTCGTCAGCGGCAACGGAACCGGTGTAGCCGTGGTCGGCCTCGCAGTTCGGATCGGCGCAGACGGCCGGCTCGAGGTCGATCCGGTTCACCATGCCCCAGCCGATCGTCAGCACGACCTCACCGCCGGCCGCCGCCGGATCGGCCTTGGTCGAGGCGTAGGCCGACGGGTTCGGGACGACGCGGTTCACCACGACGGCGTTCACCCGGTTGAGCGGGATCGCCTCGGTCGAGGTGGACGCGTACGGCGCCCGGATCAGGTCGTCGGCGGCGTGCTCGTCGGTGTGCCCGACGATCAGCCGGGTCGGGGTGAGCGCCAGGATCGTGATGTGGCGGCGAACCTCGTCGCGGTCGAAGGTCGGTTCGTGCTGGAGGACGAAAGCGCGGATCGGTTCGTTCGCGATGGCGATCGCGAGAGAGTCCGTCACCACGTCGGGGTAGTAGCCGCACCGGTCGATCGCCTCGCGCAGAGCGGCAGAGGCGTCCGTGAGCTCCGGGACCGGCGCATTCAGGTCACGCATGCCCTCATCCTTGCATGCGCCGGATCAGGGTTCTGTCCCAGTCCTCGGGACGACGCCTGCCCACCCGCGTGTTGCGCACGCGGGCGGGCACTGCGGTCCGGGTCTAGCCGACGCTCGCCTTGCGCAGCACCGGCGCTCCGGCCGCTCCGGCGACCGCGACCAGAATCAGTCCGACCGCGACCTGACCGAACAGCAGCAGGACTCCCCAGTTGCCCTCGGTGATCACCTGGCCGCCGCTCAGCAGCAGACCGCAGCACGCCCCGAAACCGACCACCGGCAGGCCGACGCCGATCACCGGTACGACGGCCGCGAGCCGCGACGATCGCTCGATCACCTGGAGGGGCACGCCCGATCGGCGCAGCGCCTTGGCGGGGCCGGCCTGGTCGAGCGCCGTACCGACTGCGCCGGCGGCGGTCGAGGCTGCTCCGGTGACGAAGACCAGTCCGAGCAGCAGGGCGACGCCGAGGCGCATGTCGAGGTACAGGCCTGCTTCGTGCTGGTCGTTCTCGGCGTCGGTGAGCGGGACCTTGCCAGGGACGAGGTCGTAGAGCACGGTCCGGACGCCTTCGCGGTCGTTGCTCGCGACGACGATGTCGACCACCTGGTCGCCGGTGGTGACCTCGCCCTTGAGGCCGGCGCTCGCGAGTCTGCTCTTGGCGTCCTGGGCGACGCTTTGGGTGGTTGCCGGCGTCGTGTAGTACTCGAAGGAGGCGTCCTTGCCGTCGCCGCCGATGCCGTACGGCATGAAGAGCGCGAGGAATCCGGTGACGAAGCCGCTGAGCACCAGCGCTGCGACTGGACGGAACGCTGCCTTCGGATCGTCGACGAGACGCCGGCCGGCAAGCAGCGCGACCGGGCCTTTCGCCGTACTGGCCAGGATCCTGCCGATGATCTGCACCGCGAACGGACCGACGACGCGGACCGCGAGCGCCCCGAAGCCGACGCCGATCACGAGCGGCAGGATCGCGCCACCGCTGCCGATCACGCCGAGGATGATCGGCCCGACGACGAGCAGCGCGAGGCGGAACGGCGTGATGCCCTTGCGGGTCTGGCCGCGGACGACGCCGAGCGGCGTGATGCTGACGCGGCCGAGGCCGATCAGCGCGCTCAGGACCGACAGCAGCGGTACGACGACGAGGACGAGCAGGACGAGCCACCAACTGACGGTGAGGTCCTGGACGTACCAGCGGCCGCCTCCGATCGGGATCCGCGCGATGAGCGGGCTGAGCACGGTGTAGCCGATCAGGCCGGCGACGGCGCCGAAGAAGCCGAGGACGGCTTGCTCGACCGCGCTGAGCAGGAGGACCTGACTGCGTGTCGCACCCGCGAGTCTGAGTGCGGCGAGTCGGTGCTCGCGGCGCTTGGCGGCGACCCCGGCGGCTTGGCCGACGAGGCTGAGCACGGGGAAGAGGACCAGAGC
Organism: Kribbella endophytica; assembly: GCF_054781295.1. Lineage (NCBI taxonomy): Bacteria > Bacillati > Actinomycetota > Actinomycetes > Propionibacteriales > Kribbellaceae > Kribbella > Kribbella endophytica. The sequence goes on from NZ_BAAGUR010000004.1 coordinate 180,831, forward strand.
GATGCCGAAGGCAACTAGTGCGAGCAGGGTCGCGATGCGTTCGTCGGTCGACGTACCGTGCCAGGTGTCGAGATAGTTCGGGTGGTTGGTTGCTTGGAGCCCGGGTGCGTTGGGCTGCAGGCCGCGGATCGCGACCAGCTCGTCAGGGGACGACAGCCCGGCGCTGGAGATCGTGCCCGTCGGTTGGGCCGTCTTGTAGCGCTTGGCGAGGTCGGGACCCCACAGCTTGGCGAGTGCGGGCGAGACGAACACCTCGCCCGGCTTCGGTGCGTGGTCGAGGCCCGGTGGTGGTGGCAGTTCGGCGCTGCGCTGGTCGTTGACGACGGCAACGTCGAGGCGCTGGAACGGCTTGCCGTCGACCATGTCGTCGACGTTCTTGGTGACGCCGACCGCCGTACGCGCATCGCCTTCGTCGCTGACCCGCCAGCCGATCCGGTCGTTGCGCTCGGTCAGCCCGAGTGTGCCGGCGATCAGGAACGTGATCAGCAGCGCGACGATCGCGGTCGCGCCGAACGCCGCGAGGTTGGCAGCCCGCCCGCCAGGTCCCGGTCTGCGCACGAAGCGCAGCCCGAGCGAGGTCATCGGATTCATCGGTCGCTCACCCGGCCGTCGACAATCCGTACGACGCGGTGGCAGCGCGCGGCGACCGCGTCGTCATGCGTCACCACAACCACCGCCGCACCCCGGTGCGTCGCCGCGCCCACCAGCAGATCGATCACCTGAGCGCCGGTCGTCGCGTCCAGCGCGCCCGTCGGTTCATCCGCGAACACCGCCTGCGGATCCCCCACCAACGCCCGAGCAATCGCCACCCGCTGAGCCTGTCCGCCAGACAGCTCCCCCGGCCTCCGCGTCGCCTCGTTGGCGAGCCCGACCTGAGCCAACATCGCCCGCGCCCGGGTGACCGCTTCTCGCCTCGACACCCCGTCCACCATCAACGGCAACGCCACATTCTCATCCGCCGGCAACTCCGCCAGCAGCTGATTGTCCTGAAACACGAAGCCCAACCGCCGGCGCCGCAGTACGGTCCGCTGAGCATCACTCAACTGATCCACCCGCTCGCCGCCCAGCCACACCTCCCCCTGATCCGGCGTCAAGATCCCCGCCAGCACGTGCAGCAGCGTCGTCTTCCCATTCCCGCTAGGCCCCATCACCGCCAGCGCCTCCCCCGGCCTGACCGCGACATCCACCCCGGCGAGGCCCACCACCTCTCCGTAGTACTTCACCAACCCCCACCCAGCCAAGGCCGGCTGCTGATTCGAAGGGGGCACCTGCATCATCTGAGGACCGGGTTGCGTCATACCCCAAACCCTGTCGCTCCTCGGCCCCGCTTACGTCGGCCCCAAGACCGGTCTCCCCGTCGCCTTTAGGTCGCTTCCGGACCGTCGCTCGTAGTCCCCAGGTAGTACGCCGCAGTAGCCGTTCGACCGCCTAGCCCGATCCCGTGACGATCGAGGGCACCTACGGCACGAGGGCTGACCACCTCCCCCGCGCGATGGTCACGCTCACCCGCCCCAGGGTGTGGTCGGGCCGCGCCGGAGTCGAACTCGTACCGCTCCTCGAGCACCTCCAGTACGAGAGCCAAAGCCTCGCGCGCTTCCCCCGCAACCGCGACGCGACGATCAACTGGACCGAGGTCCCACCCGGCCAGGTGCTCCGCACGACCGACTCCGGAACCGCCGACCTGCCCCGAGATCTACCGAACGCGACCGAACTGATCATCCTGTGGAGCAGCCTCGCCCTGCCGACGGTGAGACTCTCCCCGGCAGCCGCCGCCACCCACCTTCCGGCCATCGTCGAGACCGATCCCGAGTTCTGGATCTACTCCCCCACCGACCGCCGGCTGATCGAGACCACGTTCGCCGGCCGACTAACCGTGGCAAGCCTCCCTCCGGACACCGAACTGATGGATCTACTCCGGCGCCTGGACGACGCCGAGCGGGTCGAGTCTCCAGCGGGGTTCGACCGCAAGGAGGCCTCAGCGTCGTTCGGCCTGCTGACCGAGCAACTCGACGCGCGCTTCGCGACCTGTCCTTCACCACCACCAGTCCGACGTGGTGGGAACGCTACTTCGCCTACTTCTGACGAGCTGGTCGTACGCCCCTTACCCTGACCTCCGTGACCATCGAGTGCCTTCACCACGCGATGCTGGACCAGTTCCTGCCTCGAGCGAGGCATGCGCGATGAAGGTGGAACTCCTTCAGGTCGAGCCCTCCGGGCACGTGCGCTTCACCTGTGAGATCGGCACCGCCATCGGCCGCTGGATGGGCCCGAACGCAGCGACGGCGGGACAGTTCCACGTCGAGTTCGAGATCCCCGAGGACGTCACCGACTGGGTGCCCGCTTCCCCAGGGCCCGCTGCCCTGGCAGAGGTCCCCGGAGAGGGCCACGCCGCGCTGATCACCGCCGAGGTGCTCGGGCTCACCAAAGGTGACGACGCGGTGGTCGAGCTCCGGTTAGGCTCCGACGTCCTCCTGATCGAGGTACCCCACCGAAGATCGGAGCTGTCCGTGGAGGATCTGATCTCCTTCCGCGTCCCCGAGATCCAGCTCTACCCGTACGAGCTCTGACGCCAACAGAACGAGTCACCATGCCCGTGAACCTGACCGCCTTGCCGCAGATCCGCGAGTGGGCGGCCGGTACGGCGGACTTCAACCCCGCCGCGTTCGTCATGTCCACCATGAGCGTCGCCGAGGCTGCTGTCCTCTCGACGTTGCTGTGGCCCGACTTCGTCGAGTACGAGGCTGCGTGTTGCTCGCCTTCAAGTTCGACGAAACCGGCGTCAACAACTGGCTCGACCACCTCAAGGGCGACCGCCAAGCAGTCGAGGCAGCGGTGAACCACGTTCACCTCTGGGACGTCCTCGCACCGCAGGCACCCGAGGAGTACACGGCCCTCTCCGCGCTGGCCGAACGCATCGCCGCCATGTGGCGAGCAGCCGCGCGGGCCACCTTCCCCGACCGAGAGTTCGACATCTCCGTCACCGATGACTACGGCCCCACCATCACATTCAATTCAGCTAGCTGAATCAGCTTTCGAAGGCTGACGGGTAGGTGTCTCGGTAGCTGGGGTGGTGGCCGGCTGGGGAGGTGACTGACTCTGCGGCTAGTACGCCGTGGACGATGGCTCGGGTGAGGCAGCGGGCTCCGGCGGCGAAGACTGTTTCCAGTTGGAGTAGCGCGGTGGGGTCGGTGACGCTGAGGCGTTGGGCGTCTTTGGGGGCGGTGGAGACGCCGAAGATGGAGTCGCCGTCTACGAGGGTGTGGACCGGGTCGATGGCTCGGGCCAGGCCGTCGTGGGCGATCATCGCCAGGCGTTTGGCGGCTGCTTTGTCGAGGGGGGCGTCGGTGGCGATGACGGCGATGACGGTGTTCATGCCGGGGATGGGACCGGTTGCGGTGGGCTGAGGCTCGGTGGGGGTTTTCAGTACGCCGTACTCGTCGGCCAAGGCGGCGGTCTCGCCGTGCAGGCGGCCTGTGGGGCTGGTGGCTGAGCCTGCTGCGTTGACGATGGCCAGGGCGGCGACGGTGGTGCCGTCGTCCAGGCGGACGCTGGCGGTGCCGGTGCCGCCCTTCAGTCCCCCGACGCGAGCTCCCGCGCCGGCTCCGTGGTTGCCTTGGGCAACTGGATCGCTCGTGGCGGCGGTGATGGCGTCTCGGCCCCACTCGGCGGTGGGGCGGGCGGTGAAGCCGCCGCCTCGGCCGAGGTCGAAGATGACGGCGGTGGGGACGATCGGGACGACGTCGCGCTCACCGGCGCCTACTCGGACGCCTTCGCCGTGTTCCTCGAGCCACGCCATCACACCGGCGGCGGTGTCGAGGCCGTAGGCGCTGCCGCCGGAGAGGACGATCGCATTGACGCCGGGGTTGGCGTTCACCGGGTCGAGTAGGTCCGTCTCCCGCGTGCCGGGCGCGCCGCCGCGGACGTCGACGCCTGCTATCGCCGTACCGGGGAAGTAGACGACCGTCGTACCGGTCAGGTACGGCGGGTCGGTGCGTTCGACCTGGCCGACCAGTACGCCGGGGACGTCGGTGATCGCGTTGTGAGGACCTGGCTGCATGCCACTGTCTTAGCACCCGCCGGCAACGCTCGCCCCAACGACGGCCGCAGGCTCAGTCCCGGCGCGGGCTCAGCAGGCCGTCGAGGGCCGTCTGCAGGATCGGGTCGACGTAGTCGGCGGGGGCGTGGATGGTGGCGAGAGCCACGACCATGTCGAAGATCTGCTCCAGGGTGAGGTCGTCGCGGACCTCGCCGGACTTCTGAGCCGCCTCCAACAGCAGGCGGCCAGCGGCCAGGCCCGCCGCCCGGCCTTCGCCGAAGACGGATTCGTCGGTTCCGAGCTGGGTGAGCAACTCGGTGGCGACGTCGCGCTTGGCGGTGATGAAGGCGGCGAAGTGCAGCAGCCATGTGCGGAGCGCAGCGCCGGGGGTCTCACCTGCGGCGGCCTCAGCGGCGGAGCACAGGGCGGCGACCTCGTCGGCGTACACGGCCTCGAGCAGTTCGCGGCGGCCGGGGAAGTTGCGGTAGAGCGTCGCCATCCCGACACCGGCCCGGCGGGAGACGGCCGCCATGGACGCGTCGCCTCCCTCGCTGAAGGCAGCGCGGGCCGCCGCGAGGATCTTGTCGCGGTTGCGCTGGGCGTCCGCGCGCTTCGCGGGCACGGGCTCGCGCGGCGAGGCAGCCTCCGACGCAGACTCTCCTTGTAAGTGGATAGCCTGTCCGTTACTGTCTAAGTGGATAGCCTCTCCGGTCATGCTTCGGAGACTACCTCAACCCCACGCAAAGGACTTTCAGATGGACTACCGCCCGCTCGGACGCACCGGCATCACCGTCAGCGAGCTCTGCCTCGGCGCGATGATGTTCGGCGGCGCCGGCAATCCCGACCACGACGCCTCGATCCGGATCATCCACCGCGCGCTCGACGCCGGGATCAACTTCGTCGACACCGCCGACGTGTACTCGGCCGGTGAGTCGGAGGAGATCGTCGGCAAGGCCCTCGCAGGTCGCCGCGACGACGTCGTACTGGCGACCAAGGTTGGACTGCCGTTCGACGACGATCCCAACCATCGCGGCGCGTCCCGGCGCTGGATCGTCGAGTCGGTCGAGCGGTCGCTGCGGCGGCTCGGGACCGACTGGATCGACCTCTACCAGATCCACCGGCTCGACCCGGCCGTCGACATCGACGAGACGCTCGGCGCCCTGTCGGACCTGATGGCGCAGGGCAAGATCCGCGCGTTCGGCGCCTCGACCGTGCCCGCGTCGGAGATCGTCGAGGCGCAGTGGACCGCGGAGCGACGTGGCAGAGAGCGCTTCCGGACCGAGCAACCGCCGTACTCCGTGCTCGCCCGTGCGATCGAGTACGACGTACTGCCGACCTGCCTGCGCCACGGGATGGGTGTGCTGACGTACAGCCCGCTCGCGATGGGCTGGCTGTCCGGTCGCTACCGGATCGACGAGGAGGCGCCGGCCTCGGGACGCGCTGGGCGCTTCCCCGCGCGGTTCGATCTCGGCCTGGAGGTCAACCAGCGCAAGCTCGCGGCCGCCGACGCGCTCGCCAAGCTCGCCGAAGACGCCGGGATGACGCTGATCGAGCTGGCGATCGCGTTCGTGACCCGCCACCCCGCGGTCACCTCCGCGATCATCGGGCCGCGCACGATGGAACATCTCGAGTCGCAACTGCCGGCCGCGGAGATCGCGCTCTCCCCCGAGATCCTCGACCGGATCGACGAGATCGTCCCCCCGGGCGTCACCATCAACCAGCTCGATGACATGTCGTTCACCCCGGCGCTGAGCGCGGCGGTGCGCCGCCGCTGACCAGAAATCCGGTTGCCAGCATCCTTAGCGTGGAACGTATGAACGCCGATCAACTGTGTGGATTGCTGGCCGAACCGTCGCGCCTGCGGGTGTACTCCGCGGTGGTGCTCGGGGCGGGGAGTCCTGAGCAGGTCGCGGAGCGGACCGGGCTGGGCCTCGGGGTCGTCGCCAAGGCGCTGCAGCGACTCGGCAAGAGCGAGCTGGTAGTTGCGGAAGGCAACGGACTGCGGGCCGACGAGGGCGCGTTCAAGGACGCCGTGCGGTCGAGCCGGCCGGAGCGGGAGCCGCTGTCGGCCGATCCGGACCGCGACAACGTGCTGCGCGCGTTCGTCCGCGACGGGAAGCTGACGCACTTCCCGACCGTCCCGGCCAAGTTCAAGGTCGTGCTGGAGTATCTGGTCGACTCCTTCGAGCCGAGCAGGCAGTACGCCGAGCGCGAGGTCAACGAGATCCTGCAGCGCTGGCACGACGACTACGCCACGCTGCGACGGCACCTGGTCGACTACGGGCACCTGAACCGGGCAGACGGGATCTACACCCGCGCGAACTGAGCCGCACGTTCCAGTACGCCGGGTGCCGGCACCGACTGGATCAGGCCGGCGAGCTGACTGGCGGCAAACGCCCGGTGCTCGTCGGCGAGGTCGGTATCGAGTGCAGCGCTCGTCTGCCCGTGCAGGAAGTTCAGCATGATCGCCAGCCCGGTCGCGAAGCTGTCCGGGCCGGTGATCTCACCGGGTCCACCGGCGGCACGGTAGGCCGACACCAGGCGCCGTACGGCGTGCTCGTCGGTGAGGTCGTTGATCAGCAGGACACCGAGCTCCCGGGCCGGTGGCAACGGTCCGACGTTGTCCCAGTCCACGAGGTACGGGCCGTCGGCACCGATCAGCACGTTGGACGGCGTCAGGTCACGGTGACACAGGACCAGGTCGTCGAGGCTCGTCGAGTTCACCAAGTCGGTGAGCTCGATGAGCCGCGGGACGGACGCGGTCAGCTCGGGCGCACGCTCCGCCAGAGCCGGCCAGTCGACGTCGACGCGGCGGTACCAGACGTTCGTCTCCATCGGCCCGTCGTTCCACCCTGCCAGGTGGATCGTGGCCATCTGCTCAGCCAGCCAGGCCATCACGTCGAGGTCGTCACGGGGCGGCACGACGCCGTCGATCCACTCGTAGATGCGCCAGCCGTCGGCCACGTACAGACCGGAAGGCGTCGTCAACGGCTCAGGACTGCGAACCCCACAGGCCGCCCGGAAGGCGACCTCCAGCCGGACGTGCTCCTCTTCGGGCGCACGCCAGAAGGCCTCCTTGGCGGCGTACACGCCAGTGCTGGTCTCGAGGCGCCAGACCGCACCCATCGCACCCCGAGCAATCCGCGTGAACGCGACGGCCTCGCCGAGCCCGAACGCACCGGCCAGCAACTCGGCGGCCGTCACGTCAGGCGGCGGGCCGGCATGTCCTGCCGGGGCTTCTCGTTCGGCGCGATCCGGATCGACGTGTCCAGGACCGTCGCGCCGGTTGCGGCAACCAGCACCGACCGAAGGTCCAGCCGGACAACCTCCTCCAGCTCCAGCGTCAACCGCGAGACCCGGTGCAGCAGGTTCTCGATCGCCGCAATGTCCACCGGGTCCGACCCCCGATACCCGTAGAGCAACGGCGCCGCCCGAACCTCACGCACCATCTCAGCCGCGTCGGCCGTCGTCAGCGGCGGCATCCGGTACGACCGGTCCCCCAGCAGATCAGTCGCGACCCCCGACAGACCGAACGACACCACCGGCCCGAAGGCAACATCCTCCTGCGCCGAGATCACCACCGGCACGCCCGGCGGCGCCATCTTCTGTACGACGAACTGCGCCCGCGCCGGGTCCGACGCGACTCCGAAGGTGCTCGTCATCTCCGCCCACGCCTCACGCATGTCGTCCTCGTCGTGGATGTGGCGCCAGATGTCGGCGAGGTCCGGCCGCATCCGCCACTGCTCGGCGGTCGCCTTCAGAATCACCTCGAACCCGAGATCAGCCGCCCGAGCAACAGCCTCGTCGGCCGACAGCACCGGGAACGCCGGCAGCACGCTGATGTCGTAGAAGCTCAGCAACCGCTGCCGGTCCACATCGTCCAGATCCGCACCGGACGGATGCCGCTGCAGGAACTCCGCGACGAAGTCCTCCGCACCCGCCGAGTCCACGTCCGGCAGCGAAGGGATCTGGTCGTCCGCGCGCCGGCGCCACTCGGCGTACTGGGTGGCCTTCGCGAGCGCGCCCACGGCGTACTGCGGTGACAGGAACGACGGGATCGAGCCGCGCGCCGCGCCACCGTGCTCGTCGGCGACACGCAACTGCTCCGGCACGCTGCGCGAAGCGAGGAACGTCGACAGCACCGGCTTGTCCGAGCCCGCGGCCGCGGCGGCGAGCACCTGCGCGACCTCGTCGACGTTCGACTGGACCGGCGGCGTGAAGATCACCACGACCGAGTGCACCTCGTCGTCGGCGATCACGCCCGTGAGCGCATCACAGAAGTCGTCCGCCGAAGCATCCGCGCTCAACGTGTGCGGCTCCCCCGCCACCTCCAGCCCACATCCCGCCATCGTGTCCAGCGCCAGCAACGTCAACGCGTCCGAGTTGCTCACGATCGCGACCCGCCGCCCCTTCGGCAGCGGCTGGTGCGCGACCAGCTGAGCCACGTCGAACAGCTCACCGGTCGTGTCGACGCCGATCAGCCCACTCTGCCGGAACAGCGAATCAACCGTTGCCGCCGGCAAATGACTGCGCCGTACGGTGTGCCCCAACGGAACACCCTGCGTAGCCCGCCCGGACTTCAGCGCGATGACCGGCTTGCGGCGCGCCAGCCGCCGTGCGACCCGGCTGAACTTCCGCGGATTGCCCAGCGACTCCAGGTAGAGCAGTACGACCTCGGTGGACTCGTCGGAGTACCAGTACTGCATCAGGTCATTGCCCGAGACATCGGCCCGGTTCCCCGCCGACACGAAGCTCGACAGGCCCAGCCCGCGACCCACCATGTCGGCAAGGATCGAGACGCCCAGAGCACCGGATTGGCAGAAGAACGCGACCCGCCCACGGCTCGGCATCAGCGGCGACAGCGTCGCGTTGAGCGACACCCCCGCGGCCGTGTTGATCACGCCGAGCGCGTTCGGCCCGATCACGCGCATCCCGTACGAGCGTGCCAGCCCGACCAGCCGCCGCTGCCGGCGACGCCCCTCGGCGCCCACTTCGGCGAACCCACTGGAGACCACAACGAGCCCGCGCACGCCCTTCGCGGCGCAGTCCAGCACCACGTCGACCACAGCCTCGGCCGGAACCGCGACCACGGCCAGATCGACCGTGTCGTCGACGTCCCGGATCGTCCCGTACGCCGCGACGCCGTCGATCTCCTCGGCCTTGGTGTCGGTGTTCACGGCGTACAACCGCCCCGGGAAGCCGCCGTCGCGCAGGTTACGCAGCAGCGCGTTCCCGATCGTGCCCTCGCGCCGCGACGCGCCGATCACCGCGACACTCGTTGGCGTCAGCAGCCGCGCGATCGACAGTGCCTCGGAGCGCTGCTCGCGGGCCTGCATCACCCCGAACGACGTGTCGGTCGGCGCGATGTCGAACTCGACCATGATCACGCCGTCCTCGAACTCCCGCGCGACCGTGTAGCCGGCCTCGGTGAAGACGGTGATCATCTTGCGGTTGTCCGGCAGCACCTCGGCGACGAACCGCGTGATCCCGTTCTCCCGGGCCGCCTGCGCCAGGTGCTCCAGGAACAGTTGCCCCAGCCCACGACCCTGGTGCGCGTCCTCGATCAGGAACGCGACCTCGGCGGTCCGGCGACCGGTCCGCTCGTAGCGGCCGACCCCGATCATCGCGTCGGCGACGGTGACGATCAGCGCCAGCCGGTCGTGGTAGTCGACCTGGGTGAACCTGGCAACGTCTCGGTCCGACAGTTGCGGGTACGGCGCGAAGAACCGGTAGTACTTCGACTGCTCCGAGACCCGCGCGTAGAACTCGACCAGCAGGTCAGCGTCGTCCGGAGTGATCGGCCGCAGGTGCGCGGTGGCGCCGTCCCGCAGTACGACGTCCGCCTCCAGTTCGGCCGGGTACCCGTCGGGGCGCCCGGACAACGGCCGTCCCGCCAGGGGCAGACCAGCCAGGGTCTGCCCGGCGGTTTCAGGCTCCTCCGGCGGCGTCACCCGATCAGCCTACTCACCGGACCGGTGTGCGGACGACGCCATTCCGATCCACGGAAGGGCGCCGCATAGGGTGCGGCTATGTGGTGGCTGAGCGCGCTCGGCGGACTGAGCGTGCTGGTCTCAGGCCTGCTCGGGCTGGACGACGCGGTAGGGGTGCTGGAGCGCATAGCCCCCGTTCTGGTGTTTCTGGTCGCTGTGACGGTCATCGCAGGCCTGGCGGATTCCGCGAAGGTGTTCGACGTCGCAGCGCGGGAGGCGGCTCACCTTGCCCGCGGCAAGGTCTGGCGGCTGTGGCTGCTGGTCGTCGTACTGGCCACTGCGCTGACCATCGTGCTGTCGCTCGACACCTGCGCGGTCCTGCTGACCCCGGTCGTGCTGGCGATGGCCCGGCAGCTCGACATCCCGCCGAAGCTGTTTGCCTTCACCACTGTCTGGCTGGCCGGTACGGCGTCGCTGCTGCTGCCGGTGTCCAATCTCACCAATCTGCTGGCCCTGCACAGGCTCGACCAGCTCGGTCTGGGCCTGTCCGACTACCTCGGACTCAGCTGGCGGCCCGCCGTGGCGGCTGTGCTCATCACGGTGGCAGTGCTGGCCGCCTTGTTCTACCGCGACCTCAGCCGCGAGTACGCCGTACCGGCGACTCCCGCTGTCGACGACAAGGTCCTCTTCTGGAGCTCGGCCGGCGTCTGCCTCGCGCTGGGGCCGGCGTTCGTGTCCGGGGTCGAGGTGGCGATCCCGGCGAGCATCGGTGCGGTCGTCCTGGCCGTGCTGTTCGCCGTACGACGCCGAGCCGCGCTCAGGTGGTCACTGGTCCCCTGGCGACTGGTCGTGACGGTGGTCGGGCTGTTCCTGGTCGTCGGAGCGCTCACGGCGCACGGGCTCGAGCAGCTGCTGGGTGACATCGCCGGCACGGTCTCCAGCGGCGTGGCCTCCGACCTGAGGCTCACCGGTACGGCGGCCGCCGGGGCGAACCTGTTCGACAACCTCCCGGCGTACGTAGCGATGGAGCCGGTCGCGGCCGCAGAGGGCCACCGGATGATGCTCCTGCTGATCGGCGTGAACTGCGGCTGCCTGCTGACCCTGTGGGGCTCGCTGGCCACCCTGCTCTGGCGCGACCGCTGCGTGGCAGCCGGCGTTCACATCTCCTGGTGGTCGTTCCTCTGGCGCGGGCTGGTGCTAACTCCGCTGGTCCTCGCCGGGACAGTCCTCGCGCTGCAGCTCTAGGCGGTACGCCGGGCGTAGGCCCGCGCCGCGCGCACCCGATCGCCGCAGCGAGTTGAGCACCACTGACGACGCCCGTGGCGCAGCAGGTAGCGATTGCAAGGTGGTGAGTCGCAGGCGGCGAGATTCTCCGCGGCCGGCCCGGCGAGCAGGTCGGCCGCATCAGCCGCGATCGTCGCCAGCGCGCGGTCGAGGAGCTCGTTGGGGGGACACGCGGTCTCGCGGTACGGCCCAGACTTCTCGTCCCACAGCAGCAAGGGGGCCGTGGGCACCCGTCGCAGCGCGTCGTTGACGGCGTTCAGCGCCGAGGGCAGTACCGGGATTCCCTCGACGCGGGCCGCGACCAACGCTCTGACGTTCTCGCGCAGCGAGCGCAGCTGCGTCGCGCACATCTCCCGGAGGTTCGCGCCGTCGGGCGCCAAGCCGTGGTCGGTCAGCCAGCGATTCGTCGCGTCGGGCGTGCCGAGCAGGTCCACGAAGTTCCCGTTCGCCAGGGCGTAGCCGCTGTTCACGAAGTCGAGCGCGAGGTACCGCTCGGCGCCGGGCGCGGGCGACAGGACGGACTCGGCAGCGTTCGAACTCATGACTCTCATGCTACATCTTGCCAATATCCGTGAGAACCCTCTACGGTTCTCACGGACAACACATCACTGAACCGTGAGGAAGAGTCATGAGCAACGAGAACTTCGACGTCCGCGTCCTGGGTGGCCCGACCGCCGTCTTCGAGTACGGCGGGCTGCGGTTCCTCACCGACCCCACCTTCGACGAGCCGGGCGAGTACGGCCGCGGCGGGCAGCGCAGCCTGCGCAAAACCGCGCCCGCCGCCGGCCGGCCAGACGAGCTCGGCCGCATCGACGTCGTACTGCTCTCGCACGACGAGCACCCCGACAACCTCGACACCTCCGGGCGCGCCCTGCTCGCCGACGTACCGCTGACGCTCACCACTCCCAGCGGAGCCGAGCGGCTGGGCGGCAAGGCGAAAGGACTGGCCGACTGGGAGTCGGTCCAGCTGGACCGAGGCCGGGACTCAGCCGCTGGGCCAGATGCCGGCGGCGCGATCACGGTGACAGCGGTGCCCGCCATCCACGGTCCCGGCGAGCGCGAGCAGGTCGAGCCGATCTCCGGCCAGGTCGTCGGGTTCGTGCTGACCGGCGAGGGTCTGCCGACCGTGTACGTCAGCGGCGACAACGCCTCCCTCGACGCAGTGCAGGAGGTCGCCGACAAGTTCGCGCCGATCGACACAGCCATCCTGTTCGCCGGTGCTCCGCGCATCCCCATCCTGTTCGACGGCGAGCCGCTCGTCCTCGACAGCGCCCAGGCCGCCGAAGCGGCCCGTCTGCTCGACGCCGCCCGGGTAGTGGCCGTCCACTACAACAGCTGGGCCCACTTCACCGAAGGCCGCGACGAGCTGGTGGCCGCGTTCACCGCCGCCGGACTGGCCGACCGCCTGGACCTCGGCCGCACGCAGTGACGGTTGGGACCCTGCCCACGTCGGCCCAGCGCCGTACGCTCGTCGTCCTGGTCGCCGCACAGGTCCTCAGCGGCGCAGGACTCGCGGCCGGCGTGACCGTAGGGTCCCTGCTCGCGCAGCAGCTGCTCAGCTCCACCAGCCTGGCCGGACTGCCCAGCGCACTCGGCACAGCCGGCTCAGTGCTGGCGGCGGCGGTCGTGGCGCGCATCTCGCAGTCCTACGGCCGCCGCCCCGGCCTGGCCACCGGCTACCTGCTCGGCGCGATCGGCAGCGCCGGCGTGATCGCAGGTGCGGTCGCCAGCAGCCCGGCGCTGTTCTTCGCCGGACTGTTCGTCTACGGCGCCGGTACGTCGACCAACCTGCAAGCCCGGTACGCCGGAGCCGACCTGGCGTCCCCCGCGCACCGCGCCCGGGCAGTCTCCACCGTGCTCGTTGCCACGACTGTGGGCGGCGTGGCCGGCCCCCTCCTGGCCGCGCCCACGGGAGACCTCTCAGCCGGTCTCGGTATCCCCTACCTCGCTGGACCGTTCCTGCTCTCCGGAGCCGCCTACGCGATCGCCGCACTCGTCTTGGCCGTCTGGCTGCGGCCGGACCCGTTGCTGCTGGCCCGCACTCTCGACGACACCACACCTGACGCGCCAAGCGCCCAGCCCGAGCAGCGCCGTACAGGTGTGACCGTCGGCACGCTGATCATGGTCATCACCCAGCTGGTGATGGTCGCGATCATGACGATGACGCCCGTCCACCTGCAGCACCACGGACACGGCACAGCAGCCTCGGGCGTGGTCATCGCGATCCACCTCGCTGCGATGTACCTGCCCTCCCCGCTGACCGGCTGGCTCGTCGACCGCTACAACCCCGTCGCGATCGCCGTCGCCTCCGGCCTGACCCTGCTGGCCGCCGGTCTCGTTGCGGCCACCAGCTACTCCGTTGCCGCACTGGCTGTCGCACTCGCCCTGCTGGGGCTGGGCTGGAACCTTGGCCTGGTCAGCGGCACAGCGATGGTCGCCGGCGCCACAAGAGCCGCCACACGTGCGAGGACGCAGGGACTCGCCGACGTCTGCGTCGCGATCGCCGGTGCCTTCGGCGGCCTGGCCTCCGGCGTGGTCGTCGCCGAAGCCGGGTACCCCCTGCTGGCTGTTGGCGGCGGCGTCCTGGCGCTGGCCGTCGTACCGGTGGTGACGCTCGCCGCGCGGGCAGATTGCCGTCAGCACCGACGTCGGGAAGAGTGCGGTGCATGAGCGAGGAACAGAGCACCTCGGACAACACCCGGGCCTTCCGTGACGCGCGCGACTTCCTGATCGCGCACCGGGAGGACTACGACACGGCGTACCGGGACTTCAGCTGGCCCAGCTTCGACCGGTTCAACTGGGCGCGGGACTGGTTCGACGCGCTGGCGGTCGAGCAACCCGAGGTGGCCGCGCTGACCATCGTCGAGGAGGACGGCGAGGTCAACTCGCTGACGTACGCCGAGATGGCCGCGCGGTCGCGGCAGGTGGCGGGCTGGCTCACGGAGCACGGGCTGCAGCCGGGCGACCGGGTGCTGATCGTGCTCGGCAACACCGTGCCGCTGTGGGAGGTCATGCTCGGCTGCATCCGCGCCGGCGCGGTGATGATCCCGGCCACGACCCTGCTCACCGACGCCGACCTGGCCGACCGGATCACGCGCGGCGGCGTACGGGCTGTGGTGACCGCCAGTGCCGACGCGACCCGGTACGACGGGGTCGCGGACCACTGCCTGCGCGTTGCCATCGGCGAGCCTGCCGACGGCTGGCTCGATTACGAGGAGACCCGGCAGTACGACGGCCCGGTGCCCGAGGTCGACACTGCGGCCGACGACTCGCTGCTGCTCTACTTCACCTCCGGTACGACGAGTGAGCCGAAGCTGGTCGAGCACACCCAGGTCAGCTACCCGGTCGGTCATCTGTCGACGATGTACTGGATCGGTCTGCAGCCTGGCGACGTACATCTCAACGTGTCGTCGCCCGGCTGGGCCAAGCACTCGTGGAGCAACGTGTTCGCGCCGTGGAACGCGGGTGCGACGGTGTTCCTCTACAACTACGTGCGCTTCGACGCCGAGAAGATGCTGCAGGTGCTGCAGACGTACGGCGTGACGACGTTCTGCGCGCCGCCGACGGTCTGGCGGATGCTGATCCAGGCCGACCTGTCCGCGGTCGAGGTCGCGGTCCGGGAGTGCATCTCGGCCGGCGAACCGCTGAACCCAGAGGTGATCGAGCAGGTCCGCCACGCCTGGGACATCACCATCCGCGACGGGTATGGCCAGACCGAGACGACCGCGCAGATCGGGAACCCGCCGGGCCAGCCGGTCAAGCTCGGCTCGATGGGCCGGCCGCTGCCCGGGTACTCGATCGCGCTGGTCGACGCGGCCACGGACGCGATCGGCGACGACGGCGAGATCTGTATCGAGCTCGCTCCCCCGCCGGTTCCGCTGATGCGTGGCTACCGCGACGCCAAGGCGCTCACCGACGAGGTGATGCGCGGCGGTTTCTACCACACCGGCGACGTCGCGAGCCGCGACGAGGACGGCTACATCACGTACGTCGGGCGCTCGGACGACGTGTTCAAGGCCAGCGACTACCGGATCTCGCCGTTCGAGCTCGAGTCGGTCCTGATCGAGCACCCGGCCGTCGCCGAGGCCGCGGTCGTGCCGTCGCCTGATCCCGTGCGGCTGTCGGTGCCGAAGGCGTACGTCGTACTGGCCGCCGGGCGGGAGCCGTCGCGCGAGCTGGCGGCGGAGATCCTCCAGTTCTGCCGCGAGCACCTCGCGCCGTACAAGCGCATCCGCCGCCTGGAGTTCGCCGACCTCCCGAAGACGATCTCCGGCAAGATCCGCCGCGTCGAGCTCCGCACCGACGAAGCCGAAAAGGTCGCCGCAGGCAACACTCCCGAACACGCCTACGACGAGGCCGACTTCAAAGAAGGCTGAGTCAGAGCAGAAAGTGGTGAAATGGCCGGATGTCGACCGACACCGGCCTGGGAGTTGCTGCCTTCGTAGTCCTGCCCCTGCTGGTGGCGATCGCCGTACTGGCCTCGCGGTTCGCGCAGTTGCGGCACGACAAGGGGATCGTCACCGCGGCGATCCGCGCCGTCCTGCAGCTCGCGCTGGTCGGCGCGGTGGTCGGATTCGCGCTGCAGACGATCTGGGGTGCCCTCATCTTCGTCGGCGTCATGCTGACCGTCGCGACGATCACCAGCACCCGACGGCTGCAGTCGACGGCGAAGGTCCCCGGTCAGCTCGCGTTCTGCGCGCTCGCGATCGGCGGCAGCGCGTGCGTCGTACTGCTCCTGCTCATCCTCCCCGGCGTCGTCCCGCGCAACCCCGAGACGATCCTCCCGATGGGCGGCATCATCATCGGCGGCACGATGAACGCGACCACGCTCGCCGGGCGGCGCCTCTTGCACGAGTACGGCGCGCGCTTCGGCGAGTACGAGGCCGGGCTGTCCATCGGGCTGATGTCGCCCGACGCGTTCAAGCTCGTCGCCGGCCCCACCGCGGGCGACGCGCTGCTCCCCGCGCTCGACCAGACCCGCACGGTCGGCCTGGTCACGCTGCCCGGCGCCTTCGTCGGCATGGTGCTCGGCGGAGCGTCACCGACCGCGGCGGCGGCGCTCCAGCTCGTGGTCCTGCTCGGCCTGATCGCGGCCGAGGCGCTCGCCATCCTGGTCACCACGGAGCTCCTTGCCCGCGCCGCGCTGCCCGACGGGCGTACCGTTTCCTCATGACCGACGACAACAGCATCCTCCACCGCATCAACGGCCTGGTGGCCGAGGAGCACGACCTGCGCACCAAGCACGCCGCCGGCCAGGTCGACGACACCGACGAGAAGGCCCGCCTGCGCGCCCTCGAGGTCGAGCTCGACCAGTGCTGGGACCTCCTCCGCCAGCGCCGCGCCAAGCGCGAGTACGGCGACAACCCCGACGAGGCCGCCCCCCGCTCCGCCGACACCGTCGAGGGCTACCTCAACTAGCAGGCCAGCACCTTTCAAGTACCGACCACCGATCGGGGGCTGGTACTTGAGGCACCTCGCCAACACCTCTTTCAAGTACCAACCACCAATCGGCTGGCTGGCACTTGAGGCACCTCGCCAACACCTCTTTCAAGTACCAACCACCAATCAGGTGGTTGGTACTTGAAAGATGCTGGTGTGGTACTTGCGCTCAGAAACCCCGCAGCTTGTCCGGGGTAATCCGGATCAGCACCGAGTAGTCAGCGTGAAAGTCCTCCGGCGTCATGCTCAAGCTCGCCAGCCCCTCGGCGTACTTCGCGTCGTACACCGCCTTCTCCTCCGCCGTCGGACCCGAAGGATCAACGACAGCCGAGCCAGACAGAACCCCGACATCCCCACCCGTGAACGTCGCGTTGAAGTGCAGAGCGACCCGCGGCTGGGCCTCGACATTGTGCACCTTCGCCTTGGCGGGCTGCGAGAACACCAGCACCTCCCGGCCGTTCCAGTGGAACCACACCGGATTCGGCGCCGGCGTCCCCGACTTACCGACGGTGGTCAGCCAGACCACCTGCTCCCCCGCCAGCTGCTTCTCGATCCGCGCGCCGAACTCCGTGGACGTGTCGATCGTGAACATGTGAACCCCTCAAAAAACAGAACGGACCGGTCAGTTCGGGCCCAGGCGTCCCCACTCGATCGCCGGGCAGCGGTTCATCACCATCGTCAGTCCCGCGGCCGTCGTCCGGGTGTAGGCGTCCGGGTCCTCCACATCCAGCTGGAACCAGACCGCCCGCGCGTTGATTCCCACCGCCTCGTCCGCCACCGCGCCGGCCAGGTCCGACCGCACGAACACATCCACACAGTCCACCGCGAACGGCACATCCGCGAGCGTCGCGTACCCCTGCTCACCGTGCACCGTCTCAGCGGACGGATGCACCGGCACGATCCGCTTCCCGTGCTGCTGCAGGAACCGCGCCACGCCGTACGCCGCCCGGCTGGTGTTGTTCGACAGTCCCACCACGGCCCACGTCTGGCAGTCGGCCAGGATCTTCCGGATATCGCTCTCGTCAGCCCAGTTCGCCATGCGGCAATCCTCCCTCGGCCGACAACCTCACGCCTGCCGACGCAGATACGTCAGTACGGCGGACACCCGCCGATCCAGCCCGTCCTCGAGCTGCAGCTTCGCGAAGATGTTCCCCACATGCTTCCGCACCGCCGCCTCACTCACCACCAGTTCAGCGGCGATCGAAGCGTTGACCCGCCCTTCGGCCATCAGCGCGAGCACCTCCAGCTCGCGCGGCGTCAGCGCCGCCAGCGGCCCGTCGTCCCGCCGCCGAGCCAGCAGCTGACGCACCACCTCGGGATCAACAACGGTCCCACCCTCAGCCACCCGATCGAGCGACGCCAAGAACTCCGTCACATGCCCGACCCGGTCCTTCAGCAGATACCCGATCCCGCCAGTCGTTGTCTCCAGCAACGACGACAGGTACGCGTCGGCGACGTACTGCGACAGCACCAGAATCCCGATCGACGGCAGCTCGGCCCGGATCGCCGCGGCCGCGCGCAGCCCCTCGTCGCTGTGCCCAGGCGGCATCCGCACGTCCGTGATCACGACATCCGGCGGCGACTTCCGTACGACGGCCAGCAGCGCGTCCCCGTCCCCCACGGCGTCGCGGACCTCGTGCCCAGCCCGGTCGAGGATGCTGGCCAGCCCCTCGCGCAGCAGCATCGAGTCCTCGGCGAGCACGATGCTCAGTCGTCGAGCCGGCACGGGCACTCCATCCGTAGTCGCGTAGGCCCACCCGGCGGGCTGGACAGGTCGAGTGTGCCGCCCAGAGCGTCGAGCCGTGTCACCAGTCCGGTTAGCCCGGTCCCCTGCGCCGGGTCGGCACCGCCCTGGCCGTCGTCGGTCACCGTCACGACGAGGCGGTCGCGGTTGACCCACGCCTGCACGTGGCAGTTCGTCGCCTCGGCGTGCTTGGCCACGTTGCCCAGCGTCTCGCTGACGAAGAAGTACGCCGCAGCCTCGATCGGCGCGGGCAGCCGGTCTGGCAGTGACACCTGCACGGCCACCGGCAGCGGCATCCGGTCAGCCACCTCCCGTACGGCGGCCTCCAGCCCCAGGTCGACGAGCACCCGCGGGTGGATACCGCGCACTGCCTCCCGCAGGTCAGCCAGCGCAGCCTCGGCCTCACTGTGCGCCTTGACGACCAGCCGCTTGCTCTCACCCTCCGGCAGGTCCAGCTCAGCCAGGCCGAGCGTCATGGTGAGTCCGACCAGGCGCTGCTGCACACCGTCGTGCAGGTGCCGCTCGATCCGGGCCCGCTCGGTCTCGAACGCGTCGACCAGGTCCAGCCGGGACCTGCGCAGCTCAGAGAGGTTGCGACGCAGCTCGTCCTCCCGCGGACCCAGCAACGCCTTGGCCAGGGAGGCCTCGGCCGCAGCCAGTACGCCGAGCAGGTACGACGACACGACGTAGAAGCACGGCCCGAAGGTGAAGAGGAACAGCCAGCCCTCACCGGCCGTGTCCAGCACCCAGGGGCCCATCCCCATGGTTTCGCGGCTCGCGATCAGCGGGGCCGCCAAGGTCAGCACAACAGTGACCGCGCTCAGCCCGCCAATGACCGCGCTGAGCAGCCAGACGAACGTGCCGAGCAGTACGCCGTACCCGAGCGCCCGCAGCGAGGCCTGCTCGCGCCGGCGGAACTTGAGCCGCTCACGCCGACTGATCCCCGCCGGCATCGCCGCGTGCGGGCTGCTGATCCCGTCCGGCAGCACCAGCCGGGCCCGCCACCGCTCGACGACGCCGATGCCGACACCGATCAGCGGGAACCGCGTGAGCAGCAGCACGCCGATCACCACCGGGCTGAGCAACGCACCGAGGCCCACCCCGGCGAACAGCAGTCCGATGGTCACCAGCCCGACAGGCACCGAGCTGAGCAGGTAGGCATAGCTCCGCCAAGGCCACGACGACACGAGATACCGCCGCATCGTCAACGCCGCCCAAGCCGACCCCGGTTCCTGCACACCGCAACCCTAGGTCCCCGCAAGGCCGCCGCACGGTAGCTCAGGCGCTACCTCCGGAGTCCCTCAGAAGCCAGAGTGAAAACAGGTGTACGACGGTTGTCTGGGAACATGACGACGACCGCGCCCCACCATCAGCTGCTTCAGAACCCCACGAATCCTCCCGCACTCCTGCTGGACGGGATCACCAAGACCTACAAGTCCAAGGCCGGCGCGGTCGACGCTCTCCGCGGCGTGACCTACCACTTCCAGCGCGGCTCCTACACCGCCGTCATGGGCCCGTCCGGCTCCGGCAAGTCCACTCTGCTCCAGTGCGCCGCAGGCCTCGACAAGCCCACCACCGGCGCAGTCGTCCTCAACGGCGTCCCGCTGCACGGGCTCAACGAGGTAGCGCTCACCAAGCTGCGCCGCGAGCAGATGGGCTTCGTCTTCCAGGCCTACAACCTGCTCCCCTCGCTGACCGTCTTCGACAACGTCGCCCTCCCGCTCCGCCTCACCGGCAAGCGCCCCCGGCGTACCGACGTACTCAACGTCCTCCAGCAGGTCGGCCTGGAGGACAAGGCCAAGCGCCGCCCCGCCGAGCTCTCCGGCGGCCAGCAGCAGCGCGTCGCGATCGCCCGCGCGCTGATCACCCAGCCGGCTGTCTTCTTCGCCGACGAACCGACCGGCGCCCTCGACAGCAGCACCAGCCGCCAGGTCCTCGACCTGTTGCGCACAGCAACCGATCGCAGCGGCCAGACCGTCGTCATGGTCACCCACGACCCGGTCGCCGCCGCGTACGCCGACCGCGTGCTGTTCCTGTCCGACGGCGTCGTCGCGGGGTCTCTGGATCGCGGTACGCCGCAGCAGATCGCCGCCGCGATGAGCGACCTGGAGCGCTGATGTTCTTCCTCAGCCGCCAGACCGTCAGCCGGCACCGCTCCCTGTACGCCGGTTCGTTCGTCGCGCTCGCCGTCGGCGTCTTTCTGCTCGGCCTCGCCGCGACGGCGACCGCCGCCACCATCGCGTACGACGCACCGCCCGGCAGCACGATCGCCGTCCACCTCCCCGGCGGTGACGGCACCGCCCCGCAGACCGTGCACCTCAACCCGACCGGCGAGGACGTGTCCGGCCTGCAGGTCGTCCTCAGCATGGTCGGCACGATCAGCGGGTTCATCACGATCTTCGTCATCGCCAGCACGTTCGCGTTCGCCGTCGCGTCCCGCCGCCGCGAGATCGGGCTGCTCCGCCTGGTCGGTGCGACGCCGAAGCAGATCCGCCGGATGATCCTCGGCGAGGCGCTGGTCGTCGCACTCGCGGCGTCCATCACCGGCGCCGTACTGGCTCAGCTCGCGACGCCGCTCCTGCTCGCGAAGGCGTCGTACACGGAACCCGCGCCGGTGAAGCTCGAGCCGGCCAGCCCCTGGATCGCGCTGGCAATCGCGATGGCAATCGGGCTCGTCGTCGCGATGCTCGGCGCCCGGTCGGCCGCGCGACGGGCCGGTCGGATCGGCGCGGTCGACGCGCTGCGCGAGGCCGCGCTGGAGCCGCCGCGGATCGGTCCGGTACGCGTGGTGTTCGGCGTACTGGTCCTGGCCGGTTCGATCGTGCTGCTGGCGCTGATCCGGCCGGGAACGGGTGAAGGCGTGGTGCCGCTGGCGATGTTCACGCCGATGCTGCTGGTGGTCGCGCTCACGCTGCTCGCGCCGCTGGTCGTCCCGACGGTCGGTCGCCTGCTCGCCATCCCGCTTGTTGCCTGGACGAACGTGTCCGGCCGGCTCGCCAAGAGCAACGTCGTCGCGGCACCTCGCCGTACGGCGTCGCTCGCGGCCCCGATCCTCGCGATCTCCGCGATCGCCGGCTCGATGGTCCTCACCCTGAGCTTCGCCGCCGACGCGTCCACCGCGAGCATCCGGGACACCCTGATCGCTCCGATCGTCGTCACCAGCCAGGACAACCCCACAGAGCGCATTCTCGACACCTCCGGCGTTTCCGCGGTCGACGCCGCGATCCCTCTCACGCTGATCCGCACGGACGCCGACTCCGCCGACATGGAGAGCGCCGAGGGCATCGACACCACGATCGCCCCTCGGGCTCGCCAACTGGAAGCGCTCTCCGGCGATCTCGCGGGCCTCAGCGGGACCAATACTGTTGCCATCAGCAAGGAACTGGCCGGCTTCGAGGGCTACAAGGTCGGCTCCGACGTCCCCGTCACCTTCCTCGACGGCGCCTCCACCCAGTTGAAGGTCGTCGCGATCATCCGTACGGCGCTCGAGGTGAACGCCTCGATGCTCGTCTCGCAGGAGTTCGCCCACACGCACGCCCCGAAGGCCCAGCCGACCCGCTGGTTCGTGGTGCCCGAGCCCGGCGTCGACACCAACCAGCTGATCGACGCGCTCAACACCATTCCGGGAGCGCACGCCGTACCGGCCACCACCTGGGAAGCCGAACAGGGCCAAGGCGTCCGCGACGGCAACCAACTCGGCCTCGTACTGCTGCTCGGCCCCGCCGCCCTCTACAGCGCGATCGCGATCGTCAACACGCTCCTGATGGGCAGCCTCCAACGCGGCCGGGAGTTCGTCACGTCCCGCCTAATCGGCGCGACGCCCGCGCAGATCCGCCGGATGGTCCTGTGGGAGTCCACGCTCGTCGGCGCCGTCGCTCTCACCCTGGGCACGGTCATCACCGTCACCGTCGGCGCACTCATCCGCCACGCGATGAGCGAAGGCCTCACCGACGTCCCGACGACGGTCCCCTGGGGCACCCTCCTGGGCATCGGCGCGATCTGCCTGGTCCTCACCGCCGGCTCGGCGCTGGCGCCGACCGCTTTCATCCTCCGCAACTCCCACCCGTCGGCCGCCACCGAATAACACCCGGCGACCGCTCGGACAAACTCTTCGAACCTCACGACAACCACCCGGCACCGGCCCCCGGCGTACCGACCATCGAGAGACCGGTCCGGTCCGGTGGATCCCCCACCCGACCTGCAGACCGGCCGAACAGGAAGGACCACCATGCGCACCCGCATCATCGCCGGCGCCCTGCTGACCGCGGGACTGCTCGCCACCCCGGCCACCGCCCTGGCCGACTCCGTCCGGATCACCAGCGACGCCCCGGACTCCGTCCGCATCACGGACGACTCGGTCCGGATCACCGACGACTCGGTCCGGATCACCTCCACCCCGGACGACAAGATCTGGTGATCACCTGATCGCTGGTTCACCACTGGCGCGCCGTACGGCGTCAGTGGTGAACACGGCGTCACCCGACGCAACGGCGGGCGGGCGGCGCGGGTTGTCCGTGGGGCGTCGTAGGGTAAGCGCGATTGGGCCGGGTCGCTGCCGTGGATCACGGGGGTGACCGGGGACAATGGCGCTGCCGCCCGACCGCCGCGGCGCGTAACAGCCGGCACCACCGAGGAGTACACAGACCCGCATGGCACGCCGTACCAGCACGACCGCCGAACCCGAGGACTTCGAGGAGCGCATCCTCGACGTCGACGTCTCCGACGAGATGCGCACCAGCTTCCTGGAGTACGCCTACTCGGTGATCTACTCCCGGGCGCTGCCGGACGCCCGGGACGGCCTCAAGCCGGTGCAGCGGCGGATCCTGTTCTCGATGGCGGAGAACAACATCCGCCCCGACCGCGGCCACGTGAAGAGCGCCCGCGTCGTCGGTGAAGTGATGGGTAAGTACCACCCGCACGGCGACGGCGCGATCTACGACGCCCTGGTCCGTACGGCGCAGCCCTGGTCCATGCGCGTCCCGCTGATCGACGGCCACGGGAACTTCGGCTCCCTCGACGACGGCCCCGCCGCCATGCGGTACACCGAGTGCCGGATGGCGCCGCCCTCGCTGGCGATGACCGACGGCCTGGACGAGAACGTCGTCGACTTCAAGCCGAACTACGACGGCCGCGAGGAAGAGCCGTCGGTGCTGCCGGCCGCCTTCCCGAACCTGCTGGTCAACGGCGCCACCGGCATCGCGGTCGGTATGGCCACCAACATGGCCCCGCACAACCTGATCGAGGTCGTGCAGGCCCTGCGGCACCTGATCAAGACCCCGACCGCCGACCTCGACGACCTGATGCGCTTCATCCCCGGCCCGGACCTGCCGACCGGCGGCAAGATCGTCGGGCTGGAAGGCATCAAGGACGCCTACGCGGCCGGCCGCGGCAGCTTCAAGATGCGGGCCACCGCCCGGATCGAGAACGTCACTCCGCGCCGCAAGGGCATCGTGGTCACCGAGCTGCCGTACACGGTCGGTCCGGAGAAGGTGATCGAGAAGATCAAGACGCTGGTCCAGGCCAAGAAGCTGCAGGGCATCGCCGACGTCAAGGACCTGACCGACCGCAGCCACGGCACCCAGCTGGTGATCGAGGTCAAGAACGGTTTCGTCCCCGAGGCCGTGCTGGAGCAGCTGTACAAGCTCACGCCGCTCGAGGACTCCTTCTCCATCAACGCGGTCTGCCTGGTCGACGGCCAGCCGCGCACCCTCGGCCTGAAGGAACTGCTCGAGGTCTACCTCGAGCACCGCTCCGAGGTGACCCGGCGGCGCAGCGAGTACCGCAAGAAGAAGGCGGAGGACCGCCTGCACATCGTCGACGGTCTGCTGGTCGCGATCCTCGACATCGACGAGGTCATCCAGATCATCCGGACCAGCGACGACGCGGCCGCCGCGCGGACCCGGTTGATGGACATCTACGACCTGTCCGAGGTGCAGACCAACTACATCCTGGACATGCCGCTGCGCCGGCTGACCAAGTTCTCCAAGCTCGAGCTGGACACCGAGAAGGCCGAGCTCGAGGCGACGATCGAGAAGCTGGCCGCGATCCTCGAGAACGAGCCGCTGCTGAAGAAGATCGTCGGCGACGAGCTCGCCGACATCGCGAAGACCTACGGCACCCCACGCCGTACGGTGCTGCTGGAGTCGTCCGGCGCGGCCAAGACCGCCGCCGTACCGCTCGAGGTCACCGACGACCCGTGCTGGGTGCTGATGAGCTCGACCGGCCTGCTGGCGCGAACCAACGGTGTCGAGCCGTTCGGCGAGGGCGACGGCCGGGCCAAGCACGACGCGATCGTGTCCGCGATCAAGAGCACCGCCCGCGGCCAGTACGGCCTGGTCACCAGCACCGGCCGACTGATCCGGATGGAGTCGCTCGACCTCCCGGCCGTCCCGACCACGGCCAGCGCGCCCAACCTGCAAGGCGGCGCGCCGATCCCCGAGTTCGTCGAGCTCGAGCCCGGCGAGCGCGCTCTCGCCCTGACCACGATGGACCCCGAATCCGTCGGCCTGGCCGTCGGTACGGCGACCGGCGTGGTCAAGCGGATCGTGCCCGACCACCTGAGCAACCGCGACTCGTGGGAGGTCATCCGGCTCGCCGACGGCGACGAGGTCGTCGGCGCGGTCGAGCTCACCACTGGTGAAGAGGAGCTCTGCTTCATCGCCAGCGACGCGCAGCTGCTGCACTTCAGCGCCTCGGCGGTCCGCCCGCAAGGCCGTACGGCGGGAGGCATGGCGGGCATCCGCCTGTCGGCCGGCGCCAAGGTCGTCTACTTCGGCGCGGTCGACACCGCCCGCGAGGCGCACGTCGTCACGATCGCCGGCACCTCGTCGGCCCTGCCCGGGACCGAGGTCGGCGCCGTCAAGGTGACGCCGTTCAGCGAGTACCCGGCCAAGGGCCGCGCGACCGGCGGTGTCCGGTGCCAGCGCCTGCTCAAGGGTGAGGACGGACTGCTGTTCGGCTTCATCGGTACGGCGCCGATCAAGGCCAGCGCGACCAGCGGCGCACCGGTGGACCTGCCGCCGATCGACCCGCGGCGCGACGGTTCCGGCGTACCGGTGGCTCAGCCGATCGCCGCCTGCGCCCCGGACCTGGCAGGCTGACCCCATGAAGAGACTGGTCGCGGTCGGTGCGGTGCTTGTGCTCGCACTGACCGGCTGCAGTGACAAGAAGGACGGGGGCGGCGACGGCAAGTCCGGCGACGACCCGGTGGCGCTGCTGACCGACGTCAAGAAGACGATCGACGAAGCGACCAGCGTGCACGTCGTACTGACCGGGCGGGACCTGCCGGACACGGCGCAGACACTGGCCAACGGCGACGGCGTCGCGACCCACGCGCCGGCGTTCAAGGGCAAGCTGACCGTGCGCGCGGCCGGCTCACCGATCGACGCCGAGGTGGTCGCGGTCGGTGGCAAGGTCTACGCCAAGCTGCCGTTCACGCCGAAGTTCATCGAACTGCCGCCGTCGCAGCTGGCCGGGCTCGGTGCGCCCGACCCGGCCATCCTGCTCGACCCGACCAAGGGCGTCACCGCGGTGCTGCCGACGCTGAAGAACCCGGTGATCAAGGGTGAGACGCGGGACGGCGCGAAGGTGCTGACCGAGATCACCGGTGCCGTCCAGGGCAAGACGCTGCAGGGCATCTTCCCGAAGGCGCCCGCGGACCAGGACTTCCCGAGCAGCTTCAAGATCGACAAGGACACCAAGCAGTTGGTGTCGGCAACGATCACCGGCCCGTTCTACGACGGCGCCACCAGCAGCTACGACCTCACCCTCGACCGGTACGGCGAACAGGTGGAGATCACCAAGCCGTGACAGAGGTCGCCGCGGTGGGCAATGCACGAACCAGGCTGACTCTTGCATCCATAGCCGTTGCCTTCGCAGCAGCTGACACCTATGTGGTCGTCCTCGCACTGCCGGACATGATGTCCGGCGTCGGCCTGTCGGCTGATCAACTGCAGCGGGCAGCGCCGATCATCTCCGGCTTCCTGCTCGGCTACATCGCGGTCCTGCCGCTGATCGGCCGGATCACCGACGTGGTCGGCCGGACGCCGGTCCTGGTCGGTGCGCTCCTGCTGTTCGCCGTCGGCTCGCTGATCACCGCCGCGGCGTACGACCTCTCGCTCGTCGTCACCGGCCGCTTCCTGCAAGGCATCGGCGGAGGCGGCCTGGTCCCCGCGACCCTCGCGCTCGTCGCCGACCTCTGGCCACCCGCCAAACGCGGGCTCCCGCTCGGTGTCGTCGGAGCGGTCCAGGAGCTCGGCTCGGTCCTCGGCCCGCTGCTCGGCGCCGCCGTCCTGGCCATCGCCGACTGGCGCTACATCTTCTGGCTCAACCTCGTCGTCGCCGTCGTACTCGCTGTCCTCCTCCGCGGCCGCCAACGCCCACCGATCTCGGCCGCCGTCGGTCTCCTC
This sequence comes from Kribbella endophytica, assembly GCF_054781295.1. Lineage (NCBI taxonomy): Bacteria > Bacillati > Actinomycetota > Actinomycetes > Propionibacteriales > Kribbellaceae > Kribbella > Kribbella endophytica. Next base: position 207,672 of record NZ_BAAGUR010000004.1, read on the forward strand.
GCCTGCATCGCACTCGGCCTGACCCTGACCGCGCCCGAACGGCTGGCCACTGGCATCACCCTCGGCCTCCCGTTCGTCCCCTTCAGCGGCGACTCCCGGCTCCTGACCCCGATCGGCGTCGTCACCGCGGTCCTCCTGATCGCCTGGCTCGCGCTGCTCCTCCGCAAGACCGACCTGCGCGCCCTGTCCCAGATCGACCTCGTCGGCGCCCTGCTCCTCGCGCTCGCCCTGGCCGGCGTCGTACTGGCCTTCGCCACCGCAGACCCCGAACGCGAAGTCCTCTCCCCCGCCGGCCCCTGGCTGCTCGTCGCGGCCGCCGTCTTCGCGATCGCCTTCGCCGCCTGGCAACGCCGTACGCCGCGCGCGATCATCCCCGCCGGACTCCTGCGCGACAAAGCAGCCTGGGGATCGCTCCTGGTCAGCTTCCTCGTCGGCGCCGCCCTGATCGCGGCCCTGGTCGACATCCCCGTCTTCGCCCGTACGACGCAAGGCGGCGGCCAACTCGCCGCCGCACTCGTCCTCGTCCGCTTCCTGATCGCCCTCCCGCTCGGCGCCGTCGTCGGCGGCTGGCTCACCCGGCGGTACGGCCTCGGCCTGATCACCGCCGCCGGGCTCGCGCTCGCCGGACTCATGTTGGTGCTGATGGCGTTCTGGGGTCGCGACGCGCTCGACACCGTTCCGGCGACGCTCGTCCTGCTCGGTTGCGGATTCGGCTTCGGTCTCGCGCTGTCGCCCGTCAACACGGCGATGCTCGGCGCGACGCCGTCGGACAGCCACGGCCTGGTCAGCGCGCTGGTCGTCGTCGCCCGCATGGTCGGCATGCTCGTCGGCGTCTCCGCCTTGACCGCGATCGGACTGCGCCGGTACTACGCGCTGGCCGACGACATCCCCTCACCGAACGAGCTCTGCCCGGCCAGTCCCAGCATCTGCCGGCCGTTCGTCGACGCGCTCCGCGAGGCGGCGATCGCCCAGGTGCACACCATCTTCGCCGGAGCCGCGGTCTGCGCGTTCGCGGCCGCCGTACTGGCTGTCGTCCTGCTCGGGCGGCGCCGCGTTGTCCACGGGTGACGACCGTCATGGGGAACCTGCCGCGGCTCGCGTAACGTTGGGGGTTGTGAGTGGACCCTTACTCGGCAGACCCGGGCTCTGCTCGACGATCTGCCGGGACCTGAACGAGCCGATGCCCGGCACGGCCGTCGAGGCCGCCGGGTGGGTCGTCGTCGAACAGCCCGGCCCGTGGGGTGCCAAGGTCGCCACGCAGAGTCATCTCGACGCCGAGTTCGGGGCGCGGATCGACGCGAAGTGCAAGAAGGCCGACCTGCGGTTCGGCACGATCCGGCGTCCGGGCAAGCATGCCGACGGCGCACCGCGTCCGCACCAGGTCTACGTCGCCAGCAGCGCCCCGGGTCGCTGCTGGTTGCTGGGTGGCCGCGTCGACGACCCCACGACGCTCGACGCGCTCGACCTCGACGCGATCGGCCGCGGCGACCTCGACGCCGTACGGGCCTCGCTGCCGGCGTTGTCGCCGCTTGATCAGCCGGTGCTGCTGGTCTGCACCAACGGGAAGCGGGACGAGTGCTGCGCGATCCTCGGCCGGCCGGTCGTGGCCGGGGCGGCCGCGCTGGTACCGGGCCGGGTGTGGGAGTCGTCGCACCTGAGTGGACACCGATTTTCCCCGACGGCGGCCGTGCTGCCGGCGGGGACGTTGCACGGCCAGTTGACCGTGGAGTCCGCGGTCGCCGTGCTCGATGCCGCGGACCGCGGTGAAACAGTTGTGGAAACGCTGCGTGGACGGTCCGCCTGGACCAAGCGCGGCCAAGTCGCCGAGATCGCCGTCCGCAACCTCACTGGCGAGGTTGTCCTGGACGCGCTCAGCGTCGTCGCGGAAGAGCTGGACACCGTCACCGTCGCCCACACCGACGGCCGGACCTGGCAGGTCCAGGTGACCAGCAACCCCGCCGACCCTCCCCGCCCGGAATCCTGTGGAAAGGAGCCTTTCGCCATGTCGATCCTGCGTGCCGGCACCGTAGTTCCGGGTGGTACCCGATGAGCGCCGAGGGGCCGGTCCCCGGCTTCGAGGACCTGCTCGCGGCCAACGCCGACTATGCCAAGCACTTCTCGTACGGCGGCTTCGACGGCATCGCGCATGCCGGCGTCGGCGTCGTCACCTGCATGGACTCCCGCATCCCGCCGCTGGAGCTGCTCGGCCTCAAGCCCGGCGACGCCAAGGTCCTCCGCAGCGCCGGCGGCCGCGTCACCGAACTCACGATGACCGGCCTCGTCCTGGGCGTCCACCTCCTCGGCGTCCGCCGCATCATGGTCATCCCCCACACCCGCTGCGCCATGGCGTCGATGACCGAAGACCAGATGCGCGAAAAGGTCGAGAAGGCCTCGGGCCTCCCCGCGGCGTACCTGACCCTCAACGTCATCCCCGACCAACTGGAAGCCCTCCGCCACGACGTAGCCGCCGTCCGCGAACACCCGTTGATCGGCGAAGACGTCCTGGTAGGCGGCTTCATGTACGACGTAGACACCGGCCACCTCACCCAGGTGGTCTAAAGAACGACGACCTTGCCGGTGTCCAGTTCGTAGTAGGCGCCGACCAGTTTGACCTTGCCGGACTTTTCCATCGGTCCCAGAACCGGCGACTTCCTGAGTTCGGTGAGGACGTGCTGGACGTTGGCTTGTACGGCGTTCTCCAACCTGTCCCCCGGCTCTCCGGCGACCTGCCGGACGGCCGGGGACAGCGTGTCGACCAGGTAGCCGATCTCGCCCGCGTGGTCGCCGGTGCGATGACTGTCCATCGCCTTGATCGTCGCGTCGATCGCCCCGCACCGCTGATGCCCGAGCACCATCAGCAACGGTGTCTTCAACTCCGCCACCCCGAACTCCAGGCTCCCCGTCACCGAGTGGTCCAGCGCCTCTCCAGCACTCCGTACGACGACCAGATCACCGAGCCCCCGATCGAAGACCAACTCGATCGGCACCCGCGAGTCCACGCACCCGATCACCGTCGCGAACGGCTGCTGACCCTTGCTCACGGCAACTCTTCGGTCCAGCCCCTCGTCGATCGCTTCGGTGCGGTTGGCAACAAACCGCGCATTGCCCTCCAGCAACCGCTCCAGCGCCTGATCCCCTGTGGTGACGGGCGATTCGACCACCGGCGCAGCAGTGTTCGGCTGACTCGACGGACCGCTCGACCCAGAGGCCGACGGCGTACCAGTGTCCTGACATGAGCTCAGCACCACCACCCCCAGGCTGGCGCCAAGAGTGGCACCCAACGCATTGGAGAGGAAGCGGCGACGAGACGGCGGAGGCGGAAGGCTCACAGGGTTCTCCTCACGGGCGGCGGAGTTGGGCGACCCCGCCTCCCGAAAGTAGCGCATTGCATACTGTCTGCAATACCCGCGACAGCCCACGAACTCCGGCCGGAGCCGCCAGAACCTGATAGGAACTCCTTATGAGACTCCGCCCAAGCTCTCTTTCCCGATCCCTGATGGTCGGCGCCCTGGCCCTCAGCACCGTCCTGACCGCGACTCCCGCACCCACCGCGATCGCGGTCAGCCGCCCCAGCCAGCCGCTCGACCAGCACGCGTCCTGCTTCGACACCGCCATCACCGGCACCGTCGAGGAGCAGCGCCTCGACAACGGCGTACAGGGCGGCCCGTCGGTCCCCGCCCAGATCCTCGCGCGCTCCGGTTTCGACAAGCAGGTGAAGCTCTTCAGCCACCTGCTCTGCGCCGCCCCGAATAAGCTGGCCGCCAGACTCGTCGTACGCGCTCAAGCCGAAGCACTCTGGCGTACGGCGACCCACCGCGCCCAGCACGCGCAGACCGCACCAGCCCTCCCGGCCACCGACGACCGCGGCCTGTACTGGGCCCGCATCTCGATGGCCCTCGCGCTGCGCCAGTGGAAGCCATCGTTCGGACTCAGTACGGCGGACCGCGCCGAGCTGATCCGCAGCCTGGAGTACTCGTCCCGCGGGATCACCAGCACGCGGTTCTCCCCCGGCGTTCGCAAGATCCTCGTGACCGGGTTCGACCCGTTCACGCTCGACGCGGACATCCGGATCGGCAACCCGTCCGGCGCGAACGCGCTCTCCCTGGACGGTCAGCGCTGGCGGGTGGGCGGTACGACGTACGAGATCCAGACCGTCGTGTTCCCGGTCCGGTACACCGACTTCGACGAGAACATGGTCGAGGACGCGCTCGCCCCGCACTACCGCCGCGGCCCGCAGCACGCGGACCTGGTGATGACCGCGAGCCAGGGCCGGGTCGGCATCTTCGACCTCGAGGTCTTCAACGGCCGCCGCCGTTCGGTCAGCTCGATCGGCGACAACAACAACCTCCTGAGCGGCGGCACGATCAACGCACCGATCGTCTCCCCGAGCATGCCCACCGGCCCCGAGTGGCTCACCACCAGCCTCCCGACCGCCCGGATGGCGCAGGCCGACGTCACCCCGTTCCGAACCCGCGTCAACACGTCGGTCCTGGAGATCCCCGCCGGCCAGACGCTCCCCGTCCGCCAGCCCCTAGGCCCGACCCCCGGCTCGATCGCATCCGAAGGCGCCGGCGGCGGCTACCTCTCCAACGAGGTCGCCTACCGCAACACCCTCCAACGCGACCTCCTCGACCCCCTGATGCCGGCCGGCCACCTCCACGTCCCGGTCCTCCAGTTCGACCTGGCGAACAAGACCGAGATCACCGACCCGACGTACGAAGCCAACCGAGCCGCCATCGTCCAAGGCGCCCACGCCGTACTACGGAAAGCTCTGAGCTGATCGCCCGGTTGGGTGCGCCCCGGGTGCACCCAACCGCATCGCTCACGCCGGCGTCGTCAGTCGCCCGCGAAGTCGGCTCGAGCCGCCTGGAGCTCCTCGTCGCTGACCTGCCGGAGCTGCGTCGCCAGCATCCAGCGCACGCCGAACGGGTCGACGAGCGTGGCCGACCGCGCACCGTGGAACGCGTCCGCCGGGGCGCTCACGACCACAGCTCCGGCCCGCTCGGCCGCGGCAGCTGTGGCGTCGACATCGGGTAGGTAGAGGTTCATCGCGTACGTCGGCAGGCGATCCTTCGCCGGTGCCTCGACACCCGCGTCCGGGTAGGCGTCGGACAGCATGAACACGGCCCCGTCGATCTCCAGCTCGGCATGCCCGACCCGGCCGTCCTCGCCGAGGAACGGATCCCCGGTCAGTCGCGCGCCGAACACCTCGCCGTACCACTCGATCGCCTGCGCGGCGTCCCGGCAGCACAGGTACGGCGTGAGCACCCGGTCTGTCGGTGGGACGTACGACTTGTCGGCCATCTGGCCATCATGACCCTCGGCCCCGGCTAAGTCAGCCGGCGAGGATCACCCGGAACGCTTCCAGCACCGAGTCCAGGTGGTGGTCGGCCTTCGGGCCTTCGTGGTGGTGGCCGATCTGGATCGTGCGCATCCCGGCGTTGATGCCGCCGAGGATGTCGTACGCCGGGTGGTCGCCGACCATCCAGCCGCCTTCGAGGCGCGCGCCGGTCTGCTCGGCGGCGAGCGCGAAGATGCGGCGGTCGGGCTTGCGTACGCCGGCGCTCTCGGAGATGCAGACGTAGTCGACGGCTGCGCCGATGCCGGTGTGGTCGAGCTTCAACTGTTGCTGGACGACGGTCCCGTTGGTGATGACAGCAACCCGCCAGCCGGCTTCGCGCAACCGAGCGATCCCGTCCAGCACCTCCGGCTCCACCGCGGTGAACAGCGGGTGCTCCCGGTCGTACTCGTCGACCAACTCCCCCACCGACCGCTCAACCCCGAAGGCCTTCACACCAGCGAAGAGCTCCTCACGCGGCTTGAACCCACCCTCGTCCTCAGCCAGCAACCACGCGAGCGCGTCGGGCCCCAGTCCTTCCTTTTCAACCCACCACTCAGCCCACACCCGAAACGCGCCGTCCCGATCGATCAACGTGTTGTCGAGATCAAACGCCACCAACCGCGGACGCTTGACCGGCATGAGGTCAAGCCAGTCCGCCGACCTCATCTCGTACTCGACCTCGCCGTACTCCGCCCCCGGCTCGTCGTGCGACGACGGAAAAGCCCGCGCGAAGGTGAACCCCAGCGACGCCATCGTCGCGCGTGACCCCACGTTCACCGTCAGCGTCTGCGCGAAGATCCGCTCCAGCCCCACCTCACCAAACCCGTACCGCAGCAGCTCCCGCGAGCCCTCGCTCGCATACCCCCGCCCCCACCGCTCCCGCAGCAGCCGATACCCGAGCTCAGCCTCCCCCTCGACCTTCGGCTGATCAGGCCCGTACGGCGGCCGCAAGATCCACCACCCCACAAACCCGTCGTCATCGAACCCGACCCAGAACCCCAGCCCAGGATTCCTCCGCGCATCCTCGAGCCGCCTCCGATGCGCCGCCTCAACCTCTCCCCGAGGCCGAGCCCGCCCACCCAGATACCGCATCACCTCCGGATCGGAGTCCAGCAGAACCTCCAACTCCAGATGCTCATCCCCCAACGGCACCAACTCCAGCCGCCCCGTACGCAAGCCCGGTTGCTCCATCCCCCGATCCTTTCACCCACCCCACACCAACCTCAGCCCATTTACCCGCAGCCCCACCAACCACCACTCGGGGGCTGGCACATGCACGGCGAACATCACCCCGAAGCACCCGCCGCGCCTCCCGCCCGACCTGGCTCCACCCCCGGCGCTGGACGCCTCCACCAAGCCGCAGCCCGCTGGCCAATCAAGTACCAACCACCAGTCGAGGGCCGGTACTTGTACGGAGGGTCTCGCCGCGGAGCACCCTTCTCGCTCGACCTGACCTCCACGCTGCGCGGGACGCCCCACCGAGCCGCAGCCTGCCCACCCAATCAAGTACCAGCCACCACTCGGGAGTCGGTACTTGATTGGTGAGCATCGCGATGCTCACGTTGCACCGGCCGCCGGAGAGGCCGCACGTCCTGCGGCGGTTCCGCCGTCTTCGCTCCTCGCCCGGAACAGCAGCGACCCCCGCGTCCTCTTCGGTTCGCGGGGGTCGGGGTGCTTGCCTCAGGCGTCGATGCGGGTCTCGTCCAACTCGTACGCGCCCTGGACGATGAACTCCTTGCGCGGCGCCACGTCGTTGCCCATCAGCAGGTCGAAGACGTTGGCCGCGGCTTCGCCGTCGTCGACCGTGATGCGGCGGAGCGTTCGGTGGCGGGGGTCCATGGTGGTTTCGGCCAGCTGGTCCGCGTCCATTTCACCGAGGCCCTTGTAGCGCTGCGGGGGCTCTTTCCAGCGGACGCCCTTCTTCATCAGCTCGGCCGACTTCCGCTGGTACTCGGCGTCGCTGTAGGTGTACAGGTACTTGTCCTGACCCTTCTTCGGGTTCGTCAGCTCGAAGCGGTGCAGCGGCGGTACGGCGGTGTAGACACGGCCCGCGTCGACCAGCGGCCGCATGTACCGGAAGAAGAGCGTGGCGAGCAGGCAGCGGATGTGGGCGCCGTCGGAGTCGGCGTCGGCCATGAAGATGATCTTGCCGTAGCGCGCCTGCTCCAGGTCGAACGTGCGGCCGGAGCCGGCGCCGACGACCTGGATGATCGACGCGCACTCGGCGTTCTTCAGCATGTCGCCGACCGACGCCTTCTGCACGTTCAGGATCTTGCCCCGGATCGGCAGCAGCGCCTGGAACTCCGAGCTGCGTGCGAGCTTCGCCGTACCGAGCGCCGAATCACCCTCGACGATGAACAGCTCGGAGCGGTCCACGTCGTTGCTGCGGCAGTCGGCCAGCTTCGCCGGCAGGGCCGACGACTCCAGCGCGGTCTTGCGGCGCTGCAGCTCGCGGTGCTGACGGGCCGCGACGCGCGTGCGTGACGCGGCAACGACCTTCTCCAGTACGGCGCGCGCCTGCGCCTTCGCCGCACCCTTGGTCGAGGTGAGGAACGTCTCCAGCTCGGTCTGGACCACCTTCGCGACGATCCGCGACGCGGCCGGAGTGCCGAGCACCTCCTTGGTCTGGCCGTCGAACTGCGGCTCGGCCAGCCGGACGGTCACGACCGAGGTGAGTCCCTCGAGCACGTCGTCCTTGATGATCTCCTCGCCGCTCTTCAGCAGCCGCGTCCCGGTCAGTACGCCGGTGAACGCCTTCGACAGCGCCCGCTCGAAGCCCGCGACGTGCGTGCCGCCCTTGGGCGTGGAGACGATGTTCACGAACGACCGGACCTCGGTCTCGTACCCGTCGCCCCAGCGGACCGCGATGTCGACCTCGAGGTCGCGCTCGACGTCGGTCGGGGTCATGTGCCCGGCGTCGTCGAGCATCGGCACGGTCTCGGTGAAGTGACCGGTCCCGGTCAGCCGGACGACCTCGGTGACCGGCTGGTCGGTGGCCAGGAACTCGCAGAACTCCGAGATCCCGCCCTCGTGCTTGAACGACTCCTCGGTCGCCTCGTCACCGCGCTCGTCGCGGATCACCAGCTCCAGGCCGGGGACCAGGAACGACGTCTGCCGCGCCCGGGTGACCAGCTCGTCGTAGTTGAACGCGGCGTCCTTGGTGAAGACCTGACGGTCGGCCCAGTACCGGATCCGGGTCCCGGTGACGCCCTTCTTGGCTCGCCCGGCCTTGCGCAGACCGACCGCCGCGGTGAAGGACGCCGAAGCGCCGTCGCCGTCGAACTCGCCGGCCACCCCACGCCGGAACGACGTGGTCCAGACCGCGCCACCGCGGTCCACCTCGACGTCGAGGCGCGCGGACAGCGCGTTCACGACCGAGGCGCCGACGCCGTGCAGACCGCCGGAGGCGTTGTACGAGCCGCCGCCGAACTTGCCGCCGGCGTGCAGCTTGGTGAAGACCACCTCGACGCCGCTCAGCTTGGTCTTCGGCTCGATGTCGACCGGGATGCCGCGGGCCTTGTCGCGCACCTCGACCGAGCCGTCCTTGTGCAGGACGACGTCGATCCGGTCGCCGTGACCGGCCAGGGCCTCGTCGACGGCGTTGTCGATGATCTCCCACAGGCAGTGCATCAGGCCGCGGCTGTCGGTCGAGCCGATGTACATCCCCGGGCGCTTCCGGACCGCCTCCAGCCCCTCGAGCACCAGGAGGTTGCGGGCGTTGTACGTCGGGTCGAGCTCGGTACTGCGAGGCGTCGGGGCGGCCACAGGGCTCCTTCACTGGTTCACAAGCAGACATCCGTACGACGACTCTGCCGCCGTACGAGTGACAGCCTACGAGGCCCCACCCCCAAAACCTGGCAGGAGGTCGATGTGGCTGATTTGGGGTTGGTCGGCATCATGGCGGGGTACCGATCCAGCACGACGTCAGTAACAACAGCATCGACAGGGATCCCCGGCCAGACAGTTGTTTCGGAAGATATCGATCCGGACTCGATCACTGAGAATTGCGACACTCCGGATGTGAACGCGCAGTGAGCATCCCGTGGCGCACAGTGAAAGAGGACACGCCCGACACCCGCCGGAAACAACAGATCGCCCGAATCCGAAACGATTCCCCGTCAATATGCGTCATAAGGGAACAGGTGGTTCGTCTCACATTCGGACACGCTGCACCTACCGGGAAGCGATCCGCATGTCAGGATGTTGCTATCTGGTGAGTACGGAACTAGATGAGATGAGGCCTCAAGTGACTACAGCACTCGCCCCGAGTTCGACCCTGTCGGCTGCGGACCGTTGTGACCGCTGCGGTGCGCAGGCCTACGTCCGTGTCACCCTGACCAGCGGTGGGGAGCTTCTGTTCTGCGCCCACCACGGCCGGGAGCACTCGGAGAAGCTGCGCGACATCGCTATCACCATCCACGACGAGACCGGTCGGCTCGAAGCCGTCAGCCCGGTCCCGGCCGCGGACGAGGAGCGGTAACCCCAGGCCTCGTAGGCGCCAACGGCGGCGCAGACCCCACACACACTTAGCGATGGCGGTCACCCTGGACAGGGTGGCCGCCATCAGTCCTGTCCGGCCCGAAAGCTGTCCGGTACCGGCCAATCCTTTGTCGGGTATCTCACACGATCGGTACGCCGGGCTCCGGCCCGTGCCGCCGGAACTCCTGCCACGCACCAGCAAGCCGGTTCACTGCGTCGGCAAGTACCTCCGGCGCATAGGCGAACGGCAGCCGCAGATAGTTGTCATGGTCACCGGTCGGATCCATGGCGTGCCCGGCAACGACCTCGACGCCGTGCCGCAGCGCGATCTGCGCGAACACCCGCGCGTCCGTGTCCGGCAAACGCACCCACAACGCCGATCCGCCGGCCGGTTCCTCCCACGACCACTCGGGCAGCCGATCGCGCAGCAGCTCGCCGATGTGTCCGCGGCGTCCGGTGGCCAGCCGGGCACGTTCGGCGGTCACGTCGGCCAGTCGCGGCAACAGTCGCGCGGTGAGCGCCTGGTCGATCACCGGGCTGCCGAGATCGGCCAGTGCTTTGTGTCGCGCGAGCCGGTCGGCCAATGGTCGCGGCGCGCGGATCCAGCCGATCCGCAAACCGCCCCAGACCGCTTTCGACACCGAGCCGATCGTCAGCACCTCCGCATTTCCCGGCGCGAACGCGGCCAGTGGCGGCGGAATTTCCGGTCCGGCCGGATCTCCGGCGGAATAGGCGTTGTCCTCGACCACCACCACGCCGTACCGCCCGGCGATTTCGGCGACCTGCCGACGGCGTGCCGGTGACATCAGTCGTCCGGTCGGATTGTGGAACGTCGGCATCACGAACAGGAACGCGGGCTGGTGCTCCTTGAGCGCGGCCGTCAGCAGGTCGGGACGGATCCCGGCGTCGTCCAGCGGTACGCCGACCACGCGGCCGCCCGCGGCGCCGAACAGGTCGAAGCAGCCCGGCCAGCTCGGCTGCTCGATCACGACGGCGGCTCCGGTCCGCAGGTACATCTGAGTGACCAGCGCGATCGCCTGGTGCGCGCCGCTGGTGACGACGATCTCGTCCGGGCTCGTCGGCAGGCCGGACTGCTCGAAGTGCTCCGCGATCCGCTGGCGCAGCGGCTCGATGCCGCGCGGGTGGTAGCCGACGTCCTGGAGCAGCGTGGGCAGGTCGGTGCGGGCCAGGTCCTCCACCTCGGCGGAGAGGTCGGGGATGCCGGGATCGACGGCGTACGTCATCGAGATCACGTCGCCCGGGCCGACCGTGATCCGGTGGAACAGCGATTCGCCGTACCCGATCGGCATCCGCTTGTCGGCGGTCGAGCGCCCGCGGCTCGCGGAGCGGGCAACCGTCGTACCGCTGCCGCGTCGGCTCTCGACGAGTCCGCGGGCGCGTAGTTCGTCGTACGCCGCGACGACCGTGCTGCGGCTGACGGCGAGCGCCTCGGCGAGCCGTCGCTCGGCCGGGAGCTTCGCGCCGACCGGCAGCTCGGTCGAGCCCATCAGCGCGGCGAGCGCGTCAGCCAGGCGGCGGTACAGGCCGCCGGTGCGACCGGTCAGCCGGCGCCCGATCAGGTCGGCCAGGACAGCGGGATCTCCGGAACGGTCCACTTCTCCTCGGATTGGCTCGGGTGGACTGGACAGCGAGCCGACAGGCTAGTCGCGGAAGCAGTCCAGTTGAAGAGTGAGGGTGATATGGGGATCGGGCAGCTGCTCGGGTTCGTCGGGGCGACCGTGGTTCTGGTCGGGATGCCGGGGCCGAACAACATCTACATCTCGCTGCGCAGCCTGACCCAGGGCCGGCGCGCGGGAGTGGTGTCGGCGTTCGCGATCGAGACCGGGTCGGTGGTCTACATCCTGGTCACCGCGCTCGGGCTGGTCGCCGTACTGGAGGCTTCGCCGGAGCTGTTCACGGTGATCTCGCTGGCGGGTGCGGCGTACCTGGCGTACCTCGGGGTGAAGACGCTGCGGTCCTCGGGGAGCTCGTCCGGACTCGGGACGCTGCGTGCAGAGCCGCTTGGGCGGGTGTTCCGCGCGGGAGTCCTGGTCAATCTGCTCAACCCGAAGGCCGCGTTGTTCTTCCTTGCCTTCCTCCCCCAGTTCACGACGCGTGACGCGGGGTCGGGGCAGGTGCGGACGGAGATGCTGCTGCTCGGTCTGGCCGTGCTCGTGATCGGGCTGGCGCTCGACCTCTGCTACGCCGTCGGCGCGGCTGCGATCGGCCGGCGCTTCCGCTCGCCACGCAGCGCTCAGATCCAGCGCTACCTGGCGGGCGGAAGCTACCTCGCCGTCGCTCTTGTCGCGGCCCTCACCGTGGTGAACCTCTAGCTCAAGGTAAGACTTCCGTCTGTGTACTCGACGGTCAGAGTTCGCTCACCAACACGCACACCCTCAAGGCGCAGCGACCTCCAGGGGAAGTCGCTCGCGGGCGTGATGTCGAGGGTGCCGGCCGGGCCATTGGGTTCGATGCCCAGCGCCGCCACGATCACCGCAACTGCCGAAGCGGCTGCCCAAGCCTGAGGCCGGCAGGACAGCGGGTACGGCGTGGGGGTGCCTTCTTCCGCCGCCCCCGCTCCCCCGTACAACTCAGGTAGCCGGTAGCCGAACGACTCCGCAGCTTCCAGCAGACCGCGCGTGTACGTCGTCGCGACACTGGATCGGGCGGCGGCGTACAGGCCTTGGACGGTCATCGCGGTGTCGTGCGGCCAGACGCTGCCCGTGTGATAGCCGAGCGGGTTGAAGCCGGTCATCTCGGTCGTCAACGTGCGAAGGCCGAAGCCGGAGTCGAGCTGCTGGTCGCCGAGCAGCGCGGCGACGGTCGCTTCCTCGTCAGCGTCGAGCAAGCCGGTGCCGAGCAGGTGGCCCATGTTGGACGCCGGCCCCGCGACCGGCCGCTTGGCGCCGTCGAGCGCGATCGCCGGATACCCGTCGACCCAGAACTTCTCCCGGAACCTGGTCTTGAGCTCCGCCGCCCAGGCCCGCCACTCGTCACCACCGTCCTCGCCGAACGCATCCAACAGCTCGGCGCCGGCCAATGCGGCTGCGTACGCATAGCCCTGGACCTCGCACAGAGCGATGGGTGCGGTCGCGATCGTGCCATCGGGCCACTGGACGGAATCGCTCGAGTCCTTCCAGCCCTGGTTGGCCAGGCCGTGGCCGGACTCGTCGATGTACTCGAAGAAGCCGTCGCCGTCAGGATCGGCGTACTCGCGCATCCAGGCGAGCGCTCGCTGCAGGTTGGGCAGCAGTGCGCGGACCTCGTCGGCGGGCATGCCCCAGCGCCACGCCTTGTGGAGGGTCGTGATCCAGAGCTGGGTCGCGTCGTGCGTTCCGTAGTACGCCGCCGGCAGCACGAGCCCGTTGCCGTGATCGGCGACCTCGGCGCGCAGTTCGTGCGGGATCTTGCCCGGCTGCTCGGCCGCGTCGGGATCCACCTTGCTGCCCTGCCACGCCGCCAGCGCGCGCAAGGTGCCCGCGGCAAGGGCTGGATCGACCGGGATCAGCATCCCCGAGGAGATCAGGGAGTCGCGCCCGAAGAGCGTCAGATACCAAGGCGGCCCGGCGCCGAGGTAGCGGTCGCTGTCAGCACCCAACTGCAGGGCGGCGAGGTCGTCCAGTGAGCGGCGGAGCCAGCGTTCGACCCTGGTGTCCGAGCAGGAGAGCGCGATCTCGTCGTACGTCGGACGCTCGTCCGGCGGCTTGATCTCGAAGCCGGTCGCCGCGGGGAACTCCGCGGTCACCCGGAGCGCGATCGTCGACTCCTCACCGGGCTTGAGCTGCAGCTGCCACTGCATTCCCCCGTCGCCGAGCACCGGCTCGAGATCGGCGAGAGCGCTCACTCGCGTTCCCGCCTTCTCCCAGGACAGCCCATCGCCCTCCACCACAGGAGTCAGCGCGGGAAGATCCGCAGCCGCCTCACTCCGGACCTCCGCGGTGCCGGCAAGATCGGTGCCGAGAGCAACGTTCAAGGTGCAGTCGACGGTCAGGTGCGAGTTGTTGACCAGCGTCAGCCGCTCGGTCAGCCCCTCGCCGTCGACCGTCCGGGTCCGCCGAAGGCGAACCGTCGGGTCGTGCCCGCCGTCGCCCAGTCCCTCTACTACGGCCCCGAACACAGTCACCCCACCACGGGAGCCCTCGGCGGTGGGGCGGGCGCTCACCGACTCGTCCACATGCACCGCGAGCGGCTCCCGACCGTCGACGGTCACCACCATCCGGGAAAGGATTCGGCGGTCCCGGGCGTAGACGCCTTCGGCGCCGACGCCGGTGAGTTGGCCCGAGCGCGGGGACAGCACCACCCAGGGCGCGGCGAGTGTGGTGACCAGTTCGTGGAGAGCAGCCATGCGTCCACACTAAGCGGAGCGTTTTACGGCACAGTGGTGGGCGTGAACTCCGTTGCGACGTTCCTGGTCGGCGTGGCGATCTTCGTCGGCATCATCGGCATCGTGGTCCCGGTGCTGCCCGGGGCGCTGCTGAGCCTCGCCGCGATCCTGATCTGGGCGCTGGAGGAACAGAGCCCGACCGGCTGGGTCGTACTCGCCGCGGCCGTGGTCCTCATCGGTGCGAGCCAGGTGGTCAAGTACATCGTGCCGGAGCGCCGACTCCGGGAGTCCGGCGTACCACGGCGATCGATGTTCATCGGCGTGCTGCTCGGGATCGTCGGGTTCTTCGTGATCCCGGTGGTCGGCATGTTCGTCGGCTTCCCGCTCGGCGTGTACCTGTCGGAGCGGCAGCGCCTCGGCACGCACCCCGACGCCTGGACGTCGACCAAGCACGCACTGCGAGCGACCGGGCTGTCGATCCTGATCGAGTTCGTCGGTACGGCGCTCGCGGCCGCCGTCTGGCTGATCGCGGTGCTGTTCCTGGTCTGACTGCCAGGGTTTTGCCAGGCAGGCGGGAGGCTCGTCTCAGGTCGGCGTCGCAGGGTGGGACGACCAGTACCAGGTGACGGCCTGGTACGTCGTACCGGGAGGCAGTTGCAGATGGCGTCGTTCGAGAAACTCTCCGACAAACCGTGGCGGATCGTCGGCACCGTCGCGGCGGTGGTCGTGACCACGGCGGCCGGCGGGGTCGCCTGGGCCACCACCAACGCCGACCCGTCCCCCTCACCGTCTCCGTCGGCCAATCCGTCGGCGTCGCCCTCGGCACCCGCCGACCCGGCCAAGCCGGGCGGTCCCGGTGGACCGGGCCGGCACGGCGAGCTCGGGCTCGGGATGGGCGCGTTGCACGGCGAGTTCGTGGTCGAGAAGGAAGGCGGCGGCTACCAGACCGTCTCCACGCAGCGCGGCGAGGTCACCGCGGTCAGCAAGGACAAGCTCACGGTGAAGAGCGCGGACGGCTACAGCCGCGAGTACACGCTGACCGAGGACACCCTGGTGAACGCGGCCCGCGACGGAATCGACGACGTGAAGACCGGCAACCAGGTCACCGTGTCGGCGGTCGTCGCGAACAACGTCGCCACCGCGACCACCGTCAACGACGGGACCACCCGCGACGCGGCCCGCGAGAAGTGGGGCTTCAAGCGCGGTCCGCGCTGACAACACTCACAGGCAACTGCCAGGAAGGTGCCAGGGTTCGCACGGCTCACCGGTGCAGACTGGTGGGCATGAGCCCGCACCTCCTGGTCGTCGACGACGAACCGAACATCGTCGAGCTGCTGTCCGCGAGCCTGCGCTTCGCCGGGTACGACGTGACCACGGCGACGCACGGCGCCGAGGCGCTGAAGAAGGCCCGCGAGGTCGAGCCCGATCTCGTCGTGCTCGACGTGATGATGCCCGGGCTCGACGGTTTCGAGGTGGTCCGGCGGTTGCGGGGAGAGGACCGGCACGTCCCGGTGCTCTTCCTCACCGCGCGGGACGCCGTCGAGGACAAGGTGCTCGGCCTGCACACGGGTGGCGACGACTACGTGACCAAGCCGTTCAGCCTGGACGAGCTGGTCGCGCGGGTGCGCGCTCTCCTGCGCAGGTCCGGGCACCGCGAGCAGGCCGCCACCGAGCCGGCGATCCTCAGGTACGCCGACCTCGAGCTCAACGAGGACAGCTACGAGGTGTTCAAGGCCGGTGATGCGGTGCAGCTGTCGCTGACCGAGTTCAAGCTGCTGCGGTGCCTGCTGGAGAACGCCGAGCGCGTGATGTCGAAGGGCCAGATCCTCTCCGCGGTCTGGAACTACGACTTCGCCGGAGACGCCGGCGTCGTCGAGTCGTACATGTCGTACCTGCGCCGCAAGGTCGACACAGGCGACCAGAAGCTGCTGCACACCGTGCGCGGCGTCGGCTACGTCCTCCGTACGCCGAGAGGCCCCAACTGATGGCCTCGCTGACCAGTTGGCGCGGCCACCGACGCCTGACCGAGCGCTACCCGCTCCGCGTCACGATCGTCCTGGTCCTGCTCACCCTGGTCACCGCCGCCCTGCTGGCGTCCGGCCTGGTCGCGACCACGATCATGCGCGGCTACCTGATCGACCGCGTCGACACCCAACTCACCGACGCCTCCAAGCAGCTGGTGAACCGGCCGCCCGGCAGTCGCCCACGCATCGGCCGCAACGAGCCGCCGCCCCCGCGTCTGCCGAGTGTCTTCGTGGTTCAGCAGTATCTGCCCGACGGCACCGAGATCGAGAACGGCAGGCTGAGCGAGCCGCTGGGGCAATCCGTGACCCAGCCCGTCCTGCCGTCCCTGAACCTGACCCAAGTCGTTGCCAAGGGCAATCAGCCTTTCAACACCAGCTCGACTTCGGGCGGCGAGACCTGGCGGGTGGTTGCGGTCCCGCTGCCCAACGGCGCCGGGTACCTGATGATCGGCCAGAGTCTCAGCGACATGGACCACACCATCGATCAGCTCGTGGGCGTGCAGATCGCCGCCGGGATCATCTTGCTGGTCCTGCTCGCTGGCGTCGGCACGTACGTCGTACGGCGAAGTCTGCGCGGCCTCGAGGACGTCGAGCACACCGCGGTCGCGATCGCCGGCGGCGACCTCAGCCGGCGCGTCCCCCAACGGGACCCGCGCACCGAGGTCGGCCGGTTGTCGCTCGCCCTGAACCAGATGCTCGGCCAGATCGAGACCGCCTTCGCCCAGCGCACCGCCAGCGAGTCAGCGGCCCGCCGCTCCGAGGAGTCTGCGCGCCGCTCCGCCGAGCTCGCCCGCCAGTCCGAAGAAGTCGCACGTCAATCCGAAGAGGTCGCCCGGCAGTCCGAGGAAGCGGCGAAGCAGTCGGAGGAAGTCGCGCGACAGTCCGAGGAGGACGCGCGCAGATCCGAGGAGCACGCGCGCCAGTCCGAGGACCGGATGCGGCGGTTCGTCGCGGACGCGAGTCATGAACTGCGAACGCCCCTGACCTCGATCCGCGGGTTCGCCGAGCTCACTCGGCAGCGCGGCGGCGCGATGGAGCCGGCGACGATGAAGCGGATCGAGGACGAGGCGAAACGGATGGGCCTGCTCGTCGACGACCTGCTGCTGCTCGCCCGGCTCGACCAGCAGCGGCCGTTGCAGTACCAGCCCGTCGACCTGCTCACGCTCGCCGGCGACGCCGTCCACGACGTCGAAGCCGTGCAGCCGGAACGCAAGGTCAGCCTGCGCATCCTCCCGAACTCCGGCGCACCGGTCGTCGAAGGCGACGAAGCGCGCCTGCGGCAGGTTCTCGGCAACCTGGTGAGCAACGCGTTGCACCACACGCCGATCGAGGCGCCGGTCACGGTGTCGGTCGGGACGCGCGACGGGCACGCCGTACTGGAGGTCGCCGACACCGGCGCCGGGTTGAGCGACGAGCAGAAGGCCCGCGTGTTCGAGCGTTTCTACCGAGCAGACTCCGCTCGAACGAGAGTCACCGGCGGCTCCGGCCTCGGACTCTCGATCGTCGCCGCCCTGGTCGCCGCGCACCGAGGAAACGTCACGGTCACTGACACCCCCGAAGGCGGCGCCACCTTCACCGTCACCCTCCCCCTGATGCCCTGACCCGGTGCACACAGTGGAGAAAGAAGAGACGGACTAGAGCGCCGGGAAGCTCCGGTTCGCCGACTCGCCGTGCTCGAGGACCTCGGCGGCCGGCCCGAGGATCTTCGAGTCGACGACGCCGACCAACTCGTGGTCCTTGTCGGAGTAGTCGAACAGCGAGAGCACGTGCCGCATCGCTTCCAGGCGGGCGCGTTTCTTGTCGTTGCTCTTCACCACCGTCCACGGCGCGTACGGCGTGTCGGTGTAGTGGAACATCGCCTCCTTGGCCTCCGTGTAGCCGGCCCACTTGTCGAGCGAGGCGAGGTCGGTCGGCGACAGCTTCCACTGCCGGACCGGATCGATCTGGCGGATCGTGAACCGGGTCTGCTGCTCGGCCTGCGACACCGAGAACCACAGCTTCACCAGCAGGATGTCGGACCGGACCAGCATCCGCTCGAACTCCGGCGCCTGCCGCATGAACTCCAGGTACTCGTCCTCGCCGCAGTACCCCATCACCCGCTCGACGCACGCGCGGTTGTACCAGGAGCGGTCGAACAGCACCAGCTCGCCGGCGGCCGGCAGGTGCTCGACGTACCGCTGGAAGTACCACTGCGTCTGCTCGCGCTCGGTCGGCTTCTCCAGCGCGACGATCCGGGCGCCCCGCGGGTTGAGGTGCTCCATGAACCGCTTGATCGTGCCGCCCTTGCCGGCCGCGTCGCGGCCCTCGAACACGATCACGAGCTTCTTCTTCGAGCGCTTCACCCAGTACTGCAGCTTGAGCAGCTCGATCTGCAGCAGCCGCTTGTCGCGGTCGTAGACCTCGCGGCTCAGGCGTTCGCCGTACGGGTACCCCTCGCGCCAGGTGTCGACCGGCGTCCCGTCGGCACGCAGCAGCACGGGGTCGTCGTCCTCCTCGTCGAGGACGCGGAAGCCGAGCTCTTGCACGAGGTCAGGGGTGGTCATGAGCCCTAGGTTCACCGCGAGCGATGAACCCGGGGGATCCTCATGATGAACACTGTCAGCGGCGACGGACCTTCACCGTGCTGTCGCGGCGGTTGATCGCTACGCCGTCGCGCATCACCTGCGCGCGGTCGTGCACCTCGCTGACCAGAACGTCCCACTCGCCGTCGACCAGCGCCAGGCTGGCGAGCACCTCGTCGGGCGTCGGGAAGTGGACGTCGGGATGCGGGTTGTCCGCCTCGTGCTCGCCTTCCTTGTGTTCGCCGTGCTGGTGTTCGCCGTGCTGGTGTTCGCCCGAAGGGCTGTGCTCACTCGACGGGCTGTGTTCGCTGGAGGGGAAGCCCATGTGCCCCTCGATCAGCAGCACTCCCCCAGGCGCGACGGCGCCGGCGGCGCTGCGCAGGATCGCGTCGCGGTCGAGCTCGGTCTTGGAGTGCAGGAACTGCGCCGACACCAGGTCGAACTCGCCGTCCGGGAACGACTTGCCGAGCTCGTGCTGCTGCCACTCGATCCGGTCGGCGACGCCGGCATCCTTGGCGTGCTCGGCCGCTCGGCCCAGCGCGACCGATGAGATGTCGACGGCCGTGACCGCCCAGCCCTGCTCGGCCAGCCAGATCGCGTCGGCACCCTCACCGCAGCCGAGGTCGAGCGCCCGGCCGGGCTTCAGATCGGAGACTTCTGCAACCAGTACGGCGTTCGGCTTGCCGCTCCAGATCTGGTCGCGCTCGGCGTAGAAGGTGTTCCACCACTCGTCGGGGAGTTGTTCAGTCGTCATGGAACCGATGGTCCACACACTTCGCCACTTGGGCAAACATTCTTGCCGGAACGGCAAAGAAGGGCCGCGCCGCCGGGATCGGGGGCCCGGCGGCGCGGCGGTTCAGACGTCCTGCCGGCGGCGCGGAGCGAGGACCGGGAGCGGTTCGGCCTTGCCGACGACGAAGGCGTAGGTGAGCGCGCCGACCACGGCGACGCCGGCGGCGACCGCGAAGGAGGGCCCGTACGAGCCGTCGTTCAGGTCGAGCAGCAGGCCGAACAGGAACGGGCTGATGATGCCGGCGATGTTCGAGGCGAAGTTCTGGATGCCGCCGATCGAGGCGACGTGCCGCGAGCTCGGCGCGACGTCGCCGGGCAGCGACCAGATCCCGGTCGCCGCGATCGCCAGGCTCGCGTACGAGATCGCCAGGAACAGCAGCGCGACGTACACCGACGACGCCGGTGCCGCGAACACGATCGCCGCGCCGCCGAGCAGCCCGCCGACCATCACCGTCTTGCGGACCCGGGTGACGTCGGCGCCGCGTCGGATCACGCGATCCGCGACCAGACCGGCGATCCAGGCGCCGACGATTGCGGTGATCCCGGGCAGCGTCCCGAGCGTTCCCAGTTCGGCCAGGTCGAGTCCGCGCGCGTCCTTCAGGTACGACGGGAACCAGGTCAGGAAGAAGTAGATGACGAAGTTCAGGCAGAAGAAGCCGAGCATCATGCCGCGCACGGTCCGGTAGCGGAACAGGTCCCGCCAGCGCACCTCGACGGCGTCCTTGTCGTCGTTCTCCTCCAGCCGCGCGCCGTGGGCGGCGATGTACTCGCGCTCCTCGGCGTTCGCGTGCTTGTGCTCCATCGGGTCGCGGTAGTACCAGTACCAGGCGCAGGCCCAGATCAGCCCGACCACCCCCAGTACGACGAACGAGAAGTGCCAGCTCACCAACGCGATCAGCGCAGTCACCACCGGCAGGGCGATGACCGTGCCGACCCGCGATCCGGAGTCGATGACCGCGGTCGAGAACGCTCTCTCGTGCTTCGGGAACCAGCGCGACGACGCTTTGGTCGCGCTCGGGTACGCCGGGGCCTCGCCCGCGCCAAGCGCGAACCGGAACAGGAACAACGACCAGAAGCCGCGGGCCAGCGGCGTGAGCGCGGTGATCACCGACCACCAGACCGCGGCGAACGTGAAGGCCTTGCGGGAGCCGACCTTGTCGGCGAACCAGCCCGCCGCGAGCATCATCCCGTCGTATGCCCAGAAGAAGGCGCCGAGGATCAGGCCCTTCTCGGCGTTGCTCAGGTCGAGGTGCAGGTCATCCTCGATGAACGGCAGCGCGACGCTGAGATTGGCCCGGTCGAGATAGTTCAGCGAGAGCCCGACGAACGCGAGCGCGAGGATCAGGTAGCGGGTGCGGCTGGCTCCGGGTGGTGCCTTCACCACTGGGGCGGTGGTCACTTTCTGCCTCCGATCGATGGCGGATCGTCGGCACGGTACCCACTCGCCCGGATTTGTCACGACATGCGTGCCACGGACCGGAACGGTCCGTGGCACGCATGGTCAGCCCAGCATCTTGGAGATCACCTCGAGGTCGATCGGCGTCACCCTCAGCCGGTAGTCGGGCGGAGTGATCCCGGCCACGTGCTGCAGCAGGTGGTTCCAGCGCCGCCGTACGACGTGGTGCTCGTAGCCCAGCATCACGTGCTCACCCCGCGGCACGATCAGCAGGTCGAAGTCCTTGTCCGCGGCAATCAAACGCTCGACGAACCGCAGCGTGTGGTGCGGCTGCACGTTGTCGTCCAGCCCGCCGTGCACGAGCAGCAGCCGGCCCTCGATCCGCTCGGCCAGGTCGAGCTCCGAGACCTCCGCGTAGTCCTGCTCGCCGGCGGGACCGGCGTACGTCTCACCCCACTGCTGCAGGTACACCCGGTTGTCGAGGTTGCCCGACTCGGCGACGCCGGCCTTGAAGAACTCCGGGAACTCCCCCATCGCGCGGACCGTCGCGAACGCACCACCCGACATGCCGTAGACGCCGACCCGGTCGAGATCCATCCACGGCCTCGACTCGGCCAGTTGCTTGATCGCCGCGACGTGGTCGACGATGCCGGCGGTCTGCAGATTCCGGTACGACGCGTCGTGGAACTGCTTGCTCCGGCCCGGCGTACCGCGGCCTTCGACGGCCACGACGACGAACCCGAGCGCGGCGAACGCCTCAGCGTCCGGACCGAAATGGCCGGGATCGAATCCCGGCGTCGTCCGGTTGACGTGCGGGCCAGGGTAGGGACTGTTGAGAACCGGGTAACTCGCGGCCGGGTCGAAGTCGTGCGGCTTGTGGATCAGCCCGAAGATCTCGGTGACACCGTCGGCCGCGAGCACGCGGAACTCCTCGGGCGGCTGCCATCCCGTCGCGAGCAGCCGAGTGATATCGGCCTGCTCCAGCTCGAGCAGAACCTCACCCGTCCAGGAGCGGACCGTGCTGACCGGCGGCTGGGCGACGGTCGAGGCGGTGTCGACGAAGTACTGGCCGTTAGGTGCGGCGGAGACGTCGTGGTGCAGGCCGTCGTCGGTGACCCGGGTGAAGCCGGTGCCGTCGAGATTCACCCGGCAGACGGTCTGGCGATAGGGGCTATCAGCAACCATCCCGACGGCGAGGAAGTAGACGACACGCTCGGTCTCGTCGACGTGCAGGATCCGCCGTACGCCCCACTCCCCCGACGTCACCTGGTTCAGCAGCTCGCCGGTCCGCAGGTCGTACCGGTAGAGGTGCGGCCAGCCGTCACGCTGCGAGTACCAGAGCAGTTCGTTGCCGACGGCCCAGGTGATCGCGGCCTCCTGCCCGTACTGGTTCGGCTCGAGCCGGGTGTCGCCGGTCTCGGTCAGCACCTCCTCCACCGCGCCGCTCGTCGGATCCAACCGCTTGAGCGTCAGACTGCGCTGGTCACGAGGCTGCTCGAGGAAGTAGACGGCGTCGTCGGACCACCAGGCCCACTTGATCGTGAGTGGCGACAGTACGCCGACCAACTGCGGGTCGCCCTGGGCGCGGACGGGAGAACCGCCGGCGACATCCAGTACGACGTACCGCTGCTCCGGCAGGTGCTCGTCGTCAGGGAACGAGTAGCGCTGCGTCAGCAGCTCCGGCGCACCGTCACCGTCGGGCAGCACGTCGATCAGGTGGGTCTCGCGGACCTTGCGGCGATCGAGCTGGTGGGTCAGGACGCGGGTCGAGTCCGGGGACCACACCACGGCCGGCGGAAGGTGTGGGATGCCGATCTTGCCGAGCAGGACGTCGACCGAGAACGAGTTCGTGCCGTAGTCGTTGTCGGTCTCACCGTCCGTGGTCAGCGGACGTTCGGTGCCGTCGGCCACAGTCCGCAGCCACAGGTCCGGGCCGCGGCGGATCACCTCGTGCTTGCCGTCGGGTGACACGACCGCGAGGAAGTCGCCGGTGCCAGGCTGACTAGGAAGAGCATCGACCTCGGTGCGGGTGCGGGCGATCGGGTCGACGGCGTACAGCTTGTCCTCGCCGGCGCGGGTGACCTGGTAGGCGAAGCCGTCGTCGGTCCACAGCGGGGTGAGCTTGTCGGCGTCGATCAGCTTCGGGCGGTTGTTGCGCAGGAGAGCTTCGGCGGACTGCAGGTTCATGGTGGCGAGCCTTTCGGGCGAGTTGGTCAGTGGGCGAGTTCGACGGTCTGTTGGGTTTCGGTGGCCGGCTTCTTGTCTCGCAGCAGGAAGAAGGCGATGACGGCGGATCCGAGGACTGCGGCAGCACCGGCGACGAAGGTGCTCGACATCGCGTTGGCGAAGGTTGTCTTCGCGACCTCGGCGAGAGCGCTGTCCCCAGTAGCGGCACTGACGCCGAGCGCCTCGCCGATCGAGCCACGCGCCGCTTCCGGCGTACCGGTCGGCATGCCGGCGGTGAACCGGTCGGCCATCGCGCTGCCGAGGATCGCGACGCCCAGCGCGGCACCGGCCTGCTGCATCGTGTCGTTGAGCGCGGAGCCGACCCCGGCGTGCTCGTGCGGTACGGCGCCCATCAGCGCGGCCGTCGCCGCCGGCTGGGCGAACCCGCCGCCCGCCCCGCAGACCAGCAGGGCCAGCATCACCTTGGCGAAGCTGTCGTCCGCGTCGAGCATCGCCATCAGCGCGAAGCCGCCGGACAGCACGACCAGGCCGACGACCGTCATCGGCCGATTGCCGACCTTCTGGCCGAGCGTCGCGCCGAGGCCGTTCACGACGATCACTCCGACCGCCATCGGCACCATCGCCAGGCCCGCCTTGGTGGCGGAGAAACCCAGCACGAACTGCAGGTACTGCATCAGGGCGAGGATCAGACCGCCGTTGCCGACCTGCACGAGCACCAGAGAGAGCGATCCCCCGCTGAAGTTGCGGTCGCGGAACAGCTGCAGCGGGACCATCGGTTCCGGCGTACGGAGCTCCCAGGCGACGAACGCGACCAGGCCGACGACGGCCACGGCGAGTGCGGGCCACGAGATCCCGTGCTCGGGGAGCTCGATGATGAACCACACCAGCGCGACCAGACCGGCCGTCGACAGTACGGCGCCGAGCGGATCGGGCTTGCGCGCCGGACCCTTCGACTCCGGCATCCAGATCACCGCGGCGGCGATGGCCAGGGCCACGACCGGGACGTTGATCAAGAACACCGAGCCCCACCAGAAGTGCGCGATCAGCGCGCCACCGAGCACCGGGCCGCCGATCAGGCCGACCATCAGCACCGAGCTCCAGATCGACATCGCCTTGCGGCGTTCGGAGTCGTCGAAGACCGTGATCATGATCGAGAGCGTGCTCGGCATCACCAGCGCTCCCCCGATGCCCATCAGCACCCGGCCGGCGATCAGCGTCTCCGGGCTTCCGGCGTACGTCGCGACCAGCGAGGCGAGTCCGAAGATCGCCAGGCCGACGATCATCACGCGGCGGCGGCCGTACCGGTCGGACAGGCTGCCGGCGGTCAGCAGCAGGCCGGCGAAGACCAGGATGTAGCTGGCGACGATCCACTGGATGTCCTGCGCGGTCGCGCCGAGATCCTGCGTGAGCGCCGGGATCGCGACGTTCAGCACGCCGTTGTCCAGGACGAGAACGAACGTGCTGAGGCACAGCACGACCAGGATGAGCCAGCGGCGCGGGTGACGCTCGGCAGTCATCGGGACCCCCTCGGGTGGGTTGAATTGAACGGTGTTCAGCTTGCCTGAACAGTGTGCAATTGGAATTGCACAGCGGTCAAGTCCTGCACGGTGTTCAATTCTTGGCGTACGATGGCAGGACCTACAGCGGAGGTGGAACGTGGCGGAGGAGTTCGATTCGGTCTGGACGCGGCCGAAGCGCGGGCGGCGGCGCGAGCAGCCGGCGCTCAGCCAGGAGCAGATCGTCAGTGCCGCGATCAAGCTGCTGGACGCCGACGGGCTGGACGCGCTCAGCATGCGCAAGCTCGGCGCCGAGCTCGGTGCGGTCGCCACCGCCGTCTACTGGCACGTCGCCAACAAGGAAGAGCTGCTCGAGCTCGTCGTCGACCAGGTGTACGGCGAGCTGGAGGTCCCCGACGTCGCCGACGCCTCCGAGTGGCGCCAGGGCGCGATCGCGACCGCGGTCAGCCTGCGCGGCATCCTCCAGCGGCACCCGTGGCTGGCGGCGACGCTGGCCGACGTCGGTGTCACCTACGTCGGCCCGAATCTGATGGCCGTCTCCGACCGGATGCTGGCCGTGTACGAGACCGCCGGCTTCTCGCTGATCGAGGCCGACCAGGCGTCGAAGACCCTGCTCGGCTTCGTCCTCGGCCTGGCCGGCAACGAGGCCGCCACCCAGACCAAGCTGACCCGCACCGGTCAGACCACCGAGGAGTGGCTCGCGAAGGCGTGGCCCGCCGCCGAGCTCGCCGCCCAGAACCACCCACGGATGAAGGCCCTGTACGCCGCCTACACCGCCCGCGACATGGACGTCGAGACCGAGGACGTCTTCACCTACGGTCTGGATCGAATCCTCGACGGTCTCGAGCTGCGCCTCGCCCAGCTGACCTGACGCAGGGGCTATCGTCACGCGCGTGGCAGAACCTGGCGACCGCACCCCGGAGCAGGACGACGCCGCGCGCATCGCGGACACCCGCCGCGCGATGGAACTGGGCATGCCACCTGCTCGGGGCACGACCGCCCCCGGGCACGGACGCGCCGCTGACGACGGTCGGACCGCCGACGGCGTCCGCAATCTCGACGATCAGCGAAGCCTCCGCGGCGAGCAGCCGTTGGAGCACCGCGCCAACGCGGGCCACGACGAGGACCGGTCGTCCGGCGCCGGCGGCGGGGCTGCGGGCGGAGGCGCCGCCGGTGGTGGGGCAGCCGCCGGAGGAGCATCTGCGGGTGCGGCGGCCGCTGGGCCGCCGATCGGAAAGGCGGTCGAGAAGGCCCAAGAGGCTGTCGAGGCAGCTCAGGCTACGAACGACGCCCACACCGCCGAGGAGATCTGGAAAGCCTCGGAGCCGTCCTCCCAAGGAGCCGCGCCCGAGCATCGACGCCGGCCCGGCCAAGGGCGGCCGCCCAACCAGCAGAGCGACCGCTCCGGCCCAGGCAATCGCGGCCCGAGCCGCTGAGCACCGCCGGGCCCGACGTTCGCGGCCCGGCGGCTTCCCGAGTCAGCGCAGCAGGATCGCGCGCTCGACGACCGTCCAGGTTGTCGTCGTGAGCAGGTACAGCCCCGCGGCGAGCGGGATGAACGCCGCGGTGACCAACGTGCCGAACGGCAGCAGCCGCGCCAGGTTCCTGCTCATCGGCGTCGCCGTCTCGTCCAGGCGCGCCAGCTGACGGCGGGCCGAGAAGAACGCGACGACAGCGAGCAGCACCGCCAGTCCGACGTACGCCGGTGTGGTCGCGAAGACCGGCCAGTGCACGCCAATCGGTGCACCGAACAACGTCCCGGCGAGCAGCTCGTTCGACTCACCGCCGACGACCGCGCGCGAGAACAGGCTGTAGAGCACCCAGAAGAACGGCAGCTGCGCGAACATCGGCAGGCACCCGGCGAGCAACGTCGTCCCCGAGTCCGCCTGCAGCTTCGCGATCTCCTGCTGGGCGCGCTCGGGGTTCTTCGAGTGTTTCTTGGTGATTTCCTGGATCTGCGGCATCAGTACGGCGCGGGACTTCTCACCGCGGACCGCCCGCAGGCTGAGCGGCAGCAACAACATCCGGACCGCCAGGGTGCAGACGACGATCGCCAGCGCCGCGGCGTACGGACCGCCGATCGGTTCGAGCAGATCGGCGATCCAGGAGACGAGCTGGTACGCGCCGTTGATCGGCGCATCGAGAAACGAAGACATGACTGAGCTCCACGAGAACAAAGGGATTCGGACCGGTCGCGAGGAAGTGCGACTACAGTCCGGGAGCTCTGGGACGTGGACGTCCCGCGGTGTCAGGATCGCGCAGCGGGACGTACGACGTCCGCGCCGACTGCTCGCGCAGCGTCAGCGCGATCAGCGGCGTCACCACCGGCGTACGGCGGGACGTGCGGTCGGCCAGCAGCAGCGTGAACAGCAAGGCCGCCGCCGTGAACACGGCGGCGGCCAGAGTTGCCGCGTCGAGCGCAGGGATCACCAGCGACAGCGCGCCGGCGATCACCTGGTGCATCAGTCGAGGTAGTCGCGCAGGACCTGGGACCGCGACGGGTGCCGCAGCTTCGACATCGTCTTGGACTCGATCTGGCGGATCCGCTCGCGGGTGACGCCGTAGACCTTGCCGATCTCGTCCAGCGTCTTCGGCTGGCCGTCGGTCAGACCGAAGCGCATCGAGACCACACCGGCCTCGCGCTCGGACAGCGTGTCGAGCACCGCGTGCAGCTGCTCCTGCAGGAGCGTGAACGAGACCGCCTCGGCCGGGACGATGGCCTCGGAGTCCTCGATCAGGTCGCCGAACTCGGAGTCGCCGTCCTCACCGAGCGGGGTGTGCAGGGAGATCGGCTCGCGGCCGTACTTCTGCACCTCGATGACCTTCTCCGGGGTCATGTCGAGCTCCTTGGCGAGCTCTTCCGGAGTGGGTTCGCGACCGAGGTCCTGCAGCATCTGCCGCTGGACCCGGGCCAGCTTGTTGATGACCTCGACCATGTGCACCGGAATCCGGATGGTGCGGGCCTGGTCGGCCATCGCGCGGGTGATCGCCTGCCGGATCCACCAGGTCGCGTACGTCGAGAACTTGTAGCCCTTGGTGTAGTCGAACTTCTCGACCGCGCGGATCAGACCGAGGTTGCCCTCCTGGATCAGGTCCAGGAACAGCATGCCGCGGCCGGTGTAGCGCTTGGCCAGCGAGACGACGAGTCGCAGGTTGGCCTCGAGGAGGTGGTTCTTGGCGCGCCGGCCGTCCTCCGAGATCCACTCGTACTCGTCCTTGACCTTCTCCTTGAGCTTGGTCTCGGCGTCGCCGATCTGCTCCTCGGCGAACAGGCCGGCCTCGATCCGCTTCGCGAGCTCGACCTCCTGCTCGGCGTTCAGCAGGGGGACCTTGCCGATCTGCTTCAGGTAGTCCTTGACCGGGTCGGCGGTCGCACCGGCGACCATGACCTGCTGCTCGGGCTCGTCGGTCTCGTCGGCCTCGGAGACGATGAAGCCCTGGTCCTCGGTGAGCTCCTTCTCCAGCGGCTTCACCGCGTCGGCGGAGAAGTCGGACTCGTCGACCTCGTCCAGCGCGCGCGGCTTCCCGGTCTTCGGGTCGATCGCCAGACCTGCCTCGGACACGGCCTTCTTCGCCGGCGCCTTCTTCGCGGCGGCCTTCTTCGCGGGGATACCGTCCTCCTTGGATGCAGCAGCCTTCTTGGCCGCGGGCACGGCCTTCTTCACGGGGGCCTTCTTGGCAGCAGGGTCAGGCACTCTGGCGCTGGTCCTCGGGGCCGTGCTCCGGGCAGTGGCGGCCACAGCCCGGGCTGACTCGGCGGGGAGATTCTCGGACGAGCTGGACGACACGAATTACCTCTCGTCTGACGCAGGGTTTTCTGTACGGCGGTACTGGTGGAACTGGTGGTACACGAATTCTGCGCTGCGCACCGGCTTCTGTGCTCGTCTGCGATCGTGTTCGCTGGTCAGCAGTTAATCACCGGGGTGCCCGTCAGGCGGCAGCAACACTACATTGTAATCCGCCGAGCAACCCGAACCCACGCGCGGCCCCCGTCCCGGCGTGGCACGCCCGGTGCCCGCACGCCCCCGCGGGCCGGCACCGGTCCTGTCGTCCAGCGCTCAACTGTTCCTGGTCTGCCGCAACGGACGGGCCACGACGCGTTGCTGGGTGACCTGCTGGGCCGCCTTGAACTGGCGGACCTTCACCAGCGACGCCACGTCGATCACGTCCGCGACCGACTTGTACGCACCGTCCTCGCCGTACGGCTCGGACGCCTCGCGCCAGCCGCGCGGGCGGACCTTGAGCTGCTTGCCGAGCAGCGCGACGAAGATCTTCGCCTTCTGCGCGCCGAAGCCGGGCAGCGCCGACAACCTGGCCAGCAGGTCGTCGCCGGACTTCACATCGGCCCACACGCCGGAGGCGTTACCGCCGTACTCCTCGTCCAGGTGCTTGGCCAGCGTCTGGATCCGGGCGGCCATCGCGGTCGGGAACCGGTGCACCGCGGGCGGTCCGGTCACCACCTCGACGAAACCGTCCGGGTCGTAGGCGGCGACCGTGCACGGATCGAACGAACCTTCCATCCGCTTGGCGATCAGGACCGGGCCGGCGAAGGCACGTTCCATCGGGATCTGCTGGTCGAGCAGCATGCCGACCATCAGCGCGAAAGGGTCCCTGCTCAGCATCTCGTCGGCGTCGGGCTGCTGCGCCAGGCACAGTTTCTTGCTGCGTGTCGAAGTCACCTCAGTCCTCCCCTTCCTCGGCCTTGACGGCCAGCACCGGACACGGAGCGTCGAGCAGCACCCGCTGGGCGTTGCTGCCGAGGATGAGCTTGCCGACCGGTGACCGGCGCCTCAGGCCGATCACGATGAACTCCGCGTGGACCTGCTCGGCGACGGCCACCAGGTCCTCCGCCGGGTCGAGTCCACGCACCAGCTGCCGTACCTCGTACGGCACACCGGTCGAGTCGAGCTGCTCCCGTACCTCCGTCAACGCGGCCTCACTGGCCGCCGCCTCGTCGCTGTCGAAGCTGCGTCCGCCACGGTGGGAGTTCACCACCACCAGCTTGGCGTCGCGGAGCGTCGCCTCCTCCGCCGCCCTTCGAAGAGCTGCACGCCCTTCGGCCTTCGGCACATAACCCACGACGATGGTCGTCATCGACTTGCCTCACCTCCGGGTGTCTGTCGACCCGTTCCGAACGATACTGCCCTGAACCGCTACCGGCATCTGTGGAAAAGCACCATCTGTGTCGCGACCGTGACCGTTAGGCAGTTGTGTCCGCAACGAGACCGTGTCCGTCCCGGGCAGGCAGTTCGGTTGGAACCTGCATACCCGCCGTCGTGGCTTCTAACCCTCCCCCACCTCACCTTGGCGGACACCCTTGCAGGGTCCGGGGCCGACGCGCCAGTCCGATGCCGTTGCCCTCGGCAAGCGGCTCGGCCTGGTGTCCTACGTTGTCTACGGCCCGGGCTCTTTTTTCACGCCGTGGGCTAACCGGTTCAGTCGACCGGCCACTCGTGCACGGGGGTGTTGTCGTGCATGTGGTCGCGGTAGCGGCGCAGCATTCCTCGCAGAGCGTCACGGCGGTCGTGCGAGCCCTTGGTGTACAGGCGGTGGAACTCGTCGGCCTGCCAGGACGCACCGTTGCGGTGGGTGAGGCACCGCTGCTCGATGATGCCCAGCAGACGGTCCCGTACGGCGGGCGCAACGCCCCACGCGTCCAGGCCCTGCGATGCCAACGGCAACAGCCGCCGCAGGACGAGCTCGGTCGCCCGGACCGTCCCGACGCCCGGCCAGAACACCTCCGCGTCGATGCCCTGCCGGGCCGCCTCGTGGAAGTTCTCCTCCGCCGCGCTGAACGACATCTGCGACCAGATCGGCCGTTCGTCGTCGGCCAGCGCGCGGACCAGCCCGAAGTAGAAGGCCCCGTTGGCCATCGTGTCGACGACGGTCGGGCCGGCCGGGAGCACCCGGTTCTCCACCCGCAGGTGCGGCTTGTCCCGGACAACGTCGTACACGGGACGGTTCCAGCGGTAGATCGTCCCGTTGTGCAGGCGAAGCTCCGAAAGAGCTGGGGCGTCTCCGCGGTCCAGCACCGCGATCGGATCCTCGTTCGAGGTCACCGGAAGCAGGGCCGGGTAGTAGCGCGAGTTCTCCTCGAACAGGTCGAAGATCGAGGTGATCCATCGTTCACCGAACCAAACCCGCGGCCGGACGCCCTGCGTCTTCAGTTCGTGGGTGCGGGTGTCGGCGGCCTGCTCGAACAAGGCGATCCGCGTCTCGCGCATCAACTCCTTGCCGAACAGGAACGGCGAGTTCGCCCCGACCGCGAGCTGTACGCCGGAGATCGCCTGGGCCGCGTTCCAGTACTTCGGGAACGCCTCGGGCGTCACCTGCAGGTGGAACTGCGTCGACGTACAGGCCGCTTCGGGCACGATGCTGTCGGCGGTGACCGAGAGCCGTTCGACGCCGTCGATCGAGATCTGCACGTCCTCGCCGCGGGCCTGGAAGATCTGGTCGTTCAGCAACGCGTACCGCGGGTTGGTGCTGAGTGCCTCGCGGTGGATGTGCTCGGTCAGCAGCGTCGGCAGGATGCCGACGACGACCATCGACGACCCGGTCCGCTGCGCCTTCTCCTCGGCCGCGTTCAGGCTGGCCCGGATCGAGGCCTCCATCGTGTCCAGCCCGTGGCCGTCGATCTGGCCGGGCGGCACGTTGATCTCGATGTTGAACTGGCCGAGCTCGGTCTGGAACGCGTCGTCCTCGATCGCGCTCAGCACCTCGCCGTTCTTGAACGCCGGGTCGCACTTGTCGTCGACCAGGTTCAGCTCGATCTCGATCCCGGTCATCGGCCGTTCGGCGTCGAACCGTGCCTCCCGCAGCATCCGTGCGAAGGCGTCCAGGTTGCGATGGACCTGGTTGCGGAACGCCGTGCGGTCCGCCCGGGTGAACTCGACCCGGTCGACTTCCTCGCCCATGTGGCCTCCCCTGTCCCGGTACTGCCGTGGGTACGGCGTACTTCTCAGTACCTGGCGACAGTCTGCCTGAACCGCGCCCCAGATGTGACCTGGATCGCGTCGCCGATCATCAGGTGGTCCTCGCCGGTCCTCAGTGCGGGAACACGATGAAGTGGTCGTGGACCAGCCGGCGGGGCTCCGGGCCTGCCGCGGTCAGTGCTTCGTCCAGCTCGGTCAGCGTCTCCGGGGCGAGCTGCAACGGGTGCTCGTCGGGATGCACAGCCGCTCCCATTGGGTAGTCCTCCCCCGGCCGATCGGTCAGCTCGATGTGCGCGCCGAGCACCCACTCCACCGGATTGCCCGCGGCAACGAACCCGGCCAGCCGGCGGATGCTGGTCCGGTACGACGGCCAGTCGGGCACGTACAACCGGCCCGGGTACAACGAGTCGCCGGTCAGCAGCAGGCGCGTCTCCCGGTCGTAGACCGCGAGGTCGCTCCCCTGGTGCCCCGGGATCGGGATCACGTCGAGCACGCGCTCCCCGAGATCGAAGGTGACGATCTCGTCGGGCCAGGACGTGATCCCGAAGAACGCGGCAGTCTCGTCCGCAGACTTGCCGACCACGCTGTCGAACTGGTCGTCGCCGCCGACGTGATCGCCGTGCCCGTGGGTGTGGGCGACCACGAGCTCGAGGTCCCGCCCGGCCAGCAACTCGTCGACCACCGCGCGCAGGTTCGCGTGCCCGGTCCCGGTGTCCAGCAGCAGAGCCCGCTCCGACCCGAGCAACAGATAGAGGAACGGCCCCTCGAAGGTCGTCCGCAGCGCCTGCCGGACGATCACCGTCCGCTCGTCGTACCAGTGGATCTGATGATCGGGTCCGTCGCTCGTCGTACCGTCGTCCCACTGCTCAGGAAAGCTCGCCATGCCCGGAAGAGTAGGCGCACCCGGCAAAGATCGGCCGCGCGGACCCGGCGTTGGCCGGATCCTGTCAGCCGTCCCTCCCCCTACCCGGGAACTGTCGGTGGGGGCAGGGAGACTGTGGGAGTGCGTGCCGATCCGTCGATCCTGCATGTCGACCTGGACGCGTTCTTCGCGGCGGTCGAGCAGCGGGACAAGCCCTCCCTCCGCGGCAAACCTGTCGTCGTCGGCGGGATCGGCCTGCGCGGGGTCGTGTCGACGGCGTCGTACGAGGCCCGCAAGTACGGCGTCCGCTCGGCGATGTCGACAGCGGAAGCGCGGTCGCGCTGCCCGCACGCGGCGTACCTGTGGCCGCGGTTCGAGGTGTACCGGGCGACCAGCCAAACCGTGATGGCGCAGATGCGCGCGTTGTCACCGCTGGTCGAGCCGCTGTCGCTGGACGAGGCGTTCGTCGACCTGTCGGCGGCAGGGCTGCACGACCTCACCGTCGACGACGTCCAAGCAATCGCCGACGACCTCAAGGACGCGATCAGGGAAGCCAGCGGCGGACTGACCGCCTCGGTCGGTGCCGGTACGTCGAAGCTGATCGCGAAGATCGCCAGCGATCTCGACAAGCCGAACGGCGTGGTCGTCGTACCGCCCGGGACGGAGGCCGAGTTCCTCGCGCCGATGCAGGTGACCGTGATCCCCGGCGTCGGTCCGGCGACCGCGCAACGACTCAGCATGGCCGGCGTCCGGACGGTCGCGGATCTGCAACTGCTCGACGAGGACGAGCTGATCCGCCAGGTCGGTTCCGCCCACGGCACGAGCCTGCACCGACTCGCCGTCGCCGCTGACGACCGGCCGGTGGTGAGCGACCGCGAAACGAAGTCGGTCAGTATCGAGGACACCTTCGAGACCGACATCATCGACCGCTCGCTGCTGACCGCGATCAGCGAACGGATGGCCCACCGCGTCGCCGAACGTCTCCGCAAGGCCCAGCTCTCCGGCCGCACCGTGACGGTGAAGACGCGGATGCACGACTTCACCACCCACACCCGCTCGTCCACCCTGGCCGGCCCGACCGACGACCCGCGCGTCGTCGCCCGCGTCGCCCGCCGCCTGCTCGACGACAGCGACATCTCCGGCGGCATCCGCCTGCTCGGCGTCGGCGTCTCCTCCCTGGCCGACTGGATCCAGGACGACCTGTTCACCGAGTCCGAGGCCGACGAAGCCGCCGAGGCCGCGATCGACCTCCCCGAGGTCCCCGTCCGCCCCCGCGAACGCCAGACGGGTTACCAGCCCGGCCAGGACGTCACCCACCCGACGTACGGCGCCGGCTGGGTCTGGGGCGCCGGCCGAGGCCGAGTCACCGTCCGCTTCGAAACCCCCGAAACCCGAGGCCCCATCCGCACCTTCGCCATCGAAGACCCGGAGCTGACCCGCATCGAGCACCGGCCACCCGAGGACGAGTCAGCCGCGGAGGCGGACTGACAAGCAGGTGACGCAGCCTTCCAGTTTTTCGAACTCGGTGATGTCGACGGGGATCGGGGTGTAGCCGAGGTCGGAGAACAATTCGGCCGTGCGGGGTGCCGAGGCGGCCATCAGGAGGTGATGGTCGTCGAGGAGTACGACGTGGGAGCCGGGCTCCTCGGGGACCGCGCGGAAGGTGGGGAAGGCGGTCGGGTCGTCGACGAGGGGTTCGTAGCCGATGACCGTTCCGTCGGGGAGGGCCGTGACGGCGGACTTCAAATGCAGGACCTTGCGGACCGGTACGGCGATGACCTGGGCGCCGAGGGGTTCGAGGTGGGCGCGGAGCTGGTCGAAGCCGGACTGGTTGGTGCGGCCGCCTTGGCCGACGTACACGGTGATGCCGACCTTGAGGATGTCGCCGCCGTCGAAGGTGCCGGGGGCATCGATGTGGGCCAGGCGGTAGCCCTGCGCCTCGACAGCTTCAGCGGCGGCCGCGGCTTCGGGGCGTCGCTCGGTCGCGCCGGCGCGGGCGATCACCGCGAGGTCGCCGTACACGACCATCGTGTCCTCGACGAACACACCGTCCGGGCAGTCGTCGACCGGCGGGACCTCGACGGTCGTCCAGCCGGCGGCGGTCAGCGCGTCGACGTACTGCTCCCACTGCCGTACGGCGAGGTCTGCGTCGACCGGGACCCGCTCGAGGTGCGTGAGCAGTCCCTCGGCGAGACGCGGGCTGGGGCGGCGGACGAGCGCGCGAGTGGTGGCCATGCCCGGAGAGTAACCGGTGGTGTCGTATGCATGCCGTCGCCCGGGGCGGGTACCGGCAGGGCGATCCCGGTGTGGTTGCCGGGCAGTGACTTGGAGGGTTCGATGCCGAAGATTCTGCAGCACACCGGTGGTGACGTGGTCGAGGTGATCCTGGCCGATCACCGCTGGTTCGAGGAGGCGCTGCGCGAACTGCGGGACGTCGAGAGCGACCGGGCCGCCGTACTGGCCGACCTCGCGACGGTTCTGATCGCGCACGCGGAGGCCGAGGAGTCGAAGGTCTACCCCCAGCTGCGGAAGAAGGACGCGATCGACGCCGAGGAGGTCGAGCACTCCGAGCACGAGCACGACGAGGGCAACGAGGCCCTGCTCGAGCTGATGGAGGTCGAGGACACCGCGTCGGAGGAGTTCAGCGACAAGACGCACGAGCTGTCCGAGGCGCTGTCCCACCACCTCGACGAGGAAGAACGCGACGTGCTCAACCCGGCGCGGACCGACGTGTCGCAGGAGGTGCGTGACGACCTCGGTGAGAAGTTCGCGGCCGAGCGGGCCCGGCTGATCGAGTCCGGCACGGGATCGATCGAGAACGTCCGCAAGCTCGTCGAGGCCGCCAAGAAGAAGGAGAAGTCCTCCTGACCCGCCGCACCGTCCCCGCGACCGAGAGCACGGGTCAGTCGCCAGAATCGGCGTGAGCGCGACTGGCCCGTGCCCCAGGTCCCGGGGACGGCCTGCTGCCCGGCGGACGTGCGGCGCACTCCGTACCCACCCGATCGTTGCCCCGGCAACGTTCCCCACGCGGCGCGCTGGATAGGGTCCGGGCATGAATCGCCGGTGGCCGTTGCTCGGGTACCCGGCGTTCGTCCGGTTCTGGGCCGCCGACGCGGTCTCGATGGCCGGTACGTCGATCACCACCGTGGCGCTGCCGGCGATCGCGATCTTCACTCTCGGCGCGTCCGACAGCGAGGTCGGCGTCATCAACGCCGCGCGCTGGTTCCCGTACCTGCTGCTCGGGCTGCTGGCCGGCGTCTTCGTCGACCGGCACCGCCGCAAGCCGATCCTGGTCACCGCCGACCTGGCCCGCGGTTTCGTTCTCGCGCTGATCCCGCTCTTCGCCGCGCTCGACGTGCTCTCGATGCCGCTGCTGATCGCGGTCGTGCTCGTCTTCGGCGCGCTGTCGCTCGGGTACGACGCCGCACACCAGTCCTACCCGCCCGTCCTCGTTCCGACCGCGTTGCTCACCCCGGCCTGGGCGCGCCTGGAACAGACCAGCGCCGTCGCCACCACCGGCGGACCGGCCGTGGCCGGTTTCCTGGTCCAGCTGATCAGCGCACCGCTGGCGATCCTCCTGGACGCGCTGTCCTACCTGATCTCCGGCCTGCTCCTGCTCACCGTCCGGCCGCTCGTCCCGGAAGTTGCCCCCGGCAAGGACATCCCGCGGGACCTGCGCCAGGAGATCCGTGACGGCCTCGCGTGGGTCTACCGCAACCCGACCACCACTCCGCTCGCGGTGACCGGCCACGTCTGGTTCGTCTTCCAGGGCATCATCGTGACGGCGTACACCGTGTTCGCCTACCGGACCCTCGACCTCAGCGTCGCCGCGGTCGGCGTGACCCTTGCGATCGGCGGCGTCGGCTCCGTGATCGGCGCGACGTCCTCGGGATGGTTCGGACGGCGGATGGGCGTCGGGCCGGCGATCATCCTGTGCCGCTGGATCAGCCCGGCCGGCTACCTGCTGATCCCGCTGGCCGGTGACAACACCCTCGGGTTCGTCATGCTGTGCGTGAGCCAGTTCGCCTTCGGGCTCTCGATCGGCATCGACAGCCCGATCGAGATGGGCTACCGCCAGTCCGTCACCCCGACCCGTCTGCTCGGCCGGATGCACGCCACGCTGCGCTCGGTCAACCGGGCTTCCCTCACCGTCGGGCTGGTGCTCGGCGGCGTCCTCGCCGACCATCTCGGCCATCGCGAAGCCCTCTGGATCGGCGTCGCCGGCATGGTCCTGCAGGCCGTCCTGCTGCACCGCTCGGCCTTCCGCCACGCCAGGCTCAGCGACGCCGACTAACTCAGATCAACAACAAGCCCTTCCTCCGCGGCGATCACGTCACCCGCGAAGTTCTCCCGCGCCTGAGCCACCGAGAGAGCGCGATCCGACCCCGGCCAGAAGTGCGTCAGCAGCAATCTCCGAGCGCCTGCGGCCGCAGTCCCGGCCTCCCGAGCCGTCATCAGGAACCGCGGCCCCTCAGCCGGCGGCTCCTGATGCGTCGCGTCGCAGATGAACAGATCCGCACCCTCAGCCAGCAAAGCCAGGTCAGGCGACGGCCCACTGTCCCCCGTGTAGGAAACCGTCAGCCCCGGCGCACTGAGCCGCAGGCCGAGGTTGGTCTTGTAGTGCGGCAAGAGAACGCTCTCCAGCCGGAACGGCCCGATCTCCCGCGCCGTATCCAGCGCGTGCACGTCGAACACCGTCGCCGGATCAGGACGCGGCTCCAGCGCCCGCAGTACGTCCAGCACCCCCGGCGGGCAGTACAGCGGAATCGGCGCAGCCTCAGGCGCCTGGTAGTGCCGCACCCGCGCAAGCGCACTCACGTCGACGCAGTGATCAGGATGCTCGTGCGTCACCACCACAGCATCGACGTCGCCGTCCGGGCAGTGCTCGAGCAACCGCGGCAGCGTCGCGTACCCGAGATCCAGCACGACCTTGAACCCGTCGTACTCGAGCAGGAACCCGGCGCATGCCCGACCAGCCTCAGGCCAGGCACCGCACGACCCGAGCACGGTCAGCGTTCTCATCGGGCGCCGAAGGCCTCGTCGGTGGAGACGATGTCCTTGCCCAGCGGCAGCAGCG
Source organism: Kribbella endophytica (assembly GCF_054781295.1). Lineage (NCBI taxonomy): Bacteria > Bacillati > Actinomycetota > Actinomycetes > Propionibacteriales > Kribbellaceae > Kribbella > Kribbella endophytica. Next base: position 245,164 of record NZ_BAAGUR010000004.1, read on the forward strand.
AGATCGGGATCAGCTTGAAGTTGGCCAGGCCGAGCGGGATCCCGATGATGCTGATGCACAGCGCGATGCCGGTCACCAGGTGCCCGAGCGCCAGCCACCAGCCGGCCAGGACCACCCAGATGATGTTGCCGAGCACCGAACCGGCGCCCGCACCGCGGCGGTCGACGATGGTCCGGCCGAACGGCCAGAGCGCGTACCCGGCGATCCGGAACGACGCGATGCCGAACGGGATGGTGACGATCAGGATGCAGCAGATCAGACCGGCGATCGCGTAGCCGACCGCCAGCCAGAATCCGGCCAGCACCAGCCAGATCAGGTTCAGGAGCGTTCTCATACCTGCCAGCCTGCCACCCGCCGGGTGTGCTCGAGGGTCAACCGCGCGACAAGTCCGGGATCGTTCCGGGGCAACCAGTGCCCTCCCCTGACCACTTGGACGCTGAGATTGGGGGCCCAGCGCGCGACGTCGGTCTGCAGCGGCGTCGTGACGAACGCGTCGCCGTCCGGAGACACCGCGAGCACCGGTACGTCGGTACGCCGCGGGCGCGGCCGGAGCAGTCGCGGCAGCACGTTCGCGCGGTAGAGCTGCAGACCGTTCACATAGTCCGGGAGAGCGCGTTCTCCCTCCGGCGCGGCTCGCCCTCCAGCACTCAGCTCCATCTTGGCCGTGGCGCGCTGTCCCCACCCGGTGCGCCACCCGAGCTCAGGCACCCAGGGCAGCTGGAAGTAGAAGATGTACCAGGAGTGAGCCAGCTGCGAGAGCTTCTCCCGCCGCGGCCGACGACCACGGAAGAAGTAGCCCGCGTGATCCAGCGAGGGTCCCGAGATCGACACGAACGACGCGATCCGCCCACGCAACCGCTCGCTGGTGACGAAGTGCCAGGACTGGATCGAGCCCCAGTCGTGCGCGAGCAGCTGCACCGGCTGGTCACCGGCGACCGCGTCGAGGACCGCGGTGAAGTCCTCTTCGAGCCGGTCGAGCTCGTACGCCGAACGCCCGCGCGGGTGGTCGGAGCTGCCCGCGCCGCGCACGTCGTACGTGATGACGTGGAAGTGCTCCGCGAGACGCTGCGCGACGGGCTCCCACAGACGGGCGTTGTCCGGGTACCCGTGCACGCAGACGAGCGGCGGCGCGGACGGTTCGCCGTACTCGTAGAGCGCGATCTCCGTCCCGTCGGCCGATCTCACCCGGCGCACGCTCAGTACTCCTCGGTGGAGATCACCCGGAAACTGATGCCCGCGGCAACCAATCGCTCGCGCAGTGCCGGGCCCATCGCCGAGGCGGTCGTCACCTGACCCGACGTCGTCGGCAGCTCGTCGAGCGCCAGCGAGAGCGCGCACTCGCCTAGCATCTTCGCCGTCTCGTCGTACCCGGGATCACCACCGGCGACCTCGGTCACGACGCGCTTGCCACCGCCCGACCCGACGAAGCGCGCCTTGAACCACGACTTCGCCCGCCGCTCCGGCGACGGTCCGTCCCCGGCCTTGATCCGGTCGATCAGCGCCCTGCGCGCGGGCGGGACCTGCGCGGCGGCGACCAGCAAGCCCATTCCGACGATGCCCCCGGCAACCATCGGCAACCGTTTGACGGCCGCGTAGTGCGAGTAGGTGAAGTCCGGCCCGTACGCGTCGAGCAGCAGCGCCGACCGGCGGACGATCTGCGGGTCGACGGTCGGCAGCGGGACCGCCCAGAACCCCTGCAAGCGGCGGATGCGGGCCGGCGACACCTTCACCGAGCGGTCGGTCAGTCGCTCCTCGACGCGACGACGGGCTCGGTGGGCGTCGAGGTTCTGCTTGCCGCGGGAGAACGCGGTGATCGCGGTCTCCCACGTTCCACCCGACGGCTTGCCGCCGGCGCGGATCATGCCGTCGACCTTGATCGGTACGCGCTGCGGCAGCTGCTCGACGGTGAACTGCACGCCCAGGTCGTACGGGATCGAGTCGAAGCCGCAGCAATGAATCAGCCGCGCTCCGGTCTCCACGGCCTTGGCGTGGTACGCGACGTACATCTTGTCGACGAACTCCGACTCACCGGTCAGGTCGAGGTAGTCGGTCCCCGCGGCGGCGCAGGCCGCGACCAGCGGTTCGCCGTACTTGATGTAGGGGCCGACGGTGGTGACGACGATGCGGGTCGCCTCGGCCACCGCTCTCAGCGACTCCGGATCCTCGACGTCCGCGTGCAGGAGGTCGAGGTCGGGAGCCTTCAGATCGGCGCGGAGCTTCTCCAGCTTCGACTTGTTCCGCCCGGCGAGCGCGAGCTTCAGGCCGGATGGCGCGTTCTTCACCAGGTACGCCGCGGTGAGCGCTCCCGTGAAGCCGGTCGCGCCGAGCAGCACGACGTCGTACGGGCGTTCGCTCATCCGCGAGTGCCCTTCGCCTTGGCCGTGTCGGCAAGGCCACCGGCGCCGGACGCGCGGGACGAGACGTCGGCGCCTCGGGCCTCGATGTCGGCCAGGGCGGCGCGGTCGGCCTTGGCGACCGACCCCCGGCTGCCGAGCTCGACGATGTGCGGGATCAGCGCGCGGAAGATCTTCATCGGACCGATCCAACCAGGAACGTGCACGACGCGGGAGCGCTTCCTGATGCCCGCGGTGAACTTCTCGACGGCCAGCTCCAACGGGTAGACCCGGCTCGCGAACGGGATGCCGGTCCGGACCTTGCCGAACACCGGGTGGTCGTCGACGCCGCGCACCATGTCGGTGTCGACGAAGGTCATGTGCGCGACGCCGACCCGGACGCCGAGGTGCCGCAGCTCGGCGCGCAGGCTGTTGCCCATCGCTTCGACCCCGGCCTTGGCCGTGTTGTACGACGCGAGCCCGGGGATGTGGACGACGGCCGCCAGCGACGAGACCAGCAGCAGGTAGCCCTTGCTCTCGATCAGGTGCGGCAGCGTCAGGTGAACGGTCCGCCAGACGCCGTACAGGTCGACATCGAGAACGCGCTCCCAGACCGCAGGGTCCATGCTCCGGGTGAAGCCCGGCGCTGCGATCCCGGCGTTCGCGACGACGACGTCGATCCGGCCGTATCGCTCGTGGACGGCCTCGACCGCGGCCCGCAGCGACTCCAGGTCGGTGACGTCGGCCTCCCACCAGCCGGCGTCGGGACCGCAGTCCTCGGCGACCTTCTTCAGCTCGTCGGGTTCGAGCCCGACCAGCGCCAGGGTGTCGCCCTCGCTCGCCAGCCGGCGCGCCACCGCCGCACCGATCCCCCGGGACGCGCCTGTGATGAGTACGACCTTGCCGGCCATCGCGGACCTCCGTCTGTTGAGTCGATACTCAACAGTAAGTGCTTATTGAGCTGATACTCAATAGACTGTCCGTATGACCCAAGCCTCAGAGCACCGCGCACCCCGGTTGCGGCCGGACGAACGGCGGGCGCAGATCCTCGACGCCGCGCGCCGGGTGCTCGAGGCCGACCCGCACGGCGACCTGAGCGTCGAGCGCGTCGCGGCCGAGGCCCACGTCTCCCCCGCCCTGCTCTTCCACTACTTCGGCTCGAAGAAGAAGTTCCAGTACGCCGTGATTGAGGAAGCCGCTTCGGAGCTGATGCTCCGGACCGCCCCCGACCTCTCCTTGCCGCCCGACCAGCAGCTCAGCTCCGGCATCCGCGCCTTCGTCCGTGCTGTCCTCGAAGCCCCGCAGCTCTACCGCGCGACCCTGCTGATGTCCGCGGCCGGCGACCCCGCCGTACGGGCTCTGCACTCCGAGCTGCGTCAGGTCTTCAGCCGCTGGGTGATCGACGCCCTGGCCAAGCAGGGCGTCGAGACGACGCCGAAGGTCGAGCTGGTCTGCCTGGGCTGGCAGGGGTACGTCGAGCAGATCCTGCTGACCTGGATCGACAACCCGACCGTGGTAGCGGAAGAGGTCGAAGACCTGTGCGAGCGATCGCTGGCTGCCGTTCTCACCACACTCTGACGGTGAGGCGGTACGGCGTACCGCTCGATCGCGGTTAGGGTTGCGGGCGTGCTCAAGGTTGCCACGGTGAATGTGAACGGGGTTCGGGCGGCGTACCGGCGGGGCATGGCTCCGTGGCTGGAGCAGACCGACCCGGATCTCCTGCTGATGCAGGAAGTCCGCGCGACCGACGAGGTCCTGCGCGACCACCTCGGCGGCGACTGGCACCTCGCACACGCCGAACCCGCGATCGAAGGCAGCAAGGGCCGCGCGGGCGTCGCCGTCGCGAGCCGCCGGCCGATCAAGCTGGAGCGGACCGACATCGGCCCGGAGCGGTTCGACGGGGCCGGTCGGTGGGTCGAGGCCGACGTCGTACTGGACGACGGGTCGACGCTGACGGCAGTCAGCACCTACGTGTTCACCGGCGAGTTCGAGACGCCGCCGCGGCAGGAGGAGAAGTACGCGTTCCTCGACGCCATCACCGCCCGGCTGACCGAGCTGCGCGCCGACGGGCGGCACGTGCTGATGTGCGGTGACCTGAACATCGCGCACCGCGAGGAAGACCTGAAGGCCTGGAAGGCGAACCGCAAGAAGAGCGGCTTCCTGCCCGAGGAACGCGCCTGGATGGATCGTTTGTTCGAGGCCGGCTGGGTCGATCTCGGTCGTCGTTTCGGCGGCGACGGACCCGGCCCGTACTCGTGGTGGTCGTGGCGCGGCAAGGCGTTCGACAACGACGCCGGCTGGCGGATCGACTACCAGATCGCCTCGCCGGCCCTGGCCGACGCGGCCACCGGTTGCGAGATCCACCGCGCCCCGACGTACGCGGAACGCTGGAGCGACCACGCGCCCGTCGTGGCGACGTACAGCCTCTGACACGGGCGCGGGTAGTCTCCCCACATGCCTGAGTTGACTCCCCCTGTCGCCGCGAAGAAGCCGATCGAACGTACCCACCACGGCGACGTGTTCGTCGACGACTACGAGTGGTTGCGGGACAAGTCGAACGACGAGGTGCTGGACCACCTGCGCGCCGAGAACAGCTACACCGAGGCCCGCACCGCGCACCTGGATTCGTTGCGTGAGGCAATCTTCGGCGAGATCTCCGAACGCACCCTGCAGACCGACCTGAGCGTGCCCGCGCGGCTCGGCGGCTACTGGTACTACACCCGCACGGTCGAGGGGCAGCAGTACGCGATCAGCTGCCGGGTGCTCGCCGACGGCGACCAGCCCCCGGCCACCGACGGCGACATCCCCGGCGAGGAGGTCATGCTCGACGGCAACGTGCTGGCCGGCGACTCGGAGTTCTTCTCGCTCGGCACCGTCGACGTCTCCCCCGACGGCAACCTGCTGGCGTACTCGATCGACCTCAAGGGCGACGAGCGGTTCACGCTGCGGATCAAGGACCTGCGCACCGGCGAGCTGCTGCCCGACGAGCTGCCCGAGGTGCACTACGGCTCGGCCTGGTCGGCCGACGGCTCGACGATCTTCTACACGAAGGTCGACGACGCCTGGCGTCCGTTCCAGGTCTGGCGGCACGCGCTCGGCGGCTCCGGTGACGACGTACTGGTCAAGGAAGAGGCCGACGAGCGGTACTGGATCGGCGTCGACCTGACCCGCAACGAGCAGGCCATCCAGATCGCGCTCGGCAGCAAGCTGACCAGCGAGGTCTGGCTGCTCGACGCGCAGGACCCGACCGGCGAGCCTGTTGTCGTCCGGCCGCGCGTCGAGGGCGTCGAGTACGACGTCGAGCACGCGGGCGACCAGCTGCTGATCACGCACAACGCCGACGCTGAGAACTTCTCGCTGGCCACCGCCCCGCTGGACAAGCCGGGCGACTGGACCACGCTGCTCGAGGGCGACGAGTCGAGCCGGCTGCTCGGCGTCGACGCGTTCGCCCAGCACGTCATCCTGTACCGGCGCCGGGACGCGCTGACCGAGCTGGCCGTCATGCGCCGCGACGGCGACGGCTTCGCCGCTCCGGACGTGCTCACCTTCGACGAGCCGATCTACACCGTCGCTCCGGGCCGCAACGACGAGTGGGACGACACCCGGTACCGGTTCGGCTACACGTCCCTGGTCACGCCCGGTTCGACGTACGACGTGGACGTCGCGACCGGCGAGCGGCGGCTGCTCAAGCAGCAGCCCGTGCTCGGTGGTGTGGACCTGAGCGCCTACACGCAGTACCGGGAGTGGGCGACAGCCGAGGACGGGACGCAGGTGCCGGTCTCGATCGTCGCCCGCAAGGACGTCGCCAAGGACGGCAACGCGCCGGTCGTGCTCTACGGCTACGGCTCGTACGAGTCCTCGATGGACCCGTGGTTCTCGATCCCGCGGCTGTCGCTGCTGGACCGCGGCGTCGTGTTCGCGATCGCGCACGTGCGCGGCGGCGGCGAGCTCGGGCGGCACTGGTACGACAACGGCAAGATGCTGACCAAGCGGAACACGTTCACCGACTTCGTCGCGGTCGCCGAGCACCTGGCCAAGGACGGCTGGAGCCGGCCGGAGCGGATCGTTGCGCAGGGCGGCAGCGCCGGCGGGCTGCTGATGGGCGCTATCGCGAACCTGGCGCCGCAGGCGTTCGGCGGGATCGTCGCGGAGGTGCCGTTCGTCGACGCGCTGACGACGATCCTCGACCCGTCGCTGCCGCTGACCGTGATCGAGTGGGAGGAGTGGGGCAACCCGCTCGAGGACCCCGAGGTCTACGAGTACATGAAGTCCTACTCGCCGTACGAGAACGTGACGGCGCAGCAGTACCCGCGGATCCTCGCGATCACGAGCCTCAACGACACCCGGGTGTTCTTCGTCGAGCCGGCCAAGTGGGTCGCGAAACTGCGCGAAACGGCCACCGGCGACGTCGACGTCCTGCTGAAGACCGAGATGGAGGCCGGCCACGGCGGCCGCAGCGGCCGGTACGACGCGTGGCGCGAAGTCGCCTTCACGTTGGCCTGGGAGCTCGACACCCTGGGTTTGGCCTAACCCCTTAAGACGCTCGCGCCCGGCCCCCGGTTGTCCCGTTTCCACGGGAATCCGGCGGGTACCGGGCGCGTTGCCATGGACAGCAACGAATGACGATGTGTGGTGTGACACATTCAGTAATCATTTTCAGCAGTTCCCCGCTGTTCGGCGGTTCCTGAAGGCGTGAGTGCCGGGAACTCTCAGGGAACGTTCAGGCTGTTTACACACTCGTCGTGGAATCTTGAACCTCACTCGAGCGTTGCTCTCCATGTAACGACGAAGGGAGTTTCGGTGGCTCGCATGGCTCGTGTCCGGTCAATGGACGAAGGTATCGACGGCAAGGACAGCGTCGGTCTCTACCTGGAGGAGATCGCGCGCACTCCGCTGCTGACGGCGGAGGAGGAAGTCGAGCTCGCTGAGACGGTCGAGGCAGGACTCCTGGCGGAGCAACTGCTGGCCGAGGGGCGGGTTGGACGTAAGAAGGGCGGCGCGCCGAAGTACGCGACGCAGGATGAGCTGGAGTGGCTGGCCGCGGAAGGCCAGAAGGCCCAGCAGCGGTTCGTCACCGCCAACCTGCGGCTCGTGGTCTCGATCGCCCGCCGGTACGGACGTTCCCAGATGCCGCTGCTGGACCTGGTCCAGGAGGGCAACACGGGACTGATCCGCGCGGTGGAGAAGTTCGACTACCGCAAGGGCTTCAAGTTCTCGACGTACGCGACCTGGTGGGTTCGCCAGGCGATCACCCGCGGGATCGCGCAGCAGGCCCGGGTGGTCCGGCTGCCGGTGCACGTGGTCGAGCAGCTGAACCAGATCGGATCGGCCCGGCGGACGCTGGAGCGCAAGCTCGGACGTGAGCCGGAGATCGACGAGATCGCCGGCGAGCTGGACCTGGACCCGGAACGTGTCACGGAGCTGATCCGGATCGGCCGGGACCACATCAGCCTGGACAACCCGATCGACGACGAGGGCGAGACCTCGCTGGGCGACCTGATCGCGGCCGAGACCGCGCCGGGCCCCGACCAGCTGGTCGCGGACGCCTCCGACCGGTCCGGACTGTTCAGCCTGGTCGACCAGCTCGACCCGCGGTCGGCCGACGTGATCCGTCGCCGCTACGGGCTGCACGACGGTCGCCAGGCCAAGCTGGCCGACATCGGCGCGGTGCACGGCATCTCGGCGGAGCGGGTCCGGCAGATCGAGCGCGAGGCACTGGGGCGCCTGCGCCTGATGGCCGACCCGACGCTGGCCGCCTAGGTCTGAGCCACCCAGGCAGCCGTAGCCAACCAAAACCCCACCCAGGACCCCCGGGCCTTTCGAGGCCCGGGGGTCCTGTCTATCTCCAACCGTCCAGTATGCCGGGGAGCTCGGACAGCCGCTGGATGGTGGCGTCCGGTGCACCCTCGGTGTGGCCGACCTGGTTCGTCGGGATGTTGCTGTGCGGGATGTGCACGGCCCGCATGCCGACGTTCTGGGCGCCCCAGACGTCGTCGAACAGCCGGTCGCCGACGAACACGCAACTCTTCGGGTCGCTCGCGCCCGCTGCCCGCATCGCGGCCAGGAACGTCTCCGGGTGCGGCTTCGTCCACGGCACCTCGCTGGTGTAGACCGCGCCGTCGATCAGCTCCAGTACGGCGTCGCGGGCGAAGATGTCCTCGTGCCGCTGCCGCGACCAGATCGTGTTCGACAGGACGCCGATCCGGTAACCGCCATCACGCAGCTCCTTCAGCATGCCGATCGCGTCGGGGTCGAGCTCGGTGTGCGGGTGCCACTGACGCTCGTACTCCGCCAGCGCGGCCGGCGTCATCACCACGTCGGCGGCCAGGCAGACGGCCTCGAGCGTCGTACTGACGTGCTCGTCGCGGGACCGCAGCCAGGCGGCGTCCTCGGCCGCGACCAGCTTCGCCGCGAGCTCGTCGGCTCGGGCCTCGTCGATCAGTACGGCGACCGAGCGCCACACGGCGTACAGGTCGATGTCGTGCCAGGTGGCCAGGGTGCCGCCCCAGTCGAACAGGACGGTGTCGATGTTGTTCGTCACGGCCGACAGGCTGCCAGATCGCACCGACAATCTCTGCTGATTTTCACTGGCTGACGGTGGCGACCTTCTGGCGTTTGGCGAGCCAGACGACGCTCACCGCGTACAGGGCCAGTGACGGGATGTCGGTCAGCAGCAGCGTCCACGGAGCACCGCCCTGGTCGGCCCAGCTGTCCAGCTGACCAGTTGCCGCAGGCAACATGAACGCGAACAGGTTGTTCAGCGCGTGCAGCCCGATCGCGGCCTCGATCCCGCCGGTCCGGACACTCAGCCAGCCGACCGTCATCGCGAACAGGAAGATGTCGGCCATCGCCCAGCCCGTGTAGCCGTGCGCGGAGACGAAGAGCGCGCTGCTGATGACGAGCGCGGGCCACGGCGTACGGAGTGCTCGCCAGATCACCCGGGTGACGGCGTTGCGGGCGTCGCTGCTCGGTGCGTAGGCGCCGATGGCCTGGACCAGCCAGCCGCGAAACACGAACTCCTCGGCTCCGGACTGGAACGGTACGAGGAACAGGATCAGCAGTGCCGGGCCGATGAACGCGGCGAACCCGACCCAGGTGCCGTCGTCGGCGGGAGCCGGGTCGGCGTTCGGGAAGAGGCTGTCGGCGACCGTGCTGAGGGCGTAGGACACGGCGATGTAGCCCAGCGCCGGGAGGCAGGCGAGGAAGAGCCACTTCCAGCGGATCTTGTTCAGGACCGAGGCGACGCTCCACGGTGGGCGGCGCTGGATCGCCCACGCGGTGAAGACGACCGCCGGAGTGAGGATCGCGAGCATCACGAGGGTGCTGGCGAGGTTCTCCAGGTCGTTCGGGAAGAGGTTGTCGCCCTCGGTCTCGGGGAAGTCGCCGGCGATCGCGCTGTGCACGACCATCCAGACCAGGACGACGGCGATCGTGGCGAAGAAGGCGAACGCGGCGAGCGCCAGGGTGCCGACGAGTGGGCGCCACCACTTGTAGCGGGCGTTGCGCGCGAGCTGGTGGAAGGGCGTGCCGGGCGGCGCCGGGATTTGGCGCTGCTCGGGTGGGCGCATGTTGGAGGGCATGGAGCCGTAGGGCTGCTGTCCGTACGGGGGTTGCCCGTACGGCGGTTGGCCGTAGGGCGGTTGCTGCTGGGGTGGGTATTGCTGCTGCGGCTGGCCTGTCCACGGCGGCGGTTGCTGAGGAGACCAGAAGCCCGGACCGTCGCCCGGGAGCGGCTGTCCGCTCGGCACCGGCGGCGTACCGTGCCCCGGCTGCCGCGGCTGATCCTGGACAGGCTCGTGCGGCGGTTGGTTCTGCGGTGGTCCTCCCTGCGACGCCATGCCGTGACTCTATGAGATCAGCTCAAGTCCCGTCCCTGTGGACGAAGCTCGACACGCATCGACGTTCTTTTGGCATGCTTCCGCCATGTCAGTCGAGCAGCAGCGCCGGGTACGGGTCGGCTATGCCCTCGGCTCGGTCGCGACCGGTTCGTTCGGCACGGTGCCGGGTCTGCTCCTGCTCCCCTACCTGACCGACACCCTCGGCATCGCCGCCGGTGCGGCCGGCGCGATCGTGCTGCTGCCGAAGGCGCTCGACGTCGTACTCAATCCTGTGGCCGGTCGGATCAGCGACCATCACCAGTCGCCGCTCGGTCCGCGACGCCCGTTCCTGCTACGCGGCGGCCTCGCGCTGGCGATCTGTTTCGCGCTGCTCTTCGCTGCTCCGGATCTCGGCTCGAAAACGCTGAACGCGACCTGGGTGCTGCTCGCGTTCGTCGCCTGCGCGACGTCGTACGCGTTCTTCCAGGTGCCGTACGTCGCGATGCCGGCCGAGATCACCGACGACTACGCCGAACGCACCCGCCTGATGTCGTGGCGGGTCGCGTTCCTGACGCTCGCGATCCTGGTCAGCGGCGGCGCTTCGCCCGCGATCCGCGACGCCATCGGCGGCCGCGACGGCTATCGCGTGATGGGCCTGACGGTTGCCGTCCTGCTCGCGCTCGGCACGATCGGCGCGTACGTCGGCACGCGGCGCGCCCCGATCGGCCGTCCGCAGGAGACCACCGGCACGCTGCGCGACCAGCTCCGGCTCGTCGCGCGGGTCGCCGACTTCCGCTGGCTGCTGATCACGCTGATGCTGCAGGCGCTGGCGATCGGGTCGATGCTCGCCGGGATCGACTACCTCGCGCGGTACGTGCTGCGCGATCCCGGCGCGGCGACGATCGGGTTCGTCTGCGTGGTCGGTCCGGCGTTGCTGGTCAGTCCGTTGTGGCTGGCCTTCGGTCAACGCTACGGGAAGCGGACCGGGTTCCTGGCCGCGTCCGGCGTACTCGGGCTGGGTGCTCTGGCGTTGACGACCGCGCAGCACGTGCCGACGTGGTGCGTGTACGTCGCGATCGGCATCGTCGGGATCGGGTTCACGGGTGCGCAGGTGTTCCCGCTCGCGATGCTGCCCGATGTGGCCGCGGTCGATTCCGTGCGCAGCGGCGTACGGCGGGCCGGTGTGTTCACGGGTGTCTGGACGGCCGGCGAGACGCTCGGGCTGGCTCTTGGTCCTGGGCTCTACGCGCTGGTGCTCGCGTTGGGTGGGTACGTGTCGTCGACCGACCGGTCCGCCGTGCAGCCGGGGTCTGCCCTGACTGCGATCGTCGTCGGACTGTCGCTGGTGCCCGCCGTACTGATCGCCCTGAGTTTCTTCTCGTTGACCCGCTACCGGCTGACCGCCGACGAAGTCCTGGAGGCCCGATGACCGACGTCCTCGCCCGGCTGCGCGCGTTGCAGGAAGGCGACCTGCCGACCCACGGCGGGAGCACGCTCGCGTACGTCTACGACTCCGGCCTGGCCGAAGCCGACGAGATCGGCCGCGCGGCGCTGGCTCAGTACGGCGCGACGAACGGGCTCGATCCGACGGTCTTCCCGAGTCTCCGTACCCTCGAGAACGACCTCGTCGGCTGGGCAGCCCGGCTCCTGAACGGCGAGACCGCCGTCGGCACAGTCACCTCAGGCGGCACCGAGTCCGTACTGCTGGCAGTCCAGGCAGCCCGCGACGCTGCTCGGTCGCCTTCACCCAACATGGTCATCCCCGCCACAGCGCATGCCGCGTTCCACAAGGCCGCGCACTACTTCGGCGTCCGAGCGATCGTGGTCGACATCGATCCGACCACCTTCACGCCAGATCCCGAGGACCTGGCCGCAGCCGTCGACGACAACACCGTCCTCGTCGTCGCCAGCGCCCCGTCGTACGCCCACGGCGTCGTCGACCCCGTCCGGGAGATCGCCGCACTGGCCGCCGCCCGCGGCATCCGCTGCCACGTCGACGCCTGCATCGGCGGCTGGATCCTCCCCTACCTACGCCTCGACGGGATCGCCGTACCGGACTTCGACTTCGCGGTCCCCGGCGTCACCAGCATCTCGGTAGACCTCCACAAGTACGCATACACCCCCAAGGGCGCCTCGATCCTCCTGCACCGGGACCCCGCCCTGCGCCGCCCACAGTTCTTCGCCAGCGCTGCCTGGCCCGGATACACCATGCTCAACTCGACAATGCAGTCCACCAAGTCCGGCGCGCCGCTCGCCGCCGCGTGGGCCGTCATCAACCACATCGGCAACAAGGGCTACCAGCAACTAGCCCGCGTCGCCTACGACGCAACCCAGGACCTGGCCACGCGCGCATCCGACATCGATGGCCTAACCCTCCTCGCCGCCCCAGCCACCACCCTCATAGCCCTCCGCACCGACCCCCGCTCCGACGTCTTCACCCTCGCCGACGAAATGGCCACCCGAGGCTGGTTCGTCCAACCCCAACTCAGCTTCCGCGACCAGCCCCCATCCCTCCACCTCACCGTCAGCGCAGCCACCGCCCACCGCCTGGACGAACTCGTAGACGCCCTAACCACAGCAACCCATTCCGCCCAAACCTCCGGCCCTGTCCACATCTCCCCCGACCTGGCCGCCGCAGCCACCGCCCTGGACCCGTCCACCCTCGACGACGCAGCCTTCGACGGCCTCCTCTCCATCGCCGGCCTAGCCACCACAGCCGCCACCGGCACCCTCCCCACCCAAATGGCCCCCATCAACGCCCTCCTCGACGTAGCACCCCCGGCTCTCCGAGAAACCCTCCTCATCGCCTTCCTGGACCGCCTGATGCGCCCGGCGTGACCCACCCCCGCAGCACCCCCACTTCACGCCCCCTGCCCTCGCCGCATCCCCCACGTCGCAACAGCCACCCCCGGTGCGGCCGGACGTCACAACACCCGCCCCGCTGCACGCCCTCCGGCTGCCCCACCCCGCAGTGCCAGCCCCGTTGCAGCCCGACGTCGTCTCCACCCGCCACCCGCCAAACCACTACTTCTCCTTCTTCGGCCGCAGCGGCCTAACCCCCGGCAACCTCCCCGGCCGCATCCCCGCCGACCTGCACCCAACGCCGTGGGGCATCGCCCAGCCACACCACAGGCCGCCGCCCCGCGCCAGGTTCCACTGGCCCGGGCACCCCACACTCGCAACAGGCCCACTCGCCACGACCTCACAAACCGCTGCAGACCCGATTCGTCCCCACCGACAGAACACCTCCACCTGCTATTCCTCGGCCGCAGCGGCCTCAACCGCCGGCAACCTCCCCGGCCGCATCCCCGCCGACCTGCACCCAAGCGTCATCTCCGCGGACCAGCACACCGCGTGCCTGGGGCCGGCTCCCAGGCACGCGCCAGCGGATTCCCACGGACACCCGGTAGGCAACGTCAGCCCACAATCCTGGCCGACGCCCACCACTGATCAACGACCCGTGACCGTCAAGTTCCAGCCTCGGCTGAGCCTGAAGATCACCAGAGGGCGCCAGTTGACCAGTGGTGGGCGTCGGCCAGGAGTACAGACCTGCGGCCAGGCAGCTCAAGCTCGCGCGACAGCAGGTCCACAAGCGCCCCCTTCCGGCCGACCGGCAGCCTTCTGCCAAGGCTCGCAGGGACCCCGATGCGTCTCCTCCGCCCACCTTTCCTGCATGCTGACGCCTGTACGTCGTACGAACTGAAGGAGCCCCGAATGGTCACCGACCCGACGCCCGGCCCGACCGCCTCGACGCGCGCCCTGCCGCAGTCGGTGCTGATGCCGTTGACCGGTTCGGCGATCTTCCTCGTGGTCCGCATCGAGCCAGGCGGCGAGGAGACGGCGCGCGACCTGCTGGAGCGGGTCGCCGGCCTGATCCGCTCAGTCGGCTTCCGCGTACCAGCAGGCAACCTGTCCTGCGTGACGAGCATCGGCTCCGACGCCTGGGACCGCCTCTTCAGCGGCCCGAAGCCCCGCGGCCTGCACCCCTTCATCGAGCTGGACGGCGGCAAGCACAAGGCTGTCTCGACACCAGGCGACCTGCTCTTCCACATCCGCGCCGCGCACCTCGACCAGTGCTTCGAGCTGGCCCAGCAGATCATGAAGGTCCTCGACGGCGCCGCCACGGTCGTCGACGAGGTGCACGGCTTCAAGTACTTCGAGATGCGCGACCTGCTCGGCTTCGTCGACGGTACCGAGAACCCGAGCGGCCGCGACGCCGAGGACGCCGTCGTCGTCGGCCCCGAGGACCCGGACTTCGCGGGCGGCAGCTACGTGATCGTCCAGAAGTACCTGCACGACTTGAAGGCCTGGAACGCACTCACGGTCGAGCAGCAGCAACTCGTCATCGGCCGCACCAAGCTCGAGGACATCGAGCTCGACGACGACGCCAAGCCGTCGAACTCCCACATCGCCCTCAACGTCATCGAGGACGAGGACGGCAACGAGCTCAAGATCCTCCGCGACAACATGCCCTTCGGCTCCATCGGCGAGGAGGAGTTCGGCACGTACTTCATCGGCTACGCCAAAGACCCCGCCGTCACCGAACTAATGCTCCGCCGCATGTTCCTAGGCGAACCAGCAGGAAACTACGACCGAATCCTCGACTTCTCCACCGCCTCCACCGGCACCCTCTTCTTCACCCCGTCAGCAGACTTCCTCGACAACCTCCCCAAGCTCCCCTGACGCCTCAGAACTCCCAGAATATGTCGGTGCCATGGGTGAGACTGGGTGCATGTTGCTTGCCGACGTGGTTGCTACCTCCAGCGCTCTCAGCGGGACCCGGTCGCGCCTGGCGAAGGCCGGCTTCATCGCCGAACTGCTGGCGGCCGTGACCAATCCGGTGGAGACCGAGGTCGTCGTCACCTACCTCTCCGGCGAGCTCCGCCAGCGGCGTACAGGCGTCGGCTGGCGCACCCTCACCGACGTCCCCGCACCAGCAACACACCCATCTCTGACGGTCGAAGAGGTCGACCAAGCCTTCGCCGACCTCTCCGAGATCTCCGGCACCGGCTCCCAAGCCCGCAAGCGAGCAGCCGTAGACGCGCTATTCGCAAGAGCCACCGAAGCCGAGCAACAGTTCCTCCGGCTCCTGGTCGCCGGCGAACTACGACAAGGCGCCCTGGACGGCGTAATGGCCGATGCAGTAGCCAAGGCCACCGGCATCCCCCTGGACAAAATCCGAGCGGCGACAATGCTGCGAGGCGCAGCAGCCCCGGTAGCAGTCGCCGTACTGACCGAAGGCGAAGCCGGCCTCGCCCAGTTCGGTCTGGAAGTCGGCCGCGGCGTCCAACCCATGCTCGCCCAATCAGCAACCACCGTCGCCGAAGCAATGACGAAAACCGGCTCCCCAGCAGCACTCGAGTGGAAGCTCGACGGCATCCGCATCCAGGTCCACCGCAACGGCCCGGACGTCGTCGTCTACACCCGCACTCTCGACGACATCACCACCCGCGTCCCCGAAGTCGTCGCCGCAACCCTCGAACTCAAAGCCGACCAGGTAGTCCTCGACGGCGAACTCATCGCCCTCCGCCCAGACGGCCGCCCCGAGGCATTCCAGGTCACAGGCTCCCGTACGGCGACGCGCGCGGCGACCGGCCCCGAGACCGTGCCGCTCACGCCGTACTTCTTCGACATCCTGCACCTCGACGGCCAGGACCTCCTCGGCCTCGGCGGCGCCGAGCGGCACGAGTGGCTGAGCAAACTCGTCCCCGAGCACCGGCGCATCCCCCGCCTCGTCACCGACGACGCCGAAGCCGGCCAGGCGTTCTTCGCCGACGCGGTAAAGCGCGGCCACGAAGGCGTGATGGTGAAGTCGCTCTCGGTTCCGTACGAGGCCGGCCGCCGCGGTTCGGGCTGGGTGAAGGTGAAGCAGACCCACACTCTCGACCTGGTCGTCCTGGCCGCCGAGTGGGGCCACGGCCGGCGCACCGGCTGGCTGTCGAACCTCCACCTCGGCGCGCGCGACGAGAAGACCGGCGAGTTCGTGATGATGGGCAAGACGTTCAAGGGCCTGACCGACGAACTGCTGCGCTGGCAGACCGAACGCTTCCAGGAGATCGAAGCCAGCCGCGACAACTACACGGTGTACCTCCGCCCCGAGATCGTGGTCGAGATCGCCTTCGACGGCGTACAGACCTCCCCGCGCTACCCGGCCGGCATGGCACTGCGCTTCGCCCGCGTCCTGCGCTACCGCGACGACAAGACCCCCGCCGAGGCCGACACTGTGCAGACCCTCCAAGCCATCCACCAACCAGACGAGGCTCCATGACAGACCAGTACGCCGCTCAGGACTCCCCCAACCCCGGGGCGGCGAACCAGGCTCCTGACGTCAACGGCGCGGAGGATCACACTCGCGGCGTGGCCCCTGCGGCGAACTTGGATCCTGACGTCGACGGCACAGCAAAACCGGACGCCGACGTTGTCGGTCCGGCTAGCCAGGACCCTGACGTTGCCTCGCGGCGTTTGGCGCACAAGTCGTTGGAGGCCGACGACCCGACCGGCTGGTTCGAGGAGCTGTACTCCGCTGCCGCGGATGGCAAGGCGGTCGTGCCGTGGGATCGCGGCATGGCGCACCCCCTCCTCGCCGACTGGATCTCGACCGCCCAGCCCGACGGCGCAGGCAAGAGCGCACTGATCGTCGGCGCAGGCACCGGCTGGGACGCGGAGTTCATCGCGGACCTCGGGTACGACACGATCGCCTTCGACATCTCCCCCACCGCAGTCGCGGCCGCCCAACAAGCCCACCCCGATTCCAAGGCCCACTACCAGGTCGCCGACCTCCTCAACCCACCCGCCGACTGGCACCGAGCGTTCGACCTGGTCATCGAGATCTTCACCGTCCAGGCCCTCCCCATCCCGATCCAGCCGGCCGCCACCCACCAGGTAGGCGAACAGGTCCGCGCCGGCGGCACCCTGATCGTCATCGCCGCCGCCCGCGAAGACGACGTCCCCGACGAAACCGTCGAAGGCCCACCCTGGCCCCTCACCCGAGCCTCCATCGACGCCTTTGCCGCAGATGACCTCCGCCTAATCCAACTGGACCGAGCCCCCAGCCCCAGCAACCCAACCAGCTACCGCTGGCGAGCCGAGTACCTCCGCGACTAGCCGGTACGCCGAGGTCGCGCCAGCCAAGCGCAAGCCGAGCCGCAGCAGCACCCACACACCAACCGCGACAGACGCCACCGGCCAAACACCGCCGCATGGATCCAGCTCGCCATTCTGCCCGGTCACCCACCGGAGGTGGGCATGACCGTCCGGAACGTGCACGCGGACGCCGGACGCGGCCTGATCCCACCGCCCCGGCTACCACCCGTCAGCGTCGCAAACTGCCGCCGCACCCGCTCAAGTCGCAGGACGACCCCGGGGCACCGACTCGCCTCGGGCATCCCACCCCCAGCCACCACCGAACCTGCGGCCGCCGGACAACGCCCTCGCGCCCGGCTGCTGCCGGGGGCGCAGGCGCTGGTCGCGGAATCCAGCTCGAGGATCCGGTCGACGTGCTGTTCGGGACGCAGCTCGGTGGAGGCAAGGACATCAATCGGGCGCTCGCGTACTGCGAAAAGCTCGTCGCGCGGCCGGCCGAGACCGTGCTGGTGCAGCCGCCGGCCACACGCCGAGTCGCGGACACGGCTGTAGCTCGGTGGCCGAGCGGTCGCCGCTCGGCGGATCGCCTCGAACACGTCCACCCGCTCGGACGAATGGCCGAACGCACCCCCGTCGCAGGCGGAACCTCTCGGCTTGAAGCACCGGCAGTGCCTTGAGCGCGGTCAGCCAGAGGTTCTGCTCCCCAGCAACTCGGCATCCCGCCCCGCGAACACCTGTCGCAAGCTCGCTCCCGCACCTAAATCGTGCGACTCCCCTCGGCTCCCCGACGTACGCTCGCGGGGTCGCCGAGCTGCTGGGGAGCACCATGACATTCACGATCCGCCCGTTGACCAACTCGGACCCGGCGGAGATCTTTGCGGCGTTCAACGCGGCTGGCTGGGCGAAGCCACTCAGCACGTTCGCGACGTACCTCGAGGACGAGCAGGCCGGACGTCGGAGCACCCTCGTCGCCACGCAGGACGAGCAGATCGCCGGGTACGTGACCGTCAACTGGCGCTCGCCGTACGAGCCCTTCGACGGCATACCGGAGATTCAGGACTTCAATGTCCTCCCGGCCTACCGGCGCCGAGGCATCGGCAGCGGCCTGATGAACGCCGCCGAGGCACTGGTCGCCCAGCGATCCGACGTGGTCGGCCTGGGCGTCGGGCTCTACGCGGACTACGGCACAGCGCAGCGCATGTACGTACGCCGCGGCTACCTGCCGGACGGCCGCGGACTCATCTACGACCACCATCAGGTCCCGCCCGGCGAGCTGGTGCGGCTCGACGACGACGCCGTTCTCATGTTCACGAAATCACTCCTCTGACCTCATTCGTCCCACACGTCACAGATTACCAGGCGATTCGAACATCTGTTCGATCTTCCTGTAAACTGCAGACATGGCCGGGCGGAACGAGCCGGGGCCGACGGCCCTGCGCATCATGCTGGGCGCGCACCTGCGACGACTGCGGGAGCGCGCCGGAGTCAGTCGTGCCGACGCGGGCTGGGCGATCCGCGGTTCGGAGTCGAAGATCAGCCGGCTCGAGCTCGGCCGGGTCGGCTTCAAGGAACGCGACGTCCTCGACCTGCTCAGCTTGTACGACGTACGCGACGAGCCCGAGCGCGACCGGCTCGTCCAGCTGGCCCGCGACGCCAATAACCCGGGCTGGTGGCATCAGTACGGCGACGTGACGCCGGACTGGTTCGACGCCTATCTCGGACTGGAAGCTGCGGCGGAGTTGATCCGTACGTATGAGATCCAGTTCATCCCCGGACTACTGCAGACGCCGGACTACACGCGAGCCGTCGCGCAGCTGACCGCGACCGCCGACCGGTCTGACGAGGAGATCGAGCAACTGGTCGCGCTTCGGCGGACCCGGCAGGTGATGTTCGACCGTGAGCCGCCGCTCAAGTTCTGGGCGATCGTCGAGGAGTCCGCGCTGGTGCGGCCGATCGGCGGACCCGATGTTCTCCGCGCACAGCTCGCCGCGCTGCTCGAAGCGGTCAAGCGCCCGAACATCACGCTCCAGATCGTCCCGACGTCCAGCACTGGTCACGCTGCATCGGGCGGAGCTTTCAGCGTGCTGCGGTTCCCTAAGCCTGATCTGCCCGACGTCGTTTACCTGGAGCACCTCACGAGTGCGCTGTACCTGGACAAGCGCGACGATGTCGACGCTTACACGAAGATTCTCGACACTCTCGCCGCGAGCATTCCGCCGCCGCAGGAGACGCCGACGCTGCTCAAAGCCCTTCTCCGCAAGGTCCGCCGACAGATCAAGTAGCTGATCAGATCGTTGGGCTTGAGGTGGTTGGTGGGTCGCGAAAGGACAGCAGGATCCGGGGAAGACTTGAGAGGCGACGGGCGTCAACCAAAAACCAAGCCCACCTACATCGTCAGTTCGGTCAGTTCCGCCAGCGTCTCGCGAATCACCGTGACCGGATCCTCCTCATCCCCCTCGACCCACCGCTCGAAAGCCACCCGAAACACAGTGATCCCAGTCTCCGCCGCCAGCAACGCGCGCGCCGGCGCAACCCCACGCTCCTGCAACGCCGCACTGAAAGCCGACACCAGCGAAGCCATCTTGATGAACTCCCGCTCCCGCAGCTCCGGCGTCGCCGAGACCACCTGATACCGCTGCCGCGAGAAGTCCCGCCGACCGACAAACGCCGATCCCGCCGCCAGCACCCCCGCGGCGACAGCCGACATCGGCCCAGCCGACGCAGGCGCCGAAACCAGCGCCTCCACCATCACCTGCTCCAACGATTCAGACCCCGCGAACAGCACCTCCCGCTTGTCCGCGAAGTGCCGGAAGAACGTTCGCGCCGTCACCCCCGCCCGGTCGGCGATCTGCGCGACCGTCGTCCCGTCATACCCCTGCTCGGCGTACAGCGCCATCGCCGCTTCGCGCAGCCGCTCCGCCGCACCCGGCTCCCAACGCACCATGGACCCGATCCTATGCGATGTCATCGTGTGACATCAAAGGTGTAGCCTGGGTGATGTCACACGATGACATCACCGAAAGGAACCACCGATGCGCGTCTTCATCACCGGAGCGACCGGCCACCTCGGCTCAGCCCTGGTCCCCGAACTCCTGCAGCACGACCACCAGGTCGTAGGCTTGGCCCGCTCCGACGACTCCGCCGACCGCCTGATCAAGTGGGGCGCCGACGTCGTCCGGGGTGACCTCGACGACCTCGACACGATCAAATCCACCGCCGAAGCAGCAGACGGCGTCGTCCACCTGGCCTTTCGCCACGACGCCATGCAGGTCGGCGACATGACCGGCGCCGCCGACTCCGACCTCGCCGCCATCACAGCGATCGCCGAAGTCCTCAAGGACACCGGCAAACCACTGGTCGGTACGTCGGGCACAGGCCTCCTCGCGTCCGCCGGCCTTGACCGCTCCGGCACCGAGGACGACACCCTCCCCAGCGGCTACCGCATCGACGCCGAGAACTTCGTCGTCGACCTGGCCGGCCAGGGCATCCGCTCGTCGGTCGTCCGGCTGCCGATCGTCCACGGCCCGCTCGACACCGGCTTCCTCACCTCGCTGGTCGAGTTCGCCCGTCGCAACGGCTTCTCGGCGTACATCGGCGACGGCACAAACCGCTGGTCCTCGGTCCACACCGACGACGCGGCCCGCCTCTACCGCCTCGCCCTGGAGAACGCCCCGGCCGGTTCCCGCCTGCACGCCGTCCACGACGGCGGCGTCGAGTTCCGCCAGATCGCCGAGGCGATCGGCCGCGGCCTCGACCTGCCGGCCCGTTCGATCACGGCGGACCAGGCACCCGAGTACGTCGGATACCTGGCCCACTTCGCCGCCATCGACAACCCAACGACCGCGACCCGCACTCGCGAACTGCTCGACTGGCAGCCCACGGAGATCGGTCTCCTGGAAGACCTTGCCCTAGGCCACTACTTCCAGCAGGCCTAACTCAGTACGGGGGCGATCGTCTTCGTACGAGCGCCCTCGTACGCCGCCAGCAGGATCCCGAGGACCGCGATCCCTTCCTCCTCCGTGTGCAGCGGCCGTGTCTTCCCGAGCAGCGAGTCGGCAAAGTGCCCGATCTCCGCAACGAACCCGTCGACCGGCTCGAGCTCGATCGTCTCGACCTCACCCGACCGCGGGCGGATCGTCAGCGAGTTCCCGTCGCTGTGCAGCGCACCCTCCGACCCGACGACCGAGAACCGCTCGGTCACCGCAGCCGGCTGATACGCCCAACTCGTCACCAGCTGCCCGACAACACCGTTGTCGAACCGCACGAGCACCTGCGCCGAGTCCTCGCCCTCCATGAACTTCAGCCGGTGCGTCGACAGCATCGCCGTCGCCTCGACCGGCTTGCCACCCGCCAGATGCAGCAGCAGGTACGTCGGGTGGTAGCCGGTGTCGATCAGCTCACCACCACCACTCGTCGCGGCGCTCGCCCGCCAACCCATCGTCGACGGATCGAAGTCGTTGTAGAAGCTGTCCGTCGTCCGCACCTCGTACACGGTCCCGATCGTGCCGGCGTCCAGCAGTTCCTTGGCCTTGGCAACGGCCGGCAGGAACAACTGGTTGTGCGCACACATCAACGTCACGCCGGCTGCCGACACCGCCGCCCGAACATCGGCGGCCTCGGCAGCCGTCAGGCACAACGGCTTCTCGCACAGGATGTGCTTGCCCGCCTCGGCGGCGGCGACGATCGCGTCCCGGTGCAGATGATGCGGCAGGCAGATGTCGACAGCGTCGAGCTCCTCGACCTCGAGCATCTGCCGATAGTCCGCGTACGGCGTAGCGCCCAGCTCCTCGGCCCGCGCGGCCACGGCCGCCTCGACGACGTCGGCCACCGCGGTGACGCCGATCCGCGCGGCGTGCTCGCGATAGCCCCGGATGTGCGCGCCCGCGATCCCACCGGCGCCGATCAGTCCGACCTTGATCTCCGGCATGTCAGCTCCTCGGTCCGGCGTACTGGACAACCTTGCCCTGCTCCGCGGCTTCGTTGGCCGCGACCACCATCCGGGTCAGCTCGACCGCGCGCGCGATGTTGTCGTCGGCCCGCGTCCCGTTGGTGATGTGATCGACCCACTGACCGAACGGATCGAGACTGTGCTCGGGCACCGGTAGTTGCCGACCGCCACCGAACGCCGGGCCGAAGACCCTCAGCACGTTGCCGTCATCGGTGTACGTCAGGCTGCCCGTCGTACCGAAGAGCTCGATCGTGAAGGGGTTGCCGCTCGCGAACCCGGCCTCGATCACGCCGATCTTCTGGTCGGCGTACCCGACCGTCACCACCGCGTTGTCCTCCAGCCCGAGCCCCGCGACCGACCGGTAGACGGCGCTGACGGTCTCCGGCGTGGACCCGAGGAAGAGTTGCGTCAGGTAGACCGGGTGGCAGCCGAGGTCGGTGAGCGCTCCCCCGATCGCGGTCTTCGGGTCGAAGAAGCGCTCGGGCAACCAACCACCCTTGCCGCCGTCCGACACCGCGCCGTCGTGCGACAGCCGCACCCGGCCGTACGTGATCGTGCCCAGGTCGCCGCTGTCGATCACCTCACGGATCGCGTTGGTGTACCCGTGCGCGAGCCGGGGTAACGACACGACGAGCTTCACACCGTTCGCGTCGGCCGCGGCGACGATCTCCTCCGCCTCCGCGACGGTCGGCGCGAGCACCTTCTCGGTGAAGATGTGCTTCCCGGCGTTCGCGACCTTCACCATCAGATCGCGGTGCACGTCGGTCGACGTCGTCACGGTGACACCGTCGAGGTCGTCCCGGGCCAGCAGCGCATCCAGGTCGTCGGTGTACGGCACGCCGAACTTCTCGGCCCCGGCCTGACCGAGCGCCGGGTCGTCGTCCCACACCGCGACCAGCTCGGTTCCCGGATGCTCTTGAGCTTGCCTCGAGTAGTCCCCGGCATGCACGTGCCAGAATCCCAGGGCCGCGATCTTGAGCGGTTTCGACACCATCTTCTCCTCGCACCAGGTCGATCAGTGGAAAACGATCTCCGACCTACCTAACCAAGGCCCGGACCCCCGCGCGGGCCCTACCGGCGGTTCGTCTCACCATCCGACCCAGAATTTTGGAAACGATTCCGTCCGCCCGCCTAGTACTCGACGATCGGCCGGACCTCGACCGCGCCGTACCGGGCGGTCGGGATCATCGCCGCCCAGACCTCGGCCGCCTCGGCGTCCGCGACGTCGACGAGGTAGTAGCCCGCGAGCACCGGCGTACCGGTCGCTCCGCCCTGCTCGCTCGACGTCTTCCCGTCGCGCACCCGCACGGTCCGGGCCCGCGAGACCGCGTGGAAACCGGCCTCGTGCACGAACACGCCGGCCTTCCGGACGGCGCCGTCGAAGGCCAGCCAGTCGAGCAGTTCCTCCTTCGTCGGACCGGCGACGGCGGGGTCGTAGTAGTACAGCAAAGCGAACTGCATGAGGGTCCTTCCGGCTGCGGCGACTGGCAGCCACCAGTCAACCGGACAACGCTTGCTCGACCACAACCCCTTGACAGCTCGTGGTCACTTGACAACCATGTGTCACGTCACCGCCCATGACAAGGTTGTCAGAGCCGCCTGCCAGGCCGACGACCCGCTCCGCCCCCGGTGTGCTCATGGGCGAATTCCGTGTAAGTGAGGACCGGAAGGAAAGACCCATGAGAAATCTCCAGCGTGTAGCGGTGCTGTTCGCGGCAGTGGCGGCCACCGTTCTCGGCTCAGTGCCGGCGGCTTCGGCGTACGACCTGCCCGAGGCCGCACCGACCACCCAGACCATGACGACCGCGGCCGAGGACGGCCACGGCACCGAGGCTCACGGCGTACAGCTGGTGCCGGGCAAGGCCGCCCCGATGCCGGCCAAGATCCTCGGCTGGGACGTCCCGAGCGCCCGCTCGTACACGATCACCGCCTCCTGCTCGCAGTACGCCGGCGCGATCCGTCAGGGCGCGGCGGCCTGGAACGGCCTGACCGAAGGCGGCGGCACCCCCGTCTCCTGCCAGGACGGCTACATCACCGACTGCGGCGCGGGCACGGTCATCGGCTGCAACTACGGCGCCGGCCAGCGCATCACCCTGGTCGCCAGCGCTGTCGGCGACGTCGCACTGCTCGCGGCCCACGAGTTCGGTCACGACTGGTACGGCCACTCCGGCTCCGGCTGCGCCAACTGGAACAGCCCGGCCGACGTCATGAAGACCAGTATCTGCGGCTGACCGCCCCGAAATCCTGCGGCATCCGTCGGGCGCAGGGTCCCGACGGATGCCGCAGCCGGATGCCCGGATGACGCCGATGTTTCAGCCACTGCCCGTTCCCCGTTACAGGTTGTCCACAACCATCCACAGATTGTGCATCGAGCCTCCCGGTGCCTGTGGACAGAGCCCCGAACCGGCCGTCGCTGACCGGCTCGGCAGATAACCTCTCTATACCGGTGACACACACCGGGGGCGGGGAACTACTATTGAGCGCGTGGGCTTGACGCCCCCGCACCGCTGATCCCGCCGCGACCACTTCGCCCGGGGCTGGAACTCACGGCCGTCTACCCGTCGTCCCGCACGACAGCCAGTTCCGCCGGAGGGTCCTCGGCCGCTCGACGAGTCGATGAACCGTGCTCGCACGCCGGTTCGACGAGTCGTCGACGGCGTACGGCGGTGCTGTTGTGCCGCGGCACCGTGCCGTGGTGGCTCTGAGGAGGATTCTTGGCCAACCGAGGTCGTCGCCAGACCGGAACCGACGCGCAACGCGGCGGTTCGTCCGGTGCTTCGCGTGGTGGTTCGACGAGCGGTGGGTCCCGTGGGGGCTCGGCCGCCGCAGCGCGCGAGGGAGCCGGCAGTTCGGCCGGTGCCCAGCGCGGCAGCTCGAACAGCGGCTCCCGTAGCGGGTCCGGTGCGCGAGGGGGATCTGGCGGCAACTCGCGCGGTGGATCCACCGGCGGATCGCGGGGCAACTCCGCCCGCGGCGGGTCCGCCGGTGCGGGACGCGGCGGATCGAGCGGTGCGTCCGGCGGTACGCCGAGAGGCGGCTCGCGCCGCAAGCGTCGTACCGACGACGCCGACGGGCTGATCCCGGTCCTCGCGCGCGCCGTACGGGAGGTGGAAGCGGCCGTCGAGCGTGGCGCGATCGCGCCCTCGATCCGGACGAAGTTCCAGGTCATCGGCCTGCTGGTCCGCCAGGAGCGGACGCAGGTCAACGCCGACGCCACGGCCACCGACGCCTACCGCGCCGAGCAGCTGCGGCGGCTCGACGGGGTCGCGACGATTCTGGCCAAGACCGCGGCCCGTGAGCCCTCGCTGCTCGCGCTGCTCGCCGAGGACGCGGTGATGTCCGAGGCAGCCGTCGCCCTGCAGCGGGACATGCTGCTCGCCGCGGGTCTCGAAGCGCCTGTGGAAAAGCCCAAGCCGGTCGAGCAGCCCACCGAGGCCGCCCCGCCGCCGCGCCAGGTCGTCCCGCAGTCCGTCGTCTCACGCCAGCTGGCGAACCCGTTCCTCGCTCCGGACTTCTCGGCCGCGCCGCAGAAGGAGGCCAAGCCGCGTCGCCTGGCCGGCTGGGAGCTGATCGGGCCGCTGCTGCGGTCCTTCGAGCAGGCCGGCGCCTCGGCCAGCATGTCGCTGCCCGAGCCGGCGTCGCTGAATGCGGCCGGCGGCCGGGAGCTGATGCTGCACCAGGCGGAGCTGATCGCCTCTGCCGCGGACGGGCACCGGACGTTCCTGCTCGCCGACGAGCCCGGTCTGGGCAAGACGGCGCAGGCGTTGCTCGCGGCCCAAGCGGCGCAGGCCTATCCGCTGCTCGTCGTCGTACCGAACGTCGTGAAGACGAACTGGGCCCGCGAGGCCGACCTGTGGACACCGAAGCGCAAGGCGACCGTGATCCAGGGCGACGGCGACACGATCGACGGCTTCGCCGACATCGTCGTGGTGAACTACGAGGTCCTCGACCGGCACGTCGGCTGGCTGGTCGACTTCGGCTTCCGCGGCATGGTGGTCGACGAGGCGCACTTCATCAAGAACAAGAAGTCGCACCGCTCGCGCAACGTGCTGCACCTGTCCGAGCGGATCCGCTCGCGGACGCCGCGCCCGTTGCTGATGGCCTTGACCGGTACGCCGCTGATCAACGACATCGAGGACTTCACCGCGATCTGGCAGTACCTGGGCTGGATCGAGGAGCGCTCTCCTGGCGCCGTACTGATGGAGAAGCTCGAGGAGACCGACCTGACGCCGGCCGACCCCGCCTTCTACCCGGCGGCCCGGTCGAGCGTGATCGACATGGGCATCGTCCGTCGTCGCAAGGTCGACGTCGCGGCCGACATCCCGGCCCGCCGGATCGCCAACCTGCCGGTCGAGCTCGACGGTTCGGTCGGCCGCTCGATCCGCGAGGCCGAGCGCGAGCTGGCCGAGCGCCTGGTCTCCCGCTACCGGACCGCCCTCGAGATGCGCACCTCCGGTGTCACCGTGGACGGCATCGACCACACCCTGGTCCGTCAGGTCGCCGAGTGGGAACGCACCGAGATGGCATCGGCGAAGACCGGCGAGAACGTCTTCACGCTCGTACGACGGATCGGCAAGGCCAAGGCCGGCCTGGCCGCCGACTACGCGGCCCAGCTGGCGCACAACGTCGGCAAGGTCGTGTACTTCGCCCGCCACATCGAGGCGATGGACACCGCCGAGGAGCTGTTCGCGGATCGCGGGATCAAGTACGCCTCGATCCGGGGCGACCAGTCCCCCACCGCCCGGCAGAAGAACATCGACGCGTTCGTCAACGACCCGGACGTCTCGATCGTCGTCTGCTCGCTGCTGACCGCCGGCGTCGGCCTGAACCTCCAGGTCGCGTCGAACGTCGTACTGGCCGAGCTGTCCTGGACCAACGCCGAGCAGACCCAGGCGATCGACCGGGTCCACCGGATCGGCCAGCAGGAGCCCGTCACGGCCTGGCGCGTCATCGCCGCCCAGACCATCGACACCCGCATCGCTGACCTGATCGACTCGAAGGCCGGACTGGCGGCCGTCGCCCTGGACGGCGCGGACGCCGACGAGCTCGCGACGACCGACATCCAGGTCGAAGCGCTGGCCACCCTGCTCACGAACGCGCTCGAAGCCCGCTGACCTGGCTGACTCCGGGTGACCGGGCCATTACCAAGGCCCGCTCACCCGAGTCAATGGCCGAGGTCACCACTCGCTAATCGAACTTTTTATCGCCGCCGTCCCATCATGTGGAGCAATTCCGGGACAGACCGGTAATTCCCGGCCGGTGTAGACCAATTCTCACCGGAACGTCCATGTCCCCGCCAATCGGCGCCTGACCTGCACAGACACAGATTGTTGCCTATGGCACCTTTCTGCCCTGCCACCACTCCGCCCAGGTCGGCAGCAAACCGCCCAAAAATCAAGGACTTGCGCGGATCCAGAATTTCGAGACTATTGAGTCCTTTCAACGGTTTAGCCCGCCGGACCGCGGGTAGATCGGGAAGGTCGAAGGACGAGACAGACTCGGGGAACTGGAATTGGGAGGGCACCCTTGTCAACGCAACACCTGCCGGCATGCGCCGCCGGCATACGGGAACACGTGCGTCCCAGGAACGAAAAGTTCGCTTTTCTCGAAGTACTGCCGAATCGAGACAGATAGCGATTTCCGATGGATGCACAGGCTCTGCAACGCAGTTGGGACCAGGTCACCGAGCACGGCGAGCAGGTCCCGTTGTACTTCTACTCGCACCTGTTCGTGTCGTACCCCGAGGTGCGGTCGATGTTCCCGCTGTCGATGGCGAACCAGCGCGACAAGTTCGTCGGCGCCCTCGGCCGGATCGTCAGCCACGCCGACCAGATCGAGCACGACGAGGCCTTCCTGCAGCACCTGGGCCGCGACCATCGCAAGTACGCCGTCCTCGCGGAGCACTACAACGCGGTCGGCGCCTCGCTGTGCGCCACCCTGATGCACTTCCTGGGGCCTGACTGGGACGAGGAGCTCGCCGCGCACTGGACGGCGGCGTACCAGGTGGTCGCACGGATCATGGTCGAGGCGGCGGAGTCGGCGTCGGAGTCCACCCCGGACTGGTGGGACGCCGACGTGATCTCGGCCGAGCGACGGACGATGGACCTCACCCTGCTCACGGTCCGGCCTCGGCGTAAGTTCTTGTTCCGCCCCGGCCAGTCGATCTCGATGGAGGTCCCGCAACGCCCCCGGCAGTGGCGGTACTTCAGCCCGGCCAACGCTCCGCGTGCGGACGGCTCGATCGATCTGCACGTCCAGCAGATCGACGGCGGGCAGGTGAGTCCGACCGTCGTACGGTCACTGAAGGCCGGCGACACCGTGAAGCTGGGTGCGCCGGTCGGTGAGCGGCTGACCCTTCGCGACACCGGCGCGCGGGAGTTGCTGCTGGTCGCGGGCGGGACCGGGCTCGCTCCCCTGCTGGCCGTCCTCGAGCAGATCGACGGCGAGTGGCATCGCTCGGGCAACGGGCCGCTGGTCCACCTGCTGCACGGCGTACGGATGCCCTGGCATCTGTACGACCGCCCCCGGCTGCGGCAGCTCGCCGAGACCCGGTCGTGGTTCGAGTACACCGAAGTCGTTTCCGACGACCCGTCGTACCCGGGAACGCGCGGCAAGGTCGGAACAGTCGCAGCCCGGCAGCTCCTGCACGGGCGGACCGCCATGGTGTGCGGCGGCCCGCAGATGGTCGCGCACACCCTCGAGCGCCTCGCCGCCGCCGGCATGCAGCCCGAGCACATCAAGTACGAGCACTTCTACTACGCGGCCGCGGACGACCACACCGTCGGGCCACCGCAACCACGGCAGGAGATCCCCAGTGAGGACCAGCAAACACCGTCACGGCTCCCCACATCAGACGCCTCGGTCGATCCGGGACGAGACCTTCCCGAAGCGGATGCGTGGCCTCGACGCGGGCGAGGTCTACGGGTACCTCGATCGACTCGCTGACCAGATGAACGCCCTGGACCGGGCGCTCACCGAGAGCCGGTCCCAGAACGAGCGGCTCCAGGCCGAGTTGCAGCGTGTCCAGGCAGAGCTCGACCAGTACGAGGAGGCCGGCGACCGCGTCAACGAGCAGGTCGTCCAGATGTTCAGCCAGGCCCAGCTCGTCGTCGAGGAGATGGTCAACGACGTCAGCCGCGACGCGCGCGAGCGCATCGGCCAGGCCCGCGAGCACGAGCGCCGGATCGTCGCTGAGGCGATGGACACGGCCGGCGAGCAGGTGCGGACGTACGCCCAGACGGCGCAGGCGCAGATGCAGTCGATCGTGAGCTCGTTCGCCACCGAGGTCGAGCACCTCGGCGCGGCCGGCACGCCGCCGCCGGTCGAGCCGTCGCCCGGTTCGTTCTTCGACGACACGGACTCGCACACCCGTTTTCGCAACGGGCGCGGTCCGGGCACTCCAGGCTAGGAGCCGACCGTGAGACCCGCACAGCACCGCCCCTTTGTGGTTCTCCTGCTGACAGTTGCCGGCCTCGCCGCCGCTTTTGATTGGACTGGCATCTCTACGACCGTCGTACTCAGCTTTGTCCTGCTTTTCCTCGTCGTACGGACGTACGCGCCGCAGCTCGTCGGTGGTGAGCAGCTCCTCCAGATCGGCGACCGACCATGGCACAAGGCCCCGCGGGGTGGCCGCCGGGCGTCACCCGGTCCCGGCAGGGTTCAGTCCAGGCCCGGTCATCCGGTACGTCGGCCGGATGGCGAACTGCCTCCGCCTCCCGCTCCTGCTTCGGGTGCTGGTCCTGGTGCACCCGCTGGTCATTGCCCGGCCCATGGTTCGCTTAATGGCTCGGCTCCTGGCTCCTCGGCTCATGCTGAAGCCCCGGTCGCCGCGCCGGCTCGGCGTACCTTCGATGCCGACGACGTACGCGCCGCAGCCGAGGAGTTCCTCGAACTCTTCGCCGCCGAGAACCCCCGAGCCGACCGCATCGGCCCGCGGATCGCCGCGGCGATGCGCGAGATCGACCTCACCGGCACCTACTGGCACACCCCCGACGAGCTGGCGTTCGGCGCCCGGGTCGCCTGGCGCAACAACGCCCGCTGCATCGGCCGCCTCTACTGGCGCAGCCTGCAGGTCCGCGACCTACGAACCGTCGGCGACGCAGCCTCAGTCGCCGGCCACTGCTTCGACCACCTCCGCGCCGCCCACAACGGCGGCAAGATCCGCCCGATGATCACCATCTTCGCCCCCGAGTCCCCGGGAAAGCCCGCCCCCCGGATCTGGAACGAACAACTCATCCGCTACGCCGGCTACGACCAACCCGACGGCCGCGTCCTGGGCGACCCCCGCTACCGCCCCTTCACGGCCGAACTAGTACGCCGAGGCTGGCAGCCGCCCGCTGTCCCCGGAGCCTTCGACATCCTCCCCCTGGTCGTAGAAACCGTTGACGAAGGCCCCCAAATGTTCCACCTCCCCTCGCACTCGATCCACGAGGTCCCCCTGGAACACCCCGAACTCCCCTGGTTCGCCGACCTGGGCCTCCGCTGGCACGCCGTACCGGTCATCAGCAACAACCGCCTGGACATCGGCGGCATCTCGTACCCCGCCGCCCCCTTCAACGGCTGGTACATGGGCACAGAAATCGGAGCCCGCAACCTAGGCGACGAAGACCGCTACGCGCTAGTCCCCGAGGTAGCCCAACGCCTAGGCCTGGACACCTCAAACGAGTCCACCCTCTGGCGAGACCGAGCCCTAGTGGAACTGAACCGCGCAGTCCTCCACTCCTTCAAATCCAACGGCATCAGCATCACCGACCACCACACAGAATCCCGCCGCTTCCTCGTCCACCTGGAACGAGAAGAACGAGCCGGCCGCCGCTGCCCCACCGACTGGACCTGGATTGTCCCGCCCATGTCCGGCTCCCAAACCCCCGTCTTCCACCGCCACTACGACGCCACAGCCCAAGTCCCCAACTTCTTCACCGACCCCGAAACAACGTCCCGAGGCCTGCACGGCACGCCCCCGGCCTTCCGCCTCTAACCTCGGACCCATCAGCCGGCGGCGACACTCTCCCCAAATGCCCGAGCGGGTCTCGAAGCGCGCAAGTAGCCCGCCTACGCCGCACCGCCGTACGAGCGTAGCCACTACCCAATCGACGACCCACACCTGACCTTCATCACCCACGGCGAAGACACCACGTTCCGCGTCGACTCCCCCGAAACGGCCGCTACCTGCTCCGACTCCACAGCCCCAACCACCCACAGCCCCACCGTCGACTCCCAGCAAGCAGCCGCCTCAGAACTTGCTTCGGCCTGATCCACGCCGACCTGCGCCTAGAAACACCCCTCTTCCAAGGGCCCGAAGTCTGCCTGATCGTCTTCGACGACTCCGGCCACGCCCACTGGCTCTACGACCTCGCAGGCCCCTCTCGGGATACCGAGACCACGCCAACTACGCGGCCTCCACACAGCCTTCCTAGACGGCTACGCACCCACCTAACCCACCTCAACAACTCCATCTCCACAGGAGACCTGACCTTCGGCCTCTGGTACGCCAGCATGTCCCAGGTAAACCCAGCCTTCGCAGCCAACCTCGACAAGACGATGCACTGGATCCACCAATCCTTCAGCTGCGTGCTGTGACCGCGATCTGCCTAAGTACTTGAGATGAACTTGTCGGCAGTCGTCCGCTTGAACCTGCCAAGCAGCCTTTTAGTACTCCTCGGCAGAGGAACCGCCAAGACGCGCTGGCTGAACACCACGAAGTCGACGCGGTCTAGACCCACCTCTTGACGGCGCGAAACACCGGATTGCAGCAGTGGGTCGTGCCCACTCGACAGTTCTCATGCAAGACCGGCCGTCCTCCGACTTTCGCGAACTCCTCAACCCGCACGGTGCTTGAGCTGTTGTGCTGACCTCGGGGTTGACCAGACTGCACGCCAAGTGCCGATGGAACCGTCAGCGTCATCTGCCGCGCCCATTCGTTCACGCCTATCCCTGACCGAATGTGCAACGAACTCTTCTCGTCGGCGATGTCAACCGTGTACTGTCCGCCAGTATCGGCGTCCGGGGGGATGCTAGAGGTGGGGGAATCGTGGACGCGGCTGAGGTCAGGGTCGTGGAAGTAGGCGACCGGGTTCGCCTACTTCTGCAGGGAGCCAGCGGAAAGTACTCAGTCGAGGCGATCGTGGAGAGCGCCGATTCTGCCGGTGTTACTGTCCGGATGGCAAACAGTAGGACGCTCGCGCTGCCCGCGTCAGTGGTCGCGAGTATCGAAACTTTGAACACATCGACGGCAGGCGACACTTGGTCGTCCGCAACCCTGCCGCGCGATCTTCAATCCGTTCTAGCGCCACTGCGCGAACTGGAGTTCGATACCGAAAACAGGACCGGCGTGTCGCTCGCCGACCAACTGGAGTCCGCTGACAGCGCAATCAGGGCCGCGATCGTCTCCCTGAGTTACCCGGCACACCGATCCATGTTCGCGGAAATGCTAGATATTCTGCAGATGATCGTAAAGCGACTACGTTCCGGCGAGTACCCAGACGCCGACAGGTATCGCAAAGAGTATCTAATCCAAATTGCGGCACTGCAGCGGTCAAATACGCGAGCAACTGCCCGCTCAATGCCCTATCAGATCGCAGCCGAGCTCCTCGACAAGGTGATCACGGCAGAGGATTCAGAGTGGAAAGGTTATCTACGTCGACTCGATCCAAGGCCTAGAATCGTAACCGCTGGGATCGTTACCATTAACGTCGACGCATCCGGCGAATTCCTGGTCCCGGTAAGAGTTACATTGGATGATACGTACCTGGCGGCCGAGCAGATCACTGTAGTTATCGACCGGCATCGTGGGCTTGAAAAAGTGGGCCATCCACAAGTGCTGGCGAGACTTGATCCCGGTACGACTAGCATGCTCCAGGTTAGGATGAGGGATCGTCGGCGGCAGGGAGCTCGCGGCGACCTGAAGATCGAGGCGCATCTCGCATATGCGGGGCTCCAGAACGAATCACGCTCGACCGGCCGGCAAAGTATCGCCATTCGACTGAGATCCGCCGCTTCCTTTGAGTCGATCGATAATCCGTATCGCGACTATGCCGGCGGAATCCCGGTCGACGATCCTGGCATGTTCTTTGGTCGCGACGGCTTGGTGGATGAAATATCGAGCTACCTGATGAATGCTCGATCCGGGCGATGCTACGCGCTGTACGGCCAGAAACGGACCGGAAAGTCGAGCGTCTTGCAGCGGGTTCAAGAGAAGCTCATCGGGGATGGCGTCCTGGTGGCTTCAGTCTCCATGGGGACGGTGGATCGGCATGCCATCACTGCCGGATTCGTCGGACAGGTGGTTGATGCCTACCGCAACCAGGTTGGGGTCCAACTCGGACCCAAAGTCGCGGAGCGTCTGCTCCGCAGATTTCCGGATCAGAACGAGGTCGACAAACAGCCACTTCGCAGCCTCCAGAAGACGGTTTCTGCCTCACGTGCGCTATTGAGAGCCGAAGGATTATCTGAGCCCCGATTCGCAGTTGTGGTGGATGAATTTACCTATCTCTTTGAGATACTACGACGACAGCACGTGCCGCCAGCACAGTCAGACGAACTTCGCGACTTTATGCGCCAATGGAAAGGATTCCTGGAAGCAAAACTTTTCTCAGCCCTAGTGGTTGGACAGGATTCCATGCCCAACTTTCTGCGAGCCTTTCCGAACGAATTCAGTATCATGCACACACGGCGTCTTGATTATCTTTCTATGGAGGAGACAGAGCGCCTGGCCGATGAACCGATCCGCAACGCGGACGGAAGTTCCAGATTTGTCGGGTACGCTTTGAATGTCGTCCCCATGTACACGTCTGGACATCCATTCTTTACTCAGATCGTATGCGATCGAATTGTCTCGATCGTCAACGAGGGAAAACGCCACGAAGTGGCCGAGTCGGATGTCGAGGCGGCTATTGAATCATTGGTAGATGGGCATCGCCAGATCGACTTTCACCGCTTTGACTGCATGCTGTCTGCTGACAACACTGGCACGCTATTGGACGGCATGACTGAGGGCGAGGATGCCTTCGAAGCAGACCGGGCGGCGGAACAGATCTTGCACCGCATAGCCTGCCTGGCCGGTCCACAGAATTCACCGGTTGATATCGGGTCATTGGAGTTGAGTTCGGCCGAAGGTCAAGTGTTTCGTGACCTAGTGATGCGTGAAGTGATCCGAGAACGCGACGGATTAGTCGGTATTCGAGTGCTTCTGTTCGCAGAATATCTTCGAAGGATGGCGTTGTGAGTCAAAGGCAAATCTTAGTGCACAGGATCACAGAACTACTCTCGGACACCTGCAATGTCGCGATTCACGCGGCACCCGGAGCAGGCAAAACCTGGGTTGCTGATCAGGTGATCGTAGGCCTCAAGCAAGCAGAGGTGAAATTTGTTAGGATTGACCTAAGTACTCGAGCGAGCGGCGCTTCAATACTTCGCGATCTGGTGAATCTGGTGGGTTTAACAGAGAACCATAAATCCAAGCATTCGGCAGCCGAAGGCGATACCTACGAGGCCTGGGGAACTCTAACCGCCGCTCTCCTGGCGAGGACCGAGAGCGTCGTTCTGGTACTTGAGCAGTTCGACGCGGTTCTCGACTATCCCGATGGCCTTGACTTCCTCAAACTTATTCGCGAACTTATCCACCGACCGAAGACGACGCACTGCAACGCATTAATCGCATCGCGTCGGTCTTTGGATGCCATCGAGGCGAAGGTTCGCGGAATCTCCACGCTGGCGAGCGTCTGCTATTCGGAGTACCTCGGCGCGGTGACCGAGGAGGACCTCCTAGCGGTCTGGGATCGCGGCGACGATCTCAACGAAAGCGAGCGAGCCGCCTGCCTAGGCTGGTCTGCCGGCCATCCGCAGCTGGTGAAGTACTGGCTGAGCGCAAGGCCGGATCTTTGGCCGTCCGAGTCCAGCGAGATGCAGCAGCTGGAGACCATGCAACGGCTCGTCGCGTATTTCGATCATCTTGGCCTGCTGTCTGCTGCGGCACAATTAGTACTGGGCCCCGTTGTCGATGACTGGCTGCGGGAGAAGCGGCAACTGTCCTCCCTAGGTGTGATTTCCGCCGTAGCTGGCGAGCATATAGGACTCGGTAGCCACGTGGCTTTTCGTGATGTTCTGAGGAGGTCAACTCTCGATCTAAATCCCTGGGGAGTACTTGGGATTGTCGAGGTCCGCCTCCGCGGGTTGGTTGAGACGATGCTGCTGGCGGAGCACGGTGACGCGTGGACGGATGCTCTGATCGCCCGGAGCAAGCCGCTCAAGAAGATGCACCAGGAAGCGAGTGGAAAACTCGACCGCGATATTCGCCAATTCGGGCACCCGGGGTCCTGGCTCGCTTACACTTATCCGAGCGACATTTGGCTTATCATCAACGATTCCTGGGATCTATTCAGGCCGGTCTTCTATATCGGCGACAGGCATTTCTGGCACTCCAGATTCGAGGCCCTCGCCCGCTATCGAAATCCGATGGCACACAATCGGGTCGACGTCCTCACCGCCGACCAGCGCCTGCAATGCCGCATTTACGCAGAAGAAATTCTCAATCGAATCGATCTCTACGAGTCCGCCGCAGCACCCCTAGTGGCCGCTGAGTAGCCCAAGTTTGGAGATCTTATCTTCGCTCAACCAACTCGAAAGGAAATAGCTCGACGGATGAGTTAGCAGTACGGTCAGCGCACCGAAGATCGTGAAACCCACGAGCCTGGCCGCAGAAACGCGCTCACAGCAACCAGGCAACTGCTAATCTATATTGTCTTTTCTATCTTTAGGTTTCTTAGTTTCTATGTTTTGACACTCAGTGTCTTTTGCCTGTCATTCTTCGACGTCTACCTTATCTGATCCGCATGCCCGAGATGGCCCGCGAAATGACCAGACGCTGGATTTCTGAGGTGCCTTCGAAGATGGTGTAGATCTTGGCGTCTCGGTGCATTCTTTCTACTGGGTACTCGCGGGTGTAGCCGTTGCCGCCTAGGATTTGGATGGCTTCTTCGGTGACCTTGACGGCTACTTCGCCGGCTTTGAGTTTGGCCATGGAGCCTTCGCCGTGGGTGTAGTTGGGGGTTTCGCCTCGCATGAGGGCGGACGACATGTTGGCTGCCCGCCAGACGAGCAGGCGGGCAGCGTCGATTTCGAGGGCCATGTCGGCGAGTTTGAAGGCGATGCCCTGGTTGTCGATGATGGGGCGGCCGAACTGTTCGCGGCCCTTGGCGTAGTCGAGGGCGAACTCGTAGGCGGCGCGGGCGATGCCGATGGCTTGGGCGCCGACGATGTGGCGGGTCATTTCGAAGGTGGCCATGGAGGCGTTGCGGGCCTGGGCCGCGGCGGGGTCGCGGGGTTCGCGGGCCTTGGCTAGGCGGGCATCCAGCTTTTCCTTGCCGCCTAGGACGTTGGCTCCGGGGATGCGGACGTTGTCGAAGAAGACGTCTGCGGTGTGAGAGGCGCGGAGGCCGTGTTTTTTGAGTTTGGTGCCTTGGGCGAGGCTGACCACTTCGGATTTGGGGACCACGAAAGCCGCTTGGCCTTTGGTGCCCAGGGCGGGGTCGACGGTGGCTACGACGACGTGGATGTCGGCGATGCCGCCGTTGGTGGCCCAGGCTTTCTGGCCGTTGATGACCCACTCGTCGGTTTTCTCGTCGTACGTCGCGCGGGTGCGGATCGCGGAGACGTCCGAGCCGGCGCCGGGCTCGGAGGAGCAGAAGGCGGCGACCTGTACGTCGTCCGGGGTGCCGTAGCAGCGTGGGAGCCACTGGCTCCACTGCTCGGGGGTGCCGTTGGAGAAGATCGCGGACGACGCGAGGCCGGTGCCCATCAGCGACATGCCGATGCCGGCGTCACCCCAGAACAGTTCTTCCTGGACCAGCGGCATCAGCAGGCCGGACGGGTCGATGAAGAGGTTGATGCTCGCCTCGAGTCCGTACAGGCCGATCTTCGCGGCCTCCTGGATCACCGGCCACGGCGTCTCCTCGCGCTCGTCCCACTCGGACGCGGCGGGGCGGATCACGTCCGCGGCGAAGGTGTGCGCCCAGTCGCGCAGCTCGCGCTGGTCGTCGTTGATCGCCAGCGAGAAGCTGCTCCAGCCCGGCTTGGCCCGCTCGGCGCCGAGCTCACCGGCCAGGGACATGACGTCCGCGGAGACAGTCGGCTTGGGGTCGGTCATGGTCATCGAGTCCTCCGAGGAGCGCGCAGGGGAAGCGCGAAACAGGGGTCCAGCACCGGCAACAACTACACAGCAGTACGACGAACGGACGGCAAACGCCATCCAGAGCGATGTTACCCACGAGTGTAACCGTCGTTTGCACCAGGGGGCACCCCTGCGACTAAGATCGGTGCATGAGCTCCGCGTTGCTCGCGATCGGACGCCGCCGGACCACGGCGGAGCGTCGTCGCGACCGGGAGCGGGACATCATCCGCTGCACCCGGGAGCTGTTCGACGAACGCGGCTCGATCGACGCCCAGATCGACGAGGTCGCCAAGCGGGTCGGCATCAACAAGGCGCTGATCTATCGCCACTTCGCCGGCAAGGAAGAGCTGTTCGCGCTCACCCTGATCGACTACCTCACCGAGCTCGACGCTCGGCTCGAAGCCGTCGACAGCTCCCGCCGTACGCCGATGAACCGGCTCAAGGCGCTCAGCGAGGTCTTCGTCGACTTCTGCCTGGAGTACCCGGCGTTCGCGGACTGCGCGATGAGCCTGCTGCGGCGGACCGGCGACGAGCTGTTCGGGGAGATCACCGAGCCGGTGATGGTGAAGCTCGGTACGGCGATGGGCAGCGCCCTGCAGCGGATCTCCACCATCCTGAAAGCCGGCCAGCGGACCGGGGTGTTCGACGAGGTCGACACCGACTACCTGGCCAACCACCTGTACACCCAGACCCTTGGGTCGCTGCACATGGCGCGGATGGGGCTGATCGTGTCCGCCGCGCAGCCGGGGCACCCGGTGGTGCACCAGGCCGACATCGCGACCGTCCGCGAGACGGCGATCACCGCGACGCTCGCCACGGCCGTCGGACGCCAGGCCCTCGGCGCTCGGACCCCCTCCACCCGGCGAGCCGCCGACGCAGGCGGCAGCGGCAGCAGCAGCAGCAAGGTGCCCAAGGCAACAACCAAGGCAACGGCCGGGGCGCCCAAGGCAACGACCAAGGCATCCGAGGCGAGGGCCAAGGCATCCGAGGCCAGCGCCGAGGCCAGAGCCAGCACCGAGCCAGCCGGCCCAGCCCCCAAAACTTCCGCCAAGTCCACCAGGCGCATCACCCCACGCACAGCAGGAGAGACACCGTGACCGAACCCCGCAAGGTGGCCGTTGTCGCCGGCAACCGCATCCCGTTCGCCCGCCAGGACAAGAACTACCGCCACGCGTCGAACTCGGACATGCTCACCGCCGCGCTGAACGGGCTGGTCGACCGGACCGGCCTCGGCGGTCAGGAGCTCGGTGAGGTGGTCGCCGGTGCCGTTCTCAAGCACGCCCGCGACTGGAACATGGTCCGCGAGGTCGTGCTCGGGTCGAAGCTGGCCGCCACCACCCCGGCGTACGACCTCCAGCAGGCCTGCGGGACCGGGCTCGAGGCGGCGATCCTGGTCGGCAACAAGATCGCCCTCGGCCAGATCGAGGCCGGCGTCGCGGGCGGTGTGGACACCGCGTCGGACGCGCCGATCGCGGTCAACGACAAGCTCCGCCAGATCCTGCTCGACCTCAACCGGGCCAAGACAACACCGGACAGGCTCAAGGTCCTCGCCAGGGTTCGCCCGAAGGACATCGTCCCCGAGATCCCGCGCAACGCCGAGCCGCGGACCCGCAAGTCGATGGGCGAGCACGCCGCGCTGACCGCGCTCGAGTGGGGTGTCACCCGCGAGGCGCAGGACGAGCTCGCGTACCGCTCCCACATCAACCTGGCGGCGTCGTACGACCGTGGTTTCCACGACGACCTGCTCACGCCGTACCTGGGCCTGGACAAGGACCAGAACCTGCGGCCCGATACGACGCTCGAGAAGCTGGCCAAGCTCAAGACCGTGTACGGCAAGGGCGAGACCGCGACGATGACCGCTGGCAACTCGACGCCGCTCACCGACGGCGCGTCGGCGGTGCTGCTGTCGACCGACGAGTGGGCGGCCGAGCACGGCCTGCGCCCGCTGGCCTACCTCACCCACGCGCAGACAGCGGCGGTCGACTACGTGAAGGGCGCCGAGGGGCTGCTGATGGCTCCGGCGTACGCCGTACCGAAGATGCTCGCGCGGGCCGGTCTGACACTGCAGGACTTCGACTACTACGAGATCCACGAGGCGTTCGCGTCGCAGGTGCTGGCGACGCTGAAGGCCTGGGAGGACCCGATCTTCTGCAAGGAACGGCTCGGCCTGGACGCACCGCTCGGCGAGATCGACCGCGCCAAGCTGAACGTGAACGGCAGCTCGCTGGCCGCCGGTCACCCGTTCGCCGCGACCGGTGGGCGGATCGTGGCCGCGCTGGCCAAGCAGCTGGACGAGAACGGCGGCGGTCGCGGCCTGATCTCGATCTGCGCCGCCGGTGGCCAGGGTGTCGTCGCCATCCTCGAGAAGTAGGAGCCTGAAGAGATGACGGATCGCTACCAGACCTTCACGCGGACGCCGCTCGGCCAGGCCCTGGTCAAGAACCTCGGCCTACCCGACCCGACCCCGCTCCCCCGTTGGCGCGACGGCGCGCGGGTGATCGACGGGCCGGTCGTCTTCGGCTCGATCGGCGAGACCGACACCGGCAAGGCCATCCAGGCCCTGCTGCGCGACATCGGCGCCAACTTCAGTACGGCGGCCGAAGGCGTCGCGTCGAGCGAGCTGCGCCCGAAGGCGCTCGTCTTCGACGCGACCGGCGCAGCCAGTACGGCGGAGCTCAGCTCGCTGCAGCGCTTCTTCTCCCCCGTGATCCGCCAGCTGGGCGCGGCCGGCCGCGTGATCGTCGTCGGCCGTACGCCGGAGCTCGCCGCGTCGCCCGAGCAGCAGATCGCGCAGCGCGCGCTCGAGGGCTTCACGCGTTCGCTCGGCAAGGAGGTCAAGCGCGGCGCCACCGTCAATCTCGTGTACGTCGCGCCCGACGCGCACGACCAGCTCGAGTCGACGCTGCGGTTCTTCCTGTCGCCGAAGTCGGCGTACGTCGACGGCCAGGTCGCCCGGATCGGCACCGGGCCGCTGGTGGCGACCGACCCGACGCAGCCGCTCGCGGGCAAGGTCGCGCTCGTGACGGGCGCCGCGCGAGGGATCGGTGCCGCGATTGCTGACACGCTGGCCCGCGACGGCGCGACCGTGATCGGCGTCGACGTACCGCAGAACGCGAACGACCTGCGCAAGGTGATCTCGAAGGTCGGCGGCAGCGAGCTGCTGCTCGACGTCACCGCGATCGACGCACCGCAACGGATCGCGGCCCACGCCGAGGAGCACCACGGCGGGCTCGACATCGTCGTGCACAACGCCGGCATCACCCGCGACAAGCGGCTCGCGAACATGCGGACCGACACGTGGGAGGCCGTGCTCGACGTCAACCTGCGCGCGCCGGAGCGGATCACGGCGCACCTGCTCGAGTCCGGCGCACTGCGCGACGGCGGCTCGGTGATCGGCGTGTCCTCGATCGCCGGCATCGCGGGCAACAACGGGCAGACCAACTACGCGACCTCCAAGGCCGGCGTGATCGGGCTCGTGCAGGCGTACGCGCCGAAGCTGGCCGAGCGGCAGATCCGGATCAACGCGGTCGCGCCGGGCTTCATCGAGACCGAGATGACCGCGCGGGTGCCGTTCGCGATCCGCGAGGTCGGGCGGCGAATCAACTCGCTGCAGCAGGGCGGGCAGCCGGTGGACGTCGCGGAGACGATCGCCTGGTTCGCTGATCCGGCGTCGGCCGGGGTGACCGGGAACGTCGTTCGGGTGTGCGGTCAGAGCATGCTGGGGGCCTGAGATGCCGACGCGGCGGTACGACGATTCGCCCGGTCTGGGGTCGTTGTACGCCCGGACCGTGAAGGCGACGCTGCGGAAGGCCGAGTACGAGCCTGATGTGGACGGGCTCACGCTCGAGTTGCCGGAGGTGGTGGTCGATCAGGACCACCTGGCGTCGTACCGGGAAGTGACGGGATTCGCGGCTGGGCCGGTTTTGCCGGTGACTTATCCGCACGTGCTGGCGTTTCCGCTGCATTTGGATCTGATGTCGGACCCGTCGTTTCCGTACAAGCCGATGGGGATCGTCCATCTGTCGAACACGATCACGCAGTATCGGCCTATTCCTTTGCATGCTGATCTGGCGATCACCGTGCACAGTGGGCCGGAGCGGGCGCATCCGAAGGGGACTGTCTTCGATGTGCTGAGCGAGGTGCGGGTCTTCGGTGAGCTGGTGTGGACGGACTCTACGACG
This sequence comes from Kribbella endophytica, assembly GCF_054781295.1. Lineage (NCBI taxonomy): Bacteria > Bacillati > Actinomycetota > Actinomycetes > Propionibacteriales > Kribbellaceae > Kribbella > Kribbella endophytica. The sequence continues at coordinate 286,692 of NZ_BAAGUR010000004.1, forward strand.
CTGCTGAGTCGGTCTGCGGGTGATGCTTCGGCGCACGCTTCGTTGCTGGCGGATCCTGCGCTGGATGGTTTGGCCTGGTGGGACTTGCGAGGGAATCTCGGGCGCCGGTACGCCGCGGCGTCCGGGGATCGGAACCCGATTCATCTGTTCAAGCTGTCGGCGCAGGCGTTCGGTTTTCCGCGGCAGATCGCGCATGGGATGTGGGCCAAGGCGGCTGCTTTGGCGTCGATCGAGCGGGCTGTTGGATTGCCGGATGCGTTCGAGGTCCGAGTGGATTTCCGGAAGCCTTTGCTGCTGCCTTCGCGAGTTCAGTTCGGGTACTCGTCCAGTGATTCCGTGACCGATTTCGCCTTGTACGACGAGAAGCACGAACTGACGCACCTGGTGGGGCAACTCACCGAACGCTGAGTCAGCTTTCAGGGCCGGGAACCGACAGCGGGTCGAAGCCGTACGGGAGTTCCAGGCGATGGGCTGACATGAGGTCGGGGTCAGCCAGGAGGTCTCGGGTTTTGCCGTCGGCGGCTATGCGGCCGTGGTCCATCAGGAGGCTGCGTTCGCAGAGCTGGAGGGCGTACGGCAGGTCGTGGGTGATCATCAGCAGCGTGACGTCCAGCGCCGACAGGATGTCGGCGAGCTCGCGGCGGCTGGCTGGGTCCAGGTTGCTGGAGGGTTCGTCCAGGACGAGCACCTCGGGGCGCATGGCGAGGACTGTGGCGACGGCGACTCGGCGGCGTTGGCCGTACGACAGGTGGTGGGGGGCGAAATCGGCGTGGTCCTGCATGCCGACCTGGACGAGGGCTTCCTGGACGCGTTCGTCGAGCTCGGCGCCGCGGAGACCGAGGTTGGCGGGGCCGAAGGCCACGTCGTCGCGGACGGTCGGCATGAAGAGCTGGTCGTCGGGGTCCTGGAAGACGAGCCCGACCTTCCGGCGTACCTCGGGCAAATGCTCCCGGTGCAGGTCGCTGCCACCGATCTGGATGCGGCCGCTGCCGGTGCCGCCGGCGACCGAGCCGAGGATGCCGTTGAGGTGCAGCACGAGCGTTGTCTTCCCGGCGCCGTTCGGCCCGAGCAGGGCGACGCGTTCGCCGCGTTCGATGGTGAAGTCGACGCCGAACAGCGCCTGCCGACCGTCGGGGTACGCGAACACCAGACGCTCGACGTGGATCGAAGGGCTGCTCACAAGCCGACCAGCCTAGCCGTCACCGCGACGGCGATCGCCGCCAGGGACACCGTCAGCCCGGTCAACCACTGCGAGCGATCAGCACCGCCGACCGACAGCAGCGGCAGCCGCCCGGTGTACCCGCGCGACTGCATCGCCAGGTGAACCCGCTCTCCGCGTTCGAAGCTCCGGACGAACAGCGCGCCCACTCCCCCGGCAACTGCGCGAAGATGCCCGACGCGTCCCCCGGCGTACCCCCGAGACTCCCGAGCGATCCGCATCCGGTGCAGGTCGTCCGACACCACGCTCAGATACCGGACCATGAACGACAAGATCGCCACCAACGTCGACGGCAGCCGCAACCGCTCGAGCCCGGCCAGCAGATCGCGCGGCCCGGTTGACGCCGACAGCACGATCGCGGCAATCACGCCGAGCGTCCCCTTCGCCAGCACGTTCCACGCACCCAGCACCCCGGACGACGACAGCGACACACCCAGTACGTCGACCCGCGGCCCGGTCGCCACGAACGGCAGCAGCAGCGCGAACACGATGAACGGCGTCTCCACCGCCAGCCGCCGCAACACCGTTGCAGCAGGCAACTGAGCCAGCACGACACAACCAACAATCAGTACGGCGTACAGCCCGAAAGCCCAGAAGATCGCCGCCGGCGTCGACACCACGGCGAGCACGAACAGCAACAGCGCCACGATCTTCACCTGCGCCGGCAACCGGTGCACGAGGCTCCCGGTCGGCACCAGCAGGCCGTCCCCACTCACGAGCGCGTCAGACCGTCGTGTCGGCGTTGGCCCGCGCCGAGCGCAGGGACGCGACCTTCGCGATCAGCAACCCGACGGCGATCGTCACCAGTACGCCGATGATCCCGGCCAGCGCCCCGGAGACGTGACTGTTCCCGATCCCACTCACCCCGTAATCGGCCAGCGGGCTCCCAGCAACCGCCGAATCCCGCGCCGCACTCTCGAACCCGAGCTTCGCCCCCACGAACTCCAGCCCGTCCGGATGCGCACTCGCGAACAGACTCACCACCCCGGCCACCAGCAGCGTCACCGCAACCCCGACACCCAGCGAACGCCCAGCCGGCCGAGCCGCGATCGGACGATCCGGCGAGACCGTCGACGAGTTGCCGTCCGCATCCACCAGCACGAGATCCGCCTGCAGGTGCCGAGCGGCGTAGACCAGATCCGGCCGCGTCGCGACGACCGCGCTCAGCACGGCCGCGGTAATCACCGCCTCACCGAGCCCGACGAGAACATGCCACCCGACCATCGCCGTCGCGAGCTTGCCGAGCGGGATGTCGACCGCGCCGCCCACGGCGTACAGGCCGGTGAAGCAGAGTGCGGCCACCGGCACCGACACCAGAGCACCGACGGTCGTCGCCGGTACGACGCTGCCGACGCGCCGAGGCAGCACCTGGAGCAGCGCCCGGGTGACGAAGTACCCGACCAGGACCGTGATCAGCCCCATCAGCGTGATGTTGGTCCCGAGCGCGGTCAGCCCGCCGTCGGCGAACAGCAGCCCCTGCACCAGCAGGACCGTCGACATCACCAGCACCCCGGTCCACGGCCCGACCAGCGCGGCGGCGAGCGCGCCGCCGAGCAGGTGACCGCTGGTCCCGGCGCCGACCGGGAAGTTCACCATCTGGACGGCGAATACGAAGGCCGCGGTCAGCCCGGCCAGCGCCGGCCCGGTCTCCTTGATCTCCCGGTTGGCGCGCCGGAGGCTGATGCCGACGGCACCGGCCGCGATCAGTCCGGTAGCGATCGAGGTCGGTGCGTCGAAGAATCCGTCAGGGACATGCATGCTCCCATTCTTGATCCAGTTGCGACCGGATCGCAACAAGGAGCGTCCACCGTTCGTCAGAGGTTCTTCAGAGCCTCGCCGTACGCACGGTGGAAGGTCGGGTACGCGAAGATCATCTGCTGCAGTTCCTTGACCGGTACGGCGGCGTGCACGGCGACCGCGAGCCCGCTCAGCACCTCGCCCCCGACCGGCCCGGCGCTGGTCGCCCCGACCAGCACACCACGCGACACGTCCATCACGACCTTGATGAACCCCTCGTTGCCGGCCTTGTGGATCCAGCCGCGGGTCGAGTACGGGATCTGGGTGATCTCGGTCCGGACGTCGAGCCCCTGGTCGCGGGCCTGCTGCTCGGTCAGCCCGACCGCACCGATCTCCGGATCGGTGAAGGTGACCCGTGGCATCGCGTGATAGCGCGCCTGCGGAGCGTCGTCGGCGCCGAGGATGTCGAGCACCGCCACGTTCGCCTGGTACATCGCGTTGTGCGTGAACACGCCGACCCCGGTCACGTCGCCGACCGCCCAGACGTTGCTCGCAGCCCGCAGATGCTCGTCCACGGCAACGAACCGTGCCGACGGATCGAGGCCGAGGGCATCCAGTCCGAGCCCACGGATGTCGGTCCGGCGGCCCGTTGCCACCAGCAACTTCTCGCCCGTGACCTCGGAGCCGTCGCCCAGGCGGACCGTGAAGCCGTCGTCGTACGACACCGCTTCAGCCCGTACGCCGACCCGGAAGGTGATCCCGTCCCGCTCGAGCATCTCCTGGGCCAGCGCGCTCGACTCCGGCTCCTCCAGCGCCAGCACCCGATCGGTCGCCTCGACCACGGTCACCGCGACGCCGAACCGCGCGAACACCTGCGCGAGCTCCAGCCCGATCGCGCCACCGCCCAGTACGACGATCGTCGCCGGCAGCGTGTCGGCCTCGATCGCCTCGTGGTTGGTCCAGAACGGCGTACCGGCCAGCCCTTCGATCGGCGGCACCACCGGCACCGTCCCGGTCGCGATCACGATGCCCTTCGACGCCTCGAAGGTCCGGTCGCCGGCCTGCACCGTGCCCGGAGCGGTGACCGTAGCGCGCTCACGCAGGAACGTGACGCCCTTGCCCACCAGCCGGTCGACGGCGACCTGGTCGTTCCAGTTGTCGGTGGCCTCCTCGCGGATCCGCCGTGCGACCGGCGCCCAGTCCGGCTCGACCGTGGCCTTCCCGGCCATCCCGTCGACCCGCCGCGTCTCGGCGATCAGGTTGCCGGCCCGGATCATCATCTTGCTCGGGATGCAGCCCCAGTACGGGCACTCACCGCCGACCAGCCTCGGGTCGATCCCGACCACGTTCAGGCCGGCCTGGGCCAGTCGCCCGGCCGTCTCCTCGCCACCCACGCCGAGCCCGATCACGACGACGTCCACCTGTTCAGCCATGCGGCCAAATGTCGCAGAACCACCCGTCCCGGCCAAGCGTCCGGGCCGGTCGGAGACCGAAACCGCCAACGGTCACCGCAGCGTCAGCAACCGTTCACCCGCGCTCCGTAACCTCTGCGTCCTGGAGGGGGCAATGAGTTTGGCAGTGGATTTCTCCGGTCTCGGGGACATCAACCTCGAGACCGTGATCGCCGCGATCGCGTTGATCAGTACGGCGATCGCCTGGACGGTGGACCGGTACTTCCTGCGCCGCAAACGACTCGTCTACCGGGTCCAGGTGGACGCCCCGATCGGGGTGTTCCCGAGCTCGCACATGGTGGACGTCGAGGTCCGGCACCAGGGCGACGTGGTCGAGGAACCGAGCGTCGTCCTGCTCCGCGTCGACAACGCCGGCGGGATGGACATCGAGCCGCACCACATGCACGAGAAGGTGTCGTTCGCGTTCCCGGACCGGACCATCGTCGGGCTGGAGGTGACCGAGGCCAAGCCCGAGGCGCTCGGCGAGATGCTGCAGCGCCAGCTCGACTCGGAGAAGTTCGTCGACACCAGCCGGCTGGTGATCCCGCGCATGGCGATCAACCGCGGCGACAGCTTCAAGTTCCTGCTCGTACTGAGCGGCCGCGGCGACGGCGTCACCCATTCGGGCTACCTCGCAGGCGGGTCGGCGGGAGGCGGCGTCTACCACGAGCCGCGGCCGCGTGGTCCGGGCCGGCGGACGCTGATCTTCGGCGCGCTGTCGCTCGTGCTCGTGGGCGCGCTCGTCGCGTTGTTCCTGGTCGACGTACTGCAGCCGCCGGACAACTGCGCGGCCGGGCAACTGCGCATCGTCGGATCGACGGCGGTGGAGCCGACGGTCAAGGAAGTGCGCAGCGCGTACGTCGCCGAGTGCACGCAGGCTGACATCACGATCGCGGCGAGCGGGAGTCGCAGCGGGACGCGGTTGCTGGCCGACACCGGTAAGAAGGATCCGGCCGCGGCGGAGAAGCTGATCGCGCTCTCCGACGGTCCCGCCGAGGAGGCCGGCGAGCTGCAGAGCCGGCCGATCGCGGTCGTCGTGTTCGCCGTCGTCGTGAACCGTTCCTCCGACGTGAGCGCGCTCAGCACGAACCAGTTGCGTGACATCTACGCGGGCCGGCTGACCAACTGGAAACAGGTCGGCGGGCGCGATCTGCCGATCCGCATGGTGAGCCGGGTCGGGCCGGACTCCGGGTCGCGGCGGACGTTCCGCGAGAAGGTGCTGGCCGGGGACCAGGAGCTCGGCATCACGTCGGACGACTGCCGGACCAAGGACGACGCGATCGCCAAGCAGCAGCGGTGCGAGGTCGGTACGACGGAGGAGCTGCTCAGCCGCGTCGCCGACATCGACGGGGCGATCGGGTACGCCGAGCTCGGCGGATCCCGCAAGTACCCGACGCTGACGCCGGTCGCGATCGACGGCGTCGTCCCCGCGACGGAGAAGGTGGCCGACCGGACGTACCGGTTCTGGGAGGTCGAGCACGCCTACACCGCCGCGCCGCCCAAGCCGGACTCGCTGCAGGACGCCTTCCTCGACTACCTGACGTCGGACCCGGCCAAGCCGATCCTGGCGCGTGACGGCCTGGTCCCCTGCACCGACCTGCCAGGCGGCTTCTGTGGATAACCGCGGGCTGCTCGGTGGCTGGCAGGGATAACCTGCTGACCTACCCGAGGAGGCCGCCGTGACCGTGATCGCCCACCTGAGTGATCCCCACCTGGACGGGACGACCGAGGCTCGCGACCGGCTGCGCCGCGTCACGTCGTACCTGCTGGCCTTCACCAAGCCGGTCGACGTCGTCCTGGTCACCGGCGATCTCGCCGACCACGGCACCGAGTACGCCGAGGTCGCCGCCGAGCTGTCGGCCTTCGGCGACCTCCCCGTCCTCGTCCTGCCCGGCAACCACGACGCCCGCCCGAACTTCCGCACCGGCCTGAACGCGTACGTCGAGCCGGCGCTGACCGACGCGGGCTCGGCCGGCGCGCCGACCTCCGGGCAACTGAGCGCCGAGGATCCCGTCCATCAGGTCCGGGACGTCGCCGGCGCGCGCTTCGTGCTGCTCGACACCACCGTCCCCGGCGAGGACCACGGCCTGCTCAGCGCCGACTCCCTCGACTGGCTCGACGCCGCCCTCGCCGAGCCGTACGACGGCCCGGTCTTCATCGCCTTCCACCACCCGCCGGTCGGCCTGCAGCACCCGACGATGGACCAGTGGCTCCTGCGCGAACCAGGCCAGTTCGCCGCCGTCCTCCGCCGCCACCCGGTCACCGCGCTGCTCGCCGGTCACCTGCACAACGGCATCAGTACGACGTACGCCGGCCTCCCGCTGTTACTTGCCCCCGGCATCAGATCCACCGTCCCGCTCACTCTCGAGCCGCCGTCGCCGAGCGGCAGCCTGGTCGACCTGACCGCGCCGCCCGGGCTCGCGCTCCACGTCCACCGCGCAGGCATTCCCCTGCTCACCAAGTTCGTCCACCTCTCATGAGCGAGCTCCGACCGATCGGCCGGGTGGAGTCGCCGCTGACCGATCCCGCCGACGCACCCCGCCAAGGCGACGAAGGCGCTCCCGACGCCTGGATCGCCCTCGACCCGGCGTACACCGAAGCAGCCCGCGACCTCAAAGTCGGCGAGGAGATCCTCCTCATCACCTGGCTCGACCGTGCCGACCGCAACGCACTCCAGGTCCATCCGCGCGGCGACCTGACCCGCCCACCTACGGGCGTCTTCAGCACCCGCTCCCCCGACCGCCCGAACCCGATCGGCCTCCACCGGGTCACGATCCTCGCCATCGAGCCCCTGCGCCTCCAGGTCAGCAACCTCGAAGCCCTCGACGGCACTCCCCTGCTCGACATCAAGCCGGTCCTCGGCGACGTCACCGACCGCTGACAGAGACGCTGCGTCAGAGCGGCAGCGGACCGCCGTGCACCAGCAGCACCACCGCGTTGACCAGATGCACGACCGCAAAGCCCAGGAACAGCGGGTCAGGCCAGGCAAAGCGATACCGCGCAGCAGCCTCAACAGCATCCACGCGCTGCGCGTCAGCGGCCGCCCGGTTGATCAGTCCCGCGAGATCATCCTGGGTGCCGTACGCAACGCTCGAACTCTGCACATTCGCCGCCTCAACACCCGCGGCCACGAAATCCCGCTGCGCCGTCCTGATCCGCAGATTGCTACCAGGAACCGCCGTCACGATCTGCGTCAGCGGGATCTCCACCCGCCGGAACGGATTGCTGACGATCACCTCGGTCCGATTCACGACCACCGACGACGCGACGTACAGATAGAGCCCACCGAGCATCACCAGGAACAGCAGATGCCAGAACCAGTCACCGCGGACCAGGTCGTCCTCGCCGTCGGGGAAGTACATGAGCGAGCTCCCGAGCACCGACGACCCGACCAGGAACGCGCCCGCGACCGCACGCAGGAACGGCCGGTGGTAGCGGACGGGCACGTCCGGGTACGACGCCACGGCGCGCGCTGTGGTCGGTCGCAGCCTGCTCACGAGCTGATCATGCCTGAAAGTCCGCTAAGAAGACTGTGGCGGGGACATCATCGGCGCGGTTCGTCCGTTGATACTGGCAACACGTTCTAACGGAGGAACCTCATGAGCCTGATCGGAACCCTGTTGGGGTACGCCCTGACCCTGTTCATCCTGGTGCTGATCGTGCGCATGGTGCTCGACTGGACCGGCCAGCTGGCCACCGGTCCGTCGCGGGGCGCCAAGGCCCGCCAGCTGACGCACGCCTGGACCGAGCCGGTGATCGCGCCCGTACGACGGAAGCTCCCGCCGCTGCGCGCCGGCGGCATCGGCATCGACCTGGCGTTCACCCTGGTCTTCGTCGCCGCGCTGATCCTGCGGTCGGTCGCCTTCAGCTTGTGACGAGTCCGTCCCAGGACCAGCGAGGAATCGAGAGCCCGGCCGGTACGTCGCCGGCCGAGCCCGTGTACTGGGTCATCGACACGGTCGTGGCCCAGGCGAAGTAGTCGTACAGGACCTGCCTGACCGGGTCGTCCCCGGTCAGGCCGATGTCCGTCAGCGCCTGGTCGAAGCAGGCGATCGCACGGCGGTCCATCTCCTCGTGCGGCCCGTTGCCACTGTGCATCCGGACGACGAGGCTCTCGGTACCAAAGGCGCCGGTGTAGGCGGCCGGACCGCCGAGCGCCTCGGCCCAGTAGGCCGCGAGCCGTTCGGTGTGCTCAGGATGAAACCCGTGGCTGAAGGCGTGGCTGACCACCTCGTCCGCCAGCACTCGTTCGTGCCAGGCGTGCGCCAGTCGTCGAACCCCTTCGTCGCCGCCCACTGCGTCGTACACACTCTGCATCTTCTGAGCGTGCCACAACTTGTGGGCCTCACCGATAGGACGGCCAGCGCTTCGACGCCCACTCCGACCACGTAGTGAACCCGGCCGGGACGGGCGGGATCTCCGCGCCCCGCAGTTCCACCTCGTCCGGCTCCTCGAACAGCGCCCGCCAGTCGACGAGTTCCTCGTCGCTCATCCGGAACGTCTCACCAGGCGTTGACTCGAAGCGATCGGTGACCCGCCGACGCTGCTCCTCGTGGTCGATCGGCAGGTAGACGACCTCGCTCCGCGCGCCGATCGTCCCCGCGATCCAGCGCAACGCCGACCGCTCGTCCCGCCCCCAGAACCCGAAGTCGAAGACCACGTTGACCCCCAACGCGGCGGCCCGCATGCCGACCTGCACCAGCATGCCTTCGACCAGATCGCGCTTGTCCGGCGGATTCGCGTCGCCGAACAGCGCGATCTGCCACTCGTCCGGCGTCAGCCGCAGCGCGGACTCAGCGAGCTCCAGCTCCTTCGCGCGCGTGGTCTTGCCCGCGCCGGGCAGCCCGACGATCAGGTAGACGACAGGGGGTTCGGACATGCGGCTCCCAACAGAAAGGCCCCGGGCGCGAAGCCCAGGGCCCTTCGGCGTTCAAGCAAGGATCAGAAGTTGATCATGTGGCCTTCGAGACCGTGGAAGGCCTCCTGCAGCGCCTCGCTCAGCGTCGGGTGCGCGTGCACGTTGCGGGCCAGTTCCTTGGTGGTCAGGTCCCACTTCTGGGCCAGGGTCAGCTCGGGCAGCAGCTCGGTGACCTCGGGGCCGATCAGGTGGGCGCCCAGCAGCTCGCCGTACTTGGCGTCGCTGATCACCTTGACGAAACCGGTCGGGTCGGCCAGGCCGTGCGCCTTGCCGTTGGCGGTGAAGGGGAACTTCGCGACCTTGACGTCGAAGCCCTCGAGGCGGGCCTGCTCCTCGGTCCAGCCGAAGCTGGCGATCTGCGGCTGGCAGAACGTCGCCCGCGGGATCATCACGTGGTCGAGCTCCATCGTCTCGTGCCCGGCGATGGTCTCGGCCGCGATCACGCCCTGCGCCTCGGCCGCGTGGGCCAGCATCAGCTTGGCGTTCACGTCACCGATGGCGAAGATGTTCGGCACGTTGGTGCGCAGGACGCCGTCGGCCTTGATCGCTCCGCGCTCGGTGAGCTCGACACCGATCTTGTCCAGGCCGTAGCCGTCGACGCGCGGCTGGAAGCCGATCGCCTGCATCACCTTGTCGGCCTCCAGCACCTGCTGGTTGCCGTCCTTGCCGGTGACGGTGACCTTCACCTTGTCGCCGGAGTCGTCGATCGAGTCGACCCGGGTGCCGGTGAGTACGTCGACACCGAGCTTCTTGTACGCCTTGGCGAGCTCCTTGGAGACGTCGATGTCCTCCAGCGGGACCATCCGGTCGAGGAACTCGACGATGGTCACCTTCACGCCGTAGTTGGCCAGCACGTAGGCGAACTCGACACCGATCGCGCCGGCACCGGCGATCACGATGCTGCCCGGCAGCTCCTCGGTGAGGATCTGCTCCTCGTACGTCACGACGCGGTCGCTCAGCTGGGTGCCCGGCAGCAGCTTGGTGGTCGCGCCGGTGGCGATGATGCAGTTGTCGAAGGTGACGGTCTCGGAGCTGCCGTCGTTCAGCGAGACGTCGAGCGTGTTCGCGTCGACGAACGAGCCCCAGCCGTCGAACTCCTTGATGTCGTTCTTCTTCATCAGGAAGTGCACGCCCTTGACGCGGCCGTCGGCCACCTTGCGGCTGCGCTGGACCGCGGTCGGGAAGTCGAAGGTCACCTCACCGCTGATGCCGAAGGTCTTCGCCTCCTTGGTGAAGATGTGCGCCAGCTCGGCGTTGCGCAGCAGCGCCTTGGACGGGATGCAGCCCACGTTCAGGCAGACACCGCCCCAGTACTTCTTCTCGATGATTGCGGTCTTGAGCCCGAGCTGGGCGGCGCGGATCGCCGCGACGTACCCACCCGGGCCGGCGCCGAGGACAACAACGTCAAAGTGCGAGGCCATACCCTCAACTTTAGTGCCTCGCACCAGTAGATCCCGCCGTGGGCCCCGTGGCCGTGGTCACGATCGGTGAGGCGGGGTATCGCCTGGGCGAGAGTGCGCCTAGGCTGAGGGGCGCACGGGGGGCCGTCGTCAGCTCTCGTGCGCGCGTGAGGCGGACGGCCGATGGGGGCTTGATGGACAAGAAGCGTGGGCTGCGGTTCGCCGCGCTCGGAACGCTGCTGGCCGTCTTCGCCGTACCCGCCTGGTCCGCGTACGCCGACGATCCGACTCCCCCGCCGCCGGCCTCGGTGACCGACGTCAACCGGTCCCTGGAGCAGCTCCGGGCCGAGGCGGCCGCCGTCCAGGCCGAGGTCGCCAAGGCGACGATCGCCTACACGAACGCGTTGAAGGCCGCCCAGAGCACCGAGACCGCCGCGAAGCGCGCCGAGGCGTACGCCGCGACCAAGCGGTCCAGCTCCGAGGTCGAGCGCCGCAAGCTCGGCCTGCTCACCGCCCAGGCGTACCAGCTCGGCATCCCGACCGTGATCGGCACCGAGTCGATGCTGTGGTCGCTGGCTCCGATCGCGGAGAACCTGCAGGAGATCGCCGACCGGCAGGCCGCGATCAAGCAGCTCGGCAGCACCCAGGTCGCCCAGTACAACGCGGCCAGCGCCGCCGAGAACGCGGCCGGTACGGCGGACAACGACGCCAAGAACAAGCGCAAGGCCGCCGACGAGGCCTCCGCCAAGGCCCGGCAGCTCAGCCAGGAGCTGCAGCAGAAGGCCGCGAACGCCTCCATGACCATGGAAGGTCAGCTCGCCGACCTGGCCGGCGCGACCCAGCTGGCCGACCAGCTGCAGGTCAGCCGGAACCAGCAGGCCAAGTCGCGCTGGCAGACCTACCTGGCCGAGCTGACCGCTGCCGGCGTGAAGCCGCCCGCGGCGACCACCCTGAAGAACCCGGCCAAGCTCCCGGCCGGGATGAAGCCGCTGACCGCCGCCGGGAAGGCTGTCGCAGGCGCCGCGTCGTTCACCGCCGCTGGTCGTACGGTCAAGGTCCTGCCCGCCGAGACGATCCGGGCGGTCAACCAGGCGTTCGGACTGCTCGGCAAGCCGTACGGTGCGTCCGGCACCGGTCCGGCCAAGTACGGCTGCCTCGGCGCCGCGCGCGCCAGCTGGGCGCCGTACGCAAGCCTGCCGAGCCCGATCGGCAACGTCTACCGCGACTATCAGACCGTCCCGGCCGCCTCGACGCAGCCGGGCGACGTGCTGGTGATGGGGAGCCGCTCGGTCGGGCTCTACCACATCGGCATCGCGCTCGGTGATGGCGAAATGATCGCCGCGGACGAGGCCAAGGGGGCGGTGGTCGTCACGACCGTTCCGGAGAGCCTGTTCTCCGCGCTCCGGCCGACGCTCGGCAGGCCGGCCAAGGCGCAGACCGCGCCGGCGACCACGTCGCAGGCCGGCGGCTTCCGCTGCGGGACCACGCCAACGTCGTACGACGTCGGCACCGGCGCCTGGACCTGGCCGCTGGCGGACGGCACCTACGAGATCGGTACGCCGTTCGGCCAGTCGGGTTCGCTGTGGGCCAGCGGGATCCACACCGGCCAGGACTTCCCCGCCGCGATCGGTACGCCGGTCCGCGCGGCGACCGCGGGCACGGTCCGGGTAGAGCACCCGGCCTGGGCCGGGAACCTGGTCCGCATCGACCACGGGAACGGGCTCGAGACGCTCTACGCGCATCTGAGCTCGATCGACGTCCCGGACGGCACGCAGGTGCAGGCCGGTCAGCGGATCGGTGCCGTGGGCACCGAAGGCAACTCGACGGGAGCGCACCTGCACTTCGAGGTCCGCCTCGGCGGCGACGCCGTCAACCCGATGCCGTTCCTGGCCACCGGCGGGACCAGCGTCGGCTGGGGCGGCTACAGCAACGGCATGATCCCGGCGAGCAAGCTGTGCAACATCACCAGCGCCCACTCGCTGCGCTGCGACGCCGCCACGGCGTACTTGGGCCTGGCGTCGGCGTACCAGAAGCGCTTCGGGAAGACGCTCTGCATCACCGACTCCTACCGCTCGTACAGCTCCCAGGTCTCCCTGTACGGCCGCAAGCCGTCCCTCGCAGCCCTCCCCGGTACGTCGAACCACGGCTGGGGCCTCGCCGTCGACCTCTGCGGCGGCATCGACCGCTTCGGCACCACCCAGCACCAATGGATGCTGCAGAACGCTCCCCGCTTCGGCTGGATCCACCCGGACTGGGCCAAGCAGGGCGGCAACCGCCAGGAGCCCTGGCACTGGGAGTACGGCAACTCCCCCCAGGCCTAGGCCTGTGGATAACCGTCGGCCGGACGGCGCCGGACTTGTACCCTCAACTCGGAAAGGGCAGGGGGGCGGCGGCGGCGATTTCAGGGACGGATCAGGGGCGAAAAGCAAAGGAACGGGCCTGCGCAGCACGTACATTGGTGGTGTGGCCGAGCAGACCAGTCCGGACCGCACGGACGACAACATCACGCTGGACGCCCAGGACGATCGGTGGGAGTGGCGGCGGAAGATCCGTGCGAACCCGCGCAAGCACCTGATCTACCGGATCGGCGTGGGCGTCGTCGGTGGCATCCTGATCATCGCCGCGCCGTTGACCGGCTGGTTGCCGGGACCGGGCGGGATCCCCTTGTTCATCGCGGGTCTGGCCGTGCTGGCCAGCGAGTTCGAGTGGGCCCAGCGCCTGCTCTACCGGGTCAAGGAGTGGGTCAAGGAGCTCACCGCCTGGACCGGCAAGCAGCCGGCCTGGCTGAAGGCCCTCGGTACGGCGGTGCTCTTCGTCTGCGTACTCGTTGCCATCTGGCTCTACATGGCCGTCCTCGGCGTACCGGGCTGGCTGCCGGACTCGTGGGAGTCCTTCCTGCACACGCTTCCGCTGCTGAAGTAGGTCAGCGCAGGAGCCACTGCCTGGTGAGCTCCAGCACGTCCTTGCGGCTGCGCCCGGGATGGTCGGCGGCGATCAGCGGGCTGCCGATCCGCAGCGAGAAGACCAGCAGGCTGCGCACCTCGACGTCCTGCTCGTCGGCGCAGAACTCGCCGAACAGCGCCCGCAGGTAGACCATCCGCCGGTTGTCCACCCGCTTGAGCTGTACGGCGACCTGCTCGTCGCGCCGGGCCCACTCGCGGATCGCGAGGTCGGCCGCGGCACCGGTCATCAGACCGTCGCCGGAGGCAACGAGTGTGAACAGCCGGTCCAGCTTGGTCCGGCCGTCGCCGCCGGCGGTCTCGACCTGGTCGATCAGCGCCTCGGTGGTCTCTCGTTCCCAGGTGTCCAGGATCTCCGTGAGCAGCACGTCCCGGTTCTTGAAGTACCCGTAGAACCCGCCCTTGGTCACGCCGAGCACCTGCGCCAACGGCTCGATCCGGACCGCCTCCGGCCCACCGGCCGACAGCATCCGGAGCCCTTCCTCGATCCACCTGCTGCGCGGCGTACGGGTCACTCCCATCCTGTGGCTCCTCTCACGCCCACCCGATCTATACGCCACCGTACACATCGGTCTACCTTGCTCGTATACGGCAGCGTATAGAAGGGAACCAAAGCCATGCGACTTCCCGCCACCGCCCACACCGACCTCCCCTGGCGCATCCACGAGATCGCGCCCGACTTCCAGCTCGAGGACGTCTGGGCTCTTCCGACGCCCGGCGGCCCCGACGACTTCGGTCGCCTGATGAGCCGCTTCACCACCGCCGACCCCGACGCCCCGGCCCTGATGTCCTCGAAGATCGGCCAGTTCCTGATGGCACTCCGCTGGAAACTCGGCGCCCTGCTCGGCTGGGACCGCGACAAGACCGGTCTCGGCAGCCGGGTCCACACCCTCCGCGACCGCCTCCCGGCCGACCTGCTCGAAGGGCCGCAAGGACCGACGCTCGGAGGCGTCCCGTTCAAATCGGTGTTCCTCACCGACAACGAGTGGGCCGCCGAGATCGCCAACAGCACCGTCCACGCGGTACTGCACCTCGGCTGGGTCGCCGACAGCGCAGTGGACGGTGGCTACCGCGGCCAGATGGCCGTCCTGGTCAAACCGAACGGCACACTCGGTACGGCGTACATGGCGCTGATCAAGCCGTTCCGGTACCTCTGGGTCTACCCGGACTTGCTCCGCACCATCGAGCGCGGCTGGGTCGACGGTCGCGGGAACGCCGCGTGGGTGAAGCGCTCGCGGTAGCCCGAGGCCGTCAGGCCGTAGTGCAGCTTGAAGCGGCGGGCGAAGTAGTTCTGGTCCGGCCAGCCCACCGACTCCGCGATCCGGCTGATCGAATGGTCGGTGTGCAGCAATAGATCCGCGGCCAGCTCGACGCGATGCCGGGACAGGTAGGCCATCGGGGGTAGGCCGGTCGACGACTTGAAGAGTCGGACCAGATACCCCGGCACCAGATGCAGCTCGTCGGCCAGTTCGGTCAGCGTCCACTGATGCGCCGGCGCGGCCTCCAGCATCCGCATGGCCGTCAGTACGGCGGGATGGATCTGCGTCTCCCGCCCGACCACCCCCGTCGCCGCGACCGCACGCGCCAAACAGCTCAGGAACAGCGACAGCCGCCCGACGATGTCGCCGCGGTGCAGGTGAACCGATTCATGCCGCAGCTCGCCGAGGCCGCGCAGATGCCCGATCGCTTCGGCCAGGGTGACCCCGTCCAGATGCATCGTCAGGATGCCGCGCCGCTGCGCCGAGAACGGCCCCGTCCACAGCAGGAACCCGAGCAGCGGATCCTCGCGCATCCAGGCCAGCTCCCGCTGGATCAGGTCGGCCGAGAAGCAGCAGTTCCAGAGCTCCAGGTCCGCGCAGCCGTCGTACGCGTGCCAGACGCCGGGCCGGAGCAGGATCACGTCGCCCACTTCGAGTTCCTGCCGTCCGGCCAGGCTCTCGTGGTAGCCCGTACCGCCGGTGATCACGGCGACCTCGAAGAAGCTGTGGGTGTGGACCGGGTGCCCGGTCGCGTGCACGTACGGGCCGGCGTACGCGACGGCGCCGTCGACGAAGTGCAGCAGGGTTCGGTTGTTGCCGACCGGTGGATCCTCCATGCCTCAACCTAGGCGGCAAAGTGCGTTTTGTGCTAGGTCCGGTGCACTCCGTTCTATCGCCGACGCGGCGACGGCCCCAAGATCGGACCTACCCAATGAATCGTTTCATCCCGCAAGGAGTGCCATGTCGCGATCCGCCGCACCGACACACCTCCGCTTCGACCACCACAGCACCACCGGTCCGGTCCTGGGCATCGGGACCGCCGCGCCCCGCCTGTCCTGGCAGACCCCTTCCGCCGACGCCGACTGGGCGCAGACGGCGTACGAGCTGGAGATCGTCCGGGGTGACGCGGCTCCGCGGACCCATGTCGTCGAGTCGGCCGATCAGGTCCTGGTCGCGTGGCCCGACGATCCGCTCGCATCGCGCGAGCAGGCGACGGTCCGGGTCCGCGTGCGCGGTGCCGAGTGGAGTGAGTGGAGCGAGCCGGCGACCGTCGAGGTCGGCCTGCTCAGCACCGACGACTGGTCCGCGCGCTTCGTCACCCCGCGCGACATCGGCAGCCAGGACTCCCCCGCTCCCCTGGTCGCGGGCGAGTTCGATCTGCCCGACGGCATCGTCAAGGCCCGGCTCTACGCCACGGCGCACGGCACCTACGTGCCGACGCTGAACGGCGAGCGCGTCGGCGACCTGGAGCTCGCGCCCGGCTGGACGGCGTACCAGTTCCGCCTGCGCTACCAGACCTACGACGTCACCGATCTCGTCCGGTCGGGATCGAATCAGCTCGAGTTCCTGCTCGGCAACGGCTGGTACCGCGGTCGGCTCGGCTTCAAGGACCAGCGCGCCCTGTACGGCGACCGCCTGGCCGTCCTCGCTCAGCTCGAGGTGACGACCGGCGCCGGTGAGGTCGTCGTGATCGGCTCCGACGGCTCGTGGACCGCGCGGGAGAGCGCGATCACCGCCGACGACCTGTACGACGGTCAGTCCACCGACCTCCGGCTCACATCCGAGGCCAAGACTCCCGTCGACGTGCTCGACGCCGATCTCGGGCTCCTGGTGGCGCCCGACGGTCCGCCGGTCCGGATCACCGACGTCCTGCCGGCCAAGGAGGTGACGACCTCTCCCGAGGGCAAGACCCTGGTGGACTTCGGGCAGAACGTCGTCGGCCGGGTCCGGCTTCGCGTCCGCGGCGGCGCGGCCGGTGACGAGATCGTGCTCAGGCACGCCGAGGTGCTGGAGCACGGCGAGCTCGGCGTCCGCCCGCTGCGGACGGCGAAGGCGACCGACACGTACGTACTGGCCGGCCCCGACGAGGTGACGCTCGAGTCGGAGCTGACCTTCCACGGCTTCCGGTACGCCGAGGTGACCGGCGTCGACAATTTGGTTGCCGGGGACATCGAAGCCGTGGTCATCGGCTCCGACCTGACGCGCACCGGCTGGTTCGAGTCGTCGAACGAGACGCTCGACCGGTTCCACGAGAACGTGGTCTGGGGCATGCGCGGCAACTTCCTCGACGTCCCGACCGACTGCCCGCAGCGCGACGAGCGGCTCGGCTGGACCGGCGACATCCAGGTGTTCTCGCCGTCGGCGAGCTTCCTGTTCGACAGCGCCGGCTTCCTCACCAACTGGCTGGCCGACCTGGCCGCCGAGCAGCACAAGGACGGTTCGGTGCCGTACGTCATTCCCGACGTACTGCGTGATCCCGGTCCGTCCACCGCGGCCTGGGGTGACGCGGCAACGATCGTCCCGTGGGTCGTGTACGAGCGGACCGGCGACAGCGCGCTGCTCGCCCGCCAGCTGCCGAGCATGAAGGCGTGGGTCGACCGGATGGTCGACCTGTCCGGCGACAACCTGCTGTGGACCGGCGGGTTCCAGTTCGGCGACTGGCTCGACCCGACCGCGCCGCCGGACAACGCGTTCGCGGCCAAGGCCGACCCGGACGTGATCGCGACCGCCCACCTCGCGCGGTCGGCCGAGGTCGTCGCCAGGGCAGCCGAGGTCGTCGGCGACGCCGACCTGGCGCGCGAGTACGGCGAGCTGGCGGCCCGCGTACGGCGTGCCTTCGCCGCGGAGTACACGACCGAGGGCGGCCGGGTGCTGAGCGACGCGACGACGACGTACGCGCTCGCGCTGCAGTGGGCCCTCCTGCCGACCGGCGAGCAGCGTCAGGGCGCGGCGGCTCGGCTCGCGGACCTGGTCCGTACGTCGGGCTTCCGGATCAGTACCGGCTTCGTCGGGACCCCGCTGATCGCCGACGCGCTGGCCGATACCGGACATCCTGACCTCGCGTACCGGCTCCTGCTGCAGACAGGGTGCCCGTCCTGGCTGTACGCAGTGACCATGGGCGCGACGACGGTGTGGGAACGCTGGGACAGCATGCTGCCCGACGGGAGCATCAACCCGGGCCAGATGACCTCGTTCAACCACTACGCGCTCGGCGCGGTCGCCGACTGGATGCACCGCCGGGTGGCCGGGCTCGCGCCGGGCGACGCGGGGTACCGCACGATCGTCGTCGACCCGTTGCCGACGGCCCGTCTCACCAAGGCCTCGGCACGGCACATCACGCCGTACGGCGAAGCGGCGGTCGCGTGGAGTCGCGCCGACGGTCAGCTGAAGCTCAGCGTCACCGTGCCCGTGGGGTCGACGGCAACCGTTCACGTGCCGGGGGCAACCGATGCGGTGAGCGTCGGCCACGGCACGCACGAGTGGACCGCCGACGACCCGTACGCCGACGAGGCGCCGCTGCCGGCGGACGCCAGCATCCGCCAACTGATGGATCACGAGCCCTCCTGGGACTCGCTCGTGGCCGTCGCCATCGAGAAGGAGGTCGTCACCGACGACGCCGCCTTCGCCACCCGCCTCACCCGCTACCTCGACCAGCCCGCCGCCCAGCTCGTCGACGCCGTCAGCCCGCGGGGGTTCTCCTCCTCGGCCGAGGCGCTGCAGGCCGAGCTCGACCGTCTGCTCAACCGCTGATGCACATCCCCTGGAGGTCAAAGATGACGTTCCGCCGACGCACCTCAGGACTGGCCGTGGTCGCGGCCTGCTCTCTCGCCCTGACCGCCTGCAGTGCGGGCAGTCTCGGCTCCAGCGACGACACGGGCGGCAAGAGCTCGGTCTCCATCACCTACCTGGCGGGCAACCAGGAGCAGGACGTCAAGGAAGCCCAGCAGCTGATCAAGGACTTCAACGCGAAGAACCCGGACGTCACGGTCAAGCTGGAGAGCCGGCCGGGCGGCACCGAGGGCGACAACATCGTCAAGACCCGGCTGTCCACCGGCGACATGAGCGACGTGTTCAGCTACAACACGGGTTCGCTGTTCCAGGCGATCGCCCCGCAGAAGAACCTCGTCTCGATCAGCGACCAGCCGTACGTCGGTGACGTCGACGAGAACTTCAAGAAGACCGTGACGGCCGACGGTCAGGTCTACGGCGCACCGGCCGGCGGGTTCATGGCCGGAGCGGTGCTCTACAACATCCCGATCTACACCAAGCTCGGGCTGAAGGTGCCGACCACGTGGGCCGAGTTCATGGCCAACAACGCCAAGATCAAGGCCGCCGGGATCGCGCCGGTGATCCAGACCTACGGTGAGACCTGGACCTCGCAGCTGTTCGTGCTCGGCGACTTCCACAACGTCGCGGCCGCCCAGAGCGACTTCGCCGACAAGTACACGCAGAACCAGGCCAAGTACGCGAGCTCCGCGCCGGCCAAGAAGGGGTTCGAGCACACCCAGCAGGTGCACGACGCCGGGTACCAGAACACCGACTTCGCCTCCGCCAAGCTGCCCGACGGGCTCCGGATGCTGGCCCAGGGCAAGGGCGCGCACTACCCGATCCTGACCGGCGTGGTGAACGACATGGTCGACCTCTACCCGGCCGCGGCCAAGGACGTCGGACTGTTCGCGTTGCCTGGTGACGACGCGAGCACCAACGGCCTGACCGTGTGGACCCCGAACGGCGTCTACATCCCGAACACCACCACCGGCGAGAAGCTGGACGCGGCGAAGAAGTTCCTCGCGTTCGTCGCCAGCCCGGACGGGTGCGCGTCGCTGGCCAAGGCCGGCGTACCGACCGGTCCGTACGCGATCAAGGGGTGCACGCTGCCGGCCGACGTACCGCAGTCGATCAAGGACATGCAGCCGTACCTGGACAAGCAGGGCGGATCGAGCCTGGCGCTGGAGTTCCTGTCGCCGGTCAAGGGCCCGTCGCTGGAGCAGATCACCGTCGAGGTCGGCTCGGGCATCCGCAAGGCGCAGGACGGTGCCGCCCGGTACGACGAGGACGTCAAGAAGCAGGCCCAGCAGCTCGGCCTGGCCGGCTGGTGATTGCCCGTGGCAACCACTTCGGTCAAACCGCGCTCGCGTAGCGCCGCGACCCCGGCCGCCTCGGCGGCGGGGGGAAAGGTCTACTCGCCGTACTCGAACTGGTTCTACCTGCCGGCCGCCGTGATCTACGGCGTGCTGTTCGTGATCCCGACCTTCGCGTCGCTGTACTTCAGCCTGACCCGGTGGAGTCTGTTCGAGTCGAAGTTCATCGGGCTGGAGAACTTCCAGCTGTTCTTCCAGGAGCCGCAGCTGATCAAGGGCTTCACCAACACGCTGATCTTCGCCGTCGTGACGTCGGGGTCGAAGGTGGTGCTCGGGCTGCTGCTCGCCGTCCTGCTGACGTCCCGGATCATCGGGCGCGGCTACCTGCGGTCGGTGGTGTTCTTCCCTGTGCTGGTCAGCACGATCGGTGTCGGGCTCACCTTCACCGTGCTGATGAACCCCGAGCGCGGCCTGATCAACGGCGCACTCGAGGTGATCGGCATCAACGGCCCCGGCTGGCTGACCGATCCGAAGTGGGCGCTGCTGTCGGTCGCGCTGGTCGACGTCTGGAAGGGCGTCGGGCTCGCGACGCTGATCTACATCGCGGGCATCGTCTCGATCCCGCGGGAGTACATGGAGGCCGCGCGGGTCGACGGAGCCAGCGCGTTCGAGACGTTCCGGCGGATCGTGCTGCCGCTGTCGCGGCCGGCGACGGTGACCGTCATCATCTTGTCGCTGATCGGCGGGCTGCGGTCGTTCGACCTGATCTGGGCGATGACCCGTGGCGGGCCGGGCTTCACCTCGGACGTGATCGCGTCGGTGATCTACAAGCAGTACCAGGCCGGCTTCTACGGGCTGTCGACCGCGGGCAACGTCGTGCTGTTCGTCGTGGTCACCGCGGTGGTCCTGCCGCTGTTCTGGTTCCTCAACCGCAAGGAGGTGGAGATGTGAGCACCGCCGAGCTGGTCAACCACAAGCCGGGCCGCAACTACCTGCTCAGCGCGGTCGCGATCGTCGCGTCGTTCGTGGTGTTCGTGATCCCGTTCGTCTTCATCATCCTGACCGCGGTCAAGGACCGGCAGCAGGCCTCGCTGCTGGACTTCTCCTGGCCGCACCAGTTCCAGTTCGTCGCGAACTTCGTCGCGGTGATCGAGGCACGCGACTACATGCTGGTGATCGCGTTCATCAACTCGACCGTGCTGACCGTGGTCAGCGTCACCGGGATGGTGGTGCTGGCCGCGATGGTCGGGTTCGTGCTGCAGCGGCGGCGGTCGCGGTGGAACCCGTTCATCAACTTCATCGTGCTGTCGGGCCTGATCATCCCGCCGGCCGTCGTACCGACGATCTGGGTGCTGCAGGGGCTGCAGCTGTTCCGCACGATGACCGGGCTGATCCTGATCGAGATCGCGTTCGGGCTGTCGTTCTGCATCCTGCTGTTCCGGGCGTTCGTCGCGACCATCCCGCGCGAGCTGGACGAGGCGGCGGTGATCGACGGGGCCGGTCCGCTGCGGCTGTTCTTCCGGGTGATCTTCCCGCTGCTGCGGTCGGTGATCGTGACGGTGGTCGTCGTGCAGTCGGTGAACGTGTTCAACGACTTCGTGAACCCGCTCTACTTCCTGCCCGGCGACCAGAACGCCACGGTCCAGCTGACCCTGTTCAACTTCCAGAGTCAGTTCAACACCCAGTACAACCTGCTGTTCATGAACATCCTGCTGATCACGGTGCCGCCGCTGGTGATGTTCCTGTTCTTCAACCGCCAGATCGTCGCCGGGATGACGTCGGGGGCGGTGAAGGGCTAGGCGGCCTTGCGGTAGACGAGGAAGGCCTGGTCGGTCTTCTCCGGGGCGATCGCCGGGCGGGTCAGCCGGGTCACCTCGACGAAGCCGGCCGCGACCAGCAGTTCATGGATCGCGGCCGGCTCGTAGGCGTACACGTTGAGCTCGATCGGGTGGCCGTAGCCCTCGGTCAGGTGGTAGGTGCCGGTGCCCGCCTTGAAGCCGTAGAGGAACAGTCCGCCCGGCGCGAGTACGCGGTGGATCTCGGCGAACGCCGTCGGCAGGTCCTCGGCCGGGGTGTGCACGAGCGAGTAGTACGCGAGCGCGCCGGCGAGCGCGTTGTCCGCGAGCGGGAGGTCGAGCAGGGAGCCGACGTCGAACTTGAGGTCGGGGTACTCGGCCTTGGCGAACTCGATCATGCCCGGTGACAGGTCCATCCCGAAGGCGTCCATGCCGAGCTCTGCGAGGTACGCCGTGACGTGGCCCGGGCCGCAGCCCAGGTCGCCGACCGGCCCGGCGTCACCCTCGGCCAGCAGGTCGCCGTACAGGCCGAGGATCGCGCGGTGGTACGGGTCGTCGAAGCGGGGGGCGACGAGCGCGTGGTAGTCGGCGGCGACGGTGGTGTAGGAGTTCCGGGTGCTCTCCAGGTACGAAGTCATGGCCCGGGACCCTAACCGTCGCCGCCGACAGTTTTCACACTCCGTCGTAGTACTGCTCGATGGCCTCGTAGTCGACTGAGCTGTCAGGCTTCATGCCGAGCGCCTCGTACTTCTTCCGCCGCGCCCGCATGTCGGCGAGCAGGATCGCGCGAGCGTGCACGGCGACCTCCTCGGCGACATCAGCCGGTACGACGATGATGCCGTCGTCGTCGCAGCCGATCATGTCGCCGGGACTGACCTGCGTCCCACCGCACGCGATCGTCGCCTGGGTCTCGACCACCTTGATCCGCCCCGGGATGATCGTCCGCCCGCGAGCCCGCGAACAGATCGGCGTGCGCTGCGCGACGATCTCCGCGGTGTCGCGGCAGTACCCGTCGGTGACGATCCCGGCCGCGCCGTTCTGCACCGCGCCCATCCCGTTCTCCGACCCCCAGAAGCCGACCTCCTTGCCGCCGCCGGCGTCCATCACCACCACGTGCCCCGGCGCGAGATCCCCCGGCAGCTTCACGTTGCCGGTCTCCTCGAACCAGATCCGGTGCGCCTCGACGATGTCCTGGGTGCTGTCGAGCTTCCACATCGGCCGGTTCGACGGCACCGCGCGGATCGTCGCCGCCGGCCCCCAGAACTTCATCCCCAGCCAGAGCGGGCGCACGTCCGGCGACATCAGCCCGATGTCGAAGTACCCGATCCCGTCGAGCGCGTCGGCGACGTCCACCACCCGCAGGTGCTTGTACAAGCTGCTCAGATCGTTGGCGTTGGCTGTCTCGGTCACAGTCACTGGAAGCCTCTCAGTTGATCCGGTAGTAGTCGGCGGCCGTACCTCCGAGCACGGCCGCGAGTCCGTCCTGGTCCTGCACCACTTCCTCGAGCGCGGCCCGCACGTTGGTCCACGCTTGTTCGTACGACGCCCGCAGCAGCACCACAGGCCAGTTGCTCGCCACCATCAGCCGCTCAGCGCCGAAGCACTCCACCACCCACGCGAGATACCTCCGAAGATCCGGCCACTCCCGCAGCTCGGTCAGCAGATCAATCCCCAAAGAAACCTTCATCCCCACCCGAGGACACCCGGCCAACTCCCGAACCAGCCCCGCCCACGGCTCCCATCCCCCGCTGTCAATCGGAGGCCGCCCCAGGTGATCCACCACAACCCGAAGCTCCGGCACGGCGTCAGCAAGCCCCAACACAGCCTTGGTCTGCGCAGCAGTAACCGGCACGACATCCCAGGCGATCCCGGCGTCGGCCAACTCGCGGAACAACTCGACGGTCGCCGGCTTGGCGAGCCACTCGAGCGGATCGCGCCCGACGAGACACCGCACACCGCTGAAGGCATCCGCAAACCACCCGAGCCCGCCGGCCCCGCCTGCGGCGGGGCCGGCGGGTGGTGGGGGTGAAGGGGCCTCGCCCCCGGCGACGCTTCGCTCGCCGGAGATCCCCGGGCCGCCGCCCCGGACCCCGCGCTCGCCGGAGATCCCCGGGCCGCCGCCCCGGACCCCGCGCTCGCCGGAGATCCCCGGGCCGCCGCCCCGGACCCCGCGCTCGCCGGAGATCTTCGGGCCGCCGCCCCGGACCCCGCGCTCGCCGGAGATCTCCGGGCCACCGCCAAGGACCCCGCGCTCGCCGGAGGTCTTCGCCACGCGGGCGATCTCGCGGCGTGCCGCCGTGGCGTCCGACAGCGGGAGCCAGCCGACTACTGCGCCGACGTACGGGGCTTCGGCGTACTGCAGCAGGCGGTTGTTCTCGGCTGGTTCGTCTACGGACTGGATGAGGACTGTGCGGTCTACGCCTGTGCGGGCCAGCTCGGCGGCCAGGTCGTCTGGGGTGTAGTCGCGGGCAATGGCGCCGTGGCGGCCGTCTCGCCACGGCTGGTCCTGGGCGGCGACCTGCCAGAAGTGGTGGTGGGCGTCGACGATCATCGGCCCTCCCACTCGATGTCCTCGTGGGCGAGGAACGCCTTGACGCCGGCCTGGAAGTCTCGGCTGGCGTAGACCTCAGCCAGCACGTCCTCACCGTCCACGAAGGCGCCGTCGCGGAGGATGCGGCGGTCGAACTCCTTCATCGACGCCAGCGTCAGGGGTGCGTTCGCGCAGATCACCGCGAGGAGCTTCTCGACGCGCTCGTCCAGGTCTTCGCGCTCGGTGACCTCCGTGACGAAGCCCGCGATCGCGGCCTCGGACGACGGCATCAGGCCGGCCGTCAGGAGGAGCGCCATCGTGCGCCCGGCGCCCAAGCGTTGCTGCAGGCGGGCGATGACCAGCGGCGGGAGCGTGTTGCCCAGGGTGCGCGCGACCGGTGCGCCGAAGACAGCGTCCGGTGTCGCAACTACCAAGTCACAGCAAGCCGCCAACGCAAGCCCGGCACCAACAGCCGGCCCCTGGACCACCCCCACCACCGGCACACGCACCCGCAACAAGCTCGTCAGCACCGCAGCGATCCGCCGCTCGTACTCGACGCCCTGCTCCCCCGTCGTGAAGTCCGCGAACTGCCGGATGTCTGTCCCTGCCGCAAACGCCTTCCCACCAGCGCCCCGCAGTACGACGACCCGAATCCCCCGGTCCTCAGCCACCAGCGACTCAACAGAAGACAGCCCGTCGTACATAGGCCAAGTGATCGCATTACGCCGTTCAGGGTTCGACAGCGTGAGCCGAAGAATCGCGCCGTCCCGGTCGATCTCGAGCCCGCTCATTCGCCCAGCACCTCCGCCGTGTGCTCGCCGAGCAGCGGTGGATGCCGTCGAATCCGCGCCGGCGTCCCACTCAACCGAACCGGCGACCCCAGCACGCGCACCTTCCCCTCCACCGGATGGTCGATCTCCTGCACCATCCCCCGCGCCCGCACGTGCGGGTCCTCGTCCAGCACGTACGCGTAGTCCCGGATCGGCCCAGCAGGCACCCCGGCCTCCAGCAGCAACGCGACCCATTCATCAGTCGTCGCCGTGGCCAGCCGTTCCTCCAGTACGCCGGCCAGCTCGTCGCGGTGAGCCATCCGGTCGGTGTTCGTCAGGAATCGTGAGTCGGTGAGCAAGTCGGTGACCTCCAGAGCGGTACAGAGTCGTTGCCAAAGGCGCTCGTTGTTCGCCCCCAGCGTGAGGTGACCGTCCTTCGTCCGCAACGCCTGGTACGGCGCCGACATCCGGTTCGCCGACCCGAGCGGCTGCGGGACCTGCCCGGTCGCCCAGTACTCGGTCGACTCCCACACCGACATCGCGAGCGCCGCCTCGAACAGCGACGTCTCGACGTACTGCCCGACGCCCGTCCGCTCCCGAGCGTGCACGGCGGACACGATCCCGAAGGCGCAGAACAGCCCGGCGCCGAGATCCCCGACGGGCAGCCCCGACTTCATCGGTTCACCGCCCGGCGCTCCGGTGATGCTCATCACGCCCGACATCGCCTGCGCGATCAGGTCGTACCCCGGCCGGTCGGCGTACGGGCCGGTCTGGCCGAATCCGGAGACGCTGGCGTAGATCAGTCGCGGGTTGAGCTCGGCCAGCGTCGCGTAGTCGACCCCGAGCCGCGCGGTCACCCCCGGCCGGAAGTTCTCCACCACGATGTCGGCGGTCTCGACGAGCCGCCGGAACGACGCCAGGCCGTCCGCCGACTTCAGATCCAGTACGACGCTGCGCTTGTTCCGGTTCAGCGCGAGGAACGCCCGGCTGTCCTCGCCGTGCACCGCGTAGCCCCACGACCGCCGGGTCTGGTCGCCGGCCGCCGGGTTCTCGATCTTGATCACGTCGGCGCCGAGATCGGCCAGCAGCATCGTGCAGAACGGTCCCGCCATCACCTGCGTCAGATCGAGCACCCGCAACCCGTCGAGCGCACCCGCGGGACCGAGATCAGCAGCTCCCGTCGCGCCCGTCATCAGCCGCCCAGTCCGGCGTTCGCCTCGGTGAAGAACGAGTCGGCCGCCTGCTGCACGGTCTTCTTGCCGAAGGCAATCTCCTCGTACGCCCGCGTGTACGCCGACTCGAATGTCGCCTGGTACCCCGGCGGGTACAGGATCGTCGGCGGCTTCTTCTCCACGATCTTCGCGTACAGCTCCAGCTCGTGCTTCTTCAGCGCAGGCAGCGCCGGGTCGTCGATCTGCGCCTGCAGCACCTTCTTGTTGGTCGCCGCGCCGTTGTCGGACTTGAACGACTTCCCGGCCTCCAGGTCGTTGGTGAAGAAGTCGATGAACGCCGCCGCGGTCGGTACGTTGTCGCAGTTCGTCGGGATCGCGAAGCCCGACGTGAAGATCGCGTTGCCCGACCCGCTCGGCCCGGACGGCATCGGCAGCGTCGTCAGCTTCTGCCCGCCGGCCTTCCCGGCGAGCGTCGCCGAGGCCGGCGTCAGCGCGTTGCCCGGCATGCTGTCGGTCATCACCCGGCCCTGCGCGATGAAGTTCTGCTCGGCGCCCTCGGGCTCGTCGGCCTGCGCGTCGGCACCCATCGTGACGCCGTCCTTGCGCAGCTTCTCCCACAGGTTCCAGTACTCGACGAGCGACTCCTTGGTGAAGCCGAGCTTGCCGTCGTCGGTGAACAACTGCTTGCCGTTGGCAAGCTGGTACGCGATGAAGTAGTTCGGTACGCCGCCGCGCGACCCGGACGCGAAGACCGTGTCGGGCAGCTTGCCCTTGGCCGACGCGATCCAGTCGGTGTACTTCTTCCAGTCGTAGCCCTCCGGCGGCAGCCCGATCCCGGCCTGCTGGGCGAGCGTCTCGTTCACGCCGACCGCGTCGTACGCCGCGCCGTACGGCAGAAAGTAGAGCTTGCCGTCCGGTCCGCGCCCGGTGTCGACGACCTCCTTCGGGATGTCGTCGACCTTGATCGCGCCGGACTCGATCATCGGGTCGAGCGGGAGCAGGACCTTGCGCTTGGTGTAGTCGTTCAGCTGGCGGCCCTGCAGCTGCATCACGCAGGGCAGGGTCTTGCTGGACGCCTGGATGTTCAGCTTGTTGAAGTAGTTGCCGAAGTCCGCGTTCTGCCGGTCGATCGTCACGCCCGAGTGGGCCTTGATGAACATGTCGGCGACCGCGTTGGTCTTGGCGGCCCGGTTCGCGCCGCCCCAGAAGGTCAGCTGCAGGCTGCCGGTGATGTCGCCCTTGCCGTCCTGCGCGCCCGCGTCGCCGCCGGCGGTGTCGCCGACCGACGTGCCGTTGCATCCGGCAACCACCATCAGTGCGGCCGTCGCGAGCGCCGCCGTACGAGTGCGTCGTTTCATCGAAGTTCTCCAGTCACTTGAGGCCGGTAGTGGCGACGCCCTCGATCAGCAGCTTCTGCGCCCCCAGGAAGAAGCCGACGATCGGGGCCAGGGCGAGCGTGGACATCGCGAACAGCGATCCGTACGCCGATTCGCCGGTGACGTCCAGGAACGAGTTGAGGCCGAGCGAGACCGTCCAGAGCTCGGGCCGGTTCAGGTAGAGCAGCGGGCCGAGGAAGTCGTTCCAGCTCGCGATGAACGTGAACAGCGCGGTGGTGCCGAGCGCCGGCAGGGCCAGCGGCATGATGATCCGGCTGAAGGTGCGCCAATGCCCGCAGCCGTCGATCCGGGCCGCGTCGTCCAGCTCGCGCGGCAGGGTGCGGATGAACTGGACCATCAGGAAGATGAAGAACGCCTCGACGCCGAGCCACTTCGGGACGACCAGCGGCAGGTAGGTGTTCATCCAGGCCAGCTCGTTGAACAAGATGTACTGCGGCACCAAAGTGACGTGGTACGGCAACAACATCGTTGCCAGCAGCACCCCGAACAGGATCCGCTTGAACGGGAACTCCAGCCGCGCGAACGCGTACGCCGTCAGCGAGCACGAGACCAGGTTGCCGACGATCGACAGCGCGGTGATCGCGATCGAGTTCAGGAAGTAGCGGGAGAAGTTGAGCTGCCCCGCGCTCCAGCCGTGCTTGTAGTTGTCCAGCGTGTAGTTCTTCGAGAACAGCCCGAGGCTGTTCATCACCTCGGCCGACGGCCGGAACGACGCCGCGACCATCCACACCACCGGGTACAGCATCACGATCAGTACGCCGATCAGCAGCGCGTGCCGCAGCAGACCGATCACCAGCGGGTTCCGCGTCGCACGCCGGCCGAAGAACGGGCGGGCGCCGACCGTCACGGCGGTCACCGCTCGTCCCCGTAGTACACCCACCGCTTGGCGGTCAGGAACAGGAACCCGGTGAACAGTCCCAGGACGACGACCAGCGCCCAGGCCATCGCCGACGCGTAGCCCATCTTCAGCTCGGCGAATCCCTGCTGGTACAGGTACAACGTGTAGAACAGCGTCGAGTCGGCCGGCCCACCCGATCCCCGGCTCACCACGAACGCTCCGGTGAACGCCTGGAACGCGTGGATCGTGTCGAGCAGCAGGTTGAAGAAGATCAGCGGCGTCATCAGCGGCAACGTGACGCTGAAGAACCGGCGGATCGGGCCGGCGCCGTCGACCGCGGCCGCCTCGTGCAGCTCCGCCGGCACCTGCCGCAACCCGGCGAGGAAGATGATCATCGTCGCGCCGAACGCCCAGAGGTTCAGCGTCACGATCGTCCACAACGCCGTACCAGGACTGCCGACCCAGCTGCCGTGGGTGATACCGAAGAGGGCGAGCACCTGGTTCACGAGCCCGGTGCTGCCGAAGATCTGCCGCCAGAGCACCGCGATCGCGACGCTCGCGCCCATCAGCGACGGCAGGTAGAACAGCGCGCGGTAGCCGGAGAGGAACTTGATCCCCTTGTTCAGCAGCAGCGCCAGGATCATCGAGACGACCAGCAGCAGCGGGACCGACACCCCGACGTACAGGAGCGTCACCTTCACCGACGACAGGTAGCGCGGGTCAGCGGTGAACATCCGGCGGAAGTTGTCGAGCCCGATCCACTGCGGCGCGCTGAGCAGGTCGTAGCTGGTGAACGCGAGGTATGCCGAGTAGAGCATCGGCCCGATCGTCAGCAGCACGATGCCGAGCAGCCACGGGCTCAGGAAGAGATAGGCCGTCAGTCCTTCACGGCCGGTGCGCGTGTTCTTCATGAGTCGCTCTTCCGAGCGTGCGCTTCCACCTGGTCCGCCAGGTGCTGGGCCAGCAGACCGGCCAACGGAACCTGGACGTCCGACTCCCGCGCGGCCGCCACGACGTCCCAGAGATCCTTGCTCCACGGGCGGTTCCGCACCGGAGTCCCGGCGTCGTCGTACGCCGAAGCGACCCGGTCGAAGAATCCCCAGTTGCGCGTGATCCACGATTCACCGGTGCTCGTGGAGACAGCGTCGAGCACCGTCTGCTCCGGTACGCCGTACGCCCCGGCCAGCTCGAGCCCTTCCTGTACGCCGGCGAGCGCCGCGAACATCATCAGCTGGTTCGCCAGCTTCACCGCCGCACCGGCACCCGCCGGCCCCACGTGAAGCACGCTCTCGGCAACCGAGTCGAGCACCGGCCACACCTGCTCCAGCACCTCGGCCCGCCCGCCGGCCATCACCGTGAGAGAACCGGACAGCGCTCTCTCCGCTCCCCCACTGACCGGTACGTCGAGCAGCCCGATCTCGCGGACCTCCGCCTGCAGGGCCAGCCGCCGAGCAGTCGCCGGGAGGATCGTGCTGTGGATCAGGACGACCGATCCCGCCGCCAGGAGCGGGACCAGCTCGTCGAGGATCTCGGTGACGCTCTCGTCGTCCGGCACGGCCAGGGCGATCACGCCGCAGTCCGCCAGAGCACTCGGTCCGTCCACGACCTCCACGTTCAGTCCTTCGGACCGCTGCGGAGCTTCGTCGTACACCTTCAGGGACCAGCCGTCACGGTGCAGGGTCTCGGCCATCGGCCGGCCCAGATTGCCCAGCCCGATGAAGCCGATCGTCGTCGTTGTCGTGATGTCTTGGGCCACGAACGCCTCCAGTTCGTACACCAGGGCCGTCTATGAACTATTGTCTACAATAGATAGTCGACGCCCACAAGATCTCAGGGAAGAATGACCGCCATGACAGAGCACCAGCTGCAGTCGCCCAGCCTCGTGCAGCTCGCCGCCAACGCGATCCGCCGGATGATCCTGGCCGGGGAGCTGGCCGAGGGCGAGCGGCTGATCGAGGAGCGGCTCACCGAGCAGCTCGGGATCAGCCGCCCTCCCCTGCGGGAGGCGCTACGGGTGCTCGAGCAGGAAGGGCTGATCGTCACCCGGCCGCGGCGCGGCTCGATGGTCGCCACGCTCACCGATCAGGACGTCTTCGAGATCCTCACGCTGCGGTCAGCGCTGGAACGCCTGGCCGTCGAGCTGGGCGTCCCGGTCCAGGTGCCCGCGCGGCTCGAGGTCGCTCAGGAGGCCTTGCTGGAGATGGAACGCTGCGCGACCGCCGAGGACCGTGGCAGCCTGGTCCAGGCCGGGTACAAGTTCCACTCGTCGCTGGTCGCGCTCGCCGGTCATCGCCGGCTCGAAGAGGCCTACGCGTCGGTGCAGCAGCAGCTCCTGCTCTGCATGGCCCGCAACCTGTACGCCCGCGAGCACTTCTACGAGGACTTGCACGAGCACGTCGCCCGGCACCGCAAGCTGCTCGACCTGGTCGAGGCCGGCGACCCGGCCGCCGTACTGGCCGAGCTCGCGGTGCACGGGGAGCGCTCGTTCAACGAGATTCAGAGCAACGTCGGCAGCCGCGAGGCCAGCAGCTCGTAGTCGCGCAGGCTGTTGTAGGCGTGGGCCGACAGCCGGACGAAGATCCGCTCGTCGAACCCGGTGAGCGTGATCTCGGCCTTCAGCTCCCGCGACACCCGGATCTTGAACGCCTCGCCGGCGTCCGGCGACCGGGTCGCGTCGAACGGGATCTCGACCAGCCGCATCGTCGCGGCCGGGTGCGCGACGTCGGGCAGGTCGGTGCCGAGCGCCTTGGCCAGGACCTGCGCGCCGTTCTCGACCAGCGCGGTCAGCTGCGGACGACGCGCGGGCCAGTCCAGGTCCGCGAGCACGCGCAGCGACTCCGGCGCCGCGATCCAGGTCGCGTAGTCGTAGGTGCCCTGCATGTCGAAGCGTTCGGGCAGGCGTTCGTCGTACTCGGACCAGGACACGATCAGCGGGAGCGTCGCGTCCCGCCACTTCTCGGCGACGACCAGTCCGGCGGTGGCCCGCGGCGTGGCCGGCCACTTGTGGAAGTTGCCGGTCCAGAAGTCGGCGCCGTCCTCGGCCGGCGAGTCCAGCAGCGCCGGCGCGTGGGCGCCGTCGACGATCAGCGGGATGTCGCCACAGGCCTCGGCCAGCCGCCGGATCGGGAACACCATCGCCGTGCCCGAGCTGATCTGGTCGACGATCAACGCCGCCGTCCGCTCGTCCAGCGCGGCACTGATCGCCGCGACCACCGTGTCGTCGTCGGACTCGAGCGGAACGTCGACGATGACCACCTCGGCCTGCCGTGCGCGGGCGATCCGCTCCGCGGCGTACCTGACCGCGCCGTAGATGTGGTTGGTCAGCACGATCCGGCTGCCGGGCCGGATCGGGATCGCGCCGAGCGCGGCGGTCACGCCGGCGCTCGCGTTCGGCACCAGCGCGAAGCCGGCCGGGTCGGTGCCGAGGAACCGGGCCAGTTCCAGGCGGCTCGTGGTCAGGCGGTCCGCGACCGAGCGGAACCAGAGCATCGGATTGGCCTCGGTCTCGGTCCGCAGCGTGGCCAGCAGCTCCTGCGTACGGCGCGGAACTGCGCCGTACGAGCCGTGGTTCAGGTGCAGGACGTCGGGGTCGAGGGACCACAGGTCGGGGCGGGGGCTGAGATCCATCACCGTTACCACGGTACATAATCTGGCCTGTGTACCCCTACCTCGACCACGAGGGGCCGATCGCGATGGCCCACCGCGGCGGCGCGTTGCACCCGGACAACCTCGGCTACGAGAACTCGCTGCGCGCCTTCGCGCACGCGGTGAAACTCGGTTACCGGTACGTCGAGACCGACCTGCACGCGACCAGCGACGGCGTCGTCGTCGCCTTCCACGACCACCGGCTGGACCGGGTCACCGACCGGACCGGCGTGATCGCCGAGCTGCCCTGGTCGGAGGTCAGCAAGGCGCGGATCAACGGGCACGAGCCGATCCCGCTGCTCACCGACGTGCTGGAGGAGTTCCCCGACGTCCGGCTCAACCTGGACATCAAGGCGGACAACGGCGTCGGTCCGGCGGCCGCCGTACTGCGGGAGGCCGGCGCGATCGACCGGGTCTGCGTGTCGTCGTTCTCGCAGGCGCGGGTGCAGCGGATCCGGCGGGAGCTCGGGCCGCGGCTGGCGACCGGGTTCGGGCAGAACGAGATCGCGCGGCTGCGGTTCGCGCCGTTCCGGCTGTCGTCGCCGGGGGCGTGCCTGCAGATCCCCGAGGTGTACGGGCGTCTGCGGGTGCTCACCCCTGGGCTGCTGCGGCGGGCGCATGCCCTGGGCAAGCAGGTGCACGTCTGGACGATCGACGACCCGGCCGCGATGCGCCGGCTGCTCGACGCGGGCGTCGACGGGATCATCACCGACCGGACCGACCTGCTGCGCGACGTACTGATCGAGCGCGGGCAGTGGAACTAATCGGGTTCTGAAGTGTTACCGATTGGTCCTCCCAAGTACCTGTTGACCTGACACACTCCTGCGCATGGGATTTCTGTCGGCCCCGGCGGCCGTCGACAAGCGTGAGTACTGGGGCTTCAGCCTGTACGACTGGGCCAACTCCGGCTACGTGACGACCACCGGCACCGTGCTGTTCGCGCCGTACCTGACGTCGGTCGCGGAGCAGGCGGCCTGCGGCCGGGTCGGGACCACCGAGAACCCGTGCCACACCAACCTCGAGGTCCTCGGCCTCGGCATCTCGCCGGGGTCGCTGGCCTTCTACGTCGTCACGGTCGCGACGCTGTTCTCGGCGCTGTTCCTGCCGATCGTCGGCGCGATCGCCGACCGGTCGCCGCGCAAGAAGCTGCTGATGTGCGGCTTCGCCTGGGCCGGCGCGATCGCGGCCAGCTCGATGGTCTTCGTGACCGGCGGGAACTGGGCGCTCGGCGCGTTGCTGCTGTTCGTCGGGAACCTGTGCCTGGGCTCGTCGATGGTCGTCTACGACTCGATCCTGATCGACATCGCTCCTCCCGACGCCCGCGACGACGTGTCCTCGCGGGCCTGGGCCTTCGGCTACCTCGGCGGGTTCATCCTGCTCGCGATCAACCTCGGCGTGGTCACGGCGCACGACGCGCTCGGGATGAGCCAGGGCACCGCCGTCCGGCTGAGTCTGCTCAGCGCGGGGCTGTGGTGGGGACTGTTCACGTTCATCCCGTTCGTCAAGCTGCGGAACCGGCCGCCGACGGCCGTGGTCCAGGTGCGCAGCGGGTCGATGGTCCGGCAGAGCTTCGGTCAGCTCGGCGCAACGCTCAAGCACCTGCGGGCGTACCCGATGACCCTGCTGTTCCTGGTCGCCTACCTGTTCTTCAACGACGGGATCCAGACCGTCATCGCGGTCTCCTCGACGTACGGCGAGAAGCAGCTCGGGTTCGAGACCCAGGTGCTGATCATGACGATCCTGCTGGTCCAGTTCGTCGCGTTCTTCGGCGCGATCGGCTTCGGCCGGTTCGCCCGGCGCTACGGATCGCACCGCACGATCATGGGCGGGCTGGTCGTGTGGATGGTGATCGTGATCGCCGGCTTCACGCTGCCGGAGAAGCAGATCGTGCCGTTCCTGGCGATGGGCGTCGCGATCGGCATCGTGCTCGGCGGCACGCAGGCGCTGTCCCGGTCGGCGTTCAGCCAGCTGATCCCGAAGGGCCGCGAGGCCGAGTACTTCAGCCTGTACCAGGCCGGAGAACGGGGTACGTCGTGGCTCGGCACCCTCGTCTTCGGCCTGGTCCACCAGCTCACCGGCTCCTACCGCCCGGCGATCGTCGCCCTCGGCCTGTTCTTCCTGATCGGGCTCGTCCTGCTGTCGCGCGTCGACATGCGCCGAGGCATCACCGAAGCGGGCAACACCCAACCCACGCTGGTCTGAGGGACGGGCTGCCGCGCCCACCCGGCGGCAGCCCCCGCCGACTAGGCCGCGCCGGGGCCGACGTCGGCGGCCGTCAGCGGCTTGCGGACGGGTTGTGCACTCGAGTACTCATCGGCGCCCACGTCGTACGGCGCCGTCCGTGCCTGCCCGTCCAGGTCGTCATTCACCCGACTCGACTCACTGGCCGCATTGATCGCCGCACTCCCCGCTCCAAGCCGGTAGACCCCGTCAGCTCCAGCGACCAGCTTGGGGTCGGCCCGCGTGAAGCCCGACAGGTTCCCGTTCGCCGCCGCCCCCCAGACGATGTTGCCTGCCCAAGTGATCCCCTGCTGGTACGGCATGTCCACCAGCGGGTCCCCGTCGCCGACCAGCAAGTTGTCGGCGATCCGGCAGCCCAGCGGCGGCAACGTCCGCTGGCTCTCCCCCACGATCGCCTGGCCGTTGTTCCGCAGCGTGTTCAGCACGATCGTCACCCGGTCGGGCGCATCGTTGCCCGTCCTGGAGTCCGACGGCTCCCCCTCGTAGTGATCTCGCACCGACCCACTCCCGAGCACGATCCCCGCGCTGCTCACTCCGCCCACGTAGTTGTTGACGATCAGGTGGTCGTTGCCGTAGATCCGGATCCCGTTGCTCCCGGCCAGCAAGTAGTTGCCCTCGACCCGGTTGTCGTTGCCGTGCCGCAGCACGATCCCGCCCAGGCTGCTCCGGATCGTGTTGTACCTGATGGTGTTCCCCGACGACTTGACCGAGATCGCCTCGGGATCCCCGTTCACCCGCTCGAACAGGTTGTACTCGACCGTCGCGCCGGCATCACCCAGCGCCCGGCTGCTCACCCCGAGCCGGATCGGCTCGCCGCCGTTCGATCCGCTGAAGCTGTGATCGCGGAAGTGGTTGCGCAGGATGTGCGTCCGCTGCGCCATCGCGGTCCCGGACGGCCCGTCGATCACCAGGTAGCAGCCGACGGTGGACTTGTCGTGCCAGACGTTCCGGTCGACCTTCACGTCGTCACTGCGGACGACCACCCAGTGCCCGACCGACGACGCCAGCGCGAAGTCGTTCCGCGTCAGCCGGATCCGCGGCGAGTTCGCCGGGATGTCCAGCGTCGAGCTCTGCTTGAAGACGAACCCGCTGATCACGAGGTCCGACGAGTTCGCGAAGACGAAACTGTGCGGGCCGGTGAGCGTCACCCCTCCGCGACTCTCCGCCGTGATGGTGATCGGCGCCGCGCTGGTGCCGTGCCGGCCGCTGATCGTGATCGGCGATCCGGACGGCACGGCGTACGAGCCGTTGGCCAGAACGATCCGGGTGCCGGCGGTGGCGCTGTTGATCGCCTGCTGGAGCTGAGCGAGTGAGGTGACGGTCGCCGTCGTGCCTGCGGACGCGTCGGTGGAGCGGGACAGGACGACGGCGGCAAGGCCGCCGGCCAAGAAGGTACGTCGGTGCATGATGGGGCTCCTAGCTGTGGGGGCGGTACAGCTTTCGGTATTCGCTCGGGGTGACCGAGCTGACCTGGCGGAAGACCTTGGAGAAGTACGACTGGTCCATGCCGACGGCCGCGGCGATCTCCTCCATCGGGCGCGCGGTCGAGGCGAGCTCGCGCTGGGCCCACTCGATCCGGGCCCGCTTGAGGTACTGCTTGGGCGACAGACCGAACTCCGCCCGGAAGTACCGGATGAACGTCGGCTGGTCCTGCCCGAACTGAGCGGCCAGTCCCTCGACGGTCAGCTGCCTGCCGAGATTGGCCTGGATGTACTCGACGACGTCCGACTCGCTCGTCTGCTGCGGCGAGAGCTGCACGGTCCCAGCGGGCGCGCTGTCCAGGTAGTGCGCGAACAACGCGGTCAGCGCCGACCGCAGCCGGAGCGGCGTCGCGAGGCCGGGCGGATCCCGGTCGGCCGCACCGACCTGCTCGAACAGGGCTCCGGCTTCCTCGGGCGATTTGCTGCGTACGACGTACGGAAGGCTCAGCACCTCGCCGATGTCCTTGTCGCCGATCAGCGCGGAGAAGTGCAGCCAGTGCTTGCGGTAGGTGTTGTCGCTGATCGCCTCGTACGACACCGGCACCTCGGCCGGCAGGTAGCAGAGGTCACCGGGCTTCGGGTCGAGCACCTGGTCGCCGACCACGAGCCGGCCCTCGCCCTCGAGGATCAGGTAGAGCCGCGAGAACGGATCGGGTTGCAGGGGACGCGCCCACTCGCGGTGGACCTTGGTGATCCGCGCAGCGACGACGAGGTCGAGCCGCAGCCGGTCCAGGTGCGTGCGAATCAGCTCGTCCTGCCGGGTAGTTGGCCGGATCGGCTCGGTGGCGCGGGCCTGCTGGGCCTCGGGCGGGCGTGGTGCGTTCATGAGCTCTGCGGCCCGACCTCGGCCGCGGTGAGCGGGCCCCAGGCGGGGCGATGCTTCGAGTACTCGTCGGCACCAATGTCTGCGCGTCCGTGCCGTTTGTCCCCGTCGAGGTCGGTCTCGACACCGGGGTACCAACGGGTGGCCGCGTCTCTCGCCGGGCTGTGCTCGGTCAGACGCCGTACGCCGTCAGCACCCGCGGCCAAGCGAGGATCCTTGCGCGTCGCCGGGACGTTGCCGTCGGCGGCAGCGCCCCAGGTGAGGTTGCCCGAGAACTCGATCCCGTCCGGGAACGGCATGTCGATCAGCTGTCCTGTGTCGCCCATCAGGAGATTGTCCGTGATCGCGCACTCCAGCGGCGGGAGGGTCCGGTGACTTTCCCCGACGATCGCCGAGCTGCAGTCCAGGACCGTGTTGAGACCGATGCGAACCCGGTCGGGGGCGTCGTTGCCGCGCCGCGACTCCGCGGACTCCCCGGCGAAGTGATCCCGCACCGAGCCGCTCCCGAGCACGATCCCCGCACCTCCGATCCGCTCCAGGTAGTTGTTGACGACCAGATGATCGTTGCCGTAGATCCGGATCCCGTTGCTCCCGGCCAGCAAGTAGTTGCCCTCGACCCGGTTGTCGTTGCCGTGCCGCAGGACGATCCCCCCGAGGCTGTCGCGGATCGTGTTCCGCCGGATCACGTTGCCCGACGACTTCACCGAGATCGCCTCCGGATCGCCGTTGGCCCGCTCGAACAGGTTCAGCTCGATCACCGCTCCCGCGTGCGACAGCGCCCGCGGACTGACCCCGAGCCGAATCGGCTCACCCCCGTTGTCGCCGGCGAACGTGTGGTCGCGGAAGTGGTTGCGAGCGACGTACACACCCTGCGCCATCGAGCTCGTGCCGGCGCCCTCGATCCCCAAGTAGATCCCGAGCGTCGACTTCCCGTGCCACACGTTGCGGACGATCGTCGAATGATCCGCCCGGACCATCACCCAGTGCAGCCCCTCGAGATCGGCCAACTGGAAGTCGTTGTGACTCAACCGGATCCGCCGGCAGTCCGGCGGCAGCTCGAGCGTCGTCCGCTGCCTGAAGACGAAACCGCTGATGGTCAGGTCCGAGGACCCGGTCAGCACAAAGCTCTGCTCACCCGTCAGCACGACCCCACCACACGACTCCGCCCGCACGGTGATCGGCCGCCGCCGACTCCCCCGCTTCCCGGTGATCGTGATCGGCGAGGCCACGTCATAGGTGCCATCAGCAAGTACGACGGTACTGCCGGGAACCGCGCGATCGATCGCCTGCTGAAGTTCGTCCACCGAACGAACGAGTGTCTTGGGAGTTGCAGCAAGAGCCTCAGAAGGCACTGCAAGACCAGCCGCGGTCACACCGGTGGCTGTGAGGAACGTTCTTCTCTTCACGGGCCCTCCTCTTCAAAGGAACAGTTCGATGACGGGAACCGCGACCTCGGGGCGGCGGACGGGGAGCTCGAGCGTGAGCGTGCCGGGCGGCTGAGCACCGGGGCGGGTGTTCTCGGCCGTGCGGGTCGGGTCGGGCTCGACGAGCTGGATCTCCGAGCCGTCCGACAGCAGCTGCGCGTACCGGACCTTCCCGGCCAGCCCCGGCAGGTGCACGTGCTTGAACGGCCAGCTGAAGAGATGCAGGTAGAGCCGATCACCGTTCTGCGTGAAGCGGCAATCGGTCGGAGCGTCGTACGACGAAGCACCGCACCCGCGGATCGACCGCTCGTGCAGCCGCATCCACTCACCGATCGCCGCCAGCCGCGTCTCGGCCTCGGGATCGATCAGCCCGCGCCCGGTCGGGCCGACGTTGAGCAGCAGGTTGCCGTCCTTGGAGACCCCGTCGACGAGCATCCGGACCAGCAGCTCGGGCGACTTGTAGTCGACGTTGTCCCGGTCGTAGCCCCAGCTCCCGTTCAGCGTCTGGCACGCCTCCCACGCGACCCCCATCGGCCCGGACGGCTGGTACTGCTCCGGCGTCACGAAGTCGCCCGGCAAGCCGGTCCGGTCGTTCACCAGGATGTCCGGCTGCAGCTCCCGGACCATGGCCAGCAACTCCTCGGCGCCCCAATCCTCGGCCCCCTTCCCACCCCACGTGTTCGGGCGCCCGGCGTACGAGAAGTCGAAGAACAGGTAGTCGATCGTCCCGAAGCCGGTCAGCAGCTCCCGCACCTGTCCGTGCAGGTACTCCCGGTAGACGGCGATGTCCCGCGGCCGCGGATCAGGCTCGTCGCGCTGCGGATGCAACCCGTCGATCGGGAACTCGGGATGGTGCCAGTCGATCAGCGAGTGGTAGAACCCGACCTTCAGGCCCTCCGCGCGGCAGGCCGCGACGAACGGCTCGACCAGGTCCCGCCCGTACGGCGTGTTGGTCACCTTGTAGTCGGTCAGCGCGCTGTCCCACAGGCAGAACCCGTCGTGGTGCTTCGTCGTCAGTACGACGTACCGCATGCCGGCCGCCCGCGCGGAGCGCGCCCACTCCCGCGGGTCGTACAGATCCGGGTCGAACCGGTCGAAGTACCGCTGGTACCGCTCGTCGGTCATCCGTTCCCGGTTCTTCACCCACTCGTGCCGGGCGGCCAGCGAGTACAGCCCCCAGTGCACGAACATCCCGAACCGGTCGTGGCGGAACCACTCCATGCCAGTCACCCTTTCAGCGCGCCCGAGGTGAGCCCTCGCGCGAAGGACCGTTGGAAGAACAGGAACACCAGCACCGACGGCAGCAGCGCGAGCAGCGACGCGGCCAGGACGACGCCGGGGGTGACGACAGGATCGATCCGCAACGTTCTGAGGGCCAAGGGCAACGTGTACGCCGAGGAGTCCGTTGCCACCAGCAACGGCAGCAGGTACTGGTCCCAGATCATCGTGAAGCCGAACACGCCGATCACGCCCAGCGCCGGCTTGCACAGCGGCAGGATGATCTGGGCGAAGATCCGCAGCTCGCCGGCGCCGTCGATCCGGGCCGCCTCCTCGAGCTCCCGCGGTACGTCCTTCATGAACTCGGTCATCACCAGGATCGAGAACGCCCACGCACCGAGCGGCACGATCATGCCCGCGAGCGTGCCCATCAGGTTCAGGTGCAGCAGCGGGAGGTCGCCGAGCACGAGGGTCAGCGGCAGCGCGAGGATCTCCTCGGGCAGCATCATCGTCGCCAGGATCGCGACCATCACCAGCGTCATCAGCGGGAACACCTTGCGGGCCAGTGCGTACCCGGCGAGCACGGAGACCGCGACCTGGAGCAGGAGACCGAAGCCGACGACGAAGAACGAGTTCAGCAGGTACCGCAGTACGCCGTGGTCGAACGCGATCCGGAAGTTGTCCAGCGTCGGGCTGCGCGGGATCACGCTCAGCTGGGTCGGGTCGGACACGTGGTTGAACGAGCTGACCAGGAGTGCGAGCAACGGACCGGCGAACACGACGAACAGGCCGGTGTAGACGACGGCCTTGATCAGCTTGGCGCCGAGGCCGGTGCGTTCGGTGAGACCGAGGGCGGTCTCTGTGGCGGCGCTCATGCGGCTCTCCTTCGACGCAGCAACTGGACGCAGACGGTCAGGACGAGCGTCGCGGCGAACAGCAGGACCGCGCCCGCCGAACCGACGCCGAGGCGGTTCTGCTCGAGGCCGAGCTTGTAGATCAGCGTCATCACGACCTCGGTGGAGCCGTTCGGGCCGCCGTTGGTGAGCAGGAAGACCTCGGTGAAGCTCCGGAACCCGCGCACGGCGGCGAGCACGAACAGGATCGCGAACACCGGCCGGAGCCCGGGCAGCGTGACGTGCAGGATCCGCTGCCGCGTGGACGCGCCGTCGACGGTCGCCGCCTCGTACAGCCCGCGGTCGATCCCGGCCAGTCCGGCGAGGAAGATCATCATGTCGTACGGCGCCCCGCGCCAGATCCCGGTCACGACGATCGACGCGAGCGAGCTGTCCGGGTGGTTGATGAACCCCGAGGGCCCGAGCCCGACCAGCCCGATCACCTGGTTCATCAGCCCGTCGGCCGTCGGGTGGTACATGATCCGCCACAACTCGGCGACCACCGCCAACGGCACCACCACCGGCAGGAACGCCGCCGACCGGATGAAGCTCAGCTTCCGGGTCTGCCCCTCCACCAGCAGCGCAAGCCCGAACCCCAGCACCATCGACCCGAACGTCTGCCCCACCGCCAGCACCACGGTGTTCCACGCCGCCGCCCGAAACCCCTCCGATCCCAACACCTCGGAGTAG
The DNA here is from genome assembly GCF_054781295.1 of Kribbella endophytica. Lineage (NCBI taxonomy): Bacteria > Bacillati > Actinomycetota > Actinomycetes > Propionibacteriales > Kribbellaceae > Kribbella > Kribbella endophytica. Next base: position 327,635 of record NZ_BAAGUR010000004.1, read on the forward strand.
TTGGCCGCCCCCACCCAGGTGTTCCCCAGATAAGGCTTCACGTCCTGCACGGACATGACCACGGCCTGAGCCATCGGAATGAACTTGAAGTACAGAAAGAGGACAAGAGCAGGCGCAAGAAACGCCCAGGGCACCCACCACTGCCCGCCCCGCCGTGTCCGCACCCTTTCGCGGACGACAACGCCAACTCGGGTCACTACTTGAGCTGTCATGACGCGGCGATGCCTTGCTGGTTGAGAGCCTCACCGAGCTTCCCGTCCAACTTCTTCAGTTCCTCACCGACGTTCAGGCTGCAGTCGGCGATCAGTGCGTTGATCGTGTCCGCAGAGGCTTGGCGTACGGCGGTCCAGTTGGGGATCGACGGGGCGTAGCGACCGTGCGCCGCGTAGGCGTCGGCGTACACCTTCCACCGCGGGTCGGGACGGACCGTTGTGATGTCGACCGACTTGTTCACCGGGAGCTGGACGATGAAGGCCTTCTCCCCCGCCATGCCCAGCTTCTGTCCCTCAGGAGAGATCGCGAACGCGGCGAAGGCGTCCTGGCCCGCGCGGTTCGCCGAGCCGGCCATCAAGTACACGCTGCCGCCCTCCGCGAGCACCGTCGCGTCCTTCGGACCGGCCGGCATCGGCACGACCTCGTACTTGTCCTTGCCCAGCGCCGAGTCGAACCGCGGCAGCAAGTAGGGCCCGACGACGTACATCCCCGCCCGACCAGCCTCGAACGTCTCATTCGTCGGCGGCGTGTCCATCGTCGCGGCGCCCGGCTGCACGACCTTCGCCGTACAGGCCAGCTCGCGGAACCACGTCGTCGCCGCGACCGACTCCGGCGTACTCATCGCCGGCTTGAACTTCCCGTCCGGCTGCACTGCGATGAAGTCACCACCACCCGCCCACAGGAAGTTCGAGAAGTACCACGACGCGTACCCACGCTTCGTCGACCCCGGCACCGCCAGCCCCGCCGTGTCGGCCTTCCCGTTCCCGTCCGGGTCCTGCGTCGTGAACGCCTTGGCCAGCTCAGCCAGAGCCGACCACGAAGCCGGCACCGGCAGCCCGACCTTGGCCCGCCAGTCCTTCCGGATCAGCAGCGCACTCGCCTGAGCCGAGTACGGCACGCCGTACGTCTTCCCGTCCCCCGCGCGTCCGGCAGCCAGCGCCGCCTCGAGCAGCTGATCGCTCCCCTTGACCGCGCCCAGGTCGACCTCACGCACGATCCCCTGGCTGACCATCGTCCCGAGCTGCGACGAGTCGTTCAGCACGAGATCCGGCAGATCCTTCTGCGCCGCCCGCTGCGACAGCTTCGTCTCGAAGTCGTCGAAGATCGCGGTCACCTCGACCTTCTGCCCACTCACCGACGAGAACGCCGCGGCGAGCTTCTTCATCCCCTTCTCGCCGTCCCCGCCGGGCGTGGTCCGAACCCACAGCTCCAGCGGAGCCGACGGGTCCTGAGCCACCTCACCAGCGCCGGACGTCCCGCAAGAGGCCACCACCAGAGCAGCCGTCACCCCCGCGGCGACGAGTCTCCATGAGCTGCGCATGCCGTCTTCTCCTGTCGACGAAGAGGCGAATTTGTACTTTCTGCGCCTCATTTCGTCGCAAGATAGCGCTTTCCAAAGAACCCCGTCAACGCCCCGGCACCAAACCGGCTCCGCACCAGGCTGGCGCGGAGCCGATTCGACCAGGCTCGGAGGAGGCTGTTTTCAGCGCGGCGACGCGGAGGAATTCGGGTTCCGCCCGAACCCGCCGGCTGGTACGTCGCCCTGGCGGACGGTGCGTGCGGTGAGTGTGCCGTCGGCTGTCTCGCCGCTGACGACGACCTGCTCCCCCGCCTTCAGATCCGTGGCCGCGCCCTTGCTGCTGATCTCGTACGACGTGTCGCCGGTGAGCTTCACGGTGACGTCGCCGTTCTGGGTCTTCACGACGAGCTTGCCGTCCGCCGCCGACACGACTGTGCCCACCGCCGCGTTCCCGGCGCCAGCGCCGAAGCCCTGACCGCCCTGTCCCCCGCCTTGGCCGCGGAAGCCGCCGTACCCACCCGCACCTCGCCCGGCCTGCGGCGTCGGGCTGTCGGACGCGAAGGCCGCGTGCAAGCCCGCTCCGCCCGCCAGCCCGATCGCGAGGACGACGACGCCGCTCAGCACGGCCGTTGCCACCGGCAACTTGAGCGTCTTCTTCGGCTTCAGCGCCTCCTCGACCTCCTGGTCGGACCCGATCTGGGCGAAGTCGTCGGGAGTCTGGTTGCTCATGGACAAACCTTTCTTACTCGTGCCGCAAGGCATCGATGGGACGGAGACCGGCCGCGCGGTGCGCCGGCATGCTGCCGAAGAAGAGCCCGACGGCCGCGGACACGCCGAACGCGAGCGCGATCGACGACGGCACCAGCACCGGCCGTACGCCGGCCAGCTCGAACCGGCTGACCACCAGCGCCACGGCCACGCCGACCGCGCCGCCGATCAGGCTGAGCAGCGTCGCCTCGATCAGGAACTGACCGAGGATCGCCCGCCGCCGCGCGCCGAGCGCCTTGCGGATCCCGATCTCCCGGGTCCGCTCGGTGACGGTGACGAGCATGATGTTGGTGACGCCGATCCCGCCGACCACCAGGCTGATCGCCGCCACCGTCGCGAGCAGCGCGGTGAACGTCGCGGCGGTGTCCTGGCTCGTCTGCAGGATCTGCGCCGAGTTCGTGATCCGGAACGGCGAGGTCTGTGTCGCCGGGACCTGGTGCCTGGCCGCGAGCAACTGGGTCACCTCGGCCTGCGCGACGTCGACCCGGTCCTTGCTCGACGCCTGGACGACGATCTGGTTCAGCGCGCCGTACCCGGCCTGCGTCGATCGCAACGTGCTGATCGGTACGACGACCGCCGCGTTCGGGTCGGCGAACCCGGTGCTGTCCTTGCTCGCCAGCACACCCAGTACGACGAAGTCGACCGCGCCCAGCTTGACCGTCTGCCCGACCGCGGCCGCCGGCCGGGTGAACAGTTCGCTCGCCGCGGTCTGGCCGAGCAGGATCACCCGCGCCGAGGAGTCCACGTCCTGCTGAGTGAAAGCGCGGCCGGTCCCAACCGGAGTGTTTGTCGCGGGCAGGTACTCGGGCGTCGTACCGATCACCTGGTTGACGGTGTAGCTGGTGTCGCCGTTGGTCGCCGTACCGGTGCTGGTCATCACGGGCGCTACCGCGGCGATGTCTGGCGCGAGGCGGTCGTCGGCCAGCGCCGAAGCGTCGTCCGTCGTCAGCGCGTACTGCTGGGCTGACGGACCGGCCTGACCGCGGGCGAAGCCGCCGCCTCCACCGGATGACGAGACGGTCAGCAGATTGGTGCCCATGGCCTCCAACCGGTCCTGCACGGCCCGGCCCGAGCCGTTGCCGACCGCAACGAGCACGATGACGGCGCCGACCCCGATCGAGACGCCGAGCACGGTGAGCAGCGAACGCAGCTTGTTGGCGCCGAGACCGCGCAGCGCGGCCCCGAACAGGTCGCGGGGTGACATCAGCGCGTCACCTCGTCGGCGACGATCCGGCCGTCGGAGACCTGGATCAGCCGCCGGGCGCGCCGGGCCACCTCGTCCTCGTGCGTGATCACCACGACCGTCCGGCCCTCGGCGTTCAGCGCGTCGAACATGCCGAGCACCTCGTCGGTCGAGTGCGCGTCCAGGTTGCCGGTGGGTTCGTCGGCGAGCAGGATCCGCGGACCGGTCGCGAGGGCACGGGCGATCGCGACGCGTTGCTGCTGGCCGCCGGAGAGCTGGTTCGGGCGGTGGTCCTCGCGGTCGGCGAGTCCGACGAGCTCCAGCGCCCGGCGCGCTCGTGCGCGGCGCTCTGTACGACGCAGATGCGCGTAGGTGAGCGGCAGTTCGACGTTCGCCAAGGCACTGGTCCGCGGGATCAGGTTGAACGACTGGAAGACGAAGCCGATCTTGCGGCCGCGGACGAGGGCCTGCTGGTCCTCGGACAGCCGCGCGACGTTCGTCCCGTCCAGCCAGTACTCGCCACGGCTCGGGACGTCGAGGCAGCCGAGGATGTTCATCAACGTCGACTTGCCCGAGCCGGACGAGCCCATCACCGCCACGTAGTCGCCGGCGTGCACCTGCAGGGAGACTCCACGCAGCGCGTGCACGGCGGTCTCGCCCGCGCCGTACGTCTTCGAGACGTCCCGGATCTCGATCAGGGCGTCAGCGGCCACGGTTCGCTCCCGCACCCTGTCCGCCTTGACCGCCGCCGAAGCCACCGGGCAGCTGACCGCCCTGACCGGCCGGGAACTGCCCGGTCCTCCCCTGCCCGGCACCGGTCGCTCCGACGGCACCCTGCAGCAGCTCGACCTGTTCGCCCTCGTCCAGCCCGGACTTGATCTCGGTGAAGCTCCCGCCCTGTACGCCGACCTGCACCTCGCGACTGGTCCCGTCGGCCAGCGTCACCGTGTGCGTCGTACCGGACGTCACGACCGCCGTACTGGGCACGTAGAGCGCGTTCGCCGCCTTCGCGGTCTGTACGGCGACGTTCGCCGTCTGCCCGATCCGCGCGCCGGCCGGAAGCTTCGCCAGGCTGAACGTCGCGGAGTACGAGACGACGCCGTTGGTGGTGGTCGGAGTCGGCGAGACCGACACCAGCGTCGCCGTCAGCGTGGTCCCGGGATCGGCGTTGAGCGTGACGGTCGCGGACTGCTTGGCCTTGATCTTGATCGCGTCCGCCTCGGGGAACGCGGCAACTACTTGCAGTGCCTTCAGGTCGGCAAGGTCGACGAAGCCTGAGGTAGAGGTTGAGGTCGTCGTCGCGCCCGTGCCGGCGCCGGCCCCTGAACCTCCGGTCGAGTTCGAGCTCCCACTCCCCGCGACGGACCCGACCGAACCGCTCACCGCGGTGATCGTGCCGGCGATCGGCGCCCGCAGCGTCGTCGCGGCGACCGCCGCTTGGGCAGCTTCCAGGTTCTGGTCGGCCTGCTCCTTGTCGGCCTTCGCCCGGGCCAAGCTCGCCTTCGCATTGGTCGCCGCGATGGCCGGGTCCTGGGTCTGGCCGGCGCCGGAGGTCTGGCCCTGGCCGGACGCCTGACTGGTGCTCGTCGTCGGCGTCGCTGTTGCCTCTTCCGCGTCCTCGGCCGCCTGCTCGGCGTCGTCGAGCGACTCCGAGGCGGCGTCCACCGAGTTGGCGGCGGCGATCTGGTTCTGTTCGGCGATGCGCACCTGGCGCTCGGCCGGCGCCGGGTCGATCTTGGCCAGCGCCGCGTTCTTCGCGACCACCTGGCCGACCTTCACGTACACCGCGGTGACCGTGCCCGACGTCGCGAACTGCGGTGCCGCCGACTGCGAGCTCTGCAGGGTGCCGCTGGAACTGACGCTCGCGACCACCTCTCCGCGGGCGACGGCGACGCTCGGGCGCGTCGTACCGGCCGCCTCGGACTCGTCCCGGAAGAACAGCAGGTAGGCGGCGACGGCAACGGCCACCACCACCGCCACCAGGGCCACGTTGAGCAGGCTGAGGCCACGGAGTTTGTGGCGTGGGAGGACCATGGACGCAGACGCTAGGGAGACATGCTGAGGAATGGATCTGGGAAAGCTGGCAACTGGCTGTGAATGCGGTTGCGCGTTTCAGAGTGTGGTACGGGACACACAGTCAACTGTGAACACACGATGACACCGGGTCACGACGGGCTTGTCAGGTGCGTACCTTGGCCTCGGGCATGCCAAAATGGGAATGATCCGCACTGGCCGACCGTTGGTACGGATGACGAAATCTCGGAGGTTTGACATGTCTAATCGCGTTCTGCGTGGTTCGGGGCTGGGTGGGGTCAGCTTCGAGGACGACCGTGGTGTGGAGTTCGCGCCGCGCCAGATGATCACTTACGACTGCCCGCGCGGTCACGTGGTCGAGGTGACGATGGCGCACGACGCCGAGGTCCCCGCGATCTGGGAGTGCCCCCACTGCGGCAGCGAAGCCGCCCGTTCGACCGGAGAGAAGCCGGAGCCGAAGCAGGAGAAGCCCGCTCGTACGCACTGGGACATGCTGCGTGAGCGTCGGAGCATCTCCGAGCTCGAGGAGCTGCTCGCCGAGCGCGTCCAGCTGCTCCGCAACGGTGAGATCGGTCCGGCGCACCTGCACCGGGCCCGCAACACCACGGGCAAGCGCACCGCCTGACCCACAGCAAGCTCGAACGGGCCGTTCCGCAATGTCGCGGAACGGCCCGTTCGCTGTGTTCAGACCCGGTACGACGAAGTGATGTCCGTCACTTGTCCTGAGGATGATCCGGGTCGATGACCTCGCCCTGGACGACGTTGTCGTCGTTGCGCTGCCGCTGTCCCTCGGCCTGGTCGGCCGTCGGCGGGCGGTAGGTGCCGGGCATGAAGCCGGTGATCGGGTTGCCGCCGAGCTGGGCGACGATGCGGCGGCCGAGGAACGCCGACAGCACCCGACGCGCGAGCGGCCGGGTGAACGGCAGCACGAAGAAGAACCCGAAGATGTCGGTGACGAACCCCGGCGTCAGCAGCAGCGTGCCGCCGACCAGCAGCAGCGCCGCGTCGGCCAGCTCCTTGCCGGGCATTCGCCCGGTGTCCAGCGCGGTCTTCAGCGCGGCGAACGCCCGCCGGCCCTCGCGCTTGATCAGCCACGCGCCGAGCGCACTCTCGACCAGCAGCAGTCCGACCGTGGGCCAGCCGCCGATCACCTGGCCGACCTGGATGATCACGTAGATCTCGACGATCGGGACCACCAGCAACGCCGCCGCGACGAACCAGGGCAGGCCTCGGGTCTTGCGCACTGGTTTACCGGACACGTTGCTCATCGTGCACCTCTCCTACCGCCTCACCGATCGTTCAGACCGGTACCTTCTCAGTGCTGGGGGTCGCCGCCGGAGGGGTTCCCGGATCGACCGGACGGCCCCGACGTCGCGCGGCCAGCGCCAGTACTGCTCCCATGATCCCCAGGCCGGTCAAGAGCCACTGCGGCCAGCCGCCGAGCCGGGTCGCCAGGGTCTGCCCGTCGCGCACCGGAACGGACGCGACGTACACGTCCGGCACGAACTGTCCCGACTTGTGCTCGACCTTCCCGTCCGGCCCGACGACGCCCGAGATGCCCGACGTCGACGCGATCAGCACGGTCCGCCCGGTCTCGATCGCGCGCATCCGGGTGATCGCGAACTGCTGCTCCGGCTGCCCGGTCCCGCCGTACGTCGCGTTGTTGGTCTGCACGATCAGAACCTGCGCGCCGCCCTTGGCCAGGTCGGAGACCACGTTGTCGTAAGCGAGCTCGAAGCAGATCAGGTCGCCGTACGTCACCCCGTTGATCGGCATCAGGCCGGGACCCACGCCGGGCGCGGTCTGCCTGCCGATCATCTCCAGCCGCTTGATGTACGGCAGCAGCTGGTCGCGGAACGGGATGTACTCACCGAACGGCACCGGGTGCCGCTTCGCGTAGCGCTGCCCCGGGCCGCTCGCCGGGTCCCACACGATGCCGGTGGTCTGTCGTTCGTTCGGGCCCGGGCCTTCGGTCACCGCGCCGACCAGGATCGGCACGTTGACGGCCTTCACGGCCGCCTCGATGTCCGCCCGGGTCTCGGCGTCCTTGTACGGGTCGATGTCGGTCGAGTTCTCCGGCCAGATCACCAGGTCGGGCTTGACCTGCGTACCGGCCTCGACCTGGCGCTGCAGGTCCAGCGTCGCGTTCATGTGGTTCTTGGTGACGGTCCGGGCCCGGCCGAGGAACTCCAGGCCCTTGCCCGGCACGTTGCCCTGCACCATCGCCGCGGTGATCGTCTTGCCGTTGCCGCCGGTCGACAGCGTCATCAGCGAACTGCCACCGACGATCGCGACACCGGCCACCAGCGCGACGACGCGCAGACCCAGGGCACTCTTGCGACGCAGTACGGCGTACGCGAAGACGCCGAGCAGCGCGACCACGAAGCTCAGCCCCGCGATGCCGACCAGCGACGCGAGCTTGCCGAGCGGCGAATCCGAGAACGCCCACGCGAGCCGGCCCCACGGGAACCCACCGAACGGCACCGACGCGGTCGCGAACTCGGTGCCGACCCACAGGCACGGGATCCACAGCATCCACAGCTTGTGCTTGAGCACCTGGCTGGCGAGCGCGCCGAAGACGGCGTAGAAGAGGCCTTCGAGGATCGCCAGCGCGATCGCGGCGTCGCCGCCGATGACGCTGAGCCAGGGCACCAGGACGGCGTAGTACGTGATGCCGAAGCCGGCGCCGACCAGGATGCCGCCCTTGACCGAGACGCCGTTCAGCGCCGCCAGGAACAGCGGTACGGCGACCACAGCAAGCCATGGGTGGTCGTGCGGTTCGAAGGCCAGACCCAGCAGGGCGCCCGCGCCGACCGCCACCACGATCCTCGGCACCAGCCGTGCCAGAGCCTTCAACCGGTCCACTCGGGTCCCCTTCGCCTCACCGCCCGGCACCTGCCGGTGCGCACGACGGTACAACGTAGGAGCACCCGGAAGAGATCCGGTCGGTGACGCAGAGGTGTCGTGATGGTGTTACGGCACCGACGCGGCTCGAAAGGCCACTGTCAGGCAAGAGAGAGGCTGCGCTCGTTTGAGAGAGGAAAGAGGCTCGGCCGCCCTTCGGACCAACCGGCGGACCCGCTGGATGCGAGCCGCCCGGCTGTTGTCTACTGGGCGCCGAACCTCTTCCACCTCTGCCCCGCGGGGGGCTGTCCACCGGCGATCTCAGCCCCCGTCGACTCAGGCCTGGCACTGGCCTGGTCAGCGTCGCGGGATCATCCGGTGGCCGAACTTTGTGTGTCCGTTGGAAAAACGAACGTTGACGACTCCCAAAACGATGCTCGCTCGCAGCGGTGGTGTCAACCTCTGCGCCGCCTCCTTCAAGGCGTTGTAACACTTTCGGCTGTCCTCAAGGGAATAACGGCCCTGGGAAACCGAAGTCACGTTACAGAGCCGTCTCGGCACGCAAGGTCATCGTTACCCTGGGCAACTAAATGTCACGCGACCGGGACAACGACCGTTCCGGTCGCCCGGGTGATCAGCAGCGGCTCGGGCAGCACCTCGGCCGCCGACTCGGACTTGTCCGGCCGGCCGCGGCACACGACGTACGCGGCGAAGTCGAGCTCGCGGCTGCGGGTGCCGACGCGGGAGATCGTTGCCGTCACCTCGACCATGTCGCCGGCTCGCAAGGGCTGCAAGAACTGGACATCGGAGTACGAAGCGAACAATCCTTCATCTCCGTCGGCGACGATGCAGACCTCGGTCGCGACGTCGCCGAACAGGCCGAGCACGTACGCGCCGTCGACCAGATGGCCGGCGTAGTGCGCGTGGCTGTACGGCACGTACCGGCGGTGGGTGACCGACAGACCGACCTCGGCGTTGCTCATGCGCTTCTCCTGTTCGGGGTGCGGACCCGCTTCGTCACCAGTACGTCGACCAGGTAGCTGGCCACCTCACCCGGCGTCGTACCGCGACCGAAGACCCGGTCGACCCCGAGGTCGCCGGCCATCTGCTCGGTGAAACGGGGGCCACCGGCAACCAACACCGGCCGCGTCTCCTCCGGATAGGCCTCGCGGAACGCGGCCGACATCTCCTTGGTGTTCAGCACGTGCGCCTCGCGCTGGGTGACCACCTGCGAGACCAGGATCGCGTCCGCCTTCTCGGCCTTGGCCCGCCGAACCAGCTCCGGTACGGCGACCTGCGCACCGAGATTGACCACCTTCAGCTCCCGGTAGTACTCCAGGCCCTTCTCCCCCGCGAACCCCTTGATGTTCATGATCGCGTCGATGCCGACGGTGTGCGCGTCGGTCCCGATGCAGGCACCGACCACGGTCAGCCGGCGGCGCAGTCCCTTGCGGATGGCAAGGTTCGCGTCCTTCGGCGCGAGCAGCGGGTAGTCGCGCTCGATCACCTCGACCTTGCTGGTGTCGACCAGGTGGTTCACCGGCCCGTACACGACGAAGAAGGTGAAGTCCGGACCCATCGGCTTCGCGTGCACGACGAGCGCGGGGTCCATCCCCATCTTGTTGGCCAGCTGCACCGCGGCGCCCTCGGCCCGCTTGTCGTGCGGGACCGGCAGCGTGAACGACATCTGCACCATCCCGTCGCCGGTGGTGTCGCCGTACGGCCTGATGATGCTCACTGCGCCTCCTCGAGCAGCTCGATCGCCGGGTTGTAGTACGCCGCCGACCGGCGGGCCACGCCCTCCAGGCCGCGGCCCGCGTCCTGCGGGCGCTTCATCAGCCCGAAGGTGCCGTCACCGATCGCGTTCAGCAGGCCCTCGTCGACGATCCGGTCCAGCAGGTCGATCGACTCGGCCAGCACCTGCCGCGCCCGGTTCGCGATGAAGCCGTCCGGCGCGGGATGGAAGTCCTCGTGAAGCTTGCCCGCGGCACCCAACACGTACCGGACGTTCTGCAGCGCCAGGTCGCGGTCGGAGATCCACGGCGTGACCACGGCCTCGGTCATCATCCCGACCAGCAGGATGCCCTGCCCGGTCATCGCGCCGACCAGGTTGAAGAACCCATCGAGCAGGTAGCCGCGGAACACGTCACCGGTCATGTGCCGGGTCGGCGGCATCCACTTCAGCGGCGCGTCCGGGAACAGCTGCCGGGCCAGCATCGCGTGCGCGAGCTCCATCCGGAACGAGTCCGGGATCTCCGGGGTGATCTCGAACGCGTGCCCGAGCCCGAGCTGCCAGTCCTCGAGCCCGGCCTCCTTGGCGAAGTACTCGTTCAGCAGCTGCGACACCGTCACCGTGTGCGCGGCCTCGACGGCGTCCGCGGTGGTCAGGTAGTTGTCCTCGCCGGTGTTGATGATGATCCCGGCACGGGCGTGGATCTGGCGACTGAACCGCTGGTCGACGAAGGTCCGGATCGGGTTGATGTCGCGGAACAGGATCCCGTACATCGAGTCGTTCAACATCATGTCGAGCCGCTGCAGCCCGGCCAGCGTCGCGATCTCCGGCATGCACAACCCGGACGCGTAGTTGGTCAGCCGGATGTACCGGCCGAGCTCGCGCGACGACTCGTCCAGCGCCGCGCGCATCAGGCGGAAGTTCTCCTGCGTCGCGTACGTCCCGGCGAAACCCTCGCGGGTCGCGCCCTCAGGCACGTAGTCGAGCAGCGACTGCCCGGTCGACCGGATCACCGCGATGATGTCCGCGCCGGCCCGCGCGGCCGCCTGGGCCTGCGGGATGTCCTCGTAGATGTCGCCGGTGGCAACGATCAGGTAGATCCACGGCCGCTGCTCGGGGTCGCCGTGCTTGGCGATCAGCCGGTCCCGCTCACGGCGCCGCCCGTCGACCTTCTTCATCCCGCCGGCCGCGGCCTTCCGCGCCGCGGCACGAGCCCGTACGGCGTCCCGCCCTTCCGGCAGCCGGAACGTGACCGAGCCCGACGCCGCCTTCTGCGCCAGCACCGACAGGTCCTCGGCCTCGCCGCGGACCAGTGCGTCCCACACCGGCAGCGCCAGCCCGTGCTCCAGGCCGACGTCGGCCCGGACGGTGTCGGCCAGCCGGTTCACCCACGGGATGCCCTCGGAGTCCGCACCGGCCAGGCCCGCCAGCCGCAGCACGGCCCGCTCGACCGAGACCGTCGTGTGCTGCTTGGCGATGTTCACGATCGGCTTGCCGGCCTTGCGCGCCAGACTGCGCGCCTTCCGGACGGTGACCGGATCGAGGTCGAGCTTCTTCACAGCACGGGTCACTGGGACCATCCTTCGGATTCGTACACCAGCCGACCACCGACGGCGGTCCGCAAGCAGCTCGGGACAACAGCTTCGTCACTCAGATCAGGCAGTACCGGTACGCCGGCGCCCGGGTCAGTCGACCAGGCCGCGACCCGCGGGTCCGGCGTCTGGACGACGAGGTCGGCGTCGATCTCCCACACCGCGTACGTCGCCGCCGTACCGGGCGCGAGCACGCCCGCGTCGTCGATCCCGGCCGCCCGCCAGCCGCCACGGGTGTGAGCCTGGAACGCGGCCCGCACGGTGATCCGCTCCGACTCGGTCCGGTGGAACGCGGCCGCACGAACGGCTTCCCAACCGCCGAGCGAGGTCACCGGCGAGTCCGACCCGAAGGCCAGGACGACGCCCGCGCGCTGCAGCGTGCCGAACGGGTTCATGCCCTCCCAGCGGTCGCCCACGCGCTCGGCGTACATGCCGTCCGGACCACCCCAGTGCCCGTCGAACATCGGCTGCACGCTGGCCACGACGCCACACTTCGCGAGCGTCGCGACGACCGCCGCGTCCGGCATCTCGACGTGCTCCAGCCGGTGCCGCGCAGCGAGCAGGGCCGGTACTCCGACCTTCTCGGCGGCCAGCTCGAAGCCGCGGGAAATGTTGTCGAGGGCAAGGTCTCCGATGCAGTGGAAGCCTGCCTGGACGCCCTTCTCGGTGCAGGCGATCACGTGCTCGGCGATCTGCTCGGCCGTCAGGTAGGCGTGCCCGCGGTGATCCTCGCGGTCGGCGTACGGCGCTCGCAGCGCGGCCGTCCGCGAACCCAGCGCGCCGTCGGCGTTCAGGTCACCGGCCAGCCCGGCGAGGCCGTACTGCGTCAGGTTGTCGAAGACGCCGAGCTCACCCCAGTACAAGGTTGCCGAGAGCCCCAATTCGTCCGCGGCCTGGCGGACCAGCGGCAGCTCCCAGACCGGACCGATGTGCGGCGCCGCCATCTCGTGGAACGCGCCGATCCCCCGCTCGGCCATCGCCTTCACGGCCGCCCGCGCGTCGGAGAGCCGCTGGTCGGGTCCGACCAGCTCGCTCAACGCGTCCCGTACGGCGTGGTGCGCGTCGCGCTCGACCCGCCCGCTCGCGTCGTACCCGGCCTGACCTTCCAGTCCCTCGATAGCCTTGGCCAGGGAGGACGAGATGACACCGGAGTGGCCGTCGACGCGGGACAGGTAGACCCGGCGGTCGCCACCGGCGCGGTCCAGTTCCTCGGACGTCGGCGGCCTACCCTCGGGCCACTTCGTCTCGTCCCAGCCGGCGCCGTCGATCACGGCGTCCGTCGGCAGGGTGCCTGCGAATGCGGCAAGGCGGTCGAGAGCCTCGGTCAGGCTGGTCGTGCCGACCAGGTCGAGGCCGGTCAGCAGGGCGCCGGTCTGCGCGGTGTGGACGTGGGCGTCGACGAACGCGGGCGTGACGAGCTTGCCCTGGAGGTCGATCACCTCGTCCGCGCCGTTCGCGTACGACGAGGCGCTGCTGTCGTCGCCGAGCCAGGTGACCACGCCGTCGTCGAACGCGATCGCAGTCGCGTGGGGGTCGGCGGGTGAGTAGACGGAACCGTTCGTCAGAAGTGTGCGCACAGGGCTAATCCTGCCCCTCCGCCTTCAGCCGGCCTTCGAAGAGTCGCCGGACACCCGGCTCGGAGCGCAGCAGCTCGAGCGCGTAGTCGGCGTGACCGGGCACGTAGCCGTTGCCGACGAGCATCGTCACGTCGGCCGCGAGCCCCTCGGCGCCGAGCGCGGCGGCCGAGAACGAGGTCGCCATCGAGAAGAAGATCACAGTGCCGCCGGACGCCGTCGCGAGCACCGCACCGTGCTCGCAGCCCGGTACGTCGACGCAGACCACGGTGATGTCCGCCGGTCCCCCGGACTCCTCGACCGCGGTCGCGAGAGCCACCGGGTCGCGGGCGTCGGCCAGCGCGACGACGTCGGCCAGATCCGCATTGACGAGCCGCTCCCGCTCGACCTCGACCGGCACGATCCCGATCGTGCGCGCCGCGCCGGAACGGCGGGCCGCGGCCAGCGCGAGCGAGCCGGATTTCCCTGCGCCGCCAATTACTGACACGACAGGCTTTATGCCTTTGTCGACATACTCGCGCACCACGCGCGCGGTCAGCGCGGGCGCGCCGCAGACGTCCATCACGGCCAGCGACAGCTCCGGGGCCAGGTCGTCGGGCAGCTTCGCGACGATCGACCGGGCGAACAGGATCGCGTGCCCCTCGGCCGGAACCTGCTCGCTGCGACCGTCCCACCGGCGCAGCCCGTCGGTGATCTGCAGCGGGGTGAGCGTCAGCGAGACCAGCGTCGCGACCCGGTCCCCCGGCTTCACGCCGAGCGGCGACTCCGGCCCGACCTCGTCGACGACGCCGACCAGCATGCCGCCCGACCCGGTGACCGGGTTCTGCATCTTGCCGCGGGCCGCCACGATCTCCAGCACCGCCCGCCGTACGGCCTCGCCGTCGTGGCCGTGCGCCTCGTCCAACTGCCGGTACGACGCGGCGTCCAGGTTCAGCCGCTCGACGGCGATCCGGATCTCATCCGGCCACAACTCGGGATGCGCGTCCAGCCGGGCCGCCGCCTGCGGCAGCACACCGGCCGGCTCGATCACGCGGTGCAGTCCGACGGGGCTCGACGACACGCTGCCTCCAGGGTTCGCGGCTCGGGGATGAGCCGGGCAAAATACTACTGATTCCGGGTCTGCAAAGGAATTCTTGCGGCGTACTGTTGGATCTGAGGGAAGTTCTATCGCTATCCTCACATGAGACCGCATCGCCCGTGGAGCCCCCGGAGGACTTCTGTGACCGATCTGATCAGCCCGGAGCTGACCGTCCCCGACGGCCAGCCGTACGCCTACGCCCGGACGGAGCTCGTCGAGCCCGACTGGACCCGGATGCCGGGCTTCAAGGACGTCACCGCCGAGGAGTGGCGCTCGGTGCAGTGGCAGCGCTCGCACTGCGTGAAGAACGTCAAGCAGCTGCGCGACGTCATGGGCGACCTGCTCGAGGAGCGCGTCTACGAGGACCTGTCCCGCGACCAGGCCGAGCGCGCGACGATGTCGATGCTGCTCCCGCCGCAGATGCTGAACACGATCGTCCCTCAGGGTGCCGCGGACTACACCGAGGCCTTCTACGCGGATCCCGTACGGCGCTACATGCTGCCGATGTTCACGGACCGCCGGACGGACTGGGCGTCGCACCCGCACGCGACGCGCGACTCGCTGCACGAGCACGAGATGTGGGCCACGGAGGGGTTGACCCACCGCTACCCGACGAAGGTCCTGGCCGAGGTGCTGCCCACCTGCCCGCAGTACTGCGGGCACTGCACCCGGATGGACCTGGTCGGCAACTCGACGCCGGTGATCGACAAGCTGAAGTTCACGATCAAGCCGCAGCAGCGCCTCGACGACATGCTCGACTACCTGCGCCGCAACCCCGGCGTACGGGACGTCGTGGTGTCCGGCGGCGACGTGGCGAACATGCCTTGGCCGCGGCTGGAGGCGTTCCTGACCAGCCTGCTGGAGATCGAGAACATCCGCGACATCCGGCTGGCCACCAAGGCGCTGATGGGCATGCCGCAGCACTGGCTGTCCGACGACGTCCGTACCGGCGTCGAGCGGGTCGCCACCATCGCCCGGCAGCGTGGCGTGATGGTTGCCATGCACACCCACGTGAACGCGGCCCAGTCGGTCACGCCGCTGGTGGCCGAGGCGACCAAGGCGATGTTCGAGGCCGGGCTGCGCGACGTGCGCAACCAGGGCGTGCTGATGCGCGGCGTCAACGACTCGGTGCCGCAGCTGCTCGACCTGTGCTTCGCGCTGCTCGACGGCGCCACCATCACGCCGTACTACTTCTACATGTGCGACATGATCCCGTTCTCCGAGCACTGGCGGGTCTCGGTCAAGGACGCGCAGCACCTGCAGCACGGCATCCTCGGCTACCTGCCCGGCTTCGCGACGCCGCGGATCGTCTGCGACGTCCCGTACGTCGGCAAGCGCTGGGTGCACCAGCTGTCCGAGTACGACGAGGTGCGCGGCATCTCGTACTGGAAGAAGAACTACCGGACCGGGATCGAGCAGCAGGACCCGGAGGCGCTGAACCGCACCTACGAGTACTACGACCCGATCGACACCCTGCCCGCCGAAGGTCAGGACTGGTGGCGTACCCACGCCGGCGACTCGATCGCCGCCGCCACCGAGCAGGCCGCGGCCTCCCGCGCCGCCGCTGAAGCCCAGAAGCTGCTGCCCATCGTCTGATCGCGCAGCACCTGATCGGCTTCCGCCGGTGCCGCCGCACAGGGGTCAGCGGCACTGGCGGAAGACTTACAGTTCTGCAACTTCCTGCAACGAACGACCCGCGACAAGGTCGGTGCTCCCGGCAACCGCTAGCGTCGGCGGACGAATCAGCCGGCTCGGGGCCGGCTGCTCGTTCCCGGGAGTTCGCTGTGCGCTTTGTCAGGTTCCTGCTCGGCCTCTTGCTCGCGCTGCTCGGCCTGGCCGTCGCCGTGGTCGGCGCGTTCACGGCCTTCTGGCTCGTCGGTCCCGACGACACGGTGTACGCCGGGGAGCAAACCCTGACCAGCAAGGGACTCGCGATCGCGAGCACCCCCGACCTGCTCGACCGGCACGGGCCGACGCTGCACGTGAAGGCGCACTCGGCGGACGGTTCGCCGGTGTTCGTCGGAGTGGCCCGCGACCTGGACGTCGCGAGCTACCTGAAGAACAAGGCGTACACGTCGCTGGCGCAGGTCGAGTACCCGATCGCCCTGACGACGCAGGAGCGCAAGGGCACCACCGATCCGCTGACCGCACCGAACTCCTTGGACTGGTGGTCGGCGAAGGCGAACGGTCCCGGGACGCAGTCGATCGCGTGGCCGATCGAGGACGGGCCGTACGACGTCGTCATCCTGCGGGCCGACGGCAAGCAGGCGCTGGATGTCCGAGCCGACTTCGGGATCGAGCTCAACGGGGCTTTCCTGGCCGGGCTGGGGATTCTGGTCGTCGGGCTGCTGCTGCTTGCTGGTGGGGTCCTGCTGATGGTCCGGCGCGGTGGCAGCTCGAAGCCGCAGAGCGTGCCGACGGCAACCACGACGGCGACTCCCGACCAGCCGGTCGGCGCCGGGCAGTTCGGCAGCGGGCCGGGAAGCGGCGGGCAGGTCCGGCGGGTGCTGGCCGTGCCGCTCGTGCTGGCGTTGGCGACCGGCTGCTCGGCGATTCCTGCGACGGACACCGTCGACAGCCTGACCCGGCCGGCGATCACCGCGGACAGCGCGACGGCGGTGATCAAGCACTACAACGACGTGAACAACGCCGCCAACAAGGCCCGCAACGACAAGCTGATCGCGACCATCGAGTCCGGGCCGCTGCTGCGCGCCAGCCAGGCCGGCTACACGATCGGCCGGGCCACCGACAAGGCCGGCAAGAAGGTCGACGGGCCGTTCAGCTACACCGCGCCGAAGATCGGCGCGCCGTCGTACGGCGGATACCCGATGTCGTTCGTCACCTTCTCCGGGCTCTCCAGCTCCAAGGACCACACGCACCTGGGGATGTGGGAGCGCGAGTCCGCGGGCAGCCCGTGGATCCAGACCTTCTCGGCGGCGCCCAGGACGACCACGAAGATCCCGGACCTCACTGGACTTCGCGTAGCGACCAAAGCGGACTCGTCCAAGCTCGTCGCGGCTCCGGAGGCCGCGGCGAAGGCGTTCGCGCAGTACCTGACCGCGGGCGCGAAGGCCCCCCAGGCGGCACAGTTCGCGCCGTCGCCGGACGTCAACGCGGTGCTGGCAGATGTGGCCAAGAGCAAGCAACCGGCCTCGAACAACGCGAAGGCGATCCGCAAGGTCTCCGCGACCGTCACCCTCCCCAATCCGCCGGCCACCTTCGTCGCGGCCTCGGGCGAGGCACTGGTCTTCGCGACCCTGAGCAACGCCTACGTGCTGGAGACTCAGCCCGGCTTCTCGTTCTCGTGGGGGACGTCGCTGCAGTCGGCGTTCAGTACGACGCAGTACGACAACGCGCTCACCAGCACGACCCAGTACCAGGTCGCGCTCGCCGTACCGGCCAAGGGCGGCGGCAAGATCCGGGTGCTCGGCGTGGACACCCAGCTCGTCGACGCGGGCGGGTACTGAGCCGCTACGGGGAGCGACTAATCTGTCGCGGTGACTGAACACCTTGCCGCCACGAGGTCGTCGTACGACAACGTCGCGGACGCGTACCACGAGCTGGTGAAGGACCGGATGGCCGGGAACCCGATCGAGCGGGCGATGCTGACGGCGTTCGCGGAACTGACCGGCGACCCGATCGTGGACCTCGGCTGCGGCGCCGGGCGGACCACGGGCTTCCTGAAGGCCGTCGGCTGCGACATCTCCGGGATCGACCTGTCGCCGAAGATGGTCGAGCTGGCGCGCAAGAACTACCCGGGCGTGACGTTCGAGGTCGGGTCGATGACCGAGCTGCCGTTCAAGGACGGCGAGCTCGGCGGCGTACTGGCGTGGTACTCGACGTTCCACATCCCGCGCGAGGAGCTGCCCGGGCTGTTCACCGAGTTCGCGCGGGTGCTGCGGCCGGGTGGGCGGGTGCTGATCGGGACGCACTCCGGGCAGGACGAGACGCTGCAGCCGGAGAAGGCGTACGGCGTTGCGGTGAGCTACACGGCGTACTTGTACCGGCCCGAGGTGATCACCGAGTTGCTGGCGGCGGCCGGGCTGACCGTCACGTCGTTGCTGACCGAGCCGGGGAGTACGCCGGGGCGGGGGTACGCGGCGTTCATGGCGCAGAAGACGGCGAGCGAGGAGCCGGTCGTTCCTGAGGACCCGGAGGCCTCTGAGGAGCCGGCTGCCGGCTAGGCCTCGGTCTGGTCGAACGTCGCCTGGCGGCGGCGAATCTCCTGGTGGTGGTCGGCCGACCAGGCGGCCATCGCGAGCACGGTCGAGAGCAGTGACGTGCCGATGTCGGTCAGCGCGTACTCGACGCGGGGCGGCACTTCGGCGTACGCCGTCCTGCTGACGATTCCGCTGCGCTGCAGCTGCTTGAGGGTCAGCGTCAGCATGCGCTGGGAGATGCCGGGGATCGCGTGCCCGAGGTCGGAGTAGCGGATCGGGCCGTCGGCGAGCGTGCCGATGATCAGCACGCTCCACTTGTCGCCGACCAGGTCGAGGATCTCGCGGATGAAGTCGGCGTCCCGGTCACCCCAGTGCTCGCACGGGCCGGGCGCCCGGCGCACGGCCGCCCGGACGTTCGTCCGGGCCTTTCTGCCTTCCACGGCAACCTCCCACGCACATGAATGTGCCTTTTGTAAGCCCTCTGATTCTAATGCACAGTGGGGTTACGAACAGAATGTAAGTATCAGGAGGAACCCCTATGAAGATCGAGTTCTGGTCCGACGTCGTCTGCCCGTACTGCGGCCTGATGGACAACCGGCTGCACCTCGCGATGGAGCGCTTCGAGCACGCCGACGAGGTCGAGATCGTGCACCGGTCGATCCAGCTCCACCCCGACCTGCCGCGCGAAGGCGTCACCCAGCGCGAACTGCTGCGGATGCACAACATGCCGGCGTCGACCGAGACCACCGTCTTCGGCCCGATCGAGGCCGCCGCCCACGCCGAAGGCCTGGCGTCGTACCACGCCCTCGACCGAACGCTCGGCCCCACGGACTACGCGCACGAACTCCTCGCTTTTGCGACCGCCCAAGGCCGCGGCAACGAGGTCTGGACCGCCATCTTCCACGCCCACTTCGGCGAGGCCCGCAAGTTCTGGACGCTGGAGGAGGTCCTCGCCTTCGCCGCCGAACTCGGCCTGGACGGCGCCGAGGAAGCCCTCACCACCCGCCGCTACCGCGACGCGGTCGCCGCCGACCAGCTCGAGGCCGAACGCCTCGGCGCCCACGGCGCCCCCTTCATCGTCATCGACCACAAGTACGCCATCCCCGGCGCCGTAGGCCTCGACCAACTACTGACCGCGATGAACCAGGCCTGGACCGACACCCACCCCGTCCTCCAGGTCGTCGGCGGCAGCGAGGGCGCCTGCGGCCCCGACAGCTGCGGAATCTGACCACCTTCCATCGAAAGGCACCGCCTCGTGTCCTACCTGCTCCGCATCGACGCCTCGGCCTCCGGTGAGGACTCCCTGTCCAACCAGGTCGCCGACACCTTCACCGAGGCCTGGTCCGGCGACGTCGTCCGCCGCGACCTGGCCGCCCAGCCGCTCGGGCATCTCGATGCCGACGGCATCAGCTCCCGGGTCGTCCCACCGGACTCCCACACCCTCGCGCAGAAGCTTGCGGCCGTCGTACAGGACGACCTGGTCGAGGAGTTCCTCGGCGCCGACGCCTACCTCTTCGCCGTGCCGCTGTACAACTACACGATGCCGTCGGTCTTCAAGGCCTGGCTCGACCACGTGATGATCGTCGGCCGGACCATCGGCCTCCAGCCGTCGCCCACCAAGGGCCGCCCCGCCGTACTCGTCTCGGCTCGCGGCGGCGGCTACGGCCCCGGCGCCCCGATGCACGGCAAGGACTTCCTGGTCCCGACCCTGGAAACCATCCTGGGTGACCCGGTCCTGATGGCGCTCGACGTCCGCACGATCACGCCCGAACTCACCTACGCCCGCACGATGGATCCGCTGCGTCACCTGCTCCCCCAGCACGAGACGTCGCTGCAGGAGTCCCACCGGCAGGCCTCGGCGTACGCCGAGGAGCTGGCTAGAGAGCTGGTGGGCGGCGTTCGTACGGGGTGCTGAGGACGATCGTCGTCGTCGTGGAGACGTTGGCCCGGGCGCGGATGGTGGCCAGGAGGTCCTCGAGCGCGCCCGGGGACGCGACGCGGACGATGAGGACGTAGCTGGAGTCGCCGGCGACGGAGTAGCAGGACTCGATCTCGCGGACGTCGCGGAGGCGCTCGGGTGAGTCGTCGGGCTGCGAGGGGTCGATCGGGCGGATCGAGATCAGCGCGGTCAGCGGGAGGTCGAGCGCGGAGTGGTCGATCGTTGCCGCGTACCCCAGGATGATGCCGCGCTGCTCCAGCCGCTTGACCCGCTGGTGCACGGCCGACGTGGACAGGCCCGTCGCCTTGCCGAGGTCGGTGAAGCTCATCCGGCCGTCCGACGCCAGCAGCGCGACAATTTTGCGATCCAGGTCCTCCACGCAGGTGACCCTACTGCCCCGGGCCGCTGGCATGAAAGCATCACCCCATGGCTGAGACACCCCAGCGGCTGATGCTGCTCGACACCGCGTCGCTCTACTTCCGGGCCTTTTTCGGCGTCCCGGACACCATGAAGGCGGCTGACGGTACGCCGACGAACGCGATCCGCGGGCTGCTCGACTTCATCGCGCGGCTGGTCGACAACCACCACCCGACGCACCTGGTCGCGTGCTGGGACGACAACTGGCGGCCGTCGTGGCGGGTCGAGCTGATCCCGTCGTACAAGGCCCAGCGGGTCGAGTACGTCGCCGCCGGTGGTGAGCAGGTCGAGGAGGTGCCGGACCGGCTGGAGGTGCAGGTGCCGTTCATCCGCGCCTGCCTGGACTCGCTCGGCATCGCCATCGCCGGCGCGGCCGACCACGAGGCCGACGACGTGATCGGCACGCTGTCGCACCGGTCGACGATGCCGGTCGACGTCGTCACCGGCGACCGGGACCTGTTCCAGCTGATCGACGACTCGCGCGGCATCCGCGTCATCTACACCGCGGCCAAGGGTGTCGGCCGGGCCGAGGTGTACGACGAGAAGGCGCTGCTCGCCAAGTACGACATCCCCGCCCACCGGTACGCCGACTTCGCCACGCTCCGCGGCGACGCCTCCGACGGCCTGCCCGGCGTGAAGGGCGTCGGCGAGAAGACCGCCGCATCGCTCGTCACGGCGTACGGCGGCCTCGCGGAGATCCGCGCCGCGGCGGCCGACCCGTCGACCCCGATGTCCCCGTCGGTCAAGCGCAAGATCGTCGACGCGAGCGACTACCTCGACGTAGCCCCCAAGGTCGTCGCCGTCGCGACGGACGCCCCGGTCAACCTCCACCACCCGGAGATGCCCACCGAGGTCGCCGACCCGCAACGCTGGCTCGACCTGGTAGAACTCCTCGAACTCGGCAGCAGCGCCCAGCGGGTGATGCAGGCACTGAAGGTCGGCCCCAAGGACGGCCTGTGACCGACGCCGAGAAGCTCGCAGAAATAGCGCACTTCGTCTTCGATCTCGCTCGGAACGGCGAGGACGAGCGGTTGGCTGCCTATCTCGACGGTGGTGTGCCCGTCGACCTGACCGATGCCTCCGGCAACACTCTCGTGATGCTTGCCGCGTACAACGGTCGTCCCTCGACCGTGACGCTGCTGACCGACCGCGGCGCCGACGTGAACCGGCTGAACGACCGCGGCCAGTCCCCCATCGCCGGGGCGGTCTTCAAGGCCGAGCCGGACATCGTCCGCACCCTGCTCGCCGCCGGCGCCGACCCCACTGCCGGATCCCCCAACGCGCTCGACACCGCGAAGATGTTCGAGCAGACCGACCTGATCGCACTCCTGGAGGGCACCGAGTGACCAGCACGACCCGCGACCTCGCCGAGCAGTTCCGTCCCGAGATCGTCGCGCTGCGCCGCGCGCTGCACCAGGTCCCGGAGTACGACCTCGACCTGCCGAAGTCGCAGGCGCTCGTTCTCGAAGCGCTCGTCGGCCTCGACCTCGAGATCACGCTCGGCAAGGAACTCTCCTCCGTCACCGCCGTACTGCGCGGCACCGCACCCAGCGAAGGCGTCCGCCCGGTCGTCCTGCTCCGCGGCGACATGGACGCCCTCCCGGTCACCGAGCGGACCGACGTACCGTTCAAGTCCACGCATCCCGGCATGATGCATGCCTGCGGCCACGACCTGCACGTCGCCGGCCTGTTCGGCGCGGTGAAGATCCTGCACGCGATGCGTGACCAGCTCGCGGGCGACGTGGTGTTCATGTTCCAGCCCGGCGAGGAGACCTCGGGCGGCGCGCCGATCATGATCCGTGAGGGCGTGCTCGACGCCGCCGGTCGCCGCGCGGACTACGCGTACGGCCTGCACGTCGGATCCGCCGGCCAGCCGTTCGGCATGTGGAGCAGCAAGCCCGGTTCGTTCATGGCCGCGGCCGACCAGCTGCACGTCCGCGTCGTCGGCGCGGGCACGCACGGCTCCACGCCGCACCGCGGTAAGGACCCGATCCCGGTCGCCTGCGAACTGGTGACCGCGCTGCAGATGATGATCACCCGGCAGTTCGACGTGTTCGACCCGGTCGTGCTCACCGTCGGGCGGATCGCCGGCGGCACGAAGGAGAACATCATCCCGGACGACGCGTTCTTCGACGCGACGATCCGCACGTTCTCCGAGGAGACCCGCGCGAAGGTGCAGCGGACCTCGACCCAGCTGGTCGAGTCGCTCGCGGCCGCGCACGGCCTGACCGCCGAGGTCGACTACCTGATCGGCTACCCGGTGACCGTCAACAACCCGGAGCAGTACGAGTTCGCCCGCGACACGATCGTCGACCTCTTCGGCCCCGACCGCTTCCGCGAACGCGTCAACCCGCGCTGCGGCGCCGAGGACATGTCGTATGTCCTCAACGAGGTCCCCGGCGTCTACCTCAACCTCAGCGCCTGCGCGATCTCCGACCCGGACGCCGCCGCCGACAACCACTCCCCCTTGGCCAACTTCGACGACGCGGTCGTCCCCGACGGCTCCGCCCTGCTCGCCGAACTCGCCGTACGCCGCCTGACGCGCGGCTAGTTCACCCGAACACTGGACTCGGCAGCGACGATCGAGTCCAGCAGACCCGGGAACACCCGGTCCACCTCGTCGCGCCGCAACGTGTTCAACCGCGACGTCCCCAAGTAGTACTGGCGAATCAGCCCGGCCTCCCGCAACACCTTGAAGTGATGCGTGGCCGTCGACGTACTCACACTGAGGTCGAACCCACCGCACTTGATGTCGTCCGTCGACCGCGCCAACTGCGTGACGATGCTCCGTCGTACGGGGTCGACGATCGCCTCCAACACTTGCTGCAGCGCGATGTCCCCGAGCTCCGGGTGCGGTGGGATCCGTGCGTCGTTCACACCCTCATAGTACGACACTCATCATAGTTTGACAGCCATCAAACTTCGCGCTTCACTGATCCGGGTGACGAGCGAGCAGGCAACAGTCGTGCGATTCCACGAACTCGGCGGCCCGGAAGTGCTGCAAGTGCAGCAGCATCCGATCGCCGAACCCGGCCCAGGCGAGGTGCGGATCCGCGTGCAGGCGATCGGCGTCAACCGCGCCGAGGCCCTCTTCCGCAGCGGCCACTACATCGAGCCCGTCCGGCGTTTCCCCGCCGGGCTCGGCTCCGAGGCCGCCGGCGAGATCGAGCTCGTCGGCCCCGGCGTCACCGATCTCAGTCCAGGCGACGCGGTCAGCGTCGTACCGGCGTTCTCCCAGAACGACTACCCCGTGTACGCCGACCGCGCCGTCGTCCCCGCCGCGGCAGTCGTCCGCCGCCCCGACACCGTCGACGCGATCACCGGAGCGGCCACCTGGATGGCCTTCCTCACGGCGTACGGCGCACTTGTCGAGGTCGGCGACATCCGCCCCGGCGACACCGTCCTCCTCAACGCCGCCTCGAGCAGCGTCGGCCTGGCGATCATCCAGGTCGCCAACCACCTCGGCGTCCGCACGATCGCACTCACCCGTACGGCGGCCAAGGCCTCCGCCCTCGTCGACCACGGCGCGACCCACGTGATCGTCACCAACACGGAAGACATCGCCGAACGAGTCCTCGAACTGACCGCCAACCAAGGCGTCCGCATGGTCCTCGACGCCGTAGCCGGCCCCGGCATCACCGACCTCGCCCGCCTGGTCGCCCCCGAAGGCACCCTCCTCCTGTACGGCGCCCTCAGCGGCCAACCCACCCCGTACCCCGGCGTCGACCTGGGCCTCCCCGCCCTCAACCTCCGCTCGTACACCATGCACGAGACCAGCCGCGACCCGCTCCGCCTCGCCCGAGCCGAAGCCTTCATCACCGCCGGCCTCACCACCGGCGCATTCGCCCCGGTGATCGCCGCAACGTTTCCGCTCTCGCAGGTCGCCGACGCCCACCTGCAACTCGACAAGGGCGCCCACCTCGGCAAACTCGTCCTCACCGTGCCGAACTGACGACCCGTCAGGCGGCGCGCGCTTCCACCACCGCTCGGTGAAGGCCTGTCAGGTCACCCGAGCTTCCAGCCACTCCATGAAGGCCTCGTAGTCGGCGCTGATCGACATCGCGATCTCGATGCCCTCGGCATCGAGTCTCATCCGGGCCAGCGGATCCAGCGCGACCCGTTGCCGAACGAATCGGACCCCCGGCCAGAGCACGGCGGCGGCCAGGGTCAACGCGTCGTGCTGCATCGATCCGGGGTACCGCTCCATCCACCGGTCGCAGTGCTCCCGCAGCACCGAGGCCCACGGCGGACTCCCGGCCGCGGTCCACTTCTGGTAGATCGGCGACCCGGGCAGGATCTCCATCGCCGGGTTGAACGTCACGTCCGACACCACGAAGGTCGGCACGGACAGCTCCAGCACCGGCAGCATCCGGATCACCGCCGCCGGATCCATCCGGAAGTTGTGCTCGGCCCGGGACGGATCCCGGTAGTTGACCGCGCCACCCATCTGCGTGACCACCATCTTCGCGACCAACTCGGGGCGCTTGTCCTGCAACTCGGCGAGGTTCGACAGCGGCCCCATCCCGACCCAGCGCACCGGCCCCGGCGTGGACGCGCACACCGCTTCCACCGCGCCCACCAGATCCTCGCTCTGCTTGGGCACGTCCTGCGGAAACAGCCCGTCCACGAAGTACAACGGTTCGTCCTGCAGATCCGCCCCGGCCACCACCGGCACCTCCGGCCGCCCGGCCAGATTCAGCAGATGCCGAACGAACCGCGCCCGCTCCCCGCCGTACTCGTCGCTGGTCACCACCAACGCCAGTTCAGGCACACTCCGAGCCGCAGCGACAATCGCCACCGAGTCGTCCGGATCCCCACCCGCATCCGTGTCGACGATCATCGGCGCGAACGCGACAGCAGGCGGCCCGACCGCAGGCGGAGGCCCACCCGGTGCATCGCCGATGTCCCCGAACTCCTCAAAGCTCTCGCTCGTCTCCACGATCGCGAGCCACTCCTCGATCGGGTCCCCGTCGCCCCGGCTGCCGCCCATGCACATCTCCGCCCGTCTGTACTGAGTTGAGGACATTCTGTACGAACACCTGCTTGTCTTCGTCACCGCAACGGTCGTACGCCGCCCAGATCGCCTCGGCCCGAGGCTCCGGCAGCCGAGCCTTCTGCAAGGTCCGCTCGAGCAACTCCGCGTGCTGCTTGTCGCCCCGGTGCACGAACGAGTCGAGGAACTCCATGAGCCTCGGATCAACCTCGCCGCCACCGATCCACGCCCGAATCTCGCGGCGGTACCGCGTGACACCGGTCTCCAGCCCGGTCCGGTAGTCCCGGCCCGCGTCCCGCAACGCGGCCGTGTGATTGGCCCGGTCCGCGATCGCATACAGATTCACCACCTTGACGCCCTCACGCACCCGCAGCGATCGAAGCCTCGGTGAGATCCGGCCGCGGCTCAGGCCCAGGAACAGCTCCGGCTGATGGCGCTGCCCCGTCTGCACAGGCCGGCCAGCGGCGATCCTTACTGCCGTCGCCATCGGCCCGTCCAGCAACTCCTCCACGGCGTTGATGGCCAGCTGGTGCGCGAAGGTCTTCGACTCGTCCGCCGGTAGCTCGTAGAACGGCTTGCCCTGCCGCGTCTCGGCAGCACGCAGGTGGACCTCGTACCCCTTCTTGCTGCCCGGATGGGGATCATGCGGCGATTCGCCGAAGATCGCGTACCGCCCGGTGAAGGTCGTGTTCGGGTACACGGCCCCGAGCAGTTCCTGCACCGTGCCCTTGAAGCTGGTGTCGAACACCGTCACCCGGCTTCGGGATCTGCCGACCGGGACGCCACCCGCGTGCAGGTACTCACTCAGCACCCGAAAGCCACCGACCGTGTCCGCCGGATCCACCCTCGGCGCCACCCGTCGATAGCCGTCCACCTGCGCGAACCGCTGCTTCGTGTGGCGCTCGAGATCCTGCAACGCGTTCTCGACCAGAGCGCGCGAAACGACCAGGTTCGACACGTGCCGCTGGTAGAAGGCCGGCTCGAGCCGGCGCATCGCGATCGCCAGACTGTGTCCATCGCGCCCGAGGGCCAGGACCCGATCGGTCCGCCGCGACCCGACATCGTCGCGCAGGTCAGCCAGCATGTCGTCGGCGATCCTGACGACGAACGGCGCGGCGAAGTCGTAGGTGACCGTGTAGGCGTCGTACAACGTGGTGAAGTCGCGGTCCTCGGTGAGCCCGAGCTTGGTGCCGAAGTGCCGGGCCACGGCGAGGCCCCGGTGGCGGGCCGGTTCCGGGCGTTCAGTGGGCATGCACCAAGTACCCCACATCGGGTGACAACGCGTCGGAAGTTATCCACAGGAAACCCGCAGGCGCCGCCCTGGGCGGGCGGCGCCTGCGGTGAGGGCTACGGCGTGAGGGCTGACTCGTCCTCGTCGTCGGCCAGGAGTTGGGCTGTGGTCGGGACCGGCGGGACCGGCGTGGGAGCCGGTTGTTCGCCGTCGTGGTCGACCACGGCCGCGGTGAACTGGGCGTTGTAGAGGCGGGCGTAGGCGCCGTCGACGGCCAGGAGCTCCGTGTGGGTGCCCTGCTCGACGATGGACCCGTTCTCCATCACCAGGATGAGGTTGGCGTCGCGGATGGTGGACAGGCGGTGGGCGATCACGAAGCTGGTGCGATCGGACCGCAGGGCTGCCATCGCGCGCTGGACCAGGACCTCGGTCCGGGTGTCGACCGAGCTGGTGGCCTCGTCGAGGATCAGCAGCTGCGGGTCGGCCAGGAACGCGCGCGCGATGGTGAGCAGCTGCTTCTCACCGGCGCTGACGTTGCTGCCTTCCTCGTCGATCACCGTGTCGTAGCCGTCGGGGAGGCTGTGGACGAAGCGGTCGACGTACGTCGCCTTGGCCGCGGCCAGCATGTCCTCCTCGGTGGCGTTCAGGTTGCCGTAAAGGATGTTGTCGCGGATCGTCCCGCCGAACAGCCAGGTGTCCTGCAGCACCATCCCGATCCGGGACCGCAGGTCGTGCCGGGTCAGGTCGGTGATGTCGACACCGTCGAGCGTGATCCGGCCGCCGTTCAGCTCGTAGAACCGCATCACCAGGTTGACCAGCGTGGTCTTGCCGGCCCCGGTCGGGCCGACGATCGCGACCGTCATGCCCGGTTCGGCGACCAGCGACAGGTCGCTGATCAGCGGCTCGTCGGGCTTGTACGAGAACGACACGTGCTCGAACTCGACCCGTCCGTGCGCCTCGGTGACCTTCTCCGGCGTCTCGTCCTCCGGCACCTGCTCCTCGGCGTCGAGCACCTCGAAGACCCGCTCGGCCGAGGCGACCCCGGACTGCAGCAGGTTCGCCATCGAGGCGACCTGCGTGAGCGGCTGGGTGAACTGCCGCGAGTACTGGATGAACGCCTGTACGTCGCCCAGCGACATCGTGCCCGAGGCCACCCGCAGGCCACCGATCACGGCGATCACCACGTAGTTCACGTTCCCGATGAACATCATCGACGGCATGATCAGCCCGGAGATGAACTGCGCCCCGAACGAGGCCTGGTACAGCTCCTCGTTCTTGGTCGCGAAGCTCGCCTCGATCTCCTTCTGCCGGCCGAACACCTTGACCAGCTCGTGGCCGGTGAAGGCTTCCTCGATCTGCGCGTTCAGCGCACCGGTGTGCCGCCACTGGGCGACGAACCGGGCCTGCGAGCGCTTCGCGATCAGCGCGGTCAGGATCATCGAGATCGGGATCGTCACCAGCGCGATCAGCGCCAGCAGCGGCGAGACCACGAACATCAGCGTGATCACGCCGATCACGGTCAGCAGCGACGTGAGCAGCTGGCTCAGGGTCTGCTGCAGGCTGGTCGACACGTTGTCGATGTCGTTGGTGACCCGGCTGAGCAGCTCACCGCGCGGCGCGCCGTCGAAGTAGCTGAGCGGCAGCCGGTTGAGCTTGTCCTCGAGCTCGGACCGCAGTTCGAAGACGGTCCGCTGGACCACGCCGTTCAGGATGTAGCCCTGCATCCAGGACAGGAAGAACGCCCCGACGTACAGGCCGAGCACCAGGAGCAGGACGTTGCGCAGGGCATCGAAATCGATGCCGACGCCCGGGACCAGATCGATCCCGCCGAGCAGGTCGGCGACGCGGTTGTTGCCCTGGGCCCGCAGGCCCTCGATCACCTGCTCCTTGCTCAGGTCCTTCGGCAGCGGTTTGCCGATCGCGCCGGCGAAGATGATGTCGGTCGCCCGCCCGAGCAGCTTCGGCCCGAGCACGGACAGCCCGACACTGGCGATCGCCAGCAGGATCACGCCGCCCACCTGCATCCGGTGCGGCCGCAGCCTGCGCAGCAGGCGCTTGGCCGACGGACCGAAGTTCATCGACTTGTCCCCCGGGATGCCTCCCGGAGGCCCGAACCCGCGGCCGGTCGTCGGTCGCTCGGTCGCCTTCACCGTCACGGCGCCACCCTCGGTGGGCTCGTCGGCGGCCGCGGTTGTCGTGTCGCTCATGCTGCCTCCTCCGCCGCGCGCTGGGACTCGACGATCTCGACGTACGTCGGACAGCTATCGAGCAACTCGTCGTGAGTACCTCGGCCCACCACCGCTCCGTCCTCGAGCACGATGATCTGGTCGGCGTCGATGATCGTGGACACCCGCTGGGCGACGATCACCACGCAGGCGTCGGCGGTGACCGGTGCCAGCGCCGCGCGCAGCCGCGCGTCGGTGGCCAGGTCGAGCGCCGAGAACGAGTCGTCGAACAGGTAGATCTCGGGCTGGCGAACCAGCGCCCGCGCGATTGCCAGTCGTTGTCGCTGGCCACCCGAGACGTTGGTGCCGCCCTGCGCGATCGGCGCGTTCAGCCGCTCCGGCATCGCCTCGACGAAGTCCTTGCCCTGGGCAATCTCCAGCGCGTGCCAGAGCTCCTCGTCGGTCGCTTCCGGGTTGCCGTACCGCAGGTTGCTCGCGACCGTTCCGGAGAACAGGTACGGCCGCTGCGGGACGAGGCCAATCCGCCTCCAGAGCTGCTCGGGCTCGATCTCCCGTACGTCGACGCCGTCGACCAGCACGCGGCCGGTCGTCGCGTCGAACAGGCGCGGCACCAGCGACAGCAGCGTCGTCTTGCCCGCGCCCGTACTGCCGATGATCGCCGTCGTCTGCCCAGGCGCTGCCGAGAAGCTCAGATCCTGCAGAACCGGCTCAGCCGCACCTGGGTACTGGAAGCCGGCGTTCTCGAAAACCAGTTCGCCCTGGCCGGTGAACGCGCCGATCGGAGTGACCGGCGGCCGGACCGAGGACTCGGTGTTCAGCACCTCGGTGATCCGGTCGGCGCAGACCGAGGCCCGCGGCACCATGATCATCACGAAGGTCGCCATCATCACCGAGAACAGGATCTGGATCAGGTAGCTGATGAAGGCGGTCAGCTGACCGACCTGCATCGCGCCGCTCTCCACCCGGGACGCGCCGAACCAGAGCACGGCCACGCTGGACGCGTTCAGGATCAGCATCACGACCGGGAAGACCAGGGCCATCAACCGGCCCGCGCGGATCGCGGTGTCGGTCACGTTGGCGTTGGCCTCGCCGAACCGCTCGGTCTCGTGCGGCTCGCGGACGAAGGCGCGGACCACGCGGATGCCGGTGATCTGCTCGCGCAGGACCCGGTTCACGCCGTCGATGTTCACCTGCATCTTGCGGAACTGAGGCACCATCCGGCTGGCGATCAGGCCGATCGAGGCGGCCAGCAGCGGTACGGCGACAGCGACCAGCCAGGACAGCCCGACGTCCTCGCGGACCGCGGCAACGATTCCACCGACCATGGTGATCGGCGCGGCCACCAGCATCGTGGTCGACATGACCACGAGCATCTGGACCTGGGTGACGTCGTTGGTGCTGCGCGAGATCAGCGTCGGCGCACCGAACTGGTTCACCTCGCGCGCGGAGAAGCTGCCGACCTGGTGGAACACGGCGGCCCGGACGTCGCGGCCGAACAGCGCCGCGGTCTTGGCACCGAAGTACACGGCGAAGATCGTGCAGACGATCTGCACCAGGCTGACCCCGAGCATCCAGCCACCGGTGCGGACGATGTAGCCGGTGTCTCCGGTGGCCACGCCGTTGTCGATGATGTCGGCGTTCAGGCTGGGCAGGTAGAGGGAGGCGATCGTCCCGATGAACTGCAGGACGACCACCAGGGACAGGTTGCCGACGTACGGACGCAGGTGCGTGCGCAACAGGCGAAGTAGCATCAGAGATCCCCAAGGTGGTGAAGGCGGACACCGTCGAGCGCGAAGTCGACGATCTCCTCGGCGGTCATCGGCCGACCGTCCGAAATCATTGGGTGGGTCGCGGAGAAGGTGATCATCCGGATCCGGTGCGCGACGTCCTCGGGCGAGAACCGCAGCGCTTCGGCGTCGGGCCGGATCAGGTCGACGAACACGGCACTGGCCCGCTCCGCCTCGGCCTTGCGACGCAACTCTTCGTCAGGATCGCTCTTCCAGTCCGGCGGCCGGTGCATCCGCATCGTCAGCAGCAGCCGGAAGACACTGCGCAGCCGGGACTGGCTCACCTCGACGGAGGCGATCAGCCGCTCCCGCAGCGGCAGTGACGTGTCGATCTGCGCGAGCGCCTCGATCAGCGGCCCGGACTCGAAGGCCGAGCCGATCGCGGCGTCGATCAGCGCGTCCTTGCTGCCGAAGGCGCGAAAGATCGTGCCTTCGGCGACACCGGCCGCCTCGGCGATCTGCCGGGTGCTGACATCGGTGCCGTACTCCTCCAGCAGGGGCAGCACAGCGGCGACGATCGCGGCACGGCGCTCGTCGGGCGGCATCGGGGTCGCTCGTGGACTCACCCGGCCGAGACTAACTGAGTGAGTACTCACTCACAACTGTTTATCCCTCAGCAGAGCGGCGATGCCGTCCAGCACCCTGTTCAGTCCGAAAGTGAACAAGTAGTCGGAGTCGTAGGCGGCGTCGAACTCCTGCCCGACCGCCGTGCCGACGCGGCTGGCGAGCGGGAACTTCTGCGCGTCGCCGATCTTCTCGAGCAACGGCTCGTGCGCCAGCCACCAGTCCTTGTCGGTGATACCAGACGACTGGATCACCTGCTTGGCGTCGACAGCACTTCGTACGGCGCCGTGCACGTACCCGTTCACCAGCGCGATCGCGGCGTCCATCTCGACGTCGGTCAGCCCGATCCCCTCGACCGCTTCCAGCTCGTACTCGTACTTCGCCATCAGGCCCGGGCCCAGAGGCGGCCGGCTGCTCGCGACGTACAGGAGCCACGAGTGCCGCAGGTACAGCTCGCGGTTCTCCAGCGCGACCTCCTGCAGCTTGGCCCGCCAGTCGCCGTCGACCGGGCGGCGCGGGAACTCGCCGTACGCGCTGTCCAGCATCACGTCGAGCAGTTCGGCCTTGCCCGGCACGTACCGGTACAGCGTCATCGCGCCGACGCCGAGCTCGTCGGCGACCCGGCGCATCGACAGCGCGGTCAGGCCTTCCGCGTCCGCGATCCGTACGGCGGCCGCGCAGACCTGGTCGACGGTGAGCGCGGGTTTCGGCCCGCGGGTCGGCTTGGACTGCAGTCCCCAGAGCAGCTCCAGGCTCTTCGCGGGATCGCCGGCACCGCTGTACTCGGAATTCATGTGCGTGATTCTCTCCGACTGGCTACACTCCACGACTACCCCGTACAGCGTACCCAGTAAGACGGCGTCTTGACCTCTAGTTAGGTCGAGGTTCTAGCGTCGTCGGAAAGTGTCGGTGGTCCGCGAGACCATCGGCACACCCTGGCCGACCGAGCGACTCCGGAGTATCGCCGTGAGCATGGAAATGACCGCGTGGAACTCGCTGTACCACGCGATGAACGCGCAAGAAGAGAAACGTCCCTTCTCCAAGGCGACGCTGAAGCGGATCCTCGCCTTCGCGCGTCCACACCGCCGGCTGCTGATCGCGTTCCTCGTGTTCAGCACGGTGGCCGCCGTCCTGGCCGTCGCGACCCCGGTCCTGGCCGGTGAGGTCGTCGAGGCGATCGTCGACGGCAAGGCGGTCAGCACGGTGGTGTGGCTGGCCGGGCTGATCGCGGTGATCGCGGTCGCCGAGGCGGGCATCAGCCTGTTCACGCGCTGGCTGTCGGCGCGGATCGGGGAGGGCCTGATCCTCGACCTGCGGACCGCGGTCTTCGACCACATCCAGAAGATGCCGATCGCGTTCTTCACCCGGACACGCACCGGCGCGCTGGTCTCCCGGCTGAACAACGACGTGATCGGCGCCCAGCGCGCCTTCAGCGACACCCTGTCCGGCGTCGTCAGCAACCTGGTGATGCTCGTCCTCACCCTCGTGGTGATGCTCAGCCGGTCGTGGCAGATCACCGTGCTCGCGCTCATCCTGCTGCCGGTCTTCGTGATCCCGGCCCGGCGGATGGGCACCAAGCTGGCGTCGCTCGAGCGGGAAGCGGCCAACTACAACGCGACCATGAGCACCCAGATGACCGAGCGGTTCTCGGCGCCGGGCGCGACCTTGGTGAAGCTGTTCGGCCGGCCGGTGCGGGAGTCGAAGGAGTTCGCCGACCGTGCGAGCCGGGTGCGCGACATCGGCGTCCGGACCGCGATGGTGCAGTGGGTCTTCGTGACCGCGCTGACGCTGGTCTCGGCGCTCGCGCTGGCCGTCGTCTACGGGCTCGGCGGGTTCTACGCGCTGCGCGACCAGCTCGACGCGGGAACGGTGGTGGCGATGGCGCTGCTGCTGACCCGGCTGTACGCGCCGCTCACCGCGCTCGCGAGTGCGCGGCTCGAGGTGATGACCGCGCTCGTCAGCTTCGAGCGGGTCTTCGAGGTGCTCGACCTGAAGCCGCTGATCCAGGACAAGCCCGACGCCGGGCTCGTGCCGGAGGGGCCGGTCGCGGTCGAGTTCGACGACGTACGGTTCGCCTACCCGTCGGCCGACAAGGTGTCGCTGGCCTCGCTCGAAGAGGTCGCCAAGCTCGACACCCGCGGCGGCGAAGAGGTGCTGCACGGGATCACCTTCCGCGCCGAGCCGGGGCAGATGGTCGCCCTGGTCGGTACGTCGGGAGCCGGCAAGTCGACGATCGCGCAACTGATTCCGCGGCTGTACGACGTGGACTCCGGCGCGGTTCGGCTGGCAGGCACCGACGTACGGGACGTGACGGCGCAGTCGTTGCGGGACACGCTCGGGATGGTGACCCAGGACGGGCACCTGTTCCACGACTCGATCCGGGAGAACCTGCTGCTCGCGCGGCCCGAGGCGTCCGAAGAGGATCTGTGGGACGCGTTGACGCGGGCGCGGCTCAAGGACCTGATCCACTCGATGCCGGACCAGCTGGACACCGTGGTCGGCGAGCGCGGATACCGGCTGTCGGGTGGTGAGCGGCAGCGGCTGACGATCGCCCGGTTGCTGCTCGCGCAGCCGCGAGTGGTCATCCTCGACGAGGCGACCGCCGCGCTGGACTCGACGTCCGAGGCTGCTGTCCAGGCGGCGCTGGCCGAAGCACTGGCCGGGCGGACCGCGGTGGTGATCGCGCACCGGCTGTCGACGATCCGGGCGGCCGACCTGATTCTGGTGATCGAAGCCGGGGTCGTGGTCGAGCGCGGGACCCACACGGAACTCCTGGCGCTCGGTGGTCGTTACGAGGAGCTGTACCGGACCCAGTTCGACCAGCCGCCGGCCGAGGACGAGGTGGTGGTGGTCGGCGCGTCGTAGGGCAGCTGGGGTTCGGCCGGGATGTAGCTCGAGGAAGGTACGGGGTTGGTAGTAGCGGTTGGCGTTTCGGCTGAGATTGCTCGTCTGGTGGCGGTGTTCCGGCCGGCCGATCCACCACGTCTGGGGACTGTTGCCTTCTGGTCCCCAGACGCGGAGCCGTTGCCCCTCGGCATCGGCGAGCACGTCGACCTCCAGGTGGTCGCACCGATCAACGGTGAGCAGCAATCATCAACTGCAGCTTCCGTACGTCTACAACCACAAGTAGTTCGCGCGATGGAGCTACCGGTCGGCGAGGCCGTTGCCCTGTTGGGAAGAGCCCGCAAGAGTCCCGATGCCCATGCGTCGGTCGGCTTCTGGGGTGCGGTCTCGTTGGTCGCGCTCCAGCTGGTTGCCCGCGGACGGTTGCTTCCTGGGGTCTCCCCCGCCGGCCACGACGCCTGGCGGGTCGGCCCGTACGACCAGCCCGACGTGGAGCGCGTCCTGCAGCTCGCCGAGGCGATGCCGCCGGAAGCCAGGTCCGTCCCGCTCCCCCCGCACACCGGCGCCGAGGCGGGCGGGCTGAGCGGCGACTTGCGCTTGCCGGTGGCTGAGGATCTTGTTCGAGCCTTTCTGGATGCGGTGGCCGACGGGATGCCTCGGTCGGCTGCGGCGGCGAAGGCTCATGGGACAGATCTGTTCACCGCGAAGGCACCTCAGCGGGCCGAGCGGTTGCGGTCGTGGGCGGACGAGGTGTCCGCCGGACTCGACACAGGCGTACGGATCTCGTTGCGGATCGACCTGATCGAGGGCGACGAACTCGGGTTCCGCGCCAATGTGCAGCTGCACAGCCTGCAGGATCCGACGCTCGTCCGCGACGCAGCCGAGGTGTGGGCGGGCGACGTACCAGGCTTCGGCCCACGCGCCAGGATCGACGCGACGCTTGCGATCCGCCGCGCTGCCCGCGTCTGGAATCCCCTGCAGCAACTGCTCGACGCCGCCGTACCGGATCAGATGGAGCTGACCGACGAGGAGATCGCCGGTCTCCTCGCGACCGGCGCCCAGCGACTCGCCGCGGCCGGGATCGACCTGCACTGGCCGCGCAGCCTCGGCCGCGCGCTCATGGCCCGCGCCGCGATCACGACCACCCCCGACACTCCCCCGTCGGACCTGCCCAGCTTCTTCGGCGGCGACAGCACCCTCGACTTCAGCTGGCAGGTTGCTCTCGGCAACGACCCGCTCAGCACCGAGGAGATGGACCGACTCGCCGAGGCGACCCGGCCGGTGGTCCGGTTGCGCGACCAGTGGATGCTGGTCGACCCAGAAGTCGCCCGCAAGGCGCGCGAGCGGATCCTCAAGCCGGTCACGCCGATCGATGCGCTCAGCGCCGCGCTCACCGGCACCGCCGAGATCGACGGCAAGCACGTCGCGGTCACGCCGACGAAGTGGCTCGACGACCTGCGCGCCCGGATCGCCGATCCCGACCGCTCCGACGATCCGCACGAAGCCCCCGCCGCCCTTCAGGCGACCCTGCGCGACTACCAACTGCGCGGCCTGCAATGGCTGGCCCGGATGACGTCGCTCGGCCTCGGCGGTTGCCTCGCCGACGACATGGGTCTGGGCAAGACGATCACGCTCATCTCGCTGCACCTGCACCGCCAGGAGTCCGAGGCCACCGCCGGCCCGACGCTCGTCGTCTGCCCGGCGTCCCTGCTCGGGAACTGGGAGCGCGAGGTCAACAAGTTCGCTCCCGGTACGCCGGTCCGCCGCTTCCACGGGACGAGCCGGTCGCTCGACGAGGCCGACACCGGATTCGTGCTGACGACGTACGGGACCTTGCGCCGGGACGCGAAGAAGCTCGGCGGGCATCGCTGGGGACTGCTCGTCGCCGACGAAGCGCAGCACGTGAAGAATCCGTCGTCCGGTACGGCGAAGGCGCTGCGCACGGTCCCCGCGATGGCACGCGTCGCGCTCACCGGTACGCCGGTCGAGAACAACCTGTCCGAACTCTGGGCGATCCTCGACTGGACGACGCCCGGGCTGCTCGGTCGGCTCGCGACGTTCCGCAGCCGCTGGGCGACGCCGATCGAGGCGGACAAGGACCAGGAGATCGCCGACCGCCTGGCGACGCTCGTCCGGCCGTTCCTGCTGCGGCGGAAGAAGTCCGACCCGGGCATCGCGCCCGAGCTGCCGCCGAAGACCGAGACCGACCAGACCGTGTCGCTCACTCGCGAGCAGGCGGTGTTGTACGAGGCAACTGTTCGCGAGCTGATGGACGAGGTCCGGTCGAGCAGCGCGATGGCGCGGCGCGGGCTGATCGTGAAGCTGCTGACCGGGCTGAAGCAGATCTGCAACCACCCGGTCCAGTACTTGAAGGAACCCACTGGCGCGAAGCTCGCCGGGCGCTCGGGCAAGCTCGAGCTGCTGGACGAACTGCTCAGCACGA
The DNA here is from genome assembly GCF_054781295.1 of Kribbella endophytica. Lineage (NCBI taxonomy): Bacteria > Bacillati > Actinomycetota > Actinomycetes > Propionibacteriales > Kribbellaceae > Kribbella > Kribbella endophytica. The sequence goes on from NZ_BAAGUR010000004.1 coordinate 364,517, forward strand.
TCCTGGCCGAGGACGGCGCCGTACTGATCTTCACGCAGTACGTCGCGATGGCGCGCCTGCTGGAGCAGCACCTCGCGGACCGCGGCGTCGGGACCCAGTTGCTGCACGGCGGGACGCCGGTGCGGAAGCGGGAGGAGATGGTCGAGCGCTTCCAGGCCGGTGAGGTGCCGGTGTTCCTGCTGTCACTGAAGGCCGCCGGGACCGGGCTGAACCTGACGCGGGCGGATCATGTCGTGCACTTCGACCGGTGGTGGAATCCGGCGGTCGAGGACCAGGCGACCGACCGGGCGTACCGGATCGGCCAGACGAGGCCGGTGCAGGTCCACCGATTGATTGCCGAGGGCACCATCGAGGACCGGATCGCGGCCATGCTGACGAGCAAGCGAGCGCTGGCGGACGCCGTACTGACCGCAGGCGAGGCGGCGTTGACCGAGCTGTCCGATGCCGAGCTCGCCGACCTGGTGGAGCTGCGAGGTGGTGCACGATGAGCGCCGAACTGCTGGTCGGCCTGGTGAGCACGGCCGAGGCTGGAGCGCAGTTGCTGCCGGCGACCGTCGAGCGAGTGCGGGGTGGGGTGCGATGAGTGCGGCGAAGGGGTTTGCGCCGTTTCCGGCTCAGCGGGGGCGGAGTACGCGCGGGCGGTCGTGGTGGGCGCGGGCGTGGGTGCAGGCGATGGAGGACACGTCGCTCGACAACGGCCAGTTGAAGAAGGGCCGCCGGTTCGCGAACTCGGGGCAGGTGGGCACGATCTCCGTCAGCCCCGGCCGGATCGCGGCGATCGTCGAGGCGCCGGAGGATCGGTACGAGTCGGCGGTGACGGTCGAGCAGTTGTCCGACGACGACTGGAACCGGTTCCTCGACGAGGTGGGCTCGCGGGCCGGTCACATCGCGGCGCTGCTCGACGGTGACATGCCGCACGATCTCGTGAGCGCAGCCGAGGACGCCGGCGTACAACTGCTCCCGGGCATCGGGGACCTCGACCCGTCGTGCACGTGCGACGCCTGGGAGCTGCCCTGCCAGCACGCCGCCGGGTTGTCGTACCAGATGGCCTGGCTGCTGGACGACGACCCGTTCGTCCTGCTGCTCCTCCGCGGGCGCTCACGCGAAGACCTGCTCGACGAGCTCCAACGCCGAGCAACCACAGGCGCCACCCCGGCCCAGTCCGGCGCCACCCCGACCCAGCAAGTAGTGGCCGAAGAGCCCGGTGTGAACGCAGCTACGGTTTTCGGTGTCGAGATAGGCCCATTGCCGCCCACCCCGGACCTGCCGGCCAAGGTGTCGATCGAGGACCTGCCGATCACCGGCACAACTCCTTTGGATTCCGTGCTGCTGCCTTTGCTGGTCCTGGACGCGTCGAGGCGCGCCCGCGGACTCCTGAATGCCTTGCTGGCTGGAGCTTCCGAGCCCTGGGTGCTGGACGAGTGGCAGGACTCGGTCCGCCTGGTAGCCGAGTACCCGGAACTACGCGAACGCCTGGAGGACACCGAGCGGCTCGCGGTCGGCGTACAGGCTTGGGAGTACGGCGGTGCGCCCGGCCTCGACGTGCTCACCGACACCTGGTCGCCCGAGAGCGGCGAGCTCGTACGGGCGCGGACCGAGTTGCAGGCAGCAGCCGACGAGCCAGTCGACCTGGAGATCTCGGGCAACTGGCTCAGCGCCCAAACCGTGCAGCTGCGGCTCGACCGGGTCGGGCGCTGGCATCCGTACAAGCTGGTCGGCGACGACTGGCAGCCGGCCGGGCCGGCGGACCGGGATCCGGCAGCGGCGTTCGCGGTAAATCAGACGACGGAAGGGGCGCACCCGCAGTAACGTGACGAGCCACGACCAGGGAGAGAGGAGTTGATGGTGATGACCGCGCCGAGCTGGTCCCTGCCCAACTCCTTCTGGTCGAAAGGCTTTTCCGTTGCTCATCACCTGGACCACCCGCGCCGAAACCGGCGCTGACACCGCGGCGATCGACGCCGTCAACTTCCACGCGTTCGGCCGTCGCTACGAGCCCGACATCGTCATCCGCCTGCGGGCCGACGAGAGCGCGTGGATCCCCGCGCTCTCGTACGTCGCAACCCGCGACGACGAGGTCGTTGCCCACGCTCTGCTGAGTCGTTGCCACATCGACGAAACCCCGGCGCTCGTGCTCGGACCGGTCGCCGTGCTCCCGGTGTACCAGCGCACCGGCGCGGGTAGCGCGACGATCCGCGCCGCCCTCGAAGCGGCCCGGGACGCCGGCGAGTACGCGGTCGTCCTCCTGGGTCATCCCGAGTACTACCCGCGCTTCGGTTTCCGGCAGGCGACCGAGTTCGGCATCCACGGCGAGCACGACGGCCCGGCCCAAATGGCCCTCGGACTCGATCCGAACCGGCCGCTCCCCCGCGGGACGATCCACTTCCCGGCGGCCTGGGACGCCTGATCCGTGGTCGCGCCTGTTCCCCTCCGGGAACAGGCGCGACGACGCAGGAAATCCTTCACCCAGTAGCGGCACCGAAACGGTAAAAGGTTGCAGCAAACTCGCCGAACCCCTTGCGCGCCTGCCTTGTATACATGAAACAGTCGACGGAACCGCTCATCCCCTGGAGGACGAAATGTTCCGTCGAACTCCGTCGCCGCTGAATCGTTCCACTTGGCGGCAGACCGCTCCCCCGGCCGCCCTGCTCGCCCTCGTCCTCGCGGCCACCGCCTGCTCACCGGTCCAGTCCAGCGACGAACCGGCCGGCGGCGACCAGACCAGCGCGAGCCAGGACGTCTTCGGTGACGCCGCGGACGCCGCCCAGGTCAAGGCCGGTGGAACGCTCACGGTCGCGCTCTCCGCCGATCCCGACAAGCTCGACCCGACCCTGTCGCGCAGCCTGTACTCGCGTTACGTCTTCCACACCATGTGCGAGAAGCTGTACGACCTCGGCCCGGACGCCAAGATCGTGCCGCAGCTGGCCACCGCGTTGCCGACCGTCGCTGCCGACGGGCTGAGCCTGACGATCCCGTTGCGCGAGGGCGTGAAGTTCGCCGACGGCGGCACGATGGACTCGGCGGCCGTGAAGGGCACGATCGAGCGCGGCCTGACGCTGGCCGGTTCCGGCCGCAAGAGTGAGCTCGGCCCGATCAGCGGCATCGAGACGCCGGACCCGAAGACCGTCGTGATCAAGCTGTCGAAGCCTTTCGCGCCGCTCACCGCCGCGCTGGCCGACCGCGCCGGGATGGTGCTGAGCCCGGCCGCGGTGTCCAAGCTGGGTGCGAACTTCTCCACCGCGCCGGCCTGCGTCGGCCCGTTCAAGTTCGCCAGCCGGGTCGCGCAGAACTCGATCAAGGTCGTCAAGGACCCGCTGTACTACGACGCGGCCAAGGTGCACCTGGACGCGATCGAGTACCGGATCATCACCGACTCCAGCATCCGCTCGGCCAACCTGCGCTCGGGTGACGCGCAGATCGCCGACTCGCTGTCGACGCAGGACGCGCCCGAGCTGCAGAAGGACGACACGATGTCGGTCCTGCAGTCGCAGTCGCTGGGTTACCAGGGCCTGACCATCAACATCGGCAACGCCGAGGGCATCGGCAAGCCGGTCAAGCAGCTGGACACGCCGATCGCCAAGGATCCGCGGGTGCGGCAGGCGCTGGAGGCGTCGATCGACCGCGAGGCGCTCGTGAAGACGATCTTCAACGGGCTGAACACCGTGGCCTGCTCGCCGATCTCGCCGAAGAGCGAGTTCACCAGCGAGGCGGCGCAGGTCTGCCCGGCGCACGACCCGAACAAGGCGAAGGAGCTGCTCAGCCAGGCCGGCGTCACCACGCCGTACAAGGTCGAGATGATCACGTCGAACAACCCGGACTCCCTGCGGCTGGCCCAGGCGCTGCAGGCGATGGTCAAGGAGGGGGGGTTCGAGCTGGTGATCAAGCCGGTCGAGTACGCGTCGTTGCTGGACCAGCAGGACCGTGGTGACTTCGAGCTGCTGCAGCTCGGTTGGTCGGGCCGGGTCGACCCGGACGCGAACATCTTCAACTTCGTCGGCACCGGCGGCAGCCAGAACGTTGCCGGGTACAACAGCCCCGACGTCGACAAGCTGCTCACCGACGCCCGGCAGGCCAAGGACCAGGCCGAGCGGATCAAGCTGTACGGCGACGTGGTGGCCAAGCTGCAGCAGGACGACCCGCTGATCTACATGTACCGCCAGCGCAACCTGACCGGTGTCAGCAAGAAGGTGCTCGGCGTCCAGACCTACCCGGACGGGGTGATCCGGACCGCCTTCGCCGGCTTCGCGAAGTAGGCGGGAGCGATGCGTCGCTACCTGCTCGGCCGGCTCTGGCAGTCGGCCGTGACGTTGCTGCTGGCAACGATCGTGGTGTTCCTCGGGGTCCGGGCGCTGCCCGGCGACCCGGCGCTCGCGCTGGCCGGGGAGGACCGCGATCCGGAGTCCCTGCGGGCGATCCGCGAGCAGTACGGCCTGGACGACTCGCTGCTGGTGCAGTTCTGGCAGTTCGTCAGCCACGCCGTACGGGGTGATCTCGGGACCTCGATCAGGACCGGGGAGAGCGTGACCGGGATGCTCAAGAGCGCTCTCCCGGTCACTCTCGAGCTGTCGTTCCTGGCGATCGTGATCGCCGGCGTGATCGGCATCGGCGCCGGAGTCGTCGCGGCCGTGCAGCGCGGGCGGCCGGCCGAGTGGGCGGCGAACGCGCTCGCCCTGCTCGGTCTGTCGGTGCCGAACTTCTGGCTGGGCCTGATGGCGATCCTCTACCTGTCGGTGGCGATGGGCTTGTTCCCGGCGTCGGGCTTCGTGCCCTTCTTCAGCAACCCCGTCGCCAACCTGCACCACCTGGTACTGCCGGCCTTCATCCTCGGCACCGGGCTGGCGGCGGTCATCATGCGCCAGACCCGGTCGTCGATGCTGGACGCGTTGTCGGCCGACTACATCCGGACCGCGGAGGCCAAGGGCCTGCGGCCCAGCGCGGTGATCGGCCGGCACGCGCTGCGCAACAGCCTGATCGTGGTCATCACGATCGTCGGGCTGCAGCTCGGCGCGCTGATCTCCGGCGCGGTCGTCACCGAGCGGATCTTCGCGCTGCCCGGGTTCGGCAAGCTGACCGTCGACTCGGTCTTCCAGCGCGACTACCCGGTGATCCAGGCCGTCGTGCTGGTCACCGCCACGGCGTACATCGTGATCAACCTGCTGGTCGACCTGCTCTACTCGGTGATCGATCCGCGGATCCGTGTGAGGGGTGAAGCGTGATGGCCGTCGCTGATGTCACCGTCACGGCTGGTCCGCCGTTGGCGTCGCGCCGCCGCAAGGTGGTCAAGCGGATGCTGCGCAACCCGCTCGCGATTGCCGGGCTGGTCGTCCTGCTGATCGCGGTCGTCGTCGCGGTGTTCGCGCCGTGGCTCGCGCCGCACGAGCCGACCGACACGCACCTGAGCGAGGCCTTCGGCCCACCCGGTACGCCGGGGTACCTGCTCGGCACCGACGACCTGGGCCGTGACGTGCTGGCCCGGATCATGTTCGGGCTGCGGGCGTCGCTGCACGTCGGGCTGCTCGCGGTCGCCACTTCGTTGGTGATCGGCGTACCGCTCGGGTTGATGGCCGGGTACTTCCGGGCTGTCGACGCGCTGATCTCGCGGTTCACCGATCTGGTGCTGGCGTTCCCGTTCCTGATCCTCGCGGTCGGCCTGGCCGCGATCCGCGGTGCGAGCCTCGGCAACGCCGCGATCGCGATCGGGATCGCGCAGATCCCCGGCGTGATCCGGATCGTCCGGTCGGAGACGCTGCGGCTGAAGTCGCTCGACTTCGTCGCGGCCGCGATCGTCGAGGGCGCGGGCGATCTGTGGGTGCTCGGCCGCCACATCCTGCCGAACGCCGCGTCGGTGGTGATCGTGCAGGCCACCGTCGCGATCCCGGCCGCGATCCTCGGCGAGGCGGTGCTGTCGTTCCTCGGGCTCGGTATCCAGCCGCCCGCGCCGAGCCTCGGCACGATGCTGTCCGACGCGCAGCAGTTCGCGACCCGGGCGCCGTGGGCCGCGGTGATGCCGGGGCTGGCGATCATGCTGCTGGTGCTCGCGTTCAACATCGTCGGCGACAGCCTGCGCGACGCCCTCGACCCGAAAGCGAGCCGCCGATGAACGCGTCGATGCCTGAGGCAAGCAAACCCGGCCCGGCGGACGCACGAGCCGCCGGGCGGGCGGGCGGACGGACCGCCGCGGCCCCGGCTGTCCCGGCGGGCGGGCCCGCCGCGTCCTCGCCGGTGCTCAGGGTGCGCGAGCTGTCGGTCAGCTTCCGGACCGAGGACGGCCGGATCTCGGCGGTCGACAAGGTCGACTTCGAGGTCGCCGACGGCGAGGTGCTGGCGGTCGTCGGCGAGTCCGGCTGCGGCAAGAGCGTGACCGCGATGAGCCTGGCGGGTCTGCTCCCCCGCTCGGCGACCGTCGACGGCTCGGTCCAGCTCGACGGCCTCGAACTGATCGGCGCCGACAAGCGCACGCTGCGGTCGATCCGCGGCCGCGAGATCGCGTACATCTTCCAGGAGCCGATGACGTCGCTGAACCCGGTCTTCACCGTCGGCCGCCAGATCGGCGAGGTGCTCGGCGTCCACAACGGACTGTCCCGATCGGCCGCGCGCAAGCGAGCCATCGAGCTGCTCAAGCTGGTCGGCATCCCGTCGGCCGACCGACGCGTTGACGACTACCCGCACCAACTGTCCGGAGGGATGCGGCAGCGCGTGATGATCGCGATGGCCGTCGCGTGCGACCCGAAGGTGCTGATCGCCGACGAGCCGACCACCGCGCTCGACGTCACGATCCAGGCCGGCATCCTCGACGTACTGCGTGGTCTGCGCGAGCGGCTCGGTACGAGCATCGTGCTGATCACGCACGACCTCGGCGTCGTCGCGGACCTCGCCGACCGGGTTGCCGTCATGTACGCCGGCCGCGTGGTCGAGACCGCCGAGGTCCACGATCTGTTCGCCCACCCCACTCACCCCTACACCGCCGGGCTGCTCGGAGCATCGCCGTCGGCCGGACGTCACGCGGGCAGTGACCGCCTCAACGAGATCCCCGGCCTGGTGCCGGTCCTCGCCGAGCAGCCCGACGCCTGCACGTTCGCCGACCGCTGCCCCCGAGCACTGGACACCTGTACGACGGAGCAGCCGCTCCTGACCGCGGGTGCTCACCAGGTGGCGTGCTGGAACCCGGTCCGTGAGCCGGTGGAGGCCCGATGAACGCACCACAGCACGCACTCGAGATCGAAGACCTGGTCATGCACTTCGGCCCGGTCAGAGCCGTCGACGGGGTCTCACTGCAGATCCGCAAGGGCACGGTGGTCGCCCTGGTCGGCGAGAGCGGCTCCGGCAAGTCCACCGTCGGCCGCTGCATCGTCCGGCTGCTCGAACCGACCGGCGGGACAGTCCGCCTCGCCGACGCCGACATCACTCACCTCAACCGCCGCCAGCTGCGCAAGCACCGCCGGGACGTGTCCATCGTGTTCCAGGACCCGGCCGGCTCGCTGGACCCGCGGCTGTCGGTCGGCGACATCGTCAGCGAACCACTCCGGCTCATGCGGCAGCGCGACACCGCTGGACAGGTCGCTGACTCGCTCCGCCGGGTCGGACTCCGTCCGGAGGTCGCGCACCGCTCACCGCACGAGCTGTCCGGCGGTCAGCGCCAGCGGGTCAGCATCGCTCGCGCCCTGATCTCCAAGCCGAGCCTGCTGGTCGCCGACGAGCCCACCAGCGCGCTGGACGTTTCTGTCCAGGCGTCGGTGCTCAACCTGCTGGCGGACCTGCAGCGGGACCTCGGGTTCGCCTGCCTGTTCATCACCCACGACCTGTCTGCCGTCGAGTACCTGGCTGACGAGGTCGCGGTGATGTACCTGGGTCAGCTGGTCGAGCAGGGCCCGCGGGAGCGCATCTTCGGCGTACCGGCTCATCCGTACACGCAGGCGCTGCTGTCGGCCGCTCCGGTGCCCGACCCGACGACCCAGCGGGCCCGAGTGCCCGTGCTGCTCGGCGACGACCTGCCCTCACCGATCGACCCGCCGGACGGCTGCCGGTTCCACACCCGCTGCCCGGTGGCGGTGGACAGATGCCGGACAGTCGTCCCGGAGTCCCGGGTGATCGGCGAAGGTGGACACCGGGTCGCGTGCCACCTGGTCAACGACGACGGCACCGGACCCGACGTACGGCGTACACAGGACACAACCGACACAGGAGCTGCCCGATGACCTTCACCACCCGGCCCACGCTGCGCGGCACGTTCGGGATGGTCTCGTCCACGCACTGGCTGGCGTCGCAGTCGGCGATGCGGATCCTGGAGCTCGGCGGCAACGCGTTCGACGCGGCCGCCTGCGCCGGGTTCGTGCTGCACGTGGTCGAGCCGCACCTCAACGGCCCGGGTGGCGAGGTCCCGGCGATCGTCGCGACCGCTAGCGACCCCACGCCAAGGGTGCTCGCTGGCCAGGGCGTGGCACCGGCCGGAGCGACCATCGAGCACTACCGCTCGCTGGGACTCAACCTGGTGCCCGGCTCGGGCCCGCTGGCGGCGACAGTCCCCGGTGCCGTCGACGCCTGGCTGCTGCTGCTCCGGGACCACGGCACACTACCGCTGCGCACTGTGCTCGAGCCGGCGATCGAGTACGCCCGCAACGGACACCCGGTCGTCGCACGGGTCGGTGCCACCGTCGAGACCGTGCGGGAGCTGTTCACCGAGCACTGGCCGACCTCGGCCGCGGTTTGGCTGCAGAACGGCCGTCCGCCGGCGCCGAACGAGTTGATCAAGAACCCGGTGTACGCCGACACGCTCGAGCGGCTGGTCGTCGCAGGTGAGCAGGCCGGGTCCGACCTGGTCGCGCAGATCGAGGGCGCTCGGCTGGCCTGGCGTGAAGGCTTCGTCGCTGAGGCCGTCGACGCCTTCTCCAAGCTGCCGCACCGCGACTCCAGCGGCGAGGACCACGCCGGGCTGATCACCGGTGCCGACATGGCTGCCTTCACCGCTACCTGGGAGGACGCGGCGACGCTGGATTGGCACGGGCACACCGTGGCCAAGACCGGCCCGTGGGGCCAGGGCCCTGCGCTGCTGCAGTCGCTCGCCGTACTGGCTGAGCTTGGTGATCCCAGTGACCTCGACCTGACCAGTGCGGACGCCGTGCACACGACGGTCGAGGTGATGAAGCTGTCGTACGCCGACCGCGAGGCCTGGTACGGCGACGGTGCCGACGTACCGCTGAAGACGCTGCTCTCCCCCGCGTACGCCGCCGCACGGGCGGCGCTGGTCGGTCCGGAGGCGTCGCTGGAGCTGCGCCCCGGTCAGCCCGACGGACGGAAGCCGCGACTGCCTTCGGTGACGACGAGCGGTGCGGCTGTCGACGCGACAGTCGGTGAGCCGACGGTGGCGCCCGACGGCGGGACGCGCGGCGACACCTGTCACGTCGACGTGGCCGACAAGTGGGGCAACGTCATCTCCGCCACGCCCAGTGGTGGTTGGCTGCAGTCGTCGCCGGTCATCCCGTCGCTCGGGTTCCCGCTGGGGAGCCGGGCGCAGATGTTCTGGCTGGAGGAAGGCCTGGCGTCGTCGCTGGCGCCGGGCAAGCGGCCGCGGACCACGCTGACGCCGACGCTCGTGCTGCGGGACGGCGTACCGGTGCTGGCTTGTGGGTCGCCTGGTGGAGACCAGCAGGACCAGTGGCAGCTGCTGTTCCTGCTGCGGACCCTGGCTGGTGGCCAGGACCTGCAGGAGGCCATCGACGCACCGGCCTGGCACACCACCGGCTTCCCGTCCTCGTTCTACCCGCGCGCGACCGAGCCCGGTGGGCTGGCGATCGAGACCCGCTTGGGCACGGCAGTCCGCGACGAGCTGGTACGCCGGGGGCACGTCGTCACCGAGTCGGACGCGTGGAGCCTTGGCCGGCTGTGTGCGGTCGGGCGCGAGCCTGGTGGCGTCCTGTCGGCAGGTGCGAACCCCCGCGGGATGCAGGGGTACGCAGTCGGGCGTTAGCTGAGGGCTGCGGTGGCTGCTGCGTCGATGTGAGCGCTGGCAGCGGCCACTGCGGCTTCGGCGTCGCCTGCCGCGATGGCGTCGACCAGGCGGATGTGCTCCTCCCACGAGTGCGGCGCGCGCTGTGCTGCGCCGACCCGGAACACCCAGTGCACGTGGTGATACATGGCCGACGACAGCGAGGCCAGCCAGCGGTTGCCGCTGATGTCGATCACCGCGACGTGCAGCTCACTGTTGAGCTCGGCGACCCGGGCGAAGTCCTCCGCGTCGGTCGCGGCGTTGGCCTCCGCCAGCAGTGCGCGCAGCCTGATGACGTCGTCCTCGGTGGCCCGCTCGGCAGCGAGCCCGGCGGCCAACGTCTCCAGCTGCTTCCGTACGGCGAACAGATCGCGGATCGCCGTGTCGTCCAGCGTCGCCACCACCGCGCCGCGGCGCGGGAGGATCTCGACGAACCCCTCGCTCTCCACGACGCGCAGCGCCTCGCGGACCGGGTTGCGCGAGACCCCGAAGTCGTCGGCCAGGCGGTTCTCGGTCAGTCGCTCGCCCTGGGCGTAGTCGCCGTCGACGATCCGGCGTCGCAGCTCGCTCAGGACCTGTTCCCTGAGCGCGATGTGGTCCGCACCGATCGTGCGTACCTGCTCGCCCCCGTACTGCTGGTCCACCCCGGACTCCCCTCTCAGCCGGCCGTACCGATACGCGGCACGATCCGCCAGCACCGTACCGGACCGCGGGGCGCAGAACCCGTTTGCCGCCTGGCGGTGCGGCTGGATACGTTGACGGCTTGTCCATCACGATCACGTCCTTGACCGACCCCGACTACCGGCCGTTCAGCCGCCGGCTGGTCTGGCTGGCGTCCGGCGACCACCCTGTCGGTTCGGCGTACCTGCGGCTGAACAGCAAGCCCACCCAGGAACACCTGGCCGAGCTGGAGCTCACTGTGCACCCGGCGGACCGCCGCCAGGGTGTCGGGTCGCGGCTTCTCGAGGCAGCGCTGCAGGGCGCCTTCGAGAACGACGCGACCACTGTGCTGGCCGATGCGACCGTCGGATCCGCCAGTGATGCGTTCCTCGCCGCGCGGGGCTTCACGGTCGGCCTGCGGCTCGTCTACACCCGTCTGGAGCTGGCAGACGCCAGGCCGTCCGCCGCACCGGTCGCCGGCTACCGCCTGACCTCCTGGGCCGGCGTACCGCCGGACGGGCTGATCGAATCCTTCACACTGGCGAGGGCTGCGATGAGCGACGCCCCCGTCGGCGACATCTCGTACGGCGAGGAGGTGTGGGACGTCGAACGCAGCCGGCAGGTCGCTGAGGTCGTGGCCCAGCGGGGCGACTTCCTGGAGACGGTCGCAGCCCTGGACGAGTCCGGCGAGGTCGTCGCGTACACCGAGCTCGTCGTACCAGGCGACGGCCAGGGCGACGCCCAGCATTACGGCACAGTCGTCGTCCCCACCCACCGAGGCCACGGCCTCTCCCGCTGGCTCAAAGCCGAGCAGATCCGCCAAACCACCGCACGCCACCCCAAGCTCGCAGGCCTCCTCACCGACACCGCCGCCACCAACGAAGCCATGCGCCGCACCAACGATTCCCTCGGCTACAAAGAACTTCACCAGGTCCACCGCTACTACGTGCTGCTCAAGTAGCCCACTGCGCGGCAGGCGCTCACCTACGCCAGCTAGGCGAGATCGGCGTCGTGGGCCAGGAGGGCTATCTGGACCCGGTTGTTGAGGTCGAGCTTGGTGAGGATGCGGGTGAGGTGGGTCTTCACCGTGGCGACGCCGAGGTCGAGGGCGGTCGCGATCTCCGCGTTGCTCTTGCCTTCGGCAACTGCTGCGGCGACGTCGCGCTCGCGGTCGGTGAGTTTGGCCAGCGCCGCGACGGCCTGGTCGCGGCGGGGGCCGCCGTCGTCACCGGCGACGTAGTCCATCAGGTGCCGGGTGACGCCACCGGACAGGATCGGCTCACCCTCGGCGACGCGGACGACCGCGTCGACGATCTCGCGCGGCGCCGAGTCCTTCAGCAGGAACCCGGCCGCGCCGGCCCGCAGCGCCTGCAGGAGGTGCTTCTCGGAGCCGAACGTCGTCAGGATCACCACCTCCGGCGCGTCCGGCAACCGCCGTACGGCCTCGGTCGCGGTCAGGCCGTCCATCACCGGCATCGTGATGTCCATCAGTACGACGTCCGGCCGCAGCTCACCGACCGTGGCGATCGCCGCCCGCCCGTCGGCCGCGTCGCCGATGATCTCCAGCTCCGCCGCACCACCGAGCATGCTCTTCAGCCCGGCACGCACCAACGGATCGTCGTCGACCAGCACCACCCGAACAGCCATGCCGCACAGCCTAAGCGGTCCGCCCGGGCAACCACCTGATCAGCTCGGCCAGGGCAGCCAAGCAGTCAGCCGGAACTCACCTGCCCGTACGTCGTGCTCAAGCCGTCCTCCAGCCAGCGTGGCCCGCTCAGCCAGCCCCACCAGCCCGACCTGCGACCCAGGCGACGCCCCTCCAGGAACCAGCCTGTTCCGCACCTCGATCGTCAGCCCGTCGCCAGGCCCACCACTCAGCTCCACCCACACCAGCGACCCCGGCGCATGCTTGCGCGCGTTGGTCAGCCCCTCCTGCACGATCCGGTACCCGTGCCGCCCAGTAGACGCCGGCAGCCCGTCCGCCTCACCTGCCAGCGGCTCGAACCTCACCTGCATGCCCGCAGCGACCGACTCCTCCACCAGCTCGGCGATCTCCCCGATCCCCGGCTGCGGCCGCTGCCCGCCCGGATCGCTCAGCCCAGGCCCACGCAGTACGCCGACGATCTCCCGCAGGTCGTCCATGGACTCCCGCGCGGTCGCCCGGATCACACCGGCCGTCACGGCCAGCTCCTCGGGTGGCATGTCCGGCCGGAACTCCAGCGCCCCGGCGTGCACGCTCAGCAGCGACAGTCGATGCCCGAGCGCGTCGTGCATCTCCCGGGCGATCCGCTCCCGCTCGCGCCGCCGTCCCTGCTCGACCCGCAGCTCCTGCTCCGACTCGGCCCGACGCGCCCGCTCCTCCAGGGACAGCATCAGCTGACGTCTGGTCCGTACGACGATGCCCCACGCGACCATCGCCGCGCAGCTCAGGCTGACGAAGCCCACGATGAACAGATACCCGTACGGGATGTCGATCGGGATCGGGTACAGCCAGAACTGCAGCGCCGCCGACACGATCGACAGTCCCAGCATCGACACGCTCACCGCCGGGCGCCGGTGCACGGCCACGCTGAACAGGGCGAACCCGGTCGCTCCACCCACCGCTGGGACGAACACCGACAGGACCGTCAGCACGACGACGAGCTCGACAGGCCAGCGTCTGCGCACCAGCAGCGAGACCGCGGCCAGCAGCCCCAGACAGAAGTTCACGGTGTCCGGGACGACCGGCAGCAACGCCTTGTCCGTGGGATCGGCCACCAGCAGACTGCCCACGGCCGCCAGCAGCACGAACAGCGTGTCGACCACCCAGTCCCGCGGCGTACGGCGACCCTGCCCGGGCGCAGCGCGCGAACCAGGCCTGAACAGCGCCGCCAGCACTCCCGGGCGGTCGAACTCGGTCGACATACCCCAGACGTTAGCTGGCCGCGGCGAGGATCTTCTGCACCGCTGCGGTGGTGATCGGGTGGTAGCCGGGCTGGGCGGTGGCGAACACCCGCGCCGCGAACTCCCGGCCGGCCTCCGACCCGCTCAGCGCCTTGTAGACCGGCAGCACCAGCTTCATCCGGCCGACGCGGGTCAGGAACGTCGCCAGCTCGTCGTACGCCGGGGTGTAGGCGCTGGCGGCAACGATCGAGTACCAGCGGCGGGCGATCTCGCCGTTCGCCGTACCGGTCAGGTCGAACTCGCGGTCGAGCTCCCGCAGCTGCTCGGCGCCCACCACGTCCGGCGCGGCGTCCAGGAAGCGCAGCCACTCCTGCGTCGTCCAGGTCTTGCCGCCCGCCGGCAGCTCACCGGTGCGCAGCCAGTTGTCCCGCAGCCGGTCCACGACCTCGAACCGGTCCGACTCGGCCCGCGCAGCGAACCGCGGGATGCCCGGCTCGTCCAGCCAGGCCGCTACCTCGTCCAGCGTCACCACACCGGGCCGCGGCGTCAGCAGGTGCTCCTGCAGGTGCGCCACGAAGTCCTCGGAGTTGATGCTGCGGAACGCGAACCGGTCGAAGTAGCCGCGCAGGAACGGGTCGAACACCTCGCGCCCGAACCGCTCCTCCAGCCAGGACAGGAACCAGGAGCCCTTCAGCGGGCCCAGCGACGTCGTGCCGTGGTACTCCGTGCCGTGGTTCAGCCCGGGCAGCTCCACCGCCAGCTGGGCCGGGCTCAGCGGATCCAGCTTGAGCACGGTCGAGTGCTGCTTGATCGCGGTCTCCATGACGGCCAGCTCGGTCCCGTAGACCGCCTCGACGATCCGGTTCTCGACGTACGACGTGAAGCCCTCATTGAGCCAGATGTCGTCCCAGCTGTCCTGCGTCACCAGGTTGCCCGACCAGCTGTGCGCGAGCTCGTGGGCGATCACGCTGACCAGCGACTTGTCGCCGATCACCACGGTCGGCGTCGCGAACGTCATCCGCGGGTTCTCCATCCCGCCGTACGGGAAGGAGGGCGGCAGCACCAGCACGTCGTACCGGCCCCAGCGGTACGGGCCGAACAGGGCCTCGGTGACCCGCATCATCTCCTCGGTGTCGCCGAACTCGGTGGCGGCCCGCTTGGCCATCTCCGGCTCGGCCCAGACGCCGGCCCGCTCACCGATCGGCTCGAACACCAGGTCACCGGCCGCGATCGCCAGCAGGTACGACGGAATCGGCTCCGGCATCACCACGTCGTACGAGCCGGTACGGCGGGACTGAGTGCCGTTGTCGGCACTCATCAGCACCATCAGCTCGGGCGGAGCGGTCACGTGGGCGGCGTAGCTGAAGCGGACGCCCGGGGTGTCCTGCACCGGGACCCAGCTGCGCGCGTGGATCGCCTGCGACTGGCTGAACATGAACGGCAGTACGCCGCCCGCCGTCATCTCCGGCTCCAGCCACTGCAGCCCGGTCGCCGTCGGCGCGGTTCTGTAGCTCACGCGGACCTGCTCGTGCCCGGCGGTGCGGATGGTGAGTGCGGAGCCCAGCTCGTCGTCCGGGAAGGCCAGGTTGTGCTCGAGCGGCTTCCAGCCGTCAGCTGTCGAGCCCTCGACCTCCAGGACGGTCAGGTCGCGACTGTCCAGGATGAGGCGGTCGCCGGGCCCACTCCAGGCCAGCGTGTGCGTGGCGGTCCCGACCAGCACCTTGGCATTGAAGTCGAGGTCCAGCTCCAGGTCCAGGTGGGTGGTGCGCACCAGAGCCGGTTCGGCGTAGGAGTGGCGGTCGTGGGTCACAGGGGGGCTCCCGAGGCCTTCAGGGGGTCATTCGCCGCAGTCGTTCGCAGACGTGGTCCGCAGGACATTACCCAGCCGACAGGTCGATGACGCGGCCGATTAGAGCCAGGGGCAGCACCGTGCCAAGTTGCTCAGCATGGGTTGCAGGTTCCTGCAGGTGTAGTCCGGGGAGTCATGTCCCAACCGCTCATCTGACCGGGGTGGTGCGCCGGTACGACACCATGAGCTTGCAGACTGTAGGCATGATGGCGGAGAGCAGCAGCCCCGAGGTGGTGCTGCAGCGCAGGCCGTTCGGGTCGTGGCTGCTGGGGCCGGTCGACCAGAACCCCCGGGTCCTGCGGATCCGGGTGCAGCTGCTGCTGACCTTCTTCTCCATCGGCACCAACGTGATCGGCGCCGCGGTCGTCTTCGTACTCGCCGTCTGGGTGCTGCCGGGCCCGGCAGTCGGCGACGAGCTGAGCCTCGTCCGGTGGATCGCGTTCCCGGCGTACTTCCTGTTCGCGCTGCTGGTCGGCGCGATCTGGAGTACCCGGCTCGCGCTTCGCGTGACCAGCTGGGTGCTGGAAGATCGCCCGGCGACTCGCAAGGAGCAGATCGCCACCCTCCAGCTTCCGTTGCGGCTGACGATGATCGAGGTCTTTCTCTGGCTGCTCGGGACCGTCTTCTTCACGCTGCTGACGCTCGCGCTCCAGCCGGAGAGCGTGCTCCGCGTGATGGTCACGACCTTCGACGGCGGGATCGTCACCTGCGCGGCGTCGTACCTGCTGACCGAGTTCGCTCTGCGCCCGATCGCCGCCCGCGCGCTGGCCGACGGTGCGCCGCCGCGTCGCCTGCTGGCGGCCGGGTTGAAGGCGCGCACGGTGTTCTTCTGGGCGGCGGGCTCCGCCGTACCGGTGCTCGGGCTGATGCTCACGGCCGTGATCGCCCTGATCGAGAAGGACGTCTCGGCGACGCGGTTGTCGGTGATCATCCTCGTACTCGGCACGATCGTCCTGGTCTGCGGCTGGCTGCTGACGTTGCTCTCGGCAAAGTCCGTGGTCGCGCCGGTGCGATCGGTGCGGAACGCGCTCTCGGTGATCGGCGACGGTGAGCTGAACGTCCGGATCCCCGTCTTCGACGGCACCGAGCTCGGCTCGCTCCAGTCAGGCTTCAACCAGATGGCCGCCGGGTTGCGTGAGCGCGAGCGGATCCGCGACCTGTTCGGCCGGTACGTCGGACCGGACGTCGTCCGGGAAGCGTTGACGAGCGACTCGTTGGGCGGGGAGGAGCGGTTCGCCGCCGTACTGTTCGTGGACCTGGTCGGCTCGACCGAACTCGCCGCCGGGCGTCCGCCGGCCGAGGTGGTGCAGCTGCTCAACCGGTTCTTCGCGATCGTGGTCGACGAGGTGGATCGGAACGACGGATTCGTCAACAAGTTCGCGGGTGATGCGGTGCTGGCCGTCTTCGGTGCGCCGACCGAGCTGCCGGATGCGGCGGGGAGCGCTCTCCGGGCTGGGCGTGCTTTGGCCCGGCGGCTCGGCGAGGAGTTGCCTGAGGCAACGGCTGGGATCGGGATCACGGCCGGGACTGTCGTCGCCGGGACGGTTGGTGATGTACGGCGGTACGAGTACACGGTGATCGGCGATCCGGTGAACGAGGCGGCGCGTCTGAGCGATCTGGCGAAACAGACCGACCACCACGTGCTGGCGTCGATGTCGGCGGTCGAGGAGGCGGCGCCGTCTGAATCCGCGTTCTGGCATCCCGGCGATGAAGTCACTGTGCGGGGACGCCCGACGTCGACCCGCTTGGCGCATCCCAAGCCATCGGCCTGACGCCCGACGTCGACTCCTCTGTTCCAGCCCGAACCGCCAGCCCGACGGCGCGCCGGCTAGCGACCGCCTGCGACGTCGACCATCGAGCCCGTCATGTATGACGCACGATCCGATGCCAGGAACACGATCAGCTCAGCGACCTCCTCGACCTTGCCCGGCCGACCCAGCGGCGGCGTCGAACCGATCCGCTCCAGCCGCCCCTCCTCGTGGATCTCGGTCTCGATCAGCCCCGGCCGAATCCCGAGCACCCGGATCCCTTCCTTGGCGACCTCGTTCGCGAGCCCCACGGTGAGTGTGTCCACCGCCGCCTTGCTCGCCGCGTAGTCGACGTACTCGCCCGCCGATCCCAGGACAGCACCACGCGACGACACGTTCACGATCACCCCGCCGGCACCACGCTTCGCCGTCGACATCCGCCGTACGGCGCTACCAGCAACCAGGAACGCACCGATCGCATTGATCCGGAACACCTGCTCCAGCCGCGCCACGTCGTACTCGTCGACCCGCCCCGCGGGCGACACGATCCCCGCGTTGTTGACGACGGCCCCGATCGGCCCGAGCTCGCGCGTCACCTCGTCGAAGAGCCGCTCGATCTCCGCGCCCTCGGCCACGTCGGCCCGCACCGCGACAGCCCGCCGCCCGACCGCCTCACACGCGGCGACCACCTGAGCGGCCTCGTCCTCGCGCGTCCGGTAGCTGATCCCGACGTCCCATCCGTCGCCCGCCAGCGCGATCGCCGCCGCGGCGCCGATCCCGCGACTTCCACCCGTCACCAGCGCGACTCCGCGCACACTCGTCATACGGCCCAGCCTTTCACGCCGTACCGATCACTACGGCGCGGGCTTCGTCAGCTGCACCTGCGTTTCGGTCCCGTCGAACCCGAGCGCCCGGTAGATCCGGATCGCCAGGTACTCCGGGTCGGCGACCATCACCAGCGTCTCCGCCTTCAGTTCCGTGAACCCGTACGTCGAAGCGGTGTGCACCAACGTCGAGGCGATCCCCTGCCCGCGATCGTCCGGATGCGTCTGCACGTCCTGGAACCGGGCCACCCCGGACCCGTCCGTCAGCAGCCCGAGCGAAGCCTGCAGCCGATCCCCGTCGAACGCCCCGAACCACTGGCCATGCCCTGCCTCGACCACGGCTCGATGCGCCGCCTCGCGCCGCCGTACGAAGTCCTCGTACCCGTCCATCTCCATCGGATTGGCCGCCAGGGTCAACCCGACCAACTGCTCCCAGTCGTCATCGCTGCTCAAGAACCGGTACGCCGAAGCCGAGTTGGGCCGAGCCGGCGGCACCACACTCCGCGCCGTCATCACCGTGCTCCGCTCCACCCGGAACCCGGCCGCCGCCAACTCCCCCTCGTCCCCCGCCACCCCGTCCACCGAATCAATGCCCAAGGCAACATGCTTGGCGTCCGGAAAAGTCCCCGCGAAAACCTCCAGCCACCCACCAAGCTGCCCCGCCCCAACAGCCCCCGGCAGCAGCAAGAAGTTCCCCCACCAGAACGTCGGATTCGCAGGCGTCCGCACCACCACATGGCCGCCCCCATCCGTCACCTCACTCCCACCCAGAGCAAGCAGCAACAGATCCGTCCGATAACCCAAACTCAAGATCTCCACGCCTCTATGGTCAGCCGCGCGTCAACACGATTACCACCAAGCCCAACACCCCACGCGGACCTGGTACGCCGCAGACCCGAACACGGCGCGGACCCGAGCACGGCGCGGACCCGAGCACGGCGCGGACCCGAGCACGGCGCAGACCCGAGCACGGCGCGGACCCGAGCACGGCGCGGACCCGAGCACGGCGCGGACCCGAGCACGGCGCGCCGTCGCCGGAGGCGACAGGCGCTTCCGGGCAGCCGGCCCTCTGCCCCCACCCCCCTTTCCCGACCGGTTCACCAGCCAGCGCAGTTGCCTGGGCAGTGCGGGCGAGCGCGACGCGGGCGAGCAACAGCGCGATGGGTCCGGCGCGGGCGCAGGCTGGGTGCGGCGCGAGCACGGCGCGACGCGGATGCGGCGCGATCGCAGGCGAGATGCGGCGCGAGCACGGCGCGCCGTCGCCGGAGGCGGCAGGCGCTTCCGGGCAACCGGCTCTGCCCCCACTCCCTTCCTGACCGGTTCACCAGCCAGCGCAGTGCAGGCGAGCGCGACACGGGCGGGCACAGCGCGATGGGTCCGGCGCGGGCGCAGGCTGGGTGCAGCGCGAGCACAGCGCGACGCGGATGCGGCGTGGGCGCAGGCGAGATGCGGCGCGAGCACAGCGCGACGCAAGGCTCAGACGCAGACGAGACGCGCGCGCGGGCGCAGCGCGCCGTCGCCGGAGGTTACTGGCGCTTCCTGGGCGGCCGGCTCCCGCCCCTACCTCCGTTCGGTTGCGTCGGCCGCGCGGGCGATGTTGCGTTGCATGCCGCCGAAGACGATGCCGTGGAAGGGTTTGATGGCCCACCAGTAGAGCTGGCCCGGGAGGCCGCGGGGGTGGAAGAGGGCTCGTTGGCGGAAGATCGTTCGGCCCTCAGTGTCCTGGTCGACGATGAGTTCCAGCCAGGCCAGGCCGGGGAGACGCATCTCGGCGCGTAGGCGTAGCAGCTTCGGTTCGTCCAGGTCTTCGACGCGCCACCAGTCGAGCGGGTCGCCGACGGCGAGGTCCTTCGGGTTGCGGCGGCCGCGGCGCAGGCCGGGTCCGCCGAAGACGCGATCGAGCAGGCCGCGGGCCCACCAACCGAGGCGCCACGAGTACCAGCCGTTGCCGCCGCCGATGCCTTCGATCACCGACCAGAGCTGCTCCGGAGACGCGGAGATCGCGCTCTGCCGCTCGTCGACGTACAGGGAACCACCGGCCCAGTCCGGATCGCTCGGCAACGGATCACTCGGTACGCCGGGCGTCGCAGCAGAAGCCCAACTCGTGGTGACGTCGAGATCCTGGATCCGCTGCAGCGCAAGCTCGACAGCCCGATCGAAGCCGATCAACCCAGGCGCCGGATCCGGCACATACGCGGCGATGTCGTGCTCCTTGCGCACCACCTCATGGATCAGACTGTCGACCAACGGCCGCGCGATGCTGTTCGGCACCGGCGTGACCAGCCCGACCCAGTGGCTCGACAGCGACGGCGTGAGCAGCGGCAGCGTGACGATCCGCCGGCGCTTGAGGTGCGCCGCATCGGCGTACCGCTGCATCATGTCCCGGTACGTCAGCACGTCCGGCCCACCGATGTCGAAGCCCCGATTCACCTCAGCCGGCATCGACGCACTCCCAACGAGGTAGTGCAGAACATCCCGTACGGCGATCGGCTGGATCCTCGTCCCGAGCCACCGCGGCGTCACCATCACCGGCAACCGGTCCGTCAGGTACCTCAGCATCTCGAACGACGCCGACCCCGACCCGAGAATCACGGCAGCCCGCAGCACGGTCGTCGGTACGCCGGACGCCAGCAGGATCTCACCCACCTCACGCCGCGACCCGAGGTGCGGCGACAGCTCCTCGCCTTCCGGATACAGCCCACCGAGATAGACGATCCGCCCGACCCCGGCCTCCCGCGCAGCCGCCCCGAAGGTCCGCGCGGTGTGCCGATCGCGAGCCTCGAACTTCTTCCCCGTCCCGAGCGCGTGAATCAGGTAGTAGGCAACATCGACCCCCTCGAGCGCAGCCGATACCTGGTGCTCGTCCCCCGCATCAGCCTCGACGACCTCCACGTCGTCGTACCAGTCGCGCCCCTCCAGCCGCCGCGGATTTCGCGCCATCGCGCGAACGCGATAACCGGCCTTCAACAGCTCGGGCACCAGCCGCCCGCCGATGTAGCCGGTCACACCGGTGACGAGAACAAGCTTCTGACCATCGGACTCCACTGAACTCACACCCTTCCGAGTGCCCTGTCACCACCGAGGTTATGCCGAACTTGTGCACCGTTGACAGGCAGCCATCCGGCTGCCTATTGTCAAAAGGCAGCCACATGACTGCCTGTTAGGAGTGAATCAGCGTGATGGACGACGCGTTCCGCGCCCTCGCGGACCCGAGCCGGCGCCGCCTGCTCGACGAGCTGAACCAGCGCAACGGCCAGACCCTGCGCGAGCTCTGCGCCGTCCTCGCGATGGCGCGGCAGTCGGTCAGCAAGCACCTCGCCGTACTGGAGGACGCCAACCTCGTCACCACCGTCCGCCGCGGACGGGAGAAGTTGCACTACCTGAACGCCGAGCCGATCAACGCCATCGCGGACCGCTGGATCACCCGGTACGACCGTCGGCGCGTGCACCTGTTCGCCGATCTCAAGACCGCATTGGAGCAGCAGACCATGAGCGACAACGACTTCGTCTACACCACCTACATCCGGACCACGCCCGAACGCCTGTGGCGGGCGTTGACCGAGCCGGAGTTCACCCGCGAGTACTGGGGCCTGCACCACGAGACCGACTGGCAGCCCGGCTCGCCGATGGAGTGGAAGATGGGCGACGTGACGATGGCCGGCGCCGGCCAGAAGGTCGTCGAGCACGAGCCGTACCGGCGACTCGCCTACACCTGGCACGTCATCACGCCGGAGTTCGCCGAGGCCGCCGGCCTGTCCGCCGAGGACCTGGCCGCCACCAAGGACGAGCCGCTGTCGACCGTCACCTTCACCCTCGAGCCCGAGGACGACCAGGTGAAGCTCACCGTCGTCCACACCGGCTTCGAGCCCGGCAGCCGCATCCGCGAGATGGTCGGCGAGGGCTGGATCCGGCTGATCGCCGACCTGAAGTCCTTCACCGAAACCAGCAAGGCACTGCAAAGCTGACCACTCTGTTCGCTGCGTGTTCAACTGGTGGCTGTCAGTGCATCCGAAGCTTTCCCCCGGGGCGCGGCAACCCGCCGTACTCCGGTTGCTTCGTGAGGAAAGGACCACCAGCAGATGGTGCGAACACGTTGGCGCGGCAAGGCGGCCGCCGCAGTTCTGGTTCTCGGTCTGACCGCCGCTTCACCAGCCGTTGCCGCAGCTCCGCAGTCAGCCTGGCCGGGCGACTCCAAGGTCACCATCGCCGATGGCTCGAAGGTGTTCGGCGAGAACTTGAGCGGCGTCTCCTTCGGCTCGCCGACTGTGCTGTGGGCGGTGAAGAACGGACCGAGCAAGCTCTACCGCCTGGTCCCCAACGGCACGACCTGGCGGCCGGACACGACGAGCGGCTGGTCGTCCGGCAAGACGCTCAACTACACCAACGGCAGCGGTGACCCGGACGCCGAGGGCGTCGTCTCCACTCCCGAGGGCCTGTACGTCGCCACAGAGCGCGACAACGACAAGGACGGCACGAGCCTCCCGAAGGTCGCCCGGTACGACGTCTCGTCCTCGGGCAGCTCGCTCAACGCGACGACCGAGTGGAACCTGAAGACCGACCTGCCGTCCGTCGCCGCGAACAGCGGCCCCGAGGGCATCTCCTGGATCCCCGACAGCTTCCTCACCGCCCACGGCTTCCGCGACGAGCACACCGGTACGGCGTACAGCCCGAGCACCTATCCCGGCCACGGCACCGGTCTCTTCTTCGTCGGCCTCGAAGCCAACGGGACGATCTACGCCTACGCGCTGAACCAGACCGGCGGCGGCTACACCCGCGTCGCCACGATTCCCACCGGCTTCAGCGCCGTCATGGATCTCGAGTTCGAGCCGGAGACCGGCCACCTCTGGGCGGCCTGCGACGACACCTGCAAGGGCCGCACCGCGACCCTCGCGATCGATGCCCAGGGCAAGTTCTCCGCCACCGCGGTCTACGACCGCCCGAGCGGGATGTCCAACTACAACAACGAGGGCTTCGCCATCGCGCCGCAGTCCACCTGCAGCGCGGGCCGCAAGCCGGTCATCTGGTCCGACGACAGCAACGACGACAACCACGCGCTCCGCGCCGGCACCGTGCCCTGTACGCCGTAAGCGAGCCGGGGGCGGGCACGGCGCCCGCCCCCGGGTTGCTCAGTCGATCGCCTGGTACAGGGTGGTCCAGAAGTCGTGCAGCAGCCGCGTCGAGTCCGGCGTGGACGCCCCGACCTGCGTGAGCAGCAGCCCGACGAGCTGGTTCTTCGGATCGGCGTACGACGAAGTGCCGCTCCCGCCGTCCCAGCCGAACTGTCCGACCGGCGCGTAGTCACCGCGGTAGGTGCGCACCGCCATCCCGAATCCCCAGCCGCCGTGCTGGCCCTGGCCGTGCGAGATGTGCACGTTGTCGCGACCCATCGCCTCGCGGGCCACCAACTGCTCGGCCGTCAGCCGGTTCGCCGTCATCAGCTCGACGGCGGGCCGGGACAGGATCCGGTCGGTGCCGTGCAGGCCGCCGTTCAGCAGCATCCGGAAGTACGAGTGGTAGTCGTCGACGGTCGAGTTCAGTCCGCCGCCACCGCCCTGGAACGCCGGCGGCTTGCTGTGCCGGCCGCCCTCGGCCTCGTCCCAGACGTGGAACTCACCGGTCCCCGGGTCCGGTGCGTACAGCGGAGGCAGTCGGTGCAGCTCCTCGCTCGGGACGTAGAAGCCGGTGTCCTTCATGCCGAGCGGGCCGAAGACGCGCTCGCGCAGGAAGTCCTCGTACGACTGGCCCGAAACCCTGGAGACCAGTACGCCGAGCAGGTCGCTGCTGATCTGGTACTGCCACTGCTCCCCCGGCTGGTGCATCAGCGGCAGCGTGCCGAGCCGGCGCATCCACTCGTCCTGCTCGGGCATCGGCTCCGGGAGGTTCGGCGTGATGCCCTGCTCGAAGACCGCGCCCATGATCGGCGTACCGAGGACCGTCATGTCCATGCCGAGCCCGAAGGTCGACGTCAGCACGTCCCGGACGGTGATCGGCCGCTTGGCCGGTACGACGTCGTCGATCGGGCCGCCGAGCTCCTTCAGCACCTTGCGGTCGGCGAGCTCGGGGAGCCACTGGTCCACCGGGTCGTCCAGCCGCAGCCGGCACTCGTCGAGCAGCACCATCGCCGCCGAGACCGCGACCGGCTTCGAGGTCGAGGCCATCCGGAAGATCGTGTCCCGCTGCATCGCGCCGCCGCCGTCGTGGCGCATCGTCCCGAGCGTTTCGACGTGGGTCTGGTCTCCGCGGCTGACCAGGGCGACCAGCCCGGGGATCTTGCCGGACTCGACGTGGCGGGTGAGGACGTCGCGCAGTCTGCGCAGTCCTGTTTCGGTGAAGCCGGTGGTGGACATCGTGGTGCTCCTTGCTGTGAAGGGGATGGTGGTCAGCAGCCGAGCCGGTCGGCGATGACTTCGAGCACCTGACGCAGGTCGCGCGCCATGCGGGCCTGCAGACCGAGCTCGGCGATACCGTCCGCAAAACCCGGGTGGTCGGGCAGGACCCTATGGACCCGATGGGTCACGTGAGCCCCCTCGGGGCCGGCCGTGACGGTGTGTGTTCCGGCGTACCAACTCTGTACGGCGAGCGTCGCCGCATCGACCTGGATTTCGACCGGCTCGAGGGGGCCGGCGAGCTCGATCCGGTAGCCGGTTTCGTCAGCCACCACGGTCATCGCGCCCTGCCGCGCGGCCGAAGCTCCGGCCAGGACGAGCAGGTTGTCGCCGCCGACCCGGCCCGCTGTCACCGCGAGCAGGAGCTCGGCAACCGCCTCCGCCGGAGCGGCGACCGTTCCTTGCACTTCCCACCGTGCGGGGAGTGCAGCGAGTTCGGTGAGCAGGGTCGTGTGCATGGCAGAAGCTTCGGCGGGACGTCCGTCCGCCACAATCCACGCGCCGTCGGTGCGGGACACGGGACAGTGCGCTGACCTGGGCGTTTGCCTGGCGGGCGGCTGCCGAACTGCTGTCCCGGGACGGGACGGGACAGCCGGAGCAGGGCGCCGGCCCGAGCTCGGTCGCGACGTTCTGGCTCAGGCCCGGGACAGGCCGGAACGTGACGGCTCGAGGAGGTAGTCGATGCCGTGAGCCGTGGACAGGTCGAGCACCGCCGTGAACTCGCGTGCCGCCGTGTCCTTGTCGCCGGTGGCCAGACAGGCCTCGGCGTACGGGAGGCTGATGCGGGCCAGTCGATGCGGTTCGCCGGCCCGGTCGAGGATTCGCGCGGCCTCGGCGTACCGGGCCTCCGCCTCTTCGACCCGGCCGAGGTGTCGCAGGGCGATGGCGACGTCGGTGAGGCTGACCGCTTCGAAGATCGGTTGGCGGGTTGCCTGGTTGAGCGCGACGGCTTGCTCGGCCAGGTCGAGTGCTGCCTGGGCGTCGCCTTCGCCGAGTGCTGCTCGGCCGAGGACCTCGACGCAGACGCGCTCCGACTGCTGGCCAAGTCCTTGGGCGCCTTCGCGGATTTCGGCGATCACCGCGCGCGCTTCGTCGTACCGGCCGAGCTGGACCAGCGCCTGGCCGAGACCGGCGACCACCTGGACGCGCGTGGCAGCCTCGCGCGGTGGCAGCAGTTCTTGTGCCTGGCGCAGAAGTTCGACGGCGCTTGTGGGGTCGGCGGTGTACATCCGGAGATCCGCCAACTGCAGGAGCGCTAGCGCCTCACCGATGACGTCTTCCTCCGCGGCCATCAGCTGTCGAGCGGTCTCGAGCTCCGGCACTGCTTCTTCGAGCCAGCCAACACGGAGCAGTACGGCGCCCAGCAGGTACCGGTGCGAGGCGAGCACACGCCGCCGACCGAGTCGTTCGGCTGCGGGCATGCTGGCCTTGAGCGCGCGGCCCAGTCGCGCCACGCCGCCGCGCCGCGACTGGGTGATCGTCGCGAGCTGCGCGAGTCCGACCACCGACGTGTCGATGCGCAGGTCCAGCGCGAACCAGTACGTCGCCGCCAGGTTGGCCCATTCGGCGTCCATCCAGTCGACGGCCTGGTGGAAGGCCGACAGATCCGGCAGCGCGGGAGGCGGCTGGGCCACGATGACCGGCAGCGGAATCAGGATCCCGGCGAGGTCTTTCACGGCCACCATGCCGCTCAGGTAGTAGTCGGCGAGGCGAGCGATCGCCGGCACCGGGTCTGCATCGGCGTCGTCGGCGCGGGCTGTCTGCCGCAGCAGGTCGTGCATCCGGTACCGGCCGGCGGCCGGCTCCTGGATGAGGTGGGCGTCGACCAGGTCTTCCAGCAGCGAGCGGGCGTTGGCCAGCGGGATCCCGGCCAGCGCGGCTGCGCCGTACGCATCGATGTCCTCGCCCGGAACCTGGCCGAGCAGCCGGAACATCCGTCGTTGCGCCGAATCGAGCTGCCGGAGCGACATGTCGAACACGTCGGACACGGCCAACTCGCCGTCGCGCAGTCGTTCCACCAGGGTGTCGACGGTCCACGCGGGCCGGTGTCGCAGCCGGGCGGCGGCGACTCGGATGGCGAGCGGGAGGTTGCCGCAGCGACGCAGTACTTCGTCGACATCGCCCGCGCGGCTGCCGCCGACGGACTCGACGAACAGCTGCGCCGCGTCGTGGGCAGGCAGGACGTCCAGGGAGATCGGCTGTACGCCGTCCAGCTCGACCATGCGTCGGCGGCTCGTGATGATGACGAAGCTCTGGCCGGCTCCGGGCAGCAACTCGCGCACCTGATCGGCGTCTGCCGCGTTGTCCAGCAGGACGATCGCGCGTCGCGTCGCCAGCTCGGACCGCCACAGGGCAGCGCGCTCGACACTGCTGTCGGGGATCCTGCCTGGCTGTACGCCGAGCGCTCCCAGCAGGACGCGCAGCGCTTCCGCGGGCTCGACTCGCTCGCGGCCGGGCGTGAACCCGTGCAGGTCGAGGTAGAGCTGCCCGTCGGGAAAGTCGGCGGTCAGCAGGTGCGCGGCGTGCACTGCCACGGCGGACTTGCCGACGCCGCCCATGCCGTCGATGGCCACCACCGTGGTCGCCGTTCGGGTGGCTCTTGTCCCGCTTGGCGCCGTACTCGACGCTGCGGAGAGCAGCGCCTCGATCTCTACCTTGCGGCCGGTGAAGGCGGTGATGTCGTGCGGCAGGTCGTTGCGTACCGGCATGGCGACGGGCGGCGGATCCGCCGGTCCGTCCTTGGCGTGCTCCCACAGTTCACGCAGTGGCCTCGGGTCACGCCCGGCGGCCTTGCAGAGCGCCACCACGGTCGGCCAGGGCGGCACTGCCTGGCCGGAGAAGTAGCGCGACAACGACGAACTGCTCGCGTCGATGTCGCGCGCGAGATCGCGAAGACTCCGCCCGGTCAGGTCACGCAACTGCCGCAACGACTCCGCCAACTCCTCGCGCACGCGACCCAACCTCTCTGACGGCTCAGCCGCTGATTCTAGGCTCCTTGGCAACAGACTCCTGGTACAGCTCGGCGTACGTCCTGGAGTCCTTGATCAGGTCGTCGCAGAAGGCCGCCACGTCGGTGCCGATCAGTTCGATAACGCCCTTGCCAGCAGCGACGCCCTCGTCGAAGAAGTCGACGATCCCGGGGAGCAGGTTCCCATCGGTGAGGTCGACCGGACCGACCTTGAAGAAGTACTTCTGCATCTCCCGGTAGACGATCTGGTAGTCCTGCGGGAGCCCCTTGACCCGTGCCACGTGCGCCCGCCACTGCTTCTTGCCCTCGATGATGTCGTGGATCCCCATGTCAGCCTCCCAACCGTGCCAGCTTCTTCGCGACGTTCCTGTTCAACTGCTCGCGCCACCGGTCGCGGTAGGTCCGGCTGCCCTCTCCCCCGGCCAGCGCCGCGCAGAAGCCCGCGATGTCGTCCCCCAGCACCTCGTCGACGCTCTGCCCTTGCGCCGCTGTCTCCTCGAGCAACCCCAGCGCGCCATCGAGAATCGGCAACAGGTTCCGGCCGGTGAAGTCGCCGTACGGCGAGAGGTGCGCGTTGAGCTGCTCCCACGCCGCCCGGTATTCGGTCGGCAGGGTCTGCGCCCGCACCTCGAACGCCTTGTACTCCCTGGTGAGATCGCTACCGGTGATGGTCTCCCAGATGTTCATCTGCCGCCCTCCTTGAGCTTCTCGATCCGCTCGGTCACGTACTCCCACTTCCCCCAGAACCGCGCGAGCTCTTTCCGCCCCGCGGCGTTCAACGCGTAGAACTTCCGAGGCGGGCCCTGTTCCGACGGCCGCTTCGTCACCCGAACCAGCTTGTTCCGTTCCAGCCGCAGGAGAATCGTGTAGACCGTCCCCTCGACGACGTCCCCGAACCCGAGCTCGTTCAACTGCCGAGTGATGGCGTACCCGTAGGTCTCCTCAGCCCCGACGATCTCGAGCACACAGCCTTCGAGCGTCCCTTTCAACATTTCTGTCAGGTCGTCCATCGCCGGTTCCCTTCCCCGCGCTGGTATTCAGTAGCACCAAGTACCAGCTATACAGTACCACCGAGTACCGCCCGGGGACCACGAGCGGATGCGTGGGCGTGGGCGCCTCGCCATCCCCTACTGACCGACGCAGAGCAGGAGACCCTCGTCGCGCGCTGGTACTTGGTAGGCGCGCGGGGCGCCTGTACTTGGTGGGTGTCGGCAGGGGATGCCTGGCCATCCCCTGCCGCTCGACGCAGGGCAGAAGCCCCTCGGCGCGCGCTGGTACTTGGTGGGCACGCGCGGCGCCGGCACCTGGCGGGCACGCGCGGCGCCGGTATCTGGTGGGCGCGCGCCGGCGCCGGTACTTGGTGGGTGTGGGTGTGATGCCCGGCCATCCCCTGCTGATCGACGCAGGGCAGGAGCCCCTCGTCGCGCGCCGGTACTTGGTAGGTGCGCGGGGCGCCGGTGGCTGGCGGGCACGCGCCGCGCCGGTACCCGATGGGTGCGCGCGAGCGCCGGTGCCTGGTGGGCGCGCGCTGGCGCCGGTACTTGGTGGGTGTGGGTGTGATGCCTGGCCATCCCCTGCTGATCGACGCAGGGCAGGAGACCCGCGGCGCGCGCCGGTACTTGGTAGGTGCGTGGCGCTGTGCTTGTCGATCAGCCCGGTGGGGTTGTCAGGGGCGGCGGTGGATTAGGAGAGGCAGCACCGCGGCGGCGCCGGATTCTCGGAGTTTGGCGGTGGCTACGGTGATGGGCCACTGGGAGGACGAGGCGTCGACTACCAGGAGGACCGAGCGGGCGGTGATGGATTGGGCGGTGGTGGGGTCGACCTCGATGGCGTCTCGCCAGACTCGGGCTTCTTCGGCTGAGGAGAGGCCTTCGTCCAGGGAGTACGGGTTGAGGGTGAGTTCGGCGCGGTCGAGGCGGCCGATGTCGGCGAGGTGGTCGGCGACCGCGGTGGTCAGGCCTCGGTAGCCGGCGGCTGGGAGGGGGATGACGATCTCGGGGCGGCGGGACCAGGCGTCGCGCCAGCGGGACAACGCCGCGACGCACCCGGCCTTCAGAGCCTCCACGTGCGCGGGGTCCGGGGAGTCGCCGAAGACCGAGCGCAGGACCTCCCGCCATTCGGGGGCGTCGGCGTAGACGATCGTCCGGCCAGGATCGGCAAGCAGCGCAGGTGGGATCTTGCCCTTGGCGCCGAACGCTCCCCCGGGCCACATCTTGCGCGGTTCGAGCACGTGGGTCTCGCCGCGGAGCTGGCGGGTGATCGTCTCGACGGTCTCCGGGTCGGGCGCTGCGGTCAGCGGATCCGGGAGCAGGCCGAGACAGACCGAGCACCGACCACACGGCTCGGCGGTCGGGTCGTCCAGCGACTCCTGAAGCAGTTGCATCAGGCAACGTTCACCGCGGGTGTAGGCGCGCATGATGTCAGCCTCGCGGCGTCGTACGGCGACGATGCCGTCATAGTGCGCGGCGTCGAACGTCCACTCGGCGTCCGTCCGCAGCCAGCCCTTCTCGACCCGCTCGACCGCGCCGTCGACGGCGAGCTGCTTCAGCATCAGCTCGACGCGGCCACGTCGGAGCCCGGTCTCGGCTTCCAGCGACGGCACGGTCGCCGGCTGATCAGGCCCGTACGCCGAAAGGCCGGCCAGCAAGCGGTTCACGTTCTCGGGCACTGGGATCGTCGCGGTCGCGAAGTAGTCCCACACGCCGGCGTCGGCGTCCGACGGGAGCAGCGCAACGACGGCGTGGTCGATGCCGCGGCCGGCACGTCCGACCTGCTGGTAGTACGACACCGGCGACGGCGGCGACCCGACGTGCACGACGAACCCGAGGTCAGGCTTGTCGTACCCCATCCCCAGCGCGGACGTCGCGACGAGCGCCTTCAGACGATTCTCGCGGAGTGCGTCCTCGAGGAACTCCCGCTCCCCCGACTCCAGCCCGCCGGTGTACGCAGCGACCGGCACGGCGGCGCCGTGCACCTCCTGGACCGCGGCCGCCAGGCGCTGCGCGTCGGCGACGGTCAACGTGTAGACGATGCCCGAGCCGGGGAGCTTCGGCAGGTGGTCGACCACCCACGCGAACCGATCGAGCGGCGAGAGCGCGTTGACCACAGCCAACTGCAGGCTCGATCGCGCCAACGGACCACGCAGTACGAGGGTCGAGGCGCCAAGTTGATGCGCAACGTCCTCGGTGACGCGCGTGTTGGCGGTCGCGGTCGTCGCGAGCACGGGGGTCTGAGGGTTGAGCTTCTGCAGTACGTCGGACACGCGCCGATAGTCGGGGCGGAAGTCGTGTCCCCAGTCGGAGACCGCGTGCGCCTCGTCGATCACCAGCAGGCCGATCTGGCCCGCGAGCCCGTCGAGCACGCGGCGACCGAAGCCTGGGTTGGCCAGCCGCTCTGGCGAGACGAGCAGGACGTCGATCGCGCCGGAACGCAGGTCGCTCTCGATCTCGGACCAGGCGTCGAAGTTGGACGAGTTGAGCGTCGCCGCGCGCAGTCCGGCGCGGCCGGCGGCGGCGACCTGGTCGCGCATCAACGACAGCAACGGCGAGACGACCAGCGTCGGCCCGGCGCCTTCGGAGCGACGGATCGCCGTCGCCGCCCAGTACACCGCCGACTTGCCCCACCCGGTCGCTTGCACGACCAGCACCCGCGCATTGGGCTCACACAGCGCCGCGACCGCGGTCTCCTGGTCCTCCCGCAACCGCGCGGCATCCCCCGCGATCGCGGAGATCACCCCCGCAGCAGTCGCCGCACGAGCCTCGGACAGCTTCAACGCATCACCCATGCCAACGACCCTAGACGCCCCCACCCCCATCCCGTGGGCCCCCGACCCCCATCTGTGGAAAACCTGGAGGAAGCAGGCTGCTTCGTCGAACTGGAGACCGGTTGTAGGCAGAAGACTTGCGGGGCCGTCGGCCGATTGGCAGCGACTACTTGAAGGGATTCGCCGAGGGGTGAGGTTCGGCGGCGAGGAGCGGGCCGGCCGTGCGCGTCAGCCCCGCACGGGACGTTTGGCGAGCTTCGCCAGGGTGACCTCGTCCAGACCGGTCAGCTTTTCGATCTCTTCCTGATCGGCGGCGCCGCAGTCGATGGCTCTGAGGACGTAGGCGGCCAGGGCGGTGGCCGTGGCGGGTTCGTCCAGGTAGCCGGAGTCTCCTTGGCCGGTGTAGGCGCGGAGACGGGTGGCCGCAACCTCCAGACCCTCACGGTAGAACGTGTAAGTGGCGGCGTAGCGGGTGGGGAGTTGGGCGGGGTGCATGTCCCAGCCCTGGTAGATGCCTCGCTCCAGGGAGCGGCGGACCAGGCGGGCGTGGAGCCGCCACGCGGCATGGACTGCCTCCCGATCGCCGACCGGAAGGACGTTGGTGGAGCCGTCGGAGATGAGGACACCAGTACCTGCCGCAGCGAGCTGCATGATGTCTTTGGCGTGATCAGCAGCCGGGTGCTCCATGCTTTGGTACGCCGCGGCGATGCCCAGGGACGCCGAGTAGTCGTAGGTCCCGTAGTGCAGGCCGGTGACGCGCCCGGCTCCGGCGGTGATCATCCGTGGGATGAGGGCCGTGCCGTCAGGGCCGAGGATCGACTGAGGCGTTTCGATCTGGATCTCGAAGCCGAGCTTCGGGATCGAGCGGGCGCGTTCGATCGCATCCAGTACGACGACCATGGCCTCGATCTGTTCGACCGAGGTGACCTTGGCGAGGGTGATGACGAAGCCGGGTGTCAGGGCGTCGGCAGCGGCGAGTTCACCGACGAAGAGATCGAGAGTGCGGACCCCGCGTCGACGGGTCGGCGCCTCGAGGGATTTGATGCGCAGACCGTGGTACGGCGGTGCGGTCCCAGCCTTGACAGCCGATACCAGAGCACGTGCCGCGGCAACAGCCGCAGCGTCTTCCTCCTCGTCAGAACGCGCGCCGTACCCGTCCTCGAAGTCGATCCGCAGATCCTCGATCGGCTCGGCGTCCAGCTTGGCGCGGACGCGGTCATAGACCTCGGCCGACAGCCCAATCCCCAGCGCCGAGGCCAGCTCCTCAGCCGTCCCACCGTGAGCATCCAGCGCGGCCCGAGCCTCACCACCCCAAGCACCAACAGTCCCCACCGAGTACTGATCACCCGGCACATACACCGTATGAACAGGCTGCCGCACTCCCCGATCCCCCGGGTACCGCGTGGTCAGTACGGCGTCGGCCTCGGCCAGCCGTCGGTCCAGGTCGCCGACGAGAGCGTCGAGGTCTGTCATACCCACCACCTTAATCTCCGCGAATTCCGTATGGCGGAGACTAATATCCACACAACGAAAGCCGCAAGAGCTGACGCTTCCGGGATCTGGCGCTAGACTTCCGCCATTCGGAAACCGAAGGAGACCTCAGTGGCGGAAACCACCGGCACCGCCCGCTCGGGCAGCGTGCAGTCGATCGAGCGCGCGTTCGGCCTGCTCGAACTCATGGCCGACGCCGGCGGCATGCTCGGCCTGTCCCAGCTGGCCACCGCCTCCGGGCTCCCCCTGCCGACGATCCACCGCCTGGTCCGCACGCTCGTCGACCTCGGCTACGTCCGCCAGGAGCCGTCCCGTCAGTACGTGCTCGGCCCGAAGCTGATCCGCCTCGGTGAGACCTCGTCGCACATGCTCAGCGTCTGGGCCCGGCCACACCTGGCCCGCCTGGTCGACGAGCTCGGCGAGTCCGCCAACATGGCGATGCTCGACGGCGACCAGATCGTCTACCTCGCGCAGGTCCAGTCGCGGCACTCGATGCGCATGTTCACCGAGGTCGGCCGCCGGGTCCTCCCCCACTGCACGGCGGTCGGCAAGGCGATCATGTCCCAGCTGCGCGACGCCGAGGTCCGCGAACTGCTGCAGCGCACCGGCATGCCGAAGCACACCGAGACGACGATCACGGACGTCGAGGAGTTCGCCGCGCAGCTTCGCAAGGCGCAACAGGACGGGTACGCCACCGACGAGGGCGAGCAGGAGCTCGGCGTTCGCTGCATCGCCGTACCGGTGCCCGACGTTCCGTCCCGCCTCGCGATGTCGATCTCGGGCCCCGCCGGCCGGATGACCGAGACCCTCGTGGACCGGGCGATCCCCCTGCTCACACAGGCCGCCCAGTCCCTGTCGGACGACCTGCGCTAGGCCACCCGAAGGATCAACCCCCACCCCTCTCAAGTACCAACCACCAACCGAGGGCCGGTACTTGAAAGGCGCACCGGCGACGAGGCTGTGGCCCCCGCGACCGCACTTATCGCGCGAGCTCGGTGTGGTGCTCGGCGAACCACTCGCGGAAGGTCTGCAGCCGCGGGTTCAGCTCACGCGCCAGGTCGAGGTCGCGGTCGTTGGTGAACTCCTCGTGGTTCTCCGCGTAGTACTGGAACATGTTGCCGAACTCGACGGCGCCCGGGAACCCGAAGGACCGGAAGTCGTCCCAGCCGTGCGGCGCGTACGTGACGGGCTCACCGAGGACGTCGCTCATCGTCGCCGCCAGCTCGGCACCGGTCAGCGCCTGCCCGGCGATCGCGACCGTCTTGTCGATGAACTCCGGCCCGCGGCGGAAGATGCCGAGCGCGGTCCGGCCGATGTCCTCGACGGCGATCGCGTTGATCGGGCTGTCGCCCATCGGCAGCGTGAGCACGAAGTTGCCGTCGGCATCGCGGGCCGGGCCCAGCGAGTCGACGAGGTTCTCGTAGTAGAAGGTGGTCCGCAGGAACGTCGTCGGTACGCCGGCTTCGCGGAACAGGTCGTCGGCCTCGCTCTTGGCGTCGAAGTGCGGCACCTTGTACCGGCCGTCGTCCAGGGTCGGAACGCGGTCGGTGTCACCGAAGTGCGGGCGGGTGTCCTCGAGCGTCGACCAGATCACATGCTGTACGCCGGCATCACGCGCCGCGCGGGCCGCATTGCCGGCCTGCTCCAGTTCCATGTCGGCCGCAGACCGCGCAGCGACCTCCGCTTCGCTGCGCTGGGCGAAGTAGTTGGTGACGACGTACGCGCCGTACACGCCGTCGAACGCCTTGCGGAGGCTGTCCTCGTCATCCAGATCGGCCTCGACCACCTCGGCGCCGGCCGCGGCCAGCTTCTGCGCCGCCGCGCCGTTCGCGTTCCGGGTGATCGCCCGGACGGTGAACTGCTTCGCCGGGTCGGCCAGGATCGCCCGCACCAGGCCCCCGCCCTGGATACCGGTCGCGCCGACGACAGCGATGATCTCCGTCATGTCAAACTCCTTGATTGTCATGAATCTTGACTACTTCTCAGAGCGTAGACACCACCGGATGCTTAGTCAAATATCGTGACTATCACGTAGGATGACCACCAAAGGACGGCGGAAGGAGAGTCGGTTGGTCACCCGATCGGAGCGCAGGGCAGCGGATCCCGACCTGGGCGTGCTGTCCGGACGACTGCTGTTCGCGGTCCAGCGGGAGATGTTCGCGACGCTGGCGACGCAGGGGTTCGACGACCTCAAGTACCGCCACGGCGCCGTACTGGCCTATCTCGCCCCCGAAGGCGTCCGGGCGACCGAGCTGTCCCGGCTGTCCGGTCAGCACAAGCAGATCATCGGCACGCTGGTCGACGAGCTCGAAGCCCTCGGCTACCTGGAACGCCATCCCGACCCGAGCGACCGGCGCGCCAAGCTCGTCTGTCCGACCGAGCGCGGGCTGGCCCAGATGCGGGCCGCCGACGCGATCGTGGACGATATCGAGGCCCGGCACGCCGAGCGGCTGGGCGCGAAGAACTACCGGCAGTTCAAGCAGATGTTC
The DNA here is from genome assembly GCF_054781295.1 of Kribbella endophytica. NCBI lineage: Bacteria > Bacillati > Actinomycetota > Actinomycetes > Propionibacteriales > Kribbellaceae > Kribbella > Kribbella endophytica. The sequence continues at coordinate 399,560 of NZ_BAAGUR010000004.1, forward strand.
CACGACATCACCGACCACCAGCGCGGCCGCAGCCCCGAGGAATAAGGCAGGCCTAGACGTCGATCCGCGATCCCATGATGACCACCCGGTCGCGAGGCAGCCCGAAGTACTCGGCGGCGTCGGCGCTGATGTGCGACGTGGCCACGAACAGCCGGCTCCGCCAGCGCGCCATGTCCGGGTGCTCACCGAGCCGCAGTTCGATCGTCGACAGGAAGTACGACGTGTCGCTCAGATCCAGCGACGCCACCTCGGAGCTCTGCTCGGCCGCCAGCCGCAGAACGGCGGCCACGTCCGGCGTCTGGACATAACCGAAGCGGGCCGTCACGTGGACGATCCGGTCGTCGTCGAACCCGAGGTCGTCGATCGTGATCCGCTCCGCGTCCTCGACCGTCGGCACCGGCTCGGTCTCGATCGACAGGATCACGACGTTCTCGTGCAGGATGTGGTTGTGCTCGACGTTCGCGCGCATCGCCAGCGGCACAGTGTCCTTGCCACGGTTGAGGAAGACCGCCGTACCGGGCACCCGGCGTAGCGGCGGCTGCGCCTCGTGCAGCTCGTTGATGAACGTCGTCAGCGAGCCTTCCTGACGCTCGCGGCGGGCAGTGACCAGCGAACGCCCGCGCTGCCAGGTGGTGAGCACGGTGAAGACCGTGATGCCGATCAGCAGCGGCAGCCAGGCGCCGTGGACGAGCTTGGTCAGGTTCGCCGCGAGGAACAGCAGCTCGATCGACAGGAAGACTGCTCCTCCGCCGATCACCACCCACATCGGCTTACCCCACTGCTTGCGGACGATGTAGAAGAACAGCACGGTGTTGATCGTGACCGTGGCCGTGACCGCCATGCCGAAGGCGAACGCGAGCGCGGCGGAGGTCTGGAACGCGAAGACCAGCGTCAGCACCGAGATCATCAGCGCCCAGTTGATCCACGGCACGTAGATCTGCCCGATCGTCTTGCTCGACGTGTGCAGGATCCGCAGCCGCGGCAGGTAGCCGAGCTGCACCGCCTGGCGGGCGACCGAGAACGCACCGGTGATGACCGCTTGAGACGCGATGACAGTCGCCGCAGTGGCGAGCAGAACCAGTGGGATCCGTCCCCACTCGGGCACGAGCAGGAAGAACGGGCTGCTGACCGACGACTCGTCCTTCAGCACCAGCGCGCCCTGGCCGAGGTAGCTCAGGATGCACGCCGGGAACACGAGGATCAGCCAGGCCCGGGTGATCGGCGCGCGGCCGAAGTGCCCGAGGTCGGCGTACAGGGCCTCGGCGCCGGTGATCGCGAGCACGACCGCGGCCAGCGCGAAGAACGCGTGGCCGAAGTGGTTGGTCAGGAAGCCGATCGCGTACGTCGGCGACAGCGCCTTCAGGATCTCCGGGTGCCGCGTGATCCCGCCGATGCCGGCGGCACCGATGGTGACGAACCACAGCACCATCACCAGACCGAACGACCGGCCGATCCGGCCGGTGCCGAGGCGTTGCAGCGTGAACAGCACCACGATGATCGTCGCGGTGATCGGTACGACGTACGCGTCGAGCCCCGGCTGGACGACCTTCAGACCCTCGACCGCGGACAGCACCGAGATGGCCGGCGTGATCATCGAGTCGCCGAAGAACAGCGACGCGCCGAAGATGCCGAGCCCGGCCAGGATCACCTTGGTCCGCCGGCTGCCGTTGGTCCCGTGGCTGCGGATCAGCGTGATCAGCGCGAGGATGCCGCCCTCGCCCTGGTTGTCCGCGCGCAGCACCAGCAGCACGTACTTGATCGTCACGATGATCGTGACCGCCCAGAAGATCAGCGACACGATCCCGAACACGCTGTCGGCCGAGACCGGCACCGGGTGCGGGTCGCCGGGGTTGAACACGGTCTGGATCGTGTAGATCGGGCTGGTCCCGATATCCCCGAACACGACGCCGAGCGCGCCGATGGTCAGCAGGGTCCGGGACTGCACGCGGCCGTCCGCTTCATCGGCGGTCATCGCGTCAGCCTGTTCACGCGCGCATTGAACCACCCCCAGTTGGCTGGCAGACCGATCACACTCGCCTGGTGCTGTGAGAATTCTGTGAGAAAGTGGTGACGCAGTGGTTCGGCCCGATCGCCAGTCGGGTCGTCGTAAGAGGGAACCCGGTGGAACTCCGGGACTGCCCCGCAGCGGTGAGTGGGAACGACCGCCGTCATCAGCACTGGACCGGAGGACCGGTCTGGGAAGCGACGGCCAGTAGGTGTCCGGAACGACGGACGCGCCCACGAGTCCGAAGACCTGCCCCTGCCCGCCGTACGTCGTCGTACGGCGGTGACCGCGTGACCTCGTGGGAAGGTCGGCCGTGCGCGACCTGTCGCGCCTGCCTGCTGTTCTCCGGGGTACGGGGTCTTCGAGACTGCCTCGCCAAGGAGAGACACTTGAACACCCAGTCAGCCGCACGATCCACCGTGTACGGCTACCCGCGCCAAGGCCCGAACCGCGAGCTGAAGAAGGCCATCGAGGGCTACTGGAAGGGCACCGTCAACGCGGACGCCCTCCGGCAGACCGCCGCCGAACTGCGCAAGGCCAACTGGCAGCAACTCGCTGCCGACGGCATCGACGAGGTCCCCACCGGTGACTTCTCGTACTACGACCACGTGCTCGACACGTCGGTCCTGCTCGGCGCGATCCCCGAGCGGCACCGGGCGGCCGTGGCCGCGGACCCGCTGGACGGGTACTTCGCGATGGCTCGCGGCACCCAGGAGGTCGCGCCGCTCGAGATGACCAAGTGGTTCGACACCAACTACCACTACCTCGTCCCCGAGCTCGGCCCCGACACCACCTTCACCGCCGACACCAGCAAGCAGGTCGCCGAGCTTCGCGAAGCACTCGATCTCGGCCTGACCGCCAGGCCGGTCGTCGTCGGCCCGATCACCTACCTGCTGCTGGCCAAGCCCGCGCCGGGCGTCGACGAGCACTTCGAGCCACTGTCGCTGCTCGACAAGATCCTGCCCGTGTACGCCGAAGTGCTCGCCGACCTGCGCGCCGCCGGCGCCGGCTGGGTGCAGCTGGACGAGCCCGCCCTGGTCCAGGACCGCTCGCCCGACGAGCTCGACCTGACCGCCCGCGCGTACGCCGTACTGGGCGGTCTGACCGATCGCCCGCGCCTGCTCGTCGCGTCGTACTTCGACCGGCTCGGCAAGGCGCTGCCTGTGCTCGCCAAGTCGCCGGTCGAGGGCCTGGCGATCGACTTCACCGGTCCCGCGGAGGGCAACCTCGACGATCTGGTCGCGTCCTCCGAGGTCCGCTCCAAGCGGCTCGTCGCGGGCGTCGTCAACGGCCGCAACATCTGGATCAACGACCTGACCAAGTCGCTGGCCACGCTGACCCGGCTGCGCTCGCTGGCCGGTCAGGTCGACGTCAGCGCGTCGTGCCCGCTCCTGCACGTCCCGTACGACGTCGCAGCCGAGGACGGCATCGACCCCGAGGTCGCGCGCTGGCTGGCGTTCGCCCGGCAGAAGTCCGCCGAGATCGCCACGCTGACCCATGGCTTCACCGAAGGCGCCGAAGCGATCGCCGACCAGCTGAACGCGAACCGGGCAGCCCTGGACTCCCGGAGCGGCTCGGCGCTGACCAACAACCCGGACGTCCGGGCGCGGGTCGCCGCCGTCACCGCGGCGGACAGCCGCCGCTCCACGCCGTACGCCGAACGCAGCGCCGCCCAGCAGGCGCGGCTCGGTCTGCCGTTGCTCCCGACCACCACTGTCGGCTCGTTCCCCCAGACCGGCGAGCTGCGCAAGGCGCGCGCCGACCTGCGCGCCGGGCGGATCGACGCGACGCAGTACGACGAGCGCATCGAGGCCGAGATCCAGGAGGTGCTCGCGTTCCAGGAGAAGGCCGGGCTCGACGTTCTCGTGCACGGTGAGCCCGAGCGCAACGACATGGTCCAGTACTTCGCCGAGCAGCTCGACGGGTACCTGGCGACGCAGCACGGCTGGGTCCAGTCGTACGGCACCCGGTACGTCCGGCCGCCGGTGCTGGTCGGCGACATCTCCCGCCCGGAGCCGATGACGGTTCGCTGGTGGGCGTACTCGCAGCTGCAGACCGAGCGTCCGGTCAAGGGCATGCTGACCGGACCGGTGACGATGCTCGCCTGGTCGTTCGTCCGTGACGACCAGCCGCGCAGCGACACCGCACGTCAGGTCGCGCTGGCGCTGCGGGACGAGGTGAACGACCTGGAAGCGGCCGGCGCCGCGGTGATCCAGGTCGACGAGCCGGCCCTGCGCGAGACCCTGCCGCTGCGGCAGGCCGACCGTGCGGCGTACTTGAACTGGGGCACCGAGGTGTTCCGGCTGACGACCAGCGGCGTGCGTGCGGACACTCAGATCCACACGCACATGTGTTATGTCGAGTTCGGCGACATCCTCAACGCGCTGGACGAGATGGAGGCCGACGTCGCGAGCCTCGAAGCGGCCCGTTCGCACATGCAGGTCGCCCACGAGCTCGGCGACGCCGGCTACCCGCGTGGCGTCGGGCCGGGCGTCTACGACATCCACTCCCCGCGCGTGCCCGGTACGCCGGAGGTCGTCTCGCTGCTGGAGAAGGGCCTGGCCGCGATCCCGGCCGAGCGCCTGTGGGTCAATCCCGACTGCGGCCTGAAGACCCGCGGCTGGCCCGAGGTCCGCGACTCGCTCGACAACTTGGTCGGCGCGGCCCGGACTGTCCGCGAACAGCTCAGCTGATTCCGTAGCAGGTGGTACAGAGTTATGCTTCGCTGTACCACCTGTTACCCCTGAGCCTCGAGAGGACGGCCCCGTGATCGATCCGGTGACGCTGGAAGAGCAGTACGGCGCGCACAACTACCACCCGCTCCCGGTCACCATCGCGCACGGCGAGGGGGCCTGGGTCACCGACACCAACGGGCAGCGCTACCTCGACTGCCTGGCCGGCTACTCCGCGCTCAACTTCGGTCACCGGCACCCGGCGCTGATCGCCGCCGCGACCGAGCAGCTCGGCCGGGTCACGCTGACCAGCCGGGCCTTCCACCACGACCAGCTCGGCCCGTTCTGCGCGGAGCTGGCCGCGCTGGCCGGCAAGGACGCGGTCCTGCCGATGAACTCCGGCGCCGAAGCCGTCGAGACCGCGCTCAAGCTGGCGCGCCGCTGGGGCTACCTGGTCAAGGGCGTACCGGACGGCAACGCCACCATCATCGTTGCTGACGGCAACTTCCATGGCCGGACCATCAGCATCATCAGCTTCTCCGGCGACGCGGTCGCGCACGACAACTACGGGCCGTACACGCCGGGCTTCCGCTCCGTCCCGTACGGCGACGCCGCCGCACTGGAGGCCGCGATCGACGAGACCACGGTCGCGGTGCTGCTCGAGCCGGTGCAGGGCGAGGCCGGCGTGATCGTCCCGCCCGAGGGCTACCTTGCGGCCGTTCGCGCGGCCTGTACGGCGAACAACGTGCTGATGATCGCCGACGAGATCCAGTCGGGTCTCGGCCGCGCCGGCGCGACCTTCGCGAGCGAGCGGGCGGGCGTCGTACCGGATGTGTACATCCTCGGGAAGGCACTCGGCGGCGGCATCGTCGCGCTGTCGGCCGTGGTCACGGACCGGGCGATCATGGACGTCATCACGCCGGGCACCCACGGCAGCACCTTCGGCGGCAACCCGCTCGCCGCCGCGGTCGGGCGCGCGGTGGTGAAGCTGCTCGAACCGGGTGATCTCCAGCTGCACGCACGCGACCTGGAGACCGCGCTCCGCGAGCGACTCGAACCGCTCAGCGCGCACGGTCTGGTCGGACTGCGCGTCCACGGTCTCTGGGCCGGGCTCGATCTCGACCCCGCGCTCGGCACCGGTCGCGATCTCTGCGAGAAGCTTGCGGAGCACGGCGTACTGGCCAAGGACACCCACGGTTCGACGATCCGGCTCTCGCCGCCGCTGACCATCACGAGCACCACGCTCGACTGGCTCACCGAACGCTTCACGCTGGCACTGAAGTCCTTGGCCGCCTAGGCCGCGCCCCAGACGAGGCAGAACTCGTTGCCGTCGGGGTCGCGGAAGGTCGCCCACTCGTCCCCGTCGTAGATATCCAGTGCCCTGGTCGCGCCGAGCCCCAGGACGCGCTCGATCGCGGCGTCCCGGCGCTCCGCCGGGACCCGCAGGTCGAGGTGCACCGGGTTCTTCCGCTTCGCCGGCAGGTCGGGCACCACGCAGAAGTCGATCCGGACCGTTGCCCCGTGCAACTCGACGACCTCGTCACCGTTGGCCCGCAGCTCACCGCCGAGGAACCGCTGCCAGAACCGTCCGAGCGCCCAGGGATCGAGGCAGTCGACAGCGATCGCGGCCAGCTCCGGTACGTCGTCCATACGGCCATTCTGAGGGGTTCTGCTGGTACCTGGCACGCCAGGGACTCCCACCCGCGGCCCGGAGTGCTGTTCGATGGACGAACAAGCCGTTCACGGAAGGAACTCCATGTCCACCTGGTTCATCACCGGTTGCTCGACCGGGCTCGGCCGCGCCTTCGCCGAGGCTCTGCTCACGCGCGGGGACAACGTGGTCGTCACTGCCCGGGATGTCGCGAAGGTCCAGGACCTGGCCGACGCGTACCCGGAGACCGCGCTCGCTCTCCCGCTCGACGTCACCGACGACGCACAGGTCACCGACGCCGTCGCCGCGGCCGAGAAGCACTTCGGCGCGATCGACGTGCTCGTGAACAACGCCGGCTACGGCTACCGCGCCGCCGTCGAGGAAGGCGCCGACGCCGACGTCCGGCAGCTCTTCGAGACGCACGTGTTCGGCACGGTCCGGACCATCAAGGCCGTCCTGCCCGCCATGCGCGAGCGTCGCGGCGGCACGATCGTGAACCTCTCCTCGATCGGCGCGCGGATCAGCCCGGAGGGGTCGGGCTACTACTCCGCCGTCAAGGCCGCGGTCGAGGCGCTCACCCTCTCGCTGCGCAAGGAGGTCGCGCCGCTCGGCATCACCGCGATCGTCGTCGAGCCCGGCGGCTTCCGGACCGACTTCGCCGGCCGTTCGCTGCTGCAGTCCGCCGAGGCGATCGCCGACTACGCCGGTACGGCGGGCAAGCGCCGCAAGGAGAACGACACCGTGCACGGTACCCAGCCGGGCGACCCGGCCAAGGCCGCCGCCGCGCTGATCGAGGCCGTCGAGTCCGACTCCCCGCCGTACATGCTGATCCTCGGGAACGACGCCTCCACCGCCTTTCGCGCTGCCCTCGACAACCTGCGCACCGAGGCCGACCAGTGGGAGCTGGTCAGCCGGGCGACCGACTTCTAGGAGTGGGCGAGCTGCACGCCCGGCTTCGGCCGGGTGAGCTGCTCGTCGAGGTCGCGCAGCACGTGCATGAACGCCTCCGAGAACGTCGGGAACGGCTGGATCACGTCGAGCAGCACGCTCACCGGCACCCGCGCGCGGATCGCCAACGTTGCCTGCTGCAACCATTCCCCGGCCTCCGGACCGACCGCGTGCGCGCCGATGAGCACCTCGCCGTCCGACACGATGGTCAGGAACCCGGGCTGGCTGTCGTAGGCCCGCGTGTACGTCGCCGTCCGGGCCACGCCTGACAGCTGCACGGTGCTCACGAACGGCCCTTCGGCGACGCCGACCGACGCGGCCTGCGGGTAGCAGAACACCACCCGCGGTACGGCGTCGTAGTCGGCGGTCCGCGGCCGACCCAGGATGTTGCTCGCGACGACCCGTCCCTGGTACTCGCCGACGTGCGTGAGCTGCCACAACCCGGTGATGTCGCCGATCGCCCACAGCCCGGGGCCGACGGAGAGCCGGTCGTCGACCGGAACACCCCGCGGGTCCGGCGTGATGCCGACCGTCTCCAGCCCGATGCCCTCGACCCGCGGCCGACGGCCGGTCGCCGCCAGAAGCTTGTCGCCACGCAACTCGGTCCCATCTGCCAGTACGACGACGTACTCGCCGTCCTCCAACAGAGCTCGCACGAGGTCTTGACCGAGCCGGACGTCGACTCCGTCCGCCGCGAGCGCCGTCGCCACCGCGACGCCGACAGCCCGCGGCTCGCGCCCGAGCAAGTGCTCACCCCGCTCGATCAGTACGACGGCCGACCCCATCCGCGCCAGCGCCTGACTCATCTCGACGCCAGTCGCGCCACCGCCGAGCACGAGCATCCGCGCCGGTATCTCGGTCATCCCCGTGACCTCGCGGTTCGTCCACACGCCCGGCACGTCCCGCAGTACCGGCGGTAGCACCGGATCGGCCCCGGCCGCGATGACGATGTCGTCGGCCGTGTAGCGCTCGTCGCCGACCATCACGGCACCCGGCCCGTCCAGGCGCCCACTCCCCCGCAGTACGTCGACGCCGGCTCCGGCAGCCCACGCCACCTGCCCGGCGTCGTCGTACGAGGAGACCATGAAGTCCCGCCAGCCCAGGGCCGCCGGTACGTCGAGCGCACCGGTCACGGCCTCCCGCGCGCCCGGCACCTCGCGGACCTCGGACAACGCTTCGCCCGGCCGCAGCAAGGTCTTCGACGGAATGCACGCCCAGTACGAACACTCGCCACCGAGCAGTTCACGCTCGACAACGGCGACTCGTACGCCGCCTTTAGCCAGGGCCGCGGCGCAGTGCTCTCCCGGCGCCCCGCCGCCGAGCACGATGACGTCGTAGTGCTGCCCGAGCTTCGTGTCCATGGCCTGTGCTCCTCGCACTCGCCGGAAAGCCAACACGCCGAGCGTCGTCCAGGTGCGGCCGCCGTCGAGCCAGGGAGTCTCCCTGGGCGCCACGGACCAGGGACATCCACGGGTGCGAGCCGGGCGCCATCGAGCGGATCGTCGGCACCCCAGGCGAAAGGATCCGCGACATGACCGACGACGGCGGCGGCGCGAGTCCAGCCGGAACCCGACCGGACGAGCCGCTCGCGGCGTTGCGCAGCAGCACCGGTACGGCGTTGCTCGCCGCGACCGTGCTCGCGTCGATGGTCGGCTTCCTCGACGCGTACATGGTCAACGTCGCCATCCCGTCGATCGGCACGGCGCTGAATGCCGGAGTCACCCAGCTGCAGTGGGTCGTCACCGGCTACCTGCTCGCGGTCGCGTCCCTGCTGCTGCTCGCCGGCGCGCTGGCCGACCACTTCGGCCGCCGCCGGATCCTCGTCGTCGGCCTCGGCATCATGTTCTTCGCGTCGCTGGCCTGCGCCGCCGCGCCGACCGTCGAGCTGCTGATCGCGGCCCGGGCGATCCAAGGGATCGGCGGCGCGCTCGTCGTACCGAGCAGTCTGGCGCTCCTCAACGGCACCCTCCGACCGGCCGACCGCACCAAGGGCATCGGCGTCTGGGCCGGGATCTCCACACTCGGCACGACGCTCGGCCCGTACGGCGGCGGCTGGCTGATCGACCACGGCTCCTGGCGCTACGTCTTCCTGCTCAACATCCCGTTGATCGCAGCGGCGTACTGGGTTCTCCGCCACGTCCCCGAGGTCCAGCGCTTCCGGCGTCCGCTGTCGCTCGATCTCCTCGGCGGCCTGCTCACCGTGCTCGGCCTCGGCGGCGTCATCTACGCGCTCACCGCCGGACCGTCCTCCGGCTGGGGAAGCGCCTCGGTCGTGGTGACGGCCGTCGTCGGCGTCGGCTGTCTCATCGTCCTGGTTCCCCTCGAGCAACGCCGAGCGGCACCGATGGTCCGTACGGCGTTGTTCCGGATCCGGCAGTTCGTCGCCATCAACGCCACGACAGTGCTCTTCTACGGCGCACTCAGCGCCGCTGCCTACCTGGTCGTCCTGCAGTGCCAGCTGCAACTCGGGTACAGCGCGACCGCGGCCGGAGCCGCGCTCGTGCCGGAGTCGGTCGTGTTCCTGCTCGTGTCGCCGTTCGTCGGCAGCCTGGTGACGCGAGTCGGCACTCGGATACCGATGAGCGTCGGCATCCTGATCGTGGCCGCCGGCTTCGCCTGGTTGTCAGCGGCCGAACCGGGTGACGGCTACGTGGCCTCGGTCCTGCCGGGCGCGATCCTGTGGGGTCTCGGACTCGGGCTGGCGGTGGCACCGCTGACGGCCGCCGTACTGGCTGCTGTCGACGACTCGGATCTCGGTGAAGCCTCGGCGATCAACGATGCCGCGTCCCGCGTCGGCGGAGTCGTCCTGGTCGCGCTCGTCCCGGCGCTGATCGGGGCCGGCGGAGCGAGCAATCTCGCGGAGCCGCTCGCCGACGGCTACCGGACGGCGATGCTCGTGCTGGCCGGCGTGAGCGTCGCCGGCGCCATCATCACCGTGCTGTTCGTCGCGTCCGGGCGGCCGACGGTCGCGCAGCTGCCGCACGCCCAACCCCGTCTCCACGGCTGCGCCGTACCGACTTCGTGACACTCGTGACACTCGTGACACTCGTGACAGGAGAAGTGATGACCGAGACCCTCACCACCGTGCAGTCCGAAGGGAAACTGGCCGGCCAGGCCGTCGTCGTGATCGGCGGCACCTCCGGCATCGGGCTGGAGACCGCCCGGCAGGCCCGGGCGGCCGGGGCGCGGCTGTTCATCACCGGGCGGAACCGCGAACGGCTGGCCCAGGCCGCGACCGAGGTCGGCGCGGAGAGCACCGCGACGCTCGACGTGAACGACTCGGCCCGGCTGGAACGGGTCTTCTCCGGATTGCCGAGGCAGATCGACCACGTGCTGATCAGCGGCGGCGGTCCGACGTACGCGCCGATCGCGGAGATGGACTTCGACGAGGCGCTGCGCGGGTTCGAGGAACGGTTGATCGGTGCGCTGCGGATCGCGCAGCTGTGCATCGGGCGTATCCCGGCGGGCGGTTCGATCACGTTGATCGGCGGGACGCACGCGCGGCGTCCCGGGCTCGGGCTGGTCCTGGCCGCGATCGGTACGGCAGCGCTGCCCGCGATCGCCGCCAACGCCGCGATCGAGCTGGCGCCGATCCGGGTGAACACGATCGCGGCCGGTTTCGTCGATACTCCGCTGTCGGCACGGCTGCTCGGTGCGCAGCTCGACGAGCGGCGGGACGAGCTGCGGGCGACTCTGCCGATCCACCGCGTGGTCGGTCCGGAGGACGTGGCCGCGCTCGCCGTCCACCTGATGACGAACACCGCACTGACGGGTGCGACGTACGACGTGGACGGCGGTCAGCAGCTGATCCCTTAGGCGAACAGGTTCTCCAGAGCCGCTCGCCGGAGAGCATCTCCAAGGGCTGTTGATCCTTAGCCGGAGAGTTTCTCCAGGTCGGTGCGGGGCAGTGCTTCGCGGAGCTGCCGGCGGGAGCTGATGCCGAGCTTGTCGAAGATCTTCCGCAGGTGCCACTCGACCGTGCGCGGGCTGAGGAACAGGCGCGCGCCGACCTCCGGGTTCGACAGGCCGTCGCGCACGAGCAACGCGATCTGCTGCTCCTGCGGTGTCAGCTCCGCGCCGGCCAAGGGCGACCCGATCCGCTTGCGGACCGTTTCGCCGGTCGCCAGTAGTTCGCGGCGGGCTCGCTCGGCAAACGCCTCCATGCCGATCGAGCCGAAGGACTCGTGCGCGAGCCGGAGCTGTGCGCGGGCATCGACCCGGCGGCTCTGGCGACGCAGCCATTCGCCGTACAGGAGACGCGCTCGCGCGAGGTCGGGTCGCAGGCGGGTGCCTTCCAGTTGCTCGATTGCTTCGACGTACGCGGCCTCGGCTCCGGTCACCAGACCACGAGCACGTGCAGCCAGGCCCAGACCCCACGGTTGGCCGGTGCTCTGGGCGCGCTCCTCCAGTCGCTCCAGTGCATCGGCCGCCGACTTGGGATCGCCGCTGCGTACGGCGGCTTCGACCCACTCGCTGAGCGACCAACTGGAGACGAACAGCTCAGGGGTGTCGTTGGCCGCCATTCGGGCGGCCAGGAGGGCCTCGTCGTGTCGGCTGACGGAGTTCAGCAGAACCGAGCGGGACCAGTGCGCGTACTGCACCGCCGTGCCCTGACCCTCGGCCGACGCGCTGCGGATCGTTGCCTCGATCAACGGATACGCCTCGTTCTCGCGGCCGCGGAGCGAGGCCAGCACCAGGCCGCCGTACGGCGCGATCTTGGTGCCGGTCGCCTCGCGGACCGCGGCGGCCTCGGCCTCCAGGGACGCGGCCTCGCTGAAGTCGCCCTCCAGGGCCACGACCTGACCGAGCACATTGACCCCGACCGCGAGAACGGCGAGGGCGCCGGTACTCCGAGCCACCTCGACCTGGCGAGTCGCCGCACCGATGCAGGCCTCGAAGTCCCACGACACCGCCGCGGCCGCCGTCGCAACCCAGCCCCACCGCAGCACCTCTTCGGTGGTGACGTCACCACTCGCGAACGCCTTGGCCGCCTCCCGCAACAACGGCAGCGCCGCGGCCCGCTCGTCGGTCAGCAACAACGCAAACCCATCAAGCAACAGATCAGCACCACGCACCTCGGACGAGCCCACCTCGGACTCCTCTCCGAGACCGGACCTTGGCGCCGTGCGGGCTGCGCTCGACACCTTCCTCAGGTCCGCGGAGGTCGCCAAGCGGCCGGCGAACAGGGCCGCGCTCCACGCGTCGAGATAGGTGTCCCTCGCAAGCCGTACGTCCAGCGGCTGCAGCGTCTGCGCCGCGCGCAGCAGCAGGCCCGGCGCCTCACCTCCCCGCTGCACCGCGAACGCGGCCTCGGCGCGGAGCATGTCGACCCGCGCCCGGCCGAGCTCGTCCAACTGCCCCGCCTCGGCGGTCGCGAGCAGGCCCTGAGCCGTGTCGAAGGCTCCCGCCTGCAGACCGGCCTGGGCCGCGGCCAACGCGCGATCGCTGCGCGGCCCCGGATCGGCAGTTAGCGCGACGGCACGCTGCAAGAACGCCGCCGCGGCAGCGAATCCCCCACGGGACTGCGCTCGGAGCGCCGACCGCTCCAGCTCCAACGCGACGGCTTCGTCCGGACCAGACGCGGCCGCGGCGAGATGCCAGGCCCGCCGGTCGGGATCGAGCTCCGGGTCGGTGACGCGTGCGAGTGCCAGGTGTACGGCGCGGAGCTCCTGCGCCGTCGCCGACCCGTACAACGCCGACCGCACCAGCGGATGGCGAAACGTCACCCGTTCGCCGACTGTCAACAATCCGTCGATCTCAGCGAACGCCGCGGCGATGCCGAGCTCGTCGGCCGCCTTCCACACCAGCACCGGGTCGCCGACCGGTTCGGCGGCCGCGACGAGCAGCAGGAGCCGCGTCGACGACGGCAGCAGATCCGCCTGGCGCAGGAAGCTCTCCTCGATCCGGCCCGGCAGCATCTGCGCGCCGAGCAGCCCGAATCCGCCGGCGAGCTGGGTCTGCGTCAGTCCGCGCGGCAGCTCGATCAGCGCGAGCGGATTGCCGCCGGTCTCCGCGACGATCCGGTCGCGAACCGGCTCGTCGAGCACGAAGCCGACGACCGACCCGAGCAGCGCGCGGGCGTCGGCGTCCGGCAGGCCGCCCACAGTCAGCTCGTCCAGCGGCCGCAACTCGTCGCGGACCTCACGCGCTCCGAAGAGCAGCCCGAGCGCCTCCGCATGCAGGCGCCGGGCGACGAACCCGAGCGTCTGCGCGGTCGCCGTGTCGAGCCATTGTGCATCGTCGACAATGCACAGCAGCGGCTGTTTGTCGGCCGACTCGGCCAGCAGGCTGAGCACCGCCAGGCCGACCATGAACCGGTCCGGCGGAGGCCCCGGCTGCAGCCCGAACACGGTCGCGAGGGCCGCGCGCTGCGGAGAGGGAAGGTTCGAGACCCGGTCGAGCAGCGGAGAGCAGAGCTGGTGCAGCGCGGCGAAGGCCAGTTCCTGCTCGGACTCGACGCCCACCGCCCGGAGAACCCGCAGCTCGGGCGCCGCCTGTACGGCGTACTCGAGCAGGGCGGTCTTGCCGACGCCAGCTCCGCCACGAACCACCAGCACGCGACTCTTGCCCGCGCGGATCTCCGCGACCAGGTCGTCGAGCGCCCCACACTCCGACCGACGTCCGAAAAGCTTCATGCCCAGCCCCTCCGCCGCGAAGCAGCCGGCCCGCGGCAGCGTTGCCGACCCCGGCCCACAGTAACAATCCTCGGCCGTCGGCGGACCGATCATCTGGATCTCAGATCCCGTTCATGTCCCTCCGCTTCACTGAGCGTCCCGCCCCGTCACCGTCAGGAGTCAGTCGTGGATCGTCGCAGTTTCCTCCGCGCCGCAGTCGTCGGTTCGTCCGCCTCGGTCGCCTTCGGGTTCAGTGTTGCCCCGCAGGCGTTGGCCTTTCCGGCCCAGACCGGCCCCAGCCCGTACGGCGGGCTGCGCGCCGCCGACGCGAACGGGATCATGCTCCCGCAAGGCTTCACCAGCCGCGTGCTCGCCCGCTCGACCCGCGCCGTCAGCGGCTACACCTGGCACAGCGCGCCCGACGGCGGTGCGTGCTTCGCCGACGGCACCGGCTGGATCTACGTGTCCAACTCCGAGGTCGGCAGCGGCACCGGTGGTGCGAGCGCGCTTCGCTTCAACAGCAGCGGGACCATCACCAGCGCGTACCGCATCCTGTCCGGTACGACGCAGAACTGCTCCGGCGGCGCGACCCCGTGGGGCACCTGGCTGTCCTGCGAGGAGACCGACCTCGGCTACGTCTGGGAGACCGACCCGTACGGCGCCAAGGCCGCCGTACGCCGTCCGGCCCTCGGTCGCTTCGCCCACGAAGCCGCCGCGGCCGACCCCGACCGCCGCGTCGTCTACCTGACCGAGGACACCCCCGACGGCGGCTTCTACCGCTTCGTCCCGACCACCTGGGGCGACCTGTCGGCCGGCACCCTCCAGGTCCTGCGCGAGTCCGGCAGCACCCTGTCCTGGGTTACCGTCCCGGATCCCGACGGCACCCCGACGCGGACCCGCAAGCAGGTCTCGGGGATGAAGAAGTTCAACGGCGGCGAAGGCTGCTACTACCGCAACGGCACCTGCTTCTTCACCACCAAGGGCGACAACCGCGTCTGGGCCTACAACGCGGCCGACAACACCATCGCGATCGCGTACGACGACGGCCTCACCCCGAACCCGCCGCTGACCGGTGTCGACAACATCACCGGCACCTCGTCCGGCGACCTGTTCGTCGCCGAGGACGGCGGCAACCTGGAGATCTGCATCATCACGCCCAACGACGTCGTCGCGCCGTTCCTCCGCGTCACCGGCCAGTCCGGCTCGGAACTGTGCGGCGTCGCCTTCAACCCGGCCGGCAACCGGCTGTACTTCTCGTCCCAGCGCGGTACCAGCGGCTCCAGCAGCGGCGGCATCACGTACGAGGTCACCGGTTCGTTCCGCTGACTTGCTCCGGCCTGCCGCTGTGCCCCTTCCCGAGGTCAGCGGCAGGTCGGCATGATCGTCTTGGCGGTGTCGCGGTCGGCGGCGGTGATGGGCAGCGTGTACTTGCGGGCGACCTGGAGGTAACGCAGGACGTAGACGCAGCGGTACGCACGGTTGAGCGGCATCCACTCCCCCGGCCCCGAGTCGTTCTTCGACGCGTTGGCGGGACCGTCGACGGCGAGCAGGTTGGCGGACTGGTCGTTCGCGAAGTCGATCCGGCGCTGCGCCGGCCAGCGCGCCGCTCCCATGTCCCACGCTCTCGACAGCGGGTAGATGTGGTCGATCTGCACCTTGGACGCGGAGGCCTTGCGGAACTCGACGCGACGCCCGGTGTACGGCTCGGTGGTCAGGGTGCCCTCGACGACGACACAGCTCTTCGCCGTACGGTTGTGTACGGCGGTCAACTGCGCGGCCAGTACGTCGTTGCGGGTGTCGCAGCCGTTGTGGCCACCCGGGCCGTTGTGGTTGTCGGTCCAGCTCTGCCCGAACTGGTCGCGCTTGTACCCGGCCACCTCGGGCCGCGTGGCGATGACGCGAGCGCCGCGAAGCTCCGCATCGATCGCCTTCGCGGTCGCGCCTTGGGGTTTGGCGACCGACGGTTTGGCGACCGACGGCGCCGGGGAACCGGGCCGCTCGCTGGGTCGCGGCCCAGCTCCAGCGACCGTACATCCGGAAACGAACAGGACAGCAACAAGAAGGAGGCGGATCACCGACGGAAAGTTACCGGCGGAACCCCGTCATGGCCCGCCGCACGCGCCGAACTACGGCAACCGGTTCACCGTCTTCTCCGCGAGATCCACCACCAGCGCATCCGGGAACTTCAAACCCTCCCAGAACGCCCCCGGATCTGACAGCCCGATAGTTGCCGTCAGCCACAAAGTCATCGCCATCCCGTGCGACGCGATCACCACCGGACCATCCGCGGCGTACTCGGCAACCCCGGCTCCGAACCGCCGCACCACCTCATCCCGAGGCTCCCAGTCGACCAGGTCCAGCCCCTCGACGTACGCCCGCCGCCCCGCCCGGAAGTCCCCGCCGTAGGCCTCGACCCGGGCGATCTCGTCGAAGCGCGCATCGGTGATCACCGACCCCAGCGGCTCAACCGTCCCGATCGCCTTCGCCTCGGTACTGGCCACCACCCGAGCCCCCACCGGAAGCCGCGCGCACAACTGTTCCGCGGCCGCCCGTCCCTCCGCACTCAGCACCCAGTCCCGCGCAGGCGTCTCCGGCCCGTGAACAGGCATGGCATGGCGGACCAGTACGAGCATCCGCCCAAACTACCCCGCCCACCGACCGGTGAAGAAGGTGAGCGCGACGACGGTCGACAGCGGCGCCACCACGCACAGGTAGGCGGTCCTGACCCAGGGACGGCGCAGGCTCCAGACGCCCAGGCCGACCCACAGCGGCCACCAGAGAAGCGTTGCCCTAGGCATCGACATGAACCAGTACGACGTACCGAGGGCGAACAGGCTCAGCCCGAGGTACGTCGCCTCGGCCCAGCGTCGCAGCCGCACGAGCAGCGCGAGCAGGACCAGCCCGATCACCGTGGCCACCAGCTCGGCCTGGAACATCACGGCGTACCCGGTGGTCTGGACGTGGTCGAAGGCAGCGGTCCACGTGGTGGTCCAGGTGTGCCACGGCGCGGTGAAGTCGCGGTACCAACCCCGTTCCTGCGCGTGCTTCCACGCCATCAGGTCGCCGGTGTGCGAGTAGAGGTAGAGGAAGTAGGCGGCGACCGGGAGCGCAGGGACGGCCAACCACGGGAAGGCGGACCACCGCCGGTGCGCGCGGGCCGTGACGACGAAATGCACGGCGATCGCCGCGGCCAGGAACAGCCCGGTGATGCGCACCGAAGTCGCCAGCATCGTGAGTAACGCCGCCAGAGCCCACTGGTGACGCCGGGCAGCGAGCCAGGCCGGCAGCGCGAGCGCCAGGAAGAGCGCTTCGGAGTACCCCACGGCCAGGAACACCGCGCACGGCGACAGCAGGAAGAACAGCACGGCGTCCCGGTCGACGCTCGTCCCAGGTCGCTCCAGCCGTGCGATCCGGGCCAGCGCGAGCACGGCGACGGCTCCGCTGACGAACGAGATCAGGACGCCGGCGAGCGTCCAGTGCGGCAGTACGACGTGGACCGCCCGCAGGACGATCGGGAAGCCGGGGAAGAACGCCTCCCGGTTGTCCCAGCCTTCCGTCCACGGCCCGGTGCCGGCCGGGAAGTACCCGTCACGGGCGATGTCGAGGAAGTGGAACCAGTCCCACTGCTGGAACGCCCTACCGATCCTGCCCGGGTCGTGGGTCTCCGCGTCGCCGGGGAACAGCCAGCGGGCGCAGTACGCCGTCATCCACACGGCGACGCGGGTCAGGGCGTACAGGTACAGAACCCTGCGATCGACCGGGCTGAGCCAGTCTCTGCGCGAGTACGCCGGGGCGAGGGCGGATCGTTCCGCCGTACTGGTGTGCGTCATCACCCAGTACTTGCCCGAAGCCCCCAATCCCCTTCTCGGCGATCACCCTTCGGGTTCGAGCAGGTGGTTGTACGTCATCAACGCGGTCCGCAGTTCCTTGTAGCCGACGCGGTCGAACAGGACCGTCATCGTCGTCCCGTCGTACCGCTCGACCAGTCCGGAGCCGAACGTGCGGTGCTTGACCCGGCTGCCGACCGGGAACGGCTGATCGGCGACGGGCGCCGTGGTCCGGCCGGAGAGGTCGTTGTCGCAGTTGCCGCACGGGCCGTCGTACTGCTCGCCGAAGTAGCTGAGCAGGAACTCGCGCCGGCAGCCGCTGTGCTCGGCGTACGCCGCGACCATCTCCACCCGGGAGCGCGCGACCTCGCGCCGGTCGTGCTCGACCGCCGAGGCCTTCGCGACGGCCTTGTCGACGTCGGTGCGCGCGGCGAGCTTGAACCGGTGTGTGACGGTGACCGCTCGCGCGTCCGTCAATCGGCCGAGGGCACGCTCGACTCTCGCCGGGCTGAGCCGACTGGTGGCGGCGAGCTCGGCGATGTCCGCCGGATGGTGCTCGTCGATCGCGGCGGCGACGGCGTACAGGTCCTCGTCGCGGACGCCGCCCGAGGCGAAGAACCGGTTGATCCCGAGGTTGGCGTGGCGGTAGAACAGCTCGATGTCGGCCGGTGCGCCGTCGCGGCCCGCGCGGCCGATTTCCTGGTAGTACGCGTCGACCGAGCCCGGCGCCTCGGCGTGACTGACCCAGCGGATGCCGGGCTTGTCGATCCCCATGCCGAAGGCAACGGTCGCGACGACGACCCGGTACCGGTCGGCGAGGAAGCCGTCCTGGACGTCGCGGCGTTCTTTCGCCGCCAGGCCCGCGTGGTAGGCCTGCGCGGACACCCCGGCGAGGCCGAGTTCCGTGGCCAGCTCCTCGGCGTGACGATGCGTCGCGACGTACACGACACCCGGTCCGCGGGACGACCGGACGTGGCTCAGCAGGCGACGGTTCTTGGTCTCCTCGTCGGCGAACGTGTGCACCGCGAGGTTGAGGTTCGGCCGGTCGAACCCGCCGACGACCACGGCCGGCGAGCGCATCTCGAGACGGTGGACGATCTCGTCGCGAACCGGCGGCGCGGCGGTCGCCGTCAGCGCGAGCACCGGCGGCCGTCCCATCGTGCGGATCGCGGCGGCCAGCCGGAGGTAGTCGGGGCGGAAGTCCTGTCCCCACTCGCTGACCAGGTGAGCCTCGTCGACGGCCACCAGGTGCGGCCGGGATTTCGCGAGCAGGTCGAGCACGTCCTCATGGGTGAGCTGCTCCGGCGACATCAGCACGAAGCCCGTACGGCGTTCCGCCAGCATCGCGCGCGCCTGGTGCTGCCCAGCGTGATCGCCGGAGTTCAGCTCCGCGACCTCCACCCCGCCCGTCGACAACGCGCGCAACTGGTCTCGCTGCAGTGCGACCAACGGGCTGACCACGATCGTCAGTCCGCCCAACGCCAGCCCGGCGAGCTGGTAGATCGCGGTCTTGCCGGTCCCGGTGGCCAGCACCGCGAGCGTGTCCTGCCCGTCGAGCACCGCCCCGACCGCCTCGGCCTGCCCAGGCCGCAACACGTCGTACCCCAACCGCTCCCGCGCCAGCGCGGCGACGTCCTGCATCGGGTCAGCTTCCCTCTCCCCGCCCGTTCGCCGCAACCAGCAGCGGCACGAGTTGCTCCGCGTCACTCAGCGAGCCGTGATGACCGACGAACCGGCTCAGCCGCGACTCAGCCTTCGACCGGATCACCACCGACGATCCCTGCGCGGCCACCACCAACAGACACACCTTGCGCACAGCCGGCAGCCCCAACAGGTCCGTGCTCCCAGAAACCCCCAGCCCCGCCAGCAAGGCCGGCCCCACATCAGCCAGTGTGCGCACGCGAAGTCCCTTCTCCACACTCACCAGTCTGAAGCACACTGATCCCAAACCACCCGACCCGGACGGTGTCCCTTGACCAGCACGACCGCTCACATCTACCTGATCTTCCACCTCAACCGCCCGGACGTTCTCGCCTCCGGCGACCTGGAGATCCGCCGTGCGGTCGAGCGCGAGTACGCCCTTCCCACCATTCCTCGCCCGGCCGACGTCGAGCGCATCGCCGAACCGTGGCGCCCCTACCGAACCCTTGCCTGCCTCTACCTCTGGCACTGGTGGGAGAATCTGGCCGTCAGGTAGCGCGTAGCTCCAGGAGGACGGCGCTGATGTCGCGGAGGGTGGTCAGTACGCCGTACAGCTGGGTCTGATCGGCGAGGGTGGCGGTGATGGTGGTGGTGCCGTCGGGGTTGTGGGTGAGGGTGCCGAGCCGGGCCGACCAGTGGTCGTCGAGATGACCGTCGACCCGGAGCTCGTACGTCGTGCTCATCGGCCCACTGCGACGGGCAGCTCGGTCGCCGGAGTCTCGACGGCCTGGCGGCGCTGGTCGCGGTACAGCGAGATCCCGAGCCCGATCAGCGCAACACCAGTCGGTACGGCGAACGGCCGGCTGAACGACTCGGGCAGCACGGCCAGCGCGAGCGCGGAGAAGGTGCCGTAGGCAAGCAACACCGACGCCCAGCGCGCCAGGATGCCGGCCCGGAACAACGCGATCCCGAACAGCAGCCCGCCCACGGCGTACCCGATCCCGGCGGTGAGGAACAGTTCCGACGCTCGGCCGATGTCGCCCGCCGGATTGAGACCGACCGCCCCGTCGATGAAGTCCTGAACGTACGCCGGGCTGGTGCGCGCCACCGTCGGCAGGACGAAGGAAACGATGCACTGGGTGGCGAAGATCGCGAGGTACCCGATGCTCAGCAACAGGTAGCCGGCGAGCCCGAGCACCCCGAACTTACGGCGGTTGCGCAGGAACATCCCGGTGATGCCGGCCAGGGCCAGCGCCGCCATCACCGTCTTCGCGCCCTCACGGATCGCGACGTCGGTGGTGACGACGTGCGCCACGTCGTTCGGCGGGTGGTTGATCTGGACGCCGATGAAGATGGCGCCCGCGGCGACGGCGCAGAGACCGGCGGCAGCGGTGAGACGGTTCGCGGTGAGGTTCATGGTGGACTCCTCGGTCCTCGGCGCCGGACGGGAGATCCGGCGATGTCCCAGACAGTAGGAATCGACGTGGTGAGTCCACATCACCAGACGATGTGACCTAGCTGGTGATCAGCCCGAGCTCCGCAGCACGCCGTACGGCGGCCCGGCGGGTGTTCACGTCGAGCTTGGTGAAGATGTGCTTGGTGTGGGTGCGCAGCGTGTTCACCGAGACGAACAGCTGCCGCGCGATCTCCGGCCCGCTCAGCTCGGTCGCCAGCAGCCGCAGCACCTCGACCTCGCGCTCGCTGAGCCCGTCCTCCGCGACGATTGGAGGCTGTCTCTCCAGCAGGGCGTACGGCCCACCGATCTGCCCGAGCAAGTCCATCACCGGCTCGTCGAGGAATAGCCGGCGATACCCCGCAGGTACGCCCTCAGCGAGAGCAACAGAGAGATCCGCCACCGCCGCCTCGGCATCACCACCAGCCTGGTGAGCGAGCGCCCGCACCAGCCGCCCCTCGATCAGACTCCCGCCCACCGCCGTCTCCAGCACGCGATCAATGAGCCCGAACGCATCCCGACCCTCCGCGATCAGCAGGCGAGCGAGCGTCAGCTGGTCGTACTCCGCCAGATAGACCGGAGGATCGTCCGGTGTCACCCCACGCGCCCGCGCCCAAGCCCGCGCGTCGTCGAGCCGTCCCTGCGTGATCCACACCCGAGCCCGCGTCGCCGCGATCGGCCGCACGTCAGGAAAGTAGCCCGGCAGGTACAGCGGTTCAGCCTGATCGAGCACGCTGACGGCGCCGTCGAGATCGCCCCGGGCCCGCAGCAGCGCCGCCTTCGCCGTGTACCAACGATGCCGGTTCTCCAGCAACGACGCCCGATCACCGAGCCCGCGAGCAATCTCGAGATGTTCCGCCGCCGCCTCCAGCTCGCCCTGCTCCCGCAGTACGTCGGCCAGCCCTACGTGCAGGTCTCCTGTGACCGACAGCCCCGGACGCTTCTCCGCCGCGGCGACCGCGCCCTCGTACAGCCGGCGCGCCTCGACGGGCCGCCCGCGCGCCAGCCACAGGTCTGCCAGGACGACCGTCGCGCCCAGCGCGTCCGTCGCCATCCCGGCCGCTCGAAGGCTGGTGACTGCCTCGGAGAACGTGTCGACCGCCGTCCCGAGATCTCCAGCCGCCCAGGCCGCCAACCCGATGAACCCAGCGGCCGCACCCCGCGGAAAATGATCCGAAGGCCCGGCCAGCGCGAGCGCCTGGCGAGCGTGTGACACCGTCCCGTCGACATCACCACGCGCCTGCGCGACCGATGCCCGATAGACCGCGATCATCGCCGGCAGCTCGCCCTCGCGGACCTTCAGTCCCGCGTCGGCCGCGTCGAGCCACTGCTCGACGCCCGCGAAGTCGCCCTCCGACAGCCGGCTCCACCCGACCTGGATCGCGAGCGCCGGCCGACGGCGTACGACGTCCTCGGGCAGCACGGTCAGCCACTCGCGCAGGACGCGATCCTGCCGAGCCCGGCGCATCGGTTCCTCGGCCAGCTCGATGAGATCGGCCGTCCACTCGTGGTCCCCGCTCGCGATCGCATGCCGTACGGCGTCGACCAGCAGCCCGTTCTCGGCCAGCCAGCGACTCGCCGCCGCATGCAACTCACTACCGCCATCGCTTCGCCGGGCACGCAACGCGTCGGCGAACAGATGGTGATAGCGATACCACCGCCGCTCGTCATCGAGCGGTACGACGAACAGGTTCTCCCGTTCGAGCGTCTCCAGCATCGCCTGCCCGTCGGACCGGCCGGTGAGCGCATCGCACAGCCCGCCGCTCAACTGATCGAGCACGCACGTGTCGAGCAGAAACGCCCGTACGTCGTCCGGCTGCCGGTCCAGCACCTCCTCGACCAGGTAGTCGAGCACGAACCGATGGCTCCCGGAGAACTCCTCGACGAACCCCGCCACATCCGCTCGAGTCCGCGCCGACAACGCGGCCAGCTGCAGCCCCGCCGCCCACCCTTCGGTCCGCTCCTCGAGCGCGGACACCAATGCAGGCTCCAGCCGCAGCCCCATCACGTCGTTCAGAAAAGCCTCGGCCTCGTCGGCCGTGAACCGGAGATCCGCCGCGCGCACCTCGACCAGCTCACCCCGCGCCCGCAACCGAGCCAACGCAAGCGGCGGATCCGCCCGCGTCGTCATCGCCACGGTCACCTGCGGCGGCAGGTTCTCCAGCAAGAACCCCACCGCTTCGTGGACAGCCGTCGAGTCGATGACGTGGTAGTCGTCGAGCGCGATCACCGTCGGACCAACCAAGACCTCGAGGTCGTTGATCAGGCTGACCAGTACAGCGTCAGTCGTCTCACCGCCGTCCAGCAAAGACAGCGCCTCGCCACCAACCTCGGGCTCAGCCGTCCGAACCGCCGCGACCAGATGCGTCAGGAATCGCCCTACCTCAGCATCACCCGAGTCCAGCGCCAGCCAAGCCGCCCGCCCCTGGGACGCCAGCCACTGCACCAGCAAGGTCGTCTTCCCGAACCCGGCCGGCGCCGCCACCAGCACCAACCGCGGCGCTCCGTCAGCACGCAGCACCTCGACGAGCCGCGCACGCTCCACCAGCCGCCGACGCGACAACGGCAGATGCAGCTTGGTGCCCGGGACCGGCATGCGCTCAGAGTAGGCCCGCCCACCTCCCCACGCCGCCCGATCGCGGACGGGGAGCTCGCCATGCGACCGGCGGACGGCAGCTGAACAACTTTCGATGGCTCGCCGAGATCTTGCGCACCTACAGTGGTCGGCATGGCTGTGAGTACGCAGGGGTGGGTGCCGGTCGAGCACCGGTGGTTCGGGCTGGATCGCCGGACGTTCAAGCCAGCACTGATCGTGCTGGTGATCGCGCTGGTGCTGATCTACGGGCTCCCCGCGCTCAACTCGGCGATCCCGTGGCACAACGAGATCAAGGCCGGGCAGGTGCTCGAACTGGGCAACGGCGCCACGGCCGTGCCGCCGGTCGGCTGGCAGCTCGAGAGCGGGACGCTGACCGGCGGGAGCGCGACGAGCCTGCAGGTCACTCTGGCCAGCGGCGGCGCGACGATCCAGCTGAACGGTTCGTCGTACGACGGAAGTGCGGACGCGTTCCTCGACCAGGTCGAGCGCGCCGACGGCGACCGGCCGGGGATGAGCGGCGATCGCGGGACACTGACCACCGGGGCGGGACTCGTCGGAGTCGTCGAGACCAGGACGACAGCCAGCGGCGACGACGAGGTGGATGCCGCGTTCAAGATGGCGACCGGCAGCGCCGAAGCGGTCGCGGCGGCGCCGGCTCTGCTCGTGCGGATCCGTACGGCGGCCGGCCAGTTCGAGCACTACCAGGACGAGGTCGCGGCTCTGCTGCGCAGCATCACGCCGGGAGCGGCCCGATGAGCGACACGACGGTCTCCGACGCACGGACCGAGCAGCTCGCGGCGATCGAGGAATCGGGCTGGGGGCAACCGTTCCGCTTCCTGCAGCCGCACAACCTGGCGTTCTGGGTCTACCTCCTGGGCATCGGCGGCGGCGCGCTGACGATGCTCAAGTACTTCGGTTCCGGCGGCTCCTTCTACTCGCGCGCGCTGGCCGGCGGCGTACTGCTGTTCGGCCTCTACCTGATCCCGTGGCTGCTGCTGCTCCGCCACCACAACCGCTTCACCTCACAGCCCGCCGGGCTCCTCGCGACCGGGTTCGTCTGGGGCGGGATCGCCGCGACGTTCTGGATCGCCCTTCCGGCGAACGGCGCGCTGCTGGAGATCTGGACCAAGGTCGGTGGACCGGAGTTCGCCGCGAACTGGGCCGCCGGCCTCACCGCCCCGATCAACGAGGAGTGGGGCAAGGCGCTCGGCCTCGTCCTGCTGATCGGCCTCGCGCCGCGACTCGTGCGCAGCGCGTACGACGGGTTCATCATCGGCGCGTTCATCGGACTGGGCTTCCAGGTGTTCGAGGACGTGCTGTACGTGTACAACGGCGCCGCCCAGCAGTACGGCGTCGACCAGTTCGGGACGTCGCTGCAGGTGTTCCTGATCCGCGGCGCCGCCGGGATCGTCTCGCACGCGTTGTTCAGCGCGATCTTCTGTGCCGGCCTGATGTGGGTCCTCGGCCGCGCCCGCGGCGAACGTAACGTGCTCCGCGGCGTCCTGACGATGCTCACCGCAATGGTCTTCCACTTCGCGTGGGACGACGTCGCCGGTCTCAGCAACGGCGTCGGGTTCCTGGCCGCCGTCCTGCCGTTCGCCATCGCGATCGTCGAACTGATCACGCTCTTCTACGTACTCCGGCACGCCGCTCGGACGGAACGTGTCTGGACGCGAGCCCTGCTCACACCCGAACTCGGCACCGGCGCGATCGACCCGCCGCTGCTCGACGCCGTCAGCGGACTGCGTAAGGACCGCAAGGCGTACCGAAAGCACGTGCACAGCCGCAAGACCGCCCGGCACCTGCAGGAAGCCGCCGCCGACCTGTCCCGCGAACTGGCCTCCGCGGGCGGCAACGACTCCGCCGCCGTCACCCACGCGCGCAACGAACTGCTCCGCCTACGCGAAAACAATTGACGTAGCACCTATCCACCTCAGCGAGGTCTCCGAAGGCCTTGCTGAGGAGGTGGTCGCTGGTGCGACACCTGACAGCTGGCAACCTGTGGCGCTGGGTTGCCGCGAGCACAATTCTTGTACTCGCTGTGACCATCGGTGTGATCGTCTTCGGCCACGACGACGCCCCGAAAGCAGCACCCGGTACGACGACGACAACCACCGGTTCGCCCCCGTCCTCAGCACCCGCTGAGGACGACGAGGCCCTGGTCAACCGGATGCTCGACCAGCTCCGCGCGGGCCAACCGGTCGAGTCCCAGTTCGCGGCCGGGGACAACCCGGCGGCCGGCGTACCGATCGAAGCGATCAAGGCCAGGCCCGGTGAGCAGCTGCGGCTCGGCCGCCTGCAGATCCCCAAGCTGAACGTCGACCAGGTGCTGAACAACGGCGTCGACGAGCCTGCCCTGGTGAAGGGTGTCGGGCACTGGCCCGGTACGCCGCTACCCGGTGCCGCAGGCAACAGTGTGATCAGCGGCCACCGCAGTACGAACGGCAAACCCTTCCTGTACCTGGACCGGCTGCGCCCGGGTGACCCGATCAAGGTCACCGTCGGGGCGAAGAGCACGACGTACAAGGTCGTCAAGACCACCATCGTGCCGCAGGAGACGTACGTGGCCTTCATCCTGCGCAAGCCGGCCACCGCGAGCGACAAGGTGCTCACCCTGTTCGCCTGCAACCCGATCACCGCCCACTACCAGCGCATCGTCGTACAGGCCCGCGCCGCCTGAGGAGGCGATAGTCCCCCGCAGTCCGAAGGCACGACCCGTGGACGGGAGACGTCCGCGGTCGATCA
Organism: Kribbella endophytica; assembly: GCF_054781295.1. NCBI lineage: Bacteria > Bacillati > Actinomycetota > Actinomycetes > Propionibacteriales > Kribbellaceae > Kribbella > Kribbella endophytica. The sequence goes on from NZ_BAAGUR010000004.1 coordinate 425,712, forward strand.
CAGCTCGAGGAGAAACCATGGGTATCAAGCAACTCTTCGGGGGCCGTCCGGTCCTCGAGTTCGCTGACGAGCACAACCGCCGCAGCTTCCTGCGCAACGCGGCCCTGATCGGCGTCGGCGTCACGTACGTCGCCACCCGCCCGGGTGACCCGGTGGCGTTCGGCAAGGCCGACCGTGGGTTCGGTGCCGAGGTCGACAAGTCCGATCTCGACATCCTGAACTACGCGCTGACACTGGAGTACCTGGAGTCCGCGTTCTACACCGCCGGGCTGAAGGCCAATCTGCTGAAGGGCCGAGAGCAGGACCTGATCGACCCGATCCAGCAGCACGAGGCCGACCACGTCGCGACCGTGCGGACGACGATCACCGATCTCGGCGGCAGGCCGGTCGCGCAGCCGAAGGTCAAGTTCCCCGACGGCACGTTCGCCAGCCGGGCGTCGTTCCTGAAGACCGCCGGCATCTTCGAGGAGCTCGGCGTGAAGGCGTACCACGGTCAGGTCACGCTGGTGAAGAACCCGGACCTGCTCGCGGCGGCCGCCTCCATCGCCGGTGTCGAGTCGCGGCACGCCGCGATCATCGCCCAGATCAGCGGCGGGAACCCGTTCCCGGCACCGATCGAGGCCAACCTGGCGATGGGCCCGGTCCTCAAGGCCGCCATGCCGTTCATCGCAAAGTGAGAGGAGCAGCAGATGACTGACACCACCGCAGACCTGATCCACGGCAACGCCTCCGCGGTCCCGGCCGGGGTCGCGATCGGGGCCCTCAACAACGGCTTCAACCTGGCCAGTGCCAAGGACTTCAAGAACGACCTCGAGGTGCTGAACTACGCGCTCGCGCTGGAGTACCTGGAGGCCGAGTTCTACCGTCAGGGCAACGAGGCGAACCTTGTCTCCGGCAAGGAGAAGCAGTACCTGATGCAGATCGGCGCCGACGAGGCCTCGCACGTCGCGACGCTCACCGCGACCATCCAGAAGCTCGGCGGTACGCCGATCGGTGCTCCCGCCGTCGACTTCGGCGGTGCCTTCAAGTCGCGCAAGAGCTACCTCACCACCGCGCACATCTTCGAGAACAAGGGCGTCGGCGCGTACCTCGGTGCGGCCGGGTTCGTGAAGGACAAGATGATCCTCCAGGCCGCCGCCGGCATCTTCGGCGTCGAAGCCCGCCACGCCGCGGTCGTCGGCAACCTGCTCGGCCTGAAGGCCGAGGGCGGCGTCTACAACGGCTCCTTCGAGAAGGGCGCCTCGAAGTCCAACGTCCTGACCGCGGTCGCCCCGTTCCTGGTCGACCCCGCCAAGGTCGTTGCCGCCATCACCTACTGACCTGGGGGCGGTTCCGGCGCCGGGTGAGGTGGCGCCGGGACCGGCTTTCTCACGGCCTGAGGGCCTGGACGGCGAGGTCGGTCAGCGCGTCGGCGTACGGCTCGTCGAAGGGGTGGGTGCGGAGGATCCAGCGGTGGTAGATCGGGCCGAAGATCAGCTCGACCGCCACGTCGAGGTCGATGCCTTCGGCAACTTGCCCGGACTGCTGGGCTGATTCGAGGCGGCGCTTGGTGGCCGCCAGTTGAGGGCCGAGCATCCGGCGGTGGACCTGGTCGCTGAGAGCCGGGTCCTGTTGCATGTCGATCATCAGGGCGCGCAACGTCGCCGACGTGCTCTCGTCGGCGAACTCGGCGACCGTCGCTCGCAGGACGAGGCGAAGGTCCGCGGTCAGGTCGCCGGTGTCGGGCCATTCGACGTCGGCCTGCTCGACGGCCAGGGCGTCGAGGACGACCGCGCCCTTGGAGGGCCACCAGCGGTAGATCGTCTGCTTGCCGACGCCGGCCCGGGTGGCGATGCCCTCGATCGACGTCTTCGCGTACCCGAGCTCGGCGACGGACTCGGCGGCCGCGGTCAGGATCGCGGTCCGGGCCCGGTCGCTGCGGCGCCGCTCGTCTGGACTTTTCATAGACGAGACGATACGGTCCGTCTCGTTGGAATTCAAGCGAGAGGAACCACCGATGAGGCTGTGGATGATCACCGGAGCCGGCCGGGGTCTCGGTCGCGCGTTCACCGAGGCCGCGCTGGAGCACGGCGACCGGGTCGTCGCGACGATCCGCCAGGACGGCGTCCTCGACGACCTGGTCAAGCAGTACGGCGACCGCCTGGTCCCCCGCCACCTCGACGTGACGTCGCACGCCGAGGTGCAGACCGCCGTCGCCGACGTGGTGGCGACGATCGGTACGCCGGACGTCGTGGTGAACAACGCCGGCTACGGCCTGGTCGGCGCCGTCGAGGAACTGACCGAGGACGAGCTCCGCGCCCAGTTCGACGTCAACCTGTACGGCGCGGTCTGGGTCACCCAGGCGGTCCTGCCACACTTGCGCGCCCGCGGCTCCGGCACGATCGTGCAGGTCTCGACCGTCGGCGCGGTCGGCCACCTGCCGCTGTTCGGCGCCTACAACGCGTCGAAGTGGGCGCTCGAAGGACTCAGCTCCGCCCTCGCCGCGGAGGTCGCGCCGTTCGGCATCGGCGTACATCTCCTGCAGCTGGGCGGGTTCGCCACCGACTGGTTCGGTTCGAGCATGAGCTTCACCACCGCGAACCCGGCGTACGACGGAACGCGCGAAGGCATTCTCGGCATGCCGGGCTACCCGACGGCGGCGATGCTCAGCGAGGCGGAGCCGTCGGCCGAGGAGTCCCCCGCGGTCGCGGCCCAGGCTCTGCTCGAGCTGCTCGACGATCCGGAACCGCCACTGCGGAAAATCGTCGGGACCGGCGCTCACGACATGGTGAAGATGGCGCTGGAGTGGCGCCGCGACGACTACGCACGCGACCCAGCATTCACCTGGCCCAGCTGACCGCCGTACCGGCCGCCACACCACGATCGCGCGATACCCCGTGTGGCGGCCGGTGCCGTCCTAGACTGCCGTCGCGTGGATCATCAGTTCCTGCTTGTGGCCGGCGCCGGGCTCGCGATCATGATCGCGGCGTCCGTGTTCGCGCGGCGCACAGGTGTCGCGGCACCGCTCCTGCTGGTCGGACTCGGGATCGCCGCCAGCTACCTGCCCAGCACCCCGACCATCCACGTCGAGCCGGAGCTCATCCTGGCGGGCGTCCTCCCACCGTTGCTCTACGCATCGGCCGTCCAGCTGCCGGTTCTCGACGTACGCCGGAACTTCGCGCTGATCGCCTGGCAGTCCGTTGTCATGGTCATCGTTTCCGCGCTCGCCATCGGCGCCGTCGTGCACGCGGTCTTCCCGGGCATCTCCTTCGCCCTGGCCGCAGCACTCGGCGCCGTAGTAGCCCCGACCGACGCCGTCGCCGCAACCGCGATCGGGCACCGCGTCGGCCTGCCACCACGATTGATGACGGTCCTCGAAGGCGAGAGCCTCGTCAATGACGCCTCCGCCCTCGTCGTTCTCCGTACGGCGGTCGCAGCCATCGCGGCGACCTCGGGCTTCAACTTCGGCGAGACGGCCCTCGAGTTCGGCTGGGCGGTCATCGGCGCCGTGCTGATCGGTGGGGTCGTCGGCTGGGCGACCGCGCTGCTGCGCCAGCGCCTCGACGATCCGGTGCTCAACACCACGATCTCCTTCGCGGTCCCGTTCCTCGCCTACTTCCCGGCCGAGGAGGCGTCCGCGTCCGGCGTACTGGCGGTCGTCATGGCCGGCCTGCTGACCGGTGCCGTCGGCAGCAAACGCTTCAGCGCCCGCGATCGGCAGACCCAGGCAACGACCTGGACGACGATCAGCTTCCTCCTCGAGAGCGCCGTCTTCCTTGCCATGGGCTACCAACTCCCGGAGCTCGTCGACGCCGCTCGGACCGAGACCACCACCGGCGAGATCACCGGACTCGTACTCCTGGTCGTGGCCCTCCTGGTCGCCCTCAGGTTCGTCGGACTGGCCGGGCCCGCACTGCGCGAGCGATTCGGACGGCCCAGCCGCAACGAGCAGACGCGCGCCAAGCTCGGCCAGTTCGAGGAGCACCTGGACGCGATGACGCCCGCGGACCAGCGGGAGGAGAACCGGATCGCCTGGGCGCGCCGCCGGCTCGCCCGCGGCCAGGCCGACGTCGAGTTCGAGGAGCGCGAACCGATCACCGGCCGCGGGTACGCCGTCATCGGCTGGGCCGGCATGCGCGGCGTCGTCACGGTCGCCGCGGTCCAGACCATCCCGGCCGGTACGCCGCACGTCGACACCGTCGTGCTCGCCGCCTTCCTGGTCGCGCTGATCACGCTGGTGCTGTTCGGGCTGACCCTGCCGATGGTGATCGCGCAGATGAACTTCCGCTCCGAGAGCGCGGAGGACAAGCGCGACTCCGTCCAAGCGCTGCTCCGCCGGGTCGGCGAGTCCGCGATCGACACCCTCGGCCCGCTGGAGGAACAGACCGTCGACGGCGAACCGCTCGACCCGGACCTGGTCAGCACGATGAAGGAACGCATCGTGCCGCGACTCGTCGCCGGGACCCGCGAACTGCGCGAGGCCAAGCCGGATACTCACGAGCAGATGATGATCGTGCAGCGCCGCTACCTGGACGCGATGCGCGACGCCCTGGGCAGTGAGCGCAGCATCGGCGCCTACAGTTCCGAGGCCTACCGCCAGGTCGAGTCCCTGCTCGACTCGTTGGAGCAACGCTTCAAGGCAAGCTGAACCCGCTGGCGTTCTGTCGAGGCGGTCGCTATCGTTCCCGACCGTGGTGAGCGTGCTGACCGGGTTGCAACCGGCGAACTGGTCGATCGAGGAAGTCGTCCGGTACGAGAACGCGCTGGAAGGCGCCGCGCAGGTGATCGGCTTCTGCGCCGCGGCCGATGCGCGGGCGCGCGGCAGTTGGCACCGGCTGCAAGCGACCTGGGCCGTCCGCCGACGCGAGCTCACGCCGTACGCCGTGGAAGAGATCGCCGCGATCCACTCCGAGGGCGAGGACCTGCTGGCCGAGCCGCTGCCTCCCGAGCAGGCGGAGCAGGCGTTCGACAGCGACCACATCTTCCAGGAGCGAATCGTCCCGAACGAGCTCGCCGGTACGCCGCAACGCCACCCGGTCGTCGTGATCGTCGCCGGCCAGCCCGGCGATGCGACGGTCACCGCACTCGTCCGTGAACTCCTCGGCCAGCGCCGGCCGGTGGTGATCAGCACGGATCGCTACGAGCCCTACCATCCCGACTTCTGGCACCCGATCAGCGACGAGGAGCCCGAGCCGCCGCCCGACTGCCGCCAGTGGACCGACGACGCCATCGAGTACGCCCGCGCCCAGCGTTTCGATGTCGTCCTGGAGTGGTCCGAAGGGCTGTCGGCCCACGACTTCAAGACCGCCGGGTACCGCGTCGAGGTGGCGATCGTCGCCGCTCCCCAAGGGGCCCTGCTCCTCGGCGTACTCGATCGGCACGTCCGGGCTCTGGAGACCTACGGCTGCGGCCGCCTCGCCGATCCGGTCGCCGGCGACCCGATCGACCTCGAGCAGTACGCCGACCTGTTGGGCGTCGTACGCCCGAACGGCGAACTCCTGTACGGCAACCAACGCGCCGCCGACGGCCGCTGGCAACGCCAACCCGCCGCGGCCGAGGCGATCACCGCCGAGCACAACCGCCGATGGTCGATCCCGGAGTCCCGCCGCTTCCTCGACGCGGTGACAGCGTACGAGCGCCGCGCCCTGTCGGCGCCCGTTGCCTGGGTACGCCAGGAAGCCAACGAGGGCGCCAGGGCAGCCATCACCCTGGCGGAACCAGTCCTTCACCCCGACGCGGTCACCTACCACAAGGCAATCGCCGATGTCGGGTGAGCCAATCAGCTAATACCGTGCTCGGCCGCTTGGACCAGGAGAGCCTCCACCAGGGCGGGCTGCAGCCCTGGGGCGAGGAAGGCCAGCGGCGGTGCGTCACGTCGTACGATCTCGACCCGCTGAAAGGCCATGAAGACCGTCTGCGCGCTGAGCCGTTTCAGCCCGGTCGTCTCGCTCCACGCCACGGTGTGCATCACCCCGCCGAACAGGTCGGTGACGACCAGCCCATCGGCGTGGAGGTAGCACCGGCGGAGCCCGAATCTGGCGGACACCCGCTGCCATACCGCCCGTAGCCCGAGCAGGCCGACGGCCACGGCGATCGTCACCACGATCTTGAGCACCGTCGACGAGGGCCTGATCGCGATCAGGCAGACGACGAGGGCGGCGCACCCTCCCACGACGAAGCGCCTGAACACCTGCAGAACCGCACCCGCCACTCCCGCGATCGGGTAGCTCCCAAGCCGTTGGCCGAGCCGGTCGATGTCCTGCCGCACGATTCGCCTCCCTCGAGCAAGCCCGCGCTCGCTGCGTGATCGACGGTACGGCGAGACGCGGCATGCGGCCAGCGACTGAATTGCATGGAACCCATGTCGTGGCGGAATGTCTTGGGGCAGGATGGTGAGCTCCAGACGAGGAGGCGGGAGGACCGTGTTCGAGATCGACACACTGCGACTGCTGATGACCGTGGCCGAGACTGGATCGTTCACCCGAGCGGCGGTCCGGCTGAACTACACGCAGTCCGCGGTGTCCCGGCGAATCGCTGCGCTGGAACGGCAGGCGGGCGGGCCGCTGTTCGAACGGCTCCCCCGCGGCGTACGACTCAATCCCGCCGGCCGGACCTTGCACCGGCACGCCACGGAAGTACTCGACCGGCTGGCGCGCGCGGAACGGGAACTGGCTGTGCTCCAGGCGGGACAGGGCGGTCTGCTGCACTTGGGCGCGTTCGCCACGGCCAACATCTCGCTCGTACCCACCGCCCTGCGGGCCCTTCAGGACGACCGGCCGGAGGTCGAGATCGTCGCGGTCGAGGGCACGACCGAGCAGCTGATGGAGCGCCTCGCGGACGGCGCGCTCGACCTCGCCGTCGTCAGCGACTACCCGTCCGGTCTGCCGTCGGCCGACGGCGTCACGACGACGGTGTTGTGCGAGGACGAACTGCTCGTGGCTCTCCCCCGTGAGCATCGCCTGGCCGGAGCCGGGACGGTCGACCTTGGTGAACTGCGCGACGAAGCCTGGCTGCACAGCGCGTACGGCGACCGTCCCACCCTGCTCGCCGACGCCTGCGCACGGGCGGGTTTCACTCCTCGCAAGATCATCCGGATCGCCGAGTGGGCCGGGAAGTTCGGCTACGTAGCCGCTGGACTGGGAGTGGCGCTGGTTCCTTCGCTGGCTGCCCGGGCGGTGCCCGACGAACTCGTCGTACGCCGCCTCACCGATCCCGCTCTGCGCCGGACCGTTCACGTAGCACTGCCCGCTGCCCCGCTACCGGCGGCACTGAAACTGCGGGACCTGTTGCAGGACGCAGCCGGCTAGACGCCGTGCTCGTTGCCTTCCCGGAGCCGGCGGCCGGCCAGGTCCTTGATCACCTTGCCGCGGGGATCGACCACCTTGTCACCCTTGATCCCTCCGCCGCTCCCCGGCGCCTTCTTGGCCTTCCGGCCGGACTGCGATCCACCCTGGGCGGGATCCTGCGGTGCGCGCTTACTACCCCACATGGCCTTGTCCCCTCAGCTGTAGCGACGCCGGATGCTATTGCCGCGGAACCGAAGCGGACAAGGCCTCGTGCGACGAGTTCTCCAACAGTTCGTCGTCGAGCGGATTGCCGACGATCCGCGTGCTCAGGCCCGACTCGATCGCTCGGGCGGCCGAGCTGCTGGACTTGCGATCGGCCTGGGCCTGGAAGCAGGCGAGGAACTCTTCCGCGAGGCCGAGCCGCGGGTGTTCGCGCAGGACCTCGGCGCGGAACTCGGGGCTGAGCTCGTCGACGTTCCGGCCGACGATGTCCAGCGCCGCGGCACGCGAGATCAGGTGCCCTTCGGGGTCGTCGTTCACGTCGACGTCGGGCCACATGTGCCGCACGATGACCTCGGCGAGGCGGTCCTGACGATCACGCGACCAGCCGGCTCCGGCGGCGAAGACGCGGGCGACATGACCGGCGGCCTCCTCGAAGGAAACCGTGTGGCTGTCGAACTCGGGCATCAGGCCGATGTCGTGGAACATGGCCGCCACGAACAGCAGCTCGTCGTCGTACTGGATGCCCTCCTGGCCGGCCAAGGCCGCGGCCCAAACGTAGACGCGTCGCGAGTGGCTCAGCAGCGTCGGCGAGTGGTACGCCGTGGCCACTTCGAGCGCCGCTGTCGAAGCGGAGGTCGCCGGGATCACCAGGTCGTTGAAAATGATCATACTTTGACGGTACGCCGCCGAAGGCCCGCGGCGTTGGTCCATTCTCGTGGCACTGCCGTGGGCCACTCGAGCCGGCCAAGCGGCCCACCAACACCATCCCGAAATGGCCCAGCGACGGCGTACGGCGAGTGCCTACAGTCGAGAACATGCATGCCATCACTGTCCAGGACCGCGAGGCCGGCGTCGACGGGCTGTCCCTCACCGAGCTTCCCTACCCCCACGCCGCCGAGAACGACGTCATCGTGCAGGTCCACGCCGCCGGCTTCACCCGCGGCGAACTCGAGTGGCCGGGCACGTGGACCGACCGCGCCGGCAACGACCGCACTCCCAGCGTCCCCGGCCACGAGGTGTCGGGCGTCGTCGTCGACCTCGGCTACGGCACCACCGGCCTGACCGTCGGCCAGCGGGTCTTCGGGCTGACCGACTGGCTCCGCAACGGCACGCTCGCCGAGTACGTCGCGGTGGAGGCCCGCAACCTGGCGCCCCTCCCCGCGAGCGTCGACCACGTCACCGCGGCCGCCTTCCCGGTCTCCGGCCTGACCGCGTGGCAGGCGTTGTTCGACCACGCCAACCTGCAGCCGGGCCAGACCGTCCTCATCCACGGGATCGCCGGCGCGGTCGGCTCCGTCGCCGCCCAACTGGCCCACGAAATCGGCGCGCACATCATCGGCACCGGCCGTGCCGCTGACCAGGCCCGCGCCACCGAGCTCGGCGCCCACAGCTTCGTCGACCTGGCCGGCTCGGACCTCGAGAAGGCCGGCCCGGTCGACGTCGTGTTCGACGTCATCGGCGGCGAGATCCTCGACCGCTCCGCCGCTTTGCTCCGGCCCGGCGGCACCTTGGTCACCATCGCCGAACCTCCGACCGCTCAGCCCGCGAACGCCCGAGCCGTCTTCTTCGTCGTCGAACCCAACCGCGACCAGTTGACCAAGCTCGCCACCCGCCTCCGCGACGCCCGGCTCACCCCGCTCGTCACGACCACGGTGCCGTTGACCGAAGCCGTCACCGCATTCCAGCCCGCGCGCGGCCGGACCATCATCAAGGTCACCGCGTAGTCGCTAGGCAACCACGGCGAAGTAGGCCACCGCGCTCAGAGCCAACGTCAGGAAGAACAGCGGGAACGCGATGTTGTGGAAGACCGACGCCCGAACGTGTGCTCCGACCGCGAGCAGGTAGAACAGGACCAACCCCACCGCTGCGGCGAGCCCGAGGGGTCTGATGCCCGCGAGCCCGGCCACCAGGCCGACTGCGCCGGCTCCCTTCAGGACGGCGAGAGGGGGTACGGCCTCGGGCCGCAACCCGACCTCGGCCGAGTTCGCGAGCACGAACTTGGCTCGGGCCAGGTCCGCGGCAACGATGAAGGCGTTGGCGACGACGCACGCGACCGTCACGGTCAGCAGAACCGTCGAGCCACCGTCGCTCACGCGGTGCACTCACGGAACTGGACGATCTGTACGCTCATGAGGGACTCCTCCGTGCTGGGTCTGTCGTTGTCAGGTTGGTCGCCCGTCATGACGCTCGGCACGACCGAAAGGTGACCGCCCCCGTGGAACTGATCGACGAGTTCGAGGCCGCACGCCCTCGGCTGCTCTCCCTGGCCCACCGGATCCTTGGTTCGATCGAGGACGCCGAGGACGCCGTGCAGTCCGCTTGGCTGCGGGCGCATGCCACGGACCGGGCTCAGATCGACAACCCGGCCGGATGGTTCACGACCGTGACCGCACGCCTGTGCCTCGACCAGCTGCGGTCACGCGAACGACGTGGGGAGTTGCCCCTCCTCGTGGACGCGATCCCTGGTCATGTGCTCGCCGCCGATGAGGAGTTCCTACGGCGCGAAGACGTCTCTCGCGCACTCCTCGTACTGCTTAACCAACTCACGCCGACTCAGCGGGTGGCCTACGTCCTGCACGACCTCTTCCGCGTCCCGTTCGGCGAGGTCGCCGTCGTACTGGACACCACCCCGGCGAATGCGAAGAAGTCGGCCAGCCGTGCACGGCGACGCCTCGAAGGGGTGGATCCGGCATCCGCCGAAGAGGTCGCGCAGACCTCGGGCCACTGGCCCCTCGTCGACGCGTTCCTCGCCGCCGCTCGCGGCGGCCGCATCGACACGCTGATCACGCTGATGGCCCCCGACGTCGTCCGGCTCGCCGACCGAACTCTGCTACCCGAGGGCGGAGCCGTCGAAGTCGTCGGGAGTCGCAACGTCGCCGAAGAGACCCGGTACTTCATCGACCGCATTCACGCCAGCATCCCGATGCTCGTCAACGGCACTCCCGCCGCGGTCATCGCCCCGGGCGGGCACCCCCTGGCGGTCATCACCTTCGACTTCGAGGGCGCGACCATCACCCGGATCACGATCGCTCCCCTCAACCCGACCGACCAGGTGGAGTCGAGGCCCACCACCAACCTCTGACCGCAATGGAAGCGGCTCAGCTTCCCAGTCGTTGCCGGAGGCCCGTGGCTCGTAGGGCGCGGCGACCGAGCGCCAACCGCACGGAGTCCTCGCCGCCGACCACTCGCACGCGATCGACCGCCCGCGTGATCGCCGTGTAGAAGAGCTCCCGGGTCAGCAGCCGGGACTCTTCGTTCGGGAGTAGGACGGTGACCTCGGCGGCCTGGCTGCCCTGCGACTTGTGGATGGTCATGGCGTGCAGGGTCTCGATGTTGCCGAGCCGGCTGGGCGCGAAGTCGCGGCGTCCGCGAGCACCCGCGATGCACACCCGCAGCGAGCCGTCCGGACGGCGGATCGTCACGCCGACGTCACCGTTGTAGATGCCGAGCGCGTAGTCGTTCGCCGTCACCAGCACCGGGCGCCCGACGTACCAGGTGTCCCAGAGCGGGTCCTCGGTCTCCTCGGTGATCCAGCGTTCGACGGTCCGGTTCCACTGCTGCACACCCCACGGACCTTCCCGGTGCGCGCACAGCAACCGATGCCGGTCGACCGCGGCCAGCGCGGCGTCGGCGTCGCCCGCCTCCGCAGCCGCGCGGATCGCCAGTACGTCGGGCAGCATCGCCGCCCGCAACGTCTCCCGCGGATCGTCCTCCTCGACGAACACCACCCGCTCGTCGCCGCCTCGCAACACACTCAGTACGTCGTCCGCACGATCCTCCCGTACGGCGAGCGCCAACTCCCCGATCTCACTGCCGAACCGGTGCGACGTCCGCAGCTCCGCCGCCTCGATGTGGCCTCCGGCAACCAATCCGTCGACCAGGTCGGCGAGCACCGCACCGGCCTCGATCGAGGCGAGCTGATCGGGATCCCCGACCAGGATCAGCCGCGCGCCGGGCCGCACCGCTTCGAGCAGCCGCGCCATCATCGTCAGCGAGACCATCGACGTCTCGTCGACCACGATGATGTCGTGCGGCAGCCGGTTCGTCCGGTCGTGCCGGAACCGGCTCGACGAATCGGGCCGACGCCCGAGCAGCATGTGCAACGTCCGAGCGTGGAAGTCACCCAGCCGTGCGGTGTCCTCCGGGGAGAGCCGGTCGGACATCTCCCGCCGTACGGCCTCCTCCAGACGCGCCGCCGCCTTGCCCGTCGGTGCGGTCAACGCGATCCACGGGCGTCGCTCCCCCGCGATCTCCGCCTGCTCGGCCAGCACCGCCAACAGTCCAGCGACCGTCGTCGTCTTACCAGTACCCGGCCCACCCGTAAGCACCGTCGTCCATTGCCGAGCCGCGGTCTCCGCGGCGGCGCGCTGTTCGACGTACGAGTCACCAGGGAACAAGCGATCGAGGCCTGCGCGCAGTACGGTCTCATTGGCGATCGCCGGCGCCAGCCGCGCGGTCCGACTGCGGAGGTCCTGCTCAACCTGCGACTCCTCGCGCCAGTAGCGGTCGAAGTACAACAGCGTCCCGTCGAGCCGCAACGGAAAAGGAGCCCCGAGCAACGGACTCGCCGCCAGCGCCGCCCGCCAGGCGTCCAGCTCAGGCCAGTCCAACGAAGCGCCTTCCTCGCCGACCTCCTCGCGCACCTCGGTCAGATCCAGACAGATCGACCCGGCCCGTACGGCGCGCGCCACCAACGCACACGCCAGCGCGACCGTCTCGTCGGTCTCGCCCAGCATCGACGTCAACCGCGACGCGACGTGCACGTCCGCGGCCAGGATCACGCCGGCCTGGTTGAACTCCCGCAGCCGCCCGGTCGCGCCGAGCGCCAGCGACGAGTCGAACTCGTCCACAGTCGTCGTCATCAAGCCCTCCCATCCAGCAGTTCGGACAGCGCGACGACCAGTGCCGAAGGCAACGGCCAGCTGAACACTCCGGTCGGATGCCCGTCCACCACGGGCGTCTCCGCACCACACATCCCACGCACATACAGGTAAACCACCCCGCCGAGATGCTTCGAAGGCTCGTACCCAGGCTGCCTCCACCGCAGATACCTGTGCAGCACAACGGAGTAGAGCATCGCCTGCAGCGGATAGTCCGAGTGCAGCATCGCCGCGCCCAGCTGGTCCTGCGTGTAGTCAGCGGAGGTCGACGGCACCTCCTGGTCCCCAAGGCGGTTCGTCTTGTAGTCGACCACCACGAACCGATCACCAGGCGCCCGCAGTACGACGTCGATCGACCCCGTCAGGTACCCGCGCAGACTCTGCCCACCGAGCAACGGCTGCTCCAGCCTTTCGGCGTACGGAAGCAACGGATCGTCCGCCGGCAGATGCGCGCGCAGCAGCGGCGCCAGTTCCTCCAGCCGTACGTCGACGCCCGCGTCGTCGCCACCGGCCAACGGGATCTCGAAGTCCAGCTCGCGCAGCCGATCCTTACGTCCGAGCTCACCAAGCGTCAGCCCAGGAACGAGCGGACCGAGCGGCGTTGTGTGCATCGGCAACATCGCCGTCGCCAGCACGTCCGGCGCCACGTCCACTCGCCACAACGGCAGCTGCTCCCGGATCCGCTCGGTCAGCTCCGCGTGCAGATCGGCCGCGAGAGGATCGGCGTCCTCCAGCACCCCGTGCACCAGCGACCCGAACTCGGCGCCGACCGGCAGCCCGTCCATCGGCGACGGCAGCGCCTCAACGTCGGAGGAAACGGTCGGCACCACATCCAGCGCCTCGTCCTCGAGCTGACTCTCCTCCGGTTCACTCGTGACGCCGGACTGCTGCTCGGCCGCCCGGATCAATCCCGAGTACGACGTACGCCGCCACGCCAGATCGACCTCACGTGAGAACGTCGCAATCCCCAGCCCACCAGGCAACTGCGCATCCAGCGGCTCGACCTGTTCGCCGATCACCGACTCCTCGATCACCGGACCACCGGCCTGCTGCCAGCGCCGCAACCAGATCAGCACCTCGTCGTCCGACGACGCCCGATCCAGCTGGTCGGGCACCACCGGCTCGCCCTGCTTGCGTCCGCGCAGCAGTCGCGACACTCCCCCGTTGATCTCGTCCCACGACGGCGCCCACCAGGCCACCACCTGCGACTGCGCACGGGTCAGCGCGACGTACGTGAGCCGGATGTCGTCACCGGCAACCTCGGCCCGCCAGAGCTTCTCGTTCGCCGCGTACCCGGGACGGTTCGGCCCACCGATGTCGAGACTCCGTACGCCGTCCTGGTGGAACAGCAGCAGGTCCTCGTCGTCGAAGATGTGCCGGTTGAACCCGAACGGCAGGTAGACGATCGGGTACTGCAGCCCCTTGCTCACCCACACCGTCATGATCTGGACCGCCGCCGCATCGCTGTCGAGCCGGCGCGTTCGCTCCGCCGTACGGCCCTTGCCGGTCGACTCCTGACGCAGCCAGTCGAGCAGCGCGGGCAGGCCGAACCGCTCCCGGTGCGCGGTCTCGTGCAGCAGCTCCGCCAGGTGCGCGAGGTCGGTCATGTCCCGCTCGCCACCACGCCAGCCGAGAACGCGATCCGCCATCCCCCGCAGCTGAGCGGCCTCGAACACCGCGGCCACGCCACGAGTCCGCAGGAGATCGGCCCACGCACGCAGCGTCAGGCCGATCCGGTCAGTCAGGTCCTCGCCACCGGCGTACAGGCTGGCGGCGGTCTCGCCGAAGAACATCGTGGTCGCGGCGGCCCGGACCAGCCCGGATCGATGCGGCTGGTCGAAGGCCTCCAGCAGGCAGAGCCAGTCCTGCGCAGCCTGCGACGAGAAGATGTCGAGGTCACCGGAGTACACCGCGGGAATCCCCGCCTTGGCCAGCGCCTCCCGGCAGGCCCGCGCGTCCTTGTGCGCCTCGACGATCACCGCGATGTCGCCCGCCCGCACCGGTTGTCCGTCGTACGTCGCACCGGCGGCGAGCAGCTGGCCGATGTCGGCCGCGAGATCCCGGGTGATGTGGTCGCGGAGCTCGTCCATCGGCACGCTCTTGCGGCGTGGCGAGCCGAACAGCTCGCGCTGCGCGACCCGCAGCCGGAACGGCGCGTCGGAAGGCGCTCCGGCCAGTCGCGAGCCCTGGTGATGCGCCTCGACGGCGTGCACAACGATGTCCTCGTGCCCGAGCCGGGCTCCGCCGAGGACAACCTGCAGGCAGTCCACGAGCGGCTGGTCGCTGCGCCAGTTGGTCCCAAGAGTCCGGCGCTGACCGGCGGTCTCCGCCGCCGTCAGGTACGTCGCGATGTCGCCGCCGCGGAACGCGTAGATGGCCTGCTTCGGATCGCCGATCAGGACCAGCGTGCTGTACCCGTTGAAGGCCCGGTCGATCACCTTCCACTGCACCGGGTCGGTGTCCTGGAACTCGTCGACCATCACCACCGACCACCGCCGCTGCATCCGCTGCCGCGCCGGTGCCGCCGGCTCCTCCAGCGCGGTCGCGAGCCGGGTCAGCAGGTCGTCGTACCCGAGGATGCCGAGCCGGCGCTTGCGTCGCTCGACCTCGGCCAGTACGGCGTGCGCGAACGCGACCCGGACGCCCGCGGGCGACGACTCGTCGGCCTGCTCGGGCACCAGCCGGGTGTGCGGATTGTTGACCACCTTGAGCGCGAGCTCCAACGCGACCGCCCGGGTGATCGGCGGCTTGTCGGCCGAGCGCGCGAACAGCGCGAGGTACAGGTCGTCGACGACCTCGGTGACCAGGTCGGTCAGGTCCTCGACCAAGGTCACCCCGGCGTCGGTGTCACCGGCGACACCGAGCGACCGCAGTACGAGCTGGCAGAACTGGTGGGTCGTCGCGATCGTGGCCGCGTCGAAGTTCGCCAACGCGTCGCGCAGCCGGCTGTGGCGGACGGCGACCTCGTCCTCGCTGCCGCGGGCGAGATGACCCAGCAGCCCCGGATCGTCCTGCCACGCCTTGGGTTCGGCGAGCGCCTGCTCGGCGTCCGAGATCTGCGAACGCACCCGTTCGCGCAGTTCCTGGCTGGCCGCGCGGCCGAAGGTGATCAGCAGCATCTCGTCGAGCCGCGCCGCGCCTTCCGCGACGTACCGGGTGACGAGCCCGGCGAGAGCGTAGGTCTTGCCGGTGCCCGCGCTGGCTTCGAGCACGGTGGTTCCACTCGGCAGCGGGCCGAGGAGGTCGAAGGAGTCCATCAGCGGGCTCCCTGCTCGAAGCGGAGCATCGGTTCCCAGACGCGGGCGGCGTAGGCACCGAGCCGGGTCGGTTCGCCGTGCCGCTCTTCGCCGGGTCGCGTCGGTTCGAGCAGGACCTTGAGCGGCATGTTCGGGCCCCAGACGCGGACGTGGGCGGGGTCGGCGTTCTCGCCGTCGTAGTTCGTCGGCTTCCAGCGCCGCCCGGCCGCGACCATCGGATCGTCGTCGGTACGACGGGCTTGGCACCAGGCGAACGACGTCTTCAACGGCAACGGCAGCGGCGCTTGGCGACCGGCGTCGTACACGGCGACCAGGTCGTTCAGGAACGTGCGCGCCTGCGCGTCGACCGGGCCGAAGCCCCGAGTCCCCGACCCGGTCATGCGGCTGTTGCTGGGCCGCCCGATCGCCAGTCCCGTCCAATTGTGGTCCTCGTCGTTGGCCGACAGCGCCAGCAACTGGATCCAGGAGGTCAGCAACTGCTTGGCGTCGAGCCGCGAGTAGCTCACCGAGACCAGGCGGTGCCCGTAGACACTCGGCACCGTCCCGGTCAGCCTCCGACCACCGAGGTCGATGTCCACGTCGAACGCCTTCGCCTCACCTTGGCGATGCGGATGGGCAGCGACCGCCAGGCTGCGGGCGATGTCGCGGATCTCGGCCGCGGTCCGCCAGCCGAGGCGTCCCGGCGGCAGCGTCCCGCGGCGCCACTCGGCCTGCAGCGCGGAGTCCGGGTGGATCCCGTCCAGCATGTCGCGCAGCATCCGGTCGCCGACGCCCCACTTCTCCAGGTTGTCGATCTCGACCGGCATCGCGTCCGAGACGCCGTCGACCTCCCACGGCAGCGTCACGTCGAGCGCCCGGAAGAAGCCCTTCACCGGATCCTTGAAGAACGCGATCAGCTCCGCGAGCCCGACATCCTCACCGCGGGCCAGCGTCAGCGGCTCGGAGACGAACGCCGGCCGCGGCGCCCGCGATCCACCGCCGACGCGCGCCGCGACGAGCGCGGTCGGGTCGAACGTGAACGGACCCGGCGCACCGAGCCGACCGGGTTCGAGGTTCTTCCGGTCGAACGGCTGCAGCGGATGCTTCACGACGACGGTGTCCCGTACGGGCGACTCCGTCGTACGGTCGAGGGCATCGACCAGCTCACCCAGCGGTACGGCGGGCGGCCGCGGCTGACCCGAGTACTCGTTGGCGCCCGTGTAGGTGATCACCAGCGACTCGGTCGCCGCCAGGATCGCGTCGAGCATCAGTTGCCGGTCCTCGCTGCGGACATCGCGCTCGCCGGTGACCGGGCGCCGAGCCAGTACGTCGTCCCCGTCGGACAAGCCGAACCGCGGGAACACCCCGTCGTCCAGACCGAGCAGGCAGATCACCCGGTGCGGCACCGACCGCATCGGCACCATCGTGCAAACGGTCAACGTGCCGCTGCGGAAGTTCGCACGGGTCGGCCGCCCGGCCAGGTGCGCCGACAGCAACGACCGTACGTCGGCCAGCCGCAACGCCATCCCCGTGAGCTCCCCCGCGCCGGCGGCGACCTGGGCGAACTCACGCTGGACCTGACCGATCTGCCAACCGTCGTCGTGGCTGACCGAGGTCAGCCGGTCGATCCCGCCGCGCAACGCGTCGAGCCAGGCCGTCAGTGGCTGGGTGCCGTCGAGCAGATCCGTTGCCGCACGCAACCGATCGACATACTCGGCGAACCGTCCGGCCAGCTCGATCCGGGTGCTGCCGACGTCGTCGAGCGGCAGCGTGGTGTCGATCCAGGCGTGCGCGTCGGCCGACATCGTGACTCCGGCGAGCACCCGGTCGAGACCGAACTGCCAGGTGTTCTGCGGGAAGTCGGCCAAGCCGTAGCGGTCGCGATCCTCGCGGCCGAACGCCCACCGGACGCCGGACTCGCGCACCCACGCCGTCACGGTGTCGAGGTCGTCGTCGGTGAAGCGGAAGCGCCGTCGTACGGGCTCTGACTGGGCCAGGTCGAGCACCTGACTGGCCGTCGCTCGACTGCCTGCGAGATCAAGCAACTGGGAGGCAACGGCCAGCAGCGGATTCGTCTGGGTCAGCGACCGATCGGCCAGTTGCACGCGCAGCTTGTGCGCCGGGTGGCCGTTCCGGTCGAGGTCGGCCAGACCGAAACGGGCGCTGATCAGCGGCGCGTAGGTCTCGATGTCCGGGCACATGACGAGGATGTCCCGCGGCTCCAGCGTCGGGTCGGCCTGGAGCATCCCGAGCAGGACCTCCCGCAGTACGTCGACCTGCCGGGCGGTGCCGTGACAGGCGTGCACCTGCACGCTGCGGTCGTGCGGAGCGAGCCGGCGTCCCTCAGCGGCGACAGTGTTGCCGCGCAGATCCTGCTGCAGCCACCCAAGCAGCGTGTCCGGCGCGGCCGGCGATCCGACATGGCTGTCGACCGTCGGAACAGCCGCGAGGGCCAGCTCCAGTTCACGGCTGTCGCGCCCGAGCGTGGCCAGCAACGGGTGATCGGCCTGCTGGTGGCTCGTGTCCTCGGCGCGGACGCCTGCGGTCGCACCCTGCAACCGCTCCCAGAGCGCGCCGCTCGGGTTGGGCAGCCAGACATGGACGTCGCGGTTCTCGGCCACCGCGGCGATCAGCTCGATCTCGGTCGACGGCAGGCGGGTGTGCCCGAACAGCGACAGGCGACTCGGCAGCTCGAAGGCTGACGGCTCCGCGCGGAGTTTCGCGACGGTCTCCGCGTGGCGAGCCGCGGGCGGCGGCGCGTCGATGCGCGTGACCAGCCGGCGCCAGAGCTCGGGCTGCCAGGACAGGTCACTGTCGATCGTCGTACCGAGACCATCGGTGTCACGCCCGTCGCTCCAGTCCGCGAGCAGCGTCGGGCGTTGGACGGCGTACGCCGCGAACAAGCGCGCGAGCCGCGACGCGACGGCGTACCGGCGTCCACGCCGCAGCTCGCCCTCCGCGCCGGTGTCGAAATGACCGAGATGCCTCGCGACCGGCTCGCACCAGGGCTGGTCGAGCGAGTCATCCAGTACGGCGAGCAGCGGCCACGTCATCGCGTCCGCGGCCCACGGGTCGTCGTCGCTGATCCCCAGCACCGTCGACACCAGCGAGCGCGGCGACGTGAACCGGACACCAGCACACACCCCGTCCCGACCGGTCGGACCAGCACCCAACCGGTGGGACAGCCGCTGCGAAAGCCAGCGCTCGACCCCCTTCGCCGGTACGACGACGAGCTCCTCGGCGAACGGGTCACCGAGCGGTACGGCGAGCAGGTCGCCGAGACCGTCGGCGAGCACGTCGGTCCGCTCGGCGCGGTGCAGGTACAGGGTCACCGTGGAAAGCATGCCACGCGACGCGGCGCGCTTTGGCGAAGGTGTGGACTACCAGTCGTGAACCGTTCCGTCCTTCAGCCGGTTGTACGGAAGATAGGCCGGCTGGTACGGGTACTTGGCCGCCGCTTCCTCGTCCAACTCGACGCCGAGGCCGGGCTCGTTGCCGGGGTGCAGGTAGCCGTTGGTGAACGTGAAGGTCTGCCGGAACACCTCGTTCGTCGCCGCGCCGTGCTGCATGTACTCCTGGATGCCGAAGTTGTGGATCGCCAGGTCCAGGTGCAGCCCGGCCGCCATCCCGACGGGTGAGATGTCGGTCGGGCCGTGGATGCCGGACTTGATCTGGTACTGCGCGGCGTAGTCGAGCAGCTTGCGCATCGCGGTGATCCCGCCGGTGTGGGTGACCGCCGACCGCACGTAGTCGATCAGCTGGTCCTTGATCAGCGTCTGGTAGTCCCAGATCGTGTTGAAGACCTCGCCGATCGCCAGCGGCGTCGTGGTGTGCTGCCGGACCAGCCGTAGGGCGTCCTGGTTCTCGGCCGGCGTGCAGTCCTCCATCCAGAACAGGTCGTACGGCTCCAGGTCCTTGCCCAGCCGCGCGGCCTGGATCGGCGTCAGCCGGTGATGGACGTCGTGGAGCAGTGGTAGCTCGGGCCCGAACTCGTTCCGGACCGCCTCGAAGACCGTCGGGATGTGCCGCAGGTACGCGCGGGTGTCCCAGTCCTCCTCCATCGGCCGCGCGATCCGCTGGGCCGGCTCGTAGTGCTGCTCGGGCTCCTCGCCGACCGGCGCTCGTACGCCGTACACGGCGTCGATGCCCGGGATCGACGTCTGCACCCGGATCGAGCGGAAGCCCTGGTCGAGGCGCTGCCGGATCGAGTCGAACAGCTCCTCCTGATCGCGCCCGGACGCGTGGCCGTACGCCATCAGCCCGTTCCGCGAGGCGCCGCCGAGCAGCTGGTACAGCGGCATCCCGGCCGCCTTGGCCTTGAGGTCCCACAGCGCGACGTCGACCGCCGCGATCGCGGCCATCGTGACCGGACCGCGCCGCCAGTACGCCGACCGGTACAGGAACTGCCAGGTGTCCTCGATCCGGTGGGCGTCGCGGCCGACCAGCAGCGGGACGACGTGGTCGGTCAGGTACGACGCCACCGACAGCTCGCGGCCGTTCAAGGTGGCGTCACCCCAGCCGACCAGTCCGTCGTCGGTGGTCAGTTTGAGCGTGACGAAGTTCCGGTCCGGGCTCGTCACGATCACGTCGGCGGTGGCGATGTTCACGCTTCGGGTTCCTCCTTGACCTGGGCAACCAGTTGGGTCGGGTTGACGAACCGCAAGGCGATCACGAGCAGCACCATCATCACCGTCATGTAGATCACAGCCATCGCGTCCACCGACTGCTGCGCCCTGATCCCGGCCGCGTTCATCGAGTTGAACAATGCCACGACCAGCGTGCTCGAGTCCGGCCCGGCCGTCAGGAAGGTCAGCTCGAACATGCCCACGGTGCGGACCAGCACCAGGATCGACGAGGCCAGGATGCCCGGCACGAGCAGCGGCGCGAGGATCCGGGTGAAGACCGCCAGGGTCCGGGCGCCGGACATCCGGGCGGCCCGCTCGATCGCCGGGTCGATCTGCTCGATGAACGGCGTCATGGTGAGGATGACGAACGGCACGCACGGGACGAGGTTCGCCAGGATCACGCCGGACAGGTGGCCGGCCAGACCGAACTTGTAGAGCACGGTCGCCAGCGGGATGCCGTACGTGATCGGCGGCATCATGATCGGCAGCAGGAACGCCAGGAACACGATCCGCTTCCCGGGGAAGGTCCGCCGGGCCAGCACGTACGACGCAGGTACGCCGACCAGAACCGACAGCACGACCACGGCGGCGGCGACCTCGAGGGTGACCACGACGACCTGGAACAGACCGAAGTCCTGCCAGGCCTCGCTGTACCACTGGGTGGTGTAGCCCTGCGGGAGCCAACTGCCGAACCAGCGGGTGCCGAACGAGTTCACCAGCACCGACCCGACGATCCCGAGCAGGAACACGCCGAACAGCGCCACCGCGCCCCAGACGAGCCAGCCGGCCGGGCTCGCGACGATGCGTCTCTTCGTGGAAGTCGTGGTCATCAGCCTTTACCTCCGGTCGAGCCCACGTAGAACCGGCTGCGCCACCACAGCACGACGGCGATGACCAGCAACTCGACCACGCCCATGATCACCGCGATCGCCGAGGCGAACGGGTAGTCGTACTGCTCGTAGGCCGCCTGGTACGCCGCGATCGAGATCACCCGCGTCGAGCCGGTCGGATCGCCGACCAGGATCGCCGACGGGAACACGCTGAACGCCAGCACGAAGGTCAGGCAGAACGTCGTCGCCAGCCCGGGCGCCAGCAGCGGCAGCGTGATCCGCCGGAAGCGCGCTCGCCAGTCCGCACCGAGCGTGGCGGCAGCGCGCTCCAGGCTCGGGTCGATCCCGGACAGGTAGGACAGGATCAGCAGGAACGCGAACGGGAAACCGGTGATCACCAGCGAGAAGAAGACACCCCAGTAGTTGTTGATCAGCCCCAACGGCTGGTCGATCAGACCGATGCCCTGCAGCGCGCGGTTGAGCCAGCCGGCCGGGCCGGCGAAGTTCAGCAGGCCCTCCGCGGTGAGCACCGTCCCCAGAGTGATCGGTACGACGAGCAGCGTCGTGATCAGCCGCTTGCCGCGGAACCGCCCACGCATCCGGTACGCGATCGGCACCGAGGCGAGCACGTTGAACAGCGCCGCCGGGACGGCAAGCCGCAACGTCTTCCAGATCGTGTCGCGCTGGAACGCGTCGGAGAAGAACCGCTGGTAGTCCCCGAACGCGCCGCCGCCCTTCGTCGGCTGGAACGACAGTCCAAGCCCGTACAGGAAGGGGTAGATGAACAACGCGATGACGAAGACCAGCGCCGGCAGGAGCAGCAGCAACCCGCTGTCCACTCCCCTCTCGGCCAACCGGTGCCGAACGCTCAGCGAGGTGCTCATGGGAACACCAGAACCTTCTCCGGATCCACCGAGATGACGATCCGGTCCTCGGGCGCCAGCCGCTCCGCGGTCAGCAGGTGCAGCCGCTGCCCCTGGTCGGTCCGCGCCTCGACGGCCACTTCGCGACCCTGGTACTCGACGACCTCCACGACCGCCTGCAGACCCGTGCCCGCCGATCCGTCCGGCGGCTGCACGACCAGATCCTGAGGCCGTACGCCGACCACCACGTCGTCGCCCGCCGAGACCTCGCCCATCGCAGTACCGACCAGTCGCATTCCCTTGCCCTCGACAACCACCTTCGAGGCGTCGACCTGAGTGGCCGCCAGCTGGAAGAGGTTCCGGAAGCCCATGAAGTCGGCGACGTGCCAGTTCACCGGCCGGGTGTGCAGCTCCTCCGGCGTACCGACCTGCTGGACCTCGCCGCTGCGCAGCACCACCAGGCGGTCGGCCATCGACAGCGCCTCCTCCTGGTCGTGCGTCACGTACACCGTGGTGAGCCCGAGCGACTGGTGCAGGCGACGGATCTCGGTCCGCATCTCCAGCCGCAGCTTCGCGTCCAGGTTGCTCAGCGGTTCGTCCATCAGTACGACGGAAGGCTCGAGTACGACGGCTCGCGCGATCGCGACGCGTTGCTGCTGACCACCCGACAGCTGACCGGGCAGCTTCCCGGCGTGCTCCTCCAGCTGCACCAACTTGATCGCCGCCTCGGTCCGGCTCGCGATCTCCGGCTTCGGCAGGCGCCGCATCTGCAACCCGAACGCGATGTTGCCGCGCACGGTCATGTGCGGGAAGAGCGCGTAGTTCTGGAACACCATGCCGAAGCCGCGACGCTCGGGCGGCAGCGTGTCGATCCGCCGGTCGTCCTGCCAGATGCTTCCGGCCGTCAGCGGGAGCAGCCCGGCCAGGCAGTTCAGCGCGGTCGACTTGCCGCATCCGGACGGTCCAAGCAGCGCGATGAACTCACCCGCCCGCACGGTCAGGTCGAGGCCTTTCAGGGCCGCGTGGCCGCCGAAGCTCCGGCCGACGCCCTCCAGGCGCAGCTCGGAGAATCCCTTGTCCTGGGTCATTTCTGGACCTTCGCCCCACCGATCTCACGATCCCACTTGTCGAACGCCGCGACCATCGCCTTGTTCTCCAGCGGGACCTCCTTCGGCGTGCTCTCGATCAGCGCGGCGTACTCCGGCCGGCCGAACTTCGCGATCGCGTCCTGGCTCTTCTGCGGTGCCATCGAGATGTCGACGCCCTCGACCGCCGGGCCGGGGTAGAAGTAGCCGTCGTCGTACGCCTTGGCCTGCTGCTCCTTGGTCAGCATGAACTGCACCAATTGCAGTACGGCGGCCTGCTGGTCGGCCGACGCGCCCTTCGGGACCACGGCGTAGTGCGCGTCGGTGACCCAGTGGAACCCCTTCAGCGTGGTGATCTTCGCGTCTTCGGGGACCGAGCCGAGAACGCGCGGGTTGATGTCCCAGCCGGTCGTGGAAGCGACGATGTTCGCCGTACCGTTGGCCAGGTCCTTCATCGTCTGGGTGGTGCCGGTCGGGTAGTTCTTGACGTACTTGTTCAGCTCGGCCAGGTAGGCCCAGGTCTTGGCCCAGCCGTTGATCGGATCCTTCGGGTCGCTGTCACCGAGGACGTACGGCAGGCCCATCAGGAACGTCCGGCCCGGGCCGGAGTTGGCAGGCCGCGCGTACTCGACCTTGCCCGGGTTCGCCTTGGCGTAGGCGAGCAGCTCGTCGGCCGATTTCGGCGGCGTGGGCACCTTGCTCGGCAGGTACTCCAGCAGCGGCCCGGACGGGTAGTACGTGACGGTGATCCCGGAGTTGCCGGCCAACGCCTGCATCTTGGCCGCAGGCTCCTGGTACGTGCTCATGTTGCTGAGCCGGTCCTTGTACTTCGGCAACAGGTCCTGCCACAAACCCTGCTCCGCGCCGGCCGACAGCCCGTCGGTCCCGGTGAGCACCAGGCCGATGTCGACCCGGCCAGCGCCTTGCTGGGCCTTGATCTTGCCGACCAGATCCGGCGCGGTGGCCTTCTGGTAGGTCACTTTCGAGATGACGTCCGGGTTCTTCTCGACGAACTCGTCGATCATGCCCTGGGTGAGCTGCAGGTTGCCGGCCACGTCGAGGATGTTCAGCACGACGGCCTTCGACGGCTTGTCGGGCGCGTCTCCCCCGCTGTCACCCGACTGACCGGACGGTGCGCTCGGAGCGCCGCAGCCGAACAGCAGGCCGGCGAGCGCGGCACCCGAGGCGAGAAGCGTGGTGCGCCTGGTGAGAGGCATGGGCGGGGGTCCCTTCGTCAGTGCCGTGGAGTACGGCGGCGACCGGTCGAACCGGTCGCGGGGGCGGTGGAGTTGCGGACGATCAGTTCCGAGGACAGTTCGCGGATCGGGCCGGTCCCGGCACCGTCCGCGGTGAGCAGGTGGACGAGGAGATCCACGGCTGCGCGACCTGCGGCGTCCTTGGGCAGGTCGAGGGTGGTGAGTGCGGGGTCGACCATCGACGACATCGCGATGTTGTCGATGCCGACCACACTGACGTCCGCCGGTACGGCGACGCCGCGGTCGCGCAGCCCGCCGACCACGCCGGTCGCGACCAGGTCGTTGTAGCCGACGGCCGCAGTGACACCGGAGATGACCACGCCTTCGGCGGCGTCGGTCCCGCCGTCGAACGTCGGGTCGAAGTTGCCGAGCAGCACCAGCTCGAGCCCTGCGTTGTCACACTCGGACCGCAGCGCCTTGAGCCGGCCCCGATTGCTCCAGCTGGTCCGCGGGCCGGCGACGTACCCGATCCTTCGATGGCCGAGGTCGACCAGGTGCCGGACGATCTGGCCCATGCCGTCGGCGTTGTCGACGGCGACGGCCGGGATCGGACCCTCTCGACGATTGACCAGTACGACGGGAACCAGGCGTGCGGCCTCGCGCAGCTCGGCGGGTTTCATCCTGGGTGAGCACAGGACGACGCCGTCGACCTGTTCAGCCAGGTTGCGGACCAGGCCGAGCTCGGCGGACGCGTCCTCGTCGGTGTCGACGACGAAGACCTGGTAGTCGGCGCGGTGGGCGGCCTGCTGGATGCCCTTGACGATCGAGGGGAAGAACGGGTTCGCCAGGTCGGGCAGCAGCAGGCCGAAGTTCCCGGTCCTTCCCGTGGTGAGCCCGCGGGCCGCACGGTTGGGTCGGTAGCCGAGGTGCTCGGCCACCTTCATCACGCGGTCGCGCGTCGCCGCCTCGACGACCTCGGGCATCGACAACGCCCGCGAGACGGTCGACACCGAGACGCCGGCCGCCTTCGCGACATCGCGAAGCGTCACCCCGTCCCGTGGTCTCCTCGCCTGCGGCCGGTGCATGGGGACAGAGTTTGCAATCGTTTGCAGGCGATGTCAACAGTCAAAGCTTGGAGACCGTCTAACCGCTGGAATCGTCGCCGAATCCCCTGTCCACACAGGCGAATTCCCGAAACCTTTCGATGGCAGTGGCCCGGGAAGGCTTCATGCAACCCTTTGCACTACCCGTCGAAGGCCAGCAGTACCTTGCTCGAGAGAGCCGGATCAGCAGCCTGCTGGAAAGCAGCCTCGGCGTCGGCGAAGGGGAAGACCGCGGTGACGACGGACGCGAAGAGCAGAGGATGCGCGGCCATGATCGCGAGCGCCTCGGGCAGCTCGGAGGAGAAGCGACTCGAGCCGGCGATGGTCAGCTCCCTGGTCACCGCAAGGTGCAGCGGCGCACTGACCCCTTGGGACGGAAGATGACCGATCTGCACGATCGCCCCACCGGGGCGCAGCGCTTCGAGCGCCATCGCGACGGCCGATGGTGCACCGGACGACTCGACCGCGACATCGACGTCCGGCACCTGCTCGGCGATCGAAGTCGACGCGGCCACCGGGTCGGCGCCGATCGGCCGGCGCGTCGGGACCGCGGACGTCCGGTCGGCGCGGATGGTGCGGGTCGCGCCGATGCTCCTCGCGACTTCGAGTGGCTGGTCGTGGAGGTCGGTCACCGTCACGGACCGCGCGCCGGCGGCGTACGTCAGTGCGACCGCGAGCAGGCCGATCGGCCCGGCGCCGGTGACCAGGACATCGCGACCCTCGACAGGATGTCCCAGTCGTTCGAGCCGTCGCAGGCCGTGCAGCACCACCGAGGCAGGCTCGGCCAGCGCGGCAGTCCGGAAGTCGAGCCCCTCCGGAATCGCGACCAACCGCGCCGCCGGCACCACCAAGCGCTCGACGAACCCACCGTCGATGTGCGGATCACGCGCTGCACTCCCGAAGTACCGCAGCTCCGGACACAGGTGCTGGTCACCGCGCCCACACGGCTCACACTCCCCGCACACCTGAGCCGGATGCACGGCGACCCTGATCCCGACCGCAGGTCCTGACCCGTCGTCGGCCGCACGTTCGACAACGCCGACGATCTCGTGCCCCAGCACCATCGGAGCCCGCAGCACCGACTCGCCGACCCGCCCCGACCGCCAGTAGTGCAGATCAGACCCGCAGATCCCGCCGTACACGACCCGCACGACGGCCTGATCCGGCTCAGCCTTCGGCACTTGCCGGTCGTCGACAATCAGCACGCCGGGCCGCGCCACGACCACAGCCTTCGTCCGCACTCAGATCACCGCCGTCTCGTGCACCACGTCAGGAGCGCACGAGGTCCACGGCCTGGCGGGCGATCTCCCACTCCTCGTTGGTCGGGATCACCAGCACGGCGACCTCGCCGGTCGAGACCACACCGTCATCACCCGGATCGGCGTTCAGAACCGGGTCCAGCTCGATCCCGAGCCGCTCCAGCCCTCGCAGCGAAGCAGCCCGTACGTCGGCCGAGTGCTGCCCGACGCCTGCAGTGAAGACGATCGCGTCGACCGTGCCGAGCACGGCGTAGTACGCGCCGACGTACTTCTTGATCCGGTGGCAGTACACGTCGAAGGCCAACTGCGCCTTCTCGTCACCCGAGTCCCTCAACCGGGACAGCGCGCGGAAGTCGTTCTCGCCGGCCAGGCCCTTGAGCCCCGACTTGGAGTTCAGGACCTTGTCGATCTCGTCGATCGACCAGCCGAGCTCGCGGACCAGGTGGCCGTGGATCGCCGGGTCGAGATCGCCCGATCGCGTGCCCATCACCAGGCCTTCGAGCGGCGTCATGCCCATCGACGTCTCCACCGACCGGCCGCCCTGAATCGCCGACGCGGAGCACCCGTTGCCGAGGTGCAGCACGATCAGGTTCACGTCGGCGAGGTCGCGCCCGAGTCGCTGCGCCGCCTGCTCGGCGACGAACGAGTACGACGTCCCGTGGAACCCGTACCGGCGGATGCCGTGCTCCTCCAGCCACTCCGACGGTACGGCGTACGTGTAGGCATGCGGCGGGAGCGTCTGGTGGAACGCCGTGTCGAACACCGCCACCTGCGGCAGGTCCGGGAAGAGCCGGCGCGCGACCTTGATGCCCTCCAGGTTCGCCGGGTTGTGCAGCGGCGCCAGCGGCACCAACTCGGTGACCTCGGCAACCAGTGCGTCGTCGATCAGAATCGGCTTGGAGAACTTCGACCCGCCGTGGACGACGCGATGGCCGACCGCCGCGAGCTCGATGTCGTCGAGCGATGGCCCGTGAGCCTCGAACGCGTCGAGCGCCGCACGCAGCGCGTCCTCGTGCGACGCGATCGAGTCGGAACTCTCGGTCTCGCCGTCCGGGCCGCGGTGCTTCTGGTGACCCTCGGACTCGCCGATGCGCTCGATCAGGCCGTCGGCGGCCGCCTCGCCGGACTCGGCGTGGATCAGGCTGTACTTGAGCGAGGACGACCCCGCGTTGATCACCAGGACGTAGTCGTTCATCGGCTGCCGCCCTGCTGTGCCTGCAGCGCGGTGATCGCCACCGTGTTGATGATGTCTCGCACCGTAGCTCCTCGGGACAGGTCGTTCACCGGTTTGCGCAGGCCCTGCAGGACCGGTCCGACCGCCACCGCGTTCGCCGACCGCTGGACCGCCTTGTACGTGTTGTTGCCGGTGTTGAGGTCGGGAAAGATGAAGACCGTCGCGCGCCCGGCCACCGGTGAGTCGGGGAGCTTGGTCCGGGCGACGGCCGCGTCGATCGCGGCGTCGTACTGGATCGGACCTTCGACCAGCAGCTCGGGCGCGCGCTCGCGGACGATGGCCGTTGCCTTCGACACCTTCTCCACGTCGGTGCCGGTCCCGGACGAGCCGGTCGAGTACGAAAGCATCGCGATCCGCGGCTCGATGCCGAAGGCAACGGCGGTCGCAGCCGAGGAGATGCTGATGTCGGCCAGCTGCTCGGCGGTCGGGTCGGGATTGACCGCGCAGTCGCCGTACACGAGCACTTGATGCTGCAGGCACATGAAGAAGACCGAGGACACGACAGAGACGCCGGGCACGGTCTTGACGACCTCCAATGCCGGCCGGATCGTGTGCGCGGTGGTGTGGACCGCGCCCGACACCATCCCGTCGGCGAGGCCGAGCTGGACCATCATTGTGCCGAAGTACGAGACATCCTTGACCAGCTCGCGGGCCCGATCGAGGTCGACTCCCCGGTGCTGCCGCAGCCGATGCAGCTCCGCGGCGAACTGCTCGGCCAGCGGATCGTTCTCGGGATCGACCACGTGCGCCGCGGACAGGTCGAGGCCGAGCCCGGCGGTCTTCGCGCTGATCACGACCGGGTCACCGAGCAGAGTCAGCTCGGCCACACCACGTCGCAGCAGAACGTCGGCCGCCCGAAGGATCCGTTCCTCCTCGCCCTCGGGCAGCACGATGTGCTTGCGGTCGGCAACGGCCGCGTCGATCAGCTGGTGCTCGAACATCAACGGCGTCACCGCGTTGCTGCGGGCAACCGCCAGCTGGTCGAGCAACGCCTGGCTGTCGACGTGCTGCTCGAACAACGCGAGCGCCAGGTCGATCTTGCGCGGCGAGTCCTTGGTCAGCCGACCCCGTACGGCGGTCAGCGCCGCCGACGCCGCCTGCGTGTCGAGGTCGGTCTCCAGGATCGGCAGTGTCACCTCGAGACTCTCGATCAGCCGCTGGACCTGAGGCGGCATCCTGAACCCGCCGTTGAGCACGATCGTGGAGATCTGCGGGAAGGTCCGGGAGGCGTGGGCCATCAGCACCCCGAGCACGACCTCCGGGCGGTCCGCCGCCGTGATCACCGCGGCGCCGTCGAACAGCCGGTCGAGCACGTTCGGCATCGTCATCCCGGCAACCACCAGGCCGGTGACCTCCCGGGTCAGCAGCTCGGGATCACCACTCACCATCCGGCCACCGATCGGCGCCAGCAGGTCCGCCGGAGTCGGCTGGCTCAGCACCGGCTCCTCCGGCAGCGCGTACGCCGGTACGCCGACCACGGCCAGCGCCTCGGCGAACTGGTCGAGGTCCTTCGGGTCGGCCCGGTTCACGACGACGGCGGCGAGCGCGCCGTGGTTGGCCGTCAGCTCGGCGACCGACAACTCCGCGATCACCTGCAGGTCGTCGAGCGTCCGGCGGAACCCGTTGAGCACGAGCAGCACCGGCGTGCCGAGGTTGGCTGCGATCTTCGCGTTGTAGGAGAACTCGGTCGGCGTACCGACATCGGTGTAGTCGCTGCCGACCACCAGGACGGCGTCGGCCTGCTCGGCCACCGCGTGGTACCGGCGGACGATCACGTCCAGCGCGGCGTCCGGGTCGTCGTGCACCTCGTCGTACGTGACCCCGATGCAGTCCTCGTAGGCCAGGTCGACCGCGTCGTGCGAGATCAGCAGGTCGAGCACGTAGTCCCGCCCACCGTGCCGATCGGTGTCCGGCCGAACGATCGGCCGGAACACGGCGACCCGCCCGACCCGCCGCGACAACTGCTGCAACACCCCGAGCGCCACCGTCGACTTCCCGGTCGACCCTTCGACGGACGCGACGTACACGCTGCTCCCCATGGGGGAACCCTATCCAGTCCGCCGAGCAGAGGCCTCCGTCAGCTCGGCGGAGACGGTCCAGAGGCGCTCGGCCAGGCTCGGGTCGAGCGCCCACTCCTTGACGCCGTGCGGGTGGTCGGCCAGCTCGGCGTCGTTTCCCACGGTGTACGCCTCCTGGGCATCGTCGAGGTAGTGACCACCGGTGCGGGCGAACTGCGGAGCGACCGCGGCGACGATGCTCGTCGCGGCGCCCTGCGCGACAGTCTTGTACGAGAAGACGCCGGCCGCCTCGGCCGCGGCCAGCGACTCCCGCTGCGCCGTGGTGAAGTTGCGCTGCAGCCCGGTCGCCACGCCGCCGGGGTTCACGGCGTTCGCGAAGATGCCGTCGCTCCCCCACCGGCGGGTCGCCTCGACGGCGAACAGGGCGTTGGCCGTCTTCGACTGGGCGTACGCGAGCTGAGGGTCGTAGGTACGGCGTACGAAGTGCAGGTCGTCGAAGTCGACCCCCGAGCGCATGTGGGCCGTGGAACTGAGCACGACGATCCGCGCCTCACCACGCTCCGCCGCCCCGCGGGCCAGCGCGTCGTGCAGGCCGGTGGTGAGCGCGAAGTGCCCGAGATGGTTCGTCGCGAACTGTAGCTCCCAGCCCTCCGCGGTCCGCTCGAGGCCGCCGGTGACGAGACCCGCGCTGTTGACCAGCAGGTGCAGCGGGCCGTCCCAGGTATCGACGAACCGCCGGACCGACGCGCGATCGGCGAGATCGAGGCGCGCGCCCCCGCCTGTGGGGTTCCTGACGGCGAGGGTCACCTCGGCGCCCGCCGCCGCCAGCGCGCGGGCCGTCTCGGCACCGATCCCCGAGGACGCTCCGGTCACGATCGCGCGAACTCCCCGGAGATCGACCCCTTCCAGTACGTCGTCCGCCGTGCTGGACGCAGTGAACGGTGTGGTGATCAACTCTCGCTCGGCCATGCTTCTCACTATACAAACTAGGCTCTACTTGTATAGTTCGTTCACATGGAGAACCCCGAGGCCGGACGGCGTGACGCCGTGCTCGAGTCGGCGTTGGAGACGTTCGCGCGGTTCGGCTATCGCAAGACCTCGATGGAGGAGGTCGCGCGGCAGGCCCGGATCTCGCGGCCGGGCCTGTACTTCCTGTTCGCGTCGAAGGAAGCCCTGTTCCGCGAGGCCGTCACGCGGGCGCTGGAGCTGGATCTCGCCGCGGCCGAGAGGATCCTGGCCGCGACCGACCGGTCACTGCAGCGGCGGCTGGTCGACGCGTTCGACCAGTGGACCGGGCGCTACCTCGGCGCTGCGAAGCTGGACCTCGCCAGCGTTGTGGAGGAACAGCCGGAGCTGCTCGGGGCGATCGTCGAGACCGCGCCGAAGCGGTTCGAGAAACTGGTCACGGACGCGATCGGCTCGGGCTCCGGTTCACGCCAGGTGGCGCAGACGCTGATCAGCGTGTCGGTCGGACTGAAGTACCAAGTCCGGACGCGACCGGCGTACCGGAAGCGGCTTGCCGTGGCGGTCGACCTGCTCACCGGCTCTCTTTGACGCCCTGGGCTCCCAAGACGTTCAGCAGCGCCAAGGCCTCGGCGTCGCGCGAGCCCGCGGGCGCGCTGTAGAGGACGACGTTCTGGTCGCGGTCGGTCAGCGCGAGCGAGTCGCAGTCGACGGTGATGTCGCCGACCGCTCGATGGTGGAAGGTCTTCGTGAGCATGTGGGGAGCCTGTACGTCGTGCCGCTCCCACAGGCGGGCGAAGTCGGGGCTGCCGTCACGCAGCTCGTCGACCAGGCCCGTGACCGCGGGGTCCGACGGGTACCGGGCGAGGGTTGAGCGCAGGTGCGCCACCGCGTGGAGGCGGAACTCGGCGGCGTCGGACACGCCGTACAGCGTCGTACCGGGGTGGAGGAACGCTCGGCGGGCGAGGTTGCGGTCCTTCGGGGTGAGCTCGGCGAAGTCCTCCATCAGCGCCGCCGCGAGGTCGTTCCAGGCGAGCACTTCGAGCGTTGCCGAGGTGACGAAGGCGGCCGTCTGCGGGAGCCGTTCAATCATCGCGAGGATGCTCGGGCGGACGTCGCGGCGGTGCAGGCCGCTGCGGCTGGGCGCCGTACCGGCGAGGACGTGGAGGTGGTCGGACTCGGCGTCGGTGAGCCGCAGCGCGGTCGCGATGCCGGCGAGGACCTCGGCGGACGGCCTCGGCGCGCGGCCTTGCTCCAGGCGGACGTAGTACTCGGTGGAGATATGCGCGAGGACCGCGACCTCTTCGCGGCGAAGGCCGGGTGTCCGGCGGCGCGAACCCGACGGGAGGCCGACGTCCTCCGGCCGGAGGCGTTCGCGTCGGGTGCGGAGGAAGGCCCCGAGCTCCTGCTTGTCCATGTCCCCAGTCTGCCCGGCGTACGGCGATGGAGCCTGGTACAGGCTGTGCCTGTCTGGGGTCCGCCGGCCGGATGACAGTGGTTGGCATGACGACAAACACCAGCAATCCGATCGGCCTGCTCACCGGCAAGGTCGTGTTCATCACCGGGGCCAGCCGCGGGATCGGGGCGGCCGCTGCCCGGTTGTTCGCCGCCGAGGGCGCCGCCGTCGTGCTCGCTTCCCGTGGGATCGAGCCGCTGGAGAAGCTCGTCGCGGAGATCCGCGCCGACGGCGGCGTGGCGGACGCCGTACAGCTCGATCTCGCGGACCGCGCGAGCGTCCGGGCGGCGGTCGACCGGGTCGAGGAGCTGCACGGCCGCCTCGACGGCGCGTTCAACAACGGCGCGGCGATCCAGACGGCGCCCGGCCCGCTCGACACGACCAGCGACGAGGACATCGACGAGCAGTTCGCGGTGAACTTCCGCGCACACTGGACCGCGATGAACGCCGAGGCCGCGCTGATGCGGCGGGGCACGGGCGGCTCGATCGTCAACACGTCGAGCATCGGCAGCCGGCGGGCCAACCCGGCACTTCCGGCGTACGGCGCGATGAAGCGCGCACTGAACAGCCTCACCGAAACCGCCGCCGTCACCTGGGCACCCCACGGTGTCCGCGTCAACGGCATCACGCCCGGCGGCACGGCGACCGAGATGATCGACACGTGGGAGGCGGCGACGCCTGGCATCGTCGCGCGGATCATGTCATCGACCCCACTCGGCCGGATGGCCGAACCCCGCGAGATCGCCGAGCTCGCCGCCTGGCTGCTCAGCGACCGCGCCTCGATCGTGACCGGAGCCATCATTCCCGCCGACGGCGGCGCCGGCGCCTGAGTCAGTAGGTCTTCGCGGTCCAGCCGAGAGGGCCGAGGGCGTCGCCCTCGGGCGCGGCGTGGCTGGTCGCAAAGTCGACGGACGCGGTGCCGGTGGCAGTGATCCCGAGCAGCAGTCGGCTGTTCGGGTAGTCGCAGACGCCGATGCCGAGACCGGTGACAGCTTCCCAACCGGTCTCGCTCAGGACCGTCGACGTGATCGCCGCGGGAGTGACGTGGTCGACCCGCCACTCGCGCAGCTGCCCGCTCGACGTCGTACCGATCAGAACGTCGCGACGTCCCTCCGTGCGCTGGTGTTTCAAGGTGTTGACCGCGCCCCAGTCGCCGCTGAGCTTCACCGGCGCGGAGATCGTGTGCCGCCCGCCGGCGAGCGCGAGCTGGTATCGGTAGAGCGTGCGGCCGGCGACCCGGTACACGTGCGAGTCCGCCGCCGTCAGCAGCCGGGTCCCGGCGAAGCCCGGCCCGACGCGGGTGACGGTCTGCTCGGTGACCTTCCGGACACCGCCGACCCTCCGGCCGACGCGGCTGATCAGGTGAAGGTGCCCGTCGGTCGGGTGGGTGGCCAGGCTCTGGCTCGTGAACGCTTCGTCATCGCCGGATCCGGCGATGGTCACCAGCCCGGTCGGCACCCATCCGAGGTTGTCCCCGGCCACAATCCGCGTGGTCGCCCGGTTGACGCCGTACTGGTAGGTCAGGCGCTGGCCGTCGGCGCGGTAGGCCTCGACGGAGACAGTGCAGTCCGCTGGTACGCCGGAGGACTCGACCGTGCTCCGGCTCCTCACGAGACCGGCGACGACGGCGAGTCCGATCGCGGCGAGGGACACGGCTGCCACGGCCACAACGGTGGATCTACGCACGAGAAGGCTCCGGGGCGTCAGCGGTTCGCGGCGGCTTCGGCTGCCCAGAGGTGGTCGGTGGCAGCGATGTCCAGGCTTGCCCGGCGCATCGAACCGGGTGGTGACCCCGAACCGCCGCCGCTCAACGCGGCGAGCCACGACATGACGATGACGGACGGCAGCAGCCCGACCCGCACCAGCATCGCCCACGGGGCGCGGAGGCCCGGACGGCCGCCGTCCTTCAGCTGCACGAGCCGGGTGCCGGTCAGCAGCCCGCCCAGCGCCCGGCCGCTGCCGTAGAACACGCCGTACAGCAAGGGGACCGCGAACAGCACGGCGATCACCCCCAGCCCGACCGTCCCGTCGTCGAGGGTCGGCGCCGTGGCGAGGGCCACGGTCCCGGCCAGCACGCCGGCGACGACCACCAACCAGTCCACCAGCCAGGACACGAACATCGGCCAGGATCCCGCGCGGACGTACCGACGCCCGTTCCCGAGTGGTTCGACCCGCTTGGCGACGTCCGGTCCGAGAACGTCGACCGGATCCACGTACCTGTTCATGACGCGAGACCGTACCGTTTCGCGAGTACGGGAGGAGTACGGGCAGCGTGACGACGACGCGGCCGTCTAGGGTTCCGCCCGGACCGCCCGGGGACTGTTGCCCACCGCAAGCAACCGGCCGGTGATTCAGCCGTCCGGTGACCTGTCGGGGCCGATAGGATCCGACCGTGTCCGGACGGCCGCCTCACGATCTCACCGGTGAAGCGCCTGCCCACGGGCCGCCCGACCGGTTCGGCGAGCTGCTGCGATCCTTACGGCGACAGGCTCACCTCACCCAACGCGAGCTGGCCGACCGGGCCGGACTCAGCACGGCGGCGATCCGCGACCTGGAGCAAGGCCGGACCAGAAGCCCCAGGCCGGACTCGATCGACGCCATCGCCGCCGTACTGGCGCTGAGCAGTCACGACACCGGAGTGCTGCACGGAGCCGCCAAGACCCGCCGCTCCCCCGCGACCACACCCGCCACCGGCGCATTGCGGATCAACATCCTCGGCTCCCTGGACGTCCGGTACGGCGACGTCCCGCTCCACCTCAACTCGGACGCGCAGCGCGCTCTGCTTGTCCGCCTCGCCCTCGCCGCCGGTACGACGGTGAGCCAGGACGAACTCGTCGACCTCCTGTGGCCGCGCGGCGTACCGGCCAATGCCGGGAATCTGTTGCAGACCCGGATCGCCCGGTTGCGCCGCCTGCTGGCGGCCGACGAGCTGTCGATTGTCGGCAGTCGCGCCGGCTACCGGCTGGAAGCGAGCACCGAGACTCTCGACCTCCTGGCGTTCCGCGACCTGGTGGCGAAAGCAGCCGGTGCCGCGCCACGCACCGGCGCTGCCCCCGAGGCCGCGGCCGACGGTCGCGCGGCGGCCGAGGCTACGGTCGACAATCGCGCGGCGACGGACACTGCGCTCGACGGTCTCGCGGCGGCCCTGGCGCTGTGGCGCGGCGAGCCGGACACGGAGGCCTTCCACCCGCTGTACCAGGCGATCGCGAACGAGCACACCGAGGCTGTTCACGCGTTCGCCGCGCTGGCCCGCGAGGTCGGCGTACCGGAGCGGGCCCTGAAAACCCTGCGGGACTTGACGTCTCGGCGCGAGCTCGACGAGCCGCTGCACGCGGAGCTGATCCAGACCCTGGCCGCGGCCGGGCGGCAGGCCGAGGCGTTGTCGGCGTACGAACGAATCCGTACGGCGCTCGCCGACCAGCTCGGCATCGACCCCGGCGAGCAGCTCCGCGCTGTGCAACTCGCCGTACTCCGCCAGCAGAGCGGCGCCGAGCAATCGGCAATCGTCCAGCAGGCGATCGTCCAGCAAGTGCCGTCGGCACCGCCGGACTTCGTCGGCCGCGCCGAAGAGCTGGCAACCATCAGTACGGCGCTCAGACGACCAGGCGCCGTCTCATCACGGGCCGTGCTCGTCAATGGCATCGCCGGGGTCGGCAAGACGGCCCTGGCCCTGACCGCGGCCCACCACCTCCGTAAGGACTACCCGGACGGACAGCTGTACGCCGACCTGCGCGGCGCGGAGGCCCCGGTGCCCAAGCGCGGTGGTCGAGCCGGGTCCGCGCTCCCGGTGCCCGAGCCGGGTGATCGAGGCGGGTCCGCGCTCCCGGAGCCCGAGCCGGGTAGTCGAGGCGGATCTGCCGTCCCACTGCCCGAGCCCGGTAGTCGAGGCGGGTCCGCCGTCCCACTGCCCGAGCCCGGTAGTCGAGGCGAGTCCGCGCCCTCGGTGCCCGAGCGCGGTGGTCGGTCCGGCTCTGCGGTCCCGCTGCAGGTGCTCGGCAGGTTCCTCCGGGCCCTCGGAGTGCCGAGCCGGCGCATCGGCACCTCGGAGGCCGAGGCGGCCGCGCTGTTCCGCAGCGAGCTCGCCGGGCGGCGCATCCTGGTCCTGCTCGACAACGCCCAGGACGCGGCGCAGATCCGGCCGCTGCTGCCCGGCGCCGGCCGCAGCGACGTGATCGTGACCAGCCGCAGGCGGCTCCCTGAGCTCGACGCGGCCGAGGTCGTCGATCTCGAACCTCTCCCCCACGACGACGCGGCCAGGCTGATCATCTCCACCGCCAGGACGCTCGACGCCCGCGCCGAGGACGTCTCGGCCCTCGCCGAGGCCTGCGCCCGGCTTCCCCTCGCACTGCGCATCGCCGGTGGGCGTCTCGCAACCCGCCGCGAGTGGACCGTCGCCGACCTGGCCCGCCGACTCGAGGACGACAACCGCCGGCTCTCGGAGCTCAGCCTCGGCGAGTCCAGCGTCCTCAACAGCTTCCAGCTCAGCTACGCCGACCTGACTCCCGGTGCCCAGCGCGCGTTCCGGTTGTGCAGCCTGCACCCAGGCGACGACTTCAGCGCCGACAGCAGCGGGATCCTGCTCGGCCTGCCGACCGCCGAGGCCGAGCGCGTCCTCGAGGAACTGCTCGAAGCGAACATGCTGCTGCAACACACGAAGTACCGCTACCGCTTCCACGACCTCCTGGGCCTGTACGCCGGCCGCCTACTCGCGGATGACCCCGAGGCGAGTGCCGCCCGCAGCCACCTCTACTCCTGGTACGCCGAAGCGGTCACCGCCGCAATCGACCGGGTCTACCCGCAAGTCGTCCGGCTCGACACCCACGGCAATCCGGACAGCTTCTTCGCGTCAGAGACCGCCGCCCTCACCTGGCTCAGCGACGAACTGCGCGCCCTGGTCGCCGTCGTGACCGACAGCGCATCCGGCGTACTAGAGACCGCGTCCGTCGTGACCGACAGCGCACCCGGCGCACGCGAGACCGCGTCCGGCGTAACCGACAGCGCGTCCGGCGCACGCGAGACCGCGGCCGGCGTAACCGACAGCGCGTCCGGCGACCGGCGGGTGACCTGGCAGATCGCCGACCAGCTCCGCGGCTACTTCCTGATGCGCCGTGACGCCGACGGCTGGCTGCAGGTGGCCCAGGCGGGGACGACTGCCGCGAAGGAGGCCGGCGACCACCGCGCGTACGTCGCCATGCTGATCAATCGTGCTCAGGCGTTGTCGGCGGCCGGCCTGGACGACGACTCGCTGGCGGACGGCCTGGCCGGTCATGTCCTCGCGGTCGCCGTCGGCTGGGCCGCGGCGGCCGGCTACACGGCCCACCAGATCGGCTGGCACCACCTCGAGCGAGGCAACCTCCGCGAGGCCGCCCACTGGATGAGCCGTGCGCTGGAGTGGGCCGAGCCCGCCGGCCATCTCAGGGCGGTCGTGCTCAACGGCCTCGGGATGACCCGCCTCTACCAGGGCGAGCTGCGCGATGCCGCCGAGCTGTTCGCCGACGCCCTCCGGGGCAACGCGATCGGCCGCCCGGAGGCCGCACTCATCATCAGGGGCAACCTGGGCGGCGCACTGCGTCAGCTGGGAGAGGTAGACCGGGCCGCTGACCTGCTGTGCGACGTACTGGACGCCTATCGGCAGCAGTCGTACCCGCGCGGCGAGCTGTCGACCCTGGACGAACTGGCTCGCCTGCACCTCCAGCGCGACGACGCACCCGCTGCTCTGGACCTGGCGCTGCGCGCCCACGACCTCGCGATCACCGGCCGCGACCGCAAGGCCCAGGCGCAGACCACGGCGACCGTCGCCCAGGTGTACCTCGCACTCGACGACCTGGAAGCGGCGATCAAGTACGGCGAGGACTGCCGCACGATCGCCCACGGAACCTACCCGTACCTCGAGGCGGAGGCCCTCCTCACCCTCGCCGAAGCCCACCACCGAACCGCCGCGACCACCGCCGCGGTCAAGCTCGCCACCCACGCCCGAACAATCGCCACCACCTGCGGCTTCGGCCTGCTCGAGCACGAGGCCACCACCCTCCTGCACCACCTCGAAAGTCCCAGCGAGGTCCGGGAACGCTTCGGCATCGCTCCCGGCTGAGACTCGCGCCCTTCCGTCCAGCCGCAACAGAGGGCATTTGTCGGCGCGCTTGGGTAGCGTCCTCGTCGTGGACGTTGGGGAACGCATTCAGGAGCTCGCTGACCAGATCGTGTCGCTGCGCGACGCCTACTACCGGGGTTCGCCGTCGGTGGCGGACGCGGAGTACGACGCGATCGAGGACGAGCTGCGCACGCTGATCGAGGCCAATCCGTCGCTGGCACCGGATCCGAATCCGCTCGACCAGGTCGGTGCGCCGACGGTGCTGCACGCCCCCGTCCGGCACTCGCGGCCGATGCTGTCGCTGGAGAAGGCGACGCGGCCGGAGCAGGTCGAGGCGTTCTTCAACCGGTTCCCGGGGCGGTCAGTGGTCGTGATGCCGAAGCTCGACGGGCTGTCACTGGCTCTGGTGTACGAGGACGGCCGGCTGCTCCGCGCGATCACCCGCGGCGACGGGACGACCGGTGACGACGTGACGCCGCTCGTCCGAGCGCTCGCTGACGGCGTACCGACTTCTGTTGATGCGCCTGGTCGCGTCGAGGTCCGGGGTGAGGCCGTGATGCTGCGCTCGACCTTCGCGGCGTACAACGCGAACCACCTGGACAAGCCGCTGATCAACCCGCGCAACGCCGCCGCCGGCACATTGCGCGCGAAGGACCCGGCGACGGTCTCCGAGCGGCGGTTGCAGTTCCTCGCCTTCGACCTGCTGACCGATGCCGACAGCACCGATTCCGACCTGGATCGCGCGCTGCGGACGCTCGGTTTCACCGTGGCCGACATGCGGCACTGCGACGACGCGGCGGCGGCGCAGGCGGTGATCACGACGATCGAGCAGCAGCGCAACGAGCTGGACTACGACCTCGACGGCGCCGTACTGCGGTTGGCCGACCGGGACGCGTTCGCCGCGGCCGGGACCCGGTCGAGCTCGCCGCGCGGTGCGCTCGCGTTCAAGTTCGCCGCCGAGGAGAAGACCACGCTGCTGCTCGAGGTCCGCTGGGACGTCGGCAAGACCGGCAAGATCGCGCCGGTCGCCTGGCTCGAACCGGTCTTCGTCGGCGGTACGACGGTCACCCGCGCGACGCTGGCCAACCAGGAGGTGATCCGGGCCCGCGGCATCAAGATCGGCGACACGGTCCTGGTCCGCCGGGCCGGTGACGTGATCCCGTTCGTGGCCGGCGTACTGGATGCTTCGAAGCGCACCGGCGCCGAGCAGGACATCGTGCCGCCGACCGTGTGCCCGTCGTGCGAGCAGCCGCTGACCGAGCAGGGCAACAGCCGCGAGCTGTTCTGCACGAACGTCGCCTGCCCGGCCCAGACCGTACGACGGCTGATCCACTGGGCGTCGCGCGCCGCCGCGGACATCGACGCGATCGGCGGAGTGTGGATCGAGCGCCTGGCCGAGGCCGGGATCCTCGAACACCCGTCGGACTTCTACAAGCTGACCAAGGAGGGGCTGCTCGAGTTCGACCGCATCGGCGAGGTCTCGGCCGCGCGGATGATCGAGTCGATCGACATCAGCCGCCAGGTCGGCCTCCGCCGCGCGATGATCGGGCTCGCGATCCCGATGGCCTCCGAGGGCACGGCGGCCCGCATGTGCCGCGCGGGCTTCGGCTCGCTGGAGGAGGTCCTCGAAGCGGGCGAGGAAGGCCTCGTCGCCGTCGACGACATCGGCCCCAAGGTCGCCGCGTCCCTCATCGAGCACCTGACCCGCCTGCAACCCGAGCTGCAGCGACTGCGCGCGGCCGGCGTCTCCCTCGACGTACTGGACGAGGACCTGCCGCCCGTCGTCGCCGCGGGCGCTCCCCTGGCCGGCAAGACCGTCGTCGTCACAGGCTCGATCAGCGACCCCCGCTCCGGCGAAAAGGTCCCCCGCCCCGCCTTCCAACGCCTCTGCGAAACAGCAGGCGCCACCATCGCCTCATCAGTCTCGGCCACCACAGACCTCTTGATCACCGGCGCCGACGTAGGCGCCTCAAAACTCACCAAGGCCGAAAAGCTCGGCGTACAAGTCGCCGACCAGTCCGAAATCTGGCCCCAACTCTTCGCCGCGGGCATCACTTTGTGAGCTGATCAGCGGCCAGACCATCCCTTTGTCACTTCGTGCAACTTCGCCACGGAGGTCCCCACCAGCTTCATTCTGCGACCACAGTTGGTGATGCTTCAGTCATCTTCAGTGAGGACCTCGCCATGCGAAAAAGTCGCTTTGCCCTGCCCATCGCCGGAGCATCGGCCCTGCTGGTGCTCGGTGCGGTGGGTGTACCAGCCTCCGCTCAGCCCGCAGCCGATGCGCCGCAGGCGCCCAAGGCGCTTGCGAAGAACCTGACCCCTGTCGACGAGATCCCGGTTCAGCAGGCCGCCGACGAGGCGGTGCAGGTCACGGCCAAGTACGCGAACTCGTTCGGCGGCGCCCATTGGGACGCGGCCGCCAAGGTGCTGTACATCAGTCTCGCGCAACCGAAGGCGAAGCAAGCTGACCACCGTGCGGAACTGCAGGCCTCCATCACGAAGCGCCTCAGCGGCGCCAAGCTCGGCGTCACGACCAAGTTCCGAACCGTTCCGCTGTCGATCGATCAGCAGAACGCGCTGGTGTCCAGGTTCATGGACGAGCGCGCGGCCTGGGGTGGCCAAGCCGCAGTCGACAACATCGTCGGCAGCTCTGTCGACGAGGTGACCGGTCGGATCTCCGCCGGCGCGCTGGCCGATGCCGCGACCCTTCAAGCAGCCGCCAGGAAGCGCTTCGGCGACGTGGTCGACATCGGTCTCACCGCCCGGCCGCAACTTCAGGGGCGGTACAACGACACCTCGCCGTACGCCACCGGTGACGCGTTGTGGATCAGCCAGTTCGCGGACCGCAGTGTCGGCCGGGCCTACTGCACCGCCGGGTTCAACTGGCTGCGCCACTCGGACGGGCTGCGCTACATGAGCATGGCCGGTCACTGCGCGAACCCCGGCACGAGCGTCTACCACCAGAGCACGACGCAGCGGATCGGATTCGTTGGCACCAGGTATCGCAACAACAACGAGTACATCGATTTCGAGTTCATCAAGATGACGGTCGGCGCGGTGTCCGGCACGGTTTGGCTCGGCAGCCCGACGACCAACGACCTGCGGGTCGTCACCACCTCGGACTCCGGCGTGCTGACCGGCGTCACTGCCTGCTCGAGCGGCGCGAACGGCGGTCTGGTCTGTGGGCTGGTCAGGAACCGAACCGCTCAGGTCACGTTCGACGGAATCACCACCAAGCAACTCACCTGCGTCTCCAACACGACTCTCACCAGGGGTGGCGACTCGGGCGGACCGTGGCTGACGACCGCCACCGACGGGAGCGTGAAAGCCTGGGGACAACACATCGGCACCTGGAACTGCGCCGGCGACCAAGCAGTCGACATGGTGTTCGCCACGGTGAAGAACATCGCCACGCGCACCGGCGCGTCCCTGATCACGGGACCGTGATTCGCACCCGTCCAACTGTCTGAACATCAGCCGGACCGCGGTCGGTCGGGGCCTGTCGCCCCGACCGTCCCGGTCGCTCCTGTGAGTGAGCCCGGCGTCGAGGCCGCCGGGCTAGCTGGTTGTCTGGCGGAGGCGTTGTTTCGCGCCGCGTTCGACGAACAGGGGCACGAAGTCTCTGATCGGTGCCTCGTCGAACTCCGGCTTGACCTGGTGGACGACCTCGGCGACGTTCTCGCTCGGGACGCCGGGGAACTGCTTCGCCAGCCGGTCGACAACTTCGTCAATGGCCCGGGTTTCCTCTGACCTGTCCATGTTTCAACGATCCCCCACGCCACCGCCCGACACAACGGGATCATCCCCGCGGACGAACATGTTCACCTGCTGTCCACCTGCGGCCAACGCTGTCCGATTCCGGACGCCAGCCTGGTCTCAGCCGACCCGACCGGAGAGGGTTGACCGGAAGGCAACAGAACGGGAGCGGCGGATGACGGACAGCAAGGACCGCGAGGCCACCGGGTTTCAGGAGCAGGCGCCGTACGACGAAACGATCGACCTGCGCACCGACTTCGTGATGGTCTACGGCCTCAACGACTCCACCGCGCAGCGGATCGCGCGGTGGCGCGAGGCCGGCTATCGCGTGCACCTGATGACCGGGATCTCCTGGGGCAACTACCAGGACTACCTCGACGGCCGGTGGGACGGCTCCGACCACTGGGCCGACGCACAGACCGCGGGCGACGGCTCGCCGATCCTGCACGGCCACAGCACCGACATCCCGTACATGGTCCCGACGTTCGCTTTCACGGAGTACCTCGTGCAAAAGCTCCGCCCGGTCATCGAGCTAGGTGTCGAAGGCATCCACCTCGAGGAGCCGGAGTTCTGGGCCCGCGCCGGGTACTCGGAGTCCTTCAAACGCGAGTGGCAGGCCTTCTTCGGCGAACCGTGGCAGCCGCCGCACAGCACCGCCGAGGCGCACTTCCGCTCCGGCCAACTCAAGCAGCACCTGCTCTCCCGCAGCCTCGATCGCGTCACTTCCGTACTACGCGACGAAGCTCTCCAGCAGGGTCGCGAGGTCCGCTTCTATGTCCCGACCCACAGCCTCCTGAACTACACCCAGTGGCAGATCGTCAGCCCCGAGTCCCGCCTGCGCACGCTGCCCTCGATCGACGGCGCCATCGCGCAGGTGTGGACCGGCACCTCGCGCACGCCCAACGTGTACGCCGGCAAGGTCGCCGAGCGCACCTTCGAAACGGCGTACCTGGAGTACGGCATCGCCCAGGACCTCACGCGCGGAACCGACCGCCGGATGTGGTTCCTGCACGACCCGATCGAGGACCACCCGGACCGCACCTGGGAGGACTACCTCGCCAACTATCAGCGCACGCTCATCGCGTCGCTGCTGCACCCAGGCGTCTCCCGCTACGAGGTCGCACCGTGGCCGAACCGGATCTTCAACCGCCCGTACCTGCGCGAGGGTTCGACCGAACGGCAGCCCATCCCGCCGGAAACGGCGACCAGCTACCTCATCGCGATGAACAGCCTCCGCGACCTCGACCAGCCCGACGTCCGCCGGACTTCGGACGGTCCGCGGATCGGGATCGCACTCTCGGACACCGCCATGTTCCAGCGCTGGTCGCCCGGCGGTGAGAGCGGCCACTACGACGGCCTCCAAGACGCCCTCGCGCTGGAGGGCCGTGAGCAGCTGCACTTCTCCGACTTCTACGGCCTCGCCCTGCCTCCGCTGTACGACGGCCAACAGGTCGTTCCGGTCCAGCTGGAGAACGTGATCGACACCCCCGACGCACTGGACGACATCGACGTCCTCGTCCTCAGCTACGAGTTCCAGAAACCCGTTGCCCCCAGCATCCACTACGCCCTGGCCGGCTGGGTCAACCGCGGCGGCACCCTCCTGTACGTAGGCAACGACACCGACCCGTACCACCAAATCCGCTCCTGGTGGACGGGCCACTACGAAACCTGCGCCGACCACCTGGCCGAATCCTTAGGCGCCAACCGACGCGACAAGGGCGTCCAACCAGTTGGCCAGGGCCATGCCTCCTTCCTGCCGAACCGTCCAGCCGACTTCACCGAGTCCCCCGACCGCGCCGCCGAACTCGTAGCAGCCATCCGCGACCTGGCCGAAGCCGCCGGCCACCCCTGGAAACCCACCAACTGGCTAGCAGTCCACCGCGGCCCATACCTCATCGGCGCCGTCCTCACCGAGTCCACCGCCACACACGTTGTCGAAGGCAACTACCTCGACCTCCTCGACCCCCACCTCGGCATCGTCCACCACCGCGAACTCACCCCCGGCAACCTCACCTGGCTCCGAGACCTGACCCACGACAACGAAACTCTCCTAGCCTCCGCCGGCCGAATCACCAACTGGCACCAGGACGCCACCACCCTCAACTTCACCTGCGAAGCCCCCCACGGAGTCGAAGTAATCACCGCCCTACGCCTCCCCACCACCCCCACAACCATCCAGTCCAACGGCACTCCTCTCACCACCACCCGCCACGACCCCAAGCCCGGCATCCTCTGGCTCCACCACCCCGGCGAACCAACCGGCACCCACCTGTCGATCACCCTCTGACTGGCAGGCGGCAGACGACCTACGGGCATCGACCGGCCGGGGGTCCGAGTCCACCGGATGGTCGCTGGCGGGTCGGTCGGTTCACGGGTCGACGACGACCGCGAGCATGCTCGTCAGCTGTTCGACGAGCAGTGCTGAGTCGGCCTCCCGGAGGGCTGGGGTGCCGATCACGGTGCGCAGGAGCCAGACGCCGGCGAGGAGGGCGAGGCCGAGTTCGGCGCGCTCGTGGGCGTCGGGGCCTTCGAGGGCGTCGGCGAAGCGGGCGCCGACATGGCGCTCGATGCCCGCGCGAAGGATCTCGGCCGCCCGAGGATTGGCCGCCGAACGCAGCATCAGCTCGAAGGGCCCGAGGTGTTCGGCGCCAGGAGCTGTCCGCGCAGCCAACGCCTCAGCCGTCGAGCGCGCAAGCTCCCCCGGCGCAGCCGCAGTCCGCGATTCGCCCGAGCTGTCCGACTCATCTGGCGCGCCGGCCGCGTCCGGGACCATCGTTGGTGGGGCGAGGACTGTGTCTACGACCTCCGTGAAGAG
Source organism: Kribbella endophytica (assembly GCF_054781295.1). Taxonomy (NCBI): domain Bacteria; kingdom Bacillati; phylum Actinomycetota; class Actinomycetes; order Propionibacteriales; family Kribbellaceae; genus Kribbella; species Kribbella endophytica. The sequence continues at coordinate 470,612 of NZ_BAAGUR010000004.1, forward strand.
TTCTTCCTTGGAGCCGAAGTAGCGGTTGACCAGCATCGCCGTGACCCCTGCGTCGGCGGCGATCTCGCGGACGCCTGCGCCGTCGTACCCGCGCTTGGTGAATGCCGTCACGGCCGACTCCAGGATGGCCTGCCGGGTGGCTGCCGCGTTGCGGGATCGCTTCTCCATGCGGCTAAGTCTACGTGTGTATACTCGGAAATGAAGTCTACGAGTGTAGACACGAGCGAACGGAAGAAGTGAAGTCATGGATCTGCAGTTGCACGAGCGTCGCGCCCTGGTCACCGGTTCGACGTCGGGGCTCGGCGAGGCGACCGTCCGGATGCTTGCCGCGGAGGGCGCGGCTGTGGTCGTACACGGCCGCAACGCGGTCCGCGCCCGCGCGATCGCCGACGACATCGTCGCCGCCGGCGGGCGCGCGTCGGTGGCGACCGGCGACCTGACCACCGATGCGGGAGCCGACGCGGTGGCCGAGGCCGCTCTCGCCGGCGGGCCGATCGACATCCTGGTCAACAACGCCGGCGCGTACGAGCACCTGAACTGGAACGAAGCGACCCCGCAGGCCTGGGGCGAGACCTACGACCAGAACGTGATCTCCGGCGTACGGATGATCCAGCGGCTGGTTCCCGCGATGCGCGAGCGGGGCTGGGGCCGGGTGATCACCATCGGCGGCGGCCTCGGCGGTCAGCCGATGAACACCCATCCGCAGTACAACGCGACCCTCGCCGCCCGGCACAACCTCGCGGTCTCGCTCGCGCGCGACCTCAAGGGCACCGGCGTCACGTCGAACGTCGTCGCTCCCGGCGCGATCCTGGTCCCTGCCGTCCAGGAGTTCCTCACCGGCATCGCCGGCGACCGCGGCTGGGGCGACACCTGGGCCGACATCGAGCTCAACTCGGTCCGCGAACTGGTCCCGAACGACGCTGATCGCTTCGGCCGCCCCGACGAGATCGCCGGTGCCGTCACCTACCTCTGCGGCCCGCTCGCCGACTACATCACCGGCGCCTCGATCCGCGTCGACGGCGGCACCCTTCGCAGCGTCCAGTAGCGCCGCCTCCGATCGAGTACTCCGGAGTCCTTGCTCCCGGCAACATCTTCGCGCAAGCACGCGCCAGCCGCCGTACGGCGCTGGCGCTGTACGGCGCACGCGTCGCACGCGTTGATCGCGGGCGACGCGTGCGAGCAAAGGCCTGTCCACAACGACTGCGTTGACGTGCGACGCAGCGAAGCCCACGACAACGGAGAGCGACGAGGTGCTGCCATCGCGCGCCAGCATCTGCTTCACCGGCCTGCCGCTGAACAGATGCTGGTCGAGATCGGCGCAGGTGAGCGAAAGCACGCCCGCAGCAACCGCGTCGCCGTACGCCGCAGCGAAGCTCGCGTCCATCCGCAGCCAAGCTCGCGTCCATCCGCGAGCGAGGCGCGTGAGCGAACGCGCGTCCACAACTTTCGCTGCGCGGTACGGCGCAGCGAATCCCAGTGCAGCCGGCCGCCAAGGTGACCGTCCTGCTGCCGAACGAGAGTCCCGGCTGCTGAACCGGGCAGCTTTCTACACCGCGTCGATCGGGAGCGACGCGGGCGAGCGAGGCCGAAAGCGCCATGCAGGACCGCCTAGGAGCGTCCCCAGCAACTGGCCGTGGTGCTTCGCGCTGGGCGCCGTGCTCGCCAGGCCGAGACCCGGCTTTCGAGCGTGGCTGCACTCGGACTGGCCGAAGGCGTGCCCAGCGCGAAGCCGCTCACCCCAGTGGGCGCCGTTCCGCTACCGGCGTCAAGGGCCGGACCTCGTTTGGCGATCGGCCGACCGGAAACCGGCCGGGTAGGAGCAGGTCGACGTCGATGGGTAAGTACGGCGCCGCCGGCCTGTCGATCGAGCGAGGCGTCGGAGGAGAACGAGATGAGCAAGCTGTGGCAGGTCAGGCTGATGCGGTCGGCGGTGGCGACGCTGTTCGTCACGCTGACGCTGTGCACCGGCGTACTGTCCGCTGTCGCTGCAGACTCCCCCAGCCCGTCTGTCGGCGCCGGTACGCCGAGCCCTCCGCCGCACGGCGACACCGACGAGGATCCCAGCGACTGGACCGGAACCCCGTGGGTCGTTGCCGCCAGCGTCGTGTTCGTAGTGGCCGTCGGCGGCGTCTCCTACCTCGGCTACCGCCGCTTGAGCGACCGCGACCAGGCACCCTTGTAACCACTCGGACCACAACAGAATTCATCGGCCACTCGTGCGTTCACGCTTCGGCGGCCCGCGGTGCGGTGGTACGACGCTCAGCCGCGCCGCTGCCGGCACCACGGGCGGATCGGTGAGGGGTCGGCGACCGGCCTGCGAATCGCCCCGCGCAAGGGGCGGGTCGGTGACAGCGGCGACACCTCCGGCTGGTGGAATGGATCGGCCGGGTTGGTGCGAAGCTCGTGCTGGTGGTGGACTGGGGGCGAGGTGATCGGCAGATGAGCGACCTGGATCCGGCGACGCTGCTGACGCGCCTGGCGCGGTTGATCGCTGACGGCGGGTCGGAGCTTCCGTTGGAGACACACGCCTGGCGCGTGGCTATCTCACGCTGCTCGGCGGCGACGGTGCCGCGATCACGTTGTCGTACACCCACACCGATCGGGTCACGCTGACTGCGACGGACGACATCGCGGCTCGGCTCGAGGATCTGCAGGACGTGCTTGGCGAGGGTCCCGGGCCGACCGCGTACCGGACCGGCGAGATCACCATCGCCGATCTGAGCAGCGGGTCGAGTCAGTGGCCGTTGTTCATCGAGGCCGCGGGCAACATTCCTGGCGTTCTGTACGCCGTACCGATGCGCCCCGGCGGCACCGTTCTCGGCGTGCTGAGTGTTCACTATCCGTCAGCGACCGACCTGCCGAGCGCCGTACAGGCTCAGTTCCTCGCCGACGCCATCGGTGCCGCGCTGCTCAAGGACTCCCCCAGCAACGAGTCGGACTGGCGCGGCAGCACCTGGGCCAGCCGCTCCGAGATCCACCAGGCCACCGGGATGGTCGTCGCCCAGCTCCGGATCAGCCCGGAGGACGCGCTGGCGCTGCTCCGGGCTCACGCGTTCAGCCACAACCTGACCCTGCCCGAGATCGCCGAACAGATCCTGCACCGGCGCCTGCGCTTCTCCGACGACCCCGAAAGCGAGACCCCATGAGCGCCGTCACCGCTGCCCAAGCGTTCGCCGAGGCCGCGGCGGCCATGGTCAACCAGCACGACACCACCGACACCCTCGCGCACCTGCTCTCCAGCTACGCCGACCTCACCGGAGCGGCCGCGGCGGGCATGCTCGTCAAGGACGACCAGGGTCAGCTCGAACTCCTCAGCGCGACCTCGCACCAGGCCACCGAGCTCGAGCTCTACCAGCTCCAGCACGACACCGGCCCTTGTGTGGAAGCGTTCCAGACCGCGACAGCCGTCATCGCCGCGTCCGGCGACGAGCTGGCCGAACGCTGGGGCGAGGTCGGTACGGCGATCAGCACCGCCGGCTACCACGCGGTCGTCGCCGTACCGCTGCGCTGGCACGGGCAGGTCCTCGGCGCGATGAACGCCTTCCACCGCACCCCCGAGACCATCGACGAGGAAGCCCGGCTGCTGAGCCAGGCCTTCGCCGACGTCGCCACCATGGTCATCGTCCAGATCGAGCTCAGCACCGCGCAGGTCGAGGAGCGGATTCGTACCGTCCTCGGCGGCCGCACCGTCGTCGAACTGGCCAAGGGCGTCCTCGCCCACACCACCGGCCTCGACATGGCCGCCGCCTACCGGCTGCTGGTCGAACGCGCCCTCGACAACGGCACCACGCTCACCGAAACCGCCGACGAGGTCATCCGCCAAGCCCAGCACCGCACCTGATCCAGTGCGCGGAGCGCGGCACCGCTCCTGACCTAGTCCGCCAAGCCCAGCACCGCAGCTGACCGTTTGCCCGGCACCATCCCGGGCACCGGCGCGACCATGGCTCGCCTTCCCACCGCCTCGGTCGCCGACACCGCGCTCATCGTCAACGACATCCTGCTCCCGCTGGTCGCGCAGGGTGCCATCGTCCGGCGCCCAGCGATCTCCCGGCTGGCCGATCGACTCTCCGCCGACGACAAAGCAATCCACCGAGTACGACGCCTGCGCACGACGTACGGCGAAGGCCCTCTCCTCGTCGGACTCGCCCACCGCACGATCGCCCTCGTCCTCGACCCGGACGACGTCCACCGCCTGCTCGACAACACCCCGGTACCGTTCTCGGCGGCGACCAAGGAGAAGGCCGCGGCCCTGCGCCACTTCCAGCCGCACGCCGTACTCGTCACCGATCCCCCGCTGCGCGCACCCCGGCGAGCGATCAACGAGCAGGCACTCGACACCCACCAGCCCGTCCACCGCCACGCGGACGCGATGCTGGCGGCGATCGCCGAGGAGTTCGGCACGCTGCACGGCACGCTCGGCTGGGACGACTTCCGCGATCGCTGGTCGCGGCTCGTACGGCGGATCGTGCTCGGCACCGCCGCCCGCGACGACACCGAGGTGACGCGGTTGCTCGACGGGCTGCGCGCGGACGCCAACTGGGCCGAGTTCCATCGCCGGGACACTCGCAGCCGGCGACGGTTCCAACAGCTGCTCGACCAGTACGTCGACAGGGCCGAGCCCGGCAGCCTCGTCGGCGATCTACCGCACGCGGACGATCTGGACCCGGCCGGTCAGGTCCCCCACTGGCTGTTCGCCTTCGACGCGGCCGGGATCGCGCTGTGGCGGTTGTTCGCCGTATTGGCGACGCGTCCGGAGGAGACCGCGCGCATCGCGGACGAGGACGCTCACCATTCTCCGTTGCTCGCGTACGCCGGCGCCGCCGTCCAGGAATCGCTGCGCCTCTGGCCTACCACGCTCGTCGTACTCCGCGAAGCGCAGCAGCCCACCGACTGGCGAGGCCGTACGGCGCCAGCCGGCACCGAGTTCGCCGTCGTCAGCTCGATCTTCCACCGCGACGACGAGGCCCTCGACTTCGCCAACGACTTCGTCCCGGACATCTGGCTCGACGGCCGCTCGGACACTCGCTGGCCCCTGATCCCGTTCAGCGCCGGCCCAGCCGTCTGCCCCGGCCGCAACGTCGTACTCCTCACCACCAGCGCGGTCACCAGTCAGATCGTTGCCCACCACAACCTTGATGTGGACCCCACCACCCGGGCCAAACTCACCGGCAACAAGCTCCCGACCACCTTCGACCACACCGCCATCCGCCTGGGCTTCTGGCCGACCTGACCCGCTACCAGCCGGGCAGGAACAAACAGAAGATGTGCCCAGCCGGATCGGCCATGATGCGGACGCCCTCCTTCTGCGGCTGCCAATCCATCAGCGTCGCACCCGCGTCGAGTGCCTTCTGTTGAGCCGCCTCGAGATCCGGCACCTTGAAGTCCAGGTGAATCTGCATCTGCTGCCCGTCCGCCTCACTCGGCCACGCCGGCGGCCGGTGCTTGGGCTCCCGCTGAAACGACAACCTGCTCGACCCGTCCGGCCCGCGCAACTGCACCCAGTGGTCGTCGCACTCGACCATCTCCCACCCGAGCAGCCGCCGGTAGAACTTCCCCAGCACCTTCGGATCAGCCGCATCCAGTACGACGCCCGCCATCGGAACCATCTCGTCAGCCACCGAGCCTCCCTCACGAAGTTGAACCCCCGATTCCCCACCCACCGCCGACTCATGCGTCCTACAGGAACGCCCGCAAACTCCTCACCAGCTCAGCGGGTGCGTTCTCAGCGACGTGATGCGTCGAGTCGATCCCGTGCCCGCTGACCTGGTCGCACCACGGCTTCCACACCGCGACCGGATCGCCGTACAGATCTTCCAGGTCATCGCGAGTCGACCAGAGCGCAAGCACCGGGCAACTGATCTTCCGGCCGATCTCGCGGTCAGCCTCGTCGGCCTGGCGGTCGGGGCCGAGCCCGGCGCGGTAGTCCTCGAGCATCGCGTGGACGGTCGCAGGATTCCGTACGGCGGCCAGGAAGTCGGCGTGGTTCTCCGGCCCGAGGTGCTCCGGCGAGTTGTCGGTCCAGACCTTGTACCAGGTGTCCGGATCGGCACAGATCACCCGCTCGGCCGGTTGCTCGGACTGGGCGAAGAACCACCAGTGCCACCACGCCGCGGCGAACTTGTCCCGGCAGCGCTCGAGCGCCTCGACCGCCGGCACGCTGTCCATGACCACCAGCTTGCTGACCCGGTCGGGATGGTCCAGTGCCGTCCGGTAGGCGACGTACGACCCGCGGTCGTGGCCCACGGCGGCGAAACGCTCATGTCCCAGCGCGCCCATCAAGGCGACGATGTCGTTGGCCTTCACCCGCGCCGAGTACGGCGTGTGCTCCGCGTCCGTGAGCGGCTTGCTGGACTGGCCATAGCCGCGCAGGTCCGGGCAGACGACGGTGAAGCCGGCATCCGCCAGGGCCGGTGCGACGGCGTACCAGGTGGTGTGGGTCCGTGGATGTCCGTGCAGCAGGACGATCGGCGGGCCTGAGCCGCCGTGCCGCACACGCAGTACGGCGTCGCCTACGTCGACCTGGTCCAGCGTGAAGCCCTCGAACATGCCGGCCCGGTACCCAGTTAGCCGGGGACGACCTCGATGCCGGTGATGGCGACGGCGAAGCCGAGGACGATCAGGAGGGTGCCGGCGACCAGGCGGTAGCGGAGGGTCGCGACCAGGCCGAGCAGGACGGCGATCAGGCCGACGACCCAGACCAGGTTCCCGAGGAGCATCCGGGAACCCTACCGAGCGAAACGCCGCGGATCCCGGGTCCTCACAGTTCTCTAACAGCGCCTGCATGGCGTGACGTTTCTTCAGCAGGAAACGCTACGCTGACGGCAGTACGACGGGATGAGGGGAGCAGCGATGTCCGGTGGCAGGCTCAGTCAGAAGGAGCGCCAGCAGATCGCGCTGGGGCTCACGGACGGACTTCCGTACGCCGAGATCGCGCGCCGCATCGACCGGCCGACCTCGACGATCACGCGTGAGGTGATGCGCAACGGCGGGCCGACCGACTACAAGGCCGACGCGGCCCACCGCGCGACCGAGCGCCGGGCGCACCGACCCAAGCAGGCCACGCCGCGTGCCAAGGGGGCACGATCGCTCGGCCACCAGGGCGACCCCGAGGCCGTGCGCCAGTACGAAGACACGTTCACCACACTGCTCACGTCCCAGGGCCTGCCCAAGATGGCGGCGCGAGTGCTGACCTGTCTGCTCATCGCCGAGGCCGGCAGCCTCACGGCGTCCGAGCTCGTCCAGCACCTGCAGGTCAGCCCCGCGTCGGTCTCCAAGGCGATCACGTTCCTCGACGAGCAGGGCCTGATCCGCCGGGAACGCGACGAGCGCCGCCGCGAGCGGTACTTCGCCGACAACGACGTCTGGTACCAGTCGACGATCGCCAGCGCCCGCGGCATCGGCCGGCTCGCCGAGACCGCCCGGCAGGGCGTGCCCGTGCTCGGCCCCGGCAGCCTCGCCGCGACGCGACTGGAGAACATCGCCCGCTTCAGCGACTTCATCAGCGAAACCATCCTCCGCGCCGCCGAACAGGTCCGCGACGTCCTCCACACCCAGCCTCCGGCCGACAAGTAGCTCAGCCGGCCCGTCGCCGAGCTGCCCGAGCACGTACGCGACGAAGACACCTCCAGCGCGAACCAACTCACCGGCAAGCGTTTGCAGCGGCCGACGACGTCTGCTTACTCTGGGCAGTAACACATCTAGAAACAATCTAGTTGTTACTGCCCAGCGAAAGGCCGTTCCATGGTCGCCCTGCACGTCGATCTGCCGTCCGAGCTGGAAGGGGAACTGTTCGGCCCGGAGGAGCTGACGCGGCTCGAGGGGTTCGGTCAGGTGAGCCGGAGCGGCGAACGACTGGACGCCGACATCCTCGTCACCGGATGGGGTTCTCAACCACTGCCGGCCGACCCAGGTCCCCGACTGAAGCTGGTCGTCCACAGCGCCGGCACGATCCGCCACCTGATCCCCCCGCAACTGCTCGACCAAGTCCGGGTCAGCCAGGCCTCCGCCGGGATGGCGCAATCGGTCGCCGAACTGGCCCTCTTCATGACCATCTCCCGCCTGCGCGATCTCGACCAGATCGACCGGGTGATGACCACGAACCTGCGCGACCACGCCTGGCACAACGCCGACTTCGGTCTCGGCCGAACGCTCGCCGGTACGACGGTCGGCGTGATCGGCGCAAGCCGGGTCGGCCGCGCATATCTCAAGCTGGTGGTCGCTTCCGGTGCCCAGGCCCTGCTCTACGACCCCTACCTCGACGAGCGCGAGGCCAAGGAGCTCGGCGCCCGGCTGGTCCCGCTCGAGCTCCTCCTGAGCACGTCGGCCGTCGTCGCTCTGCATGCCCCGGTGACCGACGAGACGCGCCTGATGCTCGACGCGAAGAACCTCGCACTGATCCCCGACCGCGGCGTCCTGATCAACACCGCCCGGTCCGCCCTGGTGGACACCGAAGCACTTCTCCAAGAGCTGCGCAGCGGCCGGATCAGCGCCGCTCTCGACGTCTTCGACCACGAGCCGCTACCGGCCGACTCCGAGTGGTGGCGCCTGCCCAACGTGCTGCTCACACCGCACCTCGGCGCCCAGACCTGGCACTCGCGCCGGACCCAGGGCGCGATCGTCGTCGACGAGATCCGCCGCTACCTGGCCGGCCTGGAGTTGCGCCACGAGGTCCGCGCGGACACGTACGACCTGATGGCCTGAGCGCCAAAGTTTCAGAGAGATCACTGGGTATTGCGAAACGATACTAGAAATGCCTACTGTGGCGGGAAGCGTTTACCGGCCCGATCGAGCGGCCGCTGACAGGAAGTGGTGAAGGACATGCAGCGAGGACTCAAGGCCGCGGCCGCGCTGGCCGTCGCGCTGACGACAGTGCTGGCCGGTTGCTCCTCCGGAGGCGACGACCAGGCCGAGGGCCAGGACCCGGCGACCGCGACCGGCACCCTACGCGTGGTGGTGCCGAACTTCTCGGCCGACAACGAGGGCCAGGCGGTCTTCCAGAGCATCGTCGACATCTTCCACAAGACCTACCCGCAGATGAAGGTCGAGCCCGACTTCGTCCCGTACGACAACCTGAACCAGAAGATCTCCACCGCACTCTCGGCCGGCAGCAACTACGACGTGGTCAGCGCGGGCATCGGCTGGGTCCAGCCGCTGGCCGACCTGGGTGCGATCCAGTCGCTGACCAAGCTCGGCGTCAGCACCGAGGACCTGGAGAAGACGGTCTACCCGGCCTTCGTCCCGCCGATGAAGTTCGACAACGACCTGTACGCCGTACCGGTGGTCGCCAACCCGCGGTTGCTTGCCTACAGCAAGAGCGCGTTCACCGAGGCCGGGCTCGACCCGGCCAAGCCGCCGCAGTCGCTGACCGAGCTGCGTGAAGACGCCAAGAAGCTGACCAAGCGCGACGCGAAGGGCCAGATCACCCGGACCGGTTTCGACTTCTGGGCGCCGGCCAGCAACTACCGCCAACAGTTCGTCGCGTTCATGGGCGCCAAGGGCGGTCAGATGTTCGCCGAGGACGGTCAGCCGAGCTTCGACAGCCCGGCCGGGACCGAGGCGCTGCAGCTGATTCACGACATGGTCGGCGTCGACAAGTCCTCGACGTACGGCTACCAGAACAGCGCCAAGACCGCGCTGGTCACCACCGGCGAGGCCGCGATGGGCTTCGCCAGCCCGTACGTCGACTGCGGCAAGGGCGGCGAGGGCATCGGCGACAAGTGCAAGGACCTCGTCTACTTCAACCTGAAGGACAGCAAGGAGGTCATGTACGTCGGTGGCCGCGTCGCCGCTGTCGGCGAGGGCACGAAGTACCCGCAGGCCGCGCTCGCGTTCGTCAAGGCGATGCAGGACCAGAAGTCGCAGGAGGCGATCTCCAAGCTCGACGTCGGCGTCCCGATCAGCAGCTCCGCCGGTGACAGCGCCTTCGTGAAGGCCAACCCGGCCGGCTCGTTCGCCTGGAAGAACCTCGACAAGGCCGTCTTCGAGTACGGCGGCGCGACCTTCCTCGACTTCCGCAGCAAGTTCGGCCCGTCGCTCGACGAGGTCATCCTCGGTCGCAAGTCGCCGCAGGACGTGCTCAAGGAGCTGGACGGTGTGGCCCGCAAATGAGCACCCAGACCATCGACCGCCCGGTCGTCGCCGCTGAGCGGCGACCGGTCCGGCGCCGCCGCAACGGGGTCGAGCGGGCCAAGGCGCGGGCCGGCTGGCTGCTGCTCGCGCCGTCGCTGGTGCACTCGATCATCTTCATCGCGCTGCCCGGCGTGATGGCGGTCTACCTCAGCTTCACCAACGCGCGGGTGGCCGGTCAGGGCGAGTGGATCGGGATCAAGAACTACCTCGATCTGTTCCAGGACGCGGACTTCCTCCGGGCGCTGAAGAACACCCTGCTCTACACGGTCGCCGTGGTCCCGGTCGCGATGGGCGTCTCGCTCGCCGTCGCGATCGGGCTGAACCAGAAGATCCCCGGGCGGGCGTTGTTCCGCACCCTGTTCTACATCCCGGTGGTCACCTCGACGGTCGCCGTCGCGGCGGTCTGGCTGTGGATCTACAACCCGGCGGCCGGGCTCGGCAACCAGGTACTGGCGTTCTTCGGCGTCGCCCGCTCCGGTTGGCTGACCGATCCGGACGTCGCGCTGCCGGCGCTGATGCTGGTCGGGATCTGGCAGGGCCTGGGCGCGAAGATGATCATCTACCTGGCCGCCCTGCAGAGCATCTCCCCCGACCTGCTCGAGGCCGCCAAGCTCGACGGCGCCTCGAAGTGGCAGACCTTCTGGAACGTCACCTGGCCGGGACTCGCGCCGGTGCACTTCTTCGTCCTGGTCACCTCGATCGCCAGCTCGTTCCAGGTGTTCGACCTGATCTACGTGACCACCGGCGGCGGCCCGGCCAACGCCACCAACGTGCTCACCTTCGACATCTTCAGCAACGCCTTCGAGCGGCTGCACATCGGGTACGCCTCCGCCGAGACCGTGGTGATGCTGGTCTTCGTCGGCATCCTGATCAGCCTCGGCCGCCTCAGCCTGCGCAGCAACCGGGAGGACCTGTGAGCTCCGCCGCTCTCACCCAACCAACCCGTACGCCGGCCCGCCGCGACCGTGAGGACCGGCTGACCACGGGCCGCATCGTCTTGATGGTCGTGCTCGCGATCGGCGGCTTCCTGATGGTCGTGCCGTTCCTGTGGATGATCCTCACCTCGTTCAAGACGCTGAACGAGGTGAACGGTTTCGCCTGGCTGCCCGACCACGTCGAGTGGATGAACTACGTCAACGCGCTCAAGGCCGCGCCGTTCGCGACGTACTTCCGCAACAGCGTGATCGTGGTCGTCGGCCAGACCGTCCCGGTCCTGCTGTTCTGTACGGCGGCCGGCTACGCGCTCGCGCAGCTGCCGATCCGCGGCCGCAAGGGCATCCTGAACTACTTCATCCTGCTGCTGATCGTGCCGTTCCAGGTCTTGATCGTGCCGCTGTTCCTCGTCGTACGGCGAATTCCGTTTGCCGGAGGCAACGACATTCTCGGCAACGGCGGCACCGGCTGGCTGAACACCTGGGCGGCGCTGATCGTGCCGTTCGTCTCGGCGCCGCTGTTCACCTTCCTGGCCCGGCAGTTCTTCGTCTCGCTGCCGGCCGAGCTGGCCGACGCTGCGCGCGTTGACGGCGTCTCCGAGATCGGCATCTTCTTCCGGATCATGGCGCCGCTGGCCGCGCCGGCGTTCGTCACGATCGCGCTGTTCAACGTGGAGTCGGCGTGGAACGGGTTCATCTGGCCGCTCGTGGCGACCAGCTCGGAGAACCTGCGGCCGCTGCAGTTCGGCCTGGCCACCTTCGCGCAGGGACAAGGCAGTGTGCAATGGCCGTTCCTGATGGCGATGTCCGCGCTCGCTACGCTGCCGATGATCCTGCTCTTCGTCTTCGGCCAGCGCTACTTCATCGCCGGCATGGCAACGTCAGGGATCAAGGGATGACAGAGAGGCACTCGATGAAGCTCGCTCCGCTGGACGTCACCGGCCCGCTGGCCGCACTCCTCCCGCCGGAGGACCGGACGCTGAGCCCGTACACCGGAGTCACCCGGGAGCACTGGATTGCGGTCGCCGACCACCTGCTGACGTCGGCCGACGCGTACCGGTCGCCGGAAGGTGCCCGGATCAACTTCCCCGGTCGCCCGTCCCAGCAGGGCCCGGCGACCGACGGGCTGGAGGGTTTCGCCCGGACGTTCCTGCTGGCCGCGTTCCTGCACGCCGGGGGCGCCGACCGGAACAACCACCTGCAGAAGTACCTCGACGGCCTGGTCGCCGGGACCCGCACGGTCGGTGCCGATGACAACGAGTCCTGGCCCGAGGTCGGTCACGTCGGCCGGACCGGGCAGCCGCACGTCGAGGCGGCCGGGATCGCACTCAGCCTGCACCTGACCAAGGACGACAGCTGGGGCCGGCTCAAGCCGGACGAGCAGGACCGGCTGGCCGCCTGGTTCCGGGCGACCATCGAGAAGGAGCCGTCGCCGAACAACTGGTACCTGTTCCCCGCGACGATCGCGAGCTTCCTCGAAGGCGTCGGCCGGGCCGACGACCAGACCCGGTACGTGCTCGATCGCGCACTCGGGCTGATCGAGGTCTGGTACCGCGGCGAGGGCTGGTACTCCGACGGCGCCGGCGAGGCGTACGACCACTACGTCGGCTGGGCGATGCATCTCTACCCGGTACTGCACGCACGCCTTCGCGGCCTGACGTCGTTGGAGGAGAAGCTCGGTCCGCGGCTCGACGAGTTCCTGGACAGCTTCGGCCGCACCTTCGACCGCGACGGCTCTCCCCTGTACTACGGCCGCAGCATGACGTACCGGACCGCGACCCTCGCGGCGGTCGCCCTCGGCGAAGCGGTGGGTCGGACCCCGCTGACCCCGGGTCAGTCGCGGCGGATCCTCTCGGCCGGTCTGCGCTACTTCGTCGAGCGCGGCTCGATCACCGACCACGGCGTACTGTCGCTCGGCTGGCACGGCGAGCACCTGCCGAGCATCCAGCGCTACTCCGGCCCCGGTTCGCCGTACTGGGCATCGAAGGGGTTCCTTGCGCTGATGCTTCCGGCCGATCACCCGGTCTGGACGGCGACCGAGGAGGCACTGCCCGCTGACACCGAGGACCACGTCCGGTCGCTCGGCGTGGGGCTGCTGATCCAGAACACGGCCGCGGACGGACTGGTCCGGGTGCACAACCACGGCAACGACCATCTGAAGCCGGACGCCGCCGACGCGGGTGCGCCGGATCCGCTGTACTCGCGGTTCGGCTACTCGACCCGGACCGGACCGACGTCGCTGCACGATCCGTCCGACAACGACCTGCAGGTGCGGATCCGGCGGGTGTGGAGTGCGCGCCGACGGATCCATCGCGTCGAGACCGGTGAGAACTGGGCGGCGTCCTGGCACGCGCCGCGGTTCCCGCAGTTCTCGCCATGGGAGGGAAGCGACTCCGCCGAAGGTGGGCCGGTGTTGCCGTCGGCACGGATCGAGAGCGTCACCGCCGTACGGGGTGCGCTCGAGGTGCGGATCCATCGGCTGATCTGGGTGCCGCCGTCGCTGCCGCTGCGGCTCGGCGGATGGGCCGTGGCGAGTGGACACCCGCGCGACTTCGAGATCGCGGTCGCAGGAACGACGGTCGGCGTCGAGGCCGGTGGGCTCAGGTCCCAGGTCGTCGGTCTGCACGGCTGGGACTCGGCCGGTACGACGCCGGCGCCGTACGGGACCGCGTACGGCGAGTGGGCCGTCGTACCGGAACTGCTCGGGACGACGTCGGCGGAGAACACCGTGTACGTCGCAGCGGCCTCGCTCAGTGGAGTGCCCGTCGAGGAGACGGTCGAGGCCTCGGTCGAGGGCGCGGTGGTCACGGTTCGCTGGCCGGATCGGGAACAGGCCTTCGACCTCGACGCAATTTTTGCCGGGATCAGGTAAGAAGTACGGATGGCGGAGATCGAGGGGGCGCGGCGGAGCGGACCGACGCTGCGCGATGTCGCCCGGCACGCGCAGGTCTCGGTCGCGACGGCGTCCCGGGCGCTGACCAGCGACTACCCGGTCGCCGAACCGACCCGGCTGAAGGTGCTGCGGGCGGTCGAGGAGCTCAATTACGTCGTCACCACGCGGGCGCCGAAGCGCAACCCGGCGACCTCGCTGATCGCGATGGTCGTCTCGGACGTCGTGTCGCCGCTGCGCAGTCTGGTGGCGACGGGCATGGCCGAGGCGGCCGGTGACTACGGGCGGCTCAGCTCGGTCTACATCACCGGCGGGGACACGCGCCGCGAGGACCAGGTGTTCTCACGGCTCGAGGAGCAGGACGACGTCGAGGCCGTGATCGTCGTCGGTGGGGTCGAGGTCACCCGCGAGTACGAGGAGCGGATGGCGGCTCATGCTCGCGCGCTGCATGCTCGGGGGTCGCAGTTGGTGCTCTGCGGCCGACCGCCGCTGCCGGCCGGCGTACCGGCTCTCGTGGTTGAGTACGACAACCGTGGTGGTGCGTACGCCGCGACGAGCCATCTGTTGTCGATGGGGCATCGGCGGATCCTCACGCTGACCGGGCCGGAGCGTTTGACGACGACGCTCGGGCGGGTCGAGGGCTATCGGCAGGCGCATGCGGACTTCGGGGTCGAGGTCGATCCCGCGCTGGTGATCCCGAGCTCGGCCGATCGCAGTGGCGCTTACCAGAGCTGTCAGCGGGCGCTCGGGGACGAGCTGAAGTTCACCGCGATCTTCGCCCACAACGACGTGATGGCGTCGGGGGCGCTGGCCGCGCTGAAGGAGCACGGCCTGAGCGTCCCCGACGACATCTCTCTCGTCGGCTACGACAACATCCCGGTCGCCCAGGAGCTCTCGCCTCCACTGACCACCGTCTACATGCCGCACGAGGAGATGGGCAAGGCAGCAGTACGTCTGGCTGTCGAACGCCCAGCCCCGGGCTCCGGCCGGGAACGGCAGCTCCTCGGCACCCACATCGTCATCCGCACCTCGGTCCGCCCGCTCACCGCCGGCCGCTGACTGCAGTCCACCGCGGCCGGCGTCAAACAGCTGTCAGACGGCTTCGCTGACCTCCACCAGCTCACGCTCACCGGCGGTCGCGCCGATGTCGTGCCACCGGGTGACGAGCTCTCCGCCGACCTCAGGGCCCCACGTTCCCGGCCCGTACGGCGCCGGCTTGACCGCCGCGTCCAGGATCGGTGCGACGATGCGCCACTCCTGCTCGATCACCTCGGTGCTGGCGAAGCGCTGCTGGTCACCGTCCAGTACGTCGTCGATCAGTCGCTCGTACGCGTCCTGCCGATGCCCGAGCGCTCCGTCGAAGTCGACCGCGAGATCGACCGGACGACTGGTCGAACGACGCCCCGGCTCCTTGGCCTGGATCGAGATGGTCAGGCCGTCCGCCTTGCCGAGGCGGAAGCGGATCAGGTTCGGAGCGGACTGCGGCTGCTGCCGGCGGAACTCGACGACGACCTCGACCGCGTCCACGGGCAGCTGCTTACCGGTCCGCAGGCGGAACGGGACACCGCGCCACCGGTCCGAGTCGATCTCCAGCTCCGTCGCCACGAAGGTCTCCGTGGTCGAGCCGGCCGGCACCCCGCGTTCGTCCCGGTAGCCCGAGTACTGCCCGAGCACCGTGCGCCCCAACGACATCGGCCGCGCCTGCCGGAGCAGCTCGACCTGCGCCGTCCGCAACGCGTCCAGCCCGTCCTCGGCCGGCCGCTCCATCGCGAGGTAGGCGACGATCTGCAGCACGTGGTTCTGCAGGACGTCCCGGACGGCGCCGACGCCGTCGTAGAACCCTGCGCGCCCGTCGGTCCCGAAGCTCTCCGAGAGCGTCACCTCGACCGCGGCGATGTGCTCGCGGCTCCACAGCGGCTCGAACAACTGGTTGTCGAACCGGAGGGTCCGAATGCCCTCCACCGACTCCTTGCCCAGGTAGTGGTCGATCCGGAAGACCCGATCCGTCCCGAAGACCTGGGTGAGCACCGCGTCGAGCTGCTTGGCCGACTCGATGTCGTTGCCGAACGGCTTCTCGACGACCGCCCGCCCACGGGCGGCCAGGCCGGCGTTCTCGAGCCCCCGGACGACGTCGGTGAAGACCACCGGCGGCGTGGCGAGGTAGAGAACCGGAGTCTGCGAGTCCTCGAGCGCCTCACCGAGCCGCTCGTACGTCGCAGCCTCGGCATAGTCGCCCGAGACCATCGTCAACCGGTGAGCCAGCTCACCGAAAGCCTCTTCGTCGATCAGTCCCCTGGCCTTGAGCACCGACTGCCGGGCCGCGACCACCAGGTCCTCGTCGGTCCACGGAGTCCTTCCGACGCCGATGACGGGGCCGGTGAGTCTCCCTCGCCGCGCGAGCTCGTACAGCGCGGGGAAGATCTTCTTCGCCACCAGGTCACCCGTCACACCGAACACGACCACCCCGTCCGCGCGCAGCGCCTCGATCACCGAGGACTCAGGGGCTCCAACTGTTTCCATTTTCCGTTCCTTCGACCACACGTCGCACGATCCACTCAGGGACTTGACGCCATGGGTAACCGTTTCCCGACCGAATACCTTCCCGGTACGGCGAGTTGATGCCGACCGCTCAGCGTCAGCGGGTGGTCCAGGCGGGGGCCAGTTGGTTGCCTGGGGTGGTGGGCCAGATCGGGCGGGGAGCCGCGCTTCCGTCGAGGGGCGCGACGTAGATCTGGGCCGCGTCGAGTGGGCCGCGTCGATAGGCGAGCCGGGTGCCGTCCACGGACCACGTCGGGTCCTGCTCGTAGGTGCCGCCGGCGGTGAACTGGCAGAGTTTTCCTCCGCCGAGCGGGTTGGTCACGAGCGGACGGCGGCAGGCCACGTTGGTGCGGTCGACGTTGGTCAGGAAGATCGCCCACGAGCTCGCCGTCAGGTAGTGCCGGTACGCGATCACGCCCGGCGCTGTCGGCGACCAGACCGGGTCCGCGTCAGCGCCGGTCGTCACCTGGCTGAGCTTCTTGCTGCCGTCCATCGGCACCAGGAAGATGCCCTGCTTGCCCTGGAACGCGACCCGGGTGCCGTCGGGCGAGATCGTCAGATCGCTCGGCACCATGGTGGTCCTGGTCGTCGTGTAGAGAGGGCGAATCACCTTGCCGTCGGTGTCGACCAGGTAGAGGCCGATGTTCTGGCCCGCGAGACAGGCGACCACCAGCTGGCCGGCGACCTTCTGGTTCCAGGCCGGCCGGTCCATCCCGTCCACGCACTGCGCCGGCACCTTTGCGAACAGCGGACGTGCGCCGCTTCCGTCCACACCGGACACCCACACGGCAGGCTTGGCCGTTGCCGTCGTACGGGCGAAGACCATCGACCGTCGATCCGGCGACACGACAGGTCCCGAGTCGACGCCCTGCTGCGTCCCGGCAGCGAACTTGCTGAGCTTGGTCGACGTACCGGGTTGGTTGACGTCGGCCAGGTGCAAGCTCTGAGTCGTCCCGTTGCGCACCGGGATGATCAGCTGGGAATCACTGAGCCCAGGTGATGCGGCCGGGAGAACTTTCGGGCCTGTTGGTGTCACCGTTGGCGGCACAGAGCTACTGGTGACCGTGGTCGGACCAGGCCCAGGACCGGCCACAGGGTCAGGCGATTCACCGGTCGCCAACTTGATCGCGACCGCGACGATGACCGCCAGCAGCACCACTCCCCCGGCGCCCAGAGCAAGCAGCCGACGAGTGCCACTCGACAAAGGCTTCCTGACCGGTTTCGGCAGTGCTGTGGGTGCAGAAGTACCAACGGCGGCCATCGTTGCGGTCGGGGCTTCTGCCTTGAACTGCACGGCCCCCAACGCGATGTCGTGCTTCGGGTGCGTGTCCAGCGCCGTCGGCGTCGAGAACCGCGACTGCAGCAGATGACTCACCAGCGGAATCCGCGAGCTGCCGCCGACCAGCACGATCGCCTTCAGCTGTTCGCTCGTCGTACCGGCCGTACGCAAAGCCCGACCGGTCGCCTCGACGGTCTGCTCGAGTGCCGGCGCGATCAGCGTCTCCAGCTCCGCCCGCGTCAACCGCACCGACGTACTGCGGCCAGGAAGCGTCACCGGGACTGTCGTGTCGACGTCGGTCGACAGCGCTTCCTTCGCCTCGACACAGTCGCGCCGCAGCCTCGTCAGCGCCGTACGCCCTTCCGGGCTGTCCAGATCGAGATCCTCCATCGCCGGACCGAGCGCCCGTACGACGTGCTGGAACACAGCCTCGTCGAAGTCGACCCCGCCCAACTGCTCGATCCCCTCGGGGTTGCCGAGGATCGTGAATCCGTCGCCGGTCTTCTCCAGCACACACACGTCGAACGTCCCGCCACCGAGGTCGTACACCGCGACCCGATCGCCCGCCCGGAGCTGCGCCTGCGCGGCGTACTGGATGGCGGCAGCCTGCGGCTCCGGACACGTGATGGCCGGACCGACATCAGCCAGCGAGATCACCTGGTCGACGAGCTCGCGCTTGTACGCACCCCAGTTCGCCGGGTAGGTCAGCACGATCTCGTCCGGCGCCGCCCCACGGCGCTCGGTCGCGGTCGCCACGACCGACGACAGCAACCGCGCGGACAAGGCCTGCGCGGAGAACGGCGTACCGGCAACCATCAGCGGAATCGGGTCACCGATCCGCCGCTTGAACTCCCGCACCACCCGGGCCGGATCGGTCGCACCACGCCGTTCGGCGGCCTCGCCGACCAGGAACTCGCCGTCCTCCTGCAGGTAGAGCACGGACGGGATCTGCAGCGCGCGGTTGCCGAGGCCGAGCATGCTCGGTGGACCGCCGTTCCGCATCGCGGCAGCGGTGAAAGTCGTGCCCAGGTCCACGCCCAGCCGATACCCCATGCCCCCACCTCGGATTGCCCGACGGTTCCCCCATGACGTCTCCTTCATGATGGTAGGGCACCACGCTTACTCTGGTGAGAGAGTCGGAACAGGGGGTTGCCGATGCCGAAGCTGTCGATCGACGAGATCTACCAGGCCGCGCTGTCCGCGGGATTCACGCCGCACCAGGCGACCACTTGGACCGCTATCGCCATGGCCGAGTCGGGTGGCCGGACCGGCGCGCTCAACGACCAGGGCGAGCACTCGATGGGCCTGTGGCAGATCAACGTCGCCGCGGACGGCAGCCGGGGCACCAGGTACGGCGACCTCAACGACCCGGTCGCGAACGCGAAGGCGGCGTACGCGATCTCCCACCAGGGCACGGACATGCGGCCGTGGACCACCACCCACTCGTCGAACAAGGGCACCGCCGCCGACTACCGGACCTACCTGGACAAGGTGGAAGCCGTGACGGGCGTGCAGGGCGACGGCCGCGGGGTCGGCGGGTATCGGTCGCAGTTGCTGCAGCCGTTGCCCGGTGCCAACGACGCGGCGCCGCAGCAGCCGCTCCAGCCGGCGGTCTCGTACGACAAGATCGACGCCGGGCAGACCGTCGGCATGCAGCAAGACACCGACCACGACGGGCTGACGGACGCGTTCGAGCGGGCGGCCGGCACCGGGCTGAAGCTGGCCGACACCGATCAGGACGGGCTCGGCGACGGGTACGAGATCGCCGTCAGCCACTCCAACCCGAAGCTCGCCGACGGCGATCAGGACGGGCTGTCGGACAGTGCGGAGGCGACGCTCGGCAGCGATCCGCTGAAGTGGGACAGCGACAGCGACGGGTTGTCGGACCAGATCGAGATCACCTACGGCTCCGACCCGACGCACGCCGACAGCGGTGACGGGGTGATCCCTCCGCCGCCGGTGCCTGTCGCGCCACAGCCCGTGGTGCAGCAGCCGATGGTGCAGCAGCCGGTGATGACGCGGCAGGCCGTCGTACCGGCGCAGACGATGCAGTCACCGGCGGACTCCACCAAGGTCGGGCGCTTCGTCGAGGTCGCGCAGGCGCAGGAGGGCGACCAGTACGTGTTCGGCATCCGGGCCAAGCTGAGCGATCCGGACCCGGAGAAGTTCGACTGCTCCGAGCTGACCAAGTGGGCCGCGCACCAGGCCGGGGTCGAGATCCCGGACGGCGCGATGTACCAGTACCTGGATCTCAAGCAGAAGGACGCGTTGATCCCGGTCGACCAGGCCCTGCACACCAAGGGCGCGCTGCTGTTCTACTTCTCGAACGAGCCCACGCCTGGCGGCGGCCGGCCCTCGCGCGCGCACGTTGCGATCAGCCTCGGCGACGGCCGCACGATCGAGGCCAAGGGCACCAAGTACGGCGTGGGCGAGTTCACCGCGCACAACCGGTTCAACTACGCGGGCGTGATCCCGGGGCTGGACTCCTCGGCAGCGCCGGCGGCCACGACTCCGGCGCCGGAAGTCGTCCCGGTCGCCGCCCCCACCAACGGCTACGACCAGATCGACCTCGGTACGCCGATGGCCGCTCCCCCGGACACCGATCACGACGGCCTCACCGACGCGTTCGAGAAGCTCGCGGGAACGAGTCCTTCCTCGGCCGACACCGACAAGGACGGCCTGCCCGACGCGTTCGAGGCGATCAAGTCGCACACCGACCCGCTGACCGCGGACACCGACCGCGACGGGGTGTCGGACCCGTTCGAGATCTCTGCCGGCACCGACCCCGGCAGAATTCCGGGCGTCGCCGGTGTGGGTGGACAAGGCCAGTTCGCCGAGGTGATCCGCAACGGGGTCGTCGACAGCGACAAGGACGGTCTGACCGACACGTACGAAACCAAGGCCGGTCTCAATCCGCGCAGCATGGACACCGACGCCGACGGTCTGTCGGACAGCAGCGAGGTGTCGTTGGGGACGAATCCGACGCTGCTCGACTCCGACAACGACGGCATCAGCGACTCGCTCGAAGCGCAGTTCGGATCGGATCCGTTGAAGAGCGGACTGGGCGGCGACCTCGGAGCCGGAGCCGGCCCGGAAGGGCAGGATCTGGGGATCGGCGGAATTGACGGGCCTGATGGGCTGGGCGGGACCCCCGACGTTGCCCCACACTGAAACTCGGTGTCGTGCCAGCACGCCGGGGGGCTTGCAGTGGGATCTGTCGTGTTCAGGGAGAAAGTGCGTCGGCCGGAGCCATCCGGTCTGTCCCGCGACCGCTTGGAACGCCCGCTGCTCGACGAATCAGGGCCTAGCGTCGGTCTCCTGCTCGCGCCGGCCGGTTCCGGCAAGACCACGTTGCTCGCGCAGGTTGCCGCGACTCCACTGCGGCCGACGGCCTGGTACCGGGCCAGACCAGAAGACCGGACCGAGGACGCACTCGTCCAGCACGTGACCGAGGCGTTGTCCGTCGTACTGCCGAATGCACTGCCGGCTTCGACGACTGTCGACCAACTGATCCTCGCCACGGAAAGCGGAGTCCCGCAGTCGGTTCAGCTGATCGTGGACGACGTGCACGAGCTGGCCGGGAGTCCTGCTGAGGCGGCGTTGGAGCGGTTTCTGGAGTTCCGGCCACGGCATCTACGGTTGCTGTTCGGGTCGCGTCGGCCGCTGGCGTTGAACACGTCGCGGCTGCAGGTGTCTGGGGACTTGATGGAGCTCGACAGCGATGATCTGCGGTTCCGGTCGTGGGAGGTCGAGGAACTGTTCCGCTCGGTCTACCGGCAGCCTTTGTCGCCTGAAGCCGCGGCCGCGCTGACTCGTCGTACGGGTGGATGGGCTGCTGGGTTGCAGTTGTTCCACCTGGCCACGCTCGGGAAGTCCAGTACTGAACGGATCCGGGCCGCGACCGAGCTCGGTGGTCGATCGCGGTTGGTGCGGGCGTACCTGACGCGCAACGTGCTCGCCGGGCTGGCGCCGGAACGACGGAAGTTCCTGCTCATCACCAGCGCGCTCGGACGGCTGACCGGGCCGCTCTGCGACGAGTTACTGGAGCAGACCGGTAGTGCCGCCGTACTCGAAGAGCTGGAGGCGTTGCAGTTCTTCACGACGTCGACCGACGACGGGACGACGTACAGGTATCACCAGGTACTTCAAACGCACTTGAAGGGCTTGCTGATCGACGAGCTGGGGGCGGCCGCGTCGCGGGAGCTCCACTCGCGTAGCGGGCAGTTGCTGGAGAAGGCCGGGTGTCCGCGCGATGCGATGCGGGCGCACGCGTTGGCCGACGACTGGGCGTCGGTGGCGCGACTGCTGCAGCAGGGGAACACGGCCGGGCACGACTGGGTTGCTCGGTCGGGGTTGCCGGACGACGATCCTTGGCTGGCGTTGGCGCGGGCGCGGCGGTTGTTCCGGTCTGGATCGGTCGAGTCCGCAGTGCGCGCGTACAAGGATGCGGAGGCGTTGCTCGACGACCCGGAGTTCCAGGCGCGGTGTGCGGACGAGCGCACGCAGGCGGAGGTGTGGCTGCCGCAGCCGCCGTCGCAGGCAGCGCCTGTACGGCGTACTGGGCAGACCGTACGGCGTACCGGACACGCGATCCGGCAGGCGACTCGGCGCATCCCGGCATCCAGTGCCGAGGTGAGGACCGGATCGCCGGCTGCCGGCGGCGCCCACCCGCTCGCACCCGGTGCGGACGACCCGCTGGCCTCCGGGTCGATCGCCTTGCTGGCCGGGCGGTTGGACGAGGCCCGCGAGCTGCTCCTGCCGGTCGCGGCGGATTCGTCGTTCCGGTCGGCCGGGCGGTTGTGGGCCGCGATCGCTGTCGTCGTGACGGATCTTGCGCGCGGCAACTGGTCGGATGCGGAGGTCCCACTGGAGGAGATCGCGCTGTCGGCCGAGCTCGAGGAGCTGCCGTGGCTGGCCCGGTTGGCGCGCGGACTGCAGGCCGCCGTGCTGCTGGCTACGCGCGCGGAAGACTGGCGAGCCGACGGTTGCGCGGCCCTGGTCGACGAGTGCGTCCGCGACGGCGACCGGTGGGGCTCGTTGCTGATGGCAACGTCCATCGGCGCGGCCCAGCTGCAGACCGGGAACGACCAGGCCGCGGTCGATTGGCTCCGCCGAGCCGCGACGGAGGCCGCCGCTCTGGACGCGCGGGCGCCGCAGGCCTGGGCGCTGGCGCTCGGCGCGGTCGCGATGGCCAGGCTTCGACATCCCGGCACGGCTGTGCACCTGATCGAGGCCGAACGCCTGATCCGCGCAGCAGCCGTCCCCGGCGCCCACCGTCTCCTCGACCACGCCCGCCAGCTGGTCGAGGAGCCCGCCGAGCACCGGCTCTCCAGCTCCGCCGCCGCATCAACTCGCGGCAGCGCGGCGCCCGCACGCTTGCACACCCTCGGTGGATTCCGCCTGGAACTCGACGGTCAAGCCGTCCAATGGCCTCCGTTGCGGCCGCGGGCTCGGGCCTTGTTGTTGCTCCTGGCAATCCACCCCGGCAAAGACCTTCATCGTGAACGGTTGATCGACGCGTTGTGGCCGGACGCGCCTGCCGAAGCGGGGCCTCACCGCCTGCAGGTAGCAGCGTCGAACGTCCGGCAATGCCTGGCAGCCGTGGGCCTGGGCGACCAAGCCGTCCAGCGCAACGGCGACGCCTACCGGCTGGTGTTCCCCGGCACCTGGACCGACCTCACCGAGTTCGAGACCCGCCTACGCCAAGCCCGCCGGTCCCGCACGCTCACCGATTGGTCCGCCGTACTAGACCTGTACGTCGGCGAACTGCTCCCCGAGGTTGGCGCCGCGGAATGGGTCCTGGCCGAACGCGACCGCTACCGGCTCGCCGCAGCCGAGGCCGCACTCCAGGTCGCCGGCCTCGCGACCGGCGTACAGGCGCTGCACGCGGCTCAACGCGCCGTCGAGCTCGACGCGTTGCGCGACTCGTCCTGGCTCCTCCTCGCCGATCTGCAGGAAGAGCAAGGCGATCCGACCGCCGCAGCCGCGACTCGCCGCGAGCACGCCAGGATCTCCGCCGAGCTGGAGGCGCCCGTCAGTCTGCGGGAACGACCTGCACGCGATGGATGACGTGCGCCGGCTTGAGCGCCGCCACCACATCCTCCAACCGCTGCTCGTCGATCTCCTGCCCAGCCACCGGAAACACCCGTACGACGACCGCCGGCACCGACTCCCCCGGCAACGGATCGTTCGGATCGACCGACCAACTGGCTCCACCTGACTCGACCACTTCGGTCCGCACTCCCAGTACGGCGCTGATCGCCAACTCGATCCCCAGCCGCGTCCCCTGCCGACCGTGCAGGTCACTCGTCGACCGCAACAACTCCCGCTGCCGCACCGGGTCGTCTCCACGATCGACCGCCAGCCCGATCCAGTGCGCCAACCAGGGCAGCATGTCCTCAGGCGCCGTCCCGAGATCCAAGTAGGCCGGCAGGTTGTCCAGCGCACTGATCACCGGCGCGAGCACCTCGTCGAAGCTCGC
This sequence comes from Kribbella endophytica, assembly GCF_054781295.1. NCBI lineage: Bacteria > Bacillati > Actinomycetota > Actinomycetes > Propionibacteriales > Kribbellaceae > Kribbella > Kribbella endophytica. Next base: position 494,860 of record NZ_BAAGUR010000004.1, read on the forward strand.
GCACAACTGCTGCGTGAACTGGTCGGTCCGGTAGATCGACGGCAGCGACTCCCCCAGCGGATGCGGACTAGGCAACTGCCCGAGCGCCCCGCGCATCAGCGCACCCGCACTTGGTGCTCGTACGAGAAGACCAGCGCCGTCGTCAGCAGATCCAGCCGCTGCACGGGCGCCGACCGCCTGCCGGTGACCGGGTCAGCCGGGAACAGCGCGACGCTGATCTCCTGCGCCATGTCGACGCCCGGAATCCGCGCCAGCGCGGCATGCACCTCGTGCGACTGCACCGACCGCCCGAACGGCCAGCCCGTCCCGTCCGGCCCGCCCGTCAACGGATGCAGCAAGCTGTACAGCGCTTCGAGCACGCCTTCCTTGACCTCGTCCGGATCGAACCTGGACCGCGCACTCACATCGACGACCGCCGTCAACCCGACGTACTCCGGAGGCGCGACCAGCAACCGTGTCCCGACCAGACGCCGCTCATCGAGGGTCTGCGTGATCCGTTCGAGCGTTCCCTGCGGCGGGATCAGATCGTCGCGGCGAACCCGTCCGACGGCATCGCCGGACACATGCGGTACGACGAGCACGCGGATCCCGCCCGCGTCCGCGGCCTCGGTCGCCGGGACGCAGTGCACCCGCGCCGCGTCCGGCGCGACCTCGCGCGCGAGCTCCTCGAAGTCCTCCACGGTGACCGCGCGGCCGCGAGACCTGAGCAGCATCGGCCCGCGGACCTTGGCCTCGTCCAGTGTCTCCGCGTCGGCGCCGCCGATCGCCGGTGCGCGGTTCTCCACTCGGGCGACGTACGGGACGCTCGACTTGAGCACCCGGACCTGGCCGCGTGCGACGTTTCCGCGCCGGCCGCCGCCGGTCCGGTACGACGAGATGGCGACACTCGTCCCCGAGCGGGGCGCTGCGCCGTACGAGTGAAGGCGCCCATCGGCTGCCCGGACCGCGGGCCCGAACTGGACCCAGCCGGCGAACGCATCGATCCGGAAGTGCCGATCGTCCTCGGCCGAGTCGGCGAAGCTGCTCACCGGTTCCCAGGTCTCGACGCCGTCGTCGTCGGTGACCTCGACCGTGCACGGCTCCTCGGACGGCACGACCGGGCTGCGCTTCAACGCGAACCGCTGGCCGGGCGTCCCGTCGGAGCGGCCGAGCAGCTCGTGCCGGATCACCTCGGCGTGCATCATCGGGACGGTCCCGCCGATGGTGAACGCCGACACGGACAGGATCCGCGGCGACTTCGTGTACGTCGGCCGGCCCTCGTCGACCGCGAGCAACCGGCACCGGATCCACCCGGCGCGCTGGCGCGCGATGATCGACGTCTCGTGTTGCGGCGGGACGTGCACGACGACGTCGCCGGCCTTGTTCAGGCCGCCGGTCTCGTCCTTGTCGAGGTCGCACTCGGTCCAACCGGTTCCCGTCCACGCCTCCCAGACCAGCGGCGGATGCCGCGGATCGACCCCGCTGCCGGAGACGCTGCAGGTCATCCGGACCGTCACCGCGCAGGACGGGACCGCTTCGCTGAGGCCGATCAGCAGCGCATCGCCAGGGACCGGGCGCTCCGAGAAGCAGGGGAAGCCATCGCGGCCGGACAACGCGGTGGTCAGGTCCACCGGCGGTCCGTCGGTCGGCATCGCCCCGGCGTGGCCGAACGAGCACGGGATGACTTCGAGATCCTGCGTCGTCGTGAAGACGATCGGCTCGTGGATGTCCGTGCGCGGGGTCGCGACCTCAGTCCCGGCGCGGACCAGGACCGGCTGCGGCTGGGGTGACGACAACCAGAACGTCACGCCACCGCGGGCTGCGGCCGGCGGCCTGAGTTCGACGCCGATCAGCTCGAGGAACTTGACGTAGTTGAGGTCGGGGACGCGGTTGAGCCGGTAGATCAGCTGGTCGACCATCTGCGCGAACGCCTCGATCAGCGTGACGCCCGGGTCGGAGACGTTGTGGTCGGTCCACTCGGGGCAGCGGCGCTGGACCAGGCGCTTGGCCTCGTCCACCAGTCCCTGGAAGGTCCGGTCGTCCAGGTTGGGCGCGGGAAGCATGTCAGACCCCCAGCTCGGCCGGCTGCGTCGTACCGGCGACTTGTTCGTCGGGGATGACGTAGAACGGGAAGACGAGGTTGCGCGGGTCGTTGCTGCCGAGGATCAGGTAGCCGACGTCGACCACCACGCGGCCCTGCTCGATCCGGTCGTAGCCGACGCCGACATCCTCGACCGAGATCCGCGGCTCCCAGCGTTCGAGGGCCTCGCGGACGTCGTACGCGATCTGTCCTGCGGTGGCCGCGTTCGCGGGGCCGAAGACGTGGTCGTGGATCCGGCAGCCGAACTCGGGCCGCATCGGCCGCTCACCGCGCGCGGTGCCGAGGATCAGACGGATCGCCTGCTCGATCTCGCGTTCGCGGGTGACCAGCGCGACCGCGCCGGTGGCGTCCGTGGTGACCGGGAAGGCCCACCCGGCGCCGATGAAGTCGGTGCTCATCTCATCCTCCGATCAGTACCGTCGGGGCGCCCAGGACGATCGGCGCGCCGCAGGCCGCGAGGTCGCCCATCCGCGCGGCGGGCATGCCGCCGATCAGCACGGTCGGGCAACCTGGTGGCGCGATCACGGTCGGCGGGTGCACGGCCGGTGGCGGGAACGAGCAGATGTGCGGCGTACCGACTGTTGCCGCGGGCAACCCGGCGATCAGTACGGTCGGTACGCCGGGAGGTGCGATCACTCCCGGATGTCCGGTCGGGTCGCCGACCCTGGCTGCTGCGGGCATGGCCGTCTCCTTGACTCAGTTGATCTTGACCAGGGCGGCCGACACCGAGCACAGGGCGCCGCCCTTGACCTCGGTGTTCGCGCTGCCTTCGAGGGTCGTGTTGGCGCCCTTGAGCTGCAGGTTGCCGGTGGCGGTGACCGAGACCTCGCCACCCTTGAGCTCGAGCTTGGCCGCGGCGGCGTCGATCACGACGCCCTTGCTGCCCTCGATCTTCACGGTCCCGTCGGCGTGCACGGTGATCGTCGTACTGGTCGCGTCGACCGAGACGCTGAGCTTGCCGTCACCGGTCTCCAGCGTGATGCCTTCCTTGCGGCCGTCCTGGTCGAGCAGGTCGATCCGGTGGCCGTTCCGCGACACGATCGACCGGCGGTTCACCGCGCCCGACCCGGAGTCGATCGGGTCGATGCCCTTGGCATCCGGTACGTCGACGCCGTTGTAGAGCCCGCCGAGCACGTACGGCCGGCGCAGGTCGCCCTGCTCGAACACGACCAGCACCTCGTCACCGACCTCGGGGATGATCAACGCGCCACGATCCTTCCCCGCGCCCGCGTGCACGGTTCGGGCCCAGGCGCTCACATAGTCGTCCGACAGCCACGGCAGCGTCACCTTCACGCGGCCGAGCTTCTCGGGGTCGTTGTTGTCGCTGACCTGACCGATCACGACCCCCGTCTGCGCCCGCTGCGCTGCCGCCGAGCCGGTCAGTCCGAGCAGGCTGCGGTCGTGCGCGCCGGTGACGGCGAACGACGTCGTGTAGCCCGTCGTCGGATCGATCCGATGCCTGGTCGTGGTCACCGTGTACTTGCCGTCGAACGGCGTACCGAGACCGTCGACAGTGATCGCCGCTCCGGCCTTCAGCGCCGGGTTGCCCTGGGCAACACCGGTGAACTCGGCGAACGCGCCGGCCAGCTCCTCAGCGATCGCGGCCGCGGCGGCGTCGACCTCCGACTGCGTGCGATGCGGTACGTCGGTCGCGACGTACACCTTGTCGCCGAAGGCGTGCGCGAAGTCGGCCGGACTCGCCTGCGGCAGCTCGGCGCTCCTGGTCTTGGACGGGCGCCTGGTCGTGAGCGCCTGCTTAGTCGACGTGTCCCAGCCGCGGACCTCGACCTCCTTCACCTGACCCGCCGAGGTGAGAACCGCGCGGAACCTGAGCAGGTCCGTGCCGAGCTTGAGCACGAGCGGGTTCTGTTCGTTGCTCGGCGCACCGGCTGCCGTCGCGGGCGGACCGAAGTTGAACTTGCCGTCGCGGACCGAGACCTCGTACCCGGCCTCGGCCGCCAGTGCGTCCAGCAGCTCCCAGTCGCTCGTCCCGGCCTGCGACACGTGCTCGTACACGGTCGTCGTCGACGCGATCGTGCCGTTGCTGAACCCGGCCCGCTGCGAGACCTTCTGCGCGATGTCCGACGCCGTCATCTGCAGGTAGCTGCCGGTCCCGCGTCCCCGGAACAATCGATGCGCGGGGTCGTAGCCTCGGATCACCGTGAACGATCCACCGGTGTCGAACTCGGCCTCCAGCGCGGTGATCTCGCCGGCCATCAGCAGCGCGGCGGTCTGGCTCGTACTGGTCAGCACCGAGATCCGCACCGGGGCACCGATCTTCGCGCCGGTCTTCGCCAGTACGACGTGGTCGCCGTCGCGGAACCTGATCTCGAACAGGTCCGGCAGGCGCTGGCTGTCGTCGACGTACACGGTGCTCAGCAGGTTGACGATGTCGGCCGGCAGCGGCGACCCGTTGATCTCGATCAGGCAGCTGTTGGTGATCGACATCAGACCAGCTCCTCGGCCGCGGGGAACACGACCACCGAGCCGCTCGGCAGGCGCATCGGGTCGTCGATCCCGTTGTAGCGGGCGATCGTGCGCCACATGCCGGGGTCGCCGTACTCGGTGTAGGCCAGGGACGCGAGGCTGTCACCGTCGATCATGCGGTGCGAACGGCGTACGGACTGACCGCCGGAGGTCGGGTTCTGCCGCCACGGCTCGTTCGGCATCTCCTCCATCGCGACGCTGCAGACCGCGCGGATCGGGACGCCGTCGGCACTGAACAGCGTGTACTTGACGCTGACCGACGTGACGAACGCCGGGAAGCTGGCGATCTTGCCCCACTGCAGCATCACCAGCGGCGGCGTCGGCTTGTCCTTGCCGCGGCTCTCCTCGGTCGGCACGCAGCAGCTGAACAGCTTCTCGACGGCGGTGACGACGCTGTTGTCCTGGTTGCCGGAGGCATCGAAAAACATCTCCACGGTCAGCTTGCACGGCTCCGCGCCGCTGAACTCCGGCGGACCGGCCGACTTCGCCTTCTTCGCGGGCTTGCGCTCCCACTTGGCCGACTTCTGGATCGTCACCTCCTTCGGGTTGAACTGGAACGGGATCTCGCCGCGGTCCTGGCCCTGCGAGCCTTCCTTAGTCGGGTCGAACAGCTTCAGCTTCGCCTTCTGCAGCGACTTCTTCTCCTCGGCCGGCGCCGCACCGCCACCACCGCCGGACGCCTTCAGCGCGATCGGGTCGGTCATCAGCCCACCTTCTCCGCGGTGAACCCGTGATGGGCGATCTCGAGGGTCTCCATCGCGACCTTCGGCGAGTCGAGGTTGAGCCCCGGGCCGGACCACTTGACCGGGATCACCCCGGCCAGCCGCCACATGGCGACCTTCTGCAGTCCCGCCGTCATCGCCGTGATGCTCCCGGTCGCGGGCTTTACGCCGGAGGTCATGCTCGCGAGCCAGGCCATCACCTCGGTGGTGTCCTGGCACAGCGGGCGGGTCAGCTTGATGTTGCTGTACTTGATCCGCGTCGGCAGCTGCCAGACGAACCCGTTCTGCCCGCCCTCCTCACGCTGCTCCAGCACGACCTCGAGCCCCAGCCCCTCACAACTGTTGAACGCGCCGAGCCGCTTGTCGTCGATCGTCACCCCGAAGCACACGGTCACGGCCGGTTCCGGATACTGCGGATTCATCCCGCCACTCCCCCTACCATCGGTCGGACACCCGTCCCGCACGCTCGCGATCCAGCCACAGCTCAGCCTTGAGCTTCGCGGTCAACGGCTCGTACAGCCGCTTCGCCAGTTCCTCGATCTCGGCCGCACTCACGGTCGCCTTCTTGGCTTCACCCGGAGCCGCCGCCGCTGCCGGTGGTGCTGCTGCCGCCGCGGGTGTTTCCTCAGCCGTCTGCACAACTTCCTCACTGAACATCCGCTGCAACGGCACGGACCGCACAGCCTCAGCCGGCTGAAAGCTGTCCTCCAAGGTCCAGGACAACGCCTCCCCCTCAGCACGAGCCTGTACGGCGCCCGCAGGCGACGCCTCCCGAGCGGGCTGCGGCATCACCGGCGCTCCCAGCGCCGGATGCCCATGCACCACCCGCTGAACCGCCGGCGTCGGTTCGCTCTCCTCGCTAGTTGCCCGCTGCACCAACTCCACCGCCCCCGAAAGCGGCGCACTCTGCCGCTGAACGCCCACCGGCGGCGGCCACAACAACCCAGCCCGCTGAACCTCCACAGGCCGGCCCGCAACCTGATGCTCAACAACGCGCCCCACCACCGGCCCAGCCTCAACCATCCGCTGAACAGCAGGTCCCGCCTCCAACCCACCCAGCGCAGCCACAAACGGCGAACGCCCAATCGGCTCCGAGTACCCCACCAACGGCACGTCCTGCTGCCCATGCCCATCCAAGGTGTGCTCACGCCCCACCTGCACCGAACGAGACACCACAGGCAGAGCCGCCGCCGACGACCGCGAGGCAAACCCCTGCGGCATCACAACCTCCGCACCTGCCAGGCCAACGCCCTCCACCTCCCGCTGTACGTGCGCTGCGCCCTCCATCCCCCACTGCGCGTGCGCTCCACCCTCCACCTCCCGCTGCACGTGTGCGCCCTGCCCGCGCCCCGCCGACTGCACCTGCGGGCCAGCCGGCACCTCCGACACAGCAGGCAGCCGCATCAACGTCGGAACCTGCGGCACGGACGGCACGGACGGCACGGACGGCACCTGCAGTACACGCGACACCGTGGGCACCTGCGGCGCGGACGGCACCTGCGGTCCACGCGACCCCATGTGCACCTGCGGCGCAGTCGGCACACCCGGCGACACCCTGGGCGCGCTCACCACCCGCGACACGACAGGCACCTGCGGTGCGGGCGACGAACTGGGCGCCTCCGGCATGCCCGTCGCCGGGGCCACCGTCCGCGACACCACGGACCCCTCCGACGCGACCTCACCCGACACGAGCGGCACCTGTGGTGCGGGCGCCCCGGTGTGCACCTCAGGCACTCGCTGCACCATCGACACATCCATCGCCCCCACCACCGGCGACACAGTGGGCACTCCCGAGCCACTCACCACGCGCGACACCGTGGCCACCTCCGAGCCGCTCACCACCCGCGACACCGTGGGCACCTCAGCCATGCTCGCCCCACCCGACACGAGCGGCACATGTAGTGCGCGCGACCCGGTAGCCATCTCCGGCACTTGCCGCACCGACACCTCCGACGCACTCACCGGCGACTCCGGGAGCCCCTCCGACCCGCTCACCACCCGCGACACGGTCGGCACCTCCGAGTCACTCACCACCCGCGACACGGTCGGCACCTCCGTCCCGCTCACCACCCGCGACACCGAGGGCACCTCCGCCGCGGTCGCCCCACCCGGCACGAGCGGTACATGTGGTGCGCGGGACCCGGTGGCCATCTCCGACACTTGCTGCACCGAAACCTCCGGCACATCCACCACCCGCGAAACCGTCGGCACCTCCGCCCCACTCCCCACACCCGACACCAGCGGCACATGTGGTGCGAGCGACCCGGTAGCCATATCCGACACCTGCCGCACCGACACCTCCGGCGCCTCCACCAACGTCTGCACCACCACCCCCGCACTCACCGGCACCGGCCGCACCTCCACCGCCGGCAACTCCGCAGCACCCAAACCACTTGCCACCGGCAACGAGTACGTCCGCTCAACCGGCGGCACCTTCTGCCCCACCGACTCCCCTTCGACAGCACGCTGCACCGCCGCACCCGAGAACCCCGACGGAAAACTCACCTTCTCACCGGAGACCGGCGTCGCATACCCACCGATCTCTCCCCCAGGCGCCTCCACATCCAGCGCATGCCCGAGCGGCGCCAGGAACCGCGGATCCTGATGCGCCGCCAACGACTCCCGGAACGAACTCACCGGCGCGACAGGCTGGATATCACCCACCGACCGCTGCAACGGCGGCAGATCAGCCCACGCCGCCCACGAACCACCACCATCACCGCCAACCGCCGACCCACCGGCAACCGCGGAAGCACCACCCGCCGACGCACCCGCCGACGCACCCGCCTCACCGCCGACACCACCCGCCGCCGTATCAACCTCCCCGCCGACACCAGCCGCCATACCAGCGTTGCCGCCGGCACCAGCCGCCGACGTCCCCGCCTCCCCGCCAGCACCAGACGCCGACGAAGAACCACCACCAGACCACCGGAAAGGCCACCGCATACCGTTCACCTCCCCGGCTGGACGCGCGTGTTCAGCTGCCCGATCTCCTCGACGAACCGCCGCCGCTCGGGGTGCTCGAGATCTAGAATCTCGTCCCGCGACCAGTGGAAGTGGTAGGCGACGTACGCGACCTCGGAGTACAGCTGATCAGGCGCGTACGTCACGATTCCCCCAGGCGCCCACCCGCCAGATCAACGGCGAACGCGTGCCCGCACTCCGGGCAGTCCACCCCGGCCCGAGTGTGCCCTTCCTGATTCACCCGCCGGTAGAGATCCTGCAGAAACGCCAAGTCAGCAGCGAACAGATCCTCAATAACTCCGGCATGAATCCCGGTCACACTCCCGAGCCGCGTGACAACGCGCCCAAGCAGCACCACCGTCAAGTACGCCGGGTTCTCACGCACCCGGTCGTCCCGCAGCGGCACCAGCTCGTCCCGAGCAGTCGCCAGCCGCATCACCCCGTCGCGATGCACAACCCCCGACCCGTCGACGTACCCCCGCGGCAGCACGAACGGAAACTCCGTCCGCAACGTCTCCTGCACCGGCGCCACAACAGCTTCAGCCGCAGAACCAACCACGGGAGCGTCGAGCGCCGCGGACGCCGTACGGCGCATCACTCCACCTCGAGCCGTTCACAGGTGACGACCAGCTTCTCGGTCATCACCGAGGTGTCGCCGGCCTTCATGGTGCCGATCTCGAGGCTCTTCGGCCACGCGTTGGTCAGCTTGTACCGCTTCAGCGGTGCGCCTTCGTAGTCGTACACGATGATCGCCCCGCCCTTGCGGACCGCGCCCATCTTGCCGAACTGCGAGTCCTTGATCCACTTGTCGAAACTGGTGTCGCCCGACAGCCCGCGGGTCAGCGTGATCTCCGGCGCCTTCCAGCGACCGGGCAGCTTCTTGATCACGTACTTGCCGTCGGCACCGTTCTCCTTGAGCTCGATCACGTCCTGCTCCATCTTCAGGCCGCTGATCTCGGTGATGCTCTTGATCTGGATGCCGTCGAACTCCAGCCCGAAGGAGTGACCGACACCGGAGTCCATGTCCGGAAGCGCCATGACTGGTTACCTTTCTCGCGTAATGAGGGTCACTCGCTGACCAGGCTGGTACCGCCGGAGAACTGCGACAGCCGGAAGACCACGAACTCGGCCGGCTTGACCGGCGCGACCCCGATCTCGCAGACCACCTGGCCGGCGTCGATGCCTTCGGACGGGTTGGTCTCGGCGTCGCACTTGACGAAGAACGCGTCGTCCGGCGTCTGGCCGAACAGGGCGCCGTTGCGCCACTCGTTCACCAGGAAGGCGGAGATCGTACGCCGTACGCGCGCCCACAGCGCTTCGTCGTTCGGCTCGAAGACGACCCAGTTCGTCCCGCTGAGGATCGACTCCTCCAGGTAGTTGAACAGCCGCCGCACGTTGAGGTACCGCCAGGCCGGATCGGACGACAGCGTCCGCGCGCCCCACACCCGGTTACCACGGCCCGGGAAGGTCCGCAGGACGTTGATGCCGACCGGGTTGAGCAGGTCGTGCTCGGCCTTGGTGATCTGGACCTCGAGGCTGACCGCGCCCCGGATGACCTCGTTCGCGGGCGCCTTGTGCACGCCGCGGGTGTCGTCGTTGCGGCCCCAGATCCCGGCCATGTGCCCACACGGCGGCATGAAGCCGAGCTGCCCGGTGCCCGGGTCGGCGGTCTTGATCCACGGGTAGTAGAGCGCGCCGAACGCCGAGTCGTAGCCGGCCTTGTCGACCAGCCACTCCTTCACCTGCTGGGCGTTGAGCCCGGGCGGCGCGTCGAGGATCGCGATCCGGTCGCCCATCAGCTCGCAGTGCCCGAGCATCGCGAGCTGGACCGCCTGGACGGTCTCCAGGTCGATCGCGCCCTGCTGGTACGCGCTCATCAGGTCCGGCACGCAGAGCATCGTGATCTCGTCGACCGCCTCCAGCCCACCCAGCCCGGTCCGGTCGGAGACGTCACCGACGTAGTCCTCGGCACTCAACCGAGGCGACGGTACGGCGGGCGCCGGCGGCGGCGCGTTCAGCGCGACCTCGCCGAGCGCCGGCTTGTCCAGCGCGGCGCCGGTGATCTCCTCGACCTTGACCAGCTTCGAGTTCGCGTTCACCACGGTGGCGACGTTCGTCTTGCCGCGCGACACGGTCAGCCGGTCGAACTCCTCGACCTGGGTGCCGTTCTGCTTCACGACGATCCGGAACATGTCCTCGGACGGATTGTCCCCGCCGGCCTCGGTGATCTCGACACTCACCTCGCCCGGCGCCTGCGCCGCGTCGAGCGCGACCACCCGGAACCGGCCGAGCATCGCCTGCGGCCCGGCGGGCAGCTCCTTGCGGCCACGCGCCGTCTTGCCGTCGCTGGCGTCGGCACCTCCACCGATTCGTACGACGTAGCAGTTGCCGCCGCCGTTCAGGAAGTACCCGTAGACGGACTGCGCCAGGTACGACCCGGGGACGAATCCCCCGAAGGTGTCCGTGAACGCGGTCCAGTTGCTGATCAACGTCGCGGTGTTGAAGGGGCCGTCCTCGGCGAGCCCGACGAACGCGGCCACCGCCGTACCGACGCCTTCGAGCGGGCGGGCGCCCGATTCGACTTCCTCCACGTACACACCTGGTGACAGGTACGTCGGCATGCTGCCCCTCCTCGATCAGGATTTGCTCCAGCCTGCGGCCGGGGCGCGGCGACCCGGGCGACCATGTGGACGCAGACCAGGGCACTCTCGAGTGCCCGAACGGGAAGCCGGCCGAGCCGGCAGGGCAGGACGCCGTACGACGTCAGCCCGGTGTCAGCAGTCGAGGTCGATCGGCCGCACGAAGGGATCGATCGAGGCCGAGTCGGCGTCCGCGGCGTCGGCGCGCGCGGTCGCCTCGGTGTCGTGCATCTCCTGCAGCTTGCTCGACATCTCGCTCTCCAGGCCGGCCTTCCCACAGCCCGTGATCGAGTACGGCCGCCGCGTCGTCCCGTTGTACGTGCGCAACCGCCGCGCGTGATCCTGCTCGTGCGGCCCGAGCACGTCCCGCAGGAATACCCGCACCCGCCGTTGCTGGCACGCACTCAACCCGTCGGGCATGCCAGGCATCCGGATGTCCACGTCCACGTGGTACGTCACCGCGAGCGTCCCGGTCGCCTTCAGACAAGGCTCCTCGTCCGAGCAGTCACAGTCCTTCGCCCGCACGACCTTCGGTTTCCCCACGACGCTCTTGCCGCCGTCGTAGTTCCCCTTGGTCTCCCCGTGCAGGCTCACACTCACCGGCCCACCCAGCAGCGCGACGGACACTGCCCGGTTGCCAGCCGTCTGCTGCAAAGCCAGCACCTGCTCGTACGGCGTACCAACAGCCGCACGCACAGCAGCCCCCGGCGGCACCTTCCGCCCGACGGCCTTCCGAACCCGAGCCTGCACACCCCCAGTGCACCCGCTCGCGACGCTGCTGTCTATCCCAACCTCAGCTCTCCTCCTCCTGAGCCTCTTCCTCCTCCCGCTGCACGAACGCTCCCTGCACCTCTTCCTCCTTCTCCTCCTCCTCCCGCTGAACCTCCGCGTCCCCGACCTCAGCCCGCTGAACCCCAGCCTCGTCCTCCTCATGCCGCTGCACGTCCGCATCCCCCGCAGCCACCCGCTGCACTCCCGGCGCAACAACCGCCGGCGCTGGCCCAGCCATCACCCTCTCGGCATTAGCCGAAGCCTCCCGCTCAAACCGATCCGACGGATCACTCACCTTGATCCCACCCGGCGCCGAAGTCCCCTCCACCGGCCCACTCCGCTGCTGCACCACATGCGTCAGCTCGTGCGCCAGCATCGTCTTCCCCGCATCCGACCCCGGGTCGTACTTGTCCCGCTGGAACACCACGTTGCTCCCCACGGTGTACGCATGCGCGTTCACCGCCTTCGCCGAGTCATGGGCGGCGGAGTCGTCATGCACCCGAACATCCGAGAAGTCATGCCCAAGACGCCCCTCCATCTCGCCGCGAACCTCAGGCTCCAATGCCCGCCCACCCGACGAGATCACCCCATGCACCGGCGACTTCTCCTCCTCCACCATCGCCGTCACCCCGCTGTTCCCCACAGCCCGCTGCAACCCGAGCATCCCCGCCCCACCCAGTACGTCGGTCCGCCCCTCAGCCCCAGCCTTCCCCACCTGATCACTCACCTGCTCCTCAACCCGCCCACCCTTGGGCCGCAGCGCGGCCTCCTCAGCATCAAACCCGTGCTCCCGCATGACGTTCTCCTTCCACCTCGGTGACTGCTACCTCCGGCCGGCCGCTCGCCGGGCGGTGATCTGGACGTGGACGTCGGTGTCGATGATCTCCAGGTCGAGATCGACCGGCTCCTCGTGCCCGCCGGTCGACCGGACGGTGTCGCCCAGTTCCATCTCGATCTGCTGCTCGGCGTAGAGCCGCGCGATCTGGCGAGCTTCGGCGGCGTTGCGAGCTCGCTCGACGATCTGCCGCTCGACGGATCCCGCCGCGCCACCGTCTCGGACGGCGTTGGCGATCCGGGCGAACCGCCGCGAGATCGACGTCCGCGGGTACAGGTCGCGGTTCTGACCAACCTCGTCGAGGTGCTCGACGTCGAGCGAGAACACGTCGCGGCCGCCGTACAGGGTCTGAATCGCCGACGCGGCTTCCCTCAGCCGGCGGTACAACGTCACTTCCTCCCGGGTCGCGACGGCCGCGTCGACCAACCGGTGGAACCGCTCTCCAGCGGTCCGCCGTTGAACAGCGGTCACCCCTGGCGCGGCCGCGATCCACCGATCACCCGACGACCGGATCCGCCGGACCGAGATCTCGCTCAGCCGGATCGGCACCGCGCGAGTCTGACCGACTGCCTCACCGCGGCGCGGCTGACGCCAGTTCTGGAAGCCTGCCATCGCGTCCTGACTGGTCTGTTCGGACACTTCTTCCCACAGCGTGGCGGCGTGCTCGGCATCAGCAGATTCCTCCAGCGGCACGGTGGGAGTGTCGGCATCCTCGCGCTGAACGTGGATGTGGAACGTTCCGGGTGTTCCCCCCGGCACGACGTCGGCCGACCGCAACCCGTGCCGCTGCCGCAGACCGGCCAGGCCGCTCCGCACGGACGCGACGGTCGCCTTCGGTGCCTTCAGTAACCCTGTGGCGTCCTTCACCGCTGTCTTGACGTCACCGCCCGTGATCCGATCCTTGGCCGCGGTCACCTTGCCCTTGGCCCATTCCTTGCCTTTCTCGACCTTGCCCTTGACCCAGGCCTTGCCTGCGGCGATCTTCGCCTTGGCCTTGCCGCCGATGGACTTGAGGCCCCGGATCACCGGCCCCGCCAGCTTCAGGCCGGTCTTGATGACGAAGTCCAAAGCCTTGTTTACCGGCTTCTGGAGTTTCTCGACGATCTCCCGGATCTTCTGCCCGATACCGCCGAGGCCGATCACGCTGGCCAGGAAGCCGATGATGATCGGGACCATCTGGCCCAGGACGTCGTTGATCTTGTTGACCACGCCGCCGACGTTGCCCTTGACGATGTCGGCGACCGAGTCGATCACGGTGTTGACGAACTTCAGGATCCGGCTGCCGTTGTTGACGAAGAACATCACCACGTCGTAGATCAGCTTGCAGGCCTTGATGAACGCGGCAGCGGGATTGAGCAGCCCGATCAGCCACGTGATGCCGGCAGTGATGATCTTGGTGATGACGAAGTCCTTGACCTGCTCGAGGATCATCTCCTTGATGTCGCCGAGCTTCTCCATCAGCATCTGCCACAGCCCCGCGATCCCTTCGCTGCGGAGCTTCTGGAAGATCTCGACGCCCTTCTCCATCGCCGTCATCGCCGGTTCGCCGACCTGCTTGACCAGCCGGTTGCGGATGTTCGCCCACGTCAGCCCGAACAGCGACAGCAGCAGCTGCAGAATCCCCCGTACGTCGAACTTGTCCGGCAACTGCACCCCGCCCTCGGCCAGGGCCCCGAACAGCCAGCTCATCAACCCCTTGCGCAGGTGGTCGACGATGTTGTCCTTGAACTTGAGGATGCCACCCTTGACCCCGTCGATCAGGTTCGACAGGAATCCGACCGGGTTCTTCACGATGTCGCCGACCACGCCCGCGACCCTGGCGAGCACGTTCTTCAGCATCCCGACCAGCTCGCGGATCGTGTTGATGACCGCCTTGATCGCGCCGATCGCCTTGTCGACCAGCCCCTTGTTCTCGGCCTGCAGCTCCTCGATCCGTTCGTCGAGGCCCTTGCGCGCCTCGGTGTACTTGCTCGCGAGCGACTCGACCAGCGCGTCCTGCTTGGAGTCGACGTCGCTCTCCAGCTGCTCGAACTTGTCGCCGATCTCGCTCGAGGCCTCCGACCCGATCTTCTGCAGGTCCTTCGGCAGGCTCTTCACGTACGCCGCGATGTCGCTGCGCCCCTTGGCGATCCGCGCCTTGGCCGCGGTCAGGTCCCCGCCGACGATGTCGGCCACCCGCGAGATCACACCGTCCATCTGCTTGAGGTACATCTCGCGGCCGGCGTCGTAGAACTCGTTGACCTTGTCCGGCATCCCGACCAGCTTGTCCTTGGCCCAGCGGAAGCCGCCCAGCCACCCGCCGTACCGGTCCTTCTTGAACGCCGACATCTTGGCGGCGACGTACCCCTCGAACGCGTTCCGCGCCTTCAGCTCGCCCTGCTCGAACTCGGCGTCGACCTTCGGGTCGATCCCGTCCAGGATCACCTTCACGTCGGCCTCGGCCGCGGTGAAGAGGTTCTGGATCGTCGTGGTGACCTCGGCGCGTTTCAGCTCGTCCTTCGACTTCGCCTTGCCCTTGTCGGCCACGAGCTTCGCCAGGGCCGCCGCCTTCGAGCCCTGCAGCCCGGCGACCCCGGTCTTGGTCTCCGCGCCGGCCTCGGTCTTGTTCTGCTCGATGACCTGCTGCTCCTGCGCCCGGAACGCGGCCGGTGCGGTGTCGGCGTGCGCCGCGGCGGTCTGCTTGTCGGCGAGCGCGCCCTGGAACTGCGGCTCGTTCGACTGCGCCAACTGCTGATCGGTGACCTCGGCCTCGGCCATCTCGCTGCTGGCCTCGTGCTTGCCCGCCTCCAGGTTGGTCTGCTCGGGCGGCGCGACCTTCGGAGCGGCACCACCCGCCGGGATCGCGGCCGCCTGACCGGGTTCCTCGGTCTCCAGCGGCGTGACCGGTTTCGCGACGCCCTTCGACGTGTCCGGCGGCGCGGCCGTCGCGGTCTCGATGTCCTTGGCCTGGCCCTCCTTGCCCTGGCCGACCATGCCCTTCAGCTCGCCCTTGACCTCGCCCGCCTTGCCCGACTCCTTGTACTCGTCGGCCTCCTCGAGCGTCTTCGGCGACTTCGCCTCGATCGCGGTCTTCACCGACGCGATGAACGCCTTCTTGTCGAACGTCCCGGCCTGCTGGGCGTCCATCGTGTCGGCCTTCGCCGCCTTGGCCTGACCGCTGAGATCGTCGGTCGGCGCCAGCGCGGCGTCCTGCGCCTCCTTGGCCTTCGACGCCGCCGGCGGGTGCGCCCGCTTGGCCTTGGCGAAGCCCTTCACGTTCCCGGTCACGCCGGTGAACGCCGGATCCTGCTCAGCTCGTACGCCGGTAGGCGGCGCCGGTGGCTCCAGCAGTTGCGCGCCCGACAACGGCGCCATCGCCGGCGCAGCGCCGCCACCACCCCCGCCGCCCGCAGGCGCGCCGCCGCTCGATCCCTTGCCCTTCCCACTCGCCTTGGCCGGTTTCGCCGCAGCCTTCCCCAACGGACTCACCGCCGGTACGGGCTTCGTCGGCGGCACTGGCTTCTTCGGCGCGACCGCCCCCGGCCCGAACCCGGTCTTCGTCACTGCCAGCGCCGACGCCGGCGGCCTGACGCCTTCGAGATCCACCGGTATGCCGGCCGCCTTGGCCGCCTTCAGCCCCTTCTCGACCGTGTCAACCGCGGGTTCGTCGTTCCGGATCTCCACCAGCGCCGCGTCGATGTCACCGGCCGCATCACCGCCCGGCGAGGTCAGCTTCGCCGCCATCAACGCGCTCACCGCCGCGTTACCCGCCTTCCGCTGCAACGCCAGCAGCCCCGGCGGGACTGCATCGCCGGACGGGCGGTCAGGCGTCGTACGCCGCTTGCCCTCGACCAGGGCTTCGGAGACCTTCGCCGCGGGACGGTCGCTCACGGCGTCGGCCCGTCCAGCATCGCGTAGTACCGGCCGAACTCGCGTTCCAGCACGAGCCGGCCGAGCTTGCGGTACTCCTGCCCGACCGCCGTGATCAGGTCGACCATCCGCACTGGCTGCCCTGACTCAGCGGCCAGGTAGGCCGCGCTCACCGAGGCCGACCGAATGTTGCCCCCGGCAAGCTCGAACGACTCCGCGCAGAACTCCAGCTCGAGGTCGTCCCCGAGCGGCAACGGCGGCGCCAGGCACTGCTGCCAGAGCCGCAGCCGCAGGTCGGGCGTCGGCGCGGGGAAATCGATGATCGCGTCCAGCCGGCGCGTGAACGCGTCGTCGATGTTGGACCGCAGGTTGGTCGCCAGGATCGCGAGCCCGTCGAAGCTCTCCAGCCGCTGCAGCAGGTAGGCGCTCTCGATGTTGGCGTACCGGTCGTGCGCGTCGCGGACGTCGCTGCGCTTGCCGAAGATCGCGTCGGCCTCGTCGAAGAACAGCACGGCGTTCACCCCGCCGGCCTCGCTGAAGATCCGCTCCAGGTTCTTCTCGGTCTCCCCGACGTACTTGTCCACGACCGTCGCCAGGTTGACCGTGTACAGGTCGAGCCCGAGCTCCGTCGCGATCACCTCGGCCGACATCGTCTTGCCGGTCCCTGAGTCGCCGGCGAACAAGGCCGTGACCCCACGGCCGCGTCCACCGCCGCGCCGCATTCGCCAGTCCGTCAGCACCGTGTCGCGGTGCCGAGCCCGAGCCGCGAGGCCTTGGAGTGCACGCCGTACGGCGGGAGCAAGAACCAGGTCGTCCCAGCCGACCTCCGGCTCGATCCTTCGCGCTAGCCGCTCGAGTCCGGCCGCGTTCTGAGCCCGTACGCCGCGACGCAGGTCGTCGGCGGTGATCGTCGTACCCGCCAGGAGTGCTGACGCGGCCGCGGTCTTGAAGACGTTCCGCACCTGTCCCGGCCCGAGCGCGAGATGCGACGCGAGGATCTCGGGGTCGAGCTCCGATTCGCGCAGGTGTTCGCGCCAGAGCTCGATCCGGTCGTGCGCGCCGAGCACGGGCGCGTCTACCGTCAACGGCGTCTCCGGACTCCACCGCGGGTCCCACGTCGTCGTACCGACGAAGAGCACCGGCAGCTCCCACCGGCTCAGCCGGTGCAATGACTCCAGCGACGCCTCGGCCAATGCCTCTACTGGCCCCACGACGAGTCCCGCGTCCTGCAGCAAGGCCTCGCGCCCAGCGATCACCGCGAGGCCGAGCGGGTCCGGGTCGCGTGCCATCAAGGTCAGGTCGATCGCGACCACGCCCCGACCCGCCGCCGCCAACGCCGCCGCGGCGATCGACTGCCCGGTCCCCACCTCGTGCTCCCGCAGATGAACCAGCCGTACGCCGGCCGCCAGGCTCCGGCCGAGATCCGCACTCACGTCCGTCTTGTACGCCGTCAGCTCCGCGAGCATCGGCATCAGCCGGTGATCGGGCAGATCGTCCCCGAGCAGGTGCGCGGCGACCCGGTCCGGCACCCGGATCGCGCGAGTCAGGAACGGCCGCTCCGGATCCTCGACGATCAGCAGTCCGCGATCGACCAGCGGCCCACCCGGCAGCAAGCGGCCGCGAGCGAGCGAGGACATCGAGGAGGCCCCAACAAGCTCCAACGCAAGCCCCACGCTCGGCCGCCGCCGGGTCACGTCGTCGTTGAGATACCCGTAGAGCCGTTCAAACCGGCTGTCCAGATCAGGCAGCAACGCGATCACCAGCAGCTCGGTGTCCAGCTCGGACAACCCCGCAGTCGATGCCAACCGCCGCAACCGAATCACGTTGCCCTCAGCAACATATTCGTCCGCCGACCGTTCCAGCGCGGACGCCGCCCCGGCCTGATCCGCAGCCAGTGCCCGACCAGCCGGAAGCGCGGCAATCGCCGCACCCGCCTCGCTGCTGAGCAGCCGGTCAACCAACTCGTCGTTCACGTACAAACCGCGGAACGGATCATCCATCGACGGATCGTCCGCCCGGCGCGCAGCAACAAGCGCCCGGATCCGGTCCTCGACCAGCCCCAGCCGCGCCAAGAGATAGTCCAACCCGTGCACCGTCACCCAGACCTCTTCCGCGGCCGCCGCGGATTGGAGCGCGATGCGCCGCCGGCATCGCGCAACACACCGCCTGCTTCCTTCCGCCGTACCCCGCCGGCCTGCTCACGCGCCGCACCACCGGCATCCCCACGCTCCGCACCACCGACTCCCGCACGCGCCGCACCGCCGGCCTCCTCGCGCGCCGCACCTCCAACTCCCGCACGCACCGCACCATCGGGATCCTCACCCGCCGCACCACCGACTCCCCCGCGCACCGCACCACCCGCGTCGTCGCGGGGCGTACCACCGGCGTTCTCGCTAGGCGTACCGTCAGCCTCTACGCGCGCCGCAGCGCCTGGTTCCTCCGGCGGCGTACGGCGTGCTGGCACGCGCGCTGTACCGCCGGTCACCTCGGCCGCGGTGCCGACTGCTTCCCTGCCCGCCTCACCGCGGCCGCCCTCACACGCAGCATCGGCTGCTTCCCCGCCCGCCGCACCGCCGGTCACCTCCCAGGCAGCACCGCCCGCGTCCTCACCCGCCGCACCCCGGGCCTCCTCACGCGCCACACCGGCTGCTTGCCCGCGCGCTGTTCCGCTCGCTTCCCCGCGCACCGCGCGACCCGCATGGTCGTGCGGCGGGCAGCCGTCGTCTGTGCCGCCCATCGACATCCGCGGCGTTTGATCGACCAACGCCGCCGCCTCGTGGACGCGGCCGGTCGGAGTCGGAGTGCAAACGACCAGATCGAGCGACAGCTTCAGCCCGCCACCCAGAGCGGCCCACACATCGGCGTACGAGCGGTCCTCTGGCGCCGGCAGAGTGATCGAGACCGGCACGGACAGATCCAGCTCAGCTGGCATCGCCGCGTCGTCCGCACGGCGCTCGGCGACGAGCGCCCGGATCCGGGCCTCGCCCAGAACCAGTCGCGCTAGCAGATAGTCCAACCCGTGCCCTGTCACCCGGACCTCTTCCGCGGCCGCCGTGGATTGGCACGCGATGCGCCGCCGGCTTCCTCGGACGCCGTGCCGCTGTCGCCTTCACGCGCCGTACCGCCGGCATCCCCACTCGCCGCCCCATCCGCTCCCCCGCGCGACGTACCGCCACCATCCCCGCGTGATGTGCCGCCGGCTCCCCCGCGTGGTGTACCGCCTGCTTCCTCGCGAGGTGGCCAGCCGTCGGTGCCGCCCATCGATACCCGCGGCGGCTGATCGATCAGGGTCGCCGCCTCGTAGACGCGGCCCGTCGGGGTTGGTGCGCAGACCACCAGGTCGAGCGACGGCTTCAGCTCGCCGCCGAGGGCGGACCACACGTCGGCGAACGAGCGGTCTTCCGGCGGCGGCAGGGCGATCGAGACTGGCACCGACAGGCCCAGTTCGGCGAGCGGGCCGGTGACGAGGTCGGTGGGTAGCGCGTCGTGGCGCAGGAAGCAGGAGAGCAGGCCGGACAGCAGGCGGTGCTCGTCTTCGGGCCGTTGGGTCCAGGCTGTGACCAGGTACGACAGCTTGAAGTAGCGGGGTGGCAGGTGCCGGGCGGTAATCCGCCGGTCGTCGTCGTACTCGTTCAGCAGGCCGCGCTCGCGCCGGCGCAGGTCCTCGCGGATGTCGTACAGGTAGACGTCGATCGTGGGCGCGTTGCGGCGGCTCGACCACTCCTTGGTCGGGGCGTCGAACACGACTTCGACGTCCCGCGCGCCGATCGCTTCGCGCTGGATCAGGGCCTGCAGCGCCGAGTCCACCTCTTGGATCACGTCATCGAGTGTTCGGCTGGTACGCCGTCCGTAGGCAGCAGCCCGGGGTCGAGCCCGGGGCACCGTCGACTGCCCGACCGTGGCACTGCCCGCTGCCCGATCGGGCACCGCGCCATGCACCGGCAGTCAGGCGACGCCGTGGGGCTGCCGGGCTTAGCCTGAAGCCGACGATCACGCCGCCTGCCGCCCGCCTGCCCTTTCCTAGTTGAGGGTACAAGCGGAGGGCCGGATGGCGGCTGAGTTATCCACAGGGCCGGCGTTGGTCCGCTCAAAGCGGCGGAGGGGGAGGTTGCGTGACGGACCCAGTGCTGCGGCTGGAGACTGCGCAGTTGACTGCCGAGCCTGGCGGGCAGGCTCGCGCGGAGTTCACCGTGCTCAATCCTGGGACGATCGTCGAGAGTTACAGCTTGGATGTTGTCGGTGAGCAGCCGATGCCGTGGGCTGAGATCACGCCCGCGGTGTTGTCGGTCTATCCGCAGCAGCAGGAGACCGCGACGGTTGTGTTCAATCCGCCGACGGGTCCGACCGGGCCGGGCGGCACGGTGGCGTTCGGGATCCGGGCCAAGTCGCAGGTCGATCCGTCGAACAGCGCGGTGGTCGAGGGGCAGCTCGAGATCGGGCGGGTGTTCGGGTTGCAGGCCAAGCTGACGCCGGTCACGTCGTCCGGGCGTTGGCGCGGGCTGCACACCGTCCAGATCAGCAACTGGGGGAACTCCCCCGCCAGGCTGCGGATCGTCGCGTCCGATCCGGATCAGGCGCTCGGGTTCCTCGTACGGCCCGACGTCGTCGACGTGCCGCTGGGTGCGACGGTGACCGCGCGGATCAAGGCCCGGACTCGCAAGCCGGTACTCCGAGGATCGCCGACACGCCTGCCGTTCAAGGTCGTCGGCGAACCCGATCCCCCTCCACCACCCGGTACGCCGGTGCCCGCCGGCGCCGATCCGTCGCGGCCCGTGGTCGACGGCGCGTTCAACCAGAAGCCGATCCTCACCCGCGGCGTGATCACGGCCGCGACGCTGGTCGGCGCGGCGCTGATCGGCGTACTGGTCTTCGCCCTGACACGCGGCGGCCCAGCGCCCACGCCGACAGGTGACGGCACCACCGTCCCCGCGACGCCTGTGCTGACCGCGAAGGCCGGCGGCCCGGGCACCATCGCTCTCGTGTGGGCGACCGTGCCCAACATCGACTCGTACGCGCTGCACTTCGTCGACGCGGGCGGGAACGTCAACAAGTCCGAGCGCAACGTCGACGTCAAGCAGACCGCGAAGAACGTCGAAGGGCTGCAGGGCAGCACCAAGTACTGCTTCATGCTGAGCGCGGTCAACGGTGAGCTGGAGGGTCCGCCGTCGGCCGTGGCCTGTGCGACCACGGTCGCGGCGCCGGTGACACCGACATCTGGTGCGGTCTCGAGCGCACCGCCGACCACCGGCGCACCGACAGGCGGTCCCACTGAAGGCCCCACCAGCGGGCCGCCGCCGACCTCGGGCACAACGCCGGGCGGTACGCCGTCAGGTCCGGCGACCGTCGGGCCGGACAGTCCCCCGTTCACCCCGGGTCAGTGGATCGCCGCGGTCAACTTCCAGCCCGGCGCGACCGGGATCGCCGAGCAGACCGCCAAGGATCTGGCCGCCCGCTTGAAGAACGCCGGCGTCGACGCGAAGGTTTTGCATGCCACCGGCAACTATCCCGGGCTGGTCAAGGCCGACCGGAAGACACCGCTGGCCGACGACTGGGTCGTCTACATCGGACCGTCGGCCACGCCCGATCAGGCCGTCACCGTCTGCAAGTCCGAAGCCGTGCAGAAGGTGCACAGGGGCGAATGTCTGCCCTACCAACCGGGCCAGGCCCCGAGCTAACGGGGGCGACTCTGCACCGCGAGGCTAGTGATCGCCGCGACCGGCTGAGCGGCTCCCGCCCGGCCGGGGTACGTCGCGCCGATCGCGATCGTCAGGTCCTTGACCGGTACGCCGGTGTCGAGCTCGAGCTTCTGAACGTCCGCGCTGTCCTTGAGCGCCACCTCCTGGCAACGACCCTCGGACAGCACCAGCAGCACACTCGGACGGAACTGCAACGGCCGCCGGGCATCCGTCGCAGGCAGCCCGGCCAGTACGTCGAGCCGACGGACTCGGACCGCTTCCGGGAAGGAAAGGCGGATCGTCCCCTGGGCCGCGGCCTTCCCGCTGCAGCCCTCCAGCGGCACGACGACGTTGGTCGCCCACGGAGTCGCCCAGGCGTCGTCGAGTGGAGCCGAGGTGAGCGCCTCGATGCTGTAGCCACCCGCGGCGATGGACTCGGGTGGAGCAGCTGCGACGGCGGCCAGCTCGACCGGGACCAAGGTGCCGCGGACGTCGTTCACGCGGTCCTTCGCCCAGGTCACCGGGTTGGTGCCGACGACCGACAGCAGCACCCATGCGACCGCGATCGCGCCGACGGCGACGATCACGCGGCGCCAGCGGTAGAGCGGCGGCAGGCTGCGGCGGTAGTCGCGGCGCGCGCGGCGATCCTTCGGGTCCCAGAAGCGTTGCCACCAGCCGTGTTTCGCCACGGCTTGCGGCGCTTGGCCGCTGGACGCCGATGGGTGCAGCGCCCTGCCGCACTTGCGGCAGAAGCGGAGGGTTTGCGCGTTGGGGATCCCGCATTGCGGGCAGGCCATTTCGCCTGGCTTCGGGCGACCGGAGTCGTCCTCGTACGGCGGGCGCGGGGCCTGCGCGTGGGTCTCCGGGAGGATCGCGGTCTGCCCGGTCGCAGCCTGGCCCGACGCGGACATGCTGGACTGGCTGGCCGTCGACTGCCCAGGCCCCGAGTGGCCGGCTGCGGACTGCTCGATCGCAGGCTGGCGGACGGTGGGCTGCTCGTCGGGAGCAGCCTGGTCCCAACCCAGGTACACGCCGCAGTACAGACAGAAGGCCGAGCCGGCCGGATTGCGTTCCCCACAGGCGGTGCAGACGTCCTCGTTCATCGCGACCTCCCCCTTGCAGCCGAGTATGGCACTAGCCTTTGCTGCACGGTGAGATCGAAGGGGGGCTTCGTGATCCGATGATCAACTGCGAGAACTGCGGTCGCGCGAACGACGACGACGCTATTTTCTGTACGTCGTGCAATCAGTACCTGGCCTGGTCCAGTACCAAGCCGGAGCAACCAGCCGCGCCTGAGCCGGTCGCATCGCCGACACCGGACCTTGTCACACCTGAGCCTGTCGCATCCGAGCCCGTGCCGCCGCCACCACTTGTTGAGCCCCCACGACCTGTGGCCCCTCCGCCTGTCCCAGCACCTGTGGAACCTCGCCAGGTCCCGCCAACTGCCGAACCACCGCCCCGCCCCGCAACCAACGTCGGTCTGCTGATCGCGGCGATCGACGAAGGCAAAACCCTGACCCAGGACCGAAAGCGCCCCGACCTCGCCGCCCGCCTGGACACCGCCAAGGCCAAGCTCGACTCCCGGACCCTGACCGCGGTCGTCGTCGGCGAGTTCAAGCGTGGCAAGAGCACCCTCGTCAACGCCCTCCTGCAAACCGCCGTCTGCCCGGTCGACGCCGACATCGTCACCGCCGTACCCACCCTCGTCCGGTACGGCGAACAACCGGGCCTCACGGCGTACCGCCAGATCGACACCGGCCAAGCCCCCGTCGGTTACCCCGCACCCCTCAACCAGATCGCGCAGCTCGTCTCCGAATCGACCAACACCCACGAGCAAGGCCGCCTTCAGTCGGTCACGGTCGAAGTCCCCCACCGCATGCTCCGCTCCGGCCTGAGCCTGCTCGACACCCCCGGCGTCGGCGGCCTCGACTCCGTGCACGGCCAACTCACCCTCGCCGCGCTCGCCTCGGCCGACGCGATCCTGTTCGTCACCGACGCCGCGCAGGAACTCACCGCTCCCGAACTCGAGTTCCTCAAGACAGCCCTCTCCCGCTGCCCGGCTGCGGCGCTGGTCATCACCAAGACCGACCTGTACGGCCACTGGCGACGCATCGTCGAACTCAACACCGCCCACCTGGCCGCCGCCGGCATCGACCTGCCGATCCTGCCCGTCTCGTCCTTCCTCCGGCTCCGCGCCGCGCAACGCCCAGAACTCAACCAGGAATCAGGATTCGCCCCACTCGTCGAGTTCCTCGCCACGGCGGTCGTCGTGCCCGGTACGACGCGCGCAGCCGCCGCCGTCGCGCAGGAGGTCGACTTCGTCGCGACTCAGCTCGCGCAGGAATCGGACGCCGAGCGCGTCGTACTGACCAAGCCCGAGAGCCGGCCTGAGGTCTTCGCCAAGCTGACCCGCGCTCGCGACCGCGCCGCGAACCTCACCGAGGTCAGCGCGACCTGGCAGCTGACGCTGTCCGACGGGATCGCCGACCTAGTCGCCGATGTCGAGCACGACCTGCAGAGCCGCCTGCGCACGGTGATGCGGGACGCCGAGACCATCATCGACCAGGGCGACCCGAACGAGACCTGGGCCGACACCGAGGTCTGGCTGCGCCGCCAGGTCGCCGTCGTCGGCGTCGCGAACCGCGACCTGCTGATCGAGCGCGCCCGCGACCTCGGCGACCGCGTCGCCGAGGCGTTCGACCTGGAGGCCGGCACCGAGATCGAGGTCGACCTGTCGGACTCCATCACCGATCTGGACCAGTTCGAGCTCGCCTCGGTCGCCACCTTGTCGATGCCGGGCGGACGTCTCGCCGCGCTGCTGATGACCGGCCGGGCCGGGATCATCGTCCCGATGGTCGTCGTCACGCTCGGCGGACTGATCCTCCCGCCGCTGGCCGTCGCCGGAGTCGCGACCGCACTCGGTGCCGGCATCGGCGGCAAGCTGCTCAGGGACGAGCGCAAACGTCAGCGCACCTACCGCCAGCAACAGGCCAAGGCCGCCGTACGCCGGTACGTCGACGAGGTGGCGTTCGTGATGAACAAGGACACCCGGGACGGCCTGCGCCGGACCCAGCGCCGACTGCGCGACGACTTCCAGGAACGCGCAGGCCTGATCCACCGCTCGGCCGGTGCCGCGCTCACCGCCGCGGACCGCACTGCGAAGCTCGCTCCGGCCGAGCAGTCGGCGCGCGCCGCTCAACTGTCGGTCGAAGGAGACCGGTTGCGGTCGATGCGATCCGGACTCCGCGAGGTCGCGATGGCCGGCGTACGCCCAGCAGTCGGAGCGGCCGTCGGACTCGGCGTCGGTGCGACAGTCCACGCGATCGTCAGCGACGACGACCAGGCAGACGACGATGACTGACGGACGGACCCGGACGACAGGTGGACGACGATGACTGACGACCTGTCCGCGGCCATCTTGGCGGTCCTCGACGAGGCTCAACTCGAGGCCCGCACCGACGACGACCGGCAGCAGCTCGACGAGATCCGCACCCGGCTCACCGGCCCACTCCGGCTGGCCATCGCGGGCAAGGTGAAGGCCGGCAAGTCGACGCTGCTGAACGCCCTGCTGGGCGAGGAACTGGCGCCGACCGACGCGGGCGAGTGCACCCGGATCGTCACCTGGTACGCCCTCGACGACCGGCCGCACGCGACGCTGTTCCCGATCGACGGCGTACCGCACGAGCGCCCGTACGACCGCGACGGTGGTGCCCTCGAAGTCGATCTCGGCGGACTGGACGCGGCCGAGGTCGACCACCTCGAGATCGGCTGGCCGACCAGCCGCCTGCGCGACATGACCATTCTCGACACCCCGGGCATCGCGTCGATCTCCGCCGATGTGTCCGCCCGGACCCAACGGGTGCTCGCCGCCGACGACGGCCGGGTCCCGATCGCGGACGCGATCCTCTACCTGCTGCGGCACACGCACTCCAGCGACATCCGGTTCCTGGAGTCGTTCCACGACGACGAGCTGGCGCACGGTACGCCGATGAACGCGATCGGCGTGCTGTCCCGCGCGGACGAGATCGGGTCCTGCCGGCTCGACTCGATGGACGTCGCCGAGCGGGTCGCCCGCCGGTACGAGGCCGAGCCGCGGCTGCACCGGCTGTGCCCGGTGATCGTCCCGGTCAACGGGCTGCTCGGGCACACGGCGACGACCTTGCGCGAGGCCGAGTACGCGTTGCTGGCGACGATCGCGCAGGCCCCGATCGACGAGGTCTCCGAACTGCTGCTGACCGCCGACCGCTTCGCCTCGACGCCGAGCCGACTGACGGTCACCGAGCTCGAACGCGAGCACCTGCTCGGACGGCTCGGCCTGTACGGCGTACGGCTGAGTGTCGAGCTGATCCGCAGCGGCGTGGCCACCAACTCGTCCGAGCTGAGCACCGAGCTGACCGAGCGCAGTGGGCTCAACCGGCTCCGGGCAATCCTCGTCCGCCAGTTCGAGACCCGCAGCCGGGTACTCAAGGCGTACTCCGCGGTCGCGGCGCTCACCGATCTCCTGCGGTCCGGCAACTTCGAGCCCGGGCTGCAGGCGCGGGTCGAGGAGATCAGCGCGGGCGCGCACGAGTTCCAGGAGATCCGGCTGCTGTCCGACCTGCGGTCGGGCGGGATCACCCTGAAACCCGAGCGGACCGAGCAGCTGGACCGGCTGCTCGGTGGATCCGGGCACGACCCGGCGGCTCGGCTCGGGCTGCCGGAGGACGCCGCCGCGGACGACGTACGGAAGGCAGCCCTCGCCGCGTTGTCGTCCTGGCAGTCGTACGCCACCCACCCGCTGACCAGCCGCCCCGCCCAGCTGGCCGCCCGCGTCGCAACGCGAACCCTGGAAGGCCTACTCGCCGGCTAACGCCGCTAGATCAGCCCTTCGCGTACGGCGTACGCGACGGCATGCGACCTGTTGCGAAGCTGCAGCCGCGTGGTCACCTCGTGCAGAACGTTCTTCACCGTTCGTTCGCTGTAGCTCAGCGCCTGCGCGATCTCGCCCGTGTCGAGCCCGTCCGCGACCAGCCGCAGCACGTCGACCTCCCGCGGACTCAACCCCGTGAACGTCAGCCCGCGCGGAGCGAGCACCTGCCGCTGCAACCGCCCGAGCTGCTCCATCAACCGGCCCAGCAGGTCGGACGGGATCTCGCCGTCGCCGTTCGCCACCCGCGAGATCGTCCGTACGAGCGCATCCGGCGTGGCGTCGATCCGCCGCAGCAACCCACCGACCCCGATCTCCGCGGCCACCACCAGCGCCGCCTCGTCGAGTACGGTCGCCACCAGCAACAGCCGAGGCATGTCACCGCGACGCAGCGCCCGCATCGTCCGCGCGGTGTCGTCGTCGAGGTAGTCGGTGACGACGACCGCGACCGCGGCCTCGTCCACCTCCATCTCGTTGACCAGCCGCACCTCGGGCCGGGCCCGCAGCTGACTGATCACCCCCGCCCGCGAGATCGGGTCACTCCCGTGGACGTAGGTCAAGATCGGCACACTCATCGAAGCCCCTCCCCAAGATCAAGGCCTCCACCGTCCCGCACCACCCTCCACAGCGGTTCTACGCCCGCTCCACAAACGCTCCCCCAGCGATCCCGCCGGCCGCCCACGACTGCTGGTCCTCGACACACCGCAGTACGGCGAGCTGCGACTGCGGAGCGATTCCCAGTCCGTCCATCGTCGACGGCAGCTCCTTCGCGGCGGTCAGGTACTGATCGACCCGGACGGCGATCCGCGTGGTCACGGCATCGACCGCTTCCTGGACGCCGAGCCCCTCGTGGTGCTGCAGGACGTTCACGAAATTGATCGGGTCGCCCTGTTCCCTGTGCGGCGAGTGGATGTCGTTGATCCAGCACATGAGGTCCGCGGTACCGAGCACGAGCGTCTGGTACTCCGGCGTCCGGTAGAGCGCTTCCGGAATCGTGGCGACCTCGACCAACTCGACCAGGTCGAGCGTGGGCAGCACGGTCGAGGCGTCCCGCCGGACCGCCATGTAGTCGTCCACAGTCGGCACGATTCCGGACACCCGGTAGGCGTCCGCGACCAAGTGGCCGGTCAGCCACCGGTCCAGATTCCGGCGCAGTCTGGTCACCCAGTACGTCGGACGGCCGGGGATCGTGCGGTGCAGGAGATCGCGCAACGCCACGACGAGCGCGTGGTCGTCGTACGCGGTCAGAACGGTGTCGTCGGCGATCACCCGGCGCATGGACGCGACGAGCTCCTCGTACCGGCCGCTCGTGATCGCGATGTTCTGCTGGTCGGCGGTGATGAAGAAGAAGGCGTTCCAGTCGGTGACCAGGCTCAGACCGTGCAGCGGCACGGACGGGCAGAGCGTGGCCATGATCCGGCCGTGGCCCAGCGCGCGGAACTTGGCCACGACCTCCGGCGAACGCAGCAGGCCGAACCGGCGGCACCATTCCTCGGTCAGTTGCTGTACGACGTGCGCCTGCGGATGCGAAGCCGTGGCGAACGGCAACCGCAGCTCCGGCATCAGGTAGCTGACATTGGACATGGGACTCCTGGGACTCGGCGTGCGTGAGGGCACATCCCATCCGCGCGGGACTTTCGGCAGCAGGTGGGGCCACTTCAGTATCTGCACGGGACGACGGGAAACGCGCTGGCGGAATCCGGCATGGCAGGAACTCGACGTTCTCGCCCGGCCGCGGGTCGCGCGGCTATGTTGCTGCAGGCAACTTAGTGGGCAGCCCGGCGCGGAGAGACCTGCTGACCAGCAGGGCACCTACCAGTGAGACGGCGAAGACGACGCTGAACGCGATCGCGCCGGTGAGCAGACCGGTCATCAGGCCGTTGGCCGTGACGATCGCGCCGAGCGCCGGGGCACCGATGCCCTGCGAGATGTAGCCGACCAGGTACCCGCCGGAGACCATGCTCGCCCGGCGGTGCGAAGAGGCGTACCGGTTGAGGATCGTCAGCCCGCCGGCGAAGTCGAACGCGTAGCCGATCCCGGCGCAGGCCGACGCGAGGAAGAACACGACGACCGAGTGCGTGACACCAGTGACGACGAACAACCAGACCGCGCCGGCCGAGAAGACGGCGCCGAGGATCACAGTGGTCCAGATGTCCAGCCGCTTGGCCAGCAGCGCGGTGATCGCGATCGAGATGGCGAACACCGACAGCAGCGCACCGGTCACCAAGGCGTTGTCGGAGCCCGCGAGCTGGTGCGCGATCTTGGCGCCGAGCGGGAGGACGAGCGAGCCGAGCACGAACGACGAGGCGAACGCGATCGAGCCGGCCGCGAAGATGCCGCGATTGCCGCGCGGGATGACGATCGCGCGCACCCGCCAGCGCGAGTTGTCCTCGTTCGGCGTGTGCCGCGGCAGCCCGAGCGCGAAGAAGGCGACGACCAGGATCACCACCGCCAGGACGACGAAGGTCAGGCGCAGCGGGTACGGCGCGTACTCGGACAGTCCGCCGCCGACCAGCATCGCGAGCGCGATCCCGAACGCGGACACCGCCGTACCGACCGCCCCGGCGCGCTTCTCGGCACCGGCGGCCGAGAACTCGACCATCGCGACACTCGCCGGGCTGAGCGACAGACCGACTCCGAGGCCCATGAAGGCCCGGCCGATCAGCAGCCAGGTGACGTCCCGGGCCAGGATGAACAGCAGTACGCCGACCAGTTCGGCGGCGAGGCCCAGCAGCATCGCCGCGCGGCGGCCGATGTGGTCGGAGAGGTCACCGAAGACGATCAGCACCGGGATCAGCGCGATCGGGTAGGCGGCGAAGATCCAGGCGACGGTCGTCGAGGTGACACCCCAGTCGGCCTGGTAGAGCGGGTAGATCATCGTCGGGCAGGCACTGGTCCACAGCGCCAGCGCGACCACGGCGCCGGCGGTCCAGAAACTGGCGCGCTCACTGAGCGATCGCAAGGGGGTCCTCCAGGAAAATGCGGCCGGTGGCCGCGGATGAGCTGAGTTGAGTTTTTAAAGCTAGCAGCACCTGGCTATAGTTTCATAACTCAGCTCGGAGGATGGACAGATGCCCAAATCGCTCGGCAAGGACTCGACCTGCTCGATCGCGCGCAGCCTGGAGGTGCTCGGCGACCGCTGGACGCTGCTGATCCTGCGCGAGGCGCTGATCGAGGGATCGACCAAGTTCCAGGAGTTCCGCGAGGCGCTGGGCGTCGCGCCGAACCTGCTGACCCAGCGCCTCGCGTTCCTGATCGACGAGGGCCTGCTGACCCGGCGTACGTACCAGGAGGCGGGCACCCGCTCGCGGGACGAGTACGTGCTGACCGAGGCCGGCCGCAGCCTCAACCTCGTCATCGCCGCGCTCAGCGACTGGGGTCGGACGCGCCGCCCCCGCCCGGACGGCACCTCACCGCGGTACGCCGACGAAGAGTCCGGTACGCCGGTACGCCTCGCGTTCGTCACCGACGACGGCGACCAGGTGGAGGCCGAGCACCTGGTCGCCCGCCGTACGCCGGACGGTCAGTTCACCGACCGCTGACCCGCTCGTCCCCAGTCCAGTTGGTGTTGAATCCGCCCAGATGTGGGTGGTACATCTCGTCGCCGTCGTGCTGGGTGAACTCGACCTTCAGCCACACCGCGTCGAGGTCGAACGCCTCCACGCAGGCGTCGATCAACGACTGGGCCAGCAGAGCCCGCGTCTCGGCCGGCCGGCCTTTCCGGATGTCGCACATGATCAGACCCGACGGCGTCGGCGGACCGGACTCGTGGCAGCGCCACACTCCCCCGACGCCGACGTCGTGGATGGAGACAGTGAGCAGATCCATGCCGACCTGCATGATCTCCCCGTAGAGCTGTCCGATGCGCTGGGCGAGCGCTCGTTTGGTGGCTTCGTCCGCGGTCAGTGGCAGGTCGACCTGGATCGAGGGCATGGCGTTCCTTTCTCGAGGGCCTGGGCAGCGGCGAAAAGAAGCGCTTCGTTGCCCGGCGCGGTGACAAGTTGGACGGCGACCGGCAGTCCGTCGAGCTGGCCGGCCGGGACGCTGATCGCTGGTGAGCCGGTCAGGTTCCAGGGGCTGGTCAGGGAGAGCAGGGCCGCTCGTACCTCGAGCTCGGCGCCGGCGACCGAGACCCTGCGTTCGCCCAGCGGAGGCGCGACGACCGGCACGGTCGGCAGCGCCAGTACGTCGTACGCCGACAGCAGGCCGTCGACCAGGACGCTCAACTCGTGGCGCGCCTCGTCGGCCTCGGCGTACTGCTGCTCGGTGATCCCGCGACCCTTGTCGAGGCGGGCGAAGACCTCGGGATCGATGAGCCCTGCGTCGGCGTCGAGGTGGTGGCTGTGCACCAGGAACGCTTCTCTGCCTTGCAGCGTCGAGAAGACCTCGAACAGGTCCCGCCGCGCTGTCCACTCGACGACCTCGACCGCAGAGCCGACGAGCTGCCGCGTCAGCTCTTCGACGCGGGGATCCGTCACGGCGATGGCATCCGGTGGGATCCAACCGATCGAGAGGTCCGCGGCCCGCTGCTCCACCGGTCGATCGCTGATCGCCTGGTAGCCGAGGAGCGCGTCCTCGGTGGTCGCCGCGAAGAGACCGACGTGGTCCAGGGTGGGCGCCAACGGATAGACACCCTTGCTCGACACCGCATCGAACGCCGGCTTGAAGCCCACGACCCCGCACAGCGCAGCAGGCACCCGGACCGAGCCGGCCGTATCGGTGCCCAAGGCAAGCGACACCATCCCGGCGGCGACCGCGACGGCGCTGCCACCGCTGCTGCCGCCGGACATCCGGCGGGGATCGACCGGGTTGCGCGAGGCGCCGTGGACCGATCGATCGCCGGTCGCGCCGTACGCGAACTCGTGCAAGGTGGTCTTGCCGATGATCACGGCACCCGCATCGCGTAACCGGCGGACGACCTCGGCGTCGTCGGTCGCTGTCGCGCCGAAGGACGTCGCCGATCCGCACGTGGTGGGCAGACCGGCCAGGTCGATCAGATCCTTCACTGCCACGGGGATGCCGTGCAGCGATCCGAGATCGATGCCTGCGGCAAGTTGTTCGTCGGCCTCCCGGGCTGCTGCCAGGGCTCCTTCGTCGTCGATCAGGGTGAAGGCGTTGAGGGTGGGGTTCAGTGCGTGGCTACGCCGCAGTGCTGCTTCGGTCAGCTCGCTCGCCGAGGTCTCGCCGCGGCGCAGCGCCCGCGCTTGGTCGGCGGCCGTCATGAGGTGAATCCCGGGAGCAGGCCGAGCGGCGGCACGATGAGCGCCGCACAGAGGCTCATCGAGGCGACGTTGCCGATGAAGGGATGGAACGTCTTCGGCAGCCTTGCCGAGATCGCCGCCGCGACCGGTGGAGCGATCAGCGCACCGGCCAGCGCGCCGATCACGACGGACTGGAAGGTGCCGCCGTACGCCAGCACGGTGGCCGGCGCGACCGAGACGACCGGCACGAAGGTCGGGTAGAAGCCGTGCTGCTGCCACTTCCTCCGCCAGATGATCACGCCGGTGAACGCGGTGAGGACCTGACTCGCGAGCACCGCGATGAAGAGTCCTGAGCCGTACGCCGTACTGGTGGGACTGACCAGGTTGGCCACGACCGCGCCGAGGATCAGCGCCGCGCTAGCCCACTCGTTGCCGAAGAACTGCGCCTCGGAGAAGTCGCCCAACGCGCGGCGTGGCACCCACAGCGCTGAACTCGTGCGATCCGGCGCGTCCTGTTGTTGCCCACGCCAACCACCCGCTGCGGGCATCCAGGTGAGACGGCTGCAGAGCCAGAACGCCACGAGCGCGCCGAGCCACATGCCGGTCGTCGCACCGACCACCGGTGGCAGGTCCAGGGGCGCGCAGACGTACGTGACGGCAAGGATCGAGGCCGGCGGCGTCAGCAGCGCACCCAGGACAGCGGCCGTCAGCGCGATCCTCCAGCCGGGTCCGTAGAGGACGACGATCGCCGGCGCCACCGAGACCAGCGGGACGAACAACGGCTGCCAGTCTCCGGCCGCCGCCGTCCATCCCCACGCGAGGTTGCCGAGCAGCAGGCTGATCAGCGCGCTCCCGGCGGCCCACGGCCACAGCCCGGTGCCACACGCTTGGACGAATCCCCGGAAACGCCACGACCGCTGGTGGGCGACGTGACCCACCAGGCCGCCGACGAGCAGGAGGGCGCCGGCCGGAGCGACTGCGTAGAACTGTGGTTCGCTGATCGAGCCGGCCAGCCAGGACAGGAGTCGGCCGGGATCGGTGTAGTCGCCGTCCCACGGCTGCCAGGTCGTGAGCCGGGAGAAGCTCCAGCCGACGAGCGCGAGGAGAGCGACTCCGACCAGCCCCACGCAGGTGGCGGCCCGGGGCGCCAGGCCCCGCACGCTGCCGCGTTCGGTGGTGCGGGGGTCGCGCCCGAGCATGCCCCGGACGTACCGTCGCGAGCCGGCGACGCGCGCCGTACTGCGGGGTGTCGTCATCGCGGGAGCGGGGCGCGGTCGGTGTAGCCGAGCATCTGGTCGTACAGGTCGGTCCGGCGATCGCGGTGCAGGTCGTTGAGCTGGTTCCAGATCGGCGCGGTACGGGCGGCGGTCAGGTCGATGTCGGCGTACACGATCGTGTCCTCGTCCGGGCCGGCGATCCGGTCGATCGGCCAGCCGTTCGTGCCAGCGATCAACGAGTTACCCATGAACCCGGCGCCGCGCTCCTGACCGGTCCGGTCCGCGGTGGCGATGAAGACGTTGTTCGCGTGCGCCGCCGTCATCGTCAGGTACGCCGCCATGCAGACGCCGCTCGCGTCGTACAAGGGCGGCGGAGTCCAGACCCAACCGGTGGGGATGCAGATGATGTCGGCCCCCATCTGCGCGACGATCCGCGCGGTCTCGGGGAACCAGATGTCCCAGCAGACCAGCAGACCGATCCGGCCGATCTTGGTGTCGAACACCTGGAACCCCTCGTTGCCGGGGGTGAACCACAGCTTCTCGGTGTTCCACAGGTGCGTCTTGCGGTAGCGACCGATGTAGCCCTCCGGGCCGACCAGTACAGCGGTGTCGTACAGGGTCACGCCGTCGAGCTCGGGTACGCAGCCGACGATGTACACGTTCCGGGCCGCGGCGATCCGCGCGAACGACTCGACCGTCGGCCCGTCCGGCACCGACTCGGCGTGGGCGTAGGCCTCCTCGCGAGTCTCGAACACGTAGCCGGTGGTCGCCAGCTCCGGCAGCACGATCAGGCCCGCTCCCGCATCGGCAGCCGCTGTCAGTCGCTGCTCGACCGCCAGCGCGTTGGCCTTGAGGTTCTCCACCCCGACACGGGGCTCGAACTGCACGACCGCGACCCGGACCGGGCTCACCCTCTGCTCCACCTGTGACGTCATGAGGCTTCTCCTTCGCTGGAACTGGTTTCAACTTGAAACCGGTTGAGCGAGAGCGTAAGGCAGGTGGTTTATACTTGCAACCACTTAGCCGCAGTCCGTCGCGGCCGTCAGTCGAAGGGACCGCGGATGCCGCAGCGTGTGACGCACGAGGACGCGGAGTGCCCGGTCGCGCGGGCGGTCGACGTGATCGGCGACCGCTGGTCGCTGCTGATCGTCCGCGACGCCTTCGACGGCATCCGGCGGTTCAGCGAGTTCCAGCGCAACCTCGGCCTGGCGAAGAACATCCTGTCCTCACGGCTGCGCGAGCTCGTCGCGCACGGCATCCTCGAGATCCAGCCGGGCGCCGACGGCAGCGCCTACCACGAGTACGCACTGACCCCGAAGGGGCGCGACCTCTTCGTCATCCTGGTCAGCCTGCGGCAGTGGGGCGAGGACCACCTGTTCGACGAGGCCGAACCGCACTCGGTCCTGCTCGACACGAAGGCCGGCAAGCCGCTCCGCAAACTCCAGGTCACCGACCACGCGGGCCGGGTGCTCGACTCCGCCGGGGCCGTAGTCCACAAGGTCGGCGAGTAGTCAGACCAGATTCAGGCAGACCTGCCGGGTCGGGGTCGAGCGGTTGAGGGTGATGGGCACGGTCAGGCAGAGTCGGCGGGCAGCGCCAAGTCGGCGGCGTAGGCGGCCGCTAGATCTTCGTCCCAGGGATCGGTCTCCGCGGCGAGCGAGTCAAGGACAGTTGCGGGTCTGGTGGCGCCCGAGACGACGGACAGGATCGGGGACGACTGCAGGAGGGCTTTCAGTTGCAGGCGTTGGAGGGAGATGCCGCGTTCGGTGGCCTGGGCTGTGAGGTGTGGGGCGGAGGCTGCGCTGCGGAGGGGTGAGTAGGCGAAGAACGGGATGTAGTTGGCTTCGCACCAGGTGAGGACGTCGGCGGACTCGCGGCCCATCGCCGTGTGGCGGTTCTGGACCGCGTCGACCTGCGTGACCGTTGCCGCGCGTTCGAGGTCGGTGACGGTGACGTTGGAGAGGCCGATGCGAGCGACCTTGCCTTCGTCGCGGAGGGAGGCGAGGGCTGAGATGCCTTCTTCTACGGGCTGTTCGGCCAGGTCGACTCTGTGGAGGTAGTAGAGGTCGAGGGTGCCGAAGATGCGCAGGCTGGTCTCGACGTCGGCGCGGATCCGGGGTGCACTGATGTCGGCGTCCCAGATGGTCGGGCCTGTGCGCGAGTGGCCGCCTTTGGTGCCGACGATCGCTCCGGTGCCGCGGGCGGCGTCCGCGGCCAGTTGCTCGCCGTAGAACGGATCGTCGACGTGGGCGTACGCGCGTGCGGTGTCGAGGATCGCGGTGCCTGCGTCGAGGCCGGCCCTGATCGTCGCGAGATCGGCGGCACGGTCGCGCGGGTCGAACGAGAAGCTCGCGACGCCGAGGGCGACTCGGCCGACGAGCAACTGACCGTCCTGCTTCATCTTCCCGCTCATCGCGAGGCCGCGCGGACTAGAGCGGCAGTGGCGGTCGAGCGGGAGTGTTGGGGCCAGGCGATCGACAGCTTGGCCGGCGGCGAGTCCTGGACCAGGCGATAGGCGATGCCGGCGCGCGGGTACCGGCTGACCACCGACTCCGGTAGAAGCGTGACGAGGTCGCCCAGTTCGACGAGCTTCAGCAACTGCGGGAGATCGCGTACGCCGTACTGGCCCACCAAACCGTCGAGCTGACGCTGCAGTTCCAACGGCTCCGCCGACAAGCCGAGATCCGCCAGCTCGACCTCGGGACGGGCCGCGAGTGGATGACCGGCGGCGAGCGCGACGACGCGGCGTTCGGTGGCGATGGTCTCGGCGTCCAGCCCGGTCCGGTCGAACGGCTCGGGGATCAGCGCCGCATCGGCGTACCCATCCCTCAAGAGCTGCGCCTGCTCACCCCACCCGCAGAACTGCACGGCCACCGGCGTAGCAGCGGGATCGTCCGCATAGTTGGCCAGAAGCACCTCCAGCATCCCCGCATCACTGTCGGCCTTCACCGCAAGAACCAGCTTCGCCTCTGCCGCCCGCTGTGCCCGACGACCAGCCGCATCCAACGCCGACAAGGCAGCCCGCGCTTCGTCGAGCAGCACCGCTCCGGCATCAGTCAGTACGACGGCGCGCGTCGTACGCTCGAACAGCCTGACCGCGAGCTCGTCCTCCAGCTTGCGGATCGCGCGCGACAGCGGCGGCGGTGAGATGCCCAGCCGCTCGGCGGCGCGGGCGAAGTTCAGTTCCTCGCCGACGGCAACGAAGTAGCGCAGTGCCCGGGACTCCACGACGGCCTCCTCGCAGTATTGCCCTGAGGGTAACAACCGGGTCCGCGACGGACCTTCAGCTCGGCCGCTCCCCCGCGCAGGATCGTTCCCATGATCACCGTCACCACACCCACCGGCCAGATCGGCCGCGCCGTTCTCGACCACCTGCTGAACAGCCCGCTGCGCGACCGGCTCCGGGTCATCGTCCGTGATCCGGCTCGGCTTCCCGAGAGCGTGCGCGGGCAAGTCGACGTCGTCCTGGGCTCGCACGACGATCCCGAGGTGCTGGCGAAGGCGTTCGCCGGGGCGACCACCGTCTTCTGGGTCGTGCCGCCGCACCCTCAGGTGACCGACGTCGACGAGTACTACCTGAACTTCGCCCGCGCGGCGTCCACGGCGATCCAGAGTCAGGGCGTACGGCGGGTGGTCGGCATCTCCACTCTCGGGCGCGGCATCGCCGAGAACGCCGGTCTGCTGTCGGCCGCGTTGGCCGCGGACGAGTTGATCGGCTCGACCGGCGTTGCCCAGCGCACGGTTTGTGCGCCGTACTTCCTGGAGAACTTCCTCAACCAGGCCGACTCGATCAGGAACGGCGCGCTCTCCCTCCCGATCGCCGGCGACCGCCGACTGCGAACCTGCGCGACAGCCGACCTCGCCGCCGTCGCGGCCGAGCTGCTGCTCGATGAGTCATGGACCGGTCAAAGCGACGTACCGGTGGCTGGGCCTGACGACCTGACGCCGGACGGGATGGCGCAAGTTTTGTCGGACGTGCTGGGCCGGACGGTTCGGTTCCAGTCGACCGGCTATGCGGAGTACGAGGCCGCGCTCGCGGGCTACGGCATCAGTGCGGCGTGGGCCGAGGGGCTGACCTTGATGGCGAAGGCGCAGAACGAGCAGGCGATTTACGAGAGCGCGGAGTTGAGGTTGACGCCGACGAGCTTCCGCCGGTGGTGCAGCGAGGTGTTCACACCGGAACCGTGAGCGGGACCCGGATGTCGGGGCCGTCGTCGGAGATCAGGACGGACGCTTCGAGGACGCGGGCCCGGTAGAGCCGAAGGGGCTCGGGCGCTTGCAGCCGTACGGCGTCGAAGGACACCAGGTCCGGGAAGCGGCTGCTGTAGATCTCGGCGCAGCGGGCGAGTTCGGCGTCGGCGACCTGTTCGGCGTACGCCGTCAGGTAGACGGCTTCGGCCTCGAAGAGCGGTACCTGGGAGTCGAAGATGACGATGCCGACGTCGGGCCGCTCGGCGAGGTTGCGCGAGTGGCGGCTGTCCGGGCGGGACGCCCAGTAGAAGTCGAGGCCGCCGTCCGCGGTGAAGCAGACCGGCGAGGCCCACGGGCGTCCGTCGCGGTCGGCGGTGGCCAGGGTCAGGTAGTTGTTGGTGTCGATGATCCGGCGCGCGATGTCTTGTGGGGTCATGCGATCAGCGTCGTACGGCGGGCGCGCGGGCGCATCCGTGGCCACCACGGACATTAGAGTGCCGGGATGGACTGGCGGGAGTCGATCTCAGCGCGCGAGGCCGAGGTGCTGGCCGCGATCCGCGGTCACCAGTCGAACGCGCAGATCGCGGCGCAGCTGCACCTGTCCGTGAGGACCGTGGAGAGCCATGTCGCTTCGCTGCTGCGGAAGGCGGGTGTGCCTGATCGCCGGTCGCTGGCGGCTCTTGCTGAGGAGTCGGGCGGTGGCTCGGGGCTGCCGGTGTTTCCGACGTCGTTCGTGGGGCGGGAGTCCGAGCGGGCGATGGTGGCCGAGGCTCTGGAGCAGTCTCGGTTGGTGAATCTGGTCGGGGTCGGCGGGATGGGCAAGACGCGGCTGGCCGTCGAGGTGGCCGCGGGGCTTGATCGGGATGCCGTGTTCGTTGACCTCGTGCCGGTGCGGGCGGGTGGGGTCGGTCAGGCCGTCGCGCAGGCGCTGGGGGTTGTCGAACGGCCGCCTGGTACGCCGGCTGATGCGGTGGTCGACCACCTGCGAGCGCCGGGCGCTCTGCTCGTGCTGGACAACTGCGAGCACGTGATCGCCGAGGTCGGTGAGCTGGTCGCGCGGATTCTCAGGGCGTGTCCGCGGGTGACGATCCTGGCGACCAGCCGGGAGCGGCTTGCTGTTCCGGGCGAGCGGTTGGTGCAGGTGCCGCCGCTGGGCGAGGAGGCTGGGCGGCTCTTCCTCGACCGGGCCCGCGCGACTGATCCCGAGCTTGTCGCCGAACCGGCGGCGGTCGAGCGGTTGTGCGCCGGGCTCGACGGGATGCCTTTGGCGATCGAGTTGGTGGCTGCGCGGGCGGCCTTCCTGGGGGTGGATGGGGCTCGGGCAGCTTTGGATGATCTGCTGCGGTTGATCTCGGGCGGGCGGGGGCCGGATCAGCGGCATCACTCGCTGCAGGAGGTGATCGGCTGGAGCCTCGAGCTGCTGGACGACGAGGAGCGGGTGCTGTTCCGGCGGTTGGGGGTGTTCGTCGGTGGGTTCGACCTCGACGCGGCGGCTGCTGTCAGTCCGGAGCTGAGCGTCGGCGCGGTCGCCGATCTCGTCGGCCGACTGGCCGACCGGAGCCTGGTCGTGCACCGCAGAGTCGGTACGACGACGCGGTGGTCGCTGTTGGAGACAGTCCGCGCGGTGGCGCTCCACGAGCTGAACGCGACCGGCGAGGACCTCGGTCCGCGGTACGTGCGGTGGGCCGCGGACACCGCTGCCCGGCTGGAGCATCGGGTCCGCTCGACCGAGGCTCAGCAGCCGCTCCCCTCGACGGGCGGATCCGCGGCGGGCGATTTCGACGCCGTCGCCGACGACCTACGCAACGCGCTCACACAGGCAACGCTGCACGACGCGACCCGACGACACTCGACGGGCGGACCTGCGGCGAGCGAATTCGACGCTGCCGACGACCTGCGGAACGCGCTCACGCAAGCGGCGCCGGACGTTGCGACGCGACGACCGTCGACGGGCGGTGAGAGGTTGGACGACCGCACGCCAGGCGGGCCGACGGATCCGGCGGTTTACCAACTGGCCAAGTCGCTCGCCTGGCTCAGCTTCTGGCGTGGGCTTGTGGTGGCCGCTCGGGATCTCTATCGCACCGCTGCGGAGTTGGATCCGGCGAACGCGGCCGACGATCTCACCACGGCGGCGGCTGTCGCGCTCGCGACCGCCGACGGGGAGACCGGCTTCCGGTTGCTGATGGAGGCGGCTGCTCGGGCCGAGGCCGTCGGCGACAA
The DNA here is from genome assembly GCF_054781295.1 of Kribbella endophytica. Taxonomy (NCBI): domain Bacteria; kingdom Bacillati; phylum Actinomycetota; class Actinomycetes; order Propionibacteriales; family Kribbellaceae; genus Kribbella; species Kribbella endophytica. The sequence continues at coordinate 534,617 of NZ_BAAGUR010000004.1, forward strand.
GTCCGTGGAGGCCACGAGCGTTGCAGCGGCGGTGGTTGCGGCGACGCGGTTCTCGATGTCGTTCACCGAACCGATTCCGCACGAGCGCCTGGTCGGGTTGCTGGCGGAGGCGTCCGCTCTGGCCCAACCGACCGATCCGCGCTCGGCCGCCGTACTGGCGACAGCCCGCGCGTGGACCGCAGGCGGGACACGACTCGACCCCGATCTCGACCTGTCACGCGCCGCGGTCGCGGCTGCTCGCCGGGCGGGCGACGACGCGCTCGTACTGGGTGCGCTGGACGCACTCGGCACCGCCCTGGCCAACGCCGGTCGGCTGCGGCAGGCGCATAGGTTGTCCGACGAGCGCCTCCGGCTGGCCGCTATTGCATCGCGATTCGAGCCGGCGGTCGTGGCCGAGTTGGTCGACCTCTTCCACGTGGCATCGACATCCGCCCTGGCCGCCGGCGACCTGCCGGCGGCTGCCGCGATCGCCGAACAGGCCTCACGCCACGACGCGGCAGGCACGCGCTCCGCCGTCAGCGAGCCGGCCACCCGGCGCGAGTCGGTCGGCACACACCCCGCCCAGGTCTCGGAGCGCGACTCAGTCGGCACGCAGGCCACGCGGCCCGACTCGGTCGGCACAGACCTCGCGCAGGCCGCGCGGCGCGAGTCGGTTAGTTCGCATCCCGCGCAGGCGTCGCGGCGCTGGTCGGTGGGCGCGCATCCTGCGATCATCGCGCCCAGGATGATTCGGCTGCACGGTTTGACTGGGGACTTCGACGGGGCGCTGGCGCAGGCGGACGTGTTGTGGGACGGCTGGTTGTCGTCCGGGGTGGTTTCGGAGTTGTCCTCGCTCCGTGGCGACTGGCCGTCGTCGGCGGTTGCGATCGTGGCGCTCGTGCACGGCGTACGCGGGGACGGGCCACGGTTCGAGGAGTGGCGGTCGCGGGCCTTGCGCGTGGCGCATGTGGATGACGCGGCTGACTCGCTCGCGCTGGCGGCGCCTGCGGCGTTCGTTGACGCTCGAGTTGCCGTGCACACAGGCCGGTACGACGACGCGCCGCGTCTGGTCGCGGCCGCGCTGGCGGGGTTCCTGGAGAAGTGGTGGATGCCTTACGCCCACGCGGCGGGCGCCGAGCTGGCGGTGGTCGCCGGGTTGCCCGATGCCGACGAGCGGCTCGCGCAGGCCGGACCGGCGGCGAAGGAGAACGACTGGGCTGCGGCGTGCCTGGCGCGCGCGACTGCCCGTCGTACTGGCGACTTGGAGTTGATGGGCGAGTCGGTCGCGCAGTGGGAGCGGATCGCGGCCCGGTTCGAACGCGCGGTGACGCTGCTGCTGATCCCCGAGCGTGCGGACGAGGGTGCTGCGGAGCTCGCAGCTCTGAGAGTGCCGCGGGTTCAGTAGTCACCACGGATTCCATCCGAGGCGCCGGGCGACAGGCTTGGGGACAACAACAACCCCACCTGGAGGAATCATGGGAAACGTCGCCTCGGCCATGTCGATGTCGCTCGACGGGTACGTCACCGGGCCGCACGACAGCCGCAAGAGCCCGTTCGGCGAGGGCGGTGAGGTCCTGCACCACTGGCTCGGACCGACCTCCACGCCCGCCGACCAGGCCGTACTCCAGGAGATGGTGGACGGCTGCGGCGCGATCATCATGGGCCGCCGGTCGTACGACTTCTGCGTCGGCGAGGCCGCCTGGGGCGACGGCGGCCCGGCCGGCGACGTCCCGTGCCTCGTGCTCACCCACAACCCGCCCGAACAAGCGCCGGCCGTCTTCACCTTCGTCACCGACGGCATCGAGAGCGCCATCACCCAGGCCAAGGCTGTCGCAGGCGACCGCACCGTAGGCCTGCACGGCGCCACCGCTCCCCAGCAGGCGCTCGCCGCCGGCCTCCTCGACGAGCTGCAGGTCCACCTGGTCCCCGTCCTCCTCGGCGCCGGAGTCCGCCTCTTCGACCTCCTCGGCGCCGACCCCGTCATGCTCACCCGCAACCGCGTCGTCGAGGCAGGCAGCGGCGTCACCCACCTCCGCTTCCAGGTCAACCGGTAGCAGGTTCGCGGCGTTCTCTCGTGTGGAGTCGGCCCCCGACTTTCGGTGCGCAGGCGGAGGACGCCGTCGCGGTTGGTGACACCACGTCACTGGTTCGGCCGGTGTGACGCCGACATACTGGACCGGACCGACAGAACGTGGAGAGTGCGGGGACGTGACGTCTGAGCAGGCTGCGAACGGATCCAAGGCGACCCTGCGGCGGCTGAATCTGTACAAGTTGCTGCCGTTCGTCGCCGCTGGCGGCGTGCTCCACGTCGCGATGGAAGCGCAGAACTGGTGGCACGCGGTGATCCTGGGTGCCGGCGTGGTCGCGGGCGTGGTGGCCTTCGTTCGGTGGGCCGGGGGCCGGCTGATGACGGTCGCGGTGCCGTGCCTGGTCGTCGCGAGCGCTGTCTGGCTGTTCGGCGCGACCGTGGGCGAGAGTGGCGGGTCGTTCATCGGGCTGCTGATCGTGGGGCCGCTCGTCGTACCGGAGTTGACGCGGCATCGCCTCGCCGCGGCCGGCGGGCTGGTCCTCTTCGTCGCTGCCGTGGGCTCGACCAAGTTCTGGTTCGCCCCGGAGGAGTTTCGCAGCGACCTGATCGGGTTCGTGCTCGTCCCGGCGGCGGTCACCGCCGTCGTGGTCGGGCTGAGGTTTCCCAACCGCAGCTTCTACGACGTCGTACGGGACCTGGAGGAGACGCGCGAGCGGGAGGCCGAGCTGGCGGTGATGCGCGAGCGGGTCCGGTTCGCGGGCGATCTGCACGACATCCAGGGTCACACCCTGCACGTGGTGAAGCTGAAGGTGGCGCTCGCCCAGAAGATCCTCCGGTCCGACGCGACGCAGGCCGAGCAGGAACTGCGGGAGATCCACGCGCTGGTCGTCGACACGATCAACCAGACCAAGGCCTTGGCGTACGGTCAGCGCCGGCTGAACCTCCAGGCCGAGCTGGAGAACGCGAAGAACCTGCTCGAAGCGGCCGGAGCCGCGGTCACGATCGAGCGCGACGGCGAACCCGACCCGGGATGGAGCGACCCCTTGAGCCAGGTCCTGCGCGAGACGACCACCAACATCCTGCGCCACGCGCAGGCCCGGCAGGTGCGGATCGAGCTGGGCACGACCGGCCTGGTGATCACCAACGACGGCGCCGACGGCGACCGCGTCCCCGAACTGCGCGGCCTGGCCGGCTTGCGGGAACGCGTCGTGGACGGCGGAGGCACGTTGGTGGCCGAGCAGCACGGGGAAACTTTCCGTACGGCGGTGGCCTTCGGCAACGGGTCGTCGCGATGATCACGATCGTGCTGGCGGACGACGAAGCACTGCTGCGCAAGGCGCTGGCGATGCTGCTGCCGATGGAAGGCGAGATCGAGGTGCTCGCCGAAGCCACCGACGGCGCGGAGGCCGCCGCGGCGACCTTGCGCGAGCGTCCCGACGTACTCGTCATCGATCTCGAGATGCCGGGCACGGACGGCCTGGCCGCCGTCGCCACGATCCGGCAGACCCTGCCCGACCAGGCCGTGCTGATGCTCACCCGGCACGCGAAACCAGGCGTGCTGCGGCGCGCGTTGAAGCTCGGCGTACATGGCTTCGTCAGCAAGTCGGCGGAGCCGGCCCACATCGCCTCCGTGATCGGCCTCCTGCACGAAGGCAAACGGTGGATCGACCCGGAGGTCTCGGCGCGGGCCGTCATCGACGACAACCCGCTGACCGACCGGGAGCTCGACGCGCTGCGCCTGACCAGCGAGGGGTACGCCGTCGCCGACATCGCGACCCGGCTGTTCCTTGCCGAAGGCACCGTTCGCAACTACCTGTCCAACGCGATGCGCAAGACCCAGGCCAAGAGCCGGCACGAGGCGGCCCGCTACGCCCGTGAGCACGACTGGCTCTAGTGACGTGGTGTCACACGGAACCCCTGACACACCTCACACCAGGCTGTGACGCGGCGACACTGTGGCCGCGGGCCCCTTTCGACTGAGATAGAGGCATGGCCTCCACCGCAGTGATCGAAGTCGAAGGACTCAACCTCGCGTACGGCGACTTCCACGCCGTACGGGATCTCTCGTTCCACGTGAACCAGGGCGAGCTGTACGCCCTGCTCGGGACCAACGGAGCGGGCAAAACCTCCACGCTGGAAGTGATCGAGGGCCATCGCGCCGCGACCTCCGGCGACGTCAGCGTCTTCGGCAGCAGCCCGCGGAACCGGCAGCAGACGCGGCCCCGGATGGGCATCATGCTGCAGGAGAGCGGCTTCTCCCCCGACCTCACCGTCCGCGAGACCGTGCACCTGATCGGCCGGCTGTCCCGGCGTACCGACAACGTCGAGCGGGTGCTGACGGTCGTCGATCTGATGCACAAGGCAACGACCCGGGTCTCGCAGCTGTCGGGCGGTGAGAAGCGGCGACTCGACTTCGCCACCGCCGTGTACGGCGCTCCCGAGCTGGTCTTTCTCGACGAGCCGACCACTGGGCTGGACATCCAGTCCCGTGACGCGTTGTGGGACGCCGTCGACCGGCTGCGCGAGGACGGGTCGACCGTCGTACTGACCACGCACTACCTCGAAGAGGCGCAGCAGCGGGCGGACCGGATCGGGCTGATGCACAAGGGCACGTTCTACCGCGAGGGCACCGTGCTGGAACTCACCAGCACCCTGCCGGCGGTCATCTCCTTCCGACTGCCCGACCAGGCGCCACCACCGCCGTTCAGCACAACCCTCGACGACCACGGGCACCACCGGATCGAGACCTTCGGCCTCGAGCAGGATCTCCGGACGTTGCTCAACTGGGCGCACGACGCCTCCGTACCCCTGGCCGAGCTCGAGGCCGGCCCGACCCGGCTCGACGACATCTTCCGGTCGATCGAACGCGGCTGACCAGCACTCGCAGACAAGGACGGACCATGCTCGACATCGCCCGGAGCGAACTCGCTCAGATCTTCCGCAACCGCTCGATCCTCATCACCAGCTTCTTCATGCCCGTGGCGGCCAGTGTGTTCTTCATCTGGCGCCGCGAGATCTTCGCCTCCGTCGGTCAGGGGTTCATCGCCGCCCTGGTCGTCTTCACCATCTCGGCCTTCGGGCTCTACGGCAGCGCGGTGACCTCGCTGGCCGGACGGCGGCAGAACCTATTCCTCAAGCGCCTGCGGTCCACGTCGGCGAGCGACGCCGGGATCCTGGCCGGGATGGTCCTGCCGGCGACCGTCCTGGCCGCGATCCAGACGATCCTCGTTCTCATCGTCCTCGGCGTCGTGACCGGCCGGCCCAGCGACGTCGTACTGATCGTGATCGGCACACTGCTCGTGATCGCCATGATGATCGGCCTCGGACTCGCGACCGCCGGCGTGACCCGCTCGCCCGAGCACGCGCAGGTGACGACGCTCCCGATCAGCCTGGGCGTGATCGCGATCGTGAACTGGGTCGCGATCTCGGGCAGCGAAGAACTCACCGTGCTCAAACGCGCGCTCCCCGGTGGTGCGGCCACCGAGCTGCTCACCCGTGCGTGGGACGGCGGCCTACCGGGAGCCGATGTCCTGGTGCTCATCGCGCCGACGCTGGCCTGGGTGATCGTCTCGGCCGCCCTCGCCCTCAAGTACTTCCAGTGGGAACCCCGTCGCTGAGTCCTGAAAGGACACTTCATGCCGTACGACGAAGAACCGACCCTGGCCGAAGACCTGCTGCTCCTGCTCTTCCAGCCGAACTCCGGCACCATCGCCGGCGAGGGCACCCTGTACTACGCACTGGGCGGAGCTGTGCTCGCCGACCTCGCGTTGCACGAGCACGTGACGCTCGCCGAGTCGTCCGGGAGCAAGCTGGAGACCACCAGCGACCGCTTCCCTGCGGATCCCAGCCTGCGATCGGCCTGGGACTACATCGACGAGAAGCCGCGCCGGGTCCAGACCGTGCTCGCGTCCATCGGGCCGGCCCTCCGCGGACCGCTCCTCGAGCGCCTGGTCGAGCGCGGCGACCTCGAACGGTTCGAGCGCAAGACGCTCGGCCTGTTCACCACGAAGGCCCTGAGGGAGGGCCCCAACGGGCGGCGAGCCGAGCTGCTCGCCGCGGTCCGGGAAGCGCTCGTGGACGGCGTCGAACCGACAGCTCGCGTGGCCGCGCTGGCGGCGCTGATCTCGGGCAGCGGGACGCTCCCCCAGTTTCACCGCGACATCCCGTGGAACTCCGCGGTCATCGCGCGCGCCAAGGAGTTCGAGCAGGGCAACTGGGGCGCCGGCGCAGCCGCCGAAGCGGTCACCCGCACCGTGACGGCCACCGTCGTCAGCAACGCCATCGTCGCCGTGACCGTCCTCCCGCAGCAGTAACGAATGAACAGCAGCCGGTACCCGTTCCGGCAGTGCTCCGGGTGGGTGCGCCGGCCAGCTTTCTGGCGGCGCGCCCACCCGGTGGCTCAGCGCTTGTTGCGGGCCGCGAGGCCTTCCGCCGTACCGACCAGCATCACCGAGGCGATGACCGCCACGACGAAGCCGAGCACGTTCAGCTCGAAGATGCCGCCGGTGCCGAGGATGTTCGCGATGACGCCTCCGATGACGGAGCCGGCGAGGCCGAGCAGCAGCGTCCAGAGCAGGCCGAGCTTCTGCTTGCCGGGGGTGAACAGGCGAGCCAGCGCGCCGATGATGAGGCCGGCGACGATGAATCCGATCATGCTGCGATCCTCCACAGGTCCGGGCCGCTCCAGGTGCGGCCCCACGACACCAACTCAACCAGCTCAGAGGCGCACAGCCATCGAGGCACGGCCCGATCGGCCCCCGGAGGATCCCCTGATTCGCCCCTGACTACTTTCGTGTACGCCGGTGCAAGAGCTGTGCCCCCGCCCAGATACCGACGCCGATGAGAGCCAGTACGACGCCGAGGATCGCGACGCCGGTCCAGCCGGCGCGGTCGTACAGGACTCCGGAGAGCGCCGAACCGATCGCGCCGCCGAAGAACACGCTGCCGATGAAGACCGTGTTGAGCCGCGAGCGCGCGTCCGGCCGGAGCGCGTAAATCTCCTGCTGGCTGAGCACCAGGTTGCCCTGGACCGCGAGGTCGAGCAGCACTCCGGCAAGCGCGAGTACGACGAGGTTGTGGACGCCGAAACCGGCGACGGCCATCGCGACGGCAGCCAGCGCGAAGACGATCCCGGTCGCGGGCCGACCGTGGCCGCGGTCTCCGATCCGCCCGGCGATCGGAGCGGCGAGGGCTCCGGCCGCGCCGACCAGCGCGAAGATCGCGATCTGGGTCTGCGAGAGGTGGTGCTGCTTGATCAGTTCGTACGTCACCGAGGTCCAGAACCCGGAGAACGTCCCGAACATCAGCGCCTGCATCGCCGCGCGGCGCCGGAGCGCCGGCTCCTCCCGGATGAGGTGCCAGATGGACACCATCAGGCTGCCGTAGCTGCCGGTGTGGTCGGGCTTGCGCTTCGGCAGGGTCAGCGCCAGTACGACGGACATGATCACCATCAGCACCGCCGACACGACGTACACCGAACGCCAGCCCCACAGATCGGCGAGGAAGCTCGAGACGCTCCGGGCGAGCATGATGCCGAGCAGGAGCCCGCTCATCACCTGCCCGACGTACCGGCCGCCTTGCCCTTCCGGTGCCAGGTGGGCGGCGACCGGTACGACGATCTGCGCGACCACGGAGGTGAAGCCGAGGATCGCGGAGAACGCGAGGAAGAGCGGCAGGTTGGTGGCGAAGGCGACGACGGCTGACGCTGCCGCGGTCACGATCAATACGCGCGATGCCAGGGCGCGGTTCTCGATCAAGTCGCCGAGTGGCATCAGGACGATGATCCCGGCGGCGTAGCCGAGCTGGGTGACGGTCACCACGATCGACGCGGTGCTGTCCGGTACGGCGAAGGTCCGGGCGATCAGGTCGAGCAGGGGCTGGGAGTAGAAGATGTTCGCGATCGAGACGCCGGAGGCGGCGGCGAGCACGAACGTGAGGGTACGGAGCTTCCGGGTGGTGATCACCGGGAGCTCCGCAGTGGGTTGACTCAAAGCATTGTCCTTATCTTGAAGGCGAGCTGGGCGGCGGTCAGGCCCAGGTCAGTCAGCAGGTCCTCGCGCGAGCCGTGGGCGAGGAAGTCGTCGGGGAGGCCGAAGGTGGTGACCGGGGTGGTGACGCCTTCGTCTTGCAGGGTTCGGTGGAGGCGGGCGCCGAAGCCGATGCTTCTGATGCCGTCCTCCAGCGTGATGACCCGGGAGAATTGGGCGGCCAGGTCTACGAGACTGTGTGGGATGGGGAGGATCCAGCGGGGGTCGACCACGGTGCCTGCGCCTAGCAGGTCTGCGATTTCGAGGGCGGTGGTGACGAAGGGGCCGACGGCAACTATCAGCAGGTCGGGGCCTTCGCGGAGGAGGTCGACGCCGTCATCCAGGCGTCGGATCGCGTTGAGGTCTTCGGCAACCCTGCCCTTGGGGAGACGAAGCACCGTCGGTGCGTCGTCGATCTGGACGGCCTCCGCCAGTTCCTCGCGAAGGGTCGACGCATCTCGCGGCGCGGCGAGCCGCAACCCCGGAACCACTTGCAGGAGGGCAATGTCCCAGATGCCGTGATGGGTGGGGCCGTCGGGGCCGGTGACGCCTGCGCGGTCGAGGACCAGCGTCACGCCGGCGCGGTGCAGGGCGACGTCCATCAGCAGTTGGTCGAAGGCTCGGTTGAGGAAGGTGGCGTAGATCGCGACCACAGGGTGCAGCCCGCCGAAGGCGAGCCCGGCCGCGCTGGTGACGGCGTGCTGCTCGGCGATCCCGACATCGATGACGCGTTCGGGGAAGCGATCGGCGAAGGGCTGGAGCCCGGTGGCTCCGAGCATGGCCGCGGTGACGGCGACGATCCGGGGGTTGCTGGAGGCGAGGTCGACGACGGCCTCACCGAACACCGAGGTCCAGGTCTTCCCCGAACCTCGGAGAGAGTGGCCTGTGCGTACGTCGATCGGTCCGATTGCATGGAACTGGTCAACTGAGTCGCGCCTTGCGAGGTCGTAGCCTCGGCCTTTTTCTGTGACCACGTGGACTATCACCGGGCAGTTGCGGCGCTTTGCCTGGTGCAGGGCGGCTTCCAGTGCGGGGAGGTCGTGGCCGTCGATCGGGCCGACGTACTCGAGGTCCAGGTTCGCCAGTGGTGTGGGCTTGTCGGCTCGAAGAGTTGCGAGGATGCGGGTCACCGCGCCGATGGTCGGTGCGTACGATCGACCGTTGTCGTTGACAACGATCACGAGCTTGCGGTCGCCCGCCGTAGCGAGGTTGTTCAAGGCCTCCCAGCTGGGTCCACCGGTCAGCGCGCCGTCGCCGATCACCGCCACCACATGGCGGTCGCCGGCGCCCGTGAGTGCGTGGGCGCGCGAGATGCCGTCTGCCCAGGACAACGAACTGGAGGCGTGGGAGCTCTCGACGACGTCGTGCTCGGACTCCGAGCGCTGGGGATATCCAGCGAGCCCACCTCGTCGGCGGAGAGCGGTGAAGTCGTGGCGACCGGTGAGCAGCTTGTGCACGTAGGTCTGGTGGCCGACGTCGAACACGATCGAGTCGCGGGGCGACTCGAAGACGCGGTGGAGGGCGAGGGTCAGTTCGACGACGCCGAGGTTCGGGCCGAGATGGCCGCCGGTGCGCGTCACGTTCGCGACGAGGAACTCACGGATCTCCGTCGCCAGCTCGTCGAGTTCCTGGAAGGTGAGGCCATCGAGGTCGCGAGGTCCGGCGATGGCCTTCAGCTTGCGGGTCATGCGGTCGCGCTCTGGACGTCGTACGAGGTCCGGATCGCCTTGAGCAGTGCGACATCCCGCGCGTGCGTAGGCGTCTCGACGAGCAAGGGAACGCCACGCAAGCTCGGGATCGACAGCAGCGCCTCGAAGCCGGCCGGACCGATCGCGCCCAGGCCGACCGACTCGTGCCGATCCCGGTGCGAGCCCCGCGGGTCCCGGCTGTCGTTGACGTGGACCAGCCCGATCCGGTCCGGGCCGAGCGCGGCCACGATCGTGTCGACCATTCCCCGCGGATCGGTCAGATCCTCACCGGCGGCATGCAGGTGACAGGTGTCCAGACAGAGCCCGACCCGATCGTTGTCCAGGGCAAGCATGTACTGGATCGTGCTGTCGACGGTGGAAGCGATCGCCTCGCCCGCGCCGGCGGTCGGCTCGATCAGCAGCCGTACGCCGGGCGCCGCGCGGTCGACGACAGGCGTGAGCAGATCGTGCAGCCCCGCGAGCACCGCCGTACGGCGTCCTTTCGCGACCAGCGACCCGGCATGCACCACGGCCGCGTGCGCGCCGATCGCCGCCGCTCGGTCCATCGTGGCCTCGAGAGCCGCCACCGACTGCGCCAGTACGACGTCCGAAGGCGACCCGAGATTGATCAGGTGCGCCGCGTGCACCACCACCGGCAACCGCAGTTCCGCACACGCCGCGCGAAAGGCTTCGTCACCGGCCGGATCAGGAGCCCGCTGCACCCAGCTGCGCGGATTGCCCGCGAACAACTGGATGATCTCGGCCCCGACCTCGACCGCCTCCCCCAGTCCGCTCTTCACCAGACCACCAGCGACCGCCACGTGCGACCCGATCAACGACACCGCGTATCCCTTCCAGCCGACTTCTTGACTTGAGAGTACACAAATCCGCTCGACTTGTTGAACTGGAGGTCCAGAAGTGTCTAGGATGAGTGCCATGGCAATCGGAAGGCCGATGAAGTTCGAGGCCGAGCAGGTCGTCGACAAGGCGGTCGAGGTGTTCTGGCGGCAGGGTTTCGCCGCGACCACGCCGCAGAACCTGGTCGACGAGCTCGGGATCGGCAAGGGCAGTCTCTACAACACGTTCAAGAGCAAGCACCACCTCTTCGAGCTGTCCCTGCGGCGCTACAGCGCCACCCGGGTCGCCGCACTGGCCGAAGGCCTGGAAGGCCCGGGGCCGGTCCTGCCCAGGCTGCGCGAGGCGATGCGGACGCTGGCGGGGATCGGCGATCACCGGTTCGGCTGCCTGATCGTCAACGCCGTCGCCGAGCTCGGCAGTGCCGACGAGAGCGTCGCCGCGGTCGCCAAGGAACTGTTCGGCCAGATCGAGGACGCCTTCCGTTCCGCGATCGAGCGCGGGCAGGCCAGCGGCGAGATCACCTTCCGCCGGCGTCCCCCTGCCGATTCGGCCGGCGCGCTGCTGGCCGCGGTGATCGGGACGAGCGTGCTCGCCAAGAGCGGCAGCGACCCGGCCGATCTCTACCGGACGCTCGACGCCGCCCTTCAGGACACCTGAGCAACCCACACCTTCAACGAAAGCAGGAGATCGACAGTGTCGGTCAGCGTCACGGGGCCAGTCATCGAAGGCCCCGACCAACCACGCTCGCAGCCCGTGGCCCGCACGACGTCGGTCCCGCCGAAGCCCGCGCCCGTCCCCGCCGACACTCCGCCCGGTCCGCCGCCCACAGCGACCGACGACGCGCAGGCGGTCGTCGTACCGCTGCGTGGCGTCGCGAAGTCACTGGCCGCGCACATGAGCACCAGCCTCGGCGTACCGACCGCGACCAGTGTGCGGACAGTCGCGGCGAAGCTGATGATCGACAACCGCATCGTCATCAACAACCACCTGCGCAAGGCCCGCGGCGGCAAGGTCAGCTACACCCACCTGATCGGCTGGGCGCTCGTCCAGGCCGTCAAGGAGCAGCCGGGCCTCAACACGTACTACGACGAGCTCGACGGCCGCCCGGTCGCCGTGACACCAGCATCGGTGAACCTCGGCATCGCCGTCGACGTCGTCAAGCCCGACGGGAGCCGCACCCTTGTCGTACCGAACCTCAAGCGCGCGGACACCCTCGGCTTCTGGGAGTACCTGCAGGCGTACGAGGAGCTCGTCACGCGCGCCCGCACCAACAGGCTGACCGTCGACGACTTCGCCGGTACGACGATCTCGCTCACCAACCCCGGCGCGATCGGCACGGTGCACTCGATGCCGCGGCTGATGACCCACCAGGGCTGCGTCGTCGGCGCGGGCGCGCTGGAGGTCCCCGCCGAGTACCGGGGCATGAGCGACGCCGCGCGCGCCGAGCTGGCGATCGGCGCGACGGTCACGCTGACCAGCACCTACGACCACCGCGTCATCCAGGGCGCGGCGTCCGGTGAGTTCCTGCGCCGGATCGACGAACTGCTCACCGGTGGCGGCGGCTTCTACGAGGAGATTTTCGCCGCGCTGCGGATCCCGTACGCGCCGATCCGGTGGGCCCGCGACATCCACGTCGACGCGGCCAGCGCGGTGGACAAGACCGCGAGGGTCCAGGCGCTGATCAATGCGTTCCGCGTTCGCGGTCATCTGATGGCCGACACCGATCCGCTGGAGTACGTGCAGCGGTCGCACCCCGATCTCGACCTGGCCAGCCACGGGCTGACGTTCTGGGATCTCGACCGCGAGTTCGTCACCGGCGACTTCGGTGGGTCGGAACGCACGATGCTGCTGCGCGACATTCTCGGCGTACTGCGGGACGCCTACTGCCGCACGATCGGCGTCGAGTACATGCACATCCAGGACCCCGAGCAGCGGTTGTGGTTCCAGGAACGGCTCGAACGCCCGTACGCGAAACCGAGCCACGACGAGCAGCTGCGCATCCTCGGGAAGCTCAACGAGGCCGAGGCGTTCGAGACGTTCCTGCAGACCAAGTACATCGGCCAGACCCGGTTCAGCCTCGAAGGCGGTGAGTCGGCGATCGCGCTGCTCGACGCGCTGCTGGCCGGTGCGGCCGAGGCGGGGCTCGACGGCGCGGCTATCGCGATGGCGCACCGCGGCCGGCTGAACGTGCTGACGAACATTGCAGGCAAGACCTACGCGCAGATCTTCCGGGAGTTCCAGGGCACCGACGACAGCGACGGCTCGGGTGACGTGAAGTACCACCTCGGCACCGAGGGGATCTATCGCGGAGCTCGTGGCGAGGAGCTCCCGGTCTACCTCGCGGCGAACCCCTCACACCTCGACGCGGTCGACGGCGTACTGCTGGGCATCGTCCGCGGCAAGCAGGACCGGCGTGGACCCGGCACCTTCGCGACCCTGCCGATCACCGTGCACGGCGACGCGGCGATGGCCGGCCAGGGAGTCGTCGCCGAGACCGTGCAGATGTCGCGGCTGCGCGGCTACTCCACCGGCGGCACGGTCCGGATCAACCTGAACAACCAGGTCGGGTTCACGACACTGCCGACCGAGGGTCGCAGCTCGGTCTACTCGACCGACGTCACGAAGTCGGTCCAGGCGCCCGTGTTCCACGTCAACGGCGACGACCCCGAAGCAGTCGTGCGCGTTGCCTCGCTGGCGTTCGCCTACCGGCAGCGGTTCGGGCGGGATGTCGTGATCGACCTGGTCTGCTACCGGCGTCGCGGGCACAACGAGGCCGACGACCCGTCGATGACGCAGCCGCGGATGTACAGCCTGATCGAGGCGAAGCGGAGCGTTCGGACGCTGTACCTGGAAGCGCTCGTCGGGCGTGGGGACATCACCCGCGCGGAGTACGAGCAGGCCGACCGCGACTTCCACGAGCGGCTCGAACGGGCCTTCGTCGAGACGCGCGAAGCGATCTCCGCCGCGGCCGAGGAGCCGGCGGCTGTCGTACCGGCTGTGATACCTGCTGTGTCGACCGAGGCGATCCACGCCATCGGCGACGCGTTCGTCAACCCGCCCGCAGGCTTCGCCGTGCACCCCAAGCTCGCGCAGTTGCTCGGCAAGCGGCACGAGATGAGTCGCTCCGGCGGCATCGACTGGGCCTTCGGCGAACTGCTGGCCTTCGGCTCACTCCTGCTCGACGGTACGCCGGTCCGGATGGCCGGGCAGGACTCGCGTCGCGGCACGTTCGTGCAGCGTCACGCCGTACTGCATGACGGCGCCAACGGCCAGGAATGGCTGCCGCTCACCAACCTGGCCGACGACCAGGCGAGGTTCTCGATCTACGACTCGCTGCTCAGCGAGTACGCCGCGATGGGCTTCGAGTACGGCTACTCGGTCGAACGCCCGGACGCGCTGGTGCTCTGGGAAGCGCAGTTCGGCGACTTCGTGAACGGCGCCCAGATCGTCGTCGACGAGTTCCTCTCCTCGGCCGAGCAGAAGTGGAACCAGCGGTCCTCGCTCGTGCTGCTGCTCCCCCACGGCTACGAAGGGCGCGGCCCCGACCACTCGTCGGGCCGGATCGAACGCTTCCTGCAACTGTGCGCCGAGAACAACCTGACCGTCGCGCAGCCGTCCACGCCGGCGTCGTACTTCCATCTCCTCCGCCGCCAGGCACACGCGGGCTCCACCCCGCTGATCGTGTTCACCCCGAAGTCGATGCTGCGCACCCGCGGCGCGACCAGCCCGGTCACCGACCTGACCGGCGGCGGCTTCGAGCCGGTCATCGACGACCCACGCATCACCGACAAGTCCGCCGTACAACGCACCCTGGTCGTCTCCGGCAAGCTGTACTACGAACTCCTGGCCGAGCTCACCAAGACCAACGACCACGCCGTAGCGCTCGTGCGATTGGAGCAGTACTACCCGCTCCCGGCCGAGGAACTGCGCGCCGTGCTCGACTCCTACCCCAACGCCGAAACCTTCTGGGTCCAGGACGAACCGCGCAACCAAGGCGCCTGGACCTTCCTGCTCGCCGAGCTCAACCCGCAACTCACCAACCCGCTGCAGGTCATCTCCCGCCCCCGCTCGGCCGCCCCGGCCACGGGCTCCGGCAAACGTCACGCCCAGGAGCAGGCCACGCTGATCGACCAAGCACTGCACTAGTCCAGCTCCGGTGATGCTCGGGGGACGGTGCAGGAACGCGGTGGTGACGTTGGCGGAACGTCGAGGTGATGGCCCTAGGTCATCGTGAGGGCATGCAGCTCGCGTCGGCCGTTCTGGTGCACGACGCCGTCGAGTGCCGGTTACCCGGTACTCCGTCCGGCGAAACCGTGGTGCCACGGCTCCGGTTGCTGCACAGCTTCGACCTCGTGCTGCCCGGCGGCAGCACCGCGTTGTCCAGCGGTGCTCGCCGCCTGCTCGCGTTCCTTGCGCTGGCGGGTGCGGCGACGAGCCGCGGGCACGTGGCCTACAGCCTCTGGCCGGACGTCGAGGAGGGCCGCGCCCAGGGCAATCTTCGCTCGGCGATGTGGCACGTACGACGGGCAGGTGCCGACCTCGTCGGCTGCCCAGGTGGTCGGCTGCAGCTCGGTCCGCACGTGGTGGTCGACGCGCGCCTCGCGGAACAGGCGGCCCAGGACATCCTGGCCGACCGCGACATCCGGCCGGCCGAGTCCGCGACCCAACTGCTGACCGCCGGCGATCTCCTGACGGACTGGTACGAGCCCTGGGTCACCGAGCATCGCGAGCGCCTCAGGCAGTTGCGCCTGCACGCGCTCGAAGCACTCAGCACGCGGCTGCTCGCTTCGGGGCGAGTCGCCGCGGCGATCGAGACCGGGCTGGCAGCCGTCGCCGCCGAGCCGCTGCGCGAGAGCGCCCACCGGGTGCTGGTCCGGGCTCATCTCGCGGAGGCCAACGACGCCGAGGCGTTGCGTCAGTACGAACGCTTTCGGGCGTTGCTGTTCACCGAGCTGGGGATCCTTCCGTCGGTTCACCTGGAGGCCCTGATCGCGCCGATCCGGGCCGGCGGTCCGCACCAGGTCGCCACCGGCCATCGATGATCTGGAGGCAGCCATGACATTTGGGACCGGAACGCTGAAGGTCGGGTCCACCGGCGACGGCGTCACCGAGCTGCAGCAGTGGCTGATCGACAAGGGGTTCCTGATCGCGCTCACCAGTCCGACCGGCACGTTCGACGCCGCGACGGACCAGGCGGTCAAGGCGTTCCAGCTGTCGGCGGGCATCGGCTGCGACGGCGAGGTCGGCGGCGGAACCCGTACGGCGGCCGACGCCTACACCGGCGACGCGCGCTCCGGCGGGTGGCACCCGACCGCGGTCCGGAACGTGCAGCAGACCGCGATCGGTGGCAGCTACACGACCACGACGCGTCGCGGCGTGCTGCACACGACGGAGGGCAACAACCTCCCGGCGTACCCGGATCCTCCGCACTTCACGGTCGGCCGCAACGGCGGCACGGTCCAGCTGTGGCAGCACTACCCGACCACCGTCGCCGCGCGCGCCCTGGCGAATCCGGCCGGTGACCCGGAGACCAACCGGTTCGGTGCGATCCAGATCGAGATCATCGGCTTCGCGAAGGACAGCGCGACGATGGCGACGGCGGACGCGGACAAGTTCCGCGTGCTCGGCGAGTGGATGCGCTGGACCGAGGCGAACGCGGGCGTCGCGAACGTCGCCAACCACGTCTTCGACGGCGACGCGTCGTACGGCGTGAACGGTACGACGCGGCTGTCGCTCGAGCAGTGGGCCGCCTCGACCGGCTGGGTCGGTCACCAGCACGTCCCGCAGAACACGCACTGGGACCCGGGCAAGATCGACATCGCCGCGCTGCTCGTCGTACCGGCGCCGGTCGCACCGGCTCAGGGCTTTTCCATGGGTGTCACCGCGCCAACAGTGCGCGCGACCACGCGCGCCCTCAGCAACGCGTTCCCGAGTCTCACGCTGGCCGTGGATCCGGCCGGCTCGCCGTTCTTCGAGGTGCTGCTGACCACGTCCGCGGCACTCTTCCTTCCCCAGAACGCCCCGCTGCGCACGACGGGCAACTTCTACGCCTCGCGGCAGGACGGCCTGACCAGTTCCGCCGACGCGTACGGGCGGTACATCGCGCCGGTCAGCACGATCAGCGCGTTCGCCCAGGCGAACCCGGCCGGTGCCCAGGTCTTCTACACGGTCGTCGGGTACGCCGATCTCAACGGAAGCAATCCGGTCCCTGCCGCGCCGCCCGAGGTGCTCGCGGCGGCCGCCGCCGGGGTCCCGATGATGCCGGGCTTCCGCGGCCACACCGCGACCGACAGCCTCGGCGTACCGCTGAGCATGCTGAAGCCGTCGGTCCGCACGGCGTCGCTGGCGCTCGGCCGGACGAGGGTTCGTTCGTACGACGTACCGGCTGTGTCGACCCCGGATCTCCGCGCGGCCGACCGCGTCGAGGGCGAGGACGGTTACGACCTGCGCAACCGGCACGTCTCCTCGGCACCGACTCCCCCGCCACCGCCTCCGGCCCCGACGCCAGCACCACTGAGCAGCAACTACGACGACGGCTGGGGCCGCTGGAGCCCGAGCGGTCAGCAGCAACCGCGCAACCTGTCCGGCGAGGACTCGGCCGTTCCGGTCGCCGACGAGTACGACGACCTCGGCTGGCCCGGTTCTCCGTACGCCGAGGAGCCCGTGCCGGTCGGCACCGTGACCCGGGCCGCGGCCCCGACCCTCCTACCGGAGCACAAGCGGGCCGTGATCGAGTTCTACGTCGGCCCGGACACCGACCTCTACACGGCGACCACCGCCGACGCCGAGTACGCGGGCGGCGCCGGAACCGACCACCCGGCGTACCAGCGCTTCCACACCGGCTTGGGCTTCGGGATCGTCGCGTTCTCGCAGGACACCGGTGATCTCGGTCAGCTGCTGACGCTGATGAACGACCGGGACGCGGCCACGTTCGGCCTGACCTTCGGCCCGGACCAGGCCGAGTTGCTCGCCATCACGAACCGGCCGGGCCCGCTCGGCAAGGACCTTCCGGAGACCCCGGGCGGAAGCCGCTCGGTGCGGGTCCAGCCCGTCGCCGGCGCCGACCTCTGGATGGAGCCGTGGCTCAGCCGATTCCTCGCCGCGGGCGTGCACGTCCCGTTCCGGGGAGCGCAGATCGAGCTGGCCTCGGGGCTGTTCCTGGATCCGTTGCTGCGCTTCGCCGGCGACCTCGGGCTGGCCACCCCGCGCGGGCTCGCGATCCTCTTCGACCGGGCGGCTCACCGCGGGGTCGTCAACGCGATGACCTGGGTGGTCGAGTCGATCGGTGCGCTGCAGTCGCCGCAACTGCTGCAGGAGGCGCTGCGCGCGATCGGCGCGGCCAGCGTCGAAGCGTTCCAGCGATCGCAGCCAGATCTGCTGGTCGACGACCAGTTCGGCCCGCTCACGCACGCCGCGCTCACCGGCATGCTGCAGGCACTCGTGGCCGCCGGCGGCGTTTCGCCGGTACCGCTGCTCGACTACCAACGGTCGATCGCCGGACTCGGCACCCGGGCGACCGGGCAGCCCTGGGGTGACCGCATCGTCCGTCTGGTCGGCGACGCCGCCGTACCGGACACCTTCCAGAGCGCGGTGCTGGTGCCGTGAGCCAACCGGTCCCCTCCGAGAGCGACCCGCGCGCGGTGGTCGGCGCGGTGGTGGACGCGCTGCACGCGGCGCCGGCCTTCCACCGGTTGCCGGACCGGACGCGCACCGACGTCCTGCGGTCGCTCGGGCACATCGGCGCGTACGTCGGTACGCCGGCCCGAGGGCTCGCCGGCGCGCCGGTACCCCGCCAGGGAAGCGGTGCGACGCCGGCGCCGGCCGGTTCGCCCGCACCTGGCGGCGGTGGAACGGTCGGCCGGGTCGGTGAGGTCGCCCGCGCCACCTTGAACGCGATCGACTTCCCGTCCTTCGTGGCCGCGCTGATCAAAGGCACCTTCCAGGCGATCGTCGACGCGACCATCCAGCAGATGGAGGCCTACGCCACGCTGCTGCAGGAGGTCGCCAAGACCGTCGACGACTACATGCGCGACAACGTCACCGAGGACTCCGCCCGCGACTACCTGGCCGACCGCTACCCCGACGTGCTCTACAAGGACGTCAGCGGGACCACACCCAGTCTGGAGGTCGACCTCAGCGACCCGACCGCGACCCTGCCGACGTTCTTCACCGAGCTCGGGTTCGACAACCCGGCCCAGATCGACCCGGTGTCGATCGACGAGGTGCTCGTCCCGGCGGCCCGCAAGACCATCGCGGAGCAGCGGCACCAGACGCTGGCCACGATGGTGCTGCTCGGCCTGAACCGGATCGTCGTCGACACCGGCGAGATCAACGCCAAGCTCCAGTTCCACATCGACGCCGCCGAGACGACCGCGCTGAAGTTCGACTCCACCCAGACCAGCATGGGCACGATGGCCGGGACGTCGGGCCGCTCGACGTTCTCCGGCAACGGCATCATGGTCAACACCGCGAACATCAACGCGCAGAGCGACATCACCGTGCGCACCGACCTCACCGGCGAGGTGAAGGTCGTGTTCAGCAGCGACTTCCTGCCGCTCGAACGGTTCGCGGACTCCAACGCGATCCAGCTGATCAACCAGCACGCGACCGTCCCGGCGATTCCACCGCCTCCGGCCCAACCACCCGCCGACGGCACCGCACCCGCGGCTCCCGCGCCGCAGGCGATCGCCGTACCGACTCCGCAGTCGGTGACCGCGCGTCCGGCGGTCGCAGCCGAGCCCTTCGATCCCTGGGCTCCGCGGTCATGAGCGCGCCCGAGCTGCACCGGACCCTGACGGCACTGGTCGAGGCGATCAGTCCCGCACCGGGTGGTGGTCTGCGCATCGACCGCGCCGACCTGCTGGTGCCGCTCGAGGTGACGATGCTGTCCGGTCCGGACGGCCCACGCCTGCACGCCCGGGTGCCGCACTCGCGCTGGATCTCGGGGTTCCAGCCGCCGGTGGCGATGTCCCGGTTGACCGTCGAGGCGGTGCGCGATGGCGGGTGACAGCAGTTACGCCGTACAGGACTTCCTGGAGGCACTGACCGCGCAGCTCGACCGCACGCAGGACGCGCTGGCGCTCAAGGCCGTGAACCGCCCACTGACGTACGCGATCCGGGACTTCTCCCTCAGCCTGCAGGTCTTCGTCGAGCTGAGCGACGACGGGCAGGTCAAGTTCCGCAGCTCGGGTCCGAGCGAGACCGGCGCGAGCACGGTCTCGATCGGATTCACCACGATCACCCGCCCGATGATCGAGGAGAACACGGTCGACCTCAGCGACGCCAAGAGCCCGTCGCTGGACGAGCTCGGCCTGGCCCCGCAGGAGCAGCGCCAGCTCGAACGCCTCGGCGTCCGCAACGCCGACCAGCTGCGCAAGCTCAACTCGAGCTCGGGGGAAGGCGCTCTGGCCCGCTTCGCCGACGTACCGGTCAACCGGCTGCGTGCCGCTCTGCAAGCGGGCAGCCCGAGCGTGCGGCAGGTCGCGCCGGAGCGCCCGCCCGCGGAGTCGGCCCAGCCGAACACCGAGCAGGAGGTCCGCGTCCCGGCCGGCACCAAGCGGTTGCGGCTCGACGGACGCAACCTCGGCGCGCTGACCAACGGCGGCTCGGCCCGGCTCGACGGCATCGGCGTACCGATCGTTGCCGCGACCGACGATCACGCGGTGATCGACCTCGGCCATCTCGAAGCCTCGGGCCGGCTCGAGCTGGAGCTCGGCGACGGCGTCGCACTCGCGTTCCAACTCCGGCCGGAGGCCGCACAGGTCAACGGGCTGCAGGCCGATCGGGGGCCGTCGTGATCGACCACCGCCGGACCGGATTCCTCCTGCTGACCCTCGCGGCCGGCGAAGGGCGCGAGTACGTGCCCGCGCAGCTCGACGTCCTCGTCGGTGCCGCCCGTCCGTCGGCCAGGCTCACCGGTGGCCGGCTCGACCGGCTGCTTTCGTCGTACGGCGGAGCGTTCCGGGCGACGGCGGTCTACCACTCCCGGCGCAATCTCGGCCGCGTAGGCACCAGATCCACCGGGTACGACGACCTCGAGGAGACGCTCGGCCTGTCCCGCACGTACCGGCTGGAACTCGCCGACCCGTCGCAGGCGAGCCGCGTCGTCGACACCGCCCGCGACCTCGGCATCGTCGAGAACGTCTGCGCGGACCGTCTCGCGCTCACCAGCACGGTCGCGGTCGAGAGTCCGCTGACACGCGAAGAAGTCCTTGCCCCGTTCGTCATGGTGCGCAGCGAGGAAGCACACACCGTCGAGCCCGGTGACGAGCGCGTCGTCGTCGCGGTCGTCGACTCCGGCGTGTCGCTCGGCCATTCGGAGCTGCAGCGCAAACTGCTCAGCGGGTACGACGTCGTCGACCTCGGCACCCGCCCGGTCAGCAACGAGGCCACGCTGCTCGGCGACAGCACCGGGCTCGACTTCGCGCCGATGGACGACCTCGGCCACGGCAGCCACGTCGCCGGCGTGATCGGCGCGCAGGGCTGGCAGCTCCCCCGCGGCGTCGGCGGCCGGTCGATGCTGCTGCCGGTGCGCGTCCTGGCCGCGGCCACCGTCGACGGCGAGCCCGCGGTCACCGGGATCGGCGCGATCTCCGACATCGACGTCGGCCTCAAGGTCGCGGTCGATCTCGGCGCCGACGTCCTCAACATGAGCTTCGGTACGCCGGCCACCGGTCTCGAGCCCGGTGACGCGATCCCGCACCGCGCCGTACTGGCCTACGCCCGCAGCAACGGCTGCGTCCTGGTCGCCGCCGCCGGGAACTCCGGCCTGGAGGAGAACTACTACCCGGCCGCCGATCCGGACGTGATCAGCGTCGGCTCGGTCCGCCCGGACGGCACCCGCTCCACCTTCAGCACGTACGGCGGCCACCTGGCCCTGTCTGCTCCGGGCGAACGAATTGTCGGTGTCGGCCGTCGCGGCTACCGGCGCGCCTCCGGTACCTCGCACGCGGCCCCGTTCGTCGCCGGTGCCGCCGCTCTCCTCATCGCCCACGCGCGCCGCCAGGGCAGAACGCTCGGCGCGGACGAGGTGAAGTCCCTGCTCACCGGGTCCGCGCGGCGCAGCCACTCGCCACCGGGCGAGGTCGGCGCCGGCGTCCTCGACGTCGCCGCCGCACTCGCACTGTTGGACCAGCAGCTGAGCCATCCGCAAGGAGACCGACCATGACCGACCTGACCCCCGAGGAACGCCTGGCCCACCTCGCGTTCCAGACGCTGTTCCCGGACAGCTACCCGTCGGACCAGGCCGAGCTGGGCCTGGAGAAGGACACGACGTACGACGACCTGCGCCAGTGGATCGCCGGTCTGTGGCCGACGCTGTCCAGCGCCGAGCGCCAGCAGTTCGGCCGGGTCCGTAAGGACGTGACGGATCCGGTCGGCACGAACCCCCGCTCCTTGCGCGACCGGCTGATGACCGTGCTCGGTCACGACGCCGTCGCCCGGGCGACGGGTGAGGGCGGCGCACCGGCCGCGCTCAGGACCGACGAGCTCACCGACGACCAGCTGCTGTCCGCCGTACGGGTGCAGCTCGGCCGGGCAGACGACCCAGGGAAGGACAGCACGAGCATGGCCGACGACAACAACCCCGCTGACGACTTCACGATCGACGAGCGAGGGCTTCCCGACACCTTCGACGCCGAGAAGTACACCAAGGCGGTCAAGCGCCTGTTCCGGGACCGCGACGTCGATCTGTCGACGCCGACGGCCAAGGCGCACCGCGCCTACGTGACCGGCGCGCTGATCCGCGACAGCTACTTCGACCCGGGCAGCCCCGGCTTCGACGACGCGTTCGTCGACCAGTTCGACGAGGGCTACACGCTCGCCGAGACAATGGCCACCTTCCGGCTGGCCGCGCAGAACGGCCGCCGGATCCGCTACATCGACGTGTACGTGGAGATCGCCGAGGAGATCTCCGCGATCAAGGGCGACGAGGGCGCGACCGTCCAGGAGCTGGCCGGCGTCTCGGACGCGGTGCTCGAGCGCGGGCCGGTCGACGACAACCTGGCGGCCAAGGTGCGGTCGGCCTTCGACGACTTCGTCGGTCAGACCCCGTCGTACGACTCGCTCGAACTGCCCGACATCGTCACCGAGGACAGCTCGCAGGGCGTCTACGAGCCGACCAACATCAGGTCCTGCTCGATGATCGGCGCCGCGATGCACCTCGACCGGGCCGGTCTGATGTCCGCGGTCGACCAGAGCGCGCAGGACTGGCGGGAGGGTGTGCTCGCGATCAACGGTGCGGCCGGACGCCTGTACGACCCGTACGTCTGGGAGGCCCGGGACCGGCTGGACCCGGCCGCGCGGCAGATCCAGTACGACCGGATCAAGGACCTCGACGACTACCTGCTGCGGTTCTGCTCGGCCGTGTCCGAGCGCGAACGCGCCACCTTCCTGAGCGAGTACCTGATCGGCGCCGAACGCGACCGGCGCAAGCCGCAGCCGCAGGACGCGGGCGTCCGCAAGACCGCCCGGGACCTGCTCGGGTACGCGTCGCTGCACGGCTGGGCGTACGCGCAGTTCGCGGCCCAGCGGATCGGCAACCACATCCGGCAGTGCGTCGAGATCATCGAGCACCCGGAGGTGCAGAAGGCCTACGCCGTCATCGGCCCGTGGCAGGTCGTCGAGCGGGTGAACACGATGAGCACCGGCCGCGCGCCGAACATCAGCAAGGAGCTGACGCTGGCCAGCACGGGCAAGGAGATCATCGACCTGCTGGCGTCGAAGTCGCTGGACATCGCGGCGAACCGGATCAGCATGCCGCTGTTCCCGACCGCCGAGCAGAACGGCGGGCGCGCGGTCTTCTCGCGGGCCGAGTACCAGCGGCTGCTGGGCCACGTCGAGAACTGGCTGGCCGCGAGCGCGGTCACCGACTCGCAACGGTTCGACGCGGCGCAGCCGCGCGAGGTGCAGTCGAGCAACTCGTTGCCCGCCATGGGCGGCTACGGGGGCAGCGACTCCACCGTGGTCCGGGACCAGCTGATGCAGATGGTCGGCTCCGGGCAGATGCCGACCGCCGACCAGTTGAACCAGCTCTTCGGCGCGAACTGACGACGGGGTGACGACCAGATGGTGACCAGCGAGCCCGCCTCCCGCGGCGCGCGGAGGCTGTTGACGTCGGCGGCCCGGTCGTTGCGGACCGCCGACCCGGTAGATGTCCTCGGCAACTACCTGGACGAGTCGCTGTCGCTGCCCAGGGGCGCGGCCGCCTACCGTCGCCCGCACGTGTTCGAGACCCGGTTCGCCGAACGCAGTCCCCGCTCGCTGTCGCTCGACCTCAGCCCGAGCGACCCGTACGCCGATCAGGCGGCCCGGGTCAGCGGGACGACCCAGGCGATGCGCCAGGTGGTCGGCGGCAGCTTCGGGTCGCAGGCGCTGTCGTGGCTCGACGGCCGCAGCGAACCGTTGCGGTACGGCAGCGACGACGCGTGGTTCACGTCGTCCTTCGACGAGAGTGGTGTCCGCGAGAGCCAGGTGACCTATGCGTGGGGGCCGCAGACTACCGACTCGCTGGCCGGCCCGATTCACGAGACGGTCAGCGCTGCCTTGGACGCGATGCCCGCACTGCGCCCCGCGTTCACGACTGTGCGGTGCGGGCGCAGCTACGGCAGCCAGGAACTCGTCTTCGCGGTCGACGGTGCGTTGCGGCTGGCGGACCTGCGGCCGCTGATGGACCGCTTCGGACTCGGCAAGCAGCACGCCCGGCTGGTGAACGCGCTGGCCTTCGTGCTCGGAGCGCGCTTCGTCCTGCCGCCGTCGACGACGCTGTTGTGTCTGCGGCCGGCGCCGGCCGGGATGGAGCTACGGCTCGACGTCGACCTCGAAGCGATTCCCGACATCCCACCGAACGTGGCGTCGCTGCTGCAGCTGCAACTCGTCGAACGGCCGCAGGGGTTGGCGGCGCTGGAGAACTGGGTCACGGCGATGACGCCGTCGGGCTGTGTGTCCCCCGGGGAGTTGTCGGTGCTGTCGGTCGTCGTACGGCCTGATCTCGGGCCGCGGCTGGCGATCCAAATGCGGCCGAGTGTGCTGGTCGAGGCTGAGCCGATTGACGTTGTACCGGTGGAAGCTGTGCCGGTTGCGGCCGGTGTCCGGCGGACCTCGTCGCCCTGGGACCCACGGCCATGACCGCCGTGCTCCAGGGCGCTGCGCGACCGACGATCCCGCTCGTACGGCAAGAGGTCCGGGAGGTCCTCGAACAGAGCCCGACGTTCAAGGCGCTGCCGGAGCAGAAGCGGCGCGACCTGGCCCACGACATGGTCAACATCGGCCAGTACCTCGCCGACGCGGGCGGTGAGACGTACGGCGTACCGCTGGCTGCCGCTGTCGCGCAGGACGCGCCGCGAGCACTCGCGGACACGCCGCCCGTCGACACGGCCGGTCAGAAGTTCGCCGACCAGGGCGGTGGCGTCGCGGCGCAGGCCGGCGCCGACGTACTGGCCGGACTGGTCGCGTCGGTGGACTTCCCGGGCTTCGTGTCCGGGCTGATCCAAGGCGTGTTCCAGGCCATCGTGGACGCGACGATCCAGCAGATGGAGGCCTTCGCGGAGCTGGTCAAGAACGTGTCGAAGAGCGTCGACGAGTACATGAAGGACAACGTCACGCCGAACCAGGCGCGCGATTACCTGGCCGACCGGTACCCCGAGCACCTCCAGGTCGACATCGCCGGCGACCAGCCGAAGGTAGTGCCGCGCGAGGACGCCGACGAGAGCGAGATGCCGGACTTCTTCAAGGACCTCGGGCTCGATTTCCCGGTCGACTCGCTCGACGAGGACGTCACCGAGGAAGTCCTGGTGCCCGCCGCCCGCCAGCAGATGGCGATCGACCGGCAGCGGATGCTGCTGATGATGGTCATGATGGGCATCAACCGGCTGGTCGTCACCGACGGGACGATCAAGGCGGCGGTGATCTTCCAGCTCGACACCACCGACCGGGTCACCCAGACCGCCACCCAGGCGACCGAGTACGACTACCGGCACAAGTCCAACTCGCGCAGCGGCATGTTCTCCGGGTGGTTCTCGCCGTCGTGGACCAGCGAGTCCAAGACCCGCGTCAACGTGACCACGTCCCGCACCGACGAGTCCGAGGCCGCGATCGAGCTGAAGGCGAAGCTGACCGGCGACGTGAGCGTGCGGTTCAAGACCGAGACCTACCCGCTCGACAGCATGACGACGCTGCTCGGCCTGCAGGAGCCGAGTCTGCCGACGACGCAGCCGAGAGAACCGGCCACGCCCTGATGACGCTGGACCTCGCCGTCTCCGTGCTCACCGCCGATCGCGCGGTGCGGCTGGCCGCGCCCGCGGTGGTCGCCGGCGACGATCCGTTCCGGCTCGACGTACCGCCGTTGGTCGATCCGGGGACGGCAGACATCGACGCGGCCGCGCTCGATGCGCTGGCCGGTCTCTACCTGACCGCCGAGCTGGAGCAAACAGGACTGCTCGTCGCCGTGGAGCTGCTGGTCGCGAACCGGGCCTCGCTCGACCTCACGTCCGTGGAGGCCGCCGAGTTGCTGGAGGACGTCGCGTCGGCTGCTCGGGAGTGGCTGCCTGTAGCGGCACGGCAGCAGCTGTTCGCGCGCGTCTTCGGTACGGCGTCTGCTGCGTCTTTCGAGCTGATCAACCGGGACTTCCCGCAGCTCCTCAGCGACCTGTGCTCGGCGATCACGGCGTACGACGAAGCCGAGAGCTGGAACCGGCCGCCGCCGAGTCATCTCCGCAGTCAGATCAGCCGGGCCGTCGGGCGGATGCGCGAGAACCTGGCCCTTCGCCAGTACGGCGCGACGCTCGTCGTCGGCCGCCGGATCACCGAGCAGGTCCGGCGATCGGTCGAGGTGATCAGCCATCCGGGCATCGTCGCGCTGGTCCGCGGGCGGTCGCCGTGGGACGTCGTCCGCGCGACCTGGGAGCCGAACGAGCAACCGGACATCGAAGGGCTGGTCGGGCAGGGGCAGAGCGGTCAGGTCGTGATCGCGTGGACCGGCACGCCGGCCGACGTACCGCCGCAGCAGGTGCGCGACGCGGCCGCGACCTGGTTGCTGCACGCGGGCCTCGAACAGACCTGGGCTGCGTGAGATGGCTGAGCGGACCGTGCCACTTCCGGCGCCGTACGACGCGGCGCCGGGTGTCGACGGGCTGCATCCGCTGGGCGTCACGCGGGATCTGGTGCGGCGGGAGGTCCGGGCGCTGCTCGACGGGTCGGCTGCCTTTCGGAACTTGCCCGATCCGGACCGGATCTCGCTGGAGCACAACCTGAGCAAGATCGCCGGGTACGCCGCCGAGTGCGTCCGCGACGACTGGGCCACGAGCCGGCAGCTCGGCCAGACGCCTGTGCTGGTGGAACGTCCTGCTCGGGACGGCGTACAAGCATTAGCTGCTTCTGAGGATTTTGCCCCGGCAGCCGCGGATCAGATTGCGCGCGTGACCGCGGCGACGTTGCGGGCGATCTCGTTCCCGGACTTCGTGGCGGACCTGATCCGCGGGACCTTCACCGCGATCGTGGACAGCTCGATCCAGCAGATGGAGGCCTACACGCGGCTGCTGGAGAACGTGAGCAAGACCGTCGACCAGTTCATGGTCGACAACATCACCGACAACCAGGCGCGCGACTGGCTGGTCGCGACCTATCCAGCGCAGATCCGGCTGTCCGACGACAAGCCTCCAGTACTCGTTGCCCAGGAGGGCGCTGACGACGCACCGGCTCCGTCGTGGCGCGAGTCCTTGCTGCTGACCGACGACGTCTCCCCCGGCGACGAGGACGCGTACGAGTCGGTCCTGCTCCCCGCCGCTCGCCGCAAGCTCGCCCAGAACCGGCTGCAGACCTTGTCGACGCTCGTCCTGATGGGGATGAACAGGATCCTCGTCACCGCCGGGAAGATCCGTGCGTCGATGGACTTCCACATCGACACGACCGACCGGGCCGCGCAACAGCACGCCTCCGACTTCGACTTCCACACCGGAGCGTCCGGCTCGGTCGGCTTCGGCCCGTGGTCGGTCGCCGCGACGATGTCCGTCGGGTACGTGACGTCGAGCCGATCGCAGTCCCTCAGCGAGCTCAACGTCGCCGCGGACCTGACCGGCGAGGTCGAGATCCACTTCCGCGCCGACGCCATCCCGCTCGAACGCTTCGCCCCCGGCGCCCAGGTCGACACCATCCGCTCGAACACCGCGGTCCCCACCGCCAACGAACCCTCCTGGGGCTCGGACATCGCACCCCGTACGCCGATCACCCACACCGAAGCCCCCGCCATCGCGCCCCTCCGCCCAGCCCCCACCGCCCCACCAACGCCCACACCACCCCCCACGCCGCAAGCAGGTTCGACTCCTGTCGCCGAAGGGGCGGAGGTTGCCGCATGACTACCGCCGCCCTTCCGGGCCCCTTCGCGACCGCACCCGATCCCGATGGGGTGCACGTCTCGCACGCTGTCGAGAACCTCGTTGTCCCGCAGGTGCAAGCCCTGCTGCGCAGCAGTCCGGCGTACTACCAAATCTCCCCCGAGCTCCGGCAGAACCTCGAGCACGACCTCGGCAAGGTCGCGTCGTACAGCGCTGCCCTCCTCGACGACGGTTTCGGTCAGGCGCGACGCCTCGGCCAGACCCCCGTCCTCCGTCGCCAGACCCGCCGCGCCACCACTCCTTGGGCCCGCGCCGCAGCGAACGAGAACACCGCGTTCGCACCCCGCGCCGTCGACCAGGTCGCGCGGATCACCGAGGAGACGCTCGGCGCGATCGACTTCCCGCGCTTCGTCTCCGACCTCATCCGCGGCACCTTCAACGCGATCGTGAACGCCTCGATCCAGCAGATGGAGGCGTACGGCGAACTGCTGGCCAACGTCGCGAAGACCGTCGACCAGTTCATGTCCGACAACATCACCGACAACCAGGCCCGCGACTACCTCGCCTCGAAGTACCCCGGCCACATCGCCGTCGACACCACCGGCCAGAGCCCGCAGGCGAAGATCCGCGAAGGAGCTGACGACCTGCCCGCCCCGGACCTCCAGACCGACCTCGGCGTACCGCCCGACACCCGGATCGACGAGGACACCGTCGAGCAGGTCCTGGTGCCCGCCGCCCGCCGGCAGCTCGCGCAGAACCGCCACCAGGTGCTGTCGACGATGGTGCTGATGGGGATCAACCGGATCGTCGTCACCAGCGGCCGGGTGCGCGCCAAGCTCGACTTCCACATCGACGCCCACGACACCGGGCAGGCCGAGAACGCCACCCAGTTCGACTTCAAGCACGAGAACCAGGCGGCGGCCGGCTGGTTCGGTTTCGGCAACGCCTCCCAGCGCACCAGCGTCGCGTACGTCCAGACCGCCAAGCAGGTGGCCAGCGACGACATCAACGTCGCCGTCGACCTGTCCGGCGAGCTCGACCTGAAGTTCGAGAGCGACGTATTCCCGCTGGAGCGGTTCGCCGACTCCGGCGTCATCGGCCAGATCCAGGCCGCCACCCCGAACCCGGCCGCGAACCCGGCATCGACCCCGGCTCCCCCACGCACCTGAGCCGACCGAGAAGGAGACACCATGCCCACCCTGACCCACCCCATCGTCGTCATCGACCCCGGGCACGGGGGAAGTCAGGACGTGGCCGGTTCCACCGCGGACCACCTGTTCGGCGCGGGGGTCTCCGAGAAGACCGCGACGCTCGACCTGGCCCGGCGCGTCCGCGACCGGTTGGGCGGGTCGGCGACCGTGCTGCTCACCCGCGACAGCGACACGAACCTGTCGCTGGGCAGCCGGGCCGGGTTCGCCCGCATGGTTGAGGCGGACTACTTCGTCTCCCTGCACTTCAACGGTCACCCCGATCCGTCGTACGACTCGACCGAGGTGTTCGTCAGCCGGCAGTCGACCGACGGCGATCGCCTGCTGGCCCAGGAGCTGCACCGGTCGATCACCGCGGCCATCGGTACGACGGCCGGCGGCGTGCTCGCGGCCGACCTCGGCGTCGTCGTCCGGGACCGGCACGCGTCGGCGACGAACGTCGCGCTGCTGGAGATCTGCGACCTCACCAACAGCACCCGCGCGGGGTCGGCGACGAACCCGGCCTTCCTGGACACACTGGCCGCGGCCGTCTGCGCCGCGATCCAGGCCCGGCTCGCCGTCGCGGGCAACGGCGTCGCCCCACTGGGACTCGTGCGGGCGCAGGACCTCGACACCGACGTACGCGGCGTACTGGAACTGATCCGGGTGCGCGCCCAGGTCAAAGCCACAGCGGGCAGGCACTTCGCCGACACCGACCGCTTCGTTCAGGTTCTCCGCTCGCGCTACCTGGACCGCTATCTCGCATCGCCCTCGCCGATCACCGGCCTCGAGGCGATCGCCAGGATCGGCGCGCAGAACACCTCAGGCGTCGTGACGACGATCTGCGGTACGCCGGACCGCTGGGAGCAGATGACGCCGGCCCTCAACAGCATCCGCGTGCCCGGTCTGTCCGACGTACCGGGACTGGCCGGTCTGCTCGACGACGTCGGCGCCGCGACCGCCGTACTGACCGTCGCGAACCGGCGCGAGCTCGACCACATCGACGGCCCGTTCCTGCTCGGCCGCCACGACGTCGACGGTCTCGACTGCGCCGCTCGCTCCAACGCCGCGCTCGACCCGGACCTTGCTGGAGGCAACGACATCAACGAGAGCCAGCTGATGCACTGGGCGACCGGCGTGAAGTACCACGACTGGTCCGACGAACGCATCCGCGACCTGTTCGTCGCCTACGAGCTGTGGCACCTGGAGCTGTGGGACGTCTTCGGCCGCGACCCGATCAACGACCTGATCGCCGAGGACGCCGGGTGGCACCTGGCCCGGTCGCTGCGCAACGGAACGGTCGGCCCGCAGAACCTGCTCGACGAGCTCGACCGGTGCTTCCGGGACGCGCGGGCGTGGGTCGGCGGGCTGCTCACCCTGCGCCGCGATCAGCTCGACGCGCAGATCCTCGCCGAGACTCCACCGACCGCGCACATCCACTGGACCGGCGACGCGATCGACGCGTCGCAGTTCAACCATCCGTACCGCGCGCCGAGCGTCCGCCAGCTGCTGCGCGACGGCCGACCGGTCGACGAGGTCCTGCAGTCGCGGCTGGTCGACAACTACGCCGCCGTGTACGCGCTGATCTTCGAGGCCGAGACCAACCCGCAGCACGTGTCCGGCCTGCAGCGGCTGATGGCTTCCGGCGATCTCGACTGGGCCTTCCGCCGGTTCGGTGAGCCGGGCGGAACGACCACCTCAGGCCTGGGCGTTGCCCGGGTCAGGTCGCTCGACGAATCCGGTCCGCTCAGCGACGAGGAGTGGACCTGGGTCGAGTCCTGGCAGGCCCGCGGGGTGGTCGGCATCGACCGGCTCATCGCCGACCCGGCCGCGAACGCACGCCTGGTCGCCGGAGCGATCTTCTGCGGCCGCCACATCGTCTCGCCGTCGGAGAACGCCGACCCGCTGCTCTGCGTCGATCCCGCCGTCACCGCCGCGGACCCGCGCGCGCAGGCACTGATCCCGCACGTCACCGCGCGCGGCCCGATCATCGACTGGCCGAGCGTCCCCTCGACCGAACGACTCCGGTACGTCGTCGCCCGGTTGGTCGACGGCTACGGATACCCCGTCAACGGCGCGGCCGGCATCGTCGGCAACCTCACCGCGGAGTCGGAGGTCGTTCCGAGCCGGCTCGAGGGCAGCGCGCTGCTGACCCCGATGCGATCCCTGGACTTCGCCAACAAGTCGCAGGACTGGGAGCCGGCCCAGGTGATGAACCGCGACGAAGCCGCCAAGCAAGGACCACTGAAGCCGGGAGTCGGTCTGGCGCAGTGGACCTGGGCACCTCGACGCCGTGGGCTGTTCGCGCACCGGTACGGCAACCGGCCGGCCGGCACTGGCATCCTGTTCGACCTGGACGCCCAGATCGACTACCTGGTGACCGAACTGCGGACCAGCTACGCCGCTGTCGAGGCCGTCGTGATGAACCCGGCCGTGACGGTCGACGCCGCGAGCGACGAGGTCGTCTACAGCTTCGAGACGCCGGGATCGGTGCTCGACGCGCACCGCGACCCGCTGCCGCGCGCCGATCCCGCCGTACAGGCTGTGTTCGCGGAGCGCAGGGCGATGTCGCAACGCGCCAAGACGGCGTACGAGGGCTGACGACCGGCCATTGCGACCGGCGGGACCCGGCGCGATACTGACCAGGTCAGTAATTCCCTGCGGGGGTACCTCGGACAGCTGCCCGAGGTGTGGCAGGGGGGAGCCACCGTGCTAGGTACCGCTACGTCCCACGGGGCACATCCAGTGACGGTGTGCCTGTTCGACGGGCCCGTCGTCACGTACGGCGGGGAGACGTGGGACGCGCCCGAAGTCTCCCAACGTCTGCTCGCACTCGTCTGCCTGCACCGGCGGCGGATGGACCGGCGCACCATCGCGCGCACCCTGTGGCCGGACCTGTCGGACCGCCTAGCCTCGTCCAGACTCCGCACCGCCCTGTGGCGCCTGCGATCCAGCGGACTGGGCCTGCTGACCGCCAATCGCAGCGCGGTCGTCCTCGACCCGTCGATCCGCGTCGACGTCCAGGTCGCCTGCGCCTGGGCCGGCCGACTCATCGACGGCTCCGCCACCACCGAGGACCTCCGCTGGTGGCACGCCGACCGCGAGGTCTTCGAGCTCCTCCCCGGCTGGCAGGACGAATGGGTCGTCTTCGACCGCGAACGCGTCCGCCAACGCATGCTCCACGGCCTGGAAGCCCTCTCCACCCGCCTGATCGAAGAAGACCGGGCCCCCGAAGCCGTCGAACCGGCCCTCGCCGCCGTCCGCGTCGAACCCTTACGCGAAAGCGCCCAGCGCACCCTCGCCCAGGTCCACCTCCACGAAGGCAACATCGTCGAGGCCCGCCGCGCCTACGACCGCTACCGCCGCCTCCTCCACCACGAAATAGGCCTGGAGCCCCGCTTCAGCCTCACCCAGCTGGAGCCCACTCCTTCACGCCTCCGAGGACGCCTCCGCTAGCTGCCCCGCGTCCTCGTCACCTTCGTCAGGTGAGCTGAGTTCTTCGGGCTGCCAGGCTTCGGCTTCGGTGGCGGTGGCGGGTTTCGGTTTGTAGACCCAGTGCCAGGCCTCGGTTGCGTAGGGACCGAAGTCGAAACGGTGGGCGTTGGCCACCAGCCACTTGTGGAACCAGGAGTTGGGGCCGATCTTGCCGAGTGGATGGCCTGTTTCGGCGGTGCCGAAGTCGACGGCGAGCCCGTCCTGGTGGTTGCTGTAGCCCGGTGCGGCGATGCACTTCTTCATCAGCCTCGCCAGCAAGTCCACTGCCGCGGGACCATGAGGGTCCTGGTCCCCACGCTGCTTCTTGGTCGCAGCGTAGTAGTGCGGAAAGCCCTTCGCCCCTCCGTGGCCCTTGCCCTGCCAGATGGCCCACTGCTCGTCGGCTGATCGATAGGCGCTCGTGATGCCGATTGCCACGCGCGGCGGGCCCTCGGCCGCGAGTGCCGCTTCGGCCGCATCCAGCAGCGCCTTCACTTGCTCCGCGGCAGGTTTCAGAGCCCGGTGCCTGCCCACGATCTTTCCCAGGGCGGAATCGGGCAGTGTGTCGACGAAGCCGCCGTCCGACTGTTTAACCTGGCGGTCGTACACCGCTCGCATGAAGACCATCAGCTCGTCGGTCGCCTCGCCGCGCCCGTACCAGCGCAGGCCGGCCGACGAGATTCCGGTCCGTCCGGTGGTTGCGGGGGCGCTAGCCGGGGCCGTCGCGAGTCGTTGCAGGATCGGTCGCACGATCGTGTTCCTGACGGTGATCCAGTCCTGCTGCAGGTCCCGCTCGTGCGGGAGGATCTTGCGGCCCAGCACCTCTGGATGCCGGAAGTAGAAGATGACGTTGGTCAGATCGTTCTCGCTCCGGTGACCGGCCGGGCCCAGCAGCGCGACCGCGGCGGCGTACGAGCCCTTGCCCAGCGCCTCGATCGCCGCGACCGGGACGCGGAAGAACGCGGAGATCGGGTGCTCCGCCTCGCCTTCGACCACCGAGGCTTCCGGTGAATCGTCCTGAAGCTGCTCCGCCTCGTCCAGCTCCTCGGCCTCGTCTCCGTAGCCAGTCTCGTCCTCGTACCCGGCTGGCTCTCGTCCACCGTTCCCCGGCTCGAGCTGGGCGTGCAGCAGCTCGAAGACCTCCAGCTCCCGGTCCGGCACCTCGCGCTCGCCGAGACCACCGTCCTCACCGACGTACTCGGACGCGAGCACCCCTGGCCGGAACAGCGAGTCGGCCGCCGCCGTCGGCCCTTCCAGCGAGAATGTCTGGCTCATCTCATCGCCCCAACCAGCTCCGGACCAGCGCCATCAGGTCCTTGTCGAGAAAGACACCACGGTTGGCCGTGATGGTGACCTGACCGGTGTCGGCGTTCACGACCCGGTTGGCGTTGACGTGGACGCCGACGAGTGCGCGACGGCCGCTGGTGAAGCGGATCCAGACCGGCGACCCGCTCTGCCCCGGCGAGGTGTCGGCCGTGTACAGGATGGTCCCGGGCAGCCCGGCGCTGAAGCTCGCACTGCCGAAGTGCGACCACATCGTGTTGGCCTGCTGCTCGCGGCTCCAGCCCTTCGCGGGATCGCACTGCTCGCCGTCGCACTTGTCGCCGGGGAACCCGCACACCGTCACCGGCCGCCCACCGAGGAATCCACTGTCCAGCGGCGAGAAGTCGGTCAGAGCTCCATCGGTGGTACTCCCCCAATGCCCGACCCGTACGCCGGCGAGTGCGCGCGGCCGGAGCGTGGACACGTCGGACTCCAAGGTGACGAGGGCTACGTCGAACCTGCTACCCGGGCGGGGCTGCTGGAGGTAGCGGCTGCTGACCGTGAAAGCCGTCGCCTTGAACCGCCCGAACGGCAGGACTGATCCATTGCGGGCCGGCGCGACGTACACCGTGTCAGGCCGCTCGCCGCGGGCGTCGTAGATGTTGTGAGCGGCGGTCAGCACCTGGCGGGGTCCGACCAGCAGACCCGACCCACGCGACAACGTGCTGCCGCGGGTGACATCGAGCGAGCAGACCCAGCGGAACGGGACCTGCAGAGTGTCCCGGATCCGGACCCGCTCGTCCGGCGGGATCACCTCGTGGTCCGGCTGCCCGGCCGCCGGACTGAACCACTCGGTGACGAACGGCGAGCGCATGACGCCGCTACCCCCGGCCGTTCTGCGCGGCCAGGATCGGAGTCGCGGAGGCCGTGCCGGTCAGTGACGAGGACGGCAGCAGGAGGCTGGGCGCAGCTGGATCGGGCAGCCGCAACGGCTGCGCTTGGGTGCCTGGCGGCCGGTCCTTCACGCGTTCGCCGGTGGCCGACTGCCAGAGGTCGATGATGCGGTTCATGTCCTGCAGCAAGGTCTGGTTGGTCCCGAGGTTCAGGTACAGCAGCTCGGCCTGGGCGCCGGTGGAGAACACGTTGAGCTCGATCGCGCGCAACAGCCCGGACATCAGGTCGGCAAGCTCGAAGAGCTCACGGGACCTGGCCGCCGGCGTCATGCCGACCTTGGCCGCGATCTTCTCCAGCCGCTCGGCCGGTCCCGGCCCACGGGCGTCGAGGTCGACGACGATCGGGGAGTCGGTGTCCAGCGTCGCGTGGAAGTAGCTGAGGTACGACACATAGGCGAACTCCTCGCGGGCCAGCATCCCGCCGCGTCGCCGCATCGCCATCATGTCCCGCAACGTCGTGCACAGGAACGCGACGTACTCGCGGTCGGTGGCCTTGGGTCCGATGCCGTTGCTGGCGTTCTCGAAGCCGAGCCAGACCTGGCGGAGCAGCTCGCTCCACTTCTCGCGGAACCCGCTGTTGACCCCTCCTCCGGTGTCCTGCTTCCACGCCTCGGCCGGCGTACCGGGGCGGGCCCAGCGGGACGGGATCGGATGCGGCGGCTCGAGCCCGAACATCCGCCAGTACGCGTTGCGCCGGTTGATTCGCTGGTCCGGACGCATCTCGCTGACGACGCCCTGGATCGAGTACAGCGGAGGGTCGCGGAAGAAGAGCTCCTCGGTCGTCCGCAGCCAGCGGGTCGAGGCGAGCGAGACCGGATTGAGCGTCTCGCCGACGGCGAAGCGGCGAACGATCTCCGCCATCACCTCGACGATCCCCGTGCACTCCAGCAGGTAGGCGTAGATCAGGTGGTCGGCGATCAACCCGGGAGCGGCGGTGAACTCGAACGGCTTGCCGGAGAAGGTCTCGACCGTTCCGGCCTCGATCCCCGACGGCAGTGGGACTGACGCACCCGCGGCCGGCAGTGGCAGGTCGATGGCGGTGCCGATGTTCAGGTCGCCGAGCGCCGGTGTCGAGGGTGACGGCGGATCGATGCCGATGACCGGCACGGTCGCGCCGGCCGCCCAGGCCTCGTCGAGCCATCGGCTCAGCTGGAGGGGATGGATGTCGAACAACAGCTCGGGCGTGGGCAGGAAACGGGCCAGGTTGCGGAACATGATGTCCTCTCAGACCGCAGCCAGGCGCGGGCCCAGCCGGACGGGGTAGTCGTCGTCGCGCCGCAGCTCCAGGCGGACGATGGGTTTGTCGTTGGTCACCGTCGTCAGCACGAAATCCACGTCGCCGGAACGGCTCCGGTCGACACCGCCGGGAAGGTCGACAACCTCCGCCGGCGGCCCGGCGGAGGTGAAGACCGCCAGCTTGGCCGCGACCTCCGGCACGGCGAAGACCGTGATGGTGGAGTGCGGATCGTTCTTCGGCAGCGCAGCACGCTTGGCCCGGAACACGAAGGTCGAAGCCGGATCGGGTGGACGGCGGTCCCGTCCCATGAGTTCCCGAACAGCGAGGTAGTCGAGGCGGCTGGACGCGACCTCGATCGGCACCTCGGTGGCCAGGGATCGCGACGCCGGATCCTTGAGGGCCTTCTCGATCGCCCGCAGCGCGTCCAGCAGCTCGTCGAACGGGACAGGTGGGGTGCTGCCGTCAGTGGCCACGATGGGTTCCTCTCAGGCGTAACGATCAGATGGGTTTCGGCGAAGGCAGGGGCGCGAGGCGGGCCAGCCAGTCGTGCAGGCGCGCCGTGCGTTCCGTTGCCGCGGACGGGTCGAGCGGTTGGTCGGACGTGAGCAGGGCGAGGATCCGCAGCGACTCGTTCCGGGCCAGGAACGTCGACGTGAGCAGCGAGTCGGCCGACGTACGGCGGAGTTCCTGCAACGCCGACGGCGACACGCGGCCCGGATCCGCGACGGAGCTGAGCGGGCGCCCACCGAAGGACCGGTAGCTGCGATCCGTGCACGCCTCGGCGATCGCCGCGAGCATCGGAAGACTCGCACTCGCGATCTGGGCGTCCGGGTCGTCCGAAGCACGTGGGTCGTGCCGGGCCTGCCAGGTGTCGGCCAGGTCGCTCCAGGGCCCTGCCGTACCGAACCAGTTCCGGCAGAGCTGCACGTTGAACATCACTCGGATCCAGGACGGCGGGTGCGGGTCGCCGGGCCTCACCCTGTGCACCGTCGAGGTCGGTCCGTCCACCACGTTGGCCAGGGCCGGTATCGGCGACCATCCCGCCAGCGCGAACGCGCCGACGTCGGCGGCGAGCTCAGTGGCCCACGAGCTCCACAGGCTCGCCAGGACCACGGATCGCGGTGCGACGATCGACCGCAGTACGTCGCGCAGCTCAACGTTCCAGCCGCACAAGTGCGCGACCTGGTGGGTGGTCTCGTGCACCAGGGCGGTCGGGTGGGCCAGGTTGTGCCGGGTGATCTTGATCGCCGCCACCGGCGACAGCCCGCCCCGGTCCCACAGCTGGATCCCGGCTCGCAGGACGGCTGCGCCGAGTCCCTTGTCCGGATAGGTCAGCGCCGGCGGCGTCTCGATGCCCAGTGGTCGGAGCAGCGCGTCCATCGCGTCGACGGCGATCGTGTCCAGCCCACGCAGGACCGCCCCCAGTCGTGGAGTGGTCCGCTGCTGGACGGCGTCGCCGTACCACTCGACGGTGGCTTCGACTTCCAGGTAGCGCTGCCGCAGACGCAGGAGCGAAGACCGCGACTGTCCCAGCGGTGCGCCGCCGTCGATCCGGGCAGCGAGGACCTCGCCTTCTGCCGCGAGCGCGCGGATGGACGAGACCAGTCGCTCGCGCAGGCGGAACCGCAGGTAGTCCTCGAGCTGGGCCCACGCCTCCGGCGCGGCGACCGCATCGAGATCGGCGAGGCCGGCGATCGCCCCGCGCCAGTGGGCGACCTCCGACTGCACCTGCCGGCGTTGGGCTCCTTCAGTCGTCATGAGCCCCTGGCCTGATGGTCAAGGTGGGCGTTTCGGGCATCCCGGACGCCAGTGCCGCGGCGTCGGCGAAGGGGAACGCGAAGGTCAGCGTCAGGCCCGGCTTGGGATCCTTCGCGGCCGCGCTCAGCGCCTCCTGAGATGTCGGCAGCTCCTTGGCCAGTTGCGTCTTGACCTGCTCCAGCACCTGTACGGCGAGCTGCCGGCCACGGGCGGCGGCTGTCGGCGTACCGCGCCCCAGCAACGTCGCCAGCCGGTGTGCGACGTGATCGAGCACGCGTGGTCCGAGCAACCGCGCGGTGAGGGCCACGACGTCGGCTTGGTTGCCGCGAGCAAGCATCGTGGCGACCTGGGCAGCCAGCCGTTCACCGAGCCGCAGGTGAACACGTAGCTCGGGCTGGGCTTGCTGCGCCCGAAGCCGCACGTGCACTCGTGGCCTGCGGCGGACGATCTGCCGGCCCGGCACGACCAGCCGGGCGTAGCGCCTGGTGATCGGTCCACCGGGGACGATCCGGGTGCCCAGAGCAGAGCGCCCGAGGAGCAGTGCGGCGTTGCGCGGGCTCAGCTCCTCGAACTCGGCGGTGCTGGTGTCGGCGCCCTCGCCGGCTGCCAGATGGCCGAGCCGGGTTCCGACCATGGACTCGAAGAGCTCGACCTCGGCCGACACCGGCCAGCTGGAGACGCCCGCGTCGAGCAGCCGTTCCTCCAGCGTCTCCGGACCGGGCAGTTCGATGCTGCTCGCCTGCGGCCTGGTGATCTGTACGTCGTACCGGCGGGCGGACCTGCGATAGCGGCGGTGCTTGGTACGACGGGGCATGGCGATCCACGGCCCGGTGCCGCCGTCGGTCTCGTAGCCGGTCAGGTCGTCGCGGAGCAACTCCTGCGGCAGATGGTGAACGGCGGCCGCGGCGAGCGCCTCCTGCAACTCCGCCTCGAACCTGAGCGGCTCCTCCAGCGCTTCCGGAGGCAGGCTGACGACGCGCGTGATGGTCTCCTCGAGCGTGCTCACCAGGGCTTCGGTGCCAAGCAGTTCGGGCGCCTCGGCCTCCAAGGACAGCAGCCGCAGACCCGTGTCGGCGATGCGTGGAGCCAGCGCCTTCGCTGCCTCCGGGCCGATGTAGCCCTGGATCAAACCGGCCAGCTGGCGGGCGAGGAAGTTCTTGATCCGCTCCCGGCCGACGATCCGAACGCCGGTCCTGATCAGCGGCATCGCGGCCATCACCACGGGAATGAACTGCTCCAGCTGCGCGGTCGGCGGCTGCCCGGGCTCGGCCTGGGCGAGTTGGTGAGCGAGGGTCTCGCGCGCCTCGTCGAGTGCCGCGATCGCGCTCTGCGCCGAAACCGGCGTCTCCTGGTCGAACTCGTGCAGCAGCTCGGTCTGATCCGATTCCGAGGGGGCGAACAGCAGTTCGGCGTACTGGCGGTCGAAGTCCTCGCTCAGGTTCGGGTCGGCTTCGAATTCGGATTCGGCTTCGGACAGGCCGAGTTTGCTCGCGAGTTGCGTGGCCGGGGCGCGAAGAGGGACCGGTAAGCGGTTGATCGCTTTGCCGAGCACCCGCTGGAGCAGCGGCCGGACCAGCTTGCGCAGTACGGCGAACACCGGACCCATCGGGATGAGTTTGGTCAATCCGGCGACCGCACCCTTGGCCACCGATTTCGCGACGCTGAACGCCTTCTTGACCAAGCCGCCGAACAACTGCTCACTGAGCGACTCCGGGTCACCGGAGTACTCGGCCAGGAGGGCCTGTGCCTCGTCGTCCGTGACGGAGTCGACGCGACGGTTCCGGTAGCGGGTCTCGAGCTCACCCAGAGCACGATCGACGCTCTCGGCGAGCGTCTGCACGAACCCGTCGACCTCCGCGACCGCAACCGCCTCGCTCTGCTGGTCGTCCGGCCAGCGGGCGGCCGCCATCAGATGACGGCCGGCGACCTCGTCGACGAGTGACTCGATCGTCT
This sequence comes from Kribbella endophytica, assembly GCF_054781295.1. Taxonomy (NCBI): domain Bacteria; kingdom Bacillati; phylum Actinomycetota; class Actinomycetes; order Propionibacteriales; family Kribbellaceae; genus Kribbella; species Kribbella endophytica. The sequence goes on from NZ_BAAGUR010000004.1 coordinate 574,349, forward strand.
CCCGGAACGCTTCGTCGTCGAGCTCGGCCACCAGCGTCTCGAGGTCGCGTGAACCACCGTCCTCGTACTCCGTCGCGGACGACAGTCCACCGGCGAACGGCGACCGCAAGGCGATCCCCGGGGCCGCCGGATACTCCGGTGCGGCCGGGTCCTGCCAGCTCAGACCACCGCCGGCGAAAGGACCGGTCTCGGTCTCGATCGTGGACATGGGCACTCCGATCAGTCATCTTGTCGCGGAGCCTAGGAAGCGGTTGTCTGTCCGTCCGCCTCTCGATCGTCATCGCACCGTGTGCGCGGCCGTCGTACCGGATCCGGCGGTACGACGGGTGCGGCCTGGTCGACGGTTCGCAGCCAGCTCTCGAAGTGCCGGCACGCCGCCTCGACCGTCGCCTCCACCGGACCCGGACGACGGTCGTCGGTGGTGAAACGGATCTTGAGCCCGTCGCGGTCACGCCAGACGCGGACGATCATCGTGTGCCACAGCTGCTCGGTCATCGCGGGCCAACAGTGCGCCGCCACCGTCCACCGGACTGTCGTCGTGGCGTCTGCGCAGGAGTCGCCGGACTGTCAATCGCACCGAACGACGGCACGTTGACGGTGCGGAGACGGCCGGCTGATAGGCACAGGGAGTCGGCAAATCCCGGGGGGCAACCATGACGACGACGACTGTGCGCGCGCCGGCCGGCGCAGCGCACCCCAGCATCAGATTGCTGGGCGCTTTCGCTGTCAGGGTGGACGATCGGTGGGTCGCCCTGCCCAGCAACGGCCAGCGGGTCCTGGGGTTCCTGGCGGTCAGAGGCTTCGAGCAGCGGCGGGACACGGTCGCGACGCATCTGTGGCCGGCCGCGGCGCCGGAGCGGGCGATGTCCAACCTGCGCACCGCGTTGTGGCGGGTGCGCCAGGCCCACCCCGCGATCCTACGCACGTGCCGGGACTCGGTTCGTCTCGACGACGACGTCGATGTCGACTACGACCGGCTGACGACGCAGGCGCGTGAACTCATCGCCGAGGACGGACCAGGCGACGACATCGTCGGTGCGCTCCAACCCGATCGGCTCGAGGCCGATCTGCTGCCGGGGTGGGACGAGGAGTGGCTCCTGATCGAGCGCGAACGGTACCGCCAGCTGCGGATCCATGCCCTGGAGACGTTGAGCGGTCTGCTCACGACCCGCGGCCTGTTCGCCCGGGCGATCGACGCGGCCTGTGCGGCGATCCGGGTCGAACCGCTGCACGAGACCGCCCACGCCGCTCTGATCACGGCGCACCTTGCCGAAGGCAACCGTACTGAGGCGATCAGGCACTTCCGCACCTACGCGCGTCAACTCGTCGACGAGACCGGTCTGACTCCCTCCACCCGCCTCACCACGCTGATCTCGTCAGAGCTGAGCCAGTAGGACCTTCCTGGTCGGCAGAACTCAGGGGCGCGGCGGCCAGTCGTTGATGTCGGGGGGTGAGAATCCGACCCGGCGGACGAACCAGTACCAGGAGAAGGCGTCGGTGACGGCGTTCGGCGGGTTGCGGTGGACGGCGCGTTCCAGGTGCATCCAGGACTCTGGGAAGCTGGTGTCCGGGGCGTTCTTGAGCGCGGGGAACAGTGCCTTGATGCTGCGGTGGGCGCTGTTGCGGTGGGCTCCCCAGACTCCGCTCATCGCGCGGTGCACCCCGGCGTACTGGATCGCCTTATAGCTAAGGCAAAGCTGGCCAAGGCTGTTGCGCGGCCGGGTGTCACCGGGGACCACGCGCGCGGCCAGGCTGTGCAGGTGCTGGTACAGGTCCCAGGTCATGTTGTAGTGGCCGCCGGGTCCGTCGTCCTTGCCGTTGCCGCGCAGGCCGTTGCGCGCCTTCAGGTACGACGCGATCTGCGCGCGGGCCTCGGGCGAGGTGTCCCGGTCCCCCTTCGCCACGGCGTGGATGTGGTACGGCCAGTTGCCCTGGTCCGGCGTCCGCAGCCAGGCGGCGAACCCCACCATCCGCAGGGCGACGACCGCTCGTCCCCGGCGGGCCGCGGTGAGGTCCCTGGCGCGGAGATCCACCACGCCTCCGCCGTCGTGGGTGCCGGCCGACTTGGCCTCGCCGCCCTTGTTGTACGAGCCCTGGGTGACGACGAACGAGAAGTCGGCGATCTGCTCGGCCGCCTCGATCATCGCCCAGGTCCGCCGGCTGACGTTCGTCCGTCCGCGATGCGCGAACGGGAAGTCCTCCTGCCAGGCCATCAGCTCTCGACCTCCTTCGGGTAGTCGACGCCGTCCCCGGTGTCCGGTCCGGGCGGCGCCTCGACCTGGTCGTCCTCGACGTACTCGGTCTCTTCGAGCACCGGCAGCAGGTCGTCGTCGTCCGGCTGGTCCGGCGGAGGTTGCAGTGGTTCGTTGATCTCGACCACCTCGACGTCCTCGACCGGTACGGCGCTCCCGTCGCTCCCGGGTCCGGACGGTGGCGCCGGCGGGACCGCCGGTGGCGGACTGCTCTGCGGCGTGGGCGTGGTCACCTCGCCGCCGGGCAGCCCTTCGAGCAGGTCCTGCGCCTTGCGGTCGATCAGCCGGGTGAACGCCTGCTGGGCGAACCCGAACACCAGCGCGTACGCCAGGATCTGCCCCTGCGAGTCGAGCACCGACAGCCCGGGGACGAACTTTCCCTGGATCGCCACCAGCGCGAGGATCGCGGTGAACGCACCGAGCGGGATCTTCAGGAACGCCAGCGCGACCGGTACGTCGTACGGCGTGGACGTCCCCTTCAGGTGCCGGACCGACAGCGCCGCCGACATCGCGCCACCGAGCGATCCCAGCATCGCCACCACCACGACGTCGGCACCGACCGGTACGACGCCCGCGCCGGCCCGGGTCGGGCAGTTCAGGCCCACCACCCGTGACACGCCCTCGGCCGTGGTCTCCTCGTTGGGGAAGCACAGCGGGATCCAGTCGGGCCGGCGCGAGACGACGACCACGGCGATCACGACCAGGACGAAAACGCACATCGCCGAGATCAGCGCGACGTTGCGGAAGTTCCGCAGCCGGGCGTGCTCGAGGTCCAGCTGCTCGTAGCTGTTGTCGATCAGGCGCCGCAGGCCCGGCCGGATCCACTCGACCGGTCCGGGGCCGCTCAGCTTGGCCGGCCACTGCTCGGCCGCCACCAGCTGCGCGTCGTCGCGACGCAGTGCGCGACGACCTCTCGCCAGGGCGACCGGCACCTCGGCCCGAAGCTCGGCCTCGTCCATCAGGTCGACCATCTGCGCGCGGGCCGAGTGCAGGTTGTGGAACGCGATGTCGACCAGCGTGCCGCGCCACCAGTTCCCCCAGCGGCGCGGCATCGGGTCGTAGCGGAACGCCGCGGCGCGCGCGTTCTCCGCGAGCTCGGCGACTCCCGCCGCGGCCGCGGTCTGCGCCGGACTCAGGTCACCGGCCCGCGCGACGTTCAGCCGGATCAGCAGGTTGTCGGCCTCGACCGCCACCCGCTGCACCCAGATCCGCCGCCGCGGCCGTACTTCTCTCAATTCCTGCATCACGAAACATCCCCCACCCCGGGCCCCGTGTACTCACCCCGATTCCGAAGCTACCGGGCTCGCGGCAACAAATCATCACCTCGGAGCGAACGACCGCAATTTCTGTTCGGCGCCGTCAAACAAACACCTGTTGAATGCATCGCCGATGCAGCCTCCGGCGCATCGGGTCGTCGATTCCGGAATGCCGTCGAAAGCCGCAACAAAGCACCCCCACAACGGCTCCCGGCAGGTCTTGCCGGTACGGCGGGACCGGCCTACGTTGCCCAGGAGGGCCTGTTCAGAACGACATCTGGCCCGGGGACGCTTTCTCTGCCTCAGCCGGGTCTTGTCGCCCGGCCCTCGGCGCTCCCGCGAGAGCAGCTCGCGGAGCTGCCGCGACGCGCAGGGGGAATTCAGATGGCTGACAGCACGCAGAAACCGCCGCGCCCACTCGACCTCACGAAGTTGACCGAGGCCTTGGCGCACGCAGGCGATCCGTGGGAGATGGCCTACACCTCGATCACCGCGCTGACGGAGGAGGAACGGCTGATCCGTCTCGGCGTACCGCCGCGTCCCGAGCTGGAGGTGACCGCTGAGGCCGACGCTGCGGCGGCGAACGCCGCGAAGGCCGAGAGCATCGGCGCGCCCACCGCGTTCGACGTCCGGGCCGTGGCCGGGGTCGACTACGACACTCCCGTCAAGGATCAGGGCGGATGCGGTTCGTGCGTGGCCTTCGGCTCTGCCGCCGCGACCGAGGTTGTGCTGCGGTACACGCACCGTACGACGATGCCGGTGGATCTGTCCGAGGCGCAGTTGTTCTACATCTACGCCCGGTCCGAAGGACGCAACTGCGGCAACGGCTGGTGGCCCGATCGCGCGCTCACCCACGCGAAGGCGACCGGCGTGACGTTCGAGGACTACTACCCGTACACCGCGGGCGACCAGGACGGCGCCGGCCAGATCAACGCGGACTGGCCCAACCGGGTGGCCAAGGTCGTCGACTGGGCCAACATCTCGGGCAACGCCCTGCAGATGAAGCAGGACATCTCGCAGTACGGCGCCGTGACCGCCTGCTTCAACGTCTACCGCGACTTCTTCAGCTACCGGACCGGCGTCTACCGCCACGTCACCGGCGATCTCGCCGGCGGCCACTGCGTCGTGCTGATCGGGTACGACGACGCGCAGTCGTGCTGGATCGCCAGGAACAGCTGGGGCCTCGGCTGGGGCGACTCGGGCTACTTCCGGATCGCGTACGGCGAGTGCGGCATCGAGTCGTACCAGACCTGCGCCGTCCGCGGCGTGAACCTGTCGGCCTGGTTGCCGAACCAGCAGATCACCGGCCTGTGGTCCAACGAGCTCGACGCGAACATCTGGGCGTACGGCGCGCAGCGCGGGTGGCTGAAGCTCGACAGCACCTCGCCCGTCACGTCGCACGCGATGATGTCCGAGCTCGCCGCCGCCAAGGCCCTCGGCCGGCCCGTCGGGTTGTTCGAGGAATCCGGCACCGTCAAGCAGATCTACGCATGGTGAGGAGCCGACCATGACCACCACGAACCACAAGGAAGGACCGGCCGGACCGGTCTTCGCACCACCGGCGAGCGTCGCCTCCGACACCGCGGGCATCACCGGGCCCGCGGTCACCGAGGAGCAACTCGCCTCCCTGGTGCAGTCGATGGAGACTGCCGCCGTACCGACCCTGATGCCTCCGACGGCCGGCCAGCTGGCGACCGCCGAAGGCGCCGAAGCCGCCTGGCACACGAACAAGCGGATCGACGCCCTGTGGTCCATCGACCAGGCCCGCAACGCCTGGATCCACATCGTGGATCTCGGCTGGCGACGGCTCTACAACGGCCGTGACGGCGCGTTCCAGGCCCTCACCTCGCTGGCCGGCCAGGCCCGGCAGACCAACAGCATCGTCCACCTGCGCGAAGAACCCGACGGCATGATCTACGAGATCTATCTCTGGTAGACCCCCGAAGACGACGGCCCGGCGAACTCGCCGGGCCGTTCTCGGTTCAGCCGACCTGAACCGTCAGGCGCCGCTCGTCTACCGACCGCGTCTCCCACTCCCGCGCCAGCCGCAGGCCGACTGCCCACTCGCCCGCCTGCTCGGCCCGCAGCACGAAGACATGGTCCGTGCTGTGCCCAGGCTCTTCCCGGCCGCGATCCTCGTACCGGTCCCCCACCCGCACCAGGCCACTGCCCAGGTCGACCAACGACCAGACGTGACCTGTGGTCGCCTCGGGCAACCGGATCACGACGGTGTCCCCGACGGCCGCGGTCACCACGTCGCCAGAACCGGCATCGATCTCAGCCATCGTCGCCTCAGCTCCTCACCACAGACACTCTAGGCCCGTGCCGACGGCGCTCTGGGAAAAACATCTGCCGATCGGCGTATCAGATGCGGCCTCAGCGTCTCCGAGTCTGCGAGGGACCCATTCGGGGGGAGGGTCCGGGGCGCTGACGTGGCACGAAGTCCGTGGGAGGGAGGGACTTCGCGCCACGTCGGCGATAGTGTCCGTGCACGACGACAAGGAGGGCCGCGAATGCGCGACGATCCGGCCGTCATCCGTCTGGTCACCGGCGCCCGCGACGGCGACCGTGGGGCCTGGGACGACCTGGTGGAGCGGTACGCACCGCTGGTCTGGACGATCTGCCGGCGCTTCGGGCTGACGCCCGCGGACATCGACGACGTCGGCCAGAGTGTGTGGCTGCTGCTGGTCGAGCACCTGCCCGGCCTGCGCGAACCGGCTGCCCTGCCGGGATGGATCGCGACCACGACCCGCCACGAGTGTCTCCGGGTGGTGCGCGTCGGTCAGCGGACCGAGCCGGCCGACCCCGTCGAGCTGCTCTCGGCCACGCCGTACGACGCCGCGCCGTACAAGCAAGCCCCGCTCGACGAGGAGATCCTGCTGCACGAGCGCCGCACGACGGTCCGGGCTGCCTTCGGGCAGCTGTCACCGCGGTGCCGGCTGCTGCTCTCGATGCTCGTGCAGGACCCGCCGGCGGTCTACCGCGAGATCAGCGACAAGTTGCACATGCCCGTCGGCAGCATCGGCCCCAACCGGGCCCGCTGCCTGGATCGGTTGCGCCAGACCCCTGCACTGGCCGCACTGATCGGATTTCCCAACGAGCGCCCCATCGAGGACGGAGGTGAGCAGCATGACTAGCCAGTGGTGGACCGACGACGACCAGCTGCTCGAGGTTCTGCAGGATGCCTTGGCGAGCGCGAACGACGTGCCGCCCAGTCTCGTCGCGGCCGGCAAAGCGGTGTACGCCTGGCGCACGATCGACGCCGAGCTCGCAGCACTCACCTACGACTCCGCGTGGGAGAGCGGCGCCATGGATGTGACCCGAGCAGCGGAGAGCGCGGCCCTTCGGCGACTGACGTTCGCCTCGGACCTGGTGAGCATCGAGCTCGAACTGACCCCGGACGAGCTGCTGGGTCAGCTCAGTCCTCCGCAAGGCGGCACGGTGACTCTGGTCGCCGGCTCCGACGACCTCGGGACGACCTCCGTCGACGAGTTCGGGTTCTTCGTGATCCGGCCGGTGCCGAGCCGTCCGTTCCGCATCACCTGCCGTACCGACTCCGGTACGACGGTGACGACAGGGCTGGTGTCCCCCTGACAGTGGCTCAGGCTCCGAGGGTGATGAACGACTGCGCGGCCGTCCGCGCGAAACGGCTGCCGCCTGCCGAAGCCCGGCTCGCGGCGAGCGCTTCGGCGAGTTCGTCGCCGGCCCGCAGCCGGGCGTGCAGCTCGAGCATCAACGGCACGGTCCCCGGATCGTTCACCGGTACGACGCTCGCAACGACTCCGGCCGACCCGAGCGCGGCCAGGGCACTGACCAGGCCGAGCAACTCGTCCGCACCACTTGGGCTGCCGACCGCCGAGCTGCAACTCGACAGCACCACGCGATGCGGAGCCCGGCGCAATCGTTCCAGGTCGTACACCGTGAGCGGTCCGTCATCCAGCTGGAGCGCCGAGAACAAGGGGCTGTCGGCACGGAACGTCCCGTGCGCCGCCACATGGACGAGGGCCGCGCCGTCGATCGCCTCCAGCACGGCCTCGGCCGTCGCAGCGCCGTCGCTCAGCACCACCGCATCCGGGTACAGGTCCGCGAGCCGTCGTACCTCCTCATGTCCCGTCGACAACTTCGGACCGCCGATCAGTACGACGCGATCGGTCGCCGGCGGTACGGCCTTGCGGGCGCGCAACCATGCGGCCGCGGAAGGAGCGACCGACGTCGGCCGATCCCGCAAGGACGGCAGCAGACTCCACGGAACCGCGTGCAGCCGACCAGTCGGTACGACGACCACCGGGCCGTCCTGCAGATGCCTGACCGCCGATCCGAGCAGCAGCGTCTCCAGCCGAGCCCCGATGGCGTCCATGTCGAGCTGGTCCGTGCCGCGCCCGGACGCCTCGCGGCGCAGGGCGAACAACGCGTGGGACAAGCGATGAGTCGCCAGCGCGGTCGGGCCGACCAGGTCGAGGTGCACGCGTCCGCGCGCGACGACGATCGCGTACAACTGGTCGTCGACCTCGGCGAGCTCGATCAAGCTGCGCGCGCCGAGGTGATCGAGCAGGTCGGCGCTGCGGAACTGGTCGGGCCGGTTGCCGACGGTCCCAGGAGCGAGCAGCGCGCGACGGCGTACGGACGATTCGAGCCGACGGCGTTCGCGCTGCAAGGGCCCGGCTCCAGGCCCGTGGTCATGGCTGGCCTCCAGCCTCTGGGTCAGACCGCGCAGCGTGGCGAGGTCGGCGACGAGACCGTCGTCCTCCTGCGGCCGGACCGGTGGGATCGCGAGCACGGTGGCGCGCCAGCGTTCGCTCCACTCGAGGACCTGGCGAGCGTTGTGGCGTCGTACGGCGTACCGCAGGGCGATCGCGGCGAGCTCGGAACCCTGCGCGGTGGCCAGCACTCGCAGCTCGGTCGCACCGAGGGTGCGCAGGTAGACCTCGATCAGGCTGAGTCCCTGGCGGCAGGCGGCCAGCATCGCGCGCGACCGGCCTTCACCTTGGCGGAGCGTGGCCTGGGCGAGCCAGCCGGCGCCGCGGGCCCGGAGTCCGCGGTTCCGGGCGGCGGCCGCGATCGTGAGGTGTTGCCCGGCCGTGACCGGATCCGTTCGTGCGAAGGCGAGTCGGCCCGTCAGCAGGTGCGCTTCGGTGGCGAGGTCCGGGTCGAGCTGGTCCAGCTCGGCGCTGACTCGTTGCCCGGTACGCAGCAGCTTGATGGTCCGGTCGCCACCGGCGTACCGCGACTGCAGCAGGGCAAGCTCTGCGCGGGCCGCCCACCAGGGACGCTGCTGGCGGCGGAACAACTTCAAGGCGGCGCGGCCGCGACTCTCGGCCACGTCCATCGCGCCGGTCGCGTTGGCCGCCAGAGCCGCGCAGTACAAGAGTTCCGCGCGACGTGCGTCCGAGCCGCGCTGCTGCTCGATCCGGTCGAGCGCGCTGTCGATCTCGGTGAGCGCGTCGCGCGTCAGACCGGCCGCGAGCAGCACGAAGCACTTGTTGGCGTACAGGTCCGGCTCCAGGATGCCGAGCTCTTCTTCGACCACCCGCTGCGCGTCGCCGAGGTACCGCAGGGCCGTCGGCAGGTCGCCGCGAGCGAAGGCCGCGGCACCACGGGCCTGCCGGGTGTCGGCGTACTCGGCGATCTGGCCGCGGCTCGAGAACAGCTCCTCGCTGCGGGCGTAGTCCTGGTCAGCGCGCTCGATCGCGCCCATCGCGAGCAGCACCATCGCTCGGTGGGTCAGCGCGCGGGCCTCCCACACCAGGTCGCCGGCATCGCTCAGCAGCGCGACCGCTTGCTCGGCGTCGGCGAGCGCTTCGTCGTACCGGCCGAGCACAGCGCCGCGCACCCAGGCACGGCGGATCAAGATCCGGCCGGCGTGCACCCCGGTGCGGCCCGGCACGATCGCGTCGAGCATCGCTACCCCGCGATCGGTCTGGCCGGCCATCACCAGCGCGACGCCGAGACTCGCCTGGATGTCCGCCTCGCGATCGGGATCGGCCGCGCGGCGGGCATAGCGGTACGCCGACTTGAGCTCGACCACCGCCTCCTGGATGTCACCGAAGTCTCGGGCCACCACGCCCACCGCCTGATGGGCCGCCGCGGCCTCGGCGTCGGACGGCGAACTGGCCAGTACCTCACGCGCGATCCGCAGCGCATCAGTGGGTCGCGACAGCGCGAGTGCCTGCAAGTCGTCGATGTCCACGGCCACAGGCCGCCCTCCCCTCACCGGACGTCCTCAGATCGTAGTACGCCCGGCCCCGGAATTTTCACCGTCGAGAGGAACCTCCATGTCGGCTGACCAACGTCTCAAGGACGCCCTGCGCCTCATCATCGAAGACCGGGACGGCAAGGATCCCGGTCCGGGCAACGAGCGGTGGTTCGGCACCACGGCCGTGCACCCGTACAACTGGGAGACCCTCGGGTACGCCGAGTACTTCTACCGCCGCGACACCCTCCTGGTCCGGACCGAGGACGTGGAACTGGTCCTCGGCGCGCTGCGCGAGGAGCCTGTCGACCGCCAGAAGGAGGACCCGGAGGGACCGATCATCCCCGAGACCGTGGCGATCGACCGGCTGCCGGTCATCGACGGTGTCACCGGTCTGGTCTGGCGCTACGGCCGGAGCAGCCGCTCGGTCCAGGCGGGCAAGGCCGGCGTGTACGGCGGCCGCGAGTTCCCCGGCGAACCGAACGGCCGGTACGACGACGACGATTCCCTGTCGACGCCGAACGTCCTGGCGAGACTCGACCGCTCGATCGGTGAGGGCGTGGCCCGGCCGTGCGCCGCACTCCCCCTGAACGGCAACGGCCATCCCTGCCCGGCGTCGGAACCGGCCGAGGTGCCGTCGAGCTCGGCGGCGACGGTGCCGTCGATCAACAGCGGGATCTGTTGCGGCAAGCACGGATGGGACGGTCGCGGCGTACTGGTCGGAGTCGTCGACGGCGGACTCGTCGAGGCGACGACGCACCAGTGGCCGTGGATGGAAGGCGTGTACGGCGACCCGGACCCGGCCGCGCTGCCCGGCAACCCGATCGGCGCCTACTCCTGCCACGGAACCTTCGTCGCCGGGTGTGTGCGCACCACCGCACCGAAGGCGGAGGTCTGCGTCAAGCGGGCGAAGGAGATCGACTGGCGCCTGTACGGCGGGATGGCGTACGAGTACGAGATCATCCAGCGGATGAGCGACCTGCTCGACCTCGGCGCGGACATCATCGTCTGCGAGTTCGACGGCGCCACCCGGCACCACCTCCCGCTGCACACCTTCGACGCCTTCTACAGAACGCGTTTGCGCCACCTGAACGTCACCGTCCTGGCCCCCGCCGGCAACGACGAGACCCACCTCCCGACGTTCCCCGCGGCGTACACCTGGACGATCGGCGTCGGCGCCCTCTCCGCGGACGGCAACACCCGCGCCCACTTCTCCAACTACGGCCACTGGGTCGACGTCTACGCCCCCGGCGAAGAACTGGTCAACGCGTTCGGCACCGGCAAGTACAAGTGCGAGGAAGAGCCGTACGAGGAGCGCAACTTCGCCGGCCTGGCCAACTGGAGCGGCACGTCCTTCTCCACTCCCCTGGTCGCCGGCATGATCGCCGCCCGCATGTCCGGCACCGGCGAAAACGCCCCCACCGCCGCCGCAGCAGTCCTCGCCTTCGCCGGCACCCAAGCAGCCCCCGGCATCGGCCCGGTCCTCCACCCCCACCAGATCTGCGGGCCGTCCCACAACCCCTGCCAACCAGAACGCAGCTGCTCCTGCGGCTCGTGCTGACCGGTCCGACAGGCCGCGGCGTACACAGCAGTCGGCGAACCCACGACAGGAGCACGCAGCAGGAGTAGGTTACGGACTCGCACGGTCCCCAGGGGGATGAACTGACCGTGGTGTGGGGGGAGAACTGTGAAAGGTCGGCGACGGGAGAATCGGTCGGGGGGCGCGGCGTTCGCGACCGTCGTTGGCATCGGGGTGACCGTTGTCAGCGGGTACCTGATCAACAACCTGGATGAGCTGCCTGGCCGGGAGAACGCACAACTGCTGATCCTGGCCGGGCTGGTCGTCCTGGGAGTGCTGGCGTACGTCAGTCAGCGGGCCTCGGCGAGATCGTCGCCGCAGAACGAGACTGCCGTGGTCGTCGACGATCGGGCCCACCGCGAACGTGTCCTGAAGCGAACGGCCCGGCTGCTGAAGGAGCGGCAGGAGAGCTCGATCGCGCAGCAGGCCGATCTTCGTCTGCGCGGCAACAGCATGATCCCGGTGACCTTCGACGCCGAGCTGGGGCCGGGCGAGAAGGTGCCGATCCTGGACGAACGCCGACTTGGCCGGCTCCTGCTCAACGAGATGGGCGGCCGCAAGGTCCTCGTGCTCGGGGAACCGGGCGCGGGCAAGACCACCCTTATGATGCGCGTGGTGAGCGAGTTGGCCGCCACGATGCTGGACCGGCTGCTGGACAGGAACGCCCAGCACCTGGGGGTCATGATCCCGGTCTGGGTCGACCTGGGGCGCTGGCACCCTGACGCGTCGCTCGAGGAGTTCGTCCAGGACGTGATGGCGGAGGACTTCGGGACGCCCGAGATCGTCTTCAGGCAGTGGTTCGCGAACCGCCAGCTGCTGCTGGTCTTCGACAACCTGGGCTGGCTTCCCAGCCTCGACCGCGCCGCCTCGATCAAGAGCATGAACGCCTTCCTCGAAGCGCACCGGGACCTGGACATCATCGTCTTGGCGCACGAGGAGACAGTGCGTACGGCGAACCAGGACACCGACCTGAAGATCGACGAGGTGCTGCGGATCCGGCCGTTGTCGGACGCGGAGATCGTCGCCTTCCTCGATCAGCTCGGGCCCTCGTTCGTCCAGCTGCGGAAGCTGATCAAGACCAGCCCCGAGCTGCGCGAAGCCATGCGCAGCCGGATGTTCGCCTCGGTGGCTGCTCTGGTCTTCTCCCAACCGGACCAGGCCGGGCTCACCGCCGAACGGTTCGCGCACGAGAACGCTCGTGACGTGCTCATCGACGGCTACCTGGAACTGATGCTCCACCGGCAGGACGTGGACGCGGCCGAGGCGAACGCGTTCGACCTGCGTGAGGAGCCGTCGCGGAAGCTCTTCCTGAAGCACCTGGGGTGGATCGCCTCCAGCCTCGACAAGTGGCAGAAGTACTACTTCTACGACTGGGTCGACGGTTTCTGGTTGCCGGACCGCAGCCCGGCCAAGGTCCGGATCGCGATCGGCCTCGGGGTGGCGGTCGGAGCTGTGACCGGACTGATCCTGGGCTCGGCCGCCGGCATCGCCTACGGCGCCGCCGCCGCGTACATCGTCGGCGCGTTGTCGGCGGTGTTGCTCGCGTCCGCCTACATCTTCGGGTTGCTGGCAGGCGGCGCGGGGATGGACACGCCGGTGCTGAAACCTCGCCTCGTTCGTGGGCGTTTCTCCTTGACGACGTTGAAGGCCGAGATCACGCCGCTGGCCGGCCTCGTCCTCGTGGCCGAGATCGGCTTCCTGAGCTATGTCGCGTACAACTTCGTCCAGCCTGCCTTCGCCGCCTGGAGCATTCTGAGCACTCGGCAGCACACCACGGTCTTTGCCCTCCTGGCATCGTTTCCGCTGCTGATTGCCGTTCAGCTGTGGGTGTTCGGCCACGACACGGCGGTGGTGGAGACCGATCGCTCCTGGGAAGCCCACTCCCCGTCCACGGCAAAGCGCCGGCTGCTCGCGCGTCAACTGCGCCTGTCATTCCTCGTCGTCCTGGCCGCCATCACTCCGGTGCTCATGATCGAAGTGGTCCGCTTCTGGGTCAACTGGTTGCCGACCGGCCAAGCTGGTACGGGCAACCTGCTCGCCGATGCCTTGCAGAACCTAGTGGTGCTGGCGGCCGGCGTTTGGCTGGCCTGGATGCTCGGAACGTTCGGCTACCTGCTGCAGGTACGACTGGCTGTCGCAGCCCTGCGCCGCGGCGGCTACATCCCCGAGAACTTCCCGGGCTTCGTCCATCAAGCGGCTCGCCTGTCTCTGCTGCAGCCGTACGGCGGCAACGAGTTCGCCTTCGCCCACTCGATCGTCCGAGAACGCCTCGCCTCGCTGGCATCCACGCAGCCGCAACCGGTGGAAGCGCCGCCGACGCGGCACCGCAGGGCGACCGTTACTGCACTGCTGACAGTGTTCGCCTTGGCCACAGTGGGCGGTGTGTACGCGTCCGGCGGCGTGCCGTACGGCCTGATGCCGGACGGCCTACGCAACGGCGCGTGGATCGCGAAGAACTGTGACGGTCCGGCGCTGGGCCTGCCCGCGAAATGCCCGGACCCCAGCCGTGGCGTGGTCGAGCCGCAACCGGTCGGCAACGAAGGCACCCTCATCAGCTTCGGGGATTCGTTCTCGGCCGGCGAGGGAGCTCCTCGAACGGGCCAGTACCAGAAGGTGCCGCTCAGCACCTTCGAGCAGCGACTGTCGGACTGTCAGGCGTTCGAACTCTCCTGCGACCGGAGGGACTCGAAGCCCAGAGACCTCGTCTGGGACGGCGACTCGGGCTACTACGCGGGAACCGACGAACCAGAGGGAAATGCTTGCCACCGGTCGCCCGAGTCGTACCCACCCGCGCTGGCCCGGGAGCTGCAGCTGACGTTGGACTTCCGTGCCTGCAGCGGCGCGATGACCGGCGACTACTTGAGCGCTCAAGACGAGTTTCCCTCGGACACCAAGTTGGTCACGGTCGGATTCGGCGGCAGCGACGTTCATCTCGCGCAGGTCGTGAAGCTCTGCGCCGCGACCGGCGGATCGACGCAGCAGCGGCTCCGAGACCTCGAGGCCGACGGCGAGCTGCGGGCCGATCTTCTGGAGCTGAAGGAACTGACCGGCAGCGACTGGGACAGTTGCGCGCCGTACACCCGAAAGCTGATCAAGCTGGCGGCCGGTCAGCTGGGCACTGCACGGGACCGCGGTGGCAAGGCGCGACCCGGAGTCCTCGACGTCCTCCGTGATCTGCGCAGGCGGACTCCGGCGGGTGGGCGCGTGATCCTGACGTCGTATCCGCATCTGTTCCCGGACAACAACGCGCAGGCGTGCGGCGTCGGGTCCGGCGGGGCAAGCCTCGGCCCGACCGAGCAGGCAGCGCTCAACGACCTGGTTGACACGATCAACGAGGTGCTGAGAGTCACGGCCGTGAACGCGGCGGTCGACTTCGTGGACATGACTTACGCGTTCGTCGGCCAGGGTGTGAAGGCGGGCAGCGCGGCGGACCACGGTCTATGCCAGGACCAGGGCCCCGACGACCAGGCCGGCAACGCCGAACGGTGGGTCAACCGGTTTCGGCTCAGGCACGACTGGACCGACGTACAGGCGGCCGAAGGGAGCATGCACCCGAACGTTCCCGGCCAAGCGGCGTACGCCGGAGAGGTCCTGGCTTGCTACCGCGACCGGGCTGCCTGCGACGGACCTCTCGACGCGGGTCGATGGCGTGACCCGGCACTGCTTGCGATCGGCTGCACCCTGCCGCCCGACGAGCCGGACTTCAAGACGAATGTCTGGGACAAGGCGCCGGTGAAACCACGCCGACTCGATGTGACCGGCGATCGTCAGCCCGAGATGGTGGTCGAGGCGCAGTGCCCGTCGACGACCTCGTCCCTGCCGACGCAGTACGCCGTCTTCGACACCTCCGGTACGGCGCCGCGCGTGCTGGGTGTTCTCGGGGAGGCGCACTACTACCGGGAGGCGAAACTGACCGCGACGGGAAAGACTGTCGTGGTCTCGGGAACCAGCGTTGGAGGCAAGGACCCGTCGTGCTGTGCGAACCATGTCGCGCGTGACGTCTACCAATGGGACGGCAGCACGTTCCGCACTCTGACCAGCACTGAAATCGACCCCAGAGAGACACGGGAGAAGGCGCCACCCGGCCCGGTGGTCGACGCAGTGATCACTGCGGTCGACCTGGACCGCCAGTTGGTGACCTACGACGTCGTCCAATGGTTCACCGGCAAGGACGCCGAGAAGGCGTGCGCCGACGACACCGTCTCCAGCGAGACCGAGTGGTGCCACGACTACTACTGGCGCAACGCGAACGGCCTGCTGCGCACCAACTCCCTGCTTCCCACCGCCAAACTGGAGCTGGTCGACGAGACAGGCGCATCAACCTGGCGCACCACAACCGTCCAGGAACTCGCTACCGTCGCACCGGCATCCAAGGCCGTATACACCCTGCGCATCACCAACAACCAGATCACCGCCATCAAACAGCGCTTCACCCCCTGAGCCGTTGTCTCAGTGGTCCGGTCAGCTGCTGGTTTGGGGTTGGGCTGCGGGGAGGTCGACCGTCACGGACGGGCCGCCTTCGGGGCGGGGGGCAGGGTGAGTTTGCCTGTGTGGGCGTGGGTGGTTCACCTGCTGGAGGCGCTCGACGAGGGCCCTCGGTGGGGTCCTAGATCCGGGGCTCCGCGGGCCTGGTGCCGTTGAGGATGGCGAGGAGGCGGACGATCGAGGCGAGTTTGACGGCGGTGATCGAGAGGGCGACCAGGTACGGGAGCCACATGAGGTTCCAGTTGTGGCCGATCACCAGGGAGATCACGACGGCGCCGGTGTTGAGGCCCTTGGCAACTGTCGACCAGTTCCAGCGGTAGATGGGCTGGTCGATGCGGTAGAAGTAGTTGGGGCTGATGCAGTTCGGCCAGAGCAGGAAGGCCAGGGTCAGCATCGTGTCCAGGACGCCGAACTGGAACAGGAAGATCGCGAGCGGCCCGAGGACACCGGGGTACGAGGCCAGGAACGCGCCGGCGAGGAAGAACGCGCAGGCGCGGTCGCAGACGACGTCGAAGACCGCGCCGGTCACCGTCTCCTGGCCGAGATGCCGGGCGACGCCGCCGTCGAGCGAATCGCCCAACCAGTACGTCGCGTAGCCGATCACCAGCCAGATCGGCGTCCCGTAGTGGTATCCCGCCACGGCGACCGCCATCGCGATCGCGGTCCGGACCAGCGTGATCTGGTTGGGCAGGTTGAGCAGTTCGCGGCGGACGCGCACCAACCCGTCATGAGACTCCGTGCTGCTCATCAAGCCCCTTCTCAACCGGTCCGATCCGTTGCGGACCATACCGCAGCCGTCGCGCGGTTCGGTGCAGGCGGCAACAAGATGCCGATCAGCGCAGGTCGAGGCGCATCAAGACCCGGGGGTGGCGGGCCAGGACCGAGTCCGTGTCGGCGGCCTTGGTGAAGCCGGCGCGTTCGAAGTTCTTGCGGAGGCCGGCGTAGGCCATGGTCAGGTCGACCTTCGCGTCGCCGCTGTCGAGCGGGTAGGCCTCGACCATCGGAGCGCCCTGCTCCCGGGCGAAGTCAACGGCGCCGGTGATCAGGCTGTGGGAGATGCCCTGCTTGCGGTGGCCGGGCCTGACGCGGACGCACCACAACGACCAGACCGGCAGGTCGTCGACGTGCGGGATCTTCCGGTTGCGGGCGAACGACGTCTCCGACCGCGGCGCGATCGCCGCCCATCCCACCGGCGTCTCCCCGTCGTACGCCAGTACGCCGGGCGCCAACTCGGCCTTGCACAGCTCGGCGACGTACTCGCCCCGGGCCGTGCCGTGCAGCTCGTTGTTGAGCTTCGACGGGATCCGGTAGCTCAGGCACCAGCACACGTTCGACGTCGGCGACTTCGGCCCGAGCACCGCCCGCACGTCCTCGAACTCCACCGCGGGCCGGATCTCGATCACCATCGGCCCACGATGTCACGAGGGACCGGTCAGCGGCGGGCAGGCTCCTGCCGCAGGTCGCCGATCGCCGTCCCGAGATCGCGTTCGACCCCGTCGGGCTGTTGCAGGCCGCGCCGGAAGAGCTCCTGCGCGAACGGCACGTGTTCCGGCCGCCCCGCCGTGGCGAAGAAGGACGACAGGCCGGGTCCGAACTCCGCGTCGTCCGGCAGCGAGGCGACGTCGACCAGGCGCTTGATCCCACTGACCGCCACCTTGTCGAACGCCGCGATCCGGCGCGCGAGCCGATCGACGAAGCCGTCGAGCTCCGCGTCGGGCAGCACCCTGTTCACGTACCCGTACGCCGCCGCCAGCTCCGCCGGTACGTCGTCCCCGCCGAGCAGGATCTCCAGCGCCCGGCCGCGGCCCACCAGTCGTGTCAGCCGAGCCATCGGTCCGCCGCCGGGAACCGCGCCGAGCCCGACCTCGAACTGCCCGAGCACCGCCCGGTCGGAGGCGAACCGTAGGTCCGTGGCCAGCACGAACTCGCTCCCGGCCCCTCGGGCCCGGCCGCGGATCGCGGGGATGGTCGCAGCCGGCACCTTGCTGAGCCGGATCAGGTTGTCGACGTACGGGTGCAGCCCGGTCGGGCCGGGCTTCATCGCCGCGACCCTGGCCTTGTCGGCCAGCAGGTCCCAGTGCGCCATGAAGTAGTCGGGGTTGTCGCTGCCGAAGACGACCACCGTCAGCGCGGGGTCCGCCTCGATCCGGTCGACCAGCGCGGCCAGCTGGTCGACGGTGTCCGGGTCGATCAGGTTGACCGGCCCGTTGGCGAAGACCACCCGCCAGTACGACGGTGAGATCTCGTCCACCTGGAACTGCTCTGTCATCACGGCTCCTCCGGGGTCCACGTTGCGGCCTTCTCACCATCACGCGGGCCGCTGGGGCCTCGCGCCAGGGAAACTCCCTGGTGCTCCGGCCAGGGAGCGAGTTCTAGCGTTAAAAGTCTCCGTCGTCGACCTGTCAGGCTCTTGACGGCGTACGGCGGGCTCAGTAGCGTGCGCTGGACTTTAACGTTAATACCAATCGTCGGAGGTGCCGATGGAGTCCCAGCACGCCAGCCGGGGGCCCGTGCCGCACGGGCACGTGACGCTCAGCCAGGTCGCGCAGGCGGCCGGCGTCTCGGCGCAGTCGGTGTCCAACGCGCTCAACAACCCCGACCGCCTGGCGCCGGCGACCCTGGAGCGGATCCTCGCGACCGTTGCCGAACTGGGGTACGAGCCGAACCTCTCGGCGCGGGCGCTGCGCAACCGCAGCTCGCACTTGATCGCGTTCAAGGTCCGCCCGTCGCGCCCAGACAAGGCCTCGCTGCTGATGGACGAGTTCCTGTACGCGCTCAACCGCTCGGCGGTCGAGGCCGGCTACCACCTGATCCTGTGCCACGCGGAGGGCGAGGGCTCGACCGAGGAGATCAAGGCGTACCGGGATCTGCTGAAGAAGACTCCCGTCGACGCGTTCGTGCTGGCCGAGACCCATCGCAACGACGACCGGGTCGCCGCGCTGCGGTCGTGGGGCGTGCCCTTCGCGACGTTCGGCCGGTCCTGGGACGGTGACGATTCGCTGGCCTGGGTGGACGTCGACGGCCGCGCGGGCACCCGTGCCGCGACTGAGCACGTCGCGGCGCAGGGCCACCGCCGGATCGGTCACATCGGCTGGCTCGCCGAGTCGGAGATCGGGCAGGAACGGCGTGAGGGCTGGCTCGAGGCGTGCGGTGAGCGCGGACTGGAGACCGATCTGCAGGTGGCGGTCGCCGACACGCTCGAGGACGGCCGCCAGGCCGCGCACCGGATGCTCGACGCACCACAGCCGGCGACCGCGCTGGTCTGCGCCTCCGACACCCTCGCACTCGGTGTACTGCGGGCCTTGCACGAGCGAGGTCTGCGCCCAGGCGTCGAGGTCGCCGTCACCGGCTTCGACGACTCCCCCACCGCCGCCCTGGTCAGCCCCGGGCTGACCACCTTGCGCCAGCCGATCGATGCGGTCGGCCGGCAGTTGATCCAGGCCGTCGAGAACCTGATCGCGGGTGACCCCCGCGAACCGCAGCACGTCCTCCTGCAGCCGGACCTGATCGTCCGGGGTTCCAGCCTGCCCGGTCCCCGAACGCCCGGCGCTTAACACCCCGTACGACGCCCGTCCGTGCCCGGCGCCAGCACCACGCCCCGCCCGTAGTACCCCGGCCGAGCCCGGCCGGTCGACCCGCCTGTCCACCCTGAAGGGACACAAGATGAGGCCCCGACCCAGGCTGTTCGCAGCCGTCGTCGCGGGAGCGCTGTTGCTGCCCGCAATCACTTCTGTGCCGGCGGCACCGGCCGCTCCCCCGCCCGCCGACCCGTTCGTCGTCACCACCGAGAACCTCTCCAGCGGTACGGCGTCCGCCGGCGTGATGGACCTGACCGCGTACGGCGTGCAGGACTGGGTCCACGTGACCGGCGACGGCATCGAGCGCAAAGCCGCCGTCACGCCCGCGATCACCGTGGACGATCTCAACCCCGCTGCCGGCAGGACCACGCTCGGCGACAGCCCGCTGTCGTTCCGCTGGTCCGACGGGACCACCACCGCCTCGACCTCCGGCGTCACCACCGGCGGCGTCTTCCACTACGACGAGACGACCACCGGCCCGACGACCGGGCACGACGCCGGGTACCGGATCACCGTCCCGGCCGCGGACTCGGCCCGCCGGCTCGTGGTCGTCGGCGGCATCTGGCAAGCCCGCGGCACGGTCACCGTCGCCGCGGCCGACGGAGACGGTACGCCGTACACGACCTCGATCGGCGCGAGCGACAACGCCGCCGCCAAGCGCTACACGGTGACGATCCGCCCTGGTGAAGGCGTCGTCATCACCACGAAGTTCACCGAGAAGCTCACGGCGAACGGGAACCTCTCGCTGTCCGCCGCTGCGCTCTCATCCGACCAGGCCTTCACGTCGACCGCGGCTCCGGCCGCCCTCGACCTGACCGCCGACGGGCCCGACGACTGGGCGCATCTGAGCGGGTCGACGATCAACCGCAAGGCCGACGGACCAGCGAGCCTGACGATTGCGAACCGCCAGCAGGGCGCCGAGATCGGGACGCAGACCGACAACCCGGTCAGCTACTCGTGGACCAACGGGACGCCGACCACGACCCAGCCGGCCACCCGCAACGGCGGCATCTTCTTTGCCAACGGCACCGATCCGAACCAGGACCTCACCGACCCCTACGGCTACGACCTCACCGTTCCGTCGGCCGCGAACCCGCGAACGATCCGGTTCGTCTCGGGCACCTGGCGGGCGTCGGCGACGGTCTCGGTATCGATCAACGGCTCTCCGGCGTACCTCAGCTCGGACCTGGTCAGCAACGGCCCGTCAGTGACCCGCCTGTTCGAGCTCAGCCTCGGCGCCGGTGAATCGGCCAAGATCAGCGCGCAGCTGAACCGGAAGACCGATGCCTCCGGCAACGTGACGCTGGCGGGCGTGACGCTCGCCGACGCCTCCGCCGCCGGGTTCCGCAAACTGACGACGTCCCTGCTCGACCGCATCGCGGCCGCTGACCTCTACAACGCGAGCGATTCCGCGCAGCAGCAGCTCACCGACGAGGTCGCCGCCGCGAAGGCGACACTGGCCGACAGCGCAGCTCAGCAGGACCAACTCCGCCTGGCCTACCGCCTCCTCCGCGCCGCGTACGACGACGCCGTCGCCTCCGCGGCCGGCGCCGAGTACACCAGCGTGACGAACCCCGGCCTCACCTCGTCGTTCGGCTGGGAGGGCGACCTCAACGCGCCGATCGCGTTCATCGACGGCAGCTACCGGCTGCGCAGCCGCGGCGACGCGATGATCACCTTCGGCGTCGCGAACGTCCCGGGCAAGATCAAGTGGACCAACGCCGAGGGCTACCTGCCGGCGTTCGTCAGCGAGTACGCCAAGGACGGCCTGAAGGTGAAGGTGGAGAACTTCGCCGACCTGGTCGTTGTCGGCGGCAACCGATTCGAGGTCGCCTACTCGCGGATGACCGTCACCAACACGACCGCGACGACGACCCGCCTTCCTCGGGTGTCCAGCCTGCTGACGCCTCTGAACGCCGCGGCCGAGCCGGCCGTGACGACCATCGGTGCGCGCAAGACCGTCGTACGGGACTATGCCGTCGCCGCTGACCGGTTCGGTGCGACGTACGAGTGGCCGACCGCACCGCAGCTGCGCAAGCTCGGTGGGTTCAACCAGCACTACGCCCACATGCGCGGCTACTGGAACTCGCGGCTGTCGGCGATCGCGAACATCACCGACCTGCCGGACCAGCGGCTGATCAACGCGTACAAGGCCGGGTACATCTACACGCTGATCATCCGTGACGACATCGCCGGGAAGAAGGAGCTGCACGTCGGCGAGAACGGCTACGACGAGATGTTCGACCACGACACGATCGGCATCGTCGCCACGTTGCTGACGATCGGCGACTTCACCTACGCGCGGGACTATCTCGCGACACTGCCGGCGCAACTCCAGTACGACGACGCCAAGTGGAAGTACAGCTGGCCGTACGCGCTCTACCTGCAGCGCACCGGCGACAAGAGCTTCGTCCGTCAGCAGTTCGAGACGATCAAGAAGAACACCCACACGGTCGAGACCGACCGGATCGACGGCGGCACCGGGATCATCAAGCAGACCGTCGCGATCGACTCGCTCGGCTACTGGACGATCGACAACTGGTCCGCGCTGGCCGGCCTCACGACGTACCGGTATCTCGCGAACGCACTCGGCGAGACGCAGGAGGCGGCGTGGGCGAAGGCCGAGTACGACGACCTGCTGAAGGTCGCGACGGCGCGGATCGAGCAGACGATGCAGCAGTTCGACCTCGACTACCTGCCGATCTCGATGGTGGAACCCAACGAGACCGGGCCGCGCAAGGATCCCCGGGACGCGAACTGGGCCTCGATGTTCCTGTTCGGCCGGTGGGCGTGGGACGGGTACCTGTTCGGCGCGCAGCAGACCGGGACGATGTTCGACAAGATCGACGACACGTACACGCACGGTTTCGAGCGGCGCCAGGACGTCTCGGAGTCGATCTACAACTTCGGCGGGTACCCGCACGGGTACTACTCCAGCGCCTACAACGCCGGGTACGGGAGCGCGGCTCTGCGGGGTGAGCAGTACCGGGATCTCGGCATCAAGGCGTACCAGTACATGATCGACAAGACGATGAGTGGGCCGTTCGGCTGGTGGGAAGGCGTCGACTATCCGAGCGCGACCTCGCCGTGGGACATCGACCACGCGCGCGGCGGTGGTGGCTCGAACCAGCACATGTGGGGGCAGTCGACCGCGACGAAGGTGCTGTTCGACTCGCTGATCGCGGAGAAGGCCGACGGGACCGTGATCCTCGGGCGTGGGGTGCCGAACGAGTGGATCCGGAGCGGGCAGAAGATCGGGTTGGATCGGTATCCGGTCGCCGACGGCGGCCGGGTCGGGTATCGGTTGACGACGTCCGGGACTCGCGTGACGATCCAGCTGAGTGGGGATGTTCGCGATGTTTCGGCGTACAGCGTTGAGCTGCCGGCGTTGAAGAACAACGTCGCGCAGGTGTCGGTCAAGGGCGCGAGCGTTGACCAGGCGACTGGCAAGGTGCGGCTGCCGTCGGGCACCCGGCACGTGACGATCACCTTGCGGCACACGCTGTAGGAGGCGGCGGGGCGCTCGGACTCCGGGCGCCCCGCTTCAGTTCAACGCTCGGGCGCCCCCGCTTCAGCTCGGTGGGGTAAATGCCGCGAGCACAGTCGCCGTGATGTGACCGGCGGCCTCGTCGGAGGTCAGGCGGCCGGCGTTGATCTCGTCGGCCGCGCCGTGCATGACGCTGTGCAGGACCGCGATCAGCCAAGCGGTGGACAGGTCGGTGCGGAACACACCTTCGTCCCGACCGCGCTCGACCAGGCGCTCCATCCGCTCGGCCGGACCCGCGTGCAGCTCGCGAATCTTCCGCGGCGGCAGGACCTCCTGCGCAGCGATCAGCAGCGACCGGGACTGGTTCACCAGCTGCCAGCTGGAGTCGATCAGCCGGGCGAGCGCGTCGCGCGGATCGCCGGACAGGTCCACCGCCTCCAGACCGGCGTGGCCGTCCGCGATGGCCCGCACCATCGCCGCCTCGATCAGGTCGGCGCGGTTCGGGAAATGCCCGTAGACGGTGACCCTCCCGACCCCGGCAGCCTTGGCGATCTCACTGACGCTGGCCTCCGGGTTGCGGCTCAGCGAACGGATCGCGGCCTCGAGGATCGCCTCGATGCTGCGCTGCGCGTCGGCGCGTTTCGTCGGAGTCGCGGTCACACCATCTCCTCTTGTCGAACACCGGTGTACGAGTTACTGTAGCGCAAATAACTCGTACACCCCTGTTCGAATTGGAGAATCCCGTGTCGGAGCAGACCGCTGATCCCCGCCGCTGGCGCCTGCTGGCCTTGCTGGGCGTCGCCCAGTTCATGCTGATCCTGGACGTGACCGTGGTCGCGATCGCGCTGCCGCACATCGGCACCGATCTCGGGCTGGCGCGCGACACGCTGACCTGGGTCGTCAGCGCGTACACGTTGATGTTCGGCGGGCTGATGCTGCTCGGCGGCCGGGCCGCGGACCTGTTCGGCGCTCGCCGGGTCGTGCTGACCGGGCTGCTTGTCTTCACCGCGGCCTCGCTGGTCACGGGCCTGGCCGAGAACGCCACGACGGTGATCGCCGGCCGTGTTGCCCAAGGCATCGGTGCGGCGATGTTGTCGCCGGCCGCGCTGTCGGTGGTGACCAAGACGTTCCAGGGCGAGGAACGCAACAAGGCGCTCGGGATCTGGTCCGCTCTGGGTGGCGGCGGTTCGGCGATCGGCGTACTGCTTGGTGGGCTGCTGACCGCCGGGCCGGGCTGGCAGTGGGTGTTCTACATCAACGTGCCGATCGGCATCGCGGTGTTCGTCGTACTGGGCCGGACGCTGCCCAGCGACCTGCCGACCGGGCCGCGCGCTCGGCTCGACGTACCGGGCGCGCTTCTGGTGACCGCAGGGACCGGTACGGCGATCTACGCGCTGATCAACGCGGGCGACCGCGGCTGGCTCAGCGGTCGGACGCTCGGGACGCTCGCCGGAGCAGTCGTTCTGTACGCCGTGTTCGCGCTCGTGCAGCGGGCCACGAAGTCGCCGCTCATGGATCTCCGGATCCTGACCCGCCGCCCGGTGGCGACCGGAACGCTCCTGATCCTGGTCGCGACCGCGTTGATGATCGCGGTCTTCTTCCTCGGCTCGTTCTACCTCCAGCACCACCAGGGCTACGGCGCACTGCGGACCGGCCTGCTGTTCCTCCCGGTGGCCGTGGCAACGATCCTCGGCGCCCAACTGGCCGGCCGCGCCATCGGTGGCGCGGGCGTCCGCAAGGTCGCGGTCACGAGCCTGCTGATCGCCGCCGCCGGTACGGCGATCGCCGCGATCTGGGACAGCCCGGTCGCCGTCGTCGCCGGCATCAGCATCGGCGCCGCCGGCATCGGAGCCGCCTTCGTCGCCTCATCGGTGACCACCCTCTCCCAGGTAGGCCACCACGAAGCCGGCACCGCCTCCGGCCTCCTCAGCACCTTCCACGAGTTCGGCGCCGCCCTCGGCGTAGCCATCGTCTCCAGCCTCGCCGCCGCCAGCCTCGCGGGAACCACCACCACAGGCTTCACCCACGCCTTCACCTTCGCCGCCACCACCGCCGCGGCCGCCGCCGTACTCGCGCTGCTGCTGGTCCCCTCACCCAAGCCGACCGCCGACACCACCCCGCACGCCCACTGAACACCTGCAAGGATTCCGTCCATGAGCAGCGTCGAAGGACCGGAGTGTCTGCTGGTGACCGGCATGCCTGGCGCCGGCAAGTCGACCGTCACCAAGCTGGTCGCCCAGCGGCTGGAGCGGTCGGCCCGGCTCGACGGCGACGACCTGAACGCGATGATCGTCAACGGTTTCGTGTGGGCACTTGGCGAGCCCGCCGACGAGGCCGCGCGCCAGGTGCAACTCCTGCACCGCAACCTGTGCGCGCTGGCGAACAACTTCGCCGACGCCGGGTTCACTCCCCTGATCGACGCGATGATCCCATCCCGCGCGACCCTGGACTTCTTCGTCGAACGCCTCACACCCCGGGTGCGGTTGGTGATCCTTGCCCCCGGCATCGACGTCTGCCGGCACCGCAACACGATCAGGGACCCCGCGGACCGGTTCGACTTCGACGGCTACGAAGCCCTCGAGGCCACCATGCAACGCGAGCTGGGCGACGCCGGCTGGTGGCTGGACACCGCACCCCTCACCCCCGACCAAACCGCCGACCTGATCGTCCACGAAGCAAACCGCGGTTCCGTCAGCTAGCCCTGGTCGCCGCGCTGTCCTCGGCCGGCGGTGTTCGCGACGGGTGCGCGGCCGCGGGACGAGCTGGCTCGGGCTGGGTCCGTCAAGTAGTCCGCTCGTCGCGCTGGCCCGGGCCGGCAGGTCCGTCCGGGACGAGGGAAAGCGCCCGGGACCCCGGGCGCCTCCCCTGCCGTTTACGGAATCGCGGTCGCGGCGTCGAACCAGGTACCGGGATCGTTCGCGTCGGGTGCCCGGTCGAGGTTTGCGGCGATCTTGTCGAGTTCGGCGCGGGCGTTGGCCAGGGTGGGCGGGACGCTGATGACGAGTTCGAAGCCGTTGCCGGTGATGGTCAGTTGGGGGCGGGTGGCGATCAGGTGGAAGATCGTCTGCGACCGCGTGGGGACCGAGGTCACGCTGTACTCGATCCGGATGTTCGGGTCCTTGTCGGCGGTGGTGATCCCGCCAGCGGACGGCGCGCCCTTCGACGAGTAGACACCAAAGCGCTTCGGTACGGCGTCCAGGTGCTGATCCTGGCGGATCGTTGACACGTCGGTCGGCCGGAAGCCGGCGGGGAGGTACTTGACCCGCAGCGGCGAGCGCAGCTCGGACCGGCCGAGCGTGGACCGTTGGGCGATCTCGAGCGACTGGGCCGCGTCGAACTCGAAGGTGGTGGGCTTGGTGCACTCGCTGCGGGCCCAGGCGTTCTCGGCGTACGGCCAGACGATCGCGCCCTGCCGGAGCGTGCCGTCGGGGTTCCTGGTCGATCCGTACTGGAAGCCGTGGCTCGTCCCGACGGCGATCGGAGTCGCTCCGGCCGGGATCTGCTGCACGTCGAAACCGCCGGGGCGGTACCGCGTGACGACGCAGCGCGGCTCCGGTCGGCCGGTGTCGAGCAGGACGGAGTGATTCCCGTCGCTGGTGATGCCTTGCGAGCTGTACCGCATGCCCGGCAGCAGGTCCACGGTGATCCCTGTGAACCAGGGGCTCGACGGCGGAGTCGCAACCGGCGGCTCGGACGTCCGGGCCGCCAGTGGGATGGCAACGGCGGCCGCGGCGGTCGCGAGGACAACCCCGACCACCATCGGCGTCCGCCCGCGTCGTACCGGGCGACTGACGCCGGCCAGTACGTCGTCGGGATGCGGTGCGGAGCTCGCGAGGTGGTCGAAGGCTTCGCGCAGATCGTGTTCAGTTCGCATGCTGGGCTCCGGTCAGAGTGGGAGTGAGTTCGACGCGCAGGGTGGCCAGAGCGCGTGACGCGTAGCCACGCACGGTGCCCGCGGAGCAGCCGAGGGTCTCGGCGATCTCGTGGTCGGACAGGCCGCCGTAGTACCGCAGGACCAGGACCGCCCGCTGCCGAGCCGGCAGCTTGGCCAGTTGCGCGATCAGTTCGTCCCGATCGGCGTGCTGGTGCGCGTGATCGGGCGCTGTCTCGTCGACCCGGACTTCCGGCCGCGGGATGATCCGCGACCACTTCCGGCGCCAGGACAGGAACTCGTTCACCACCATTCGCCGGACGTACGCGTCGATGCTGTCCGCCTGGCCGACCCGCTCCCACTTCCGATGGGCCTTGAGGAGTGCGTCCTGCACGACGTCCTCCGCGAGGTGCCTGCTCCCGCAGAGCACGGTCGCGAAGCGCAGCAACGCCGGCAGGCCCCGATCGGTCCATTCGTCGAAGGTCAAGGAACACTCCCAGGTCCGAGGCCGGCGGAACGCGGCCTGTCTCCCTACAGACGACACGTTCCGCCGATCTGTTGTGCGATCGGCGGAACGGAGCGATCAGGCGGACTTTACTTCGCGGCGGAGCAGCCGGAGGAGACCGAAGGCCAACGGCAGCAGGACCCAGATCGTCCCGGAGACCGCGATGTGCGCCCAATCCGCGGGCTGGAAGGTCTGCTGCTCGAACGCCGGGGCCATCGCGGTGTTGAGATCGAGCCAGGGGGCGACGTTCTCGAGGGCGCCGACCATCGAGAACAGCACGTTCCAGGCGATCGGGAGTACGTAGTACAGGACGATCGCGGCCGCGGTGTTCATCAGCAGCATGCCGAAGGCGAAGCCCTGGACGATCCCGATCAGCTGGAGGGCGAAGAAGTCGCGGACGTTGGCCGCGCCGACGTTCCAGGTGCCGGCGCCGTCGAAGAAGGCGGCTCCGGCGACGTTGCTGAGCGCCGCGACGCCGAGGGCGACGATGACCGCGACCAGGCCGACCAGCGTGACCGCGACCAGCTTGGCGACGGCGACGCGGATCCGGCTCGGTTCGAGGGTGAAGGTGACCAGGCCGGTGCGCTGGCTCCACTCGGCGGTGACCGCGAGGATGCCGAGCACCGGAAGCAGGATGCTCTGCGGCGTCGCGGTCGCGCCGATGAAGTTGAGGTACGTCAGCTGGTCGGGATCGGCGACGAACAGGAAGACCGCGATGACGGCGATCGTGATGGCGCCGATGGCAACGAGCAGCCAGAAGCCCGCGCGGGTGTTGACGAGCTTGCGCAGTTCGACGCGCAGCAGCCGGCTGAACGGAACGGCCGTCACCCTCGGATCGGGCGCAGTGATGGTGCTCATGCGGAGACCTTCTCTCGTGCGTCGTCGGCGGTGAGCTGGAGGAACATCTCTTCGAGTCCGGCGCCGTCGGCGCCGCGCAACTCGGTGATCACGACGCCGTACGTCGTACCGGCCGTCGCGACCTGCTCGCGGGTCGCCTCGACGACATACGCGCCATCCTTGGCAGTGGTGTAGGAGTAGCCGGCGAGATCGAGGCACCGCGCCAAGGCCGCCGGGTCAACGCCGCGAACCAGGGTGCCCGCCGCGTTCAGCAGGTCAGACTTGCTGCCGTCGGCAACGATCACGCCGCGCCCGATCACGACCAGGTGGTCGGCGACGACCTCGATCTCGTGCAGGAGGTGCGACGACAGCAGCACGGTCCCACCGCGGTCGGCGAAGGCCTTGAGCAGCCCGCGCATCCAGTGGATGCCGGCCGGGTCGAGTCCGTTGGCGGGCTCGTCCAGGATCAGCACCTGCGGATCGCCGAGCAGCGCGTGCGCGATGCCGAGCCGTTGCCGCATGCCGAGCGAGTAGTTGCCGACCCGCCGGTCGCCCTCGTCCGCGGCCAGGCCGACGACCTCGAGCATCTCGTCCACCCTCCGGCGGTCCAGGCCCATCACGGTGGCGCCGAGGCGGAGGATCTCGCGGCCGGTCCGGCCGGTGTGCTGCGCGGAGGCGTCCAGCAGGACGCCCACGTGCCGGCCCGGGTTCGGCAGTTCGGCGTACGGGACGCCGAGGATCGTGCTGCGGCCGGCGGACGGCGGTGTCAGGCCGGTCATCATGCGCATCGTGGTCGACTTCCCGGCGCCGTTGGGCCCGAGGAAGCCGGTGACCGAGCCGGGCAGCGCCCGGAAGGACACGCGGTCGACGGATTGGTGAGCGCCGTAGCGCTTGCTGAGTTCTTCGACGATGATCATGGGCCGAGCCTGCGCCCGAGACCTGGGTCGACACATCGGGCGCAGGGCCATCACCGCCGAACCGCGGTAGGGGCCGGACCCCTTCCACGGTCTCTGCCCCTCGCCGGACAACTCCCGTACGGTGAGTGAGGTGGACGCCATCCAAGCCGCGCCACCACCTCCGCTGAGCCGCTGGCAGTCGACGTGGCGCTACGGCTTCGCCATCGTCGTCGGCGCCGGCTTCTGGATCGCGAGCTACTTCAACCTGTACGACGGCCGCCTGAACGCGCTCTGGATCGTCGATCTGTTGCTCGGAGCCCTCGGAGTGTTCCTGCTGCGGCTGCGCCGGCGGTATCCGTTGGCGATCGCGCTGATCATCAACGTCTTCGGCACCTTCTCCACGTCCGCGTCCGGCGCGGTGGTCGTCACCACGATGTCCCTGGCCACGCGCCGGAAGTGGCGCGAGATCGCGCCGGTCGCGGTGGTGGGCTTCGTGGCGTCCGTCGTCTTCTTCGAGACCCATCCGGGCTCCGACGACTCGGTGTTCTCCTCGTTCCTGTTCACGCTCGTCTTCGTGAGCGGCGTGGTCGCTCCTGGCATGTACGTCGGGGCGCGCCGCGATCTGCTGGCCGGCCTGCGGGAACGGGCCGATCGGGTCGAACGCGAGCAGGGTTTCCGGATCGCGCAGGCGCAGCTCACCGAACGCGCCCGGATCGCTCGCGAGATGCACGACGTACTGGCTCATCGGTTGTCGCTGGTCGCGCTGCACGCGGGTGCGCTGGAGTACTGCCGGAGCCTCAGCGACGACGAGGTCGCCGAGGCGGCGGCTGTCACCAGGCAGAGCGCGCATCTGGCGTTGGAGGAGTTGCACGACATCCTCGGCGTACTGCGGGAGCTTCAGCCCACGGCGTCGCCGGAGCGTCCGCAACCGACGCTCGTCGACCTCCCGGCGCTGGTCCAGGAGGCTTCGCACTCAGGGGCGAAGATCCGGTTGCACAACCGGATCGAGAGCCTCGCGTCGGCGCCGGACGCGCTGGGACGGAGTGCGTACCGGATGATCCAGGAGAGCCTCACCAACGCCCGCAAGCACGCGCCGGACACCGCGGTCGACATCACGCTCGACGGCGGGCCGGGTGAGTTGCTGATGCTCGAGGTCCGCAATCCGCTGCGACTCGGCTCGGCTGTACCGACTGGCGCTGGTGTCGGGCAACCGCCGCTCGGCCCCGAGCAGACCCCGCCCGGAGCCGGCCTGGGGTTGCTCGGGCTAGCAGAGCGGGCCGAACTCATCGGCGGCCGCTTCGAGCACGGGACCACCGACGGGCAGTTCGTCGTCCGGGCCTGGCTGCCGTGGCCGGCATGACCGCGGTCCGGGTGGTGATCGTCGACGACGACGCGCTGGTCCGTACGGCGCTCGCGATGATCCTCCGCGACGACGCATCGATCGAACTGGTCGGCGAGGCCGACGACGGTCAGACCGGGCTCGACTTGATCACCCGCGTCGCGCCTGACGTCGTACTGCTCGACATCCGGATGCCACGGCTCGACGGCCTCGACGCGCTGGCCCAGCTGATGAAGCAGGAGAGCCCGCCCAAGGTGATCGTGCTGACAACGTTCGACGCCGATGACCACGTACTGCGGGCGCTCCGCGGCGGCGCCAGCGGCTTCCTGCTGAAGCACACACCACCAGCGCAGATCATCGATGCCGTGCACCGCGTCGCCGACGGCGACCACATGCTCTCGCCCAGCGTCACCGCCCGCCTGATCGCCCGCCTGAACGACTACGAACCGGAACCGCAGCGAGCCAGCCAGGCCCAGACACTGACTGACACCCTGACCGCTCGCGAACGCGAGGTGGCCGTCGCGGTCGGCGCCGGCAAGGTCAACGCCCAGATCGCCGAGGAGCTCTACCTGAGCATGGCCACGGTCAAGGCCCACGTCTCCCGGATCATGGTGAAGCTCGACGCCACCAACCGCGTCCAGATCGCCAACCGCGTCCACGACGCGGGCCTGCTCTGACACCTCGACAACAGTCCTGGGCCGTTGTGTACTCGGCTGAGGGGATCACGTCGGCGGAAGACATCCGCCGGTGAGCTGGTCGGCCGGACGCCCCCGGCCGGGAGGTTCTGATGGCTACTGGTCACGGAGAAGTCGCCCTGGTGCCGATCCTGTCGCGCGGGCGGCACAGCAATCCACGGCGAGGCGCGTGCTTCATGGAGTACGCGTCGCTGCTGGCCGGCGTCAGCTGGTCGGACCATCCGGACTGCACCCATCCACTGCTCGCGCTGGTCGCGCGGGAGGTGAACGACGAGATCTCCGACGTGGCGCGGGTCGAACTCGTGCCGATGATCCCGTCCGTCATCGGCCTGTACCCGACCGACCCGGGCTTCACCTCGGACCTGGTCACTCATTGCATCCAACTGGTCCTGCCCGTGGTGTCGCCGCAGTTCCAGCAGACCCTCAACGATGCGCTGCACAGGGCGCGTCCGGCGGAAGCGCCGCTCGTCGTCGCGGGCACGATCCGCGCGGTCACCGACTTTCGAGCGCCGTACGGCGACCAACTGCTGCTGCGGCTGCTGACGGGCGCCATCGAGATCGCCCGGTCGCACAGCCCAGTCCTCACGACCGCAGGGAGGCGGTGACCGATGGTCGACATCGTCGAGCGCCGGCAAAGCGCGACCACGAGTGCGAGGATCGCGCGCCGTAGCCCGGGACAGGTCGTGGTCCGCCTGCTCACGACGACCGACCACAAGGTGATCGGCCACCTCTACCTGATCACGTCATTCGCGTTCTTCCTGCTCGGCGGCCTGATGGCGCTGCTGATCCGCGCCGAGCTGTTCTCCCCCGGCCTGCAGATCGTGAACGAGGAGGTCTACAACCAGCTGTTCACGATGCACGGCACGATCATGCTGCTGCTGTTCGCGACGCCGCTGTTCGTCGGCTTCGCGAACGTGATCATGCCGGTCCAGATCGGTGCGCCCGACGTCGCGTTCCCGCGCTTGAACATGTTCAGCTACTGGTTGTTCCTGTTCGGCGGCCTGATCGCGTCGGCGGGATTCCTCACGCCGCAGGGTGCCGCGGACTTCGGTTGGACGGCGTACGCGCCCCTGTCGGACGTGACCCGCTCCCCCGGCATCGGCGGCGACCTGTGGATCATGGGCCTGTGGATGGCCGGTCTCGGCACGATCCTCGGCGCGGTCAACTTCGTCACCACGGTCATCACGATGCGCGCGCCCGGGATGACGATGTTCCGGATGCCGATCTTCACCTGGAACATCCTGGTGACCTCGATCCTGGTGCTGATCGCGTTCCCGATCCTGGCCGGCGCGCTGCTGATGCTGGAGGCCGATCGACGACTGGGAGCGCAGGTCTTCCACGCCGGCAACGGCGGAGCCCTGCTCTGGCAGCACCTGTTCTGGTTCTTCGGGCATCCCGAGGTCTACATCATCGCGCTGCCGTTCTTCGGCATCATCACCGAGATCCTGCCGGTCTTCAGCCGCAAACCGGTCTTCGGGTACGTCGGGCTGGTGGCGGCGACACTGTCCATCGCGCTTCTGTCCACCGCGGTCTGGGCACACCACATGTTCGTCACCGGCGCGGTGAACCTCCCGTTCTTCTCGTTCATGACCTTCATCATCGCGGTGCCGACGGGGGTGAAGTTCTTCAACTGGATCGGCACGATGTGGGGCGGATCTCTGTCCTTCGACACCCCGATGCTGTGGGCCGTCGGGTTCCTGACGACGTTCCTGTTCGGCGGTCTCACCGGCGTGATCCTCGCGTCGCCCGCGCTCGACTACCAGGTGTCCGACACGTACTTCGTGGTCGCGCACTTCCACTACGTCGTCTTCGGCACGGTCGTGTTCGCGATGTTCGCAGGCTTCTACTTCTGGTGGCCCAAGATGACGGGCCGGATGCTCGACGAGAAGCTGGGCAAGCTGCACTTCTGGCTGCTGTTCGTCGGCTTCCACACGACGTTCCTGGTGCAGCACTGGCTCGGGGTCGAGGGCATGCCCCGCCGCTATGCGACGTACGGCGCGAACGAGGGTTTCACCACCCTGCACCAGGTCTCGTCCGTCGGCGCGATGATCCTGGGCGCCTCGACGCTGCCGTTCTTCTACAACGTCTACAAGTCCCGAAAGGCGCCGCTGGTCGGCGTGGACGACCCCTGGGGCTGGGGACGCTCGCTGGAATGGGCGACCAGCTCACCACCGCCGCGGCACAACTTCGTCACCCTCCCCCGCATCCGCTCCGAGTCCCCCGCCTTCGACCTCCATCACCCCGACATCGCGCTGATGGAGTACCCCGATAGCGGCGCTCCACGGGACAACCTGCTGGATGCCGGCGAGGACCAAGGCAGAGTCGAGACCCTCGAGGAGAACGACGGCCGTTAGTACCCCGAGGTGATGCCATCCTGTGCTGGTGAGCGCTGCCGAGTGGGCTGACCAGCAGGTTGCCGCCGTACGGGACGATCCGCTGGGGCGATTGGCGCTCATGCAGCGTTGTTACTACGGCCCGTACGGCAGCGCGCCGCGGCATCTGCCGTTTCGCCGGGCTGCGACGTCCGCCATGCGGTGGGAACTGGCGCGCGGCGTACTGCGACCGCCCACCGGCGAACGGCCCGGCAGTCCGTGGTGGCGGGCGGTCAACGAGCAGATCCTCCGCGACGGCTGCGAGGCCGTAGCGCTCACCGGCGACCTGCCCGGCACTCCGTCGTCACGAGCAGTCGGCTTCTGGCAGTCCTTCGCGCAGTACCCGACCTCGCACGCCTGGTGGCGGGCCCACAACGCCAGCGTCGTCACGGCGTACGCCGAGCATCTGAAGCTGGCGACCGAGGAGACCCTGGCCGAGCGGTTCTTCATGAACGTCGTGCTGTGCCGAGTCCTCTACACCCACGCCCTCGTCGCCGCGCCGCGCATGGCGTTCAGCTGGCTCAGCCCGATCGCACCCCTGCTCGGCGACCCGCGGCTCGGGATGGCCGGCATCTTCGTCCAGCTGTCCCGCGTCCTGCCGGACCTGTACCCGCTCGACGAGGACGTGCGCTTCTACATCCGGGCCGAACTGGGCTTCGGGCGGCTGCTCGACTACGGCATGATCGTGCCGCGGCTGCGGCAGGTCTACGAATGGTCCGCTGCCGAGCTCGGGATCCCCGAGCTCGTGGACTGGGTCGACGAAGGCGCCCTGGCGTACGCGATGACCAGCGCCGAATGGCGGATGTGGGATCCGGCGCCGCGCGCACTCGTCCGCCTGATCCGTCGGGTGCTCCCCGCGACCTAGCGCCAGCGTGAGGTGCGCCACGGGACGTCACAGTCGGGACGGCTGCGGGGTCATACGGGTAAGAGCGTCGTGCCCGATGACAGGGAGGGGCGAGTCATGCACCGTCCGTGGAACAAGCTCCGCACCAGGATCTTCCCCGATCACTGGTCGTTGCTGTTCGGTCAGATCGCCTTCTACAGCTTCGTGGTGATCGTGCTCAGCGGCATCGTGCTGATGGTGTACTACGACCCGTCCGTCGAGCACGTCGTGTACGACGGCCCGTACGCACCGCTGCGGGGCGTCCACATGTCACGGGCCCTCGACTCCACGCTGGGGCTCAGCTTCGAGGTACGCGGCGGGTTGCTGGCGCGGCAGGTTCACCACTGGGCCACGCTGCTGATGGTTGCCTCGATCATGCTGCACCTGCTGCGGTTGTTCTTCACCGGCGCGTTCCGCCGGCCGCGGCGGCTGGCCTGGCTCGTCGCCTTCGGCCTGCTCGTGACCATGCTGGGCGCGGCGATGACCGGCACCTCGCTCCCGGACGACATGGCGTCCGGGATGAGCCTCGCGGTACTCGACGGTGTGTTGAAGGCGACTCCGTTCGTCGGCACGTGGCTCTCGGAGCTGCTGTTCGGCGGGCAGTTCCCGGGCAATGTGATCGCCTGGTTCTACCCGTTGCACGTCTACGTCCTGCCCGCCGTACTGGTCCTGCTCTTCATCGCCGCCGGGGTCCTCGCCCTCAAGCACCGGCCCGCGCAGTACGCCGGTCCTGGGCGCACCGAGGACAACGTGGTCGGCCATCGAGGAACCGTTGCCGCGGTCAAGAGCGCCGGCCTGTTCTGCTTCGTCGCGGCGATCGCGCTCTTCATGGCCGCGACGGCGACCATCAACCCGATCTGGCTGTACGGCCCCGCCGACCCGGCGAACGCCTCCGCCGGTGTCGGTCCGGCCTGGTACCTCGCCTTCCTCGACGGCTCGCTGCGGATCGCGCCTGGCTGGGAGTTCGTCCTGTGGGGCAGGACCTTCACCGTCGCGATCCTGCTGCCGGTCGCGATCTGCACGCTGTTCCTCGCACTCGTTGCCGTCTACCCCTTCATCGAGGAGCGCCTCACCGGCGACCGCCGAAACCACCACCTGCTCGAACGGCCGCGCACCAACCCCACCCGCACCGGCATCGGAGTCGCCGGCATGACCTTCTACGGCGTCCTCTGGGCCGCCGCCAGCGCCGACACCATCGCGATCCTCTTCCACCTCTCCGTCAACGCCCTCCTGCACGCCTTCCAGATCCTCCTGATCCTCGGCCCACCGGTCGCCTTCGCGTTCACGCGCCACATCTGCCTAGGCCTGCAGGACCGCGACCTGGAGATCGCCACCGTCGGCCTGGAAACCGGCCAGCTCCTCCGCATGCCCAACGGCGAGTACGTCGAGAAGCACCGCCCCCTAGACCCCTACCGCCGCTGGCAACTCGCCGGAAACCGTCCCTCCACGGCCCCGCCGCTCCCCGCCCCCAAACCAAAGGAACCCGAACACCAGACCTGAGCGGGGGTCGTGAGGGGGAGGGAGCCTGTCGCCCCGCCTGCGCTTCGCTCGGCGACGATCCGCCCCCGGCGCGCACGCCCTCGCCCCGCGCACGCCCACCCCACGCTCCCGACCACGCGTGCGCGAGGATACGGGCATGCGCTTCTCGATCAATGTTCCGAACTTTGGTGACTTTGCTGATCCTCGCGTGGTGGCGCGGGTGGCAGCCGCGGCTGAGGAGGCCGGTTGGGACGGGCTGTTCGTCTGGGATCACGTCGTCCACAACAAGGCGAAGCGGCAGGGCCAGCCGTTCGGGGATCCGTGGATGCTGCTGACCGCGGCTGCGCTCGCGACGTCGCGGATCAGTCTCGGCCCACTGGTTACGCCGGTCGCGCGGCGGCGGCCTGAGCAGCTCGCTCGGCAGGTTGCGACGCTGGACGGGCTCAGCGGCGGGCGGGTGATCTTCGGGGCCGGTCTCGGTGGGCCGATCGACGACGAGTTCGGCAGCTTCGGCGACGTGACCGATCCCAAGGTGCTCGCGGGCCGCCTGGACGAAGGCCTCGACCTGCTCGCCCGGTACTGGTCCGGCGAGACGGTGAACCACCACGGCGAGCACTACCAGGTCGACGACGTGACGTTGCTTCCGGCAACCACTCGGGAGCCGCGGCCGCCGGTCTGGATCGCCGGCTACTGGCCGCGCAAGGCACCGATGCGGCGCGCCGCCCGCTGGGACGGCGCCGTACCGCTGTTCCAGAGCGCCAACCACGGCGAGGCTCCGCCGGTCGACGAGGTCCGCGAGCTCGTTGCCTACCTCAACGAGCACCGCACCGATCCGACCACGCCGTACGACGTTGTCGTGGGCGGTATCAGCCCGGCGGATCCGGCCCGCTCTCGCGCGCTCGTCGAGCCGCTCGCCGACGCCGGCGCGACCTGGTGGGACGAACGCCAACTCATCACCGGCACCGACTTCTACCGCCTGGAGCCGATCCTCCGGCGCATCGAGCAGGGCCCGCCGAACCTAGGCTGACTGGCTCGTTGCCGAGGGCCGAGACGGAGCGTTAACCTTCTGGTGGACAAGGGCTGATGACATGAACACTTCCGAGCTCCGGCAGCGCTGCGACCTCCTTCGGTCGCTGCATCGTCCCGGTACGCCGCTGCTGCTTCCGAACGCGTGGGACGTCGCCACGGCCAGAGCCACCGTCGCCGCCGGATTCCCCGTCGTCGCGACCACGAGCGGTGGAGTCGCGGCCACTCTCGGATACGACGACCAGCAAGCCGCACCGACCGACGAGATGTTCGCCGCGGCCGCGCGGATCACCCGCGGCGTCGACGTACCGGTGACCGTGGACGCCGAGGCCGGCTACGGCCTGGAACCGGCCGAACTGGTCGCCGCGCTCCAGGCGGCCGGCGCCGCAGGCTGCAATCTCGAGGACACCGACTACAGCGACGGCGGCGTGCGCCACCTGCGCAAGCACGCGGACTGGCTGGCTGCCGTTCGACAGGCCGCGTCGGACGCCGACTACCCGCTCGTCATCAACGCGCGCATCGACGTGTTCGTGCAGCCGTTCTTCACCGGCGCCGGTCCCGAGGCGGCGGCCGCGCTTCTTCCCGATGCGATCGAGCGTGCCGAGGCGTACGTCGAGGCGGGTGCCGACTGCGTGTACCCGATCCTGTTGTGGGAGGGCGAGGCGTTGCGGCAGTTCGTCGTACAGGTTCCTGGTCCGGTGAACGTCCTCCGGCTCCCCCAGACGCTGTCCGTGGCCGAGCTGGCTGCGATCGGTGTCGCGCGGGTCAGCTGGGGCACCCTGCTGCACACCAACGCGATGGCTCGCTTCAGCGAGGAGCTCACCGCGATCAGCGGCGACTAGACCGAGTCGAGGCGACTCACCGGCAGGCCTCCGAGCTGGTTGCGCGAGCTGATCCCGAGCTTCGCGAAGACCTTCCGCATGTGCCACTCGACGGTGTGGCGGCTCAGGTAGAGCTCGGCGCCGATCGCCGGGTTGGACAGGCCGTCCCGCGCGAGCTTGGCGATCTGGGACTCCTGCTGGGTGAGCACGCCGCGGCTCTCGTCACCGCGTCGACGGGCCGTGTCGCCGGTGGCAACGAGCTCCCGGCGGGAGCGTTCGGCGTAGGCCTGGGCGCCGATCCTGTTGAACAGGTCGTACGCCGTACGCAGCTGCGCCCGCGCATCGACGCGCCGCGCCGACCGTCGCAGCCACTCGCCGTACACGAGATGTGCGCGAGCCAGCTGAACGGTGACGCGCGTCTGCCCGAGTCGCTCCAACGCCTCGCGGTACAAGGCCTCGGCAGCCTCGCCTTCGCTGAGCAACGCCTGCGAACGAGCCTGTACCCCGAGCGCCCAGTTCGTCCCGGCCACGCTCGTGCGTTCCTCCAGGCGTCGTAGCGCGTCCTCGGCCTCCTCACGGGCGCCGCTGCGGACGGCTGCCTCGATCAGTTCGATCAGGGAGAAGCCGTAGACGCCGAGGTCGTCGTACTCGCAGGCTGTCCGGGCGGCCTCCAGCGCGGCCTCGTACCGGCCGAGACCGTTGTACGCCACCGCGTTCGCGTAGCCCACGCCCCCGAACAACCCCCGGCCCTCACCGCGAGCGACCAGCCCTTCGAAGTCGAGCTCGAACGATTCGCGAAGGACCTCCGGCGCGGTGCCCCGCCACGCGGTGAGCAGGTACAGCGGATACCGCACCGCCGGGCTGCCGGTCGCCCTCACGATCGCGTCGCTCTCCTCGAGCAGCGCCGCCGCCGACGCGAACTCGCCGGCGTGCACGTGAGCCACAGCTCGGTACCCCAGAGCCAGCGGCAGCACCGAGAGCGCGCCGGAGTGACGGCACAGGCCGACCGCCCGCTCGACCAGCTCCTCACACTGCACGTCG
This sequence comes from Kribbella endophytica, assembly GCF_054781295.1. NCBI lineage: Bacteria > Bacillati > Actinomycetota > Actinomycetes > Propionibacteriales > Kribbellaceae > Kribbella > Kribbella endophytica. The sequence goes on from NZ_BAAGUR010000004.1 coordinate 612,941, forward strand.
TCCCACAGGTCGGCCGCGGCGATCCACGGCAGGTAGAACCACCGCAACATGTCGCTGTCCTCGACGCCGGACTCGAAGGCCTCCAGCGCACGGCGCAGCGGAGCCATCCCCGCCGTGTAGCCGTCGGTGATCCGGATCGCCAGACCTTCGAGCAGGAGGTCAGCCGGCTTGGGCGGAGCGACGCCAGGAGGGGCCTTCCGGGCAGCGGCCGCGACCTCCAGCGAGCCGACCTCGCGCTGCAGGCGTCCCGCGTAGATCGTCGCGCCGATCGCCTCCAGGTAGCTTTCGCGCGCTGTCGTGATGTCGTGCGGCGCGAGCTTCTCGGCGGCGTCGAGCAGCAAAGGCGGCGCGTCCATGCCGCGGTTGCGCGCGAATGCCAACTGGGCGCGGAGACGAGCCAGCTGCGCGCGCCCGAGATCGTCCAGCGGGCCCGCGTCCGCCGCGGCCAGCAATCCGTGGGCGGCCTCCAACGCCCCCGACTCGATCCTCGCCCGGGCGGCGGCCAGGGCGCGGCGGCCGCGCAGTACCGGATCAGGCGTCAGCTCGGCGGCTCGCTCGAGCAGCGCGGCGGCAGCGGCGATGCCACCACGAGCCTGCGCTCGTCCGGCGGAGCGCTCCAACTCGTCTGCCACGGACGCGTCCAGGCCGAACGTCGCGTGCCCACGATGCCAGGCGCGCCGATCGGGGTGCTTCTGTGAGTCGGTCACTTCGGCCAGTACGCCGTGCACCCGCATCCGGTCGGAGACCCTCGAGGCCCGGTACACGCCCGAGCGCACCAGCGGATGCCGGAACTGCACGTGCCCGCCGAGTTCGACGAGCCCGGTCGCCTGGGCCGCGGCCGCTGCGTCGGGGCTCAGGCCGAGCTGGCTTGACGCGCGCAGCAGCAACGCCACGTCGCCCATCGGCTCGGCGGCCGCCGTCAGCAGGAGCAACCGGGCGTCGTCGGGGAGCGCCTCGAACTGCCGTACGAAGCTTTGCTCGATCTGGGTCGTCAGCGGCGCGGCGTCCGGAACCTCGAACCCACCGGCCAGCTCAGCCAGGCTCAGGCCCCGCGGCAGCTCCAGGAGCGCGAGCGGAACGCCCCGGCACTCCGCGATGAGCCGATCGCGGACGTGCTCGTCCAGGCGTCCCGGCCAGGCCGCATCGATCAGCGCACGCGCATCACCGGCCTTCAGGCCGGCGAGCACGAGGTCCGGGAGCCCGCTCAGCTCTTGCAGCTGACCGGACTGACGCGCCCCAATCACCAGGCCGACCGACTCGGCCAGCAGCCGCCGGGCAACGAACGCGAGCGTCTGCACCGACTCCCGATCCAGCCACTGGGCGTCGTCGATCACGCAGAGCAGTGGTTGCTCCTCCGCGGCTTCGGAGAGCAGGCTCAGTACGGCGAGCCCGACGAGGAACCGGTCGGTCGGAGCTTTCGGGCCGACCCCGAAGGCCGTCTCCAGCGCGTCACGCTGCGGCCCGGGCAGCCGCTCCCGCAGCGGGAGCAGCGGCGCGCACAGCTGGTGCAACCCGCCGTACGCGAGCTCGATCTCGAACTCGACACCCGTTGCCCGCAGCACCCTGTAGTCACGCGCACCCCGCCGGGCGTACCCCAGCAACGCCGACTTCCCGACTCCCGGCTCCCCACGCACGATCAGCGCCTGACTCCGGCCCGCCCGCACACTCTCCAGCAGCCGGTCCACGACCTGGCACTCCCTGTGCCGACCACGCAAGCCGTACGCCGGATCCTCGGTCGACATACCAGGACGCTACAACGCGGACCCGACAGTGCCAATCAACATCCGAGGACAGCTGACCAGGGGGTGACACGGGCGCGAAGGCCTCGGCTCGTGCGGCACGGTGTCAGGACCGGACTCGAGGGGTGGACATGAGCACTGAACTGATCGACGCGACGAGGAAGGCCGCGGTCGAGGAACACTGGCGCGCGTCCGAACGTGGGGACAGCGAGGCCGAGCACGCCATCTACGCGGTGGACGCCGAGCTGTTGTACCCGCAGTCCGGCGAGCGCTTCCGCGGTCGGGCGACCATCGCGGCGCAACGCGGGGGCCATCCCGCCGAGCGCCACTTCAGCGTGCGGCGCGTCGTCGGCCGGGGCGACCTCTGGCTCAGCGAGTGCACGATCTCGTACGACGGCGTCCCGACGTACACGGTGTCGATCATGGAGTTCCTTTGCGACGAGGTCGTGCGCGAGACCCAGTACTTCGCTGATCCGTTCCCCGCCCCAGCGTCCCGAGCGGCGCTGGCCGAGCCGGCCTCGTGACGGCTTCGGGCCACGCGCGGGGCCCGTGGCAGACCAGGGTGTCTCAGGGGCGCGAGTGACGGCGCGCGGGGAGCACGCTTTCTGGTGAGGGGCTTTTCTGTGCGAGGAGGAGACTGGCATGCGAGACCTCAGCGGTCTGATCAAGGCGTATGACATTCGGGGCACGGTGCCGGATCAGCTTGACGCCGGGCTGGCGTTCCAGGTCGGCGCCGCCTGGGCGGACGTGAGCGGGGCCGAGGTGATTGCGGTCGGGCACGACATGCGGGTGTCCTCCCCCGCGCTCGCCGCCGCCGTTGCCGACGGCATCGCGAGCCGGGGCGTCGACGTGCTCGCGATCGGCCTGGTCTCGACCGACCTGCTGTACTACGCGTCCGGCGTACGGGATGTGGCGGGCGTGATGATCACCGCCAGCCACAACCCGCCGGCGTACAACGGCATCAAGTTCTGCCGCGCGGGCGCGGCGCCGGTCGGACAGGACACCGGGCTGGGCCAGATCCGGACGCTGCTGGAGAACGGGCTGCCCGCGTACGACGGCCCGGCCGGGACCGTGCGCTCCGAGGATCTGCTGACCGGGTACGCCGACTATCTCCGCAGCCTCGTCGATCTCGGCGGCAGCCGCCGGCTGAAGGTCGTGGTGGACGCCGGCAACGGGATGGCCGGGCGCACGGCTCCCGTCGTACTGGATGATCCCGCGATCGAGCTCGTCCCGCTGTACTTCGAGCTCGACGGCACCTTCCCCAACCACCCGGCCAACCCGCTGGACCCGGCGAACCTGGTCGACCTGCGCGCCGCCGTCCGCGAGCACCACGCCGACGCCGGCCTCGCCTTCGACGGCGACGCGGACCGCTGCTTCTTCGTCGACGAGAACGGCGACGCGGTGTCGCCCAACAACGTGATCGGCCTGATCGCCAGCCGCGAACTCGCCCAGCACCCCGGCGCGGCGATCGTCTACAACGTCATCACCAGCAAGGCCGTCCCCGAACTCGTCACCGAGCTCGGCGGCAAGCCCGTTCGCAGCCGCGTCGGGCACTCGTTCATCAAGCAGGCGATGGCCGACCACGACGCGGTCTTCGGCGGCGAGCACTCGGGCCACTACTACTTCCGCCGCTTCTGGCGAGCCGACACCGGCATGCTCACCGCACTCCACATCCTGGCAGCACTCGGCGAGACCGACCAGCCGCTGTCAGCCCTCACCGCCCAGTTCAACCGGTACGCCGACAGCCGCGAGATCAACAGCACGGTCGCCGACGTCCCCGCCATCCTCGACCGCGTCGAGGCCCACTACACCGCTGAGGGCGCGACCGCCGACCACCTCGACGGCCTCACGATCACCCAACCTGACGGCACGTGGTTCAACCTCCGCCCGTCCAACACCGAGCCCCTCCTCCGCCTCAACGTCGAGGCCGCCGACGAAGGTCGCATGACTCACCTCAGCCAGGAGGTCCTCACCTTCCTCACCCCATGACCACCTGGGACGACCTCGTCCACGCCTGTCGCCTCAGACCCTCAGGTCCGGACCCGCCACGCGACCGCGTCGGCCGCGACCCGGTACCCGTGGTGCAGCCCGGCCACCTGAAGGACCGCGCGAGCCGGCCGGTGTTCACCGAACACCTCGGCGTACACGACGTTGACCGCCTCCCAGTCGCCGACGTCGGTCAGGAACAAGGTCACCTTGGCCACCGAGTCGACCGCTCCACCGGCCGCCTCGACGACAGCGACGATCTGCGCCAGCACCCTGTGCGCCTGCTCGGCGACGGTCGAGTCCGCCGCTGCTCCCTGCGGCAACTGCGCCGAGACCCAGATCGTGCCGTCGGGCGTGACCGTGGCCGGCGAGTAGTGCCCGAGCGGCACCGCCACACCAGGAACGGCGACGAACTCGAGCGGCCCGCTCATCGCTCCCCCGCCCTGGCATCCGGGCGTACGGACCAGGTGATCGGGCTGTGCTCGTGCGGACTGCCGTTACCGGCCTCCGCCGGCAGCAGTCGTTGGGCAAGCAGGTCCATGCGATCCAGTGACATGCGTCAACTCTCTTCCTGGCGAACGGTTCTCAGCTGCGTCCCGGCGAAGATGTTCGCGCGACCTCCCGACCGTAGCCGCCGTGGGTGTCCCTTCGAATCAGCGGGCGGCGCCGCAGGTCTGTTCAACTCGGCGGTAGTAGGAGCGCGCGGCGACGGACAAGGACATTCCGAGTCCGGCGAAGGCGAACCCGCCGAACAGGACCATCCAAGCCAGTCCACTCGCGGTGAACGGCGCCGGATCGCCCTTCCCAGGGACCACCTGAGTCAACGTCAGCGAGCCCAAGACAGTCAACGGCACGCCGTACAGGGTGAGACTGGCGGCACCCACGGCGGCCGGAAGGAGGAGCACGCGAACGACCCTGCGGGTGTGCAGCAGCGCGGCGACCAGGGCGGCACCGACGAGCGCGGCCAGGACGGTGATGTCGATCCCGGCCCGCTCGAGGAGCCTGCTCACCAGCGACAGGTCGGTCGAGGCCATCGTGGCCTGCCACTCGTCGCCCGTCACCCCCAGCACCGATCCGCCCAGCACCCAGACCGACTTCATGGTTGCCCAAGGCAACAGCCCGACCAGCAGCCCGTACGCCGACCACCGGCTGCGTGCCGACGAAGGACCCGAAACGCGCCGAACCGTGCGCCCGCCGACCTCCCCCGGATGACTCCCGCCGCACCGCGGACACCGCGACCGCCGGCGCCGCGACTGAACTTGAACCGTCGCGAACAGCACCACCGCACCGACCAGCGCCGCAAGCTGCGTCACCAGCGCGAGCGGACGCTCGACCGTCCCGGACGCGACGATCCCAACGGCGCTCAACGCCAGCCCGAAAGTGCCGACCCCTGCCGCAACAGTCGCGAACACCAACCCCGCCACTGCAGCCTTCGACGTCGCGCGCGCCCACACGAGCGCGGCAACACACCCAGCCAGCAGCAGGACCGCGATCGCAGTGCCGACGGCCCAGCCACCGGGTGGATCACCGTCGACGTTCGCCACCGGAAACCCGGCCCGTCCACCAGCGATCCAGAACACCGCCAGAGCGCCGTACAGCACAGCCCAGCCTCGTGCCGCCGGCCCGACCCACTCCGGCCACTGCCGCATGATCCTTTGCATACTTGAAGAATCGCCCGCCAGCCATCCCGCCAGAACCCTCTGCGGAGGGATCTCTCTCCCCCGCCAGAGGGATCCACGAGCGCCGCCGCGCCGGCGCTGGTCGGATCAGGCGAGGGACTCCACCGCGGAGTGGATCAGGTCCGCCACCGCCTGCGGCTGGGAGACGTAGACCGAGTGGCTGCCGGGGATCTCGCGGGTGGTGGCGCCGGCGCGTTCGGCCATCTGACGCTGGGCCGGGGGCGGGATCATCCGGTCGTCGGCGGCGACCAGGTACCAGCTCGGCTTGCTGCGCCAGGCCGGTTCGGTGACGATTCCGCCGAGCGCGTCGAGACCCCACGGGACCTGGGAGTCGGCCATGAACGCGGCCTCGTCGGACGGTAGGTCGCCGGCGAACGAGTCGTGGAACTTGTCCCGGTCGAGGAACAGGTACCCGTCGCGCGGCGGCAGGATCGGCGGCACCGGCGCACCAGGCGGCGGGTCGGCGATCAGCGTGTTCACCGACTCGCCCTTGTCGGGCGCGAAGGCCGCGATGTAGACGACCCCTGCGACCCGCGGGTCGCTGCCGGTCTCGGTGACCACCACCCCGCCGTACGAGTGACCGACGAGCACCACCGGGCCGTCGAGCTCGTCGAGCACCTGCTTGGTCGCGGCGACATCGCCTTCGAGGGACACCGTCGGGTTCTGTACGACGGCCACGCGGTGGCCTTGGGCGCGGAGCCGGTCGTAGACGCCCCGCCAGCCGGAGCCGTCGACGAACCCGCCGTGGATCAGTACGACGGCCGGCCGGGTGCTTGCGTTCATTGCTGCCTCCTGAGGTCGGTGAAGATGACCACGACGCTAAGGAGGGAGCCGCCCTGCGCGCAGGCGGGAAAACCCTCGACGGGGTTCGCCGCGACCCTCGATCCGGCGCGCGCCGTGCCGCAGAATGACCGGATGGACCAGGCATCGGCGGCCGCCTACGGACTGTTCGGCCGCGATGACGCGGTGCGAGTGGTCGGCGACCTGCTCGACCACGGCGGCAGCGTCGTCGCGGTCGGCGAACCCGGGGTCGGCAAGAGCAGCCTGCTGAAGGTCGCCGATCAGCTCGCGCAGCGGCGCGGGCGCAGGGTGCTGTCCGTCGCTCCCACCCAGTTCGACCGTGGCCTGCCGTTCGCGGGCTTGGCCGAGCTGGTCAACCAGTGCCCGGACGGAGTGGTCGACCACCTGCCGGGACCGCAGCGACGTGCGCTGGCCGTCGCGTTGCAGCGAGCCGAACCGGACGGCCACGCGATCGATCCTCTCGCCGTACCGTTAGCCGTTCGGACCGTGCTGACTCACCTGTACGACGCCGAGCCCGTCCTGCTGATTGTCGACGATCTGCAGTGGCTTGACCCGGCCAGCGTTGGCAGCCTCGGCTTCGCCGTACGCACCGCAGACCCGGGTCGGCTCGGAGTCCTGATCGCATCGCGCCCGGACCCAGACGCCGGCGCCGACCTGCTCCGGTCCGTGCCCGAACCGCGGCACGAGCTCGCACTCGGACCGTTGTCCGAGGCATCGATCGGCCAGCTCCTGCGCAAGCGGCTGGGCCCGCGCTGGATCCCGCCGTTGGCCGCGGGCGTCGCTCGGGCCAGTGGCGGCAACCCGTTCCTGGCCTTGATGATCGCGCTGGCGATGCAGTCCGACGTGTCGAAGTGGCGCTGGAGCGCCCAGCAGGGCCACGACCCGATCTTCCCCGTTCCGCCGAGCCTGGTCGGGCTGCTCCACGAGAAGGTCGGGTTGCTTCCCCAGGAAGCGCGCGACGTCCTGCTCCTGGTCTCCGCGGCGGGGCGGCTGACGGTGGCGCAGCTGCAGCGGATGGTCGAGGAGCTCCGGTTGCGCTCGGCGCTCGAGGCCGCCGGTGATCTCGACGTCGCCGGCGTTGTCGCCGGAGCGGTGGTCGCGTTCACGCACCCGCTCCTGGCTTCAGCCCTGTACGACGTCGCGAAGCCCGACGAGCGGCGGCGGACCCACCGGGTGCTCGCCGACAAGCTGGAGGACCCGGTCGAACGCGCTCGCCACCGAGCCAGATCGACCACCACACCTGACGAAGCGGTCGCGAGCGAGCTCGAACGGGCCGCCGACACCTCCCGCGGTCGCGGCGCCCAGCAGCTCGCCGGCGAACTGCTGGAAGGAGCGGCCCTGGCCACGCCCTCCGGCACCGGGGAGAGCTTCCGCCGTTGGCTCCGCGCCGTGGACACCTACGTCGCCGCGGGCGACCTCCTGTCGGCGGAGTCCGCACTGGAGCAAGGAGCACCGCTGGCCGTCGTACCGGTGGAGCACGCTCAGGTCCTGGCGCGCCGGGCGCGGCTGACCAACAGCTTGCAGGGATCTCGCTCGTTGGCCGAGCAGGCCTTCCGGATGGCACCGCCCGGTGAGATCCGGGCGGAGATCCTGCAGACGCTCAGCGAGCAGCACCGGATGGAAGGCAACGGCCGGCTCGCGCTGCGGCTGGCCCGGATGGCGATCGCCGAGGCCGGCACGGCTGGGCGACCGGACATCCAACTGGTCGCGTTGTACCAGCGGCAGTCAGTCGAGTGGATCTGGGCGCTGGACGATCCGGCGCAGACCCTGCGGGACATGGAGAAGCTGGTCGAGACGTCAGCGATCGAGCTCACCCCCGCCGAGTGGGCCGGTGCGCACGCCTTCTACGCCGCCTGGAACGACCCGCTCGCCGAGTCGGTCGTTCGCGAAGCCATTGCGCGAGCGCTCGAGGCCGGCCGGTACGGCGACCTGTCCAGCCTCTACATCTGGCTCGTCCTGGTTCTCATCCGCGCCTCGAAGGTCCACGACGCCGAGGCCGCGCTGAACGAGGCCGACCGTTCCGGCGCGTGGACGACGCTGGGCCTGCAGTCGAACATGGCCCGCGTCCTGATCAAGGAGTACGCCGGTGATCTCGACGCGGCCCGGGAAGTCGCCGAGGGCGCGGTCTCGCACGCCAGGTCCAGCGGGCTGCGGTACTGGCTGGGCGGCTTCCTCGCGCAGCTCGGCTTCATCGAGACGTCGGCCCGCAACTGGCACGCGGCGCTCGAACCGCTGCGTGAGCTGGCGGACATCTTCGCGAGCACCAGGATGGTCGACCTCGAACAGCTCCTCTGGCCTGTCGACCTGGCCGACGCCGCTCTCCAGGTCGGCGCTCTCGACGACGTCGAGACCGCGATCGCCCTGCTCCGCAGGCAAGGCGCGGCCGGACGCCCGGAAGCAACCATCGCCGCGGATCGTTGCCAAGCGCTACTAACCGCCGTACGAGGTGACGCGGCGGGCGCCGTGACCGAACTCCGGCGGCTCGTGGACCGCCCCGGATCGGAGTGCCCGTTCGAAGCGGCCCGGACCCTCCTCGCCCTCGGCCAGGTCTACCGCCGCGCAGGCTTCCGGTCCCTGGCCAACGAAACCCTCACAGAGGCCGCCGAAACCTTCGAAGCGCTGGGCATCCCCCGCTGGGCCGAGCGCGCCCGCGACGAAGCCGACCGGGTCGGCCTGCACCCCAGCCCACAGTTGCTCACGGCAACAGAGCGCCGGGTCGCCGACCTGGTCGCCGCCGGCCGCTCGAACCAGGAGGCCGCCGCCGAGCTGTTCCTGTCGGTCAAGACCGTCGAAGCCAACCTGACGAGGGTCTACCGCAAACTCTCCGTCCGCTCCCGCACCGAACTCGCCAACCACCTACTCACCCCAGGTGCCCAACCACCAGGCCCATGAGCTCGGTGCCCACACCAACAGTCACAGGTGCGACTCGGCGACGTTCCTCACCAACCAGTTGGCCAAGGGCCGGAGTTGGGTGAAGGCGGCGAGGACCTGGTCGGCGGCGTCGGGGGTGTGGAGCCAGTCGTCGCAGCCGAGGTGGCGGGTGGCGAGGAGGGATCTGTGCCGGAGCAGCTCTGCACGAGGGTGGTCGGGCGGATAGCCGCGGAGCGGGCGTTTCAGCTGGTCGCCGGAGAGCTCGAAGCCCTGCGCCTCGAGCTGGTTGAGGATGGTGACCAACCGTCGGCCGGACCCCTGGGAAGCGACCGCCAAGCGGTAACGCTCGATCTGGATCGGCGGCGCGTACCACCACGCCGCGCGGACCTCGAGGCCGTCGAGGTCGAAGCCGACGGCGAGCTCGACGTTGGGGGCCAGCCGGACGATCGAGCCCTGCCGCTGCCAGGCGCTCATGATCACTTCGCCGTACCTCCAGACCGCGAAGTCCTCGTACGCCGGATCGTGGTCGGCCACCGCGTTGAGCAGGTCGACCATCGGCTTGCGGACCAAGTTCTCCCGGTCGCGCCGCAGCGCTTCCCTGACGGAGACCGGCGGATCGCCCTCGAGCTGCAGCAACACGTCGAAGGCCGACCGCGGCCACCCCTCGAACACATCCGTCATGAGAGCCGAGCATAGTGAGCGGCTCCGACAACAACGTCACAAAAGCACCGTGCTGTCCGGTCTTACCAGCATGAGATGGCTACAGAGGGCAGCCTGCCGCACTGAGGATCCCGGCCTGTTCTTCCCGATCGGTACGACGGAACCTGCCCTGCGGCAGATCGAAGAAGCCAAGACTGTCTGCGCCCACTGCGAGGTCACCGACGCCTGCCTCGACTGGGCGCTGCGCACCGGCCAGGACGCCGGCGTCTGGGGCGGCCTGTCCGAGGACGAGCGCCGCACCCTCCGCAGACAACGGACACGGCCCCGAGCGGAAGCGCGAAATCTGGAACTGCCCGCCTAGTCCCACCGGCCGCGAACGGGTGGATGATCGCCCTATGGACAACCGCGAGCGGCTTCAGGCGATGGTGACGGGCTTCCGCGTGTCCGCGGCGCTCAGCGTTGCGGCCGAACTGGGCCTGTCGGACGAACTGACCGCCGGCCCCCGCACGCTCGCTGAACTCGCCGAGGCCGTCGGCGCGGACGAGGAGACCTTGGGCAGGCTGCTCCGCGCGCTGGTCGCGGCCGGCGTGTACGACGAAGGCGACGGCCGCTACCAGAACACGCCCCTGGGCGAAGGACTGCGATCGGACCTCACCGGCTCGCTGCGCCCGCTGGCGAGGACCCTGCAGGATCCCGCCCTGTGGGCCGCCTGGGGACACCTGGCCCACAGCGTCCGGACCGGCGAGACGGCCTTCCCGGCGTTGCACGGCGTCGACGTGTGGACGCACCGGCAACGCCTGCCGCAGCAGAACCAGATCTTCAACGAGACCATGGCCGCGCTGACCGTGGACATCGCGCGAGCAGTCGCGACAACCTTCGACTTCACCCAGCACAAAACAGTCGTCGACGTGGGCGGTGGCCGCGGCGTGCTGCTCGAAGCGGTCCTGACCGAGCACGAGCACCTCGAAGGCACCGTCTTCGACCTGGCCCAGGCAGTAGCGGAGGCACCGAAAGATCCGCAGTTGCGTGAGCGCTGGTCAGCCGTCGCCGGAAGCTTCTTCGACGACGTGCCCCCGGCCGACGCATACCTGCTGAAGTCGATCCTGCACGACTGGCACGACGACCGCTGCGTCGACATCCTGCGCACCTGCGCCGCCTCGCTCAACCCCGGCGGCGTCGTCCTGGTCGTCGAAACGGTCCTCGACCGCCCGGGCCACGAGCTCGGCGCGGCCTTCTCCGACCTCAACATGCTGGTGCTGCCCGGCGGCCGCGAACGCACCGAGCGGCAGTTCGCCGACCTCTTCACCGCCGCCGGACTGCACCTGAACCGGCTGATCGACACCCCGACCCGGATGTCGATCCTGGAGGCGAGCAAGCACTGAGAGGGATCCCGGCAGCCCGGGATCCCTTCAGCGAAGCGACTAGCCCTTGGGCTTGCTCAGCGCCCAAGCGGTGTTGTTGAGCGTGTCCTCGATCCCCGTGAAGCCTTCGTTGGGGTTGTAGACGTCCTCGCCGAAGTCGACGTCGACGTCATCGGCGGTGCCCCCGAGGCCGTCGGCGCCGACGCCGTACAGCAGCGGGAAGTTGCCGCCCTGGTCCATCAGGTTGTACGTCGCGTTGAACTGGTCGACGTGGTAGCTGCCGACGAAGTGGCCGGCCTCGTGGGAGGTCACGTTGCCGACGACCTGGGAGATGAACTTGATCTTCTGCGCCGCGGTCGCCCCGGCCGGCAGGTAGCTGTTGATCGACGGGTCACCGAACCCGTTGGCAGGGTTGGACAGTACGTCGAGCAGCACCAGTGCGGTCTCCTCGTGACCGAAGTTGCCCGGGTCGATGGTCTGGGCGATGCCGATCGTGTTGATGCCGGACTCGGCGATGGTGCCGCCGACGACGATCCGCGAGACGTTCTGCTGACCGAACTGGTCGGCCGACCCGCGGCTGTTCAGCACCTTGACCTGGACGTTCGGGTTGAGGCCCTGGGCGATCAGGTCCTGCTTGAGGTTCTCGGTCACCGTCGCGGTGATCTTGGTGATCAGCTCGGCCTCGGCCGACCGCGGCAGCCCCCAGCGGGCGATGAACGCGGAGAACGGCGACAGGTTCCGTACGCCGAGCGAGGTGTCGCCGAAGATCGACGTGTTCACCCGGGCACCGTCGAAGTCGAGGAAGATCGTCTGCTGCTTGGTGTCCACCTCGGTGCCGGGACGGTAGGCCTCGACGGTCGCGTCGTAGTTCCCGATCCCGTCCTCGACCGACACGGCGTACCAGCCGGCCTCCTCCGCGACGTACCCGAAGACGGCGTTGCCACCGCCGGGCAGCGGGGACGTGACCGGGTACAGGCTGGACGCGTCCTGCTGGGAGCCGATGCTCTGGCTGCCGTCGATCCGGTGGACGACGAGCCGCCCGGCCGAACCGGTCACGCTGCCGCCGAGGACGTCGCCCTTCTTCAGCTTGACGCCGTAGAAGTCCTTGTCGACGATCGCGGCGGAGATCGCCACCTGGTAGGCGCCTTCGTCGGCGCCGCCGAGCCCGGAGCCCGAGTCGTTCGGGTCGGTCGGGAACGGGCCGTCGAGGCTGAACCCGGAGACCAGCACGAAGTAGTCGCCGGCGGCCGGGAGGTCGAAGCTCAGCAGGCTGGTCAGTCCGTTGCCGCTGTCGTCGTCCACGGCCAGCTGCTCGCCGGCCGCGTTGTAGACGGCAACGACGGTGTCGGTCGGAGACCCCTCGGTGCTCACCTTCAGGGTCAGGCCCGTGCTCGTCGCGGTCAGCTTGTAGAAGTCGAAGTCGTTCGTGCCGTCACCCGCCGAGCCGTGCGGACCGTCGCCGAGCGTGGCGCTGGTGACCACGGCCCCTCGGCCCGCTCCGATCCCGGTCGAGGTCGCGATCGGGATCGCGCCGTTGTCCTCGGTTCCGGCCGGAATGCTGACCGCTGTCGGCGCCAGGTTCGGCATCGTGCCGAGGATGCGCAGCCGCGGGTTCTGCTTGGCGCCGGTCCCGAAACCGTTCACCGGTTCGGCGGCCAGGAACGAGTCGTTGGTGCCGCCGAGCGCGTCCGGCTCCAGTTCGTCGTACAGCAACGGCGACGGGAGCGCCTTGCCCGCCGCCTTGTTCTTGGCCGCGGCCAGTGCGGGCGACTTCGCCCGTTGCTTGCCCTGGGCGTCCATCAGGGAACGCCAGTACGACCAGTCGGTCGCCGTGGCGTCCGGGCTGTTGGCCAGGTACGGGTTCGGCATCCCGACTTCCTTGCCGTTGACCACGGCCCTGGGCGGCTTGCTGCTCTTCGGCGCCAGCTGCACGCCGGACTGCAGGACGGACTTCTGTTGCGGTGTGACCGGATCCCCAGAGTTCGACAACACCGCGGCACTGCCCTGGCCCGTGGCCGCGGCGACCAGCGCCACGGCCGAGATGCCCACCAGGGCACGCTTGAACTGCGGATTCATGCGACTCCTCCCGATTGCCCCACGCTCGCCGGCTGTCGCGCCGCGAGCCCACTCCCCCGAGCGTGGCTGCACCATAGGTCGAAAGTTGACCGCCTGTGAAGGACTCGGCACCGGGTGTGGATCAGACGAAGTGGTTCAGTACGCCGAGCAGCACCGCCAGGACGCCGACCACGAGGATGATCCGCACGACCGCCACCAGTTCGGGGTTGGCCGGTTCGGGCTGCGGCCTGGGGTGATGACGATCAACGGCCATGGGAGCCCACCAGTTCCGGAGCTGCCGCTCCGACGTCGGGTCCGACCAGTACGGCGTCGAACTGGATCACGTGGATACCGAGCTGCGCCAGCAGCCCGCGCAGTTCGGGCTCGCCGATCCGCAGCCAGTCCTGGCGCGGACCCGACGCCGCCCGCAACCGCGCGAGGCTGCTGAACGCGATGCCTACCCGAACGCCGTCGGGCCGCCGCCCGAGCTGGAGCGCGACCACGTCGGGTGCGCCGGCGGTCCGGGTAGGCACGAATAAGGGAACGTCCATCGATGTACTCACCCCTCCACGCTAGGCCTCGGACCCGGCGTACAGGCGCTTCCTCACAGGTCTCCCACAGCGACCCGGCGACCTCGTACAGGTCTCTCACACGAGCAGGCTCAGGGCTCGAACCGGTACCCCATGCCGGGCTCGTTCAGCAGGTACCGCGGCCGGGCCGGATCCGGTTCGAGCTTGCGGCGCAGCTGCGTCATGTAGAACCGCAGGTTGCCGCTGGCGGTCTCGTAGCCCGGCCCCCACACCTCGGTGAGCAACTGGCGCTGCGACAGCAGCTTGCCGGGATGACGAGCCAGTACCTCGAGCAGGTGCCACTCGGTCGGCGTCAGGTGGATCAACTCACCCGTTGCCTTACGCACCTTCTTGGTCGCGAGATCGACCTCCAGCGTCCCGATCGCGAACTGCGGCTCGTCCGGTGTCAGGCTGCTCCGCCGCAGTACGGCGCGCAAGCGCGCGAACAGCTCGTCGATCCCGAACGGCTTGGTCATGTAATCGTCGGCGCCCGCGTCGAGCGCCTCCACCTTGTCGCTGCTGTCGGTGCGTCCGGACAGCACCAGGATCGGTGCGGAGGTCCAGCCCCGCAGTCCGCGGATCACGTCGACGCCGTCGAAGTCCGGCAGGCCCAGATCCAGTACGACGACGTCCGGCGGGTGCTGCCCGGCCGTCGACAACGCCGTAGAACCCCGGTCGGCGGTGTACACCTCGTACCCGCGCGCTTTCAGGTTGATCCGCAGGGTCCTGATGATCTGCGGTTCATCGTCGACGACGAGAACTCTGGTCACTCCGACCGCTCTCTGCTACCCGGCACCGGAGGCTCCGACGCGCTCGAAGGGATCGACACGACCATCGTCAGTCCGCCGCCCGGCGTGTCCTCGGGCTGGACCGTGCCGTGCATCGTCTCGGTCAGCCCACGCGCCAGCGCGAGGCCGAGCCCGACGCCGGTCGAGTTGTCGGTGTCGCCGAGGCGCTGGAACGGCGCGAACACCCGGCCGCGATCGGCCGGCGGGATCCCGGGTCCTCGATCGACCACCCGGATCTCCACCACCTCTCCCAAAGCGCTTGCCGACAGCAACGGTGGCCGACCGGGCGGCGAGTACCGTACGGCGTTCGCGAGCAGGTTCACGATCACCCGCTCCAGCAGGGCCGGATCGACATCGATCAACGGCAGGCCGAGCGGGATGTCGACGCGGACCTGACCACCGTCACCGAGCTCAGCCAGTACGCCGGGCACGATCTCGTCAAGCGCCGTCGGCCGTTGGAAGACGGGCAGTACCCCGGCCTGCAGCCGACTCAGGTCGAGCAGGTTGTCGACCAACCGATTCAAACGATCGAGCGATTCGTCAGCGGTCTCCAGCAACTCGTCGCGCTCGGACGGGCTCCACTCGACATCGTTGCTGCGCAGACTCGTCACCGACGCCTTCGCCGACGCCAGCGGGGTGCGCAGATCGTGGCCGACAGCCCGCAACAACGCCGTACGGACCTTGTCGGCTTCAGCGAGCGGCTTCGCCTCGGCCGCGGCCTCGCTGAGCCGCGCCCGGTCGACCAACGCAGCAGCGTGGGCCGCGAACGCGCCGACCAGCCGGCGCTCGTCGGCGGCGAGCGACCGGCCCTGCAGCACCAGCACGAGATCCTCGCGTCCCGGGATCTCCGCGTCACCGTCCTCGGGGCGCCGGCAGGTCGGCGTACCGGCGGAGGCGATCGGTCGCCAGATCTCGGTCAGCTCATCGTCGTCCACCCGCTCCATCAGGCAGGCCGACGTCATCCCGAAGGCCTCGCGAACCCGCTCGAGCAACGCCGGAAGAGCGGTCTCGCCCCGCAGCACGGTCCCGGCCAGCGTCGCCAGTGTCTCGGACTCGGCCGTCGACCGCGCCGCCTGCCTGGTACGGCGGGCGGCGCGATCGACCACCGAGGAGACCATCGCCGCGACGAGGACGAAGATCGCCAGCGCGAGCACGTTGTTCGGCTCCGCCACGGTGAAAGTGCGCGTCGGGGGCGTGAAGTAGTAGTTCAGCACCAGCGATCCACCGACCGCCGTCAGCAACGCCGGCCACAGACCGCCGACCAGAGCGACGACGACCACCGCAAAGAGGAAGACGAGCACGTCACTGGTCAGGTTCAGAGTGTCCGCGCCGATGCCGAGCAGCACCGCCAGCAGCAGCGGCAACCCGCAGGCCAGGACGAACCCGTACACCTTGCGACGCCGCGACAGACTCCCCTGCCGCCGCGGCAACCTGCCACGACCGATCTCCGCATGGGTGACGATGTGGACGTCGATGTCCCCCGACTCCCGGATCGTGCTCGCACCGATCCCAGGCCCGGCCAGCGACGCGAACACCGAGCGCCGGCTGCCACCGAGCACCAGCTGCGTCGCGTTCTCCGCCCGGGCGAACGACAGCAACGCGTCGGGAATGTCGTCCCCGACCACCTGGTGGTAACTGCCACCGAGGCTCTCCACGAGATCGCGCTGCTGAGCCAGCCGCGCCGGGCTCGCTCCGGTCAACCCGTCCGAGCGAGTGACGTGGACGGCGAGCAGATCCCCGCCGGACGACCGCGCGGCGATCCGGGCCGCACGCCGGATCAACGTCTCCCCCTCGGGTCCGCCGGTCACGGCGACCACGACCCGCTCCCGGGCCTCCCAGGTCGAATCGATCTCGTGCTGCGACCGGTACTGCTGCAGCCCCGCGTCGACCCGGTCCGCCAGCCAGAGCAACGCCAGCTCCCGCAGCGCCGACAGGTTGCCCACCCGGAAGTAGTTGCCCAGGGCAGCGTCCACCTTGTCGGCGGCGTACACGTTGCCGTGTGCCATCCGGCGCCGCAGCGCCTCCGGCGTCATGTCGACCAGCTCGATCTGGTCGGCTGCCCGGACCACGCGGTCCGGGA
Organism: Kribbella endophytica; assembly: GCF_054781295.1. NCBI lineage: Bacteria > Bacillati > Actinomycetota > Actinomycetes > Propionibacteriales > Kribbellaceae > Kribbella > Kribbella endophytica. Next base: position 629,530 of record NZ_BAAGUR010000004.1, read on the forward strand.
CCGTTTCGCGCTGCGGGACGCCGGTGATCTTCTCGACCACGTCGTTGATCGACTCCAGGTGCTGGATGTTCACCGTGGAGATCACATCGATCCCGGCGGTCAGCAGCTCGTCGATGTCCTGCCAGCGCCGCTCGTTCCGGCTGCCCGGAATGTTCGTGTGCGCTAGTTCGTCGACCAGGACGACGTCCGGCCTGCGGGCCAGTACGGCGTCCAGGTCGAACTCGGTGAAGCTGGCACCGCGGTGATCGACGATCCGCCGCGGCACCACCTCCAGTCCTTCCAGCATCGCGTCCGTGTGGGGCCGGCCGTGGGTCTCCACAAAGCCGACCACCACATCGGTGTCCCGCGCCACCCGGCGCTGCCCCTCGCCGAGCATCTTGTACGTCTTCCCGACGCCCGGGGCAGCCCCGAGGTAGATCCGCAGTCGCCCGCGGCCGCTCCTGCTCATCCCTCGACCGGGCCGGTCAGCTCAGCTCGGCGAGATCGCGGTTCAGCGTCACGACGTTCACCGCGGTCTCCCCCAGGAACCCGAGCGTGCGGCCCTGGGTGTTGTCCTTCACCAGCTGCTGGACCTGGCCGACGTCGAGCCCACGCTCCCGCGCGACCCGCTGCACCTGCAGTGCGGCGTACGCCGGGCTGATGCTCGGGTCGAGCCCGCTCCCGCTGGCCGTGACCGCGTCCGGCGGAACCTGCGACGGGTCGACGCCCTCGAGCTTGGCGACGTCGGCACGACGCTGCTCGATCAGCTTCAGCAGCTCGGGGTTGTTCGGACCGTACTGCGACGCCGAGCTGCCCATCGCGTCGTAGTCGACCGCGGACGGCCGGGTCTGGAACCACTTCGGGTCGGCCTCCATGATCGGCTCGCCGTCCGCGTCCTTCTGGCCGGTGTCCCGGGTGTAGGCCTGACCGATCAGGTCCGAGCCGACGTCCTTGCCGTCCACCTGGACGATCGAGCCGTTCGCGTTGCCGTGGAACAGGGCCTGCGCGGCACCTGTCATCGCCAGCGGGTACACGATCCCGAGAGCGATGGTGAGCACCACCACGGCCCGGATCGCCACCCCGAACTGCCGTACGGAGCCGGGGAGATTGCTAGCCATTGCAGTACACCTTTCGAATCGTCATGACGGTCAGCCGATCCCGGGAATGAGCGAGACCAGCAGGTCGATGAGCTTGATGCCGACGAACGGGGTGACGAGTCCGCCGAGCCCGTAGATCAGCAGGTTGCGGCGCAGCATCGCCGAGGCCGACGACGGCTTGTACCGCACACCACGCAGCGCGAGCGGGACCAGCGCCACGATCACCAGCGCGTTGAACACGATGGCCGAGACGATCGCCGACTCCGGCGAGGCCAGCTGCATGATGTTCAGCTTGTCCAGCCCCGGGTACGACGCGGCGAACAGCGCCGGCAGGATCGCGAAGTACTTGGCCACGTCGTTCGCGATCGAGAACGTGGTCAGCGAACCCCGGGTGATCAGCAACTGCTTGCCGATCTCGACGATCTCGATCAGCTTGGTCGGGTTGGAGTCCAGGTCGACCATGTTGCCGGCCTCCTTGGCCGCCGACGTCCCGGAGTTCATCGCCACACCGACGTCGGCCTGGGCCAGCGCCGGGGCGTCGTTCGTCCCGTCGCCGGTCATCGCGACCAGTCGGCCGCCCTCCTGCTCCTTCTTGATCAGCGCCATCTTGTCCTCGGGCGTCGCCTCGGCCAGGAAGTCGTCGACCCCGGCCTCCTCGGCGATCGCCTTGGCGGTCAGCTGGTTGTCGCCGGTGATCATCACAGTCCGGATGCCCATCGCGCGCATCTGGTCGAACCGCTCCCGCATACCCGCCTTGACGACGTCCTTCAGGTGGATGACCCCCAGCGGCCGCGCCACCCCGTCCTTGCTGATGGCAACCACCAGCGGGGTCCCGCCGGAGGCCGAGATGCCGTCGACGAGGTCGCCCAGCCCGGCCACCACGGTGCCGCCCTGGTCGTGGATCCACGCGGTCACGGCACCGGCCGCACCCTTCCGGATCTGCCGGTCGTCGACGTCCACACCGCTCATCCGCGTCTGCGCGGTGAACTCCACGAACGTTGCGTGCGGCAACTCACCGGTGTGCCGCTCGCGCAGCCCGTACCGGCTCTTCGCTAGTACGACGATCGACCGGCCCTCCGGCGTCTCGTCCGCCAGGCTGGACAGCTGCGCCGCATCTGCCAGCTCGGTCTCGCTGACCCCCGCCAGCGGGATGAACTCCGCGGCCTGCCGGTTCCCCAGCGTGATCGTCCCGGTCTTGTCCAGCAGCAGCGTGTTCACGTCGCCGGCCGCCTCGACCGCGCGGCCCGACATCGCCAGCACGTTGCGCTGCACCAGCCGGTCCATGCCCGCGATCCCGATCGCCGACAGGAGTGCACCGATCGTGGTCGGGATCAGGCACACCAGCAGAGCGACCAGTACGACGATGCCGAGGTTCGTTCCGGCGTACGCCGCGAACGGCTTCAGCGTCACCGTGGCCATCAGGAACACGATGGTCAGGCTGGCCAGCAGGATGTTCAGCGCGATCTCGTTCGGCGTCTTCTGCCGGGAGGCACCCTCGACCAGCGCGATCATCCGGTCGATGAAGCTCTCCCCCGGCCTGGTCGTGATCTTCACGACGATCCGGTCCGACAGCACCCGCGTCCCACCGGTCACCGCACTGCGGTCACCACCGGACTCACGGATCACCGGCGCGGACTCACCGGTGATCGCAGACTCGTCGACGCTGGCCACGCCCTCGACGACGTCACCGTCGCCGGGAATGACCTGGCCGGCCTCGACGACCACCCGGTCGCCCAGCTGCAGCGCCGTGGCCGGGACCTCTTCCTCGGACCCGTCGGCGGTCAGCCGCCGCGCCGTGGTCTCCGTCTTGGCCCGCCGGAGCGTGTCGGCCTGGGCCTTGCCGCGGCCTTCCGCGACGGCTTCGGCGAGGTTGGCGAAGATCACGGTCAGCCAGAGCCAGACCACGATCCACCAGACGAAGACACTCGAATCGGTGAGGGCCAGCACCGTCGACGCGACCGCGCCGACCTCGACCACGAACATCACCGGGTTCTTCACCATCACCCGCGGATCCAGCTTCCGGACGGCGTCCGGCAGCGACGTCAGCAGCATCTTCGGGTCGAACAGACCCGAGCGCGTCTTCGTCACCGCCTTCTGCGGCGCCGGTGCCGGGGACGGGGTCTTCAACAGCGTGGTCACAGTCCCTCCGCGAGGGGTCCAAGGGTGAGTGCGGGGAAGTAGGTCAGGCCCGTGACGATCAGTACGACGCCGACGAGCATCGTGACGAACAGGGCCTTGTGGGTGGGCAACGTGCCTTCGTTCACCGGTACCGGCTGCTGCTTGGCGAACGAGCCGGCCAGGGCGAGAACGAGCACGATCGGTACGAACCGGCCGAGCAGCATCGCCAGGCCGAGCGCCGTGTTGTAGAACGGCGTGTTCGCGCTGAGACCGCCGAACGCGCTGCCGTTGTTGTTGGCCGCCGAGGTGAACGCGTAGAGCACCTCGGAGAAGCCGTGCGGGCTGTCGGTGTTGAAGATCGAGGCCCGGGCCGACTGCAGGCCCATCGCGATCGCCGTACCGGCCAGCACCAGGCTCGGGGTGGCCAGGATGTAGAGGGAGACCAGCTTCATCTCGCGGGCGCTGATCTTCTTGCGCAGGTACTCCGGCGTCCGGCCGACCATCAGCCCGGCGACGAAGACCGCCAGGACAGCCAGCACGAGCATGCCGTACAGGCCGGTGCCGACACCGCCCGGACTGACCTCACCGAGCATCATGTGGAACAACGTCGTTCCACCGCCCAGCGGGGTGAGCGAGTCGTGCGCGGCGTTCACCGCGCCGGTCGACGTACCGGTCGTGGACGAGGCGAACAGCGCCGACGCCCACTCGCCGAAGCGGGTCTCCTTGCCCTCCATGGCAGCGCCCGCGGCCTGCGTCGCCGTACCGGCACCGCGGACCTCGAAGATCGTCGCCGCGAAGGTGAAGGCCGCCCACAGCGTGCCCATCACGCCGAGAATGGCGTAGCCCTGGCGCTTGTCCTTGACCAGCAGGCCGAAGGTGCGGGTGATGCAGACCGGGATCAGCAGGATCAGGAAGATCTCGAACAGGTTCGACAGCCCGTTGGGGTTCTCGAACGGGTGCGCGGAGTTGGCGTTGTAGTAGCCACCGCCGTTCGTGCCGAGCTCTTTGATCACCTCCTGGCTAGCGACCGAGCCACCCGGGAGGGTCTGCGCCTGGCCGACCACACTGGTGACCTCGTGCCCCGACGACAGGTTCTGTACGACGCCCATCGCGACCAGCAGCAGGCCGCCCAGGATCGCGATCGGCAGCAGGATCCGCAGCACGGTCCGGATCAGGTCGACCCAGAAATTGCCCAGCCGGTCGGTCCGGGACCGGGCGAAGCCGCGCATCAGCGCGACGGCCACGCTGATACCGACCGCGGCGGAGACGAAGTTCTGCACCGCGAGGCCGGCGAACTGGACCAGGTGGCCCATCGTCACCTCAGGCGAGTACGACTGCCAGTTGGTGTTCGCGACGAACGACGCGGCGGTGTTGAACGACAGTCCCTGCTCGACCCCGGGCAGGCCGTTGGAGAACGGCAGGTGACCCTGCACGCGCTGCAACCCGTAGAGGAAGATCAGGCTGACGGCGGAGAAGGCGAGCAGCGACCGGGCGTAGACCGCCCAGGTCTGGTCGGCCTTCGCATCGACTCCCAGCAGCTTGTACGTACCACGCTCGACCCGGGAGTCCTTGTCCGTGCTGAAGACGTGGGCCATGTAACCACCCAGCGGCCGGTAGGCGGCCGCCAGGAGCAGGACCAGCAGGCCGACCTGGAGCAGGCCGGCGGCGGTGTCGGACATCAGAACCTCTCGGGAAAGATCAGGGCGGCGACCAGGTAGAGGACCAGCGCCGCGGCGACCACGAGGCCCGCGATGTTCTCGGCGCTCACAGCTTCTCCACCCCCCGCAGTACGAACCACACGGCCGCGAACGTACCGACACAGACGGCTAGGAACAGAAGGTCCTTCATGACCTGCCCCACCCCTCGACTAAAGAGCTCATGCCTCTACTGGACACCGCCGCCTGCCCAGTCAGGAGTCTTCTCGCAGACCTCTCACAGCCGCTCGCCCAGCTCTCACGCGACTCTCACGGCGACGCCGGGATCGTCGTCACGGCGACCAGGTTCACCCGCGAAGCAGCTCGACTCAGGCGGCGAACATCTCTCGCAGGGCCTGCTCCTGCTCGGCGGACAGGTTCGACTGGATCAGCTCCGGCTTCTGGAGGCCGGTCGCGTCGAACGTGGCTTTGACCTTGTCGCGGTCCACGTCGCTGGTCAGCAGGAACAGCGCCGATGTTCCAGGGGTGATCTGGTCGCGGGCCGACCTGATGAACTCGTCGTCGATCCCGACATCGACCAGGGATCCTGCCAGGGCGCCTGACGCGGCCCCCAGCGCGGCACCGGCCAGTGGCATCAGGAAGATCAGGCCGAACAGCATTCCCCAGAACATGCCGCCGATCGCGCCGACCCCGGTGAGATCGCGGACCTGCCGGGTTCTGGGGCGTCTCGCCTCGGGTTGCCACGACACCGAGGCGGCGTCGTGCACCTTGAGCAGATCCTGTTTCGCGAGCGCCTCGAGCGTGGCGATCGCCTGGTTGGCGCCGTCCCAGCTCGCGAACTTCCAGACGGTCAAGGTCGCCATCGGTCTGCTCTCCCTCGCGTGCGGATCATCGGAACAGGTCCAGGCCGCGGCCGATCAGGACGGTGGACAGGACGAGCAGGAGGACGACGGTGATCGTGTTCAGGTTGGTCAGCAGCCAGGTCTCGAGGCTCTTCAGGGTCTCGGCGGACTTCGCCGTACCGGCGATCACCACCGCGACCAGCGGGCCGAGGACGGTCAGTGAGGCCGCACTGACGAAGACGGCGGTGGCGGCTGTCAGGGATCCCGCGGCCAGACCGGCTCCGCCCAGGGAGCCGCCGGCGCTGACGATCAGGGGGAGGTTCTTCACGTTGGCCAGCGCCGCGCCGGCTCCGGTCAGGACGAGCGCGGGTCCGGACAGCGCGGCGATCCGGTCCACGATCGCCGGCCGGGGTGGCGGTTCACCAGGTACCGGCCGTTTGCGCCAGTACCGCACCGCGAGGCCGGCGAACAGCAGTCCGACCGCCAGTTGAACGAGGTCGACGCCGTCGCGTGCAGCCTCCGCGTCGTCCTGCGCGACGGTGTCGGTGAGCCACGCGACGAGACCGACCGCGATCGCCAGCGCGCCCACCCAGCCGACCGCGAAGCTCAGTCCCGCGCGCACCGGCCGGGCGGACATCAGCACCAGCACGATGCAGACCATCGGGACCGGGCTCAGGGCGATCGCCATCGCTTGCGGAAGGACGGCGCCGACCACAGGCCACACTCCGGGGCCGCCCCTCAGTCCTTCTCCGCCGACCGGTTCGGCGGAACCTGCACCACCTCGAGGATGTCCACGCCCAGCATGTCCAGGTGGTTGAGGATGCCGGCCAGCGCCGCCTGGTCGGCCAGGTAACCGTGCAGGATGGTCTGCGCGGGCTCCGGGTCGGCGGACAGGGCGGGGAACGCGTCCGTCAGATCGCGCGACAACTCGCCTTTGACCCGGATGACGTAGTGGCCCATGGCGTAACGCCCCTTTCACCCTTCGACCCGATGTTGCGGCCTCACGGCCTCGACCGACTCCCCCGGATCGGGGGATGGTGGCCGGGCTCCGGCTCAGCAGGCTGTACCCATGGCCGAGCCCCTGTCGCCTCCGGCGCACGCAGCTCCCCGGCGGAAGATCCCCAAGCCTGTCCTGCGATTCGGCCGGATCGCTCTCGTCGTCGTGGTGGGCTGGCTGCTCCTGCGTCTGCTCCGTGACGTCAGTTGGTACGACGTGGGTACGGCGCTCACCCATCTCAGCGTCTGGCAGATCCTGGTCCTGCTGGCCGCGATGCTGGTCCGGCGGGCCCTCCTCGCCGCTCCGATCGCACTGCTGATCGCCGGTCTGGGCTACCTGCGGGCCATGGTCAACGATGTCGCGGCCGCCTCGGTCGCCATGATCGCGCCGTCGCCGAGCGACGTGGTGATCCGGCTGGCCATGCTGCGGTCGTGGGGCATCGACACCACGAACGCGGCGTCCGGGCTGACCGTCAGCACGCTGCTGTTCTACGTCGCGCGGCTGAGCGCGCCGGTCCTGGGCTTCGCGATCTTCTGGGCCACTCGCACGTTCTACGCGCCGTTCGGCTGGTCGGCCTTGCTGTTCGGCTCCGCAGCGGCGCTTCTCCTGGGCGGACTGCTCTACGCGCTCCGGGCCGACCGGACCGCCGCGAAGCTCGGGCGTCTCCTCGGATCGTTGCTGCGCCGGGTACGGCCCTCCACCCGCGGACCGGACGCGTGGGCGCAGGTGCTGGTCGAGTTCCAGTCGCACAGCGCCGAGCGGATGCGCCGGCGCGGGGGTCTCGCGGTCGCCAGCCAGATCGTCCTGATCGCCGCGGAAGCGGGCGTTCTGATCCTTTGCCTGGCGTTCGTCGGCGTCCGGATCGACGGCCCCACCCTCGCGATCCTCGCCTGCAGCTTCTTCGTCATCTACCCGCTGACGGGCCTGCCGATGATGGGCGCCGGGGTGCTCGACGCGACGTACGCCGCCTTCGTCTCCGACCACAGCACGGTCGCCGCGACCGACCTGGTCGCGGGCCTGCTGGTCTGGCGGGTCGCCGTCCAGCTCGTGCCCGTGGTCGTCGGCCTGCTCACCGTCTTGTGGTGGCGCCGGTCCAACTCCACGACGGCAGCCACCGACTAGTCAGTCGTCCTGCAGGATCTTCGCCTTCTCGGCCTCGAACTCGGCCTCGGTCAGTACGCCGGAGTCCCGCAGCCCGCCGAGCTCCTGCAGCTGCCGCAGCATGGCGGAGCGCTCGTCGACCGCGGACGGCGCGGGTGGCGGCGGAGCCGTCGTCGACGCCGCCCAGGTTCCTTGCTGCCGGGCAGCGATCCGGTTGTGCACGCGGGTCGCCGTACCGGCGATGACGGCGGTCCGCGCCGCGGTCCTGAGCAGTCTCACCGTGGCTCCCCCTGGTCGACACCCAGTGCTGCTTCGAGGTCCGCGGCCGGGATCCGGCCGGCGGCGGCCAGTCGCGCGCCCTGCTCCCGCAGGGCGGCCTCCATCGACACGATCCACTCGTTCTCGTAGATGACGACGACGCCCAGCCTGCCCGGCTCGATGAAAGCCCCCGCCTCCCGGAGGTCGTCGGCGTCCAGCAGACCCGACGAGGCACCGGCGAACGGCGCCAGCTCCGGAAGGACGCCGTCGCCGGGGATGACGAAGGACAGCGTTCCGTCGGCGGACTTACGGACCACCTCGAGGTCGAGGATCCGGACGACGTCGCGCTCGGCGAGCTGCAGCAGCGCGCCGAACCCCTGCGGTCCGGGACCGTCCGGAGGGATCTCGACCACCAGCAGATCGATCGGACCCAGCACGTGATCGGCGTCCTGCTTCGCCATCTGCGACCTCCGCTCGTGTCGCGGCGCGGACGACACAAGCGCCGTACGCCGGGACGTCCGCCATGGTTCCAAGCTGTTCCGGCCGCGCGGATCACCCGGATCGGGTGACCCGGCGACGGGCGGTGGATCAGCGTTGGATGGTGCGGGAGCAGCTCCCGCGGACTCATCCTGACGACATGAAGGCATCCGCGTGGAGGCGTGCTGTGATGTCGGCCGCGGTCGTCGCGGTGCTCGTGTGCCTGCCCGGCCAGGCGGTGGCCGACGAATCTCCGCAGGACGAGGCCGGGAAGGCCCTGGCCGAGCGCTACTCCCCCGTCGTACGGCTGCAGCAGGACTCCCCGAGGTGTGCGGCCGGCGAGCAGTTCCGGCCGACCGACGTCGAAGCCGTGCTCGGCGATCAACAGGTGGCGCTCCGCGGGCCTTGGCGGCCGCCCGACCTGGTCAAGCCACAACCCGAGGGCACGGACCTGGGACGCCAGTACCCCGGCCACTTCCTCGACTTCCCCGGCGACCCGCTGCGCCCCGGGTGCGGCTACGCCGAATGGTCGACGCGGATCAACGCGGTGCATCCGGCGACCGTCTACGCCCACGTGGTCTCCGATCCGGGGTTCCCCGGCCAGCTCTCCTTGGAGTACTGGTTCTTCTACGTCTTCAACGACTACAACAACACCCACGAAGGAGACTGGGAGTCGATCCGGCTGGTCTTCGACGTCGGGACCCCCGCCGCCGCACTGACCACAGACCCGACCGCCGTCGGCTACAGCCAGCACGGCGGAGCCGAACGGGCGTTGTGGGGCGACGCGAAGCTCGAGCTCGTGGACGGCACCCACCCGGTCGTCTACCCGGCGGCGGGTTCGCACGCGAACAAGTTCGGCCGCCGGCTGTACCTCGGCCGAGGCTCGGAGGGACTCGGGTGCGACGACACCACCAGGCCGATGGACGCGATGGGCCCGCGCGTCGCCTACGTGCCGATGGCCCGCGCGGACTACCTGTCGCAGTATCCCTGGCTCGCCTTCGAAGGGCGTTGGGGCGAACGGCAACGGTCCTTCTTCGACGGTCCGACCGGGCCGAACATGAAGACGTCGTGGACCGCGCCGATCCAGGACGCCGAGGCGACCTGGCGGGACGACAGCAACACCGTGCCGGTCGGCGCGGTGCTCGGACCGAGCAGCACCGGCGTCTTCTGTACGGCGGTCGGAACCGGATCGAACCTGCTGCGCGAGACCCTCGACCGGACCTGGCTGCTGGGCCTGCTGCTCGCGACACTGGTGGTCCTGATCTGGTTCGCAGCGAGCCGTACTCGCTGGTCCGACGCTCCCCCGCTCCCGGCCCGCAAGCGGCGGGCCTGGGGTCAGACGGTTGTCGCCGCCCTTCGGCTGTTCAGGCACAGACCCGGTCTGTTCGCGGGCTTCGCCACGGCCTTCGTCGTGCTGAGCCTGGTGACCGTCGCCCTGGCCAGGATCCAGGTCGCCCGGCGGGACGCGCCGGCCGACCTCGGCGCCCCGACCGAGAACGCGACCGGCTTCTGGGCGTCCCTGCTCGCGCTGGTGGTCACGATCCTCACCATCGCGACGTACGTCGTCCTGCTGACCGCTGTCACGGCAACGCTCGACCGACTCGACCGCGGCGTCCCCGCGACGGCAGGACCCGCGCTGCGCCAGGTGACCTCGAACTGGCGTCCGGTGACCCGGGTGGCCGTGCAGTACTTCGTCGTGATCACCGTCCTGACGATCTTCGTGGCGACGATTCCCCTGGCGGTCTACTACACGGTCAGTCGTGCGTTCGCCCTGCCCGTCGTGATGGCCGAGCACTGCTCCGGCCGTACGGCGTTGCGCCGCAGCCGGTTGCTGATCAGAGGCCGCTGGTGGCGTACGGCGGGACCGCTCGCGGTCGTTCTCGGCCTGGGCCTGGCGGCCGGGCCGGTCGCCGGGATCGTGCTGCTGCTCGGGACCGACCTGTCGGCGACGCTGATCGACGTGGTGTCGTCGCTGCTGTTCGCCCTGGCGATGCCGGTCGCCGCCACGGCGGTCGTCTACCTGTACTTCGACCGCTTCGTGGCCGGGCCGCGATCACCTGGATCGGGTGAGCTTCCCGACGCCGGACGAACTTACGCTCGGGATGGTGACGGGAGCGTCGAGGACGACCTCACGCCGGCGCGCTCCGACTCCTGAACGCACGAAGGAGATCGAGATGGTCCAGACCGACGGCGGACCGCCGGATCCCGCAACCGCCCCACCGGTCCGTCGGCACCGCCAACTGCTGGTCCCGACGGCGGTCGGTGTGATCGTCGGCGCGCTGGTCACCGCGCTGATCTTCCTCGCCGTACGACGTGACGACGACACCGCCGGTACGGCGTCCGCCGCCGACCAGGCCGATCCGCAGCCGGCGATGTGCGCCGCGATCCCGGTGGCGAACCAGGTGCTGCCCTCGATCGTGAAGATCAGCGCGCGCCGCGGCGCCCAGGCCGGCACCGGATCGGGGCAGGTGATCCGGGACGGCGGCTACATCCTCACCAACGACCACGTCATCTCGGTCGCCGCGGCCGGTGGTGGCGCCGTCTCCGTCCAGTACAGCGACGGCCACGAGTCCGGCGCCGTGATCGTCGGCCGTGACCCGAGCACCGATCTGGCGGTGCTCAAGGCCGCCGATGCCGCGAAGGGCTTTCCGGTGATCGGGTTCGGTTCGTCGGAGTCGCTGCAGGTCGGCCAGCCCGTCGTCGCCCTCGGTGCGCCGCTGGGACTCGCCAGCACGGTCACCTCCGGCATCGTCAGCGCGCTGGACCGGTACGTGCCGGTGCCGGGTGACGGAGTGACTCACCACCTGATCGGAGCCATCCAGACCGACGCGGCGATCAACCCCGGCAACAGCGGAGGCGCGCTGGTGGACTGCGCCGGACGCCTGGTCGGGGTCAACGCCGCGATCGCCACCGTGCCGAACGCCGCCGGCATCAGCGGCGGTGGCAGCGTCGGGCTGGGCTTCGCGATCCCGCTGGACCTGGCCGAACCGATCGCGGACGCGCTGATCAAAACCGGAAAGCCGGGGCATCCGACGACGGGGCTGCAGGTCCAGGAGATTCCACCGGCGGCCGCCCAGGCGGCGAACGCGCCGACCGGCCTCTTCGTGCTCGCGGTCGACGCCGCGGGGCCTGCCGCCAAGGCCGGGCTCAAGGCCGGCGACATCATCACCGAAGTCGCGGGAGAACGCGCTGTCAGCAGTGAGCAGCTTGTCGTCGCCACCCTGACCGGCGCGGTCGGCGACGCTGTCGAGCTGACGTACCTGCGAGCAGGTCAGTCGATCAGCGCGACCCTCACCTTGGCCGCTCCGTAGCAACCGGTACGGCGGGCCGGACGGGCTGGGACGCGAGCAGGTCGAGACCGAGCCGCCGCGCCAGGAACCGTGCGGTCAGCTGGCCTCGCACGCTGTTGCCTGCCTGGTCCAGCCGCGGCGCGAACGTTCCGAGCGCTCCCTTGCCGGGCGAGACGGTGACGATGCCCCCGCCGATCCCGCTCTTGCCGGGAACCCCGACGTCGAGCAGCCAGTCCCCCGACGTCTCGTACAAGCCGGCGATCGTCATCACCGCAAGCGTCTCGCGGGCGGTGTCCGGGTCGACCACCCGCTCCTGCGTCACCGGGCAGATCCCGCCGTCGGCCAGGGTCGCGCCCATCACCGCGAGGTCGGTCGCCGTGACGCCGAGACAGCTCTGCCTGGTGTAGAGCTCGACCGCTTCGCCGGGGTCGCCGGCCAGACCGTCGACGCTGCGCAGCAGAGCGGCCAGGGCGCGGTTGTGGTGATTCGTGGCCAGCGCCGAGGCCAGGACGCTGCGGTCGAGCTGGAGTTCCCGACCCGCGAACGACGACAGACCGTCGGCGACGAAGCCCCAGCGCTCGTCCGCCGTACAGCCCGGAGTCAGACTGGTGGTCGCGATCGCGCCGGAGTTCACCATGGGGTTGGTCCGCCCGCGCGGCGATCGCTCGACCGCCTGCACGGAGTTGAAGGGCAGACCGGTGGCGTTCACCCCGACCAGCGCACGCACGGCGTCGACACCGGCTGCCTGGCAGACCAAGGCGAACACGAACGGTTTCGCGACGCTCATGATCGTGAAGGTCCGCCGTGAGTCCCCCGCCTCGACCAGCCGGCCGTCGGTGGCCGCGACGCAGACGCCGAAGGAGTCCGGGTCGGCCGCGGCCAGTGCCGGATACACGTCGGTCACCTCCCCCGTACCGACGTCCCGGAAGGTCTCGTACGCCGCCTGGACCAGCTCGGCGACGCTGGTCAGCTCGGGCAGGCCGCCGGTGGACACGTACCTGTCGACGGCCGGCATCTCAGAACGGCCAGACCAGCGGGATGATCGTCAGCGCCGTGAGCAGCCACCACGCCATCACGACCAGGCCGAGCTTCCAGTAGTCGCCGAAGCGGTAGCCCGCGGGGCTCATGATCATCATGTTCGCCGGGGTCGAGATCGGCGTCAGCAGCGAGGCCGCTCCGGCGACCGCGATCAGCATCAGGACCGGTTGGACCGACGTCCCGGTTCCCTCCGCGGCGGCCACCGCGATCGGCGCGACGATCAGCACGGTCGCGGTGTTGCTGACCATCTGCCCGAGCGTCGCGGTGAGGACGAAGAGGGCCACCAGCAACAGGTACGGCCGGCCCGGCCCGATCGCGTCGACGATCAGGTCGGCGATCCGGTCCGCGCCACCGCTGGACTGGATCGCAGCCGACAGCGGGATCAGCGCGCCGATCAGAACGACGATCTGCCAGGAGATGGCGCGGTAGGCCTGCCGCGGTCCGACCACCTTGGTCAGCACCATCGCGGTCGCGGCGAGCAGACCGGCCATCGCCGGCGGAACGGCTCCCGTGGCGAGCAGGACGACCATCGCCGCGAGGACGGCGACGGCGATCGATGCCTTCGGCCCCCAGGGCACGGCCTGCCGCCGTACGAGCTCCGGTGAGTCGACCAGCAACACGTCCCGGTCCTTGGTCAGCTCGTCGAGGGCATCCCACGGGCCGTGCACGAGGATCGCGTCCCCTTCGGCCAACTGGGTCTTGCGGCTGCCGCGGTCCTTGCCCATCCGCTGGACGGCGATGATGACCAGGTCCCGGCCGCGGTGCATCCCCGGAAAGACCGTCTCGCCGACCAGCGACGACCGCGGCGGGATGACGGCCTCGACCACTCCGGCCTCGCGCGACATCAGGTCGTCGACCGGCGTCGGCGTCGTACTGACCGCGAGCGACGAGTCACTCGTCAGACTGCCCACCTGGTCAGGCGGACCGGTCACCACCAGGACGTCGCCGACGTCGATGGAGGCATCCAGCCGGGCCCGTCCGCGTTCGTCCTGGACGCCGACAACCACGACATCGGGGTACGACGTGAGGTCGAGCTCGCCGATGCCCTGGCCGATCAGCCGGGACAACTCGCGCACGCGCAGCCGGTAGAACCCGTTGGTCAGCGCGTAGTGGCTGTCGAGCGTCTGGGCGTGCACGGCCAGATCGGCGGCCGGGTGGGCCGGTCGTGCGGCCGGGAGCAGCTTCGGGCCCAGCAGGACCGAGATCGCGATGGTGCCGACGACGAGCGGGACACCCACCACGGCGAACGAGAAGAACGGGAACGCGCCGGCGCCCGCATCGGCGGCCGCGTCGGAGACGATGATGTTGACCGGTGTCCCGGTCAGCATGAGCAGCGAGCCCGCGCTGCCGGCGAAGGTCAACGGCATCAGCATCCGGGACGGCGGTTCACCGATCCGCAGCGCGAGCATGACGACCAGGGGCAGCAGCGCCGCGGTCGCCCCGTTCAGCGTGATCAGCGCCGACAGCACAGCGCACAGACCGGTGACGGCGACCAGCAGCCGGACGCGCGTCGTTCCGGCGTACCGGACGATCGTCTGCCCGGCCCACGCGGTGACGCCGGTGGAGTCGACGGCCTCGCTGACCACGAACAGCGTGGCGATGAAGATCACCACCGGGTCGCCGAACCCGGCCAGCACCGCGGTGAAGTCCAGTACGCCGGTCGCCCAGAGGGCCAGAGCGGTGAGGACGGCGACGACCTCGACGGGGAGGCGGTTCCAGACGAACAGGGCGACGGTGAGCCCCAGGATGAGCAGGCTCACCGTTCCGTCATCCACGGCGACCGCCTAGCCCAGGTGCACCGGTGCGGACGGGCCCCACGGAATCCCGACCAGGTACCACGCGACGTAGAACAGCGTCCAGGCCACCAGCACGATGATCGTGTACGGCAGCATCATCGACACGACGGTGCCCAGGCCGGCCTTCTTGCGGTACTTCTGGCAGACCAGCACGATGAACGGCAGGTAGACCATCAGCGGCGTGATCACGTTGGCCGGACCGTCGCCGACCCGGTAGGCGGCCACCACGGTCTGCGGAGCGACGCCGAGCCGGTAGAACAACGGGATGAAGATCGGCGCCAGGATCGCCCACTTCGGGATCACCCCGGGCATGATCAGGTCGATGATCAGGACCAGCACGATGAAGCCGATCAGCAACGGCAGCGCGCCGATGTCGGCCCGCTCGAGCAGGTCGGCCAGCCCGGTCGCGGCGAGCGTCGACATGTTCGTGTAGTTGAAGTAGGCAATGAACTGGGCGATCAGCAGCATCAGGAAGATCAGGCCGCCGAGCCCGTTGAAGGTCTTGACGATCGCGTTGATGACGTTGGTGCTGCCGGTCAGCGACTTCGACCCCTGGCCGTAGCCGAGGCCGGCGGCGAGGAACAGCATCGAGATGATGAAGAGCAGACTGCTCATGAACGGCGAGGAGCCGAAGATCTCACCGGTCTCGGGATTGCGCAGCGGGGCGTTCGGGATGAACGTCAGCGCCGAGACGATCGCGACGGCGACCAGCAGGTAGTAGACCGACCAGCGCAGTCCACGGGACTCCAGCGCCGTCTCCTCCTCGGTGGGCTGGTGGTCGACCGGCGCGTCGGCCGGAGCCTCTGCCACGTCGTACTTGCCGAGCCTGGGTTCGAGGATGCGCTCGGTGATCACCGTCATGACGAGGGCGCAGAACAGCGTCGCCGCGATGCTGAAGTAGAAGTTGTGGGTGACGTTGAGGTGGACGTCGGGGGCGACCAGCGCGATGGTCTCGTTGGTGACCTCGGTGATGATGCCGTCGGCCGGCGTGATCAGGACGTTCACGAAGAAGGCCGCGCTGACTCCGGCGTACGCGGCCGCGATCCCGGCCAGCGGATGTCGCCCGAGCGACGCGAAGGCGGCCGCGCCCAACGGGATCAGGACCAGGTAGCCCGCGTCGGAGGCGACGCTGGAGATCCCGCCGAGCAGCACGATGATGAACGTGATCGCGCCTTTGGGGGCGACCTTCACCATCTTGCGGATCAGCGCCGCGATCAGGCCCGCCTCCTCCGCGACGCCGACGCCGATCATCGCGACCAGGATGACGGCCACGACTCCGAAGTCGTTGAAGTTCTGTACGGCGGTGGTGAAGATGAACCGGATCCCGTCACCGGTCAGCAGGCTTTCGGCGGTGATCGTCTCCTCGTGCACCTCGAAGTCCGGCACGGCCGTCGCCGGCGGCGCGTCGTTGCCGGGAACGCTGGTGCCTCCCGGGTACTCCGGGGCGACCTCGACCGTGGTGGGTTCGGCGACCTCGGTCGTGACGCTCGTCCCGGTCCAGGCCAGGATCTGCGAGGCGATGATGACGGCGGCGATCAGGCCCAGGAAGATCAGGGCCGGGTGCGGAACCTTGTTGCCGACCCGCTCGATCCCGTCCAGAACCCGTTGCATCCCGCCCTTCTTGACGGGCTTCTCCTCGACGGTCTTGGCGTTCACGGCCGTGTCCCACCGGCGAACCGCAGCGCGAACTCGATCAGCAGCTTGGTACCGGCGCCGGTCGCACCCTTGTTGCGCCACGTCCTCGGCGCCGCCAGCTGCGCGGTGCCCGCGATGTCCACGTGCGCCCAGGGCCTGCCGTCGACGAACTCCTCCAGGAACAGCGCGGCGGTGATGGATCCTGCGTTCGGGCCGCCCATGTTGCTCAGGTCGGCGATCGAGGAATCGAGCTGCGACCGGTACGACCGGTGCAGGGGAAGCTCCCAGACAGGTTCGTCGACGGCGTCGCCGGCCTGACGGAGCTGTTCCACCACGGCAGGGTCGTTCCCCATCACGCCGGCGATCTCGACGCCGAACGTCCGCAGGCAGGCTCCGGTCAGCGTCGCGATGTCGACGATCGCGTCGACCGGCTCCTCCGTGGCCAGTGCCAGCGCGTCGGCCATCACCAGACGGCCCTCGGCGTCGGTGTTCAGCACTTCGACCGTCGTACCGTTGCGCATTCTCAGGACGTCACCCAGCTTCATCGCCGAGCCCGACGGCATGTTGTCGGTACACATCAGGTAGCCGGTGACGGCCGTCGTACAGCCCAACGCCTGCAGGGCTGTCATCGACGCCAGTACGGCGGCTGCGCCGGACATGTCGTTCTTCATCTGCGCGTGCGACTCGTCGCTCGGCTTGAGGCTGATGCCGCCCGAGTCGTACATGACCCCCTTGCCGACCAGGGCGATCGCGCCGGTGGCGTTGTCGGGCCGGTAGCGCAGCCGGATCATCCGCGGTGGCTCGACGCTGCCACGGTTGACGCCGAGCAACCCTCCGCAGCCCATGGAGATCAGTTCGTCCTTGTCGAACACCTCCACCTCGAGACCTGCCGGCGGACCGAGCTCGAGCGCGACCTCGGCCATCCGGGCCGCGGACAAGGTGGTGGCCGGACAGTTGGCCAGGTCCCTGCCGAGGCAGTAGGCCTCGGCGACGACGCGGCCCCGCTCGACCCCGATGCCGACCGCGTCGGTGTCCTCGTCGGACGCCACCACCAGCAGCGACTCCAGCGGCGTACGGTCGGCGTCCTTGCCGACGAAGTACCGCCAGCGCGCCAGCAGCACTCCTTCGGTCACCGCCTGCGCGAAGTCCTGCGGGGAGATCCCCAGCCCGCGGGCCGGAACCTCGACCGCGAGGCGCCGGTGCCAGGGCACCGATCGCGCGAAGTCCGCGGCGAGATCACGGACGAGCGTGGCGTCGACGCCACCGGACGCACCGATCCCGACCGCGACGCGGACCGGGCCGTCCGTCCGGGTCCGGACGAGCGTCTGACCGCGCTCCGCGGTGAATCCGGCGGAGGCCAGTTCGGCAGCCGCGGCCCCGAGCTCTTCCGGCGGCGTCGCCCCGAGGCTCACCGGTACGGCGATCGCGTCGGCCTCCTGCTCGGCCTGCTTCAGCGTGCCGACGCCGACCGGTACCCGCTGCCGCGTCGAAGGGATCGGGTCGAAGTCTGTGGTCGTGTTCACGAGATCTCCTCGGCACCGCGGGATCAGGGCTGGAGGGCCTGAACGAGCTCTTCCTCGCGCTCCTTGCTCAGGTTGGTCTGGATCACCGTCGGGCCGTACGGCTTGAGCGCGTCGACCACGCGGTCGACGGTGGCCGACCGGGCGAGCAGGAACACGGCGGCCTTGCCCTCCTGCAGCTGCTGGCCGACCTCCTTGATCATCTGGTCGTTGATGCCGACGTCGGTCAGCTTGCCGGCCATCGCTCCGCTGGCCGCACCGACGGCCAGACCGGCGATCGGGTTCAGGAAGATCAGGCCGATCAACGTGCCCCAGAGGGCGCCACTGGCCGCCGCGGGTCCGGTCAGACTCATCGTTTGCTGGATGCGGACCTTGCCCTTGTCGTCCTTGTAGGCGATGGCCGCGTCCTCCCGCTGCAGCAGCTGCTGCTTGGCCAGGTCTTCGGTGAGCTGGACGACCTTCTCGGCGTCCTCACGGCTGTTCAGACCGAGCACCACCAGATGGGTCATGAGGGATCCTTCCCGGGTCGATGCCTGCGCTGGAGGTCATCGCATCAACCGGCCGCCGCGTCGGCATCCTCCGATTAGGGTGAGGCCCGCGTGAGGTCTAGGTGAGACCGACGGTCCTGGCGACCCGGAGCGCCGCGGACCGCTTCTCCACGCCCAGCTTGCGGTAGAGCGACATCAGGTGGGTCTTGACCGTGTTGTCGGTGATGTACAGCGCCTGACCGATCTCGGTGTAGGAACTGCCGAGCGCGAGCTGGTCGAGCACGTCCCCCTCGCGGACCGTCAGCCGGATCCGCGCGCCGTTCACCACGGCATCGAGGCGACGCGCCGCCGGAGTGTCCCGGCTCGGTCTGGTCCGCGCCAGCGGCGTCAGGCCACCGCCTTCCCGCGGCGCGGTCAGGTAGCCGGACAGCCTCTCCAGCCCGACGGCGGCGAACGGGTGCGGGTTCGGACCGGCCAGGTGGTTGCGCAGCTGATCCAGGAACACCGGCTCGCCTCCCGCGGTGACCAGGGCATGCAGGTTCCGTTGCTGGGTCGTCCGGTTCAGCGTGTCGATCAGCGACGCCTCGGCCGCCGACTCCTCGCCCATCCGGACCAGCAGCACCGTACGGAACGACGCGGCCGCCGCCGCGATCGGCGGGTACAGGTCCGGCCGTTCGAGCTTCTGGTCGATCGCCGCCACGGTGGCCTGCAGGCTCTCCTCGCCGAGCGAGATCATCGCCCGGACCAGCTCCGCCTCGGTGCGGTTCCCGATCCGGTCGAGGTCAGCGATCTGCGTGTCGGCACCGGACTGGTCCCCGACCAGAACCGCCAGCCACAACCGCATCAGGGCCAGGTCCCGCGCCAGGAAGGAGGGCAACGGCCCGGCCGCCGCGGGATCGCTGATCAATTCCGTCGACGCCTCGTCCAGGCGGCCGGCCTCGATCAGCAGCACGGACCGCAGGATCACCCGCAGCACCGTCACGACCGTGTCGGACTCGGCCACGTCGGTCGCGACCGCCAGCTCGTGCCAACGCCAGGCACCCTCGAGATCGAGCTGACTCATCGCGGCGAAGCCCATCACGAGATGCGCGCGGACGGCGTACTCGTCCGGCAGGTCGCCCTCGCCCACCGCGTCGAGCGCGGCCTGCGCCGATACCGCCGCGCTCTGCAGGTTGCCGCGCACGTACAGCACGACCGCGCGATGCGCGAGCCCACCGGCGACCAGCCGGGCGTGGTGGGCCATCCGCGCCGTGACCAGCGCCTCGTCCAGATGGACGAGCGCGGCGTCGAGATCGTCGGCCCAGGTCTCGGCCGCAGCGAGCTCGATCAGCAACCAGGCAAGCCGTTCAGGCGCCAAGACCACTCGCCTGCTTCCACCGTCCTCGCTCCGGTCGAGAGCCAGCAGGGACCGCGCCCCGTCGATCGCCGACCGTACGTCGTACCAGCCGTAGCGCGACTCCCACAACCGCAGCAGGGTCGCGTCCGCCCGCAAGGCGTCGTCGTCCGCTGTCGCCGGTCCGGACTGTCCGACACTGGCCAGCTCGTCGGCCGAAGCCGCATCCATCACGGCACCGGCGGCGTCCCCACAGACCCGCCGCAGCAGTCCGCGGACGCCGAGCAGCTGGGGACGGGATGCCAGAAAGCCTTCCGGGAGGGTCTCGAAACCGGCGGTGACCAGGTCGGCGTTGCCGGCCGCGAGGAGCTCCGGCCCGTGACCGATCAGGATCCGCGCGACCAGAGCCGAGTCGTCCGCGCCGAGCGCGCTGCGCAGCGCGGCGGCCCCGTCGCCGCGGTTCTCGTAGTGCAGTGCCGACCGGCGGTGCGCCGCGACCACGGTCTGGCCGTCCTCCGGGCTGCCCGCGACCCGTCGCCGGAGCAGCTCGATCAGGAGCGGGTGGTAGCGGTACAGGGGTTCGCCGTCCGGACCGTCGACGTACGCCATCACCAGCAACCCGTTGCCGGCCAGGTCCGCGAGCATCGCACCGGCGTCGGCGTGCCCGCTCAGCATCACCGCCAGCGGTTCGGTGACGGCACCGGCCGCGAACGTGCTGAGCAGCATCGCCTGCACCCGGTCGTCGAGGGTGCTGACGCTTTCGCCGAGCAGCAGGTCCAGCACCGGTCGCTGACTCACCAGCGGCCATCCGACTCCGGACGCCGCGAAGGTCCGGGCGGCAAGCACCAGCGCGGCCGCCCAGCCGGCGGTGTGGGCCTGGAACTGGAGAACGTCCTCTCCGGTGGCGTCCTGCGCGTGGGCCTGGACGAGCGCGATGGCCTCGTCGTCGTTGAAGCGAAGGTCTCCGGCACGCAACGTCAACGCCAGTCCTCGCAGCTCGAGCTCCGAAACCGGCAGCGGCAGGTCGTACCGCGTGGCCAGCACCAGCCGGACGGTGTACGAGGAGTCCTTCAGCACGTGGGACAGGTCCGCGATGCCGGCGGCCGGCAGCAGGTGGGCGTCGTCGACGACGATCGGGTCCGGGCTGCTGGTTCGGAGCGTCTCGTGCAGCAGGTCAGGTGATTGCCCCGACACCCAGACGACGGACTGGCCGAGCTGTCTTCGGCGGGCGACCCAGTCCGACAGCAGAACGGTCTTGCCGGTGCCGGCCGGCGCGATCACCATCGTCAGCGGAGCCCGTACGCCGAGGTCGAGAGCGGAGTGCAGCCGCTCGCGAGTCACCAGGGTCAGCGGCGGTCGAGGAACTCTGCCGTCGTCCTGGAACTGGAGTTCCTCGCGCCCCTGCCCCGGCGCCGAGGTGGTCACCATCGTCGCCCCTCCCCTGGCCGACGTACGTCTGGGCTCTGTCCGGTCTCCGCTCATTCGTCCCGAAAATATCGAGACTAACCGGTTCGCACCGAATGCGGCAGGGGGATCGCCTTCAGATCTTCGGTGGCCGGCGGCCCACCCGGGGGACCTTCGCGCCGATCCAGACCGCGACGGCGACCAGCGAACCGATGCCGAGCGACCATCCCCAGAGGCCTTCGGACACCGGCCCCAGACGGCCGAGCGCGAAGCCTCCCGGGTCCTCGGACTGCTGCAGTGCGACGACGTACGCGATCACTGCCCGCTTGTCCTCGGGGAGCAGGACCTGGTCGGAGAACACCGGCATCTGCTGAGGACCGGTCAGCATGGCCTGGTACAGATTCCTCGGTGAGGTCGTCATCAGCGACGGCGCGTAGCGGCCGTGCGGCAGCGCACCGCCGCGCCCGGCGAAGTTGTGGCACGCCGTGCAGTTGGTCCGGAACAGCTCGCCACCCCGGACGATCTCCTCCTGCGTCGCGTTGCTGACGTCGTAGGCCTCCTCGGCCGGGACCGCCGGCCCTGGACCGAGCGATGCGACGTACGCCGCGAGCGCCGCGATCTCCGCGGTCGTGTACACGGGAGGCTTCTGCGGGACCTGAGCCCCGGTCTGTGCCGCCGGCATCCGTCCGGTGCCCACCTGGAAGTCGACCGCGGCGGCGCCGACGCCGATCAACGGAGGACCGGTGTCGCGTCCCTCGCCGTTCGTCCCGCCTTCGGCGTTGAGCCCGTGGCAGCTGGCGCAACCAACCGCGAACAGCCGCCGGCCTTCCTCGATCTGCTGGGACTGCGGCCCGTCCGCACCTGTCGCGGCGGGGGGCAGCAGTACGGCGTACAGGAGGCCGACTGTCACCAGGGCCGCCGCGATCACCAGAGCTTTCGCGCCCCTGCTCCTGCGCAACGGGCGTGCGCCCCCGCTGTCCGCATCGCGCATCTCCGCACCTCCCGGCCCGCGCGCAACCAGCAGACACGACCCGACGACCGTTGAGATCACCCGATTCGGGCGAGGTCAGCGGGTGTCGCCTGTTGGCCCGTCGTCCCCCGGTTCTCGTGAGCCCTGTTGCGCGTCGGCCCGTCGTGCAGCGGTTCTGGCGAGGTCAGCGGGTGTCGCGGGCTGCCTGGCGGCGGGCGCCGGCGGCGCGGGAGGAGGCGTCCTTCTTGAGTCCACCGGTGGTCTTGGTCGCTCGACGTGGAGCACTGTCCGGGACGGGAGCGTCGACCGCGCGGGCCACGGGTGCGCTCACCGTCTCGCGGGCCGACCGAGCGGCCGCGATCCGTTCGCTGCGCAGCTCCGACGCCGCATGCCTCGCGGCCGTCGCGACGTCCCGGCTCACTCGCGCCAGGACCGTCTCGAACAGCTCCGCCTTGTCCCGGTCCCGCTGGTTCCTGGGATAGGACTGACCACGCCCGCCGGCCTGGGCAACCCCCGCACTCGCACCACGACGGTAGTTCTTCACGTACTTGGTGCGGGCCCGCCGGATCCGTTGGTGGAGCTCCAGCAACCCGTCCTCGTCGAGCCCCTTGACCACGTCGCGTTCTGCCTCGGCCACCAACTGGCGCTCGGCATCGGTCAACGAGTTGAGCAGTCCTTGGTTCATCGCGGTCTCCTAGGAGGATGCTCGGAGCGTACGTCGCCTGTCTTGCTCGGTCGAGAGCGAAAGCACCTACCTGCGGGGGCTTCCGCTCTCCCGTCGTACACACCGCTTCCGGCTAGTGGTGCCCGGACCCGTCATCGGAGGACTTACCCGAGTGGCCGTCGTCGGACGACTTGCCCGAGTTCGATCCGTGGTGACCGCCGTGGTCGTCGCCGCGCTCCGTCGTACGCGAGGACGACGGACGCAGCCCACCCTTGTCGTCCGTGGGGTGGGTGGTGGGAGTGGGCTGGGGGCGCGGGCAACGGCTATCGGACCTTGGTCGTAGTACGGATGGTCGGCTGCGCCGTACAGCGCCCGAAATCCGAGGCCGGCTACTCGGGCAGTTCCTGGCCGGTGCGCTCGGCGATCATGTACGTCGCGTACCACTGCGGCCACTGCTCGTCGAACACTCCACCGTTGCGCTTCTCGTGCTCGCCGTGGGCGCTGGCGGCGCGCTCGAGTGCGTGCTGAAGGTCGTCCACCGACGTGTACGCCGTCTCCGCCGGGTCAACACGGCCGGGGAGTCGAGTGGTGACCTCCTGCAGCAACCAGCCGTTGCCGTCGGGGTCGGAGAACGTCGCGAAGGACCCGTAGCTGGCATGCCCGTCGTCAGGCCCGGCCGCGCGCCCACTCGCGTCGTCGCGCTGGAACTGGGCGCCGGGCGCCTTGGGGTGGAACGTCTCGCTGACCTCGACCCCACGAGCGGCCAGCTCCTCGCGAGCGGCCTCGATGTCCGTGACCACCAGGTACAGCCCACTCGCCGACCCCGGCGCGGCCGCCGTGATGTTGCTCCCGAACTGCACCGACGCCGGCGACCCGGGCGGCGTGAACTGAACCACCCGGAACCCGTTGTCGAACGCGAAGTCGGCATCGAGCCGCCACTCCAGCTTCTCGTAGAACGCCTTCGCCTGGTCCACGTCCGTCACGGGAATGACGACAGCCTCGAGCTTGAGATCGGTGGTCATGGTTCTCCTCCAGTGAAGTGTTGTTCCCACCACCGACTATGACCACGCACCGCCCCCATCGCACCAGTGAGACCCCCTGGTCCCACCCCCGGGGCGCGAGCAGCTCGAGCTCAGCTCTTCGGCGCGGTGACTCGCTGGGCGATGCGATCGAAGAGACGGTCCGGCACCAGGCGCCGTACCTTCGGTACGACGGTGGCCGCGGCACCAGTGGCATACCGGGTCCGAGGCCGAGCGACTGTCACGGCCTCGACGATTCGCTCGACGGCCTGGTCCGCGCCGGCGCTGTCCTTGCCCATCCGCGTCAGCCGCTCGCGCAACGCGTCGACCCGCTCCCGGTAGCGGTCATTCGGCGGCAGCGCGTCGAGCGTCTTGGCCGCCTTCGACCAGATCGGCGTCGCCAGCGGACCCGGTTCCACGATCACGACCTGTACGCCGTCCGGCGCCAGCTCCTGCCGCCACGCGTCCGCGATCGCCTCGAGCGCGTACTTCGACGCGTGGTACGCCCCAGCGAACCCCACCGCGACCAGCCCACCGACAGACCCGACCAGTACGACGCGAGCGCCGTCGACCCGTCGCAGCATCGGCAGGAACTGCTGCGTCACCGCGACCTGCCCGATCACGTTCACCTCGAACTGGTCGCGCAGGCTGTCGATCGGCAAGGTCTCCAACGGACCCGCCACCCCCTTGCCCGCGTTGTCGACCAGCGCGTGCAGCCCGTCCGAGCCCAGCGCCAGATCGACCTGCCCCGCGAACTCCTTGATCGACTTCTCACTCGTCACATCCAGCTGTACGACGGTCGTCCGGTCCGACGTCTGCCGGTCCAGGATCTCCACGTCGTGCGGATCGTGCACGCCAGCGAACACCCGCCACCCGTCCCCGTCCAGCCGAACCGCTGTCGCCGCCCCGATCCCACTACCGGCTCCGGTCACCACCACGCTGCGCATCGCTCTCCTTCCGTCGAGCCTCGCCGGTGCCCCGGAAGCGCAGCTTCAAGCCGAACTGTTTGCCGGGTCCGATCCGGGACACCGGGGGCCTCCTGGGAAGACACCGCTTCGATGTCTGTCCACCGAGAGAAGGGCATCGCCGATGAGCACCACACCGATCCCGCCCGTTCCGCCGTTGCCGGACCCGGCCGACCCGGGTGAGGTCAATCCCGACGACCCGGACACCACGCCGTACCCGGAGCCCGAGTCGGACCCCGACGAGGACCCGAACGAGCAACTCCCCCGCGACTGACCCCGACCGAGCCGGCCTCCTGCTCGCCAAGGCGAACAGGGGGCCGACCGGTCACGTATGGGTCAGAAGGTCGCGATCGGATTGGCCGGGCTACCCGACGTACCAGCCAGCCGCAGCGGCGCGAGCGCAAGCTGGAAGTCCCACTGGCCAAGCTCCGCAGCCGTCGCCGCGCACGCTTCCAGGTCGCAGTTGTCGAGCAGCCACAGCCCCATCGCCACCAGGCTCACGGCGTGGACCGGCATCAGTACGTCGGCGTACCCCGAAGGCTGAACGTCCTGCGGTGTATCGGCGCCGATCACCGCGACCTCCCGCTCGTGCAGCCACGGCAGGCAGGACGCGTGCCAGCCGGCCTGCGTCAACCCACCGGCCACGCCGCCGGAGTGCCGAGCCCGCCCGTAGCCGGTCCGCAGCAGTACGGCGTCACCAGACCCCACCCGCACACCCTGCCGACGCTCGGCCTCCTCGAGGTCGTCAGGCGTGACACCCTCCCCCGGCTCCAGCCACTCGACCTCGCGGACCGCAGCAACGTCCAGCAACACACCACGCGTCACGATCCCATTGGCAGCCGCCGTGACAGCGGCCCATCCCGATCCCGTCTCGGCGTTGACGAGCGAGTGCGACCGCCCGTTGTACATCTTCCCGTCCCAGAACAGATGGCACGGCGAGTCGAGGTGAGTGATCGTGTTGCCGTGGAAGAAAATGCCGAGCTTCTCGTTCGAGAATCCCCAGCGCCGGTCGTTGTGGAACAGCTCCGGCATGTGCTCGGCCCCCGGCATCTCGGCGGCGCACGGGCACGCGGTCGTCGACCGCTCCATCTCCTCCGGTACGGCGACCTCCCACCCGCACGACACGCTCCTGCCGTGACGCACGGCCCGCGCCGCCGCCAGCCGGACGTCGTCGGTGATGAGGTTCAGGGTGCCGAGCTCGTCGTCGTCACCCCAGCGTCCCCAGTTCGACAGCCTGTCGAAGTACCCAAGCACGTCGTCCTGCGTCGGCATCGTCATCCCCGCACCCAACTCCTTCGCGTACTGATCAGCTGCTGATCTTGAACTTCGCCGACGTCACCAGCTCGGCCAGTTGGCCGGTCGTGAACACCGGTTGCTTCAGCGGCGATCGCTTCGCGTCGTCGCTCTTCCTGGCCTGCGCCAGGTACACGACCGTACCGTCAGCGTGCCGGTAGGCGGCCCGCTGGTCGGCGCTGCCGCTCCCGGTGGCGGTCACCACGCCGACCTTCTTGCCGCCGACGTCGACGACTGTGCAGGGACCGGTCCGACCCCAGTACCTCAACGCGAGCTTGCACGGGGTCGTCGCCGGCTTCCCGTCCGGAGTGATCGACTGCACCATCAACTGGCCGACCCCGCCGTCCTTCTGCACCGGGATGGAGGCCTGGTACTCCCAGTAGTCCCGCTCCCCGTCGTTGGACGCGTACTGGGTCTGCGGCGATCGCATCGCGCGACCGTCCGGGTACTTCAGATCCGGCGTACTGAAGCCCGCCGGGACCGACGAGCTCAGATCGGTCATCAGCGCCACGGCCCGGACCGCGCGAGGACCCACGGTCGCCGTCCGGTCCGTCTGGCCCTCCGGCCACGGGTCGCCGGTCTTGCGCGTTGTCGGCGCGACTGTCGGGGTCGGCGTCGCCACCGGCTTCGTCGTACTGATGCCTCCGGCCACCATCGGGCCCGCCGACCGGTCGGCCAGGTCCGCGATCAGCGACGGTCCAGCCCCGACCGCAACCACCAGCGGTACGACGGCAACCGCGGCCCACGCCACCCTGCGCCGCTTGCGCACCCGGCGGGCCTGCTCGAGGGCACGGGCGGAATCCATCGACGGCGGCGGGCTGCTGCGCACCATCACATCGCGCAACGCCTCGTTGAGATCCTCTTCGTTCATCGAACCTTCTCCTCTTCGAGCAGACCGCGCAGCGTCGCCAGCCCGCGAGCGGCCTGGCTCTTCACGTTTCCGGCCGAGCAGTCGAGCAGCGCGGCGGTCTGCTCGACGGACTGGTCCTCCCAGTACCGCAGGACCAGTACGGCGCGCTGCCGCGGCGGCACCTTCACGAGCGCGTCCAGCAGCACCAGCCGCTCAGCGGCAAGGTCAGGCGACGGCGCCGCCCGGTCAGCCGACCAGGCCCCGACCGACTCGAGCCGGAACCACCCCCGGCGCCGCTCGGACAGAAACGTCCGGACGAGCGTCTGCCGGGTGTAGTTGTCCATCGCCTCGTGCCGCTGGATCCGGCGCCACACCAGGTAGATCTTCGTGAACGTCTGCTGGACCAGGTCCTCCGCGCGGTGCCAGTCCCCGCACAGCAAGTACGCCGTACCGCGCATCGCGTCGGAACGCGCCGCGAAATACGCCTCGAACGCGGCGTCCCGATCGCTCATCTGCTCTCCCATCCTCGACCCCCCTGCGTTAGACACGCCTCCGGGCCCGAAGTTGGTTGCATCCGCTCAGGATTTCCTTCACCGAGCGACAGAGGTCAGTCGAAGGGCCAGGTACTCCGAGCCAGTTCCCAGGCCTCCGGCGTGGTCGCCGCGAGAGTCCCGAGGCCAGTGGCATCTGCCCGGTACGACGTACCGTCCAACCGCCGACTCACTCCGCCGGCCTCGGCGAGCAGCAGCGACCCCGGAGCGTGGTCCCACGGCAGGATCCGCCCCCAGCAGATGAAGTCGATAGACCCCTCGATCAGCGCCGGGTAGTCACAAGCGGAGTTGAGACTCCCCAGCGTCCGCCGATACGGCACCGGACGCGACTCCATCACGGCGTGCTGTTCCGGCGGGAAGAACCGGGTGTGGAACACACCGCGCAACTCCGACAGCGTTGACGCGGTCGGACCGACGTGGACCCGCTCGCCGTTGCGGTACGTCCCGGCTCCCGCTTCGGCCTGCCAGGCGACGCCGAACTCGGGCTGCCAGATCCAGCTCGCCACGGCCTCACCTCGCTCGACCAGCGCGATCGCCATCCCGTACGCCGGATCGCCGCGCACGAAGTTGCCGGTGCCGTCGACCGGATCCACCAGCCAGCATGAACCGCCGGGGTACAGCACGTCGAGCACTGACGGGTCGGCCGCCACGGCCTCCTCGCCGACCACCGGCAGGTCAGGCCGTACGGCGCGCAGCGCGGACTCCAGGAACGTCTCGGCCTCGCGGTCTGCGATCGTCACCCAGTCCCCGGGCGACTTCTCGGCCATGTCCGCATCGGCGAGCGCGCGGAACCTCGGCCGTACGAACCGCTCACCGGCCTCCTGCAACAACGCCATCACTGTCACTGCGCTCTCCCCCGGCGTCAGAGCTGATCATTTCCCGGCCACACTAGCTCTGACCGGGACCGCATCGTTGTGCTCAGCAATCACCTGCCCCGACGCACGACCCGCAAGAAGCAGGAACGGAAGCGCCAAGAGCTGGATCGCAGCACCCACCAAGTACGACGCCCCGAAGCCCCACACGTCGGCGGCCCGGCCGAGCGTCGGCTGGATGATCACACCACCGCCCGAAGCCAGCACGTTGTCCGACGACAGGACCGTGGCCCGCTGCGCCGAGGGAATGCGCTCGTTGAGATACGCCTGCCGAATCGGCCCGGTCGCCGCGGACAGCACGGCCCACACGGTCAGCAGGATCAGCACCGCCCAGAAACCAGACGCCAATCCCATCAGCACCAACACGATCACCGCGCCGATCGAAGCGACGAGCAGCACCGACGTACGCCGCCTGAAGATCTTCCCGATCACCGGCGCCGATGCGCCGCCGACGATCTGCGCCCCCGCGACCAGGGCGGCCGAGAGCCCGGAGATCACGTACGACCCGCTGTCGCCGTACAGCTGCAGCAGGTACGGCTGCGCCGCGTAGAAGCCGTACCCCGTGACGCCCGCGGCGAACGGCGCGGCCAGCATGACCCAGCGCACCGACGGTTTGCGCAGCCCGTGATCCAGCGAGGCCCGCAGGATGCCACCCATCTCGGCGACCACCGACACCCGCGGCTTGGGTGTGAAGCCGACATCACGCATGGCCCGCCAGGCGACGACGAACGCGGCCGCGAGCAGCACCGTGCGCACGCCGTACGGGACTCCGAGGTTCGTGGTCTGCGCGAGGATGCCGCCGGCAACGGTCCCGATCATCATCGCGACGCCGTTCGCGATCTGCCCCTTGGCGAAGGCCGACTCCAGCGAGCCCGTGTACCCGGTCGCCTTCAGCCCGTCGACCAGCCAGGCCTCGGTCGCGCCGCTGAAGAACGTGAAGCCCAGCCCGAGCATCATCGACACCACGGCCCACGCGGCGAACGGCGCTTCCACCTTCCACAGCAGCAGGTACAGCAGCGTCGAGACGAACAGCGTGGTGGTCCCGAGCAAGTACGACGCCCGCCGCCCGACGGTGTCCGCGACCACCCCGGTCGGCACCTCGAACAGCACCATGCCCACCGTGAAGAACGCGTTCGCCGCGAACGCCGCACCGACACTCAGGCCGGCATCGAGCAGGAACAGCGTGTTGATCCCCCAGATCAACGACGACGCACCGGTCGACACCACGGTCAGTACGACGTACGTCCGCAACAGCTGATCGGCTCTCATCGTGCGCTCCTTCACCACAGGTCATGTCACCTGCAACGTCGGAGCCCCTCCCGCCTTCTCGACCTGCGCCCGGGTGACACGATGGGGACATGCAGGTGTTCGCAGGGCCCGTGGACGACGCGGCGATGGAGCTGGCCGTGGCCAACGCGCTGGTACGGCGAGCGTCTGCTGGTGAAGTCACCGACGCCGTCCGGATCTACCGGCCGGCCGAGCCCGTGCTGGTCTTCGGACGCCGCGACACGCGTCATCCGGGCTTCGAGGCCGCCGTACAGGCCGGGCGGGACGCCGGATTCCAGCCGCTCATCCGCGCCGTCGGCGGACGACCGGTCGCCTACACCTCCGAAGCGGTCGTCGTCGACCACGTACGGCACGACCTGCGCGCGACCGAGGACCACCAACGACGCTTCGGCAGCTTCGGGACCCAGTACGCCGACGCGCTGCGCGCCCTCGGCGTCGACGCACGGGTCGGCGAGGTCCCCGGCGAGTACTGCCCCGGCGCGCAGAGCATCAACGCCCGCGGTGCCGTCAAACTCGTCGGCACCGCCCAACGAGTTGTCCAGCACGCCTGGCTGTTCAGCTCGCTGACCGTTGTCGGCGACGACGACCGGATCCGCTCACTCCTGGTCGAGGTCTACGCCCACCTCGAGCTGCCTCTCGATCCCACAACCGTCGGCTCGCTGACGACCGAGCGCCCGGGCCTGACCGCGGCGGCCGTCGAGCAGCACTTCAAGGGCGTCTTCGCCCCCGGCACGTCAGCCGAGGCTCTGGACCAGCCCACCCTCGAGCTGGCCGCCACGTACGCACCCGACCACCGCGTCTAGAAGATCTCGAGACTGACCGGCGCGACCGGCCAGCCGAACGCGGCCGTGGCCGCGGACAGCGCACCGGCCGTGTGTTCGACGACCCGCCCGGTCGCCGCGAACTCCGCCAGCGGCCGGCCGCCGAGGTAGACCGCGGAGAGCTCGGTCACCGACAGCGAGAGGTCGGGCGCGGACTCGGTCCGTTCGCAGGTGGCCTTCTCGGTGTCGCCGGTCAACCGGAAGCGCCCGTTGTTGCCCTCGATCAGGTCGTCGGTCACCTCGATCACCACGTCCACCCCGGTCGCATAACGCCGCTGCGCGAGCGCACGCGGTACGTCGGTGAGCCGGACCCACAGCGACTCGCCCAGCCGTCGGTTCAGCGCGACCGGGTTGCTCACCAGCTGCAGCAGCGGTTCGTCCACGGCGGCGCTGCCGTAATTCAGCTTGGCGGCCAGATCGAGCGTCAGCAGGTGGTGCCACAGCGCGTGGTACGCCGTCGGATCGAGAGCGACCAGCTCCTCGACCGACACCTCGTTGGCCGGACCGGTGGGTCCCCAGTTCATCTTGCCGCGCCACAGCGCGTACCCGTCCACCGCACCGGCCTCGTCGCGGTGCACCAGGATCTGCCGCGCGTTCCGCCCACCACGATGCTCGGGCTTGTCCTGCAACTGCCCGCGCCAGACCAGCTCGGACCGCCCCGACACCCCCGGACGCCTCGCCTGGAACTCACGCAGTACGCCGGCCAGCTGACCCGGTGCGTCCTCGACCGGCACCTCTTCGATGCGCCCGGCGTCGCCGTCCACGGGACGGGGCCTCACCGTGTGCAGATCGACCTCGTACGTCACGCCCCAGGCCGCCGGCGCGTAACCGAACCGGCCGTAGATGCCGGACTCGCTCGCCCACAGGATCGCCAGCGCCTCCGGCACCTCGCGCAACTGCCGACTCATCAGCCCGGACAGGATCCCCCGTCGCCGATGAGTCGCTCGGACGCCGACCGCGGTGACGTGCGCCGCCGCAACCACCGCTCCCGGGACCGACAGATCACGGGTCATCGCCTTCGCCGTACCGACGAACTGGTCACCGTCCACCGCGACCAGCGCCCGCTCCGGCTCGAACTGCTCCCGATCGAGGTCGCTCGGGGAGCTCTCGAACATCATCGCCGTCGCGAACAGCCCCGAGAACCGGTCGTGCTCGTCAGCCGTCGCCGCCCGCAGTACGTACTCAGAGTCCACCATCAACGCATCGTCACACGCCGCTCCGACATTTCTCCACAACTTTCTACCGGGCGACGTTGAACCAGGCCCGCAGAGCGCCGACCCGGCGGAGAACGAGCTGGTCGAGCAGCAGGACCGCGGCCAGCGTGATCCCGAACAGCGGCAGGAACAGCGCCAGCGCAACGACGAGCACCGCCAGGGCCGGCGTCGCGCGCAGCGGAAGGCGGCCGCGCGGCGCGCCGAGCGCCTTGGTCTTCGGGCGGCGACGCCACCACATCAGCGGACCGCTGACGCACATGAACATCACGCCGAGGCAGAAGACCGTGGTCAGGCAGAAGTTGAGCGTGCCCAGCCGTCGCCCCTCGTGCAGAGCGATGCCCTGGGCAACGACTTTCGCCAGCACCGGGTAGTCGCCGTACCCGTACGTCGACACCACGCGGCCGCCGTACTGGTCGACGTGCAGCGTGCGTTCCTTGCCGGGGTCGTTGAAGGCGTACCCGATCGCGGAGAAGACGCCCTCGTCGTCGGCCGGCAGCGCGACCGTCATCGGACGCTGCAGCCCGTTGCGCTGGCCGACCTCGATCGCGGTGTCGAGGGTGGCGACCGAGCGGCGCCCGTCCTCGGGGTTCGACCGGGGCACCTCGGTGTTGCCAAGTCCCCACGGGACGGTGTGGCTGTGCGGGAGCGACTCGTCCAGCGTCGACGTCGGCTTCGACAGCGCGCCCGGATCAGCACCCCAGAACGACGTACCGTGACTGGTCGCGAACTCCTGCGTCTTGGCTCCCCAGAACCCGGTCCACGGCAGCCCGGACACGATCAGGAACAGCAACCCGACGCCGAGGATCGCGCCGGTCCGCCCGTGCCGGGACCGCAGGACGGCGCCCGCCGCGCCGGCGGCCCTGCGCCGCGCCCGCGCGACTCGGCCGCGGACGAACAGGTAGTAGCCGGTCAACGCCATCACGATCGCCCAGCAGGCGGCGACCTCGATGACGAAGTCGCCCGCGCGCCCGGCCATCAGTTCGCCGTGCAGCAAGATCGCGGCGCCCGACAACGTCGTGTCCGGGTTCAGCGAGCCGAGCACCGTGCCCTCGTACGGATCGACGAAGACATCACGCGGGCCCGCCGCGGTGTCGACCGAGAAGACCGTCGACCGGTTCGGGCCGGACGGCTCGGTCATCGAGACCACGGTGGCGTCCGGAAGCGCCCGCCGTACGGCGTCGAGCTGCGACGAGTACGGCTGGGCGACCAGGCCCGCTTGATGGTCGACCTTCATCAGATCGGCGTGCAGGACCGGTTCGAGCTGGAAGCGGAACAGGTAGATCAGCCCGGTCGTGGCCAGGATCAGCAGGACCGGGATCACCAGGAAGCTCGCGTAGAAGTGCCATCGCCAGAACGCCCGGAACAACCCCGTCCCCCGGCCTCGGGAGGCCGGGCTCGCGACCTCTTCCGGAGGGCTTTGTACTGCGCTCACGCCTCACTCCTTCTGTTCATCGTCCGGAACAGGAGTCGGATCGCGGCGCTGTTCAGTTCCAGCGGATCGTTATGACCTGGCTCACACCGAGCCCGCGGTTCCGGTACGCCGGGCCCTGGGGCCGCGTGCACCGGGATGCGACGATGGTCCGGCCATGCAGCAGCACTGGGGATTCCGAGCCGCCCGCGCCGTGATGTTCTCGGGCGTCTGCGTGCTGCTCGCCGTCCTCGGCCACGTCGTGATGTCCGGCCAGGCGATCCCGTGGTGGGCGGTCGTCCCGGCGTCCGCGTCGATCGCCACGGCTGCCTGGATTCTGGCCGATCGGGAACGCTCGGTGCCGTTCGTCGTCGTGGGCACGGTCGTCGCGCAGACCGAGCTGCACATCGTGTTCACGCTCGCCCAGTCCCTGCAGCCGGCTCCGATGCATCATCACCACCACATGGCCGGCACGGCGTCAGTGGGGATGCTGGCCGCCCACTTGATCGCCGCACTGCTGTGCGGTCTCTGGCTCGCGTACGGCGAGAACGCGACGTTCGCCGTACTGCGAACTGTGGCCGACCGGATCCTGCTCCTTCTCCGGCCCTGGTCGAACGTCGTGTCCTGGCCGCAGCTCCGGCCGACGCCCTCGACGGCACCACCCCGCCAGTACCTGCTCGCGGATGCCATCACTTCCAGAGGTCCACCGCGCGGAACCGCTGTCGCCTGACAGCACGCACCACCCGGGCACGACCTGCCCGGGTCAGAGCCATGCCGTTCTCGGCCGGCCGCGCACTTCCGCCCGCCGGCGACGCTCGTCAGCGTCGCCGGATCCTGAACCTCAGAAGGACTTTCACCATGACGTCTGCCCCGGTGGACCATCCACCCAACGACCTCTGCACCCATCTCGCGATCGCTGCCCGCAACGGTGATCTGGTTGCCCTCGACAACTTCGTCCGGGCCCTCCAGCGCGACGTACGACGCTACGTCGCGCACCTCGCCGACGATCCGCAATCGGCCGAGGACCTCACCCAGGAAACCTTTCTGCGAGCCCTGACCAGCCTGCACCGCTTCCAGGGCCGCTCGTCGGCCCGAACCTGGCTGCTCACCATCGCCCGCCGTACCGTCGTCGACGACCTGCGCCGTCGCGCGTCCCGACCCCGAATCGCCGACCGCGACTGGTTGCTCGCCGCCGACCAGACCCAACCCCACAACCTCCCCGGCTTCGACGACGGCATCGCCCTCGCCGAGCTCGTCGACCAACTCCCCCGCGACCGCCGCGAGGTCTTCGTCCTCACCCAACTGGCCGGCGTCCCGTACGCCGAAGCGGCCGCCCACCTGGGCTGCCCGATCGGCACCATCCGCTCCCGAGTAGCCCGAGCCCGAACGACCCTCACCGCCCAACTGGTCGCCTGACCCCTGCGCGTCCGTACGGCGTACCAACCGGTACGCCGTACGGACGCGGTCGATCCGTTCCCCACCGATCCGTGCGGACCTCAGGTAGCCTCACGAGCCAGGAAGCCCACATCGCCAGGCTTGGCGATGCCCACGAATCCGGGACAGGCAGGGCAGATCATGAAACACACTCCGCCGATCAGCAGGCCGCCGTCGCTCAACGGGCCGCAGGGTTCCAACGATCTCGCCGCGCAGTTCCTGGCGACGGAGCACTGGAGTCTGCTGGCCACCCGCAGCATGACGTGGACCGAGATCTTCAGCCGGACCAACACCTACCTGACCGTCCTGTCGGCCACCGTGATCGCCCTGTCCCTGGTGGCCAACGCCAGCGGCTTCGGACGGGACTTCGTGACCTTCGCGCTGCTGGTGATCCCGGTGGCACTGCTGATCGGGATCGGCACGTACTTTCGCCTGATCGAGGCGGACGTCGAGGACGCCTGGCTGGTGATCGGGATGAACCGGCTCCGGCACGCCTACCTCGAGCTGGCCCCCGAACTGGAGCCGTACTTCGTTGCCAGCAGCCACGACGATGCGCCGGGCATCCTCACGACGTACAGCTTCCGCAGCCGGGTCGGCCTGACCCACTGGTTGTCCGGATCACCTGTTGTCGTCGGCATCATCGACGCGGTCGTGGTCGGCGTCCTGGCCGCGATCATCTGCGAGGCAGCGGGGGCCGGCGTCCTGCTCCGCACCCTCGTCGGCGCCCTGGCCGGCTGCGTGGCCGCCGTCGCGCTCGGCTACGTGGGCTACCGAAAACTCCGCGAGGTCACCCGCGACTACGAGCCGCGCTTCCCCCGCTGACGATCCGCCGTACGGACGAGTGACCAGGCTCACACCCGTCCGGTTTGACCTTCACATTGCTGTGAAGGTTCGACTCTGGGGGTATGCGAACCCGAATGACGCCGCCGATCGACACCTCGGCGGCGACGAGTACCAAGCTCCCGATGGCCGCGCTGACGGCCATGGCCACCGCGTCCTTCATCACCGTCCTGACCGAGGCCCTGCCCGGCGGTCTGCTGCCCTCGATGAGCGGCGACCTCCGGGTGACCGAGTCCGCGATGGGACAGGCGGTGACGATCTACGCGATCGGCTCCGCGGTCGCGGCGATTCCGCTGTCTGCCGCCACCGCCGGGTGGCGCCGCAAGCGACTGTTGCTGGCCACCATGGCCGGCTTCGCTGTCGCCAACACGCTCACCGCCGTCTCGGACCAGTACCTGCTGACGATGGTCGGCCGGTTCATCGCCGGGGTGTGCGGCGGACTGGTCTGGGCGATGATGGCCGGCTACGCGCGCCGGATGGTGCCCAGTTCCCTGCACGGCAAGGCGATCGCGGTCGCCATGGCCGGTACGCCGCTCTCGCTGGCGCTCGGAGTACCGGCAGGAACCCTGCTCGGCCAGGCGCTCGGGTGGCGGACCGCCTTCCTGGTCATGACCGGCATCGCCCTGGCCGTCCTCGGCTGGCTCGCCGTGACGGCGCCGGACTTCCCCGGCGAGCACCGCGCGCGCCGATCCCGCCTCGCGCAGACCGTCCGCGTGCCCGGAGTGAGCGCCGTGCTGTTCGTCGTACTGACGATCGTCCTGGCGCACACGATCCTCTACACCTACATCGCGACGTTCCTCGACAAGTTCGGCATGGTCGGATCCACCGCGCTGGTCCTGTTCGTCTTCGGTACGGCGTCAGTGGCGGCGATCGCGGTCGTCGGCTCCCACATCCACGGCCACCTGCGCCGCCTCACGATCACCGGCACTCTCCTGTTCGCCGCCGGAGCCACCCTCCTCGCGACACTGGCCGGCAGCCCGCCCGTCATCTACGTCGCAGCAGCCCTGTGGGGACTGGGATTCGGCGGCATGGCCACGCTCCTCCAAACAGCCCTCGGCCAGGCGGCAGGCCCAGCCGCCGACACCGCCCAAGCCATCCTCGTCACCCTGTGGAACACCGCCCTGGCCCTCGGCGGAATCATCGGCGGCCTGCTCCTCGACGGCGCGGGCGCCGGTTCCTTCCCGTGGTCCGTCCTCGTCATCCTCGTCCCGGTCCTCGCCACGGTCCTCATCGCCAAGCACGGCTTCCCGATGAGACCGAAGGTGTCCTGAACAGCCGCTCCGCCGCTCCGCCGGGTCGCCCGGTCGGCGGGTCGGCGGGTCGCCCGGTCGCCCGGTCGCCGGGGTCCGCGATCCCGCGGATCCGCGGCTCGGCGGCTCGGCGGTACGCCGTCAGCGGGTCGGCGGTACGCCGTCAGCGGCGGCGCGTTGGCTTGGTCCGGGGCGGCGGGGCGGTCGTGCTGCGGACCAGCAGGTGGGGTTGCACCGGTGCGGGCTGGATCGCCGTGCCGCTGATTCGGGCGAGGGCGACCTGGATGACGCGGCGGCCCAGTTCGGCGAAGTCCTGGCGGACGGTGGTCAGCGGGGGTGCGTAGTACGCCGCCTCTGGGACGTCGTCGAAACCGACGACGCTGATGTCCTCCGGCACCCGGATCTCGGCTTCGGCGAAGGCTCGGAGCAGGCCCAAGGCCATCTGGTCGTTGGCGGCGAAGACGGCGGTGACCTCCTCTCCCCCGCGGCGGCGAGCGATGAGCTCGCGGCCGGCCAGGTAACCGGTCGGTGGCCACCAGTCACCGTGCAGCACCGGCGGAACCACCGCACCGGCAGCTTCGAGCTCGCTGCGCCAGCGGCGTTCCCGGGCGTCCGCCTCGAGTGCGTTGGCCGGCCCCCGCAGATGGTGAACCGTCCGGTGACCGAGGTCGAGCAGGTGCCGGGTCGCGAGTGCGGCTCCCGCCTCCTGGTCGACCCAGACCGCGCTGTCCTGCCCGCCGTCCTCGGCCTGGACGGCGATCATCGGCACTCTGGGACTCACGTCCGGCAGCGCGCGAACAGCACCCTCGTACGTGCTCAAGGCCACGATCGCGTCGACGGACTGGGTCGCCAGTCGTTCGACGGCCTCGATCATGTCGCCGGCGGTGTCGTCGTCGAGGACCGACACGGTCAGGAAGTAGCCCGCCTCGCGCGCCGCACGTTCCAGGCCGAGCATCGTCTGCGCGGGTCCGTACTGGCTGATGTTGGCGATCGCGAGTCCGATCGTGCGCGACGAGCCGGTCGCCAGGGCCCGCGCCGCGCTGTTCGGCCGGTAGCCGAGCTCGGCGATCGCCTCCAGGACCTTCTTCCGGGTCGCCGCCGCCACGTTCGGTTGCCCGTTGATCACCCTGGACACCGTCTGGTGCGACACACCGGCGTGCGCGGCGACGTCCGACATGCCCAGGGAACGCGTCGCTCCTACCACCGCTGCTGCTCCCGAATCCGCAACGGTCCCCCCATGGCTGGACTCCGACTCCGTCGTCAGCGTGATGCGCCGGCGCGACGTTTATTGTAGATGTCGAAGGCAACGGCGAGCAGCAGCACCATGCCCTTCACGACCGACTGCGTCGACTGGTCGATGCCCATCAGCTGCATCCCGTTGCTCATCACCGCCATGATGAGCCCGCCGACCATCGCCCCGACCACCGTGCCGACGCCACCCGCGACGGCCGCGCCGCCGATGAACGCCGCCGCGATGGCGTCCAGCTCGAACATGTTCCCGGCGGCCGGCTGGGCCCCGTTGGAACGCGACGAGTAGATGACCCCGGCCACGCCGGCCAGGAACCCCATGTTGACGAAGATCCAGAAGTTGACCTTGCGGACCTTCACCCCGGACAGCATCGCGGCCGGCAGGTTGCCGCCGATCGCGTACACCTGGCGGCCGAAGACGGTGTTCTTGGTCATCAGCCCGTAGGCGATCACCAGGACGGCCAGGATGATCAGCACGATCGGCAGACCGCGCGCGTGCGCGAGCTGCCAGGCGAAGTACATCACGACCGCCGCCACCAGGACCACGCGCGCGACGAACAGCGGGAACGACTCGACCGGCTGCTCGTAGCGGACCCGGGCCAGCCGGGTGCGGAACACGCTGACGGCGTACCCGGCGGACGCGACCGCGGCGATCACCAGCGTGAAGGAGTCGTACCCGTGCCCGCCCATCAGGCCGTTCAGGAAGCCGCTGGCGACCTGCTGGTACTCGCCCGGGAACGGCGACAGCGAGACGTTGTCGAGCACCTGAAGCGTCAGGCCGCGGAACAGCAGCATCCCCGCGAGCGTCACGATGAACGCCGGCATCCCGACGTACGCGACCCAGAACCCGTGCCACGCGCCGACCAGGCTGCCGACCAGTACGGCCGCCACGACACCGACCCACCACGGCTGCCCGTGCTGGATCACCAGGACCGCCGACACCGCGCCGGTCAGCGCGACGATCGACCCGACCGACAGGTCGATGTGCCCGGCGATGATCAGGATCACCATGCCGATCGCGAGCACCAGGATGTAGGAGTACTGCAGCACGATGTTGGTGATGTTGCCCGGGCTGAGCAGCACGCCGTCGGTCAGGAACGCGAACAGCGCCACGATCACGACGAACGCGATGTAGATGCCGCTCTGCCGCAGGTTGCGCCTGATCAGGGTCAGCGGATCGCTGGTCCCGACGTGCAGCGAGGCCGCGGGGGCGCCCTCGGTGGCCGCGCGGTCCGCCGCTTCGTCCTGGGGACGTGGGGACGGTTTGGTGCTGGTCATCCGGCGAACTCCTTCTCCGTCGTCATGCGCGCCATCAGGCTTTCCTGGGTCGCCTCGCCGACCGGCAGCTCACCGGTGATCCGCCCGGCCGACAGGGTGTAGATCCGGTCGCACATCCCGAGCAGCTCCGGAAGCTCCGACGAGATCAGGACGACCGCTTTCCCCTGCGCCACGAGCCGATTGACGATCGTGTAGATCTCGAACTTCGCTCCGACGTCGATCCCGCGCGTGGGCTCGTCGAGGATGAGCACGTCCGGGTCGGTGAAGAGCCACTTGGACAGCACGACCTTCTGCTGGTTGCCGCCGGACAGCGTGCCGACCGGATCCAGCACCGTGCGCGTCTTGATGTTCATCTCCCGCCGGCCCTGCTCGGCGACCTTGATCTCCTCGTTGGCGTTGACCCATCCCGCTCGGGCCAGCTTGCCGAGGGCCGCGGCCGAGACGTTGGCCCGGACGTCGGCGATGAGATTCAGCCCGTACCGCTTGCGGTCCTCGGTGGCGTAGGCGATGCCGTGGCCGATCGCCTCGGACACGGTGCGGGCCCGGACCTCCTTGCCGTGCAGGTACAGCCGACCGCTGATGTTGCGTCCGTACGAGCGGCCGAACACACTCATCGCGAGCTCGGTCCGCCCGGCCCCCATCAGTCCGGCGATCCCGACAACCTCGCCGGCTCGTACGTCGAGACAGGCGCCGTCGACCACCTTGCGCTGCTGGGTCGGGTGCCACACCGTCCAGTCCTCGATCC
Source organism: Kribbella endophytica (assembly GCF_054781295.1). Classification (NCBI taxonomy): domain Bacteria; kingdom Bacillati; phylum Actinomycetota; class Actinomycetes; order Propionibacteriales; family Kribbellaceae; genus Kribbella; species Kribbella endophytica. The sequence continues at coordinate 669,267 of NZ_BAAGUR010000004.1, forward strand.
GCAGCACCTCCGGCCCGGGTGCGGAGACCCGGTCGGGGTAGAAGCTGTCGAGGTCCCGCCCCACCATGTCGCGGATGATCCGGTCCTGCGTGACGTCGTCGGCGCGCATGTCGAGGGTCTCGACCGTGCGCCCGTCCCGGATCACCGTCGTGGAGTCGGCGATCGCGGTGATCTCGCTCAGCTTGTGCGAGATCATGATGCAGGTGATGCCCCGGTCCCGCAGGCGCCTCAGCAGGTCGAGCAGGTGTGCGGAGTCGACGTCGTTCAGCGCCGCGGTCGGCTCGTCGAGGATCAGCAGCCGGACCTCCTTCGACAGCGCCTTGGCGATCTCGACGAGCTGCTGCTTGCCGACCCCGAGCTGGATCACCGGCGAGACCGGGTTCTCGTGCAGCCCGACGGAGGTGAGCAGCTCACGGGCGTCGGCGTTGGAGCGGTTCCAGTCGATCAGGCCTCCGCGCCCCCGCCGTTCGTTGCCCAGGAAGAGGTTCTCCGCGATCGACAGGTTGGGGACGAGGGCCAGCTCCTGGTGGATGATGACGATCCCGACGGCCTCGGAGTCACGGATCCCACCGAAGTGGACAGGCTTCCCGTCGAACCTGATCTCGCCGTCGTAGCTGCCGGTCGGGTACACCCCGGACAGCACCTTCATCAGCGTCGACTTGCCGGCACCGTTCTCTCCACAGATGGCGTGGATCTCCCCGCGCCGGACACTGAGCGAGACGTCCTCGAGCGCCTTGACCCCGGGGAACTGCTTGGTGATACCCCGCATCTCGAGCAGGACGTCGTCCATGGATCCTCCTTCGGGTGCCGGCCGTGGTCGACTACTTGGCCTGACCGGCGGCGACCTCGGCGGTCGTGTAGTACCCGGAGTCGACGAGCTGCTTCTGGATGTCGGCCTTGAAGACGGTCTGGATCGGCAGCAGGTACGCCGGGACGACCTTCACCCCGTTGTCGTAGGTCTTGCTGTCGTTGGCCTGCGGCTCCTTCTTCTGCAGGAACGCCTCGGCAGCGTTGACGGCCTGCTCGGCCAGCAGCCGGGTGTCCTTGAAGATCGTGGAGCTCTGGACGCCGGTGTTGATCAGCTTGACCGACGCGATCTCCGCGTCCTGGCCGGTGAGTACCGGCGTGGGGTTGGCCGCCGTGCCGTAGCCCGCGTTGTGCAACGCGGTGATGATGCCGCGCGAGATTCCGTCGTACGGCGAGAGAACGCCGCCCACCTTGGCGCCGTCGTTGTAGCTCGAGGTCAGCAGGTCCTCCATCCGCTTCTGCGCGGCCTCCTGCTGCCAGCGCAGGGTGGCGACCTGCTCCATGCCGGTCTGCTTCGACTTGACCACCAGCGAACCGTTGTCGAAGTACGGCTTGAGGGTCTCCATCGCGCCCTTGAAGAAGTACTGGGTGTTGTTGTCGTCCAGCGACCCGGCGAAGACCTCGATGTTGAACGGCCCGGTCTTGGTGCCCTTCGAGCCGTCCGCGTTCTCCAGGCCGAGACCGCGCAGCAGTGCCTTCGCCTGGGCGACGCCGACCTTGAAGTTGTCGAAGCTGACGTAGAAGTTCACGTTCTTGCTGCCGCGGATCAGCCGGTCGTACGCGATCACCGGAATCGTCTTGTCGGCCGCGGCCTGCAGCTGGCTGCTGAGCGCGGTCCCGTCGATCGCGGCGATGATCAGCACGTCGGCTCCGCGGGTGATCATCTGGTCGACCTGCTGGGACTGCGTCGGGATGTCGTCGTTCGCGAACTGCAGATCGACCTTGTACCCCTTCGCCTCGAGCTTCTCCTTGACCGCCTTGCCGTCCGCGATCCACCGCTCCGAGGTCTGCGTCGGCATCGACACCCCGATGGTCAGGTCCGCGGGCTTGTCGGCGGCGGTGTCGGTGGCACCGCCGGCTCCCTCCCCGCCGCACGCACCGAGGCCGAGCACCAGCAGGGCACCACTCAGAAGCACCACAAGTTTGTTCTTCACGAACTCTTCCCCTCCGGGAGAGGCGTCACTCCCGCGAATCAGGCCCCGCATGGCTGTTGGCGGTCACAGTGTTAGCGCTAACACGAGGGTCGTCAAGACATCGGTCAGGCCTCACGGCGTCACGGTCCCGTAACGAGAGTTTTCGAAGCTCTGCTGGAAATCCATTGCCTGGAAGAACTTCGGCGCCGGCCGACAATTCTTGAGCGCGTTAACAACAGTAAGATGCCGGGTGTGAACAGCAGTGACGAGGTGCGGACCGAGACCCGACTGGCGTACGGCGATTCAGGACTGTCGCTGACCTTCGATCCGTCGGTGACGACCGTCGTCGAACCCGTGCACAGCGCGGCGGCGCCCGACCAGCTCGAGGCCGTTCGTACGGCGCTGCGGGAGCCCGTGGCCGGCCCGCCGTTACGCGAGCGCGTCCGGCCCGGGCAGACGGTGGCGATCTCCGCGTGCGACGGGACCCGGCCGCAGCCGCGGCACCTGATGATCCCGGCCGTGATCGAGGAGCTCGACGGCATCGTCGACCTGGACGACATCGTCATTCTCGTTGCCACCGGCACCCATCGGGGCAACACCGAGGACGAACTGCGCCTGATGTTCGGCGACGCGGTCGTCGACTCCGTACGTATCGTGAACCACGACTGCGCCGACTCGTCGCGGCTGGTGTGGCGAGGCACGCACGGCAACGGCGTACCGGTGTGGCTGAACCGCGAGTGGAGCGAAGCCGACGTGCGCATCACCACCGGCTTCGTCGAGCCGCACTTCTTCGCGGGCTTCTCCGGCGGCCCGAAGCTGGTGGCGCCCGGGCTCGCCGGCCTGGACACGGTGCTCGTCCTGCACGACGCGTCGAGGATCGGTGACCCCCGGGCGACCTGGGGCGTCACGCAGGGGAACCCGGTGCACGACGACGTCCGCGCCATCGCCACGGCGACCGGGGTGACGTTCGCGCTCGACGTCGTACTGAACCGGGACCAGGCCGTCGTCGCGGCCTTCGGGGGCGATCTGCTGCCGATGCACGTTGCCGCGGCGTCGTTCGCTCAGGGGATCGCGATGCGGCCGGTCGACCGGCTCTTCGACGTCGTCGTGACCACGAACTCCGGCTTCCCGCTCGACCAGAACCTGTACCAGGCGGTGAAGGGCATGTCGGCCGCCTACCAGGTCGTCCGGCCGGGTGGCACCATCATCTGTGCGGCTGAATGCCGTGACGGCTTCCCGGATCACGGCATGTACCGCAAGACCCTCGAGGCGGCCGACTCCCCGCAGGCGCTGCTGGACGAGATCGCCGCTCGGTCCGAGACCGTGCCCGACCAGTGGCAGATCCAGATCCAGGCCAAGATCCAGGCGGCGAACCGCGTGGTCGTGCACACCGGCTTCCTGAGCGACGACGACCTCGCCGCGGCGCACCTCGAGCAGACTCACGACATCTCGGCCGCCGCCGCGGAGGCCCTGGCCGCGGCCGGCCCGGACGCGGTGATGTGCGTCCTCCCGGAAGGGCCGCAAACCATTCCGTACCTGGTCGGAGCGCAGTAGCGGGGACTAGACGGTCAAGGTCTTGGAAACCCCGAGCGTGAGCCAGGTCAGGCTGTCGCGGACGGCCGCCGGTGCGGTGCTGAAGGCCTGCTCGATGCTGTCGCGGCCCTGGGTGAAGTGGCGCCAGCCCTCGTAGTGGACCGGGAGGACGGTGTGGGGGCGAACGAGTTCGCAGAGTCTGACGCCCTCGGGACCGGACATGGTATAGCGGATCGGTCCGGTGATGCCGAACTGGACCGCGCCGAGGTGCAGCAGCATCGTGCCGACGTCGAAACGCTCGCCGACGCGCCGCACCCCGTCGTACAGAACTGTGTCGCCGGTGATCCACAGGACGCCGTGCTCCTGGCCCTCCCAGCGCAGCGCGAAGCCGGTGACCTCCCCGGTGATCGCGCGGCTCAGCGGAGGGCCGTGGCGGCAAGGTGTCGCGGTGATCTCCAGCGACGGCCGGCCCGGACTGTGGAGCGTGTGGACGGCCCACGGCGCCAGACCGACGGCGTTGCCGCGCAGCCGGCGTGCGCCCGCGACGGTCGTCACCACGACATCGGCCTGCGGCAGCAGCGCGCGACCGGCGTCGTCCAGGTTGTCGCCGTGGTGGTCGTGGCTGAGCAGTACGGCGTCGATCGGCGGCAGGTCCTCGACCGCGACCGCGGGCCCGGCGTCCTTGTGGGAGGCCGAGCCCCAGCCGAAGGTGTAGCGGCGTCCGGGCGGGTCGAAGGTCGGGTCCGTGAGCAGCCGCCACCCGTCGACCTCGATCAGCGTGGTCGGGCCGCCGATGTGCGTGATCCGCGCGACGCTCACGGGGAGGTCGGGGTGGCGTGGGCGAGCGCCCAGTCGAGCACCTCGTCCGCGATCTGCTGCCAGCCTTCCTGGGCGGGCAGCAGGTGCGCGTAACCGTCGTACTGCTTGAGCTCGGTGAGGGTTTTCGACTTGTAGTGCTTGGCGTTCGAGCGCTGGACCTCCGGCGGCATGATGTGGTCCTCCGAGCCGGAGACGAACAGCAACGGCGCCCGGTTGTCGTTGTGGTAGTCGACCCAGGTGTCCTGGTGGCCGGGCTGGAAGTTCGCGAGCACGCTGCCCCAGAGGATGCCGCCGTTGGCCGGGATCGCGTACCGCTCGTACAGCGCGCGGGCATCGGAGTCGGTGAACGTGTTGGTGAACGCGTACTTCCACTCCTCGAACGTCAGCGGGACCACCTTGTGCCGGTTGCCCGGGTTCTTCAGGACGGGGAACGTCGACTTCACCTGCGACAGCGGTACGACGCGCACCCCCTCGGTGGGAGCGGAGTTCATCGCCACGCCGGCCGCGCCGAAGCCGTGGTCGAGCAGGATCTGGGTGAACGCGCCGCCCGCGGAGTGACCGATGATGATCGGCGGCGCCGGCAGCGCGCCGACGACCGCCTCCAGGTGCTCGATGATCTGCGGAACGGTCACCTTCAGGATCGGCGTGGGATCGGCGTTGAGCGCCTCGACCTCCACCTCGAAGCCCGGGTAGCCCGGCGCGATCACCTGGAACCCACGCTGCTCGTAGTGCGTGATCCAGTTCTCCCAGCTGCGCGGCGTGACCCAGAAGCCGTGCACGAGGACGATGGTGTCAGGAGCCATGATCGGTTTCCCCTTCGTTGCGGACAGCGGTCAGGACGTCTTCTTGGCGGCGGTGAGCACGCTGCGGAGGTACGCGCTGTGGAAATCCACACCCCGCGGCGGACGGGTGACGGCGATCGCTTCAGTGGGGCGCCTGCTGGCGGAAAACCTAGCCTCCCGCGCGCGGCGCGCCCTAGGATGTGGGTGCACGGGACTGGGGCCTCGGTGCACACTTTCGGCTGATCCGGGGGCGGGAACGGCAGGGGGCTGGCGTGGCTGTTCTGCTCGACACTGCCGCGCTGCCGCACCAGGACCGCGCGGAGGCCTTCTACGCGGCGATGATGTCCGCGAGTGTGCCGGCCCGCGTGGAGCACGAAGCTCCGCACGGCGAGGTGCACGCGCGGATGGACTTCTGGCAGCTCGGTACGCCGGACCTCTTCCGCAACGAGGGCTCGGGCATCCGGCTGGTGCGCACGCCGAAGCACGTCAGGATCGGGGCTCCCGAGCGGCTCGCGCTCGCTGTCCAGGTGATCGGGTCCGGGAGGTTCAGCCAGGCGAACGCCCAGCAACGGGTCAGCACCGGCGAGCTGATGCTGGTCGACCTGACCGCGCCGTACGAGTTCGCCTGGCGGAGCGCCGGCGCGTCACAGGCGTTCCAGATCGACTACGACGACCTCGGGCTGAGCGTCGAGACGGTCCGCGCGGCGGCCCAGCGGCTGCCCAGCAGTCCCCTGTACGACCTCGTGCTGCACCACCTCACCGTGCTGCCGACCGTCGCCGACGCACTGCAGGGCACCAGCGCCGCCGCCATGCTCGGCGAAGCCACCACCCGGCTCGTCCGCGCGCTGCTGACGTCCGCCGCCGAGGACGTCCGGTACGACGTACCGGCCATGACCGACGTGCTGTTCACCCGGATCACCTGGTACGCCCGACAGCATCTCGCCGACCCCGAGCTCAGCCCGGCCCGGATCGCGGCGGAGCACAGCATCTCGCTGCGCTACCTCTACAAACTGTTCGCCAGGCACCACCTGAGCTTCGAGCAGTGGCTCATCGCCGAACGCCTCGCCGGAGCGCGCCGCCAACTCACCTCACCCAGCAGCGCGCAACGACCGATCGCGTCGATCGCCGCCCAGTGGGGCTTCCTCGACGCCGGCCATTTCGCCCGCCGCTTCCGAATGGCCTACGGCACAACACCCCAGGAATGGCGCCGCCAGCACAACCCACCGCCGGACCACTGACCAACCGCACGGCTCGGGCGGATCGTCGCTATTCCGTACGGCGAAGATCTCCGCGGTGCGGTCACGGCGTACGGAGGAAGGCGAGGAACGTCTGCCGAAAGGCGGAAGGCTTCTGACCGGTCGTGTCGTACAGAACCGCCTGAGCGTGCCCCGACCCGGCGGGCAGCAGGACGAAGCGCGATCCCTTCGTCGCGGCGCTCAGAGACTTCATCTCCGCCACCGACGAGGCCGGGTCGTCCTGCGCGAGGACGTAGAGGACCGGTTGCCGAATACTCCGCGCGACGGACATCGCGGTGGCGTCCGTCGTACCGATCGGCATCGCCAGATTGGCCGGGGACAGCGTGACCACACCAGAGATCCCGGAGTTCGGCCTGACCGCGGCAACCAGCGGCATCGAGCCGCCCGCCGATGCGCCAACCACCACGACCTTGGTGGCCCCACGTCGCCGCAGCTCGGCGACCACCGCAAGCAGGTCCTCGACCGGCCGGACCTCGTCGGCGCAGGTACTCGCACCGACACAACTCTGGTCGTAGCCGACGACATTCAAACCGGCCTTCGCCAGCCAGCCGATCTCACCAGCCCAGTTACACACACCCCGCGCCCCCGACCCGTGCACCAGCACCACCCCCAGACGCCCGCTACCAGCTCCAACCTCGTACAACTGGACGCCGCCACTCCCCTTCACCACGCGAGCAGTCGTCACGTCCTGCTGAGCCGTCTGCCCACACCGCTCCCCCAGCGACTGCAACACAACCGACGGCGTCGCCGACGGCGATGACTCGCTGGTCCGCGGCGTCTCGGAGGCCACAGCCCCCGGCGTACCGTCCGCGCATCCGGCCACCAGCAGACCAGCACAAACCAAGGCCGTCATCCCGAGGAGGCGCACGCTGAAGATCCTTCCGGTGGTCGTCCCACCAGATCGTACGGGCGGTGCTGCCTGGCCGTAAGGTGACCAAGGCACTTTGAAGTGCCTTCTTTTGGGGGGCTTTGGGGTTCCTACGGTTGTGACGCTGCACTGCTCATGCCATGGTCTGCGCGCCGGCACGGCCGGGGGGAGCAGCCGGCGGTTGCCGGCTGCTCCCGCGGGTGGCCGGCAGGTGCCGGCGTGGTCGGTTGTTACTTCTCCACAGCGCAGGTGAGGTCCCTCGCCGGACGCTCCCCCGTGATCAGGAACTTCACCAGCGCGTCCTTGGCGCACGTGTTCTTGGTGACCGGGTAGACGCCGTGTCCGCCGCCGTCGACGGTGACCATCGTGGCGCGGTTGCCGAGGGCTCGGCGCATCTTGCGGGCACCGGCCAGCGGCGTTCCCGGGTCGCGCTCGTTCTGCACCAGGAGCACGTTCGACGGACCTCGGTCGCTGATATTCACCGGCGGCTCGACGCGCTGCTTCGGCCAGAACGCGCACGGGCCGATGTTGGCCGCGGCCGCACCCAGCATCGGGTACCTGATCCGATCGACCAGCACGTTGCGCCGATACTCCCGCACCGACGTCGGCCAGCGGCTGTCGTTGCAGACCACGTACAGCCGCGCCGACATCGCGATGTTGTTGTTGACCAGGTCGGGTGCCGGCGCCTCCGGCTGCGGGGTGTCCGTGTCGATGTCCTGCCAGAGCTTGGCCAGCACCGGCATGGTCGCCTCGCCGTACAGAAGCCCGAACGTGCTCGCGCGGAATCCCGTCTCGTCGAGACCCTCGACCGGCTTGGCCCGCAGCTTCCGGGCGAGCTCGAAGAACTTCGCCTTCACCTGCCGCGGCGTCTTGCCGAGGTTGTACTCCGGATGCGCGACGACGAACTTCGCGAAGTCCGGGAAGCGGTCCTCCAGCCCACGGCCGAACATCCGCATCGCCGTTGCGTCGTAGCCGTCGGGACCCATGACGCTGTCGATCACCACGCGGTCGGTGGTCTTGGGGAACAGCGTCGTGTAGACCACGCCGAGGTAACTGCCGTACGACGAGCCCAGGTACGACGCCTTCGGCTCGCCGAGCGCCGCACGGATCCGGTCCAGGTCGCGGGCCGTGTTGGCGGTGGTGATGTGGGGCAGCATCGACGCGGTCTTCGACGTCGTGCACTGCTTGGCGACGGTCCGTGCGTACGCCGCTTCGCTGGTGACGTCGGCCGCGGAATGCGCGTACTTCGCGAAGGCACCGTGGAGCTGCTGGGCCGGGGTGAGGTCGCAGCTCACCGGCGTGCTCGCTCCGGAGCCTCGCGGGTCGACACCGATCACGTCGTACGCGTCCAGCACCTCCTTCGCCGTCCCTGCCCTGGCGAGATAGCCCGGGTAGTCACGTCCGGTGAAACCAGGGCCGCCGGGATTGGTCAGCAAGATCCCGCGGCGCTTCGCCGGGTCCTTGCTCGCCAGCCGCGACAGCGCCAGCTCGATCTTCCGGCCGTCCGGCTTGCGGTAGTCCAACGGCACCTCGAGCTTCGAGCACTCCAACGGCACGTACTGCAAGACATCCGGCGGACACGGCGCCCACTCGACGGCGCTCGGCGCGGACGCCTTCGTCGCCGCCGAGACGTCCGGCGGCGCCACGGTCAAGGCCGGTACGGCGATCGCCGCGGCCAGTACGGTGGCGGCGAAGGCGAGAACAGGGGTTCTTCGCATCTGAAATCCTCCAAGGGCGCACGAAAGCGCCCGGATGGTCGTGATGGGAAAGGTCAGCCCGCGGCGCCGTCCAGCAGCCGGTTGAACCGCAGCCGCAGCGCCCGTTCCGTACTGGCCAGCAAGGTGACCACCACGATCGTGACGTTCAGCCAGGCCGGCAGGTGGATGGGCGAGTCGAAGACGCCGAAGTGCTCGGCAACCGGCGGGATCCGGGTGAACGGACCCACGATCTGCGGGATCAGCAGCAGTACGGCGATCCCGAGCACGGTCGCCGAGAAGACGCCGATCGCGCGGCTCAGGGCCGGGTGCGAGTGGTCGAGCCGCGCCCGGCGCCCCTCGGCGCTGTGCGGATCCGGCTCGAGCTGGTACTCGGCTCCCTCGTCGGTCACGTAGTGGCAGCGCTTGAGCCCGAAGTTGCTCATCCGCACCTCGATGATGCCGCCCTCGACCGGGAAGACCGCCGGGAGCCGGCAGACGGCGTGCTGCCTGCCGTTGAGGTACAGATCCGCTGTCGTCTCACCTGAGCTCTGATTGCCCCAGTGCCTGACATCGACGGCGTACACCGTTTGCCGGCCGTCGCCGGTCAGCCGGAGGTAGAACAGGGCACGGCCGATCGACTGCCACCAACGGACGCGCTGCAACTCTCGCCCGTCACCAGGCTTCACGCGCTGCACCGCCCGACGCTGCTGCCATTCCTTGAACATCCTGCACTCCCTCCGGCCGATCCGCCTTGTTTACTTGGGGTTGGGCGCGCAGGCGAGGACGTTCGCCGGGCGCTCACCGGTGAGCAGGAACTTCGTCACCGCGTCGTTGCCGCAGGTGTTGTTGCCCCACGGGTAGGCGCCGTGGCCGCCACCGTCGACGGTCACCATCCTGGCCCGCTGCCCGAAGGCGCGGTGCATCTCCTTCGCGCCGGCGATCGCCGTACCGGGGTCGCGCTCGAAGTCCCCCTCCGGAATCAGGTCCGGCGGCAGCCGGCCGGCGTCGAGCGCCTTCCAGATCTTGGCCAGGGTGGGGAACCAGGCGTCGCCGTACAGCTTCTCGAAGGTGATCCCCCGGAACAGCGTCCCGGTGACAACGCCCTGGACCGGCAACTTGTCGATCCGCTGCGCGAGCTCGTAGTACTTCGCGGTCACCTCCTGCGGCGTGCTGCCCAGCCCGGCCGACGGGTTCGCGGCAGCCCACTTCGCGAAATCCGGGAAGCGGTCCTGCATGCCACGGGCAAACATCCGCATCTGCTCGTAGCCGTAGCCCTTGGGGCCGGTCACGCTGTCGAGCAGAACCCGGTCGGTGGTCTTCGGGAACAGCGTCGTGTAGACCGCACCGAGGTAGCTGCCGTACGAAGTCCCGAAGTACGACGCCTTCTTCTCACCCAGCGCGATGCGGATCCGGTCCATGTCCCGCGCGGTGTTCGCGGTCGTGATGTGGGGCAGCATCGACGCGGTCTTCGACGTGGTGCACTGCTTGGCGACGGTCCGCGCGAACTTCGCCTCGCGGGCGACGTCGGCCGGGCTGTTCGCGTACGTCGGGAACGCGCCGGCCGCCTGCTGTGCCGGCGTGAGGTTGCAGCTCACCGGCGTACTGTGGGCGACTCCGCGCGGGTCGAAGCCGATCAGGTCGTAGGCGTTGAGGACTTCCCGCGGTACGCCGGTCGTCGCGAGAGTGCCGATGTGGGCGAGTCCGGAGCCGCCGGGGCCGCCGGGGTTGGTCAGCAGGACGCCGCGGCGCTGAGTCGGCTCCTTGGATGCCAGGCGGGAGATCGCGATCTCGATCTGCCGGCCGTTCGGCGTGCGGTAGTCCAGCGGTACGTCGAGGGCCGAGCACTCCAGCGCCACCTTCGAGACGACATCCGCGGGGCACGGCGTCCACTTCAGCGTGCTGGGCAGCGGTTTCGTGGACACGCTCGTCGTCGCGGCCGAAACCTCCGGCGGCGTCGCCATCGAGAACGCCGGTACGGCGACCGCCGCCACCGCTGTCGCGGCGAGGGCGAAGGTCAAGGTCCTGTGCATTTCTGATGTCCTCCAGAGGGCGCACGACGGGCGCCGATGTACGGTCACCAGAAAACCTAGTTTTCCGCGCGCGCCGTGCCATCCACCGTTCGTGCACGGTTCCCGGCCGAAAGGACACCGTGCCTTTCCACCGAAAGAACATTTCCCTTCGGTGCGATTACCGCATCAGGCCCGATTCCCACGCCCAGACGGCGATCTCGGTGCGGTTCCGGGCGGCGATCTTGCGCTGCACCGAACCGAGATGGGACTTCACGGTCGACAACGACACCAGCAGTTCCGCGCTGATCTCGACATTGGTCCGACCCCGGGCGACCGCCTTGACCGCGTCCAGCTCGCGTTCCGTCAACTCCGGTTCAGCACGCCGGGGCCGATTGCTGCCGGTGGCGAAGTGACCCAGGAGCCGGGTGGTGATCGAAGGTGAAACCAGAGCGTCGCCGTTGGCCGCGGAGTGCACGGCCTCCACCAGAAGTCGCGGCCCTGCATCCTTCAAGAGGAATCCGCAGGCACCGGACCGAAGCGCCTCGTGCACAAGCTCATCCAGGTCGAACGTCGTCACGACCAGCACCCGCAGCGGCTTGGTGACACCAGGACCCGCCAGCAACCGCGTCGCGGCCAGCCCGTCCATCAGCGGCATCCGGATGTCCATCAGTGTTACGTCGGGACGCAGCCGCTGAGCCAGCGCCACCGCGGTCTTGCCGTCTGCGGCCTCGCCGATCACCTCGATGTCGGGCTCGCGTTCAAGGATCAGCCGGAACCCGGTACGGACCATGGCCTGGTCGTCGGCGAGCAGAACACGCAGTGTCATCGGGTCACCAGCTCCCCCGGCGACCGCGCCGCACCGACGCCACCTGGCAGCGGAAGTTCGGCGAGGACCCGCCACTCGTGGTCGCCGTGATCCCCGACCGTCAGATGTCCGTCCAGCGCGTCGATCCGCTCGCGCATTCCGACCAGGCCGTAGCCGTCCATCGCCCGGCGGCCACGACTTCGGCTGTGACGATGCCCGTCGTTCAGCACCTCGACGCGCAAGTACTGCCGTCCCTCGTGGTCCACCGGCTCGACCGAGACGCTCACCCGCCGGGCCTCCGGAGCGTGCCTGCGGACGTTGGTCAACGATTCGAGTACGACGCGATGCACCGTCGTCACCGTCTCCGAAGCCACCGCGAGGCCAGCGAGCTCTGGCGCCAACCGCACCGTGACCGCCTGGTCACCACCCACCGCTGCCACGACCGTCTCCACCAGATCCCCGGCACCAGGTGACAACAGCTCGGGACTGCGCAGCATGATCACCAGCCGCCGTACGGCGCCAAGGGCTTCGGCGCCGGCCCGCTCGATGTCCTCGAGCAGTTCCCGCTCCGTTCCGTCGTCGAGCACCACCCGCGCGGCCTGGGTACGTACGACCACGCCCGTGATGTGGTGCGCCACCAGATCGTGCAACTCCCTGGCCAGCACGAGCCGTTCCGTGTTCCGGGCGGAGGCTAGCGCGACCTCGCGCCGAGCGTTCCCGTCGCGCAGGATCAGCCCGGTCGCGACACTGATGCCCCACAGGATCGCCCACAGCAGGGCGACGGTGAGGTTGACCGAGTCGCCGCCGTACCGCAGGACCGGCGCGACGACGAGCGCCAAGCCGCCGAGCACCGCGATGCCTCCAGCCTGCGGTCGCCGCAACTGGTGGCAGCTCGCTCCGACCAGCAGCAGCAAGGCCAGCGCCTCGGTGTCACCGCCGATCGACCCGCCAGGCTCGGCCAGGAAGCCGACGGTGCTGCACAGCAACGAGACGACGATCGCCGCCGTCGCGAGCTGAGCGAGCCGTTCCGGCCGGCGCCGCCGGAGAAGTGCGAATGCTCCGGCCACCACGCCGACACAGAGGTAGAGCGTCTCCCCCGGCGGCGGTGGTTCGTCCGGGAGCAGCAGGCGCCCGACGGCCTTCTCGACATTCAGGCCCACCACGACAACCACCTCGGCAACGACCAGGCCACGGCGCAGCAGCCGGCTGTTCGCGCGGATCATGGCGTCGTCCTCCATCAGCTGTTCCCGTGCACGGTGTGGACGTCGCCAGCTTTCCCGACTTCGTTCGCGCACACGTCCCACTCGCGACCATCCCGTATCAACCGAAAGTACGAGATCAGCATTTGCTGACGTCGCGCGCGAATGGCGAACAAGCGAGGCACGCCGACGTTGACCTAGGACCGGCGGTCGAGGTCAGATCCGGAACTGCTGAATGGTCCCGCTTTGCCGAAGGCGAGCTCGGCGAAGCGTTCGCCCATGAAGGCGTGGGTGGTGGTGTCCGGGTGCAGGGCGTCAGGAAGCGGGTGACTCCGCGCGTCGGTCTCGCCGTACAGGGTGCGGCCGTCGAGGTAGTGCAGGTTCGGGTCGTCGGACCTGCGGTCGACGAGCTCCTCGAGCGCCTGACGGACGACCTGCAGCGTCAAGCGGCCGTTGGCGGTGTCGCCTTGGGTGCCGGTGGCAACGAACTTCACCGTGTCGGTGCCGAACGTGGCCGGGTCGACGGCACCCGGCCCGGGGGTGTCCTCGTGGATGGCGCAGAAGACGGGCGACACGACGAGCAGCGGCGTCGTGGGATGGCCGTCGCGGATGGTGTCGAGGAAGCCGTGTACCGCCGGTACGAAGGTGCGCAGCCGCATCGCGTCGAGGTTGACGACGTTGATCCCGAACTTCACGCTGATCAGGTCCGCCGGGGTGTCCCGCATGACGCGGGCCACGAACGGATCCACCAGCGCGCTGCCCCCGAAGCCGAGGTTGTGCAGCTGCGCGCCGGCACTCCGAGCGGCGACGACGGGCCAGATGCTGGTCGGGCTGGTGGCGTTGGAGCCCTGGCTGATGGAACTGCCGTGATGCAGCCACACCGGACCCGACTGCGGCGCGGGACGCACCGGCGCGTCGGAATGCAGCGCCACCAGGTCGACCTGCTCGTTGTGCGGAAGCCAGATCTCGATCGTCTTCTCACCGGGCGGCAGGTCGATGACGGTGACCTGATCGGACGTCCCCGCTGCGAAGGTGGTCGTACCGGTCTGCATGTCCAGCTCGACGAGATCTCCCTGCGTGAGGGGGTACGACCCCAGCATCGTTCCGTCGACAACCACGTCGAGGGCACCGCGGGCACGTTCCATCCCGCGGTAGGCGACGCGCGTCGCGTGCACCTCGAGGGTCACGCTTCGGGCTGTCGTGACCACGGCGACCCGCACGCCCGAGGGCTGCGCCTCCATCAGCGTGAGGTGCTGATCGGCGTACCGTTCGACGACGGTCTTCGGAAGTCTGTGCGCACGGAGCCCACGATCGGTCGACTCGAGTTCGGTCGCGCCGTGCAGGAGGTCCGCGGTCAGCGGCGTGGTGATCATGAGATCTCTTTCTCGCGGAGCTCTCCGCGCTGAGGCCAATGGGTGAGGACGAGGTGGAGGGCGTCGAGCAGCTCGGTCCACGACTGGTCGGCCGGCGGCGTGCTGTGCGCGAAGCTGCCGATGCGTTCGAGGTTGAGGAAGCCGCTCAGGGCGGCACCGACGATGCGCGTGGCGTGCACGCGGTCCTCGCCGGTGATGCCGTAGCCGAGCAGGACCGCGTCGTTGACCCGCACGATGCGGCGGGCGGCCGGCGCCTCCACGGCACCGGCACCCGCCCTTCGGTGCAACGACTCCCAACGGCCCGGGTGCTCTTGCAGGTACGTGCGGTGCGCGGCTGCGAAGCCCAGCAGTGCGTCGTACTGCGAACGCCCGGCGATCGCGTCGGCGATGCGGTCGGTGAGCTCGTCCAGCGCCAGCGCCGTGATCCCGTCCCGAAGCGCCGCCAGGTCGCGAACGTGCGCGTAGAGGCTGGGTGTCTGTACGGCGAACGACCGCGCGATCGCGGCCAGGGTCACCGAGTCGAAACCGGCCTCGTCAGCCAGTTCGGCTGCTCGCGCGATCACCACCGCTTGGTTGAGCTGGGTTCTCTCCACGCATCCAATCTAACATAGATAGGTAGCTACCTAATACCCATAGGTCACCTCCGGGAGCTACCGCACGAACCGCACGTCCGGGTACTTCGGTGATTCGCCGAGCAGCAGATGCTGCGGGCGGTGCTTCAGAAACTGATCGAAGTACGCCGCCAGGTACGCCCGCTGCGCGGCGACACTGCGGGCCGGGTCCACCGTGCCGAGCAAGCCGGTGACGGCGTCAGCCGGGACGCCGAAGGCTTTCGCGATCGCGGGCAGGGAGAACTGGTAGTCGGCAAACGACGAATGCGTGCCCTCGGGAAGACGCAGGTTGAGCTTCCAGCCCCGCTGATGGGCCCAGAAGCTCGTCCAGGACGGATCGTTCATCGGCTGACCAGGCTGCGACAAGTGCGAATGATCCGCGCCGCCGAACAGCAGGAACGGGCGGTCCAGCCCACGCTTCGCGACCTCACTCAGCTCACCGTCCGGGAACGCGTACTGCAACGTGCCGTCAAGGTCGACACCGGCCGCGATCCGTCGATCGGTCAGCATCGTCTGCGCCGCGGTGAACCCACCCAGCGAATAGCCGAGCATCCCCACCTTCCGCAGGTCCAACGCGTGCCCCAGACCGCGCGGCAGCGACCGCCGCTCCGCATCCGGGTTCACACCACGAGCGAGCCTCGCGAGCTGGCCCAGCACGTACTTCGTGTCAGCGACCCGAACCGCCACCGCCCTCTCGAGCTCCTCCACCGGCGCGACGACCGGCGAGACGCGCCCGTCGGGGAACTCCACCGGAGCCTCGCCGGTGTGGTCCATCGTCACCACGACGTACCCGCGACTGACGAGATCCTCGACGTGCTGCGTGCCGAGCAGCCGGGACGTTCCGAAGCCCGGCGAGTACACGATCACCGGGTGGCGCCCGAGTGCGGCGATCCCGGTGCGCGCGTGGGTCGGCGTACCGGCGTAATCGACCGTTCCAGAGGCCAGGCCCAGCGCCGAGCCGACCTCGTCGGCCAACGCCGTCGCGACCTTCGCCGGCGCATAGGGATTCCGAGAGCCGTGGGTCGAGGGAACAGCCGGGTACCAGATGCTGACCATCAGTTCACGACGACGCGACGGCACCCACACGTCGGCACGAGAATCGTCGACCAGATGCAGCTCGGTGACACCGATCCGGAACCGACCGGTCGGTTCCGGCAGCACCAGCTGGTACTTCGCAAGGTCGGCAGTGGCGGATCGAGGCAGTACTGCGACGGTCGCGCCGGCAGCAAGGAGGGCGAGGACGGGACGTCGTCCGATGGCGGTCATGCCCCCGACTCTGCCGATCATGACCGGCCCCGCGGATCAGCCATTCGGGTGGAGTCGTCCACCCAATGGCCATTTCTCACGGCGCTCACTCGAACGTCTCCACGGTGTCGCCTGCGGCCCAGCCCGGGTTTCCGGTGCGGGCGAACCGGACCCACGCACCGTGCATCCGGGCAGCGAGGCCGGCGGGTGCCGGGGACGGGCCGAGCAGACCGGTTGCCCCGTGCAACCATGGCTCGTCGGCGAGGTCGAAGACGAACGGAAGCTCGACGGTGTGAGCGGCCCCGAGCTTTCCGTCGAGCGCGGTGGACCGATGGCCGAACCGGTAGACATGGGTGCGCCCGCCGGAGATCCGGCGGTGGGCCTCGATCATCCGTGCGGTGCCCGCGCCGAACAGTGTTTCGCCGAGAGCCGCGGACCGGAGTTCTCCCGACGTCGCGTCAAAGTTGCCCTGCGGAACCAGGTAGAGGTGGCCTTCCTCGGTGTTGGTGCCGATCAGGAGATCGACCTCGGAGGCAGGCCCGCCCGCCAGTGAGTCCGCGGGCTGCTCGGGCAGTACCAAGCTGAACGGGCTGAGACCGGCCAGCGGATCGTTGGCGGTCGCGGTCCGCAGGTCCAGCCCGGCGAGCCGCGGCAGGATCTCGAGGAAGCGCTCGTCCGGGACCGTCGCAAAGTCGTCCAGCGTGGGCGCCACACCCAACGCCTTCGCGGCCGCTCCCGTCACCCGCTGCGCCTGTTCCGGTGTGAACGCGCCGGTGCCGCTTCCGCTCTGCACGATCGCCCGACGGAACAGGCCCTTCGCCTCCGGGGCCGCGAGCAGGGCCGTGACGAGCGTCGCTCCGGCGGACTGCCCGAACACCGTGACCTCGTCCGGGTCGCCGCCGAACACCGCGATGGTGTCGCGAACCCAGGCGAGGGCCGCCAGTACGTCGAGCAGCCCACGGTTGGCCGGTGCTCCCTCGAGGTCGAGGAACCCCGGGATGCCGAGGCGGTAGTTCAGCGTCACCAGGACGATCCCGTCGCGGGCGAACGCCCGGCCGTCGTACAGGCTGGCTCGGGACGAGCCGGTGACGAATCCGCCGCCGTGGACGAAGACCATCACCGGCAGCGCACCGCCGCCCGACGACGGCGTACGGACGTCGACCGTGAGGTAGTCCTGCCCAGGGACCCAACCCGGCCCGAAGTACGGCGTCAGGTCGAGGCGGCCGAAGTCCCTGCGTGGTTGCGGCGCCGTGGGCGAAGGGCTGGTGCCGTCGCGCACGCCGGTCCAGCCCGCGTGCGGGACGGGGGCCGCGAAGCGGGCCGCGCCGGCGGGCGCTGCGGCGTACGGGATCGCTCGGTACAGCTCGCCGTACTCGTCACGTACGCCGCGGACGGCGCCAGAGGGGGTGTCGACGACGGCGGTGTCCTGGTGAGGCACGAGGCCTGTCCTTTCGGGAGTCGTGGCGATGATCAGGAGATGCGAGCCAGCCCGGCCCAGTCCTTGATGGCGAACTTCGAGCCGTCGCGGACGACCTCGGCCGCGCCGTGGCCGCCGAGGTGGGCCGGGAGGACGAGCGCGTTGTCGTCCGCGGCCCGGCCGAGCAGCCGACGCCGGGTCGCACGGGACTCGACCGGGTCCTCGCAGAAGCAGCTGTTCGTGTCCGGTTCGACGATCTGCAACGCGGTGTGGACGAGGTCGCCGACGAACAGCGCGCGGTCGGTGCCGGACTCCAGGCTCAGTACCGACGAGCCCGGCGTGTGCCCGGGTGCGAGGTCGAGCCGCAGGTTCGCGTCGATCCGGTACGTGTCGTCCCACAGGTGGACGAGCCCTGCCTCGTGGACCGGAGCGACGCTGTCCTCGAACACATTCTGGTTGCCGCGGCCAAGGATCGGCTGGTGCCCGTTCGCCGGGTTCCAGAAGTCGAAGTCCCGCTGCGTCATCAGGTACGTCGCGTTCGGGAAGGTCGGCACCCAGGTGCGGCCGTCGAGGCGGGTGTTCCAGCCGACGTGATCGACGTGCAGGTGGGTGTTGATCACCAGGTCCACGTCTTCCGGCCGTACGCCGGCAGCTGCGAGGTTGTCCAGGTAGTCGGTGTCGAGGCGGCTCCACACCGGTGCGTACGGCCGGTCCTTGTGGTTGCCGACCCCCGTGTCGACGAGGATCGTGCGACCCTCGCTGCGCAGGAGCCAGGTCTGGATGGCGGAGACGCACTCGTGCGTCTCGGGATCCCAGAAGTCCGGCGCGAGCCAGTCCTGGTGCTCGGCCCAGGAACCCGCGGGGCTCTCCGGGAAGAAGGTCTCGGGGCTCATCGCGACCGAGCCGTAGTACTCCTTGATGCGGGTTACGGTGACGTCGCCCAACACGATCTGGTCCATCGTCCGTCCTCGGGGTCTGCACGGTCGTCGACCGTGACGGGTGAGCTGCACCCGAGCTTGCTGCGGCGACGACCGGGCAGCCACTCCCCCTTCGTCCTACCCCCGGCGGGGTGTGGCTGGGGGTTGAACGACCACGAATACTGGACCAATGGACGATTCCGGACCGCTCGGTGATTTCCTGCGCGCACGACGGGCGCGACTGCGACCCGAAGACGTCGGGCTCCGTGACTTCGGGCCGCGACGGCGAGTGCCGGGCCTCCGGCGAGAAGAGCTGGCCCAGCTGGCGGGTGTCGGGGTGTCGTACTACGCGCGGCTCGAGCAGGGCCAGTCCCGTGGCGCGTCCCCGGAGGTGCTCGAGGCGATCGCTCGCGCGCTCAGGCTCGACGCCGCCGAGCAGGCGCACCTCGAGAGGCTGGCGAACGCATCACGCCGTACGCCGAAAGTCCGCCGCCGGCAGCCCGAGTGCGTCACGGCGGAGACCCTCGATCTGCTCCGAGCGCTGGACGGGATTCCCGCGCTGGTTCTCGGACGGCGTACCGACGTACTGGCCTGGAACGAACTGGGCCACGCCTTGCTTGCCGGCCACATCGATCCCGCCTCGCCCGACGAGCCCGCCAACCGCCCGAACACGAGCCGGATGCTCTTCCTCGACGAGCACTGCCGTGAGCTCTACACCGACTGGAAACGCAAGGCCAGAGCCGTGGTCGGCAACCTGCGGATCGCCGTCGGTCTCCACCCCGACGACCCGGAGCTGGCAGCCCTGATCGGCGAGCTCTCGATGAAGAGCCCGGAGTTCGTCGCCCTGTGGGCCGATCATCGCGTCGCGCCGTGCGACGCCGCTTCCTACGACCTGCAGCATCCGCTGGTCGGCGCGGTCACCGTCACCCAACAGACACTCGCGATCGTCCGTTCACCGGAGCAGAGGCTGATCGCGGTGACAACACCCGCAGGCTCGTCGTCGGAGTCTGCACTCGCGCTCCTCAGGCAGACCATCGGCCGTACCAGCCCACTGCGCTCAAGGAGCCACGCCGGATGACTTCCCTCGCCACAGAACTCG
Source organism: Kribbella endophytica (assembly GCF_054781295.1). Lineage (NCBI taxonomy): Bacteria > Bacillati > Actinomycetota > Actinomycetes > Propionibacteriales > Kribbellaceae > Kribbella > Kribbella endophytica. The sequence goes on from NZ_BAAGUR010000004.1 coordinate 688,837, forward strand.
ACCGGACCTACCCGCTGTCCGCGACCGCCACCGCCGACTTCGCCCGCGACGGCTTCGCCCACTTGTCGAACGTGCTGGCGCCGGAGACCGTCGAGCACTTCGAGCCGACGATCACGGACGAGGTCATCCGGCTGAACACCCAGCACCTCCCGCTCGAGGAACGCGGCACCTACGGCAAGGCCTTCCTTCAGGTGACCAACCTCTGGGAGCACAACGAGGTAGTCCGGGAGCTGGTGTACTCCAAGCGGCTGGCCGGCATCGCCGCTGGGCTGCTGGGAGTCCACGCGGTCCGCCTCTACCACGACCAGGCGCTCTACAAGGAGCCGAACGGCGGTATCACCCCCTGGCACGCGGACCAGTACTACTGGCCGCTGTCCAGCGATCGCATCTGCACGCTCTGGCTGCCGCTGCAGGACACGCCGCTGGAGATGGGCCCGCTCGCCTTCGCGCGCGGCAGTCACAACTTCTCGTCCGGCCGCGACCTGCCGATCAGCGACGAGTCGGAGGCCGCACTCGCGCAGGCCGTCGCCGAGCAGCGGTTCGAGCACGTCGTCGAGCCCTTCGCGCTGGGCGACGCCAGCTTCCACCGTGGCTGGACCTTCCACCACGCCGGCCCGAACCACGGCACCGTTCCACGCCGGGTGATGACCGTCATCTACATGGACGCCGACATCCGCATCACCGACCCCACGAACGACAACCAGATCAGCGACCTCGCCTGGATGCCCGGCACCACCGTCGGCCAGGTCCCGGACACCCCGCGTAACCCCGTCCTGTACGACGCGCGGTGACCTCCGTCAGATCTGTTTCAGGTACTGCGTGACCAGGTGGTCCGTGTACTTGCGGGAGACCGGCTCGCCGGTGACGAGGACTCGGTAGTAGATCGGGCCCACCAGCTGGTCGACGGCGAAGTCGACGTCGGTGCCGGCCGGGAGATCGCCCCGACTGATTGCCCTGAGCAACGGCTGGCGACCCCTCTCGCGCTGCGCGCCGAGATGCTCCGCCCGGAGACGTTCCGCCAGGGCCGGGTCATGCTGCGCCTCGCCGGCCAGGGCGCGGAAGACAGCGCCAGCGTCCGTAGCGGTCAGGAAGGTGGCGAGCTTGGCGAGGTGGCGGCGCAGGTCCGTGGCCAGGTCGCCGGTGTCGGCCGGCGTGAGGTACTCCGCGGCGTCGTCGACGAACGCCTCGATCAGGATCTCGGTTTTCGACGACCACCAGCGGTAGATCGTCTGCTTCGCCACCCCGGCGCGGCGCGCGATTCCCTCCATCGTCAGGCCGGCGTACCCCTTCTCCACCAGCAGATCGTCGGCCGCCTCGAGCACGGCCTGCCGCGCCTCTTCGCTCCGTCCGTGCCGGTTCCCGTGATGCACTGCCGTCCTCCTCGCGATCTCTCTTGCCTAGACTCTACGTTGCGTCTAGCGTAGCGGCCATGACCAACACACTGCAAAGCCCCGCGGTCCGGAAAGTCCTCGATCGACTGTTCGCCGGTGCCGACCGCGACGACGCCGCGCCCTCGCCATGGACCGACGACAACCCCTACGAGTCGGCGACCGCGCAGGAGCGAGCCGACGCCCTGGCCGACATCTACATGCCGATCTCCGCGGCCGGCGGAGCGCTGCTCTACTCGCTCGTGCGCGCCGCGAGACCTACGACGGTCGTCGAGTTCGGTACGTCGTACGCGATCTCGACCATCTACCTGGCGGCCGCGGTCGCCGACAACGGCGTCGGCCAGGTCCTCACGACCGAGCTCAGCGCGGCGAAGATCGCCGCGGCCCAGGCCAACCTGGACGAAGCCGGCGTCGCGGAGCCGGTGACGATCTTGGCCGGCGACGCACTAACCACCCTCGCGGACGTGCCGGGCCCGATCGGCCTGGTCCTGCTCGACGGCTGGAAGGACCTCTGCCTCCCCGTACTGCGGTTGCTGGAAGACCGCCTCGCCCCCGGCGCCCTGGTGGTTGCCGACGACATCACCTTCCCGAGCATGGCGGGCTATCTCGACTACGTCCGCGACCCGGCCAACGGGTACGTCACCACCGCCTTCCCGGTCGAGGACGGCATGGAGATCTCCTGCCGGGCATGAAGCACCGGCGACGGTTACAGGGGACCGTCGCCGGCGGGACGAGAGCGCGTCAGGAGTGCGGGCAGGTGTCCCGGTACTCCGCGATGCGCAGATCAGGTGACGGTGCCGGGCAGAGGAACTGCTCGTACCTGGTGTCGTTGTCGATGAACCGCTTGAGCCACGAGATGCTGTACTTCGCGATCGTCGTGTTGGAGCTGTTCGGCGTGAAGTGGGTCGCGCTCCGCAGCTCCAGGTAGGCCTTGTCCAGCGTCGACGGCAACGTGTTGTAGAACGGCGACGAGTGCGACGCCACCGGCGCGATCGTGTCGCCGTCCGCGCCGACCACGAGCGTCGGCACCCGGACGTCACCCCAGGTCTTGTCCGTGTGCCACCCGGTCAACGGGATCGCCGCCTGCAGCGCGGGCCGCTGGGCCGCGGCCCGCAACGTGCCACCACCGCCCATCGAGTGGCCCATCACGCCGAGCCGCGTAGCGTCGATCCGGGTCCGGACCGTACTGCGCTGGGTCAGGTAGTCCAACGCCGCCAGCAACTGGTCGGCTCGGCTGTCAGGCTGGTCGTAGACCGTGTCGGTGTCGATCGTGAACACGACGAACCCCTGCGAGGCCAGCCGCGGACCCAGCCAGGAGATCGACGACTGCCGGGCGGTGAACCCGGGCGAGATGGCCACCGCGCCGAAGGTGCCGGCCGTGGTCGTCGTCGGGTAGTAGATCGTGCCGCCGCCGAACCCGGCGACGGTCGACGACACCGTCGTGGAGGACGTCGCGAACGACCCGCGGGAGGCCTCGATGCTGGAGTTGCTCGGCGCGGGTCCGCGCTCGTACGGATTGTCGGCGGCCTGGCTGGCCGGCGCCGTGACGGCGACGGTGGCAACCAAAGCCACCGTCAACGTCACTGTCGGGAGAACACTGCGAAATCTCACGTCACTCACACCCTTGAAGATCGGGACGGATTCAGGTGGTCACGTTCACTGTCATCCTCCGACGCGCGGGCCCTGGGCGCATCGGTGCAATCACCGGCCGACGAGACCGATCTCCTCGGGCGTCGATCGCTTCTCCTCGTACGGCGTCACGTCGCCGGTCTCGCGGTCGGTCACGCGTGGCTCCTGCAGCGTCTTGACGTTGCCGTCGGCAGCGATCTGGAACACCAGGGCTCCGGTGTACCCGGCGTGGTTGTCCTTGCTGAAGCCGAACGGCGTCAGGCCAGGCCCTTTGAGCTCGCCCGAGGACATGGCGTCGATCAGCTTCTGCCGGGTCAGATCACGGCCGGCGGCCTTGAGCACCTGCCCGAAGGTGTAGGCCTGCACCATCCCGTAGACCAGTGTGTCGGTGAAGGGCTCCTTCGGGATGTACTTGTCGTGGATCCCCTTGAAGAAGGCGGTCCACGGATCGTCGGCCGCCCGCGAGCTCGGCAGGTACCGGGTGCCGATCACGCCGGCCAGCAGCGCGGCACCGGACACCTCGCTCCCGCCCTGCTTGGCGAACTGCTCGACCAGCCCGGTCAGCGTCGCCGGGTCGGCCCCGATACTGCTCACCACGAGCTGCGGCTTGTAGCCGAGCTTCAGCGAGGTGAGGATCGTCAGCGCCGTGAAGGCGGGGATGCACTCGCACACCAGTACGTCGGCGCCGGACGCCTTCAGCGCCGAGATCTGCGGGGTGACGTCGGTGTTGGCCGGGTCGTAGGTCTTGCGCGCCACGATCTGCGGCTTGATGAACTGGTCGAGACCCTTCTGGGTGTCGGTGCCGACGTCGTCGCCCTGGACCAGCAGACCGACCTTCTTCCCGGCGAACTTCTCCTTGATGTACTGCCCCTGGACCTTGCCCTCGCGGGTGTAGTCGACCTGGTAGCCGAAGGTGTTCGGGTGCTTGTCCGGCGAGTTCCACAGCAGCGCGCCGGAGGACACGAGCAGATCCGGTACGCCTTCGGCCGTCAGGTAGTCGAGCACCTTCGAGTGCGTCGGCGTTCCCAGGCCGCCGACGATCGCGAAGACCTTGTCCTGCAGGACGAGCTTCTTGACCACCTCGACCGTCCTGGTCGGGTTGTACCCGTCGTCCTCGACCTTGTACGTGATCTTGCGCCCGTTGATCCCGCCGCTGTCGTTGAGGTGGTCGTACACGGCCTTGGCGCCGACGGAGATCTTGCTGTACCCGGGCGCGGCCGGACCGGTGAGCGGTTGGTGCGTACCGATCACCACCTCGGTGTCGGTCACCCCCGGCGCCGCCTCGCCCTTCTGCGTGCCGCTGTTGGCCGGCGTCTCGCCGGCACCGCCGCACCCGCTGAGCGCCAGCGCGGACGCCAGGACGACCGCGACGGCCGAACGCTTGTTCCTCATTGTTCTCCTCGTTGAGAGGGAGCCGGGCGTCGCACCCGGCTCCGGACCTTGCGCAGGCCGCCTTGGATCCCTGCCGGGAAGGCAAGGACGATCACGATGAGCACCACGCCGTACAGGGCGAGCGGGAGGTTGTCGGACAGGTTGCTGCGCAGGCTGAGCAGCTCGGCGAGGTCGTCGGTCCAGACCTGGATGTAAACCAGTGCGATCGCTCCCCACAGCGCGCCCCACAGGCTCCCGAGCCCGCCGAGGACCAACGCGGCGAGCAGCGAAAGCGACAATGCCGGAGTGAACGAGCCGGGCGCCGCCGTACCGAGCAGGAATGCCTGCAGACCGCCCGCGAGCCCGCCGCAGGCCGAGCTGACGAGGAACGCGAGGATCTTCGTCCGACCAACATGTACGCCGGCCAGCGCCGCGGCGACCTCGTCGTCACGGACTGCCCGCAGGGTGCGTCCCAGCCGGCCGCGGGCGAGATTCGCGAGCACCACCAGGGCGAGCAGGACAGCAGCCCAGACGATCCACGCCTGCCAGCGGGTCGCCGGTACGGCGCTGAGCCCCGCAGGCTGACTGTTGACCGTGAAGCTCAGGCCGTTGCTGCCGGCAAGTAGATCCGGGAAGCGTTGCGTGACCGCCGGAAGCCCGACCGCCAGCGCCAGGGTGGCGCCTGCGAGGTACGGCCCACGTAACCGGGCCGCGGCCGCGCCGGCCAGCAGGCCCGCGAGCCCTCCCGCGACCGCCGCCAGCGCGAGGTCGATCCAGATGGGGAGTGCCGGCACCCGCAGTACGAGAAGAGCGACCGTGTAGGCACCGATGAACATGAACGCGCCGTGGCCCAACGAGATCTGCCCGTTGAACCCGGTCAGCAACGCCAGCCCGGCCACCGCGATCAGGTAGTAGCCGACGGTCGCGATCCGCAGGTTCGTGAACGGATCCGTGGCGATGGTGAGCAGGACCAGCAGCACCAAGGCGGCCCCGGCGGCAGCCAGGTGGACGGCGAAGGGCGGGAGCCTCCTCATGCGCGCCTCGCCATGGCCCGGCCGAACAGCCCGGTGGGCCGGATCGCCAGTACAGCAACGAGAATCGCCAGCGCGGCCAAGGGCACCAGCTCCGGGCCCAGCAGCCCCGACACGTACGACAGGCCGATCCCGAGCGCTAGACCACCGACGATCGTGCCGAGCGGATTGTCGAGCCCGCCGAGTACCGCCGCGGTCAGCGCGTAGACGAACACCTCGTCCAGCACGGTCGGCGAGATGAACGGCGGAATCGCGAGCATCCCCGCCAGCGACCCCACGGCCGCGGCCAGTCCCCAACCGATCGTCAGCATCACACCGACCCGTACGCCGAGCAGCCGCGCCACCTCGGGATTGAAGGCCGCTGCCCGCATCCGCAACCCCAGCGCCGTGAACTTGAACAGCAGCAGGACCCCGGCCGCGGTGGCAACCACAGCCAGTACGGCGAACAGATCGCTGGCCGAGAACCGCCCGCGGAAGTCGAACGGGTAGGAGAACGCGTGCGGTTCGTTGGACCAGATCATCCCCGCGACCGCCTGCAGCACCAGGAGCAGCCCCAGCGTCACAATGATTGCGCTGAGCTCCCCCGCGTTGCGGAGCGGCCGGATCAGCAGCCGCTCGACTGCGACCCCGAGCAACGTGCCCGCCACGACGGCGACCGCGAACCCGAGCCAGTAGCTGCCGGTGCTCTTGGTGACGGAGTAGGCGAGGTACCCCGAGATCAGGGCGAGAGCGGGCTGCGCGAAGTTCACCACCCGTGTCGCGCGGTAGATGATCACCAGCGACAGCCCCAACGCGGCGTACACGGCACCACTGGACAGACCGGCCACGGTCAGGTTGAGGAACGTGGTCACCGTGCTCCCTTCAGGCCGAGATACGCGTCGCTCAACTGCTCGTCCGCGAGCAGGGACGCCGCGTCGTCCGACGCGACCAGCTCGCCGAGCCCCAGGACGAAGCCGTGGTCGGCGACCGACAACGCACTGCGTGCGTTCTGCTCGACCAGTACGACGGTCAGGCCGGTGTCCGCGCGGAGGTCGCGGAGTACGGCCATGATCTTGGCGGTGACCAGCGGCGCGAGGCCGAGCGAAGGCTCGTCCAGCAGCAGCATCCGCGGTCGGCCCATCAGCCCTCGGCCGATCGCCAGCATCTGCCGCTCGCCCCCGGACAACGTCCCGGCCGGCTTGTCGAGCCGCGGCGCCAGCGGCGGGAACAGCTCGAGGGTCGCACCCAGGGCGGCGGCGCGATCCTCTCGATCTGTCCGCCACAGCGCGCCGAGCCGGAGGTTCTCCGCGACCGTGAGCTCGGGAATGACGCCGCCGCCCTCGGGAACGTGCGCGATCCCGGACCGCGCGATCCGGTCGGCGGGCAACCCGGTGAGGTCCTGGCCGAAGGCGGTGATCCGGCCCGCGGTCGGCCGGATCAGGCCGCTGACCGCACGCAGGAGAGTCGTCTTGCCTGCGCCGTTCGCACCGAGGACGGCGGTGATGCTGCCCTCCTCCACCCGCAGCGTCACGTCCGAGAGCGCGCGGACGAGTCCGTGGTGAACGGTCAGCGCCTCGATCTCAAGCACTGGGCCTCTCCCCAGGGGCAAGGCCCAGATAGGCATCGGCGACGGCAGGATCGGCCCGTACGTCGTCAGGCGAGCCGGCCGCGATGACCTCGCCGAAGTCGAGCACCACCACCTCGTCGCAGACGCCCATCACGAGATCCATGTGGTGCTCGACCAGGACGACCGCGGTGGCATCGGTCAACGCACGGATCCGGGCGGCCAGTTCGTCCGTCTCCGCCATCGACAAACCGCTCGCGGGCTCGTCGAGCAGCAGCAGCTCCGGCTCGGACACCAGTGCCCGGGCGAGTGCGACCCGCTTGCGCGAGCCGTACGGAAGTGCGCCGGGAAAGTGGTCGCGGACGTCGGCAAGATCGAGCTCGCGCAGCAGCCGGAGGGCTCGGCTCCGCAGTTCTTCCTCGTCGCGAGCTGCGCCCGCCGTACCGAGCAAGGCCGCGATAGAGCCGGTCCGAGCGAATCCGCCGGCGCCGGCCATCACGTTCTCGAGCACGGTGAGACCGCCGAACAGGCCGAGTCCCTGGAGGGTGCGGGCAATGCCGAGCCGGGCGAGCTGGTCCGGCCGGTGACTGCCCAGCGCCCGGCCCTTCCAGCGCAGCTCACCGGCGTCCGGCCGGACGAACCCGCAGATCACGTTGAAGAGCGTCGTCTTGCCGGCCCCGTTGGGTCCGATCACGCCCAGCACGCTGCGCGCCGCGATGCTCAGCGAGACCTCACGCAGCGCGACGAGGCCGCCGAACCGTACCGTGACTCCGCTGACGTCGAGCACCTTCTCGGGGAAGGGGGTCGTCATCTGGCTCCTTCCCGCCGGCGATGGTGTGCAGCAGTCTGGGCCGATCGCTCCCGGGCGGCATCGGTACAACCACCAGTCGTGCGGCCCGCCGACAATTCCGCGCCAGCCCTTCCCAGTCCGGGAACGGTGACGATACTGATCGGTATGGCTGCCGAGGGCGTACTCCGCGGAAGGGACCAGGAGTGCGCGACGGTGCAGGAGGTCCTGACTTCGGCGCGTTCCGGCCAGGGCTCTGCCTTGGTGATCGCCGGCGGCCCGGGCGCGGGCAAATCGTCGCTGCTGCGCAGCGGATCGACCGCAGGCTTCCGCGTGCTGACAACTCAAGGCGTGCCGGCCGAGACCGCGCTCGAACCCGCCGGTCTGCATCGATTGCTCCACCCGGTGACCGATCGGCTCCCGCAGTCGTTGCGGGAGGCAACGGGATTGGCGACGGGATCGCCAGCCGGAACCTTCGTGCTGCAGACCGAGGTGCATCGCCTACTCTGCGAGCTGGCGGCCGAGCAGCCGCTCCTCGTCCTCGTCGACGACGCAGGTCTGCTCGACCGATCGTCTCTGGAAGCGCTGGCGTTCGTCGCCCGCCGCGTCACCGGCCACCAGCTCGCCGTACTGTTCACTGTGGAGCCGCAGCGCGGCGAGAATCCGCTGGCCGGTCTCCCGGCGCTGGCCCTGCGTCCGTTGGACGACCCGGCCGCGATGGAACTGCTGTCCGACCTCGCTCCCCTGGGCCTGTCGGAGGATGTCGCCGAGGATCTCCTTCACCTCGCCGGAGGCAATCCGCTGGCGCTGACCGAGCTTGCTTCGACCGAACCACCCGGCCGGTTGCCGCAGGACAGCGTGCTGCGGGCTCGCCTTCGAGGCGGCTTCCGCGCGCTGTCCCCCGAGGCGCAGCAGCTCGTCCTGCTCGCGGTGGTCGACGAGGACCTCGAGCTCGACTCCGTGGTCCGCGCCGAGCTCGACGCGCTGGACGAGGCGCGCGACAGTGGGCTGCTGCTGGTGCAGGGCGATCACGTCGGGCTGGCTCAGCTGACCCGGTTCGTACTGCGTACCGAGATCCCCTTGAGTGAACAGCGACAGGCCCACGCCGTGCTCGCGAACGTGCTCGACCCCGAGCAGCACACCGCACGCTGGCTGTGGCACCGGGCAGCGATGAGCCGTACGGCGTTGAGCCGCGCCCAGGCCGGCAACCAGGCTGACGAACTCGGCGCCGCGGCGGCGCGCTCACGGCGTACGGGCAACTACGCCGTGGCCTCGGCGGCCTCACAGCGCGCTGCGACCCTCGCGGAATCGCCGCAGGACAAGGCCGCGCACCTGATCGCCGCCGCGGCCGATCAATGGTCGACAGGCCGGCCACGAACGTCTCGCGCGATCCTGCGTGAAGCCGCCATCCACGTGCGCGGACGGGAGCTGCACGGGCTCGCCGACTTCGTCCGCGGCGGCGTCGAGCTGGGCGACAGCGCACCCGGTACGGCGGTACGCAGCCTGCTCAAGGCGTCCGAGGAACTGCTCGATTCGCATCGCACGCTCGCCGTCACCGCGCTCGTCTTCGCCGCGGAGGCCGCCAGCATCGCGGGCGACCAGGCCGAGCACGCCGGCACCGCGGCCCGCGCGGCCACCCTTCGTCGCGCGGACGAACCACCCGTCACCGCGCTGATGTTCGATCACCTCGAAGGCATGGCCGCCACGTTCGCCGGTGACCATCCGGCTGCCCGGGCCGCCCTCGACCGCGCCGTACGGCTGTCCCGAGAGCTGCCGGATGCGCGCTCGAAGATCTGGGGCAGTCAGGCGGCGTACGTCCTCGGCCGGGCCGGTCGTTCCCTCGAACTCGCCTCTCAGGCCGTGGCCGTGGCGCGTGACACCGGGATGACCTCGCTCGTACCTTGGGCGCTGGTCTACAAGTCGCTGGCCGCGCTCCTGCTCGACCAGCACTCGATCGCGCTGGACTGCTCGCTGGAAGGCGTTCGCGAAGCGACGTCGATGGGCCAGCCGAACACCGTGGTCGACCATCTGACGATCCTCGCGCTGCAGGCCGCGCTGCAGGGCGACAAGACCACCGCTGTCCACCGGCTGCACCTGGCCGCCGCCGATGTGACGCGCCGTGGCCTCGGCCGTCCCAGCACCTTCGGGTCGTGGACGCTGGCGTGCGTCGACCTGGTCGACAACCGGCCCGCCGACGCGCTCAACCGGCTCCGCCTGCTCGCCGTCGACACCGGCCGGGTGCACCCGGGCATCAAGGTGATGACCGCTCCTCACTACGTCGAGGCGGCGGTGGCGTGTGGCCGGCAGGCGGCGGCGACCAAGGTCCTGCAGCAGTACGAGGGCTGGGCGACCAGCACGGGCTGCCCGGCCCGGCTCGCGCTCTCCCACCGTTCGCACGCCTTGCTGGCCGGCGCCGGGCCTGCGGCGGACGAGCACTTCCGGGAAGCCATCCGCCTGCATCGGGTCAGCGGTACGCCGATGGAGCTCGCCAAGACCGAGCTCTTCTACGGTCACCGGCTCCGTCGCGACCGTCACCCGAAGGCCGCCCGTCAGCATCTGCGCGACGCGCTCCAGATCTTCCAGCAGTACGACGCCGCCCACTTCGTCGGCCTGGTCCGCGCCGAGCTACGGGCCGCCGGCGACACCATCTCCCCCACCCGGCCGACGCCTACCGCCGACCTGACTCCGCAGCAGTCGCAGATCGCCCAACTTGTCGCCGGAGGCGCCACCAACCGGGAGATCGCCGCGCAGCTGTTCATCAGCCACCGCACGGTGGAGCACCACCTGCGCAACATCTTCGCCCGCCTGGACGTCCGCTCCCGGGTCGAGCTCGCTCGCCTGCTGGGCTAGTCGGCGTCGGCGTAGAACGGGAGGAGAATCTCGGCGAGGCGGCCGGGTGCTTCCATCGCGACGAAGTGCCCGATGCCGTCGATCACCGCCGACCTGACGTCGGTCGCGACCTGGGCGAAGGTGTTCGGCGTGAAGTCGCCGGACGAGCCGCCGATCGCCAGCACCGGCATCTCGAGCTTCCGTTGCGACAGCTCCTTGATCTGTTCGCCTTCCGACAGCATCGACCGGTAGAGACCGGCCGCACCGGCCCACGCGTTCGGCCGCGAGTACGAGCGCACGAGTTCGTCGATGTCGTCGCTGCTGAAGGCGTCAGGGGTGCCGCACATGGCCGGGATCGCGTAGTCGGCGATGAAGGCTCGTTCGCGGCCGGTCAGGAGCATGTCGGCGATACCGGGCGCAGCCACTACGCCGAGGTGCCACGCGCCGCCGTGCGTGACGTCGCCCAGCCTCTCGACGCCGAATCCGGGCAGTCCTGTCTCGATCGCCGTGAGGCTCCTGACGAGCTCGGGGTGCGTGGCAGCGACGCGGTAGACGGTCGCGCCGACGACGTCCTGGCCGCTCAGATGAACTGGCCCCACGTCCAGCGCCGCGATGAGTTCACTCAGGTCGGCCGCCGCGGTCTCGCTGTCGTGCTGGTCCCCCGCGACCGCGGAATCCCCGAAGCCGCGCAGGTCGACAGCGAAGACGCGATGCCGCTCGCTGAGCAGTGGAATGAGCTTGTGGAACACCCGCCAGGTCTCAGGAAACCCGTGGACCAGGAGGACGGGCGACCCAGCGGTGCCGGACGCGACGTAGTGCAGCCGCGTCCCGTTCACGTCCGCCGTGTGATGGGTGATACCGGTGACCCTCATGATCGACTCCCAAATCGACAACATTGTTGTCCTTCACGATAGACAACAATGTTGTCGTTGTCGAGGTTCGGCCCTAGGGTGAGGCCATGTCACGCTCTGGTGCCGACCTCGCCCTGCTGATGCTCGGAGGCTTTCGTTCGCTGGTCGACGCGGCCACGCTCGAACTGGCCGCCCGCGGCTACGACGACGTACGGCCGCTGCACGACTTCGCTCTGCGGGCCGTCGCGGCCGGCGCCGACAGCGCGTCGGAGCTCGGCCGGCGCATGTCGGTGACGAAGCAGGCAGCGGCCAGGACGGTCGCCACGTTGGAGGATCGCGGGTACGTCGTACGCACGGCGGATCCTGCTGACGCCCGGCGGATGCGCATCGAGGTCTCCGACCGGGGGTTCGCCCTGCTCCGGGAAGGCGAGGGCATCTTCGACGACCTCCGCGCCCAGTGGCAGCAGCGGATCGGGCCCGAGAAACTCGCGGAGCTCGAGTCACTGCTGATCGAACTGGTCGGCCCCCAGCCGGTCCGCTTCGACACCCCGGGCTGGCTGGCCCGAGACCTCGGAGAGTCGATCTAGGACTCGCCCTGCGCCGTACGACGAACTGCTGTGATCAGGTGGCCAGGCGGGCGTAGCGGCCGTTGCTCTCGACCAGGGTGGCGTGCGTTCCCGACTCGATCACCCGGCCGTGGTCGACCACGACGAGCTGGTCGGCGTCGCGCACCGTCGACAGCCGGTGGGCGATGGTGATCGTGGTCCGGCCCTCGGCCAGCCGGTCGAACGCCAGCTGGACCGCCCGCTCGGTCTCGGTGTCGAGCGCACTGGTGGCCTCGTCCAGGACCAGGACCCGAGGGTTGCGCAGGAGCGTCCGGGCGATCGCGATCCGCTGCTTCTCCCCGCCGGAGAAGCGGTGCCCGCGAGAGCCGACCATGGTGTCGTAGCCGTCCGGGAGTCCGGCGATCAACTCGTGCACCTGGGCGGCCCGGGCCGCGTCCTCGATCTCCGCGTCGGTGGCGTCGGGCTTGGCGTAGCGGAGGTTCTCGCGCACTGTCGTGTGCAGCAGATACGTCTCCTGGCTGACGACGCCGACCACGCCGGCCAGATCGGCCAGTCGCAGATCGCGCAGGTCGATGCCGTCGATGGTGACGCGTCCGCTGGTCGGGTCGTAGAGCCGCGCGACCAACGAGGCCAGGGTGCTCTTGCCCGAGCCGGTCTCACCGACCAGCGCCAGCGTCGTACCGGCCGGAACGTCCAGGCTGACGCCGGCCACGGCGGCCGTCTCGCTGCCCGGGTAGACGAAGGTGACGTCCTCGAAACGCACGTGGCCGGCGAGGCGGGCCGGGTCGAGCTCGACCGGGTCGGCCGGGTCGTCGACGTCGATCGGCAGGTCGAGGTACTCGAAGATCCGCGCGAACAGGGCCAGCGAACTGGTCAGCGAGATCCCGACGTTGAGCAGTCCCATCAGCGGCCGGAACAGCCCGGCCTGCAAGGTGGTGAAGGCGATCAGGGTGCCGATGGACAGCGTTCCGGCCGTGATCGGCAGACCGGCGCTCAGGTAGATGATCGCCGGGATGGCCGCGAAGATGACGCTCATCGAGGCCATCCGCCACCGGCCGGCCAGCTCCGAGCGGAGCTCCAGATCGATCAACCGGGCCGACGAGGCGGCGAAGCGCTCGACCAGGGTCGCGGCGGTGCCCATGGTCTTGCTGAGCTGGATCCCGCTGATCGACAGGCCTTCCTCGACGGTGACGTTGAGATCGGCCAGCTCGCGCTGTCGCTGCGCGGTGATGGCGCGGCGCATCCGGGCGACCTTGCGGGTCAGGTAGATGGCCGGGGGCATCACGACCAGCGAGATGAGCGAGAGCTGCCAGGACAGCGCGAGCATCGCCACGGTCGTCGCGATCGCGGTGGTGAGGTTGGAGGCGATGGAGGTGGCCGTCGACGTGACGACGGGTTCCATTCCCCCGATGTCGTTGGTGATCCGCGACTGCACCTCGCCGGTGCGGGTCCGGGTGAAGAAGGCGATCGACTGGCGCTGCAGGTGGGCGAAGACGTCGGTCCGCAGCCGGTGCATGACCTGCTGGCCGACTGTCGTACTGATCCAGGTCTGGACGACGCCCAGGGCCGAGGTCACGGCGGCGACGGCGACCATGCCGACGACCAGCCAGACCAGGAGTTTCAGGTCCTGCTGCGGGAGCGCGGTGTCGATGACCGCGCGGAGCAGGAAGGGTGACGCCATGGCCACCACGGAGGATGCGACGATGATCGCCGTGACGACGGCGAGGGACAGTTTGTGGGCGGTGAAGAGCCGTCCGATCCGGGCCAGCGAGACCTCGCGGGCCTGGGCCTTCTCGGCGGCTGTGGCTGATTTCGGGCCGCCGCGGCGGCCTCTCTCCAGATTCTCGTGATCCAAGGCGAGCACCGTTCTGTCGGGGACGAATATACTGAGGTTACCTCATAATGAGGTTACAACACGATTGGTTGGTACGGTATTCCCATGGCCGCTGACGAAGAGGAGACCCTCCCCGAGACGTTCTGGGGAGTCGCTCATCAGCTGCGCCACCTGCGCAAGAAGACCCTGGCCCCGTGGGACATCGCGCCGTCCCACGCGCGCGCCCTCGGTGTCCTCACCCGCGAGGGCCCGCTCCGCCTCAACGAGCTCTCCGACCACCTGCGGATCGCGGCCCGCTCGACCACCGAGGTGGTTGACGCCTTGCAGGACCGCGGACTGGTCGAACGGCGTCCCGACCCCCAGGACCGCCGGGCGACGCTGGTAGCGCCGACCGACGAGGGGACCCAGGTCGGCGAGGCGATCCGCGCCTCCCGCGACGCCGAGGCCGAGGCCTACTTCAGCATCCTCACCGAAGCCGAGCGCGCCGAACTGACCGACATCCTCCGCAAGCTCCGCAACTCGGAGCACTAGCCCGCACGGTTACAACGCGACCGCGTCGGTGCTACGGGCGTCGCACGAGGAGGAAGGCCAGGGCCATGCCTGCCAGGCAAGGGATGCCGTGGTTGTCCTGGACGATCGTGTCGGCCACGGCCAGGACCGGTACGACGACTGCCGCGATCCGGAGTTGCAGCGGCAGCACGACGCCGTACCGACTGTTGGCGAGGAGGCCGACGGTGGCCAGGCCTCCGATCAGACCGGCGACGCACATCGAGTTGCCCGCACCGACCGGGTTCAGCCAGACGTAGCTGACGAACTGCCCGATCCATCCGCAGCCGAAGTAGAGGACCAACCACCGCCACCGGCCGAGCACGCGCTCGGCCACCGCGCCGAACACTGCCAGCAGCAACAGGTTCGAGATCAGCCCAGACGCCCACCCGTCCTGGAAGAACATGCCGGTCAGCAGGCGGTACCACTGACCGTCGTCGATGCGAGCAGCGTCCCGTACGACGTGCTCGTACAAGGGCCGGTACGCGAGCTGCGCGATCCCGCAGGCCAGTGTCACCGCGAACACCGTCGCGGTCAGGAACGGCCGGCGCGGCCCGGCAGTGAGGGTCGTCAGCGGAGCAGACGCCACGGAGCGAGTTGTCACTGTGTGAATCTAGTTCCGCGGACGCCGCCGTACCTCCGACATTTGTCACGCCGCACCCTGCCGTTTGTCACGGCCGAGTCAGCGGGAGAAGTGTGTGACGACCCGGTCCAGCCGCACCCCGTCCACGGTCAGGTCGACCTGCTCGTTCAGGAACGCGACCATCCCCATGACCGGACGCAGCGCGACCGTGGGGAAGTCGTACGACCAGGCGAGGTCGGGTTCGTCCCCCGACGACCAGTACTCCCCAGTGCGTCCCTTGTACGGGCACTGCGCCCGCGTCGGGCTTGGGGTCAGGTGCTGGAAGTTCACGGCGTGCCGGGGAAAGTAGTACCGGGTGGGCAGCCCTGTCTCGAACACCATCACCGTGGCGTCGGACTCGGCGAGGACGATCCCGTCGAGCTCCACCCGGACCCGGCGCGACGAGCGCATCGGGTCGACCCGGTGGTACGGGCTCCTGGGATGGACCCAGACCTGGTCGTCCTCCTCGAACCAGGCGTCCATCGCGTCCCACTCGAACGTCACCCGTCCGGGCACAAGCCCGTCGTCGTACACGCGGGCCCGTCCGCGACCGGCTTCGTGAATCCTGGCCAGACCGCGATCCTGCGGCTCGGTCTCCCCGGTGTCCCGCAGCAACCCGGCCGCCACGTCCTCGACGGGGACGTAGTACGCCGGGTAGCCGGGCCATTCCCACAGGTAGAGCGCGTTGGTGGTGTCGACGACGCAGCGGTTGTCGAGCTGCGCCCTGATCCGGCGCGGGACCGGGGCGGTGTGATCGACCGGCACGATCATCGGAGGGAAGTCGGTCACGACAGCGGCCTGTTCATGGTCTGGGTCCGTTCCGTCTTGTCAATCACTTGGAGTGGAGCACCGCTCGAAGCGTCTGGACGGCTTGCTCGGTCGCGGCCGTGCTGGCCGCGGTGTGGCGAACGGGGTTGAGCATCATGAAGTCGTGCAGCGTGCTGTTGTAGCGGATGCTCGTGGTGTGGACGCCTGCCGCGACGAGCTTGCGGGCGTACGCCTCTCCCTCGTCACGCAGTACGTCGTTCTCGTCCACGACGACGAGCGCCGGCGGCAGTCCCGTGAGTTCGTCGAGACTCGCTCGCAGCGGTGAAGCGGTGATCTCGGCGCGGGCCGCGAGGTCGGGCAGGTACGCGTCCCAGAACCAGGCCATCGCCTTCGCCGTCAGGTGCGGCCCGTGGGCGAACTCGCGGTAGCTGCCGGTGTCCTGCGCGGCGTCGGTCACCGGGTAGTAGAGGGACTGGTGCACGAAGGTCACATCACCGCGCTGCTTGGCCAGAATGGTGAGGGCGGCGGTCATGTTCCCCCCGACGGAGTCGCCCGCGATCGCCATCCGCGCCGGATCGAGGTTCTCGCTGTCGCCGTACCGGACGATCCACTGCGCGGTGGCGTACGCCTGCTCGATGGCGACCGGGTACCGGGCCTCTGGCGACCGGGTGTACTCGACAAAGACGACCGCCGCGCCGGCGCCGACCGCCAGTTCACGGACCAGGCGGTCATGGGTCCCGGCGTTCCCGAGGATCCAGCCACCTCCGTGCACGTACAGCACAACCGGCAGAACGCCTTCCACACCGACAGGTTTGACGATCCGCACGCCCACGTCGCCGACCGGCGCGGTGACGGTGATCCACTTCTCGTCGACCTCCGGCAGCTCGACCGGCTCCGCCTGGACACTGTCCAGCAACGCCCGCGCGCCGTCCACTCCCAACTCGTACAGCAACGGCGGCTTGGCCGTGGCGTCGGCGAACTCCTGCGCTGCGGTTTCAAGAACGTGTTCGCTCACTGACTGCATCCTCTCGTCCGGCCTCGAGCCCGTCGGCAGGTACCGCCCCGACGAGCATGCTCACGCATCAAGACCGGACAGCGGCCGTCCTTGTGACGACGGCGCTTATGCCTCGCGCGGGTCTACTCGGTGATCCAGCCGCGCTCGACCGCCCACTCGCGCGTGAGGTCTTCGGCAGCCGGCAGCGTCACGATGGCCACGGCGTACAGAACGACGACGGGCCCGATCGGAACCACCCAACCGCGAGGCTTCGCCCGACCGGCCGGCCTCAACGCCCAGGACAGCATGGCGAACGCCGCGAACATCAACGGCGGCCCCCACGACACAACACCGTCACCGGTCGCCAGATGCGACACCACGGCCCCCAACCACACCAGAAGCTCCGCCTGTCAGCGAGGAGGCGTCGCTGTCATCGGATGGATGACGGATGGCTTGTCATCCATTCGATGACGTGTTAGAAAAGTTGTGCGTGTTGACGCCCGATGATGACGACTCTCAGGAGGTGGAACCATGTTGATGCGCACTGACCCGTTCCGTGAGTTCGATCGGCTGGCGCAGCTAGTGACCGGCGGTTCGACGGCGGGGACCTGGTCGAAGCCGAGCCCGATGCCGATGGACGCGTACCGGTCGGGTGACGAGTACGTGGTCGTGTTCGATCTGCCCGGGGTCGCGCCCGACGCGATCGATCTCGACGTCGAGCGGAACGTGCTGACGGTGAAGGCCGAACGGCGGCCGGCGCCGGTCGGCGACGGGGTGGAGATGCAGGTCGCCGAACGCCCGCTCGGGGTGTTCTCGCGGCAGCTGTTCCTCGGCGACATGCTCGACGCGGAACGGATCGAAGCGGCGTACGACAACGGCGTACTGACGCTGAAGATCCCGGTGGCGGCGCAGGCCAAGCCTCGCAAGATCTCGGTCAACGCCACCAGGGCCGAAGCCAAGCAGCTCGACAGCTGACCGACGGCATGCTTGCCTGCGGCCACTACCGGTGTGAGGTGTCATGACATCGACCGATCCTGCGCGTCAGGCTGAGGAAGCTGCGGCGACGCTTGCCTTCGTGACCGACGTACTGGCCAGGCTGGACGAGCCCGACTCAGCTGGTGTGCTGGAAGCGTTGACGCGGTTGCGGAGTCTGCGGGATCGGCTGAACCAGTGGGAGCCCCAGCTGATCGACGCCGCGCGAGCGGACGGGGTCAGCTGGGTGCAACTGGCTCCCGCACTCGGGGTGGCCAGCAGACAGGCGGCCGAACGCAGGTACCTGCGGATGAAGCCCAACACCGCCGACGCCTCGATGAACGGTGAGCAACGGGTGGAGGCGGCGAGGGCCCAGCGGGCCGGCGATCGCGCTGTCGAGTCGTGGGCCAAGGACCACGCCGCCGATCTCCGCCTCCTGGCGGGGCAGGTCGTCGCGGCAGCGGGAGCCGATCACGCCGCGCAGACCACCGTCGAACGAGTCCACGACGCTCTGGGCAGCGACGACTCCGCCGCGCTGCTCGAGCCACTCGCCGACGCAGGATCGCAACTCGGCCACGGCCATCCCGGCCTGGCCGAACGGATCCTCGCGATCAGCGAACAGACCGACGCCGTACGGCGAGCCAGTGGTACGTCAAGAACCCGAGAAACCCAGGAGGGACCGCAATGAAGCTGTTGTTCGAACTCCGACCCGTCGACCACCTCGACGCCAGTGTCGACTACTACCGCAGCATCGGCCTGGAGGCAGTCGCCTGGCCGGACGACGACACCGCACTGCTGGCGCCGTCGGGCGGTGCGGCGACCATCGCGCTGGTCCGGGATCCGGCCGAAGGAGCACTCGGATCCGGTGGCGTGTACGACGTCGGCGACGTCGACACGTTCTTCGAGGCCCACCCAGACCTGGACTGGCTGGTCGCCCCGGCCCCCAGCCCACTGGGCCGCTACGCGGTCTTCGCCGACCGCACCGGCGCCTGTATCCGGCTTCTCGACCCGGCCCTTCATCTCAGCGAATCAGCCGGCGTGCCGTCCAGCCTGTACGCCGTCGCCAGCTGATACCAACCTCCGGGCGTTTGCTGACGCCCTGGGAGGTCCCTGCCCCGCGGTGAGGAGACGACGGATGACCGACCAGGCCAGCTACCACGATTTGGCCATGACCTTGCACGACCAGAGTGGAACCCTCGCGACAGTCGAGGGCGTGCTGCAGTTCGCTGTCGAGGCGCTGCACTACGACCACGCGTCGGTGATGCTGATGCACCGCAAGCAACCTCGCACGGTCGCGGCGACCGACCAGTTGATCACCGACGCGGACCAGCTCCAGATCGATCTCGGCGAAGGTCCCAGCCTGCTGGCCATCAGCGGTCACGACGATGTCCTCATCGAGGACACCAACACCGACAACCGGTGGCCGAAGTGGGCGGCCACCGCCGCCGCCGGCGGGATCCGGAGTGCCCTGGCGATCCGCTTGTTCACGTCGCACTCGACGAGCGGAGTCCTCAACCTGATCTCCTCGCAACCGGCCGTCTTCAGCGAGGCCGATCGCGAGGCGGCGCGGCTCCTCGCCTTGCACGCGTCGATCGCCATCGCGTCGGCCCGGACGGAGGATTCGTTGCACCAGGCCCTCGATTCGCGCAAGGACGTCGGGCAGGCGATCGGACGACTGATGGAGCGGTACGACGTCGACGCGGTGCAGGCGTTCGCCGTACTGAAGCGCTACTCGCAGGACCGCAACCAACGCCTGCACGCCGTCGCACAGCGCGTCAACGAAACCGGCACCCTGGACGAAGATCGTCCGCTCCGCACCTGAGTTGTGGGTTACCGCTTGGGTACAGAGCGAGTGCTGACATCCGGAACTTCAGGACCTTCCAGCTGCCGCGCCGGGCTCTCCGCGCCTGGTACCGGCCTGCCGAGAACAAGGTGGGAGCTGTGCCTTCACTACGAGTGCACGAGATCCTGGTCGAGATCCTGACGGTCACCGGCGACAACAACGGGAACGTCCTGCACAGACTGTGCGAAGCGTCGGTCGCCACGCTCCCGATCTCCGGCGCCGCGCTGGCTCTGATGACCAACCGGGGTCACAGCGGCACACTGGCGGCGACCGACGGACCGGCAAGCACCATGGAGGATCTGCAGCAGACTCTCGGCGAAGGGCCCTGCCTGGACGCCTACCGGGACGGACAGCCGGTACTGCAGCCTGACCTCGCCTCGACGGGAATCTCGCAGTGGCCGGGCTACGCACCCGCCGCGCTCGACGCCGGGATCGCGGCAACGTTCGCCTTTCCCGTGCGACTGGGAGCGATTCGGTACGGCGTACTGGATCTGTACCGCGCAACCACCGGCGGGCTGGACTCTCAGCAGGTCGCTCAGGCCTCGGACTTCGCCGCGGCCGCCTCTGCACTGTTGCTCGATCTCCAGGACTCCGCTCCTCGAGGCCAGCTGCATCCCCACCTGGCCAACGCCGCGGACAGCCATCGGGCGATCCATCAAGCTGCCGGCATGATCACCATCCAGGCGAAGGTCGGCATCGCCGAGGCGCTCCTGCTGCTGCGGGCGCGTTCCTACAGTCAGGGCCGCCGCCTCTTCGAGCTCGCCAAGGACGTCGTCTCCCGCCGCGAGACGTTTCGGCCCGAGGACGAGCAGCGCGACTGAGGACTGCCGCCCTCCAGAGCCGAATGACTTTTGCATAAGTTCTGCACCGTCGCCGGCACCACCTCCGGGGTACCGGACGGCTGACGCAAGAGTCAGCCGATCGAAGAGGTGCTTACCCCAGATGACCGAACAGACAGACCCCGTGACCCGGATCGCCGAACTGGTCGAGCGGGCCAGAATCTGCATGCTGACCACGATGACGCTCGACGGGCGGCACGTCGCGCGGCCGATGGCCGTGCAGGAGGTCGAGTTCGACGGTGACCTGTGGTTCTTCGCCTCGTCGGACTCGGCGAAGGCGGCCGAGATCATGGCCAACCGCCAGGTCAACGTGAGCTTCTCCAACGACAAGGCGAGCGAGTGGACGTCGATCGCCGGAACCGCCGAGGTCGTCGAGGACCGCCAGAAGGCCGAGGAACTGTGGTCGCCGCCGCTCAAGACCTGGTTCCCCGACGGCCTCGACACCCCCGGGTTGATCCTGCTCAAGGTCCGCGCCGAGACCGCCGAGTACTGGGACGCCCCGAACAGCAAGGTCGTCAAACTGCTCGGTGCTGCCCGGGCCATGGTCACCAAGGACCCGGACAAGTTCCCCGCCGACAACGAGACGGTCGACCTCCGCGGCAAGACCGCCGGCGCCTGATCGCCTAGTCAGTACGCCGCCGGCACGCCCATGCCGGCGGCGTACTGCTGAGCAGAACCCGAGACCTAGGTCGCCATCACCTGTTCGGCGCGCTCCCAGACGCGGTGCAGGCCGACCGCGTCGAGCAGCTCAGTGGTGAAGGGTTTCGCCGGGCTCTCACCCAGTACGACGCCCGGCGCGGTCGTGTCGACACCGGCCGCGGTCAGCACCTGGTCGCCGTCTCCCCACGCGCCGATCACCTTGCAGTGCCGGAACAGCTCGCCGAGCAGGATCGACAACTTGATGTCCGTGAAGTCGGCAATTCCGCCCGCGACCACCACAGCGTCGTACTCGATCGACCTGGTGGTCAGCAGGGTGCGCTCGATGATGTGCTCCGAGCGGCCCTTCTTGAGGACTCCCCCGAACGGCGCGATCAGCCGCAGTACGGCGCCGCGCCCCTCCACTGCCCGCCGCAGCTTCGTGATCCCGCCCAGGTCGGCGCCAGGCGCCGCGAAGACACCGATCACTCGACCCGCGATCGGTCCAGGCCCCGGCGGGATCTGCGACAGCGCCGGCGACGGCACGACCTCGGCGGGAGCACCGGTCGGCGCCGGGAGGCCGAGCCCCTCGGCCACCGCAGCACACAGGTCGGCATCGACGTTCGCCAGTACGCCGAGCATCCGCTCGCGAATCGGTTGCTCGTAGCACTTACCGAGCTCGAAGGTGAACGCCTCGACGATGTGGATCTTCTCGACCTCGCTCATGCTCGCCCAGAACAGCGTCGCCTGCGAGAAGTGGTCCCCGAACGACACCGGGTTCTCCCGCACCGCCCGGCCCTCGATCTCCCGCGGCACCTGCACGTACCCGCCCTGATCCTCACGAGCAGGCTGCGGCGAGGCGTCGATGCTGTTCGGCAGGTACGGCGAAACGCCTTGGTGGACGGCGGTCTGGTGCATCCCGTCGCGCAGGTTGTCGTTCACCGCGGCGTGCGGGCAGTTGATCGGCAACTGGGTGAAGTTCGGCCCGCCGAGCCGGGTCAGCTGCGTGTCCAGGTACGAGAACAACCGGGCCTGCATCAACGGATCGTTGGTCACCTCGATGCCCGGCACCAGGTTTCCGGTGTGGAAGGCGACCTGCTCGGTCTCGGCGAAGTAGTTGGTGGGATTGCGGTCCAGCGTCAGCTTGCCGACCAGCTGGACCTCGGCCAGCTCCTCGGGCACCAGCTTGGTCGGGTCGAGCAGGTCGATCCCCTCGAAGGTCTCGTCCGCGGAGTCGGGGAACAGCTGCAATCCCAGCTCGAACTCCAGCGGCGCACCGTTCTCGATCCCGTCCGCCATGTCGCGCCGGTGGAAGTCCGGGTCGGTCCCGGCCGCGAGCTGCGCTTCCTCCCACACCAGCGAATGCACCCCGGCCACCGGCTTCCAGTGGAACTTGGCCAACGCGGTCGCTCCGTCGCCGTTGACCAGCCGGAAGGTGTGGACGCCGAAGCCCTCCATGGTCCTGTACGAGCGCGGGATGCCGCGGTCCGACATCGCCCACATCACGTGGTGGGTCGCCTCGGTGTGCAGCGACACGAAGTCCCAGAAGGTGTCGTGCGCGGACTGCGCCTGCGGGATCTCCCGGTCCGGGTGCGGTTTGCCGGCGTGGATGATGTCGGGGAACTTGATCCCGTCCTGGATGAAGAACACCGGCATGTTGTTGCCGACCAGGTCGAAGTTGCCTTCCTCGGTGTAGAACTTCACCGCGAAACCCCGGACGTCGCGCACGGTGTCGGCCGAGCCGCGCGACCCGAGCACGGTGGAGAACCGCACGAACACCGGCGTCTCGCGGCCCTTCTGCAGGAACCCGGCCTTGCTGGCGGCGGTCGCGTTCCCGTACGCCGTGAAGGTGCCGTGCGCGGCGGCCCCGCGCGCGTGCACGACGCGCTCGGGGATCCGCTCGTGGTCGAAATGGGTGATCTTCTCGCGCAGGTGGAAGTCCTCGAGCAGCGTCGGCCCGCGCGATCCGGCCTTCAGCGAGTGGTCCGTGTCCGGCAGCCGCACGCCCTGCGCGGTCGTCAGGTAGTCGCCCGTCTGAGCCCGCGCATCCTGTACGCCGTACCGCGCACTCGCAGCCTCGGCCGCCTTCCGTCCCGTCGGCCCCGCTGCTTTCGGTGCTGCTTGGTCGGCCTTACGTTTCGGGGGCACGGTATCTCCTCAACTAGCGGGTCAGGACGCGTCCCGGTACCCCGGTGCAATCAATCCAGCCAGCAGATCCGCCAGCCCACCCTCCGCCCGCCCGACAACCCGCGCGCTGGTCCGCACGGTCAGATCCAACGGCTGCCGCAGTACGAACCCGGCGTCCAGCAGCCGGAACCACAGATCCCGGTCCTCCCCCGTCCGGATCGGCCGATAGCCACCGACAGCGAGGAACGCACTCCCCCGTACGCCGAAGTTCGCGCCGTGAACATGGTCGTGACTCAACGGCCGGATCCCCGCCGCGACCACCTGCGCGTAGCGCGCCCGCAGTACGGCGGTGAGATGCGCCGCCGGCTGCAGGTCGACCAAACCGGTCACCGCATCGGCTCCTTCCTGCGCATGAATCAGTTGCCTGCTGACCCAGTCGGCCGAGACCTGCGTGTCCGCGTCGGTCCCCAGCAACCAGACCGACTCCGGATCACCGCAGCCCAAGGCCTCGAGAACCGTCCGCGCCCCGAGATCACGCAACGCGCCGAGACTCAACGCCTCGTCGACCTCCACAATCGTTGCTCCAGGCATCGTCTCGCGGACGATCCGGACGGTCGCGTCGGTGCAGCGATCGGCAACGACGCACACGACGGTTCGCAGAGCAGCAGACTCCACAGCCGTCGACAGCGCCCGCAGACAGTCCCCGATCACCAGTCCCTCGTCGTGCGCCGGGATCACGACGCCGATCGCCGTGATCATCGCCGGCGCAGCACGTGCAGGACGAAGTCGTCCTCGATGTGCTCGACCAGAACGTCCAACTCCTCCCGCGCGAGCAGGATCCGATGCGCCGCGTCCCCGTCCCGCGGCGCCTCCGGAGCCCATGGCCGCCAGTGCACCGCGACCAAATCCCCGCCGGGCTCGAGCGCAGCCAGTACGCCGTCGAGCGTGGCCGTCAACGTGTCGTCGTCCAGGTAGTAGAGGATCTCGCTCAACACCACCAGATCAACCGACGACGACGGAATCTCAGGTAACGCGCCGACCAGAACCTCCGCGGACGGCGCCGCACGGCGTGCCCTGTCGACCGCTTCCGGTACCGGGTCGAAGGCAACAACGTGATCCGCGCGGTGGACGAGCTCCCGCGTCAGCTCACCGACCCCGCACGCCGGCTCCAGCACCCGGCGGTACCACTCGTTCGGCAGCGCGGCGAGCAGCATCGACCGCTTCCGCCGTTCGTACCAGCTGTCGGCCGTGTGCCACGGATCCTCCGCCTCCCGGTACAGCTGGGCGAACCGCTCAACGGGCGCCGACTCGTGCCGTGGCTCCCGGAACAGCACCTCGAAGCCGCGATCGAAATGGGTCAGCATCAACGGATCCACGATCGGGTCCTCGCCGTTCGGCCCCGGCACGAGCTGGGAGACGAAGGCTGCGATCGCCTCGGCCTTGCCGGCGCGCAGCTCGTCGGACAGCGGCACCCGAGCAGCGCGCTCCCACGGCGGCACTTCGTCGTACGGCGTCATCCAGTGCCACATCCAGACCGGGTACGACCACCGGTGCGCCTCCACCGGCGCTGCCGCCAACCCGGCCCGTCCAACCGCTGCATGATCTGGATGAGGGTCGCCGGGCCACGGCAACAGCACGCAGTCGACTCCCCGCAGCAGCTCGACCAGCCGCTCCCGCAACTCTCCTTCGCGCTCCGCGAGCCCGGAGTCGGGAAAGCCGAGGAACACCACCTCGACCTTCCCCGAGCCCAGAATCTCCATCGCGGTCGCCAGCTCGACCCGCCGACGCGCGGCCAGCTCAGCCCGATCCGCCGGTCCGAGCGCCGGAAACGCAGCCTCCCCATCGCTCGCAACCACCAGCGTGACCTCGGCACCGGCCGCGTGCAGTGCCTGCACCGTCCCACCGACCCCGAGCGTCTCGTCGTCTGGATGCGCAGCCAGTACGACGACCCGCCGCGGCGCCGTCGGGTCGAACACCGGCAGCTCCCGGCCGGCGAAGAACTCGACCCACTCGTTCTCGCCGGTCAGCTCCCGCGTCACGCCGTACCGTCCAAGAACCGGCGTCCCAGCGCGGCGTAGTCCCGCTCGGCGTGATGCTGCCGCACGTAGACCTGCAGATCCGCGAACTGCTGCGCGAACCCACGATCACGCGACAACAGCGTCGGCCCGACGATCCGAGGCACTCGATCCGCCACGGCCCGAGCAGTCTGCTCAGCGCTTGCCCTTAGCAACCAGATCCGCGTCATCAGGTCGGCGCCCGGATCGGCGTCGATCGCGGCTGCGGTCAACTGCAGCAGCCCTTCGGTCGCCGCCAGCGCCGTACGAAGCTCTCCCAGATGGGCGACCTGGTGATCGTCGGCGCCCTTTCCGGCGCGCAGGTACTCCGTTGCTCGCTCCACCACACCGAGCGAACCGCCGTACCAGACCGCGGCCACACCACCGCCACCCCACCAGAACCCTGGCCGCGACGTGTAGAAGCCGGGCGGCCCGATCTGGTTGTCGACAGCAACATCCTCGAAGATCACGTCGGGACTGTCGGAAGCATCCATGCCGACGGCCTGCCAGGTCTCCGCGACCCGGACGATGCCCGGCTGGTCCAGCGGCACGTCCCAGGTGCTGCTCTCGCCGGTCTCCGACAAGGCGACGACGAGCGCCCGGTCGAGCGAGTGCGCGCCGGAACAGAAGCGGACCGTCCCGGACAGCCGACCGTCCCCGAACCTCGCGCCGGTCCCGCCCGACCGCGCGGCCCAGACGCCGTACGTTGCGCCGGGCACCGGTTCGCGACCGGCCTGGCGCAGGATCGAGGTCGCGTCGGTGTGCCCCTCCGCCAGCCGCGCCAGCGCGAGATCGGCCCGGCCCAGCTCGGTCAGCGACCGCCATCTGTCCGCCGTACGGCCAGCTCCCGGATCCGGCAGCTCCAGGCGACCACTGTCCGCGAGCTCACGAAGGCCGGCCGCCACCGACCGCGCCGTACGCGGCTCAGAACCCGCCCGCAGCGCACCGTCCGTCATCAAGTCGTTGCCCATGCCCCGCCGGTACCCGCGCACGAACCCCGCGCTAGATGATGCGCGATGGGTACCGGCGACGCATGAACCGACACCGGAGCGCATCGTTGGCGACCGTCATCATGATCGGTCTGGTCGCAATGCTCGGCCTGATCCTGACCACCGCCGCAGCGGAGGCGCACACCACCGCGATCTCCGCTGCCCAGCCGCTCGCGGACACCCCCACGCCCACCCTCGGATCGACACCTGCCGCCGAAGCGAACCCGCCCGGCTCAGCCGACGGCGACCCGAACGACTGGTCCGGCCTGAAGTGGCTGCCGCTAGGACTGCTGATCCCGGTCCTCTTCATCGCCGGCGTCTTCCTGGCCAAACGCCGAGACCGCCGCCGCGACGACAGCACGACCAACCCGCCCTCCCCCAGAGTCAACTAGACAGCCTCAGCTGAGGCCCCAACAAGTCTGAAACCTTGCCCGCCTGCGGATCAGGGCTTCGGCCTGGCCAGGATCAGCAGGCCGGCCATGGAGACCAGGGCGCCGGTCGTCATGAGGGTGGCCATGGGTACGGCGGTGTGTTCGCCGCCGAGTCCGGCGATCGGTGCGATCGTTCCGGCCGCGACCCATTGGACGAAGCCCTGTACGGCGGATCCGGTGCCGGGGTGGTCCGGTACGGCGGCGGAGGCGAGGGCGCCGCCGTTGGGGATCATGAGGCCTTGGGCGGTCATCAGGACGAAGAAGCACACGAGCGCGAGAGGCAGTGGTGTGCCGAGCCACAGGGCGCCGGCCAGCATGGCGAGGCCTGCGGCCAGAGCAGCGAGCTGGCCGCCCAGGATGAGTTTGCGGGTGGAGACCCGCCCAGCGAGCCGAGCCGCGATGAGCGCGGCGACCGTCATCCCGCCGGCGTTGGCCGCGAAGTCGATGGAGTACGCGATCGGTGAGAGCCCGTTCATGGACTGCAGGACGAAGGCGGACGTGGCGACGTACGCGAACAAGGCGCCCATCGCGGCGCCGGCGACCACCAGGTAGCCGACGTACTCCCGATTGCCCAGGACGATGCGCCCGGCGGCGAGGAAGTTGCCTAACCCGCCGGCATGGCGGCGTTCGGGCGGGAGCGATTCGGGCACCGCGACCAGCACAGCCAGCGTCATCGCGACACCGAGCACCGCGACGAGCCAGAACGAGACCCGCCAGTGCGACAGTTGCAGGATCAGCCCGCCGAGGAGCGGGCCGGCGATCGGGGCGATGCCGCCGACAGCGGCGATGACGTTCAGTACCCGGATCAGCCGTACGCCGGTGGCCAGGTCGACGATGATCGCGCGGCCGATCACCATCGCCCACCCGCCCGCGAATCCCTGCACGAGCCGCGCCACCGTCATCACCGCGATGGTCGGCGCGAGCGCGCAGACGATCGAGACCGCGGACATCGCCAGCAGTGCCGCGAGCAACGGGATCCGCCGCCCGCGTTGGTCCGACACCGGTCCACCGACCAACTGGCCGAGCGCCATGCCGACGAAGAACGTCGTCAGGGTCAACTGGACTTGCGTCGCCGTACTGGACAGGTCACCGGCGACCCGCGGGAACGCCGGGACGTACATGTCGGTGGCCAAGGGTGCGATCGCGGTCAAGAACACCACGGTCGCGACCAGCCCGGTGGTCAGTCGAGCCTGCCGGCGCGCTCTCAGCAGCGCCGGCGTCGGCTCGGCGACGTCGGGGGGCAACGGGGCCTGTCGCATCGTTCCTCTTCAGGTTGCGGCTGGATCAGACGGTCAGAAGGACCTTGGTGGCGGTCCGCTGGTCCATGGCGCGGTAGCCCTCGGCGGCGCGGTCCAGGGGCAGGGTGAGGTCGAAGACCTTGCCGGGGTCGATCTTGCGGTCCCAGATGAGCTGGATCAGATCGGGCAGGTACTGGCGCACCGGGGCAGGGCCGCCGTGGATGTGAACACCGGCCATGAACAGCTCGTCACCGGGGATGGCGACGTCGTGGGAGACGCCGACGAACCCGACGTGACCGCCCGGCCTTGTCGAACGGATCGCCTGCATCATCGCCTCCTGCGTGCCGACCGCCTCGATCACCGAGTGCGCTCCGAGCCCGCCGGTGAGTTCCTTGACGCGAGCAACGCCGTCGTCGCCTCGTTCCTCGACGATGTCGGTGGCACCGAACTCCCTGGCCAGGGCCTGGCGATCGGCGTGACGGCTGAACGCGATGATCCGCTCGGCGCCGAGCTGCTTGGCGGCCAGGATGCCCAACAGGCCCACAGCACCGTCGCCAACGACGGCGACCGTCTTCCCCGGGCCGGCTTCGGCTGCAACAGCGGCGAACCAGCCGGTGCCCAGTACGTCGGAAGCCGCCATCAACGACGGGATCAGGTCCGGGTCGGGCATCCCCGGGGTGGCGACCAGGGTGCCGTCGGCGAGCGGGATCCGCGCCAGCTCGGACTGGGTGCCGATGGTGCCCATCAGGACACGGTGCACGCAGTACGCCTGGTAGCCGGCCTGGCAGATCTCACAGGTGTTGTCGGAGGCCCAGAACGAGCCGACGACGAAGTCGCCGACCTTGACGGTGCGCACCTCGTCGCCGATCTCCTCCACGACGCCGACGTACTCGTGGCCCATGACCTGGTGCTCGACGGGCTCGGCGCCGCGGTAGGGCCACAGGTCGCTGCCGCAGATGCAGGTCGCCGACAAGCGAATGATCGCGTCGGTCGGTACGAGGATCTTCGGGTCCTCGCGATCCTCGACCTGAACGTTCCCGGGTCCGTGCATCACTACCTGGCGCATGACCTACTCCTTGTTCGCGGCTGTCTCGGCTCCGAGTCAACCGGGCTCGGCGGGGCCGGAGAAGTCCCTGTCGATGGGTGTACTGACAGGGCACCTTTCCTCCGTCCGCGAGGCTGTCGCGCCGACTACTGTCGGGGTGTGGACAACCGTCAGGAGGTACGCGAGTTCCTCACGACTCGCCGCGCCCGCATCACTCCGGACCAGGCAGGGCTTCCCACGACCGGCGCCCGGCGGGTGCCGGGTCTTCGCCGCAGCGAGGTCGCGACGATCGCCGGTCTCAGCGTCGAGTACTACGCGCGACTGGAGCGCGGCCAGATCGCTGGTGCGTCGACCGGCGTACTGGAAGCTCTCGTACGGGCGCTGCAGCTGGACGAGACCGAGCGTGCTCACCTGTTCGACCTCGCCCGGGCCGCTGACGGCATCCCGACCTCGGGCCGTTCCCGGCGCCGTACGACGGGGAAGACGGCGTCGCGGCTCAGCCTGCAGTGGGCGCTGGACGCGATCAAGGACGGCGTCGCCTTCGTCCGCGACCCGCGCCAGAACCTGCTCGCCACCAACTCCCTGGGCCGGGCGTTCTACTCGCCGGTCATCGGCGACAGCGGACGGACGCCGAACCTGGCCCGCTTCCAGTTCCTGGACCCTGCCTCCCGGGACTTCTACCCCGACTGGGACGTGTTCGCTCAGATGTGTGTGGGCATCATGCGCGCCGAAGCCGGCCGTGACCCGCACGACCGCGGCCTCCAGGACCTCGTCGGTGAACTCTCCACCCGCAGTGAGATCTTCCGCCGCCTCTGGGCCGACCACAACGTCCGCACCCACGGCACCGGCACCAAGCGGTTCAACCACCCCGACGTCGGCGAACTCACGCTGGTCTACGAAGAGTTCGCGGTCACGGCCGAGCCGGGTCTGGTGCTCCTCGTCTACACCGCCGAACCCGGCTCACCGTCGGCAGAACGACTCCAGCTGCTCGCCTCGTGGGCGGCACCACTACAAACCCCGACAGCAAACGAGTAATCGGCTGGCTAGGGATTGCGCAGCAACGCGTCGACGTCCGGCAGCTGCTCGAACCGCGAGAACGTGCCCGCGTCCGCGATCTCCTGCGCTGCTTGGAGAAAGCCCGCCCAGGCGGCGCGCGCCAGAGTGCCGCCGACGCTGATCCGCCGGACGCCGAGCGCCGCCGCTTCAGCAACCGTGATGAACGGAGCGTTGATCAGCAGGTTCACCGGTTTGGGCGACACCGCGGCGACGATCGCCCCAACCTGTTCGACGGTCCCGATCCGTGGAGCGTAGAGACAGTCGGCGCCGGCTTCCGCGAACGCCTGCAGCCGTCGAATCGTCTCGTCGAGGTCCGGCCGCCCGACCACGAACCCTTCGGACCGAGCGGTCAGAACGATCCCCGTCCCACTGTCGTCGATCGCCTGACGCGCGGCCCGGACCCGCTCCACGGCCAACCCGAAATCGTGCAACGGCTGCGCCGCGTCGCCCGTCGAGTCCTCGATCGAAAGCCCGGCGATCCCGGTAGCGGCCGCCAGCGTCACGTTCCGGGCGACTCCCTCGGGATCAACCGCGTAACCACCCTCGAAATCCGCACTCACAGGGACCTGTACGGCGTCGACCACGACCCGAAGGTGCTCGATCGTCATCTCGAGCGTGGCCTGGTTGTCCGCACGCCCCGCCGTCCAGGCGAATCCGGCACTCGTCGTGGCGAGCGCCTTGAAACCGACCTGCTCCAGGGCCCGCGCACTTCCCGCGTCCCACGGATTCGGCATCACGAACGTCCCACCGGAATGCAGGCGATGGAACTCGGCAACCCGACCGTCCTGCGCGTTCATGCCCCACCCCCGGGAACCGCCATGCCCCTGTCCCGCCACCCTCCCCCTGCACCCCAACCCCGTCAAGAGACCACAGCAGCCGAGCACCGGGAACACAGGCGGCGCCGCCCAGCCCGAATCCGGTCGAGGTCAGGCCGGGCGGATGCGGACGAACTCTTCCGCGCCGCGGCGAATCGGTTTACAGTCCGCGATGTGAGAGCGCTCTCACACCGCGAGTGTCTACCCGCCCTCTTCCGCCCCGGAGGTGGTACCCGTGTTTCGGAGTCCAGAAAGAAGTCACCGAAGGCGTCCCGGCTGGCGTGCGGCCGTCGTCGCACTGGCCCTGGCCGTCTGCTCGACCCTCCTGGTGGGTGGCGTAGCGACGGCGGCTGACGACTACACGCAGACGGCCACCTCGCTCAGCACGAGCCAGGCCCAGATCTCCTTCACCCCGACCACGACAGCGGTGTACGTCGATGTCCACTACACCGTCGCCGGCCAGGGTCAGCAGAACTTCCGGATGGACCTCAGCGGCGGGACCTGGCGCAAGACCGTCAGCGGACTGTCGTCGGGGACCGTCGTCGACTACTGGTTCACCTACGAGAAGAGCGGTCCGCAGTACGACACCCCGCACTTCAGCTACACCCACGGCGGCTCGACCACGCCGGCTGTTGCGACCCCCACCTTCTCCCCCGCCGGCGGCAGCTACTCGACCGCGCAGACGGTGACGATCTCGACGGCGACAGCGGGTTCCACGATTCGCTACACGGTCGACGGTTCCACGCCGACGGCGTCGTCAACGCTGTACAGCGGACCGATCAGCGTGCCGACGACGCGTACGGTCAGCGCGATCGGACTCAAGTCCGGGCTGGCGAACTCCGCGACGGCCACTGCGACGTACACGATCGGCACCACCACGCCGGTCAGCTGCACGACGCAGCCGGACGTCCCGAACTTCGGGCCCAACACGCGCATCCTCGACCCGAGCATGTCGTCCGCCTCCATCCAGGCGCAGCTCGACGCCGACTTCGCCACGCAGAAGGACACCCTGACCGCGCAGATGGCGAACCGCCGGATCGCGCACCTGTTCAAGCCCGGCGCGTACAGCGTGCACGACGACGTCGGCTACTACACCTCGGTCGCGGGCCTCGGCCAGAACCCCGGCGACGTGGTCATCAACGGCGCCATCACGGTCGACGCGTTCAACGAGTCCGACCAGGGCGTCGCGCTGCAGAACTTCTGGCGGTCCGCGGAGAACATGGCCGTGAACCCGATCGGCGGCTCCAACCGCTGGGCCGTCGCGCAGGCGGCGCCGTTCCGCCGGATGGACATCCGCGGCAACCTGCAGCTCTACCCGGCCAGCTACGGCTTCGCCAGTGGCGGCTACATCGCCGACTCCAAGGTGTCCGGACAGACTGCGTCGATCTCGCAGCAGCAGTGGTACACCCGCGACAGCAACCTCGGCAGCTGGGCCGGTGGCGTCTGGAACATGGTCTTCTCCGGTACGCCGGGCGCCCCGCCGACCACGTTCCCGAACCCGCCGGAGACAACGCTGGCCACCACGCCGGTCTCGCGAGACGTGCCGTACCTCTACCTCGACAACACCGGCAAGTACCGCGTGTTCACGCCCGCCCTGCGCACCAACGCCTCCGGCGCGAGCTGGGCCAACGGCTCCACCCCCGGTACGTCGATCCCGATGAGCCAGTTCTACGTCGTCAAGGCCGGCGACACCGCGTCGACCATCAACTCGGCACTGGCGTCGGGCTGCAACCTGTTCTTCACACCCGGCGTCTACCACCTCAACCAGACCCTCAACGTGACCAGGGCCAACACGGTCGTGCTCGGCATCGGCTACCCGACGCTGATCCCGGACAACGGCGTCAACGCCATGCAGGTCGCCGACATCGACGGCGTACGCATCAAGGGTCTGCTGTTCGACGCCGGTACGACGAACTCCGCGGCGTTGCTGACCGTCGGCCCGTCGGGCTCGTCCGCGAACCACGCGGCCAACCCGACGACGCTGCAGGACGTGTTCTTCCGCATCGGCGGGTCGATCGCCGGCCACGCGACGACCAGCCTGGTCGTCAACAGCCACAACACGATCATCGACCACATCTGGGCCTGGCGCGCCGACCACGGCAACGCGGGCACCTGGGGCTGGACCCAGGCCACCGGCGACACCGGACTGATTGTCAACGGCAACAACGTGCTGGCCACCGGCCTGTTCGTGGAGCACTACCAGAAGACCCAGGTGATCTGGAACGGCCAGGGCGGCCGGACGATCTTCTTCCAGAACGAGATGCCGTACGACGTACCGAACCAGGCGAGCTGGAACCGCCCGAGCGGCCGCAACGGCTACGCGGCGTACAAGGTCGGCGACAACGTCACCTCGCACGAGGCCTGGGGCTTGGGAAGCTACAACTTCTTCAACGTGAACCCCTCGGTCAGCGCCTACAACGCGTTCGAGGCGCCGAACAACGCTGGAGTGCGCTTCCACAGCCTGTGCACCGTGTCCCTGAACTACCAGGGCACGATCACCCACGTCATCAACGACACCGGCGCGGTAACCCCACCCGGCACCGTCCCGGTCAACGTGGTGAGCTACCCGTAATTGCGTCATCCGGCCCGGGTCAATGCAAGTTGCCCCGGGCCGGACTCTCCGGAAACGTCAGCCCAGGGTGATGGCCAGGCAGTTCGCCACGTCCAGCGGAGCCTTGTCGGGGAGGCGAACCGTCAGTACGCCGTACGACTGCTCGAACGGAACCGGGCCGTGGCCGAGGAGCCGGACCTCTGTCGCGGTCTCGTGACCGACGAGGCTCCGGATCACCGATCGGCCGTCGGCGGGCCAGGCCAGTTGGAAGGCGTACAGGGTGTTGTCGCGGCGGGTGAAGCGGAAGTCGGAGCTCGTCCAGCTGACCCGATCCTCGGTGAAGCCCTGGACGACCACGTTGGACGTTCCCTCACCGGACACCCGGAACGGCCGGGTCCCGTAGATGCCCTCGCCGCAAATTCGCATCCAGGCACCGACGTCCTCGAGCAACTGTGCGCACTCGCTGTCGATCGTGCCGTCGGGGAGTTGCGGGACGTTCAGCAACAGGTTCCCGTTCTTGGACACGATGTCGACCAGCAGCTCGACCACGTGACCGGCGGTCTTGTAGACGTCGCGGACGTTGTAGAACCAGTCGCCGACCGACGTGTCGGTCTGCCACGGCGTGGGATGGATCGCCCGGGTCTGGCTCCGCTCGATGTCCATCACCCCGACCGCGCTCACCTCGGGCGTGCGGTCCTTCTGCTGGTACACCGCGCGGCTCGTGCCGTGCACCTTCGCGCTGGTGTTGTAGAGGTGTGCGACGGCCCGCAGACCGGGGCCGTAGTCGGCCTCGCCGAACGGCAACGGACCGTCGGTGTACAACAGGTCCGGCTGGTACTTGTCGATCATCTCGGTCACGGCCGCGAGCCAATACTCGTGCCACGCGGATTCGGTGGCGTACCAGGGGTCCGGGACGTCGACGTCCTCCGCGGGCAGGTACCGGCTGTTGTCGAGGTACAGGTCCTGGTAGGCCGGGTCCGTCCCGTCGTACGGTACGCCGGCGTAAGCGCCCAGTCGGTCGGCGCTCTTGTTGACAGCCGTCCAGCTGAACGTGGCCCCGAGATGCTCGGTGAGCCCGAACGGCAGCCCGCGGTCGTCCGCGGCCGCCTTCCACAGCGCGACGATGTCCTTGCCCGGACCCATCCGTACCGAGTTCCACGGGTTCACGGCCGAGTCGTAGTTGAAGAAGTGGTCGTGGTGTGCCGCCTGGGCCACGAAGTACTTGGCGCCCGCGGCAACGAAACGGTCCATCAGTTCGTGCGGGTCGAACCGTTCGGCCCGCCAGAGCCGGACGAGGTCCTTGTAGCCGAACTCCGACGGATGCCCGTAGGTCCGCAGGTGGTACCGGTACTGGTCGCTGCCTTCCCGGTACATGTTGCGTGCGTACCAGTCGCCGTACCGGGGCACCGACTGCGCGCCCCAGTGCGACCAGATCCCGAACTTCGCGTCCCGGAACCACTCCGGGCACTCGAAAGCCGTCAGGGACTCGAAGCTCGCGTCGAACGGCACAGATTTCTCCTCGTGACAGTGGACAGGACACCGGACCGGCCGTTCACCAACCGGCCGGTCCGGGGCTGAGTTACTTGGTGGGGACCTTGTCGTACGCCGTCTGCTGGATCTCCAGGTAGCGCTTCAGGCCGAGGCCCTCGAGGCCCTTGACGTAGGCGTCCCAGTCGCTGTCGATGTTCTTCGACCCGGTGACGAACTGCAGGGAGTTCTGCTGGATGTAGTTCTCGAGGTTGGTCTGCAGAGTCGCCACCTCGCTGGCCAGCGACGGGTCGATCCACACCTTCCAGAACGGGTAGATCTGCGCCTTGTCCTCCTTGCCGGCGTACAGCTTGGTGGCCTCGAACAGCTTGCGCTCGTACCCGGGCTGGGAGTGGATGTCGGTGTCGATCACCTCGGAGTTCCGGAACTTCGCGGTGTTGTTGTACTGCGCCAGCGGGCCCCACCCGGAGTTCCGCGGCGTCGAGCCGGGCTTCAGCGGGATCTGCTTGAAGCTCGGCTTCAGCGACTTGTCGAGCGCCACGTCACCGGGACCGGGATTGGTCCAGGCCTTGCCCTCGGAACCGAACTGCCCGTTCCTCTGGCCCTCGTCGGTGAAGATGTAGTCGAGCATCTTGATCGCCTGGATCTGCTTTTCCGGTGTGGCCTTCGACGTCAGGACGAACGTGGCGCCGGGAATACTCGGGAAGACGTAGCCGGCGTAGTTCGCGCCACCCGGACCGGTCAGCGGCGGTACCGCGTCGTACTGCTTGTCCCGCCCGTCCGCCGAACCGACGGTGACGAAGATGCCCGAGTGCATGACGGTGCCCCCGCCGAGGATGACCGAGCCGCCGTGGTCGCCCTCCTGCTGCATCGCGTCCGGGTTCTGCGTGAAGGCGCCCTTGTCGATCAGGCCTTCTGTGTAGAGCGAGTTGATGTACCGCAGGCCTTCGCGCCAGCCGTCCTTGTTCGCCTGGACGTCGACCTTGCCGTTGTTGAGAACCAGTGTGGTGTTGTTGCCGCCGCTGTTGTTCTGTCCTTGCGGGTCGTAGATGAAGGCGTTCATGAAATACGGGATGAGGCTGTCGCGGACGTTCGCGCTGATCGGGATCTCGTCGGCCTTGCCGTTGCCGTTCGGGTCCTGGGTCTTGAACGCCTGGAGCACCTTCCGCAGGTCCTCGGTGGTCTTCGGCTGCTCGAGGCCCAGCTTCTTCAGCCAGGCCGAGTTCATCCACAGCTTGTCCGGGTACGAGCAGTGGAAGCAGTCCACCCACTGCGGCATCCCGTAGATCTTTCCGTCCGGCGCGGTCGCCATCGCCTTCCACTCCGGCGTGGAGTCCAGCGCCTTCTTGATGTTCGGCGCGTACTGGTCGATCAGCTCGTTCAGCGGTACGACGACACCCTGACTTCCCAGCTTCAGCAGTTCCGCCGTCGTGAACTGGTCGACCCAGGGGATCAGCAGGTACAGATCCGGATAGTCGCCGCTGGCCAGCGAGATCTGCCGCTTCTCCTTGGCGGGGCCGCCGTCGTACGTGGTGGTCTGCCACTTGACGGTGACGTTGACCTTCTGTTTCACCAGCTTGGTGAAATCGCTCGTGGCGAGGTTCTGGTCGGCCGACTGCGGCGCGAACACGTTCAGCGTGACATCGGGATTCCCGGTGATCGTCGGCAGCGGCTTGCCCTGCGCGTCGTCACCCGAGCCTTGCCCGGAGCAGGCCGCCAGCGCGAGTGCCAGGAGGCTCAGGCCGGCAACCGCGGCCTGCCTCCTCCTTGTGAACTGTACAGACATAAGTCCCTCACAGGGTCGAGGTGTTGCGGAGGATCAGCCCTTCACGGCGCCGATCAGGATTCCCTTGGTGAAGTAGCGGGCGACGAACGGGTAGATCAGCAGCACCGGCACACTCGCCACCACGATCAGCGAGTACTTGAGCAGGTCGGCCAGCTCCTGGCGTTGCAGGGCGACGGACGCGTCCACGGCCCCACCACCGGACGTGTTGAGGATGAGGATGTTGCGCAGCACCAGCTGCAGCGGGTACAGGTCCGGGTTCTTCAGGTAGATCAGGGCGTCGAAGTACGAGTTCCACTGCAGGATCGCGTACATCAGCGCCACCACCGCGATCATCGGCTTGGCCAGCGGGATCACCACCGACCACAGGAACCGCAGGTCCCCGCAGCCGTCGAGATCGGCGGCCTCCACCAGTTCCTCCGGGATCGCGGTCCGGAAGTAGGTCCGCGCGATGATGACCTGCCAGACCCCGATCGCCTGCGGGACGATCAACGCCCACCGGGTGTCCAGCAGACCGACCGACTGCACCACCAGGTAGGTCGGTACGAGCCCGCCGGTGAACAGCATCGTGAACAGGATCAGGCTCATCACGGCGTTGCGGCCGACCAGCGTACGGCGCGACATCGGGTACGCGATCGCGATCGTCATCGTGACGCTGACGACGGTGCCGACCACGGTGTAGAACAACGAGTTCACGTAACCGTGGACGACCTGCGGGTTCTGGAACACCGCGTGGTACCCGCGCAGCGAGAAGTCCACCGGCCAGAACAGCACCCGGCCGGCCGACACCGCCTCCGGACTGCTGAACGAACTGGCCACGATGTAGAGCAGCGGCAGCAGCACGACCAGGCCGAACACCACCAGCAGCAGGTAGACGCAGAACATGAAGACGCGGTCGGTGCGCGGCTCGCGGATCCGGCGGGCGCGAGCCGCCCGGCGCTCGGCCCTGGT
This sequence comes from Kribbella endophytica, assembly GCF_054781295.1. Classification (NCBI taxonomy): domain Bacteria; kingdom Bacillati; phylum Actinomycetota; class Actinomycetes; order Propionibacteriales; family Kribbellaceae; genus Kribbella; species Kribbella endophytica. Next base: position 726,414 of record NZ_BAAGUR010000004.1, read on the forward strand.
CATCGTCCTTGGCTCAGTCGCAGTGGTCATGACCACAATCCGTTCCCGGTGATCCGCTTGGCGATGACGTTCACGATCAGCAGCAGGGCCAGGTTGATCACCGAGTTGAACAGCCCCACCGCGGTCGCCATGCTGAAGTCGGCGTTGAGCAGACCGGTCTTGTAGACGTAGGTCGCGATGATCTCCGACTGGCTCAGGTTGAGCGGGTTCTGCAGCAGGAAGGCCTTCTCGAACCCGATCGCCATGATGTTGCCGACAGCAAGTACCAGGATGATCACCGCGGTCGGCATGATGCCCGGCAGGTCCACGTGCCGGATCCGCTGCAACCGGCTGGCGCCGTCGATCCTGGCTGACTCGTGCAGGGCGGGATCGATGCCGGACAGCGCGGCCAGGTAGATCACCGCGGAGTACCCGGTGGTCTGCCAGACGTCGGACCAGACGTAGATGTGCCGGAAGTAGTCCGGATTTCCCAGGAAGTCGATGGACGGTACGCCGAAGAAGCCGAGGCCCTCGTTGACGATGCCCAACCGCGGCGACAGCAGCAGGATCGTCATCGAGACGACCACGACGGTGGAGATGAAGTACGGCGCATAGGTGACCAGCTGCACGGTCTTCTTGAACAGTCCGGTGCGCAACTCGTTCAGCGCCAGGGCCAGGACGATCGCGAGCGGGAAGCTGGCCCCGACGGTGTAGAGCGACAGCACGAAGGTGTTCTTCACCAGGGTCCAGAACACCGGGTTGTGGAAGAACGTGTCGAAGTTCTGCCAGCCGACCCACGGGCTGGCCCAGATGCCCTTGATCACGTTGTAGTTCTTGAACGCCAGCACCGAGTTCGACATCGGGATGTACTTGAAGACGACGAACCACACCAGCGGCACGACCATCAACAGGTACAGGGTCCAGTGCCGTCCGAGACTTCGCCGGAACCTCTTGATCCCGACGCGTTCCCGGCGCCGTCGTTTCCGCCGCTCCGGAAGCTCACCGGCCGGTGGCCGTACGGTCGTCAGCGTTGCCATCAGACCTCCTCGTCCTGGCGGAGCACTGCGTTCACCCGGAGTCCGACTCCGGCGGTCAGCCGTACGTCGGCGCGTTCCGCACCGTGACGGACGACCCGGTCCTGGTCCCGGTCCGCGGTGAGGACGGCCTCCACGCCGTACGGCGTCCAAGCGATGTCGACGGTCACGGCTCCCCGCGCCCTGAGGCCGGACACCCGTCCGCTGGCCCACTCGGTCGGCAACGCGGGCAGCAGCTCGATCTCGTCGGTGTGGCTCTGCAGCAGCATCTCGGCGATCCCGGCGGTCGCGCCGAAGTTGCCGTCGATCTGGAACGGCGGGTGGGCGCAGAACAGGTTCGGGTAGACACCGGCGCCGCTGCCTGGCCGGCCGGTCGCCGTGTCGTCGGCCGGTCTGAGGAACGCCTGCACCAGGCGGTGCGCCGCGGCCGCGTCGCGCAACCGCGCGCGGAGGCAGATCTTCCACGCCAGCGACCATCCCGTCGCTTCGTCACCCCGCAGGTCCAGCGATCTGGCCGCGGCGGCGGCGAGCTCGGGCGTGCCGTCCGGTGTGATCGCGCTGCCGGGATGCAGGCCGATCAGGGGGGACATGTGCCGGTGGTGCGGATCTTCCTCGGGCAGGTCGGCGGCCCACTCCTGCAGTTGCGCCCGAGCGCCGATCGCCGGCTCGGGCAGCCGCTTGCGGGCGGTCGTGAGCTCGCCGACCAGCGGATCGACCACGTCGAGCAGTTCCGCGGCCTGCTCGACCCGCAGGAACAGGTCCGAGATCAGCGCGAGGTCCATCGTCGACGACACCGTGACGGAGGCGGGTTGCCCGTCGTCGGCGAGGTAGTCGTTCTCGGGCGAGGTCGACGGCGCCGTACCGAGACTGCCGTCGGGCAGCTCGACCAGCCAGTCGATGCAGAACTCCGCCGCACCCCGCAGTACCGGCCAGGAATCACCGAGGAACTTCAGATCGCCGCTGAACTCGTAGTGGTCCCACAGGTGACGAGCCAGCCAGGCACCGGCCATCGGCCAGTTCGACCAGCGGGGATCACCCTCGACGGGGAACGACCAGCACCAGGCGTCGGTGTTGTGGTGCGCGGTCCAGCCGCCGCAGCCGTAGCGCTCCTGGGACGTCCGGCGGCCGGCTCGCGCGAGGTCACCGACGTACCGCAGCAAAGGCTCGTGGCACTCGGACAGGTTGGTCGTCTCGGCCGGCCAGTAGTTCATCTCGGTGTTGATGTTCACGGTGAAGTTGGAGCTCCACGGCGGCCGCAGGATGTCGTTCCAGATTCCCTGCAGCGTGGTCGGCAGCCCGCCGGGCCGCGAGCCCGCGACCATCAGGTAGCGCCCGTAGTTGAAGGCGAGCGCGGCCAGCGCCGGGTCGTCGGCCTGGGAGCTTCGTTCGATCCGGACATCGGTCGGCAGCGCGGATTCCTCCGCCGGTCCCGCCAGCTCGAGCGACGCACGGCGGAACAGTCGTCGATGGTCTCGCTGGTGATCAGCCAGTAGTACGTCGTACGAACGCTCCAGCGCCGAAAGCACGGTCCGGTCCGCGGTCGACCAGCACTCCTGCGCGGTCCGGGTCGGCGTGGCGAACGGACCGTCGTACCCCGTAGCCGTGGACAGCACGACGGTGATCTGGGTCGCGCCCTCCACCACGAGCTCGCCCTCGCTCGCGCGGATCCGGCCGTCGCTCGTTACCCGCAAGGCGATCGCGCCCTCCATTCCGCGGTCGGCACCGTCCGAGTACCGCACGGGTTCCGGCACGTCGCGGTGCGGCGGTGCGACGTCGGCGGGTGCCTGCACGAACAGGCCGAGCCCGTCCTCGACGGCGTACGGCGTTGCCCGCAACTGCGACGTCAAGCGGCAGCCCAGGCCGAGGACGGGCTCCGACGCGGTCAACTGCTGAACGAGCACGCCGTCCGGCGCGCTGACGAAGACCTCCTGCCGAACCGCCACTGTCCCGTACTCGTACTGCGTCGTGGCGATCGCACCGTCGAGATCGAGCTCTCTTCGGTACGCCGTAACCTCTTCCACCACAGGGATCCGGCCGCCGATGCGCGTTTCGAGCAGCAGATCGCCCAGCGGCAGGTAGGCCTGGCAGTAGCCGGAGTGGAAGCCGCCCGCCAACTCGTGCGCCCGGCGAACGTCGCCCGCCTCAAGCGCATCACGGACGGCCTGTACGGCGTCCGCGCCGGTCGCGCCCAGCGGCGCCGACAACAGCCGGGCGGTTTCGGGGCCACCCGACCACAGCGTCTCGTCGTTGAGCCCGATCCGGTCGCTGCCGACGCCCCCGAAACACATCGCTCCGATCCGCCCGTTGCCGACCGGCAACGCCTCCAGCCAGGTTCCGGCGGGCCGGTCGTAGAGCAGCCTTCGCGCACCGGCGGGATTCGAGCTCTTCAGGTCGCCCACATCAGAGCCTTCCGAGACGAGTGAGTTATTGATCCCATGAATTGCCGGGATCGTAGCGCCGCGTGCGCTCCTGGTCCATACTTGGTCGTCATCGAGGCAGATAAAGATGCCATCAATTGTGAACGTGAGGGGTCCGCATGCCACGCATCAGTTCGGTGGAGGTCATCGACGTCCGCTTCCCGACCTCGCTGAACCAGGACGGCTCGGACGCGATGAACAAGGACGGCGACCACTCCGCGGCGTACGTCGTCCTGCACACCGACGACCCCGGTCTCAGTGGCTTCGGCTTCACCTTCACCATCGGCCGCGGCAACGACCTGTGCGTCGCGGCCGCGGTGCAACGGGCGGAGCCGCTCATCGGCCGGGACGTCGACGAGATCTGCTCGGACCTCGGCGCGATCTACCGGGAGTTGCAGTCGGACAGTCAGTTGCGCTGGCTCGGTCCGGACAAGGGGGTCATCCACCTCGCCCTGGCCGCGGTGATGAACGCGGTCTGGGACCTGGCTGCCCGGCAGGCCGGGCTTCCGCTGTGGCGACTGCTGGCCGAGATGTCACCCGAAGAGCTGGTCGCCGCTGCCGATCTGCGGTACCTGAGCGACGTTCTCACCGCCGAGCAGGCCGTCGCCCTGCTGGCCGCGCAGGAGCCGGGCCGCAAGGAACGGATCCAGCAGATCGAGGAGTCCGGCTACCCGTGCTACACCACCTCCGCGGGGTGGCTCGGCTACTCCGACGAGAAACTTCGCCGGCTCTGCGAGGAAGCCGTTGCCAGCGGCTACAAACACGTCAAGCTGAAGGTCGGCGCGAACCTGGCCGACGACGTCCGGCGCTGCGGAATCGCTCGCGAGGTGCTGGGCCCCGACGGCCACTTGATGATCGACGCCAACCAGGTGTGGGACGTGCCGCAGGCGATCGAGTGGATCAAGGCCCTGGCCGAGTTCGACCCGCTGTGGATCGAGGAGCCCACCAGCCCCGACGACATCCTCGGCCACGCGGCGATCCGCAAGGCCATCGCGCCCATCGGTGTCGCCACCGGCGAGCACGGCATGAACCGGGTGCTGTTCAAGCAGCTCTTCCAGGCCGAGGCGATCGACTACTGCCAGCTCGACGCGGCCCGGCTCGGCAGCGTCAACGAGGTCCTCGCGGTCTACCTTCTCGCCGCCTCGTTCGGCGTACCGGTCTGTCCGCACGCGGGCGGTGTCGGGCTGTGCGAGCTCGTCCAGCACCTCGCCGTCTTCGACTACGTCGCCGTGTCGGGCAGCCTCGAGGGCCGGGTCACCGAGTACGTCGACCATCTGCACGAGCACTTCACCGAACCCTGCGTGGTCAGCAACGGTGCGTACGTACTGCCGGCGGCGCCCGGTTACAGTGCCGAGATGCACAGGCAGTCACTGGAGACCTACCAATTCCCCGAAGGCACCTACTGGTCGTCCCGCGCCGGCGAGGATCCGCGTCCATGACCCCCGCCAAGGTGGCCGAACAGCCTCGTACTCCCGGCTTCTCCCAGAGCGACGTGGTCGTGCAGGGAATCCGGCAGATGATCGTCGACGGCGACCTCCGCCCGGGCGACCGGCTCCCGATCGAGAAGGACCTCGCCGCGGCCCTCGGCGTCTCGCGCAACCCGCTGCGGGAAGGAGTGCGGGCCCTGTCGATCATGGGCGTCCTGGAGACCCGGCAGGGCGACGGGACGTACGTCACCGCGCTCGATCCGTCGATCCTGCTGGCCCCGATGGGGTTCGTGGTGGACCTGCAGGCCGGCAGCGGAACCCATCACCTGCACGGCGTACGACGAATTCTCGAGACCGAGGCGGCCGCCGCGGCCGCCCAGCGCATCGGCCCGGACGACCTGCAGGCCGCCGCCGAGCTGCTGCGCCACAACGAGGCCGAGCTGATGCTGGACGAGCCCAACCACGAGACCGTGATCGAGAACGACATCGCCTTCCACCGCATCATCGCGCAGTCGGCCGGGAACCCGGTCCTGGCCGCTCTGATCGACGCGCTGGGTGGACGGACGATGCGCGACCGGTTGCGCCGATCCATCACCCAGCCCGGCGCGGACGACACCGCGCACCGCGAGCACCTCCTGATCCTGTCCGCCCTCACGGCCCACGACCCCGACCGCGCGCGGGTCCGGATGGCCACGCATCTGTTCACCGTCGAGGACTCGCTCCTCGGACTCGACCTGACGGGCACGAAGAGAGAGTCACCGGATGAGACCACTGCACTGGAACACGCCTGACCTGTCCCTGACGTTCACCCTCGACGACGGTCCTGTCCGGCTGACTGTCGGTCACGAGCCGCAGACCGGCACCGGCGCACCGGGCCAGGCGTTGGTCGAGGTCTCGGCCGTCGGCTCCGGGCGCACGCTCAGCAACAACCGGCACGTCGACACCGTGCTCGGTGAGCGGCTGCGCTACGTCCGCCACGACGACACCGGTACGACGCTGCGCATCCTCCAGGAGGATCCCGAGTCGGGTCTGCAGGTCACCAGCGTGTTCGAAGCCGGCGCCGGGGTTCGCGCCTGGTCGGAAGCAGCACTCGTCGGGTCGGGGACGCTGCAGCTCACCTTCTTGTCGTCGCTGGTCGTCGGCCTCGGGTCGGTGGACGTCGAGCTGTACTCCGCCGAGACGACCTGGATGGCGGAGAGCCGGTGGTCCGTCCAGCGGTTGCGCTCCGGAGCGCTGGTCGACATCGTCCGCGCTCCCCACCGCCCCGTCGCCAGAAGCCGGACCGCGGTGACCAGCGTGGACTCGTGGTCGAGCGGCGAGCGGCTGCCTGTCGGCGTACTGCTCGACTCCCGGTCCGCCCTCGGGTGGCAGATCGAGCACAACGGGCCGTGGCACTACGAGATCGGCGAGAGCCGGTACGGCGGCTACCTGCTGCTGAGCGGTCCGACCGATCAGGAGCACCAGTGGAGCGTCGAACTCAGCGCGGACAGGCCGTTCACGACCGTGCCGGTGTCACTCGTCGCCGGGCCGGACCGGGACGGCGCGTTCGCGGCCCTCACCCGCCAGCGCCGCGCCGTACGGCGTCGTCGTCCGATCGACGACCGGATGCCGGTCGTCTACAACGACTACATGAACACCCTGCTGGGTGATCCCACCACCGAGAAGCTGCTGCCGCTGATCGACGCGGCCGCGGACGTCGGCGCCGACTACTTCTGCATCGACGCCGGCTGGTACGCCGAAGGCGACTGGTGGAACACGGTCGGTGCCTGGCAACCGTCGACGACCCGCTTCCCCAACGGACTCGGTGAAGTGATCAAGCGGATCCACGCGCGCGGCATGGTGCCCGGCCTCTGGCTCGAGCCCGAAGTGATCGGCACCCGCTCGCCGGTCGCGCTCGAGCTCCCCGACGACGCGTTCCTGACCCGCGGCGGCACCCGGATCACTCAGTCCGGCCGGTACCTGCTCGACCTGCGCAGCCCGGCCGCCCGGCAGCACCTGGACGACACGGTCGACCGGCTGGTCGCGGACTTCGGGGTGGGCTTCTTCAAGTTCGACAACAACACGACGACCGGCCCGGGTACCGACAAGGGCGGAACATCTTTGGGACAAGGGCTTCTGGAGCACAACCGCGCACTGCTCGACTGGCTCGACGGTCTCCAGGAACGGCATCCGGACCTGCTGATCGAGAACTGCGCCTCGGGCGCGATGCGGATGGACTACGCCATGCTGTCCCGCCTGCACCTGCAGTCGACGTCGGACCAGGAACATCCGTTGCTCTACGCACCGATCACCGCAGCCGCGCCGGCCGCCGTACTGCCGGAACAGGCGGGTCACTGGGCGTACCCGATCAGCGGCAGCACCCGGGAGGAGTTCGTCTTCGCGCTCGTCAACGGCATCCCCGGCAGGCTTTACCTCTCGGGCCACCTGAACCGGATGGACGCGACCGAGCTCGAGCTGATCCGGTCGGCGCTGGCCGCACACCGCGAGATCCTCGCCGACCTCGACACCCTCGTCCCGTCCTGGCCGCTGGGCCTTCCCGCGTGGGACGACGAATGGATCGCCCTCGCCCTCAACGGCCCGACCGTCTCCTACCTGACCCTGTGGCAGCGCGCGGCGGGACCGTCCACCATCACGCTCCCGCTCCCCCACTCGACCGTGGCCCCACACTTCCCCACCGACCTCGACGGCTGGACCTTCACCCAGACCGACGACTCCCTGACCGTCACCACCACGACCCTCGAACCATCGGCGCGCGTCTTCCGCCTGACGCCTGGCCGACCCTGAGCCGAACCGCCCAGGCCAACGATCTCGGCCTGCGTCAGATCCCTTCCCGCCGGCGAGGTGTCATCGGCCTCCGACCGCAGCGGACGCAGACCCGGTGGTTCCGCGGGGCGGCCGCGGAGATGACGCGGGGATGGCGTTGTCGATGAGGACAGCAGCGATGGCGGCAGCGGTCGGGAAGGATTCGCTGTTGAGGACTCGGGTGCGGGCCGAGGCGCCGTCGATGAGCAGCGCCAGTTGTTCGCCGAGTTGTTCGGGGTCGGCGGCGCCGGCTTCGCGGGCGGTTTCGGTCAGCCGCGCGGCGATGGCGAGCTTGTAGTCGCGGGCGTACTCGGACGCCGGGTGCTGAGGGTCGTGGAGTTCGACGGCCGCCGCGATGTAGGGACACAGGGGCATGGACGCGGGGATCTCGAAGGCGGCGAGAAGTCGTTCGCGAGGTGTGAGGTCGGTGCGGTCGAACACTCCGGGCATGACGTCGGGATCGAATCGACGCAAGTACTCAGCGACCAGCTCGTCCTTGCTCGGGAAGTGCTGGTACGCCGTGCGCTTGGACACCTGGGCCACGGCGCAGAGCTGGTCCATGCCGGTGCGGTTGATGCCCTGATCGCGGAACAGCTGCTGTGACGCGCTGAGGATCCGCTCGCGTGCACCTCTGCCGCGACGTCTGCCCAGGGGCCCTTTCTCCGACTCCGTCATGCGTCCAGTGTAGGCCGCTTGGTACCGATCGGTGTACTTAGCTTGCACTCCGCCCGATCGCCGGGATACGTTACGTACACAAGTTGGTGTACATAACCAATTCCTCAACCCCAGCGGAGTGATCGTGGGAAAGCTCGATGGCAAGGTCGCGGTGATCACCGGCGGATCCACCGGCATGGCACTGGCCGGCGCCAAACTCTTCGTCGACGAAGGAGCGCACGTCTTCGTCCAGGCCCGGCGTCAGGACGCGCTGGACGATGCCGTCAAGGAGATCGGCCGCAACATCACCGCCGTACAAGGTGATGCGGCCGATCTGGACGACCTGGACCGCTTGTACGACACCGTCAAGCGGGAGAAGGGCTCGATCGACGTCCTGTGGGCCAGCGCCGGAATGGGAGAACCCGCCGTCCTCGGCGAGATCACCGAGGAACAGTTCGACCGCGCCTTCGGGCTCAACGCGCGCGGGACCCTGTTCACCGTGCAGAAGGCACTGCCACTGATCAACGACCACGGCTCGATCATCATGACCGGGTCCAACGCCTCACTCGGCGCCTTCCCCGGCTGGAGCCTGTACGCCGGAAGCAAAGCCGTGCAGCAGGCCTGGGCCCGCGTCTGGCTCAACGAACTGCGCGACCGCAAGATCCGGGTCAACGTCCTGACCCCTGGCCAGGTCGCGACCGCCAAGCAGGAAGAACTCTTCGACGAGGCAACCAGGGCCGCCTTCGAGTCCCTCATCCCCCGCGGACAGATGGGCCGCCCGGAAGAGATCGCCACCGTCGCCCTGTTCCTGGCCTCCGACGACTCCAGCTACGTCAACGGCCTGGAACTGACCGCCGACGGCGGCACCACCGCCATCTGAACCACACCAGAAAGAGAGCACACCTCATGAGCAGCATCACCCTCATCGGCACCGGGAACATGGCCCGCACCATCGGCACGCTCGAATTCACCGACTGAGCCCGGGGTCGTCGGCTTCCCAGCGTTCCAGCAGTACGGCGATTCGTGCGAGTACTTCGCGCGCCGTGTCGTACTCCGCTCGGCCGATCTCGTCGGCGAAGCGCTGGTCGAGCTCGATCAGGTGCTCGTACCCGCGCCCGGCGACCCAACGGCCGTGCTCGGTGTAGGTGACCAGCTTGGCCCGCCGGTCCTCGGGATCCGGGCGCATCTCGAGCAGGCCGAGGGCGACCATGTCACGGATCACCTCCCCCATCGACTGACGGGTGATCCCGGCCCGGACAGCCATGTCCGCGGCGCGCGAGCCCTCCTCGGCCAGCGTCGCGAAGACGGAGTTGTGGGCGGGCTTCACCTCGAGGTGACCGCGCCGGTGCGCGGTCCGCACCATGTCCGCCTGCAGTGCCCGGTTCGCCCGGTCGACCAGCGCGATCATCGGCTTGCGATCCGGCCGGGGCAACTCAGCCCTTGACATCCGTAAGGATTCCTTCCAATATTTCGACAGGAATCCTTACAGTATCAGGGGGCATCATGGATCCCAAGGAGCTACGCACGCTGGTCACCGGCCTGTTCGCCCAAGGCCGCCGGCGGACTCGGGTCGCGGTGGAGCAGGAGTTCATCGTCGCCGACACCGCGACCGGCGCGGCCGTGCCCATCGAGCGAGTACGCCGAGCAGCCCGTACGGCGGCCGCCGCGCGGTACGTCGGCTTCGAACCCGGCGGTCAGCTCGAACTGAGCCTGCCCTGCGCGCCCGGATCGGCCGCCATGATGCGCCTGGTCAGTGACATGACCGACGACCTCCAGCGCAACCTCACCACGGCCGGGATCCGCATCGACGCACTCCCCTGCGACCCGCGCCCCGAAGCTCAGGTCCCGCTGCAACTGACGGCTCCCCGGTACGCCGCCATGCAGCGCCACTTCGACACAATCGGTCCAGCAGGCCGCCGGATGATGCGCCGAACCGCCTCCACGCAGGTGTGCCTGGACTGGTGGCCCGGCCGTGCCGGTGCCGAGCAGTGGCGGGTCCTCAACCTCGCCGGCCCGTTCCTGGCCGCAGTCTTCGCGAGGAGCGCCGGACCCGGCGGCAGGCTCAGCACCTGGCTGGAGGTCGACCCCGACCGGACCGGATTCGACGAGCGGCTGTTGCTCGGCGACGACCCGATCACGGCGTACACGTCCTTCGCGGCGGGCGCCACGGTCTTCACCTCCGGCGGCCCGGCCGAGCACCTGACCACGCTGTTCCCGCCCGTGCGACCGCGGACGACCTATCTCGAGGTCCGCTTCCTCGACGCACAGCAGCCGGCCGCGCTCGGTCGCGTGGTCGCCGTACTCGAGAACCTCCTGTACGACGACGAGCTGCGCCGCCGAACGCTCCGCGCACTCGAACCCGAAGTCCCCCACCTGGCCGAGCACTGGCGCGCGGCCGCCGCAGGAGACCCCGCCATCGCAGACCGCGGTCGCGAACTGGTGCGGGTCCCAGATCTGGAGCCAGTCGCATGAACACCGTCTTGTTCGTCACCGACCCGCTCAACGGCCTGCAGCCCGACATCGACGCCACCATCGGCCTGATGAGTGCGACCCAGGATCTCGGCCTCGACGTCTTGTGCTGCCGGCCCGAAGAGCTCGCCGTCGTGGATGGCCGAGTGCGTGCCGACGCCCGCCGCATCCGGCTGCGACCGCGACGCCCGTCGGGTGGCGACCATCGCTGGATCGTCGATTCGACCTGGTGGGACGAGCGCGACCGCGCCGTCATCGACGTCGCCGGCGCCGACCTGGTGCACCTGCGCATCGACCCGCCGGTCGACCAGCGGTACCTGCACACGACGTACCTGCTCGACCTGGTCGAGGCCGCGGGCACCCGCGTGATCAACCGGCCCGAAGGCATCCGCGCGATGCACGAGAAGCTCATCGCGCTGCGCTTCCCCGAACTGTGCCCACCGACGTACGTCGGCACCGCGGTCACCGATCTCCGCGACTTCGTGGCCAGGGTCGGTACGGCGGTGGTCAAGCCCGTCGACGGCTTCGCCGGACTCGACGTCTGGCTGGTCGATGACGACCACGCCGCGATCGCGCTGCTCGAGTCCGCCACCCACGGCGGTCGTCGCCAGGTGATCGCCCAGCAGTACCTGTCCAGCGTCGAGGACGGCAACAAGCGACTGTTCCTGCTCGACGCGGAGATCGTCGGCGCCGTACTGCGCCGGCCGTCGGTCGACGACTTCCGGATCGGCCCGCCGGTCGCGGTCGCGGACATCGACGACGACGACCGGGCGATCGTCGCCGCGCTCCGTCCGCACCTGCGCCGTCACGGCATCGCGATCGCCGGTCTGGACGTCATCGCCGGCCGACTGATCGAGGTCAACGTGACCTGCCCCGGCGGCATGCACAAGACCGACGCCCTGCTCGGCACCGAGCTCAGCCTCGACATCGTCCGCCAACTGACCGCATCAACCCTGGGAGTCCTCACATGAGTACCGTCACCGTCATCTGCATCGCCTTGATGGGCATCCTGCTGTTCCTCCTGGGTGCCAACGTCAGCCGCCAGCGCGGGATCACCGGCAAGCAGGGCGGCAACCAACTGCCGACCGACCCCGCCTCCGCGCTGATGATCGCCGTACGGGCCCATGGCAACGCCGCCGAGTACATCCCGACGATGATCGTCCTGCTCCTGGTCTGCTCGGTGCTGTCCTCCACCTGGTGGGTCGACGCCCTGGCCGTCGCGGCGTTGCTGGTCCGCACCGTGCACGCCGCCGGCATGCTCACCGCGAAAACCCTCGCCGCGTACACCCCTCTGCGCGCTCTCGGCGCAACCGGCACCTACGTCGTCGGCGTCGCCCTCGGAGTGACCGCGATCGCGACGCTGTAGAACCCGGAGTCTCAGTGCTCACCTTCGGCTTCGGGTGAGCGCTGGCCGCGGAGCGATCCGGGGTGCGCCTTGGCCGCCGTACACGCTCGCGAACCACACCAGGCGCCGGGTCCGTTCAAGCCCGGCGTTGCACAACTTTCGCACAGGTGCATCCGCAACGGGCCGCCATCCGGAAGAAGCATGGAGTACGGCGGCAACGGTGCCGTCGTCCCGGCCGAGAGGTTGTCCCATGCGCAAGATCTCACGACGTCTGACCGCCAGTGCCGTCGCGTTCGGAGTGCTGCTCACCAGCGCCGTCGCGACCACGACCCAGGCCGACGCGACCCAGCGGCTCGGAACTCGCAGCCTGGCCGCCGTACTGGCCTCGGACGGTGACACGTTCGACCGCAACTGGAAGGACTACGACGTGCTGACCCAGGCGGTCGGTGCGGTCCTGGCGGCCAAGCCGAACAGCCCGGTCAAGGTGCTTGCCGACGGCAACACCGCGCTCACCGCCTTCCTGCCGAGCGATCGGGCCTTCCAGCTGCTGGCCAAGGACCTGACCGGCAAGTGGTACCGCTCGGAGAGCCAGCTCTTCGCCGGGCTGGCCGGACTGCTGGGCGTCGACACCATCGAGGCCGTTCTGCTGTACCACGTGGTCCCCGGCGCCACGATCGACAGCCGTACGGCGCTCAAGTCCGACGGCGCCAAGCTGACCACGGCGCTGCCCGGAGGCACTCTGAAGGTCGATGTGCTGAGCAAGCGCTACCGCCTGATCCGGCTGATCGATGCTGACCGCAACGACTCCGACCCGCTGGTGAACCCGTGGGCCCTGGACATCAACAAGGGCAACAAGCAGATTGCCCACGGCATCTGGTTGGTGCTGCGGCCGCTGGACATCTGATCGGGTAGGGCAGCCCGGGGATTGGGTACTGCGGGACCATGAAGCGACGATGGCTGTTCGCCGACCAGCTCGGACCTCATTTCCTGGACGCGACCGACCAGCCGGCTCTGCTGATCGAGTCGAGGGCGGTGTTCGCCCGGCGGCGGTTCCATCGTCAGAAGGCCCACCTGGTGCTGTCCGCCTTGAGGCATCGCGCGGCCGAGCTCGGCGACCGGGTCCAGTTCGAACAAGCGGACACCTACCGGGAGGCGCTCGACCGGGTCAGCGGTGAGCTCACCGTCTGCCAACCCACGTCGTACGCCGCTGATCGGTTCGTCCGCGGTCTCGAGCGCGTCGAGGTCCTCGCGGCGCGGGGGTTCGCTACCAGCCGCGAGGACTTCGAGGACTGGGCCGGCCGGCGCGGTGCGAAGCGGTTGCTGATGGAGGACTTCTACCGCGAGGCCCGGGTCCGGCTCGACGTCCTGATGGAGGGCAGCAACCCGGCCGGCGGCCGGTGGAACTTCGACCACGACAACCGCGAAGCACCACCGAAGCAGCCGACCCTCGGCACCGCGGAACCGTGGTGGCCCACCGAGGACGAGATCGACGAGGAGGTCCGGGCCGATCTCGACCGCTGGCAGCGCGACGGCGACGTCAGCTTCGTCGGCGACGACGGTCCTCGCCGGTTCGCCGTCACCCGGCGGGAGGCGTTGCACGTCCTGCGCGACTTCGTCGAGCACCGGCTGCCCGGGTTCGGTCCGCACGAGGACGCGATGCTCACCGCCGACGACTGGATGGCCCACTCGTTGCTGTCGGCACCATTGAACCTCGGCCTGCTCGATCCGCTCGAAGCGGTCGAGCGCGCCGAGGACGCCTACCGCGACGGTGCCGCGCCACTCGCCTCGGTCGAGGGGTTCGTCCGTCAGCTGATCGGCTGGCGCGACTACATGTGGCATCTGTACTGGCACTTCGGCGACGACTACCGGCATCGCAACAAGCTCCTCGCCCGCCGGCCGCTCCCCGACTGGTTCACCGAGCTCGATGCCGACGGCACCGTCGAAGCGCGTTGCCTGTCGGAAGTCCTGCGCGGCGTCCGCGAGCACGGCTGGGTCCACCACATTCCCCGGCTCATGGTCCTCGGCAACTACGCGATGCAGCGCGGCTGGAACCCGCAGGAGGTGACGGACTGGTTCCACCGCTCGTTCGTCGACGGCTACGACTGGGTGATGGTCGCCAACGTGATCGGCATGTCCCAGTACGCCGACGGCGGCCTTCTCGCGACCAAGCCGTACGCCGCCGGCGGTGCCTACATCAACAAGATGAGCGACTTCTGCGGCGACTGCCGCTACAACCCGCGCCTCCGCGTCGGCCCCGACGCCTGCCCGTTCACCGCCGGCTACTGGTGGTTCCTCGACCGCAACGCCGACCGCCTCCAGGACAACCAACGCATCGCCCGCCAACTGACAGCCCGCACCCGCCTGAAAGACCTGCCAGAGCTGGTCCACCAGGAACAAGCCCGCGAAAACAGCCCGCCGTGAGTCTCAGACGGCCAAGAGGTCGCCGCAGAAGAAGCGGATGGCGCGGTTGACCGTCTCGGGTCGCTCCCACGGCAGGAAGTGACCGGCGCCCTTGACCCAGAGCGGTCCGGCCGCGCCCGGGAAGGCAAGTGCGCATCGCTGGTCGATGTGGTCGCCGAGGGTGACCTGGTCGGTGCCGATCAGGATGAGGGCCGGCTGCCGGACCGGGCGGTCGAGCATTTCCGGGGCCGACAGCGAACGGGTGCCCATGACCACCTCGTAGTCGGCGAAGGCGGCGCGCAGCCGCGCGGCATCGCCGTACGGCTCGGTCAAGAAGGCCAGATCCTCTTCGTCGAAGGCATCGGGTGGACACCACATGCGGTGCCCGTAGAACTCACCGACATAGCGTCGCCGCTGTTCAGGCGTCGCCAGTTCGGCGATCAAGGCGTCGGCATGGCGCCCTTGGAGGCGGTGGTAGTCGTAGACGGCGGGCTTGGGTCGGTTCGGCGGGATGCCCGCTGCCGCGAACGCTTCGGCCAGGTCGGGCATCGAGTCGTCCAGGATCACCAGGCGATCCACCCGGCCGGGGTGGCGGTTGGCCAGGTCGAGGGCGACCGCCCCGCCGAGATCGTGGCCGACGACGACGGCGCGGTTCCAGCCAAGCTTGTCGAGCAGGCCGATGAGGTCGGTGGTGAACGCGTTGAGGTCGTAGAAGTCGTCCGGCGCGAAGTCGGAGTCTCCGTAGCCGCGCAAGTCCGGTGCGACGACGTCGAACCCCGCCTCGGCCAGCGGGACGAGGTTGTGCGACCAGATGCGGCTCGTGCAAGGGAACCCGTGAATGAGCAGCAGCGGCACGCCGCCGCTTCCTTGTCGCCGTACCGCCAGGTGATGTCCCGGGCGGACCTCGACCAGCTCGGGCGCAACGAGCTCAGAAGGAGCAACCATGCAGCCGGTCTACACCGCATCCCGGACGACGAACTTCCGGGATGCAGCGGGACCCGGACGAAGGTCTAGCCGAGCAGCATCCTGAGCCAAGCAGCAGCAACACCGAGGAATCCGACGATCGCGATCGCGGTGACGAACAGTTGGGCGATGACGAGTGCCGCTACCCAGCTCAGCCCCTGCCAGCGCGGCAGCGGGCGGGGGCCCGCGATGGCCGCCACGCGCTCGACTGCTTGTGAACCGTGCAGACCGAGAGCGGGTGCCAGATCATGCCCGGATCCGGCCAGCGATGCTTTCGCCACGGCTCGGGCGACCATGTCCCGATCACCGACCTCTGCGGCGGCGTCCTCGTCGGCCGAGCGCTCCACCAGGTAGCTGGTCAGGCTCACGAGGCTGGTCAGCAACGGGTTCGCCGCGGCCGAGTAAGCAGCGACAGCGACGAGCCGATGGTGTCGCCGGTTCAGGTGGGAGCGCTCGTGCGCGAGCAGGACTCGCCGCTCGGCTTCGCTGAGGACGCGCAGCATCCCCGAAGTGACGAGGACGTGCCCAGGCCGTCCCGGGACCGCAACGGCGAACGCCTCCGTGAGGTCGGCCACCGCCAGTCCGGCGTACGGCGTCTTGATCGCTCGTAACTCGCGCACGACCTGGTGACGGCGTCGCACCTCGCGCAGGAATCGGACCGTCACGGCCAGCAGAATCAGCGCCGCGGTCGCTCCCAGCCAGTCGGGAACAGGTTCCGGCAGGCCGAGCTCGGGCCGTCCTTCGAACGCCGACAGTGGCGGCAGGTCGTCGAACAGCGTCAACGACAGCAGGGTCAGACTGCAGGTGGACGCAAATGCGGCGACGGCGGCGCCGGCCGTCGCAACCCGTACGGCGGCCAGCGGCCGCAGCATGGCGGCCGTCCGGGCCGTCGCCAGGGGGAACAGGATGCTCAGCAGCAGCGGCAGATAGACCCAGACCCTCACGACTCCCCCGCCCGGTTGGACAACCACTGCCGGAGGATCTCCGCCTCGTCGTCGTCGAGCACGGCAGCGAACTCGCGCAGGACCTCCTCGCGATTTCCGACCGCCCGCAAAGTCGTCCGCAGTTGCGCGGCGGCCGACGACGCCTCGTCCTTGGTCGGCCAGTAGACGTGCGCCCGGCCTCGCTCCGCCCGCTCGAGCAGGCCCTTGGCCGTCAACCGGGTCAGGATGGTCTGGAGCGTGTTGTACGCAAGCCCTTCGCCGATCTGCGCCTGCACCTCCGACGTCGTCAAGGGCGTGCGGGAAGCCCAGAGCGCGGCCATCACCTGCGCCTCCAGCTCTCCGGCACCTCGCCGCACGCCCTTGTCGGTCACGATGGATCAGCCGTCGTTCTCAGCCGACGGGATCACCGCGCCCGGTACGTCGGCCGGGGCGAAGATCTTGCTCTCCCCCGGGTACGGCGTCGACCAGTCGTGCGCCTGGTACCAGTCGAAGTGGTTCATCTGGGCCGGGTTCGCGAAGTCCGCGCGGGCGTCGGGCCCGGTGAGCTTCTGCTGAGTCTTCCAGCTGTCCCACTGCGCCGCGACGTCCTGCTGGGCGGCCGGTACGACGGCCTTCGGCGCGGGTGCGGCGTTCGGGTTCTGCGCCGCGGGGACGTCCGCACCGCACGGCGGCGGCGTGGGCAGGCCCGCGGTCAGCGACGTCCGGTTCGGGACGGCGTTGAACGGCGTGAAGTCGGGCCGCGCGGTGAACGCCGACGCCATCGGGGTCGCCGCGGTGTCCTTCTGGTTCATCGGCTTGACGCCGAGGATCTGCTCGATCGTGCGGATCATCGTAATCTGGGTGTAGTAGCGGCTGTCGACCACGCCGTGCCGCGCGTACGGGCTGATGATCTGGATCGGGGCCCGGTGGCCGTCGACGTGGTCCAGGCCGGCCTGGGAGTCGTCCTCGACGACGAAGATCGCGGAGTCCTTCCAGTACTTGCTGTGCGAGATCTGGTCGATGATCTTGCCGGTGGCCAGGTCGTTGTCGGCGACCTGCGCGGCGCCGTTCGGCGGGCCACCGGTGTGGTCGCTGGACAGCCAGAACATGTTCAGGTTCGCCGGGCCGTGCTTGGCGAAGTCCTGCTTCCAGATCTCGTACCGGTACAGGTCCGGTACGTCGGTGTCGAACTTCGGGAAGCCGTGCACCGAGACGTCGTTCAGCGACGGGATCGGTGACGAGGAGACCAGCGGGTACGCCGTGCTCTGTCCGGTCGCGGCCATGCTCTTGGTGTCGCAGTACAGGTTCTGCCAGGTCGCCCCGGCCGGCTTGGTGAGGAACTGCTGGAACTCACCGAAGTCGCGCACGGTCTTGCCGGTCGCCTGCACACCGGTCCAGATGAACCCGGTCCGTTGGTGGCCGAGGGCATCGTCTTCCGTGTCGTAGCTGCGCAGGTACTCACCCGCCGACGACTCGGTGTACTCCGGATTGTCGGCCTGCATGAGCCAGTTGTGGCCCTCGGCCGAGTTCGTCCCGATGTCGTAGGTGTTGTCGTACAGGCCGAACTGCTTGGTCAGCTCGTGCTGGTTCGGCGTCACGTTCTCGCCGTACTGCGCGAGCGCCGGATCACCGTTGCCTGCGGCAATGTCACCGAAGAGCTGATCGTAGGTGCGGTTCTCCTTGACGATCAGGAAGACGTGCTTGATCGTCGACGGGTCGCCGAGACGCTGCGGGACCGGCACCGCCTTCGGCTTCGGCTTGCCCTTCGCCGCGGCCAGGGCCGCGTTCTTGGTCCATCCGTTCTGCTGGAAGACCGTGGCCGTCGCGGCCTTGATCGCGTGGTCGTCGGGGAGCCGGAACTTGGTCAGGCTCGACGTCGTGTCGTGCGTGCCGTGACCGGCGGCGGTGGTCTCGCGCCGCGCGTCGACACCGCGGGTGTTGGAGACGACGACGTCCTTGCCGACCGTCGTGATCTCGGCCGGGAAGTAGTCCGTCGGCAGCAGCCCGACGTAGCTGACCGGCTCGAGCGCGGTGCGGTACTTGTACACGGCAACGGCGTTCGCGCGGCCGAGCGTCACCAGGAGATGACCGTCGTCGGTCAGCGTCACGCCGTTGGGCTCGTAGCCCACCGAGGCTTCGGTCCACGGCTGGGTCGCGATGGTCTGCAGCACCTTGTCGCGCTGGGTGTCGATCACCGAGACCGAGTTCGTGGCCGTGTTGGTGACGAACAGCGTGCCGTTCTTCGCGTACAGCGCGGTCGGGTGCAGGCCGACCGTGATGCTCGACGGCTTCGCCGTGCGGCGCCCGAGGTCGATCACGCTGACCGTGCCGGTCGTGGTCGCGGCGGTGACCTGCGACGCGGGCACCTGCGTGCCGTACGAGTTGATCGTCGGCTCCCCCGGCCTCGCCGGACGGCCGCCCTCGTTGCTGACGTAGAGCTTCGAACCGACCTGGACCAGGTCGCGCGGCGCGTTGCCGACCGCCCAGCTCTGCGTGACCGTGCCGGTCGCCGTGTCGATCGCGACGACACGGTTCTGGCCGTTCACCGCGGAGTACACGGTCGAGCTGTCGGCCGAGAAGACGGCTTCGCCGACCAGCGCGTGCTTCGCGCCGTCGGCCGCGATCGTGACGAACGTCGGATCGGCCAGCGAGCCGTCCGGCTTCACGGTGAACCGGCGGTAGCCGTCGGTCTGGCCGAGCCACAGCTGCGTGCCGTCGGGCGAGTACGTCGGGCCTTCCTGGCCGATGTCGTTGCCCGGGATGCGCAGGTCCGCGGCGGCGTTGTTGCCGACGTACTGCTGCACCTTCCAGGTCTTCAGGTCGACGACCGCCAGGGCCATCCCGCCGTCGGTGATCGACGCGGCCAGGTGGCTGCCGTCGGGGCTGACCGTCGACGACATGATCTTCCCCTTCTGGAGGAGAAGACGGTCGCCCAGCGGTGCGACGTACTGGTCGCTCGAGACGACCTGGCCGTCGCCGGTCACCTGGCCGACCCGGTCCGTGCCGAACTGCTGGGTCGAGGCGACAGCGGTGCCGGCCAGGGCGGCGGCGAGCGCCGTCGTCCCTGCCGTCACGACGGTCGCCCGCCGGCTGACGCGCCGGCCAAGGAGGCCCAGCCGGCCCTCCTTGTCACGCCTGCGGCGTGTTACCTGCATGAGGTTGGTCCCTTCAGGGGGTGGACGGAAGCAGTTCGACCAAGCCGTCGAACTGCCAGAGCGGGTTCGGCTCGTCGCCGGCCGGGGTGCGGACCAGGAAGTAGCCGTTGACTTCCTTCGGGCCGTCGCCGTCGGCGACGTACCGGCCGACCGGGTTGATGTCGAGCTGGTAGATGGCCGAGCCGGCCGCCTCGACGCCGGGCACGTGCCAGCTCACGACGCAGCGCCAGTCGTTGCCGGGGCCCTGTGCCGCGACCTGGTCGCCGCCCTTGGTGCAGGCGGCCGAGGCCTGCAGCTGCTCCTCGGTGACGGCCGGACGGTTCAGCTGCTGGGTCTGGAGGCGGTAGAGGTGCGCGAACTCGGTCGCGAGTGCCTGCTGCACCTTCGCCTGGTCGACGCCTGAGCCGGTCGCATCGGCCGCCGGTACGACGACCGCCGTGGTCAGGCCGAACAGGACGACGAGCGGCAGCGCGCCGGCAACGAGTGCCAGGCGCCCCGAGCCGTCGTGGGACGGGTTGGTGAAGTCCCGTCGTACGAAGAGGAAGTACGCCAGGCCGGTCGCGACCACGGCCCACACCAGGCTGACGACGATGCCGATCAGGAGCGGTTTCAACTGGCCGGGACTCGTGAAAAGCCCGTTCCAGCTGATGAATCCGTAGCCGGGCAGGGCAAGTCGTACGGCGACGGGTACCGGCAGCATCTGGATGATCTGCATCGCCAGCGCGACCAGCGCCGGCAGCAGCAGGCCCATCGGGGACCGGCCGAGCGCGACCGATCCGAGCAGGCCGATCGCGCTCAGTGCCAGCGTCGGCGCGAGCGCGCAGGCCCAGGCGAGGAACACGCGGCCGGCCGCATCACCCGGCGACAGCAGATGGCCGTCGAGTCCGATCAGTGGCCTGTTGCCAACCACGGCGACGCCGCTGATCGCGCTCGACACCACCAGCCCGACGACGAGCAGCAGGATCACGGTGAGGCTCGCCAGCGCCTTCGAGACGAAGATCCGCCGCGGCGACCGTACGGCGACCAGCAGGTGCCGCCAGGTGCCGAGCCGGTCCTCCGAGGCGAACACGTCACCGGCGACCAGCGAGGTCAGCAACGGCAACGCCCATGAACCCGAGAAGCCCAGCAGCACAAGGGGCCCGGCCCAACCGGTGGCGTGCATCCACCGACCGAAGAGCGTGTCGACGGGGAGCGATGCCTGTTGACTCACGACAGCGACGAACACCGCGGGAGCGATCCAGCAGGCGATGATCAGCAGGCGCACCCGCCACTGCGACAGCAGCTTGACGAGCTCGAAGCGGTAGCCCCGCGCCACCGAGACCCGGTGCACTACGGGCGCTTCGATCGTGGTCGCGGTCATCGGTCGGTCTCCACTTCGGTCAGGGCGAGGAACGCGGCCTCGAGCGGTGACACCACCGGCGAGAGCTCGCGCACGGCGATGTCGGCCTGGACGAGTCGCTTCACGAGCTCGTCCAGTACGGGCACCTGCCCGGACACCACCAGTACGTCGCCAGGCTCGCCATCGACCCTGAGCCCTTCGGTGCCAACGGCAACCTTCCGGGCGGCCTCCGGATCGGAGGTGACGATCCGGTAGTCCAGTTCGCTGTGCTCGCCGGCGAGCTTGCCGAGCGGACCGGAGAACGCGACCCGGCCGGTCGACAGGATCGTCACCTCGGAGCACAGCGCCTCGACGTCGTCCATCCGGTGGCTCGACAGCACGACCGCGGTTCCCTCCGCGGCCAGCCGCTTCAGTACGCCGTACACGTGCTTCTTGCCGGACGGATCGAGGCCGTTCGACGGCTCGTCGAGGATCAGCAGCCGGGGCTTGGTGAGCAGGGCGGCCGCGAGACCGAGGCGCTGTCGCATGCCGAGCGAGAACCCGCGCGTGCGGTCGTTGGCGACATCGGTCAGCCCGACCTGCGCCAGTACGTCGTCGATCCGCCGCGTCATGGTGGCGTCGCCGCGCAGGGCGGCCAGCGTTGCAAGGTTCTGCCTGGCGGTCAGCGACGGGTAGAGGCCCGGGCCGTCGACGAAACCGGCGACGCCTTCGGGGACCGCGAGGGCGCGGCCGACCGGCGTACCGAGAATCTCGAGGCTGCCGCTGTCGGCGACGGCCAATCCCAGCAGGAGGCCGAGCAGCGTGGTCTTGCCGGCGCCGTTCGGACCGACCAGACCATGGATCTGACCGGCCGGGACGGTCAGCTCGACGCCGTCGAGCGCGACGACCTCACCGAAGGTCTGCTGGATCCCGCGAGCACGGACAGCGAGCGGTGCGTCCATGGTTCCCTTCCTGGGCGGATGCCTGACCAGAAAACATTAGGCAGGAATGCATCCACGCACGGGAACGAGAAGTTGAACGATCGAAGAACTCCCCTACAGCATGTAGGAGGCCTGGGCTTCCGCGCACAGGCAGCTCACGGCAGGGGCGATCCACTCCTGCCCGCTCCAGCCGGGGTGCCGGTCGATCAGCACCTCCCGAACCTCGGCCACGATCTGCTCGATCGCCGCGTCGCGGCGATGCCACGTCTCGTCGCGGAGCTCGCGCAGATAGTCCCGCACCTCCGCGAGGAGCTGCGGACCGCCGACGGCGCCATGACCGGGCACCACCAGCGCAGGCGTGGACGCGATCAGCCGATCCATCACCGCGAGCCACTCGACACCGGAGACATCCACGTCGTACGGCGGGAACCAGGGGAAGATCGCGAACTGGCCGGCCTCGGCCAAATCCCCGGTGAACAGCACCCCGGCGTCCGGCACCTCGACCACCTGGTCGCCCTTGGTGTGGCCGCGTCCCGTCGATCGCAGCCTGACGATCCGACCACCGAGATCCAGCTCGTACTGGTCGCCGTACACGACATCCGGCGTCGGCACCTCCACTCCGTCGAGGCGATCCGCGACGGCCCCGCCGAACCCGCGGAACATCTCGAGGTAGCCGGTCCCCTTCGCCGCCAGGTCAGCGGCCTGCGCGTCGTTGACCAGGTACGTCGCCCGGCCGGCGAACACCTGTGCGCCGTACGCGTGCTCGGGATGGAAGTGCGTCGTGGTCAGGTACAGCCGACGCCCCTTCGCGATCTCGGACGCGAACGCGAGCACCTGCTCGCCGTTGGCCACACCGATTCCGGTCTCGACGACCAGTACGGCGTCCTTCCCGCCGATGATCCCGATGTTGGGCACGAGGTCGACGCCGTCGTTCGGAATCACGAGCAGGTCGGCAGCGAGCTCGCGGGCGCCGGACACCCGCACCTCGGGATCGGGCAGGTCCGGGTTGGTCAGGTTCAGCTCAGTCATGACTCGATTCCACCCGGCCGCGGCCACCGGCGTCCAAGACCGATCCCGTCGCCTCGATACCGGGCGGGTATCGTCGCTGGTCATGGAGCTTCGTCAGCTGCGGTACTTCGTGGCCGTCGCCGAGGAGCTCCACTTCGGCCGGGCCGCGACCCGGCTGCACATGAGCCAGCCACCGCTGAGCCGAGCGATCAAACAGCTCGAGACCGAGGTCGGCGCCACGCTCCTGCACCGGTCGGCGACCGGCGTCGTACTGACTCCGGCGGGTGCCGTCCTGCTCGACGACGCGCGCCGGCTTCTCGAACAGGCCGACCAGGTCCGCGTGCGCGTGGCCGCGGCGGCGGGTCCGGCGACCATCACGCTCGGCATCCTCGGTGACAGCACCGACGAGGGCGCTAACCGGCTGGCCGCGGAGTTCCGCCGCGAGCACCCGGACGTCGAGGTCCGCATCCGCGACACCGACCTGACCGACCCGACCTGCGGGCTCCGCGCCGGCCTGGTCGACGTCGCTCTCACCCGAGCGCCGTTCGAGCTGTCAGGCCTGACGACGTACGACCTCAGAGCCGACTCGCTGGGTGTAGTCCTGCGATCCGATGACCCGCTGGCCGAACAAGCCGAGCTGACTCTGGCCGACCTCGCCGAACGGCCCTGGTTCCGCTTCCCCGACGGCACCGACGCGACCTGGCAGAACTACTGGTCCGGCGGAACCCCACGCCAAGGCCCGATCGTCCGCACAGTCCAGGAATGCCTGCAAGCCGTGCTCTGGAACGGAACCATCGGCCTGGCCCCGCTGCGACACGAACCACCCTCCCCCGGCCTGACTATCGTCCCCCTCCGCGACATCCCACCCAGCCGCGTCGTCGTGGCGTGGAAGCACCCCGACACCAACCCACTGATCCCGTCCCTGGTCCGAATCGCGCGGACGGCGTACAGCAACTGAGACTCAGTTGCTGGTCTGGCTAGCCGTTGACGTAGCGCATGTGGGTTTCGTTGTAGCGGTTGCCGTGGACTCCGGCGCGTTGGGCGAGGGTGTTGAGGTCGGCGAGTTCGTCGGCGGACAAAGAGACCTGGGTGGACTCGGCGTTTTCTTGGATGCGGGGCGTACGTCGGGTTCCGGGGATCGGGACGATCCAGGGGTGCTGGGCGAGGAGCCAGGCCAGTGCGATCTGCCCGGCGGTGA
Organism: Kribbella endophytica; assembly: GCF_054781295.1. Taxonomy (NCBI): domain Bacteria; kingdom Bacillati; phylum Actinomycetota; class Actinomycetes; order Propionibacteriales; family Kribbellaceae; genus Kribbella; species Kribbella endophytica. The sequence goes on from NZ_BAAGUR010000004.1 coordinate 750,447, forward strand.
CGTTCTTGTGCTGTGCGAGTTCGGTGACGTGCTCGACGAGGGTGGCGTTCGCGGCGAGGTTGTTCTCGGCGAAGCGGGGAATCCGGCTGCGGATGTCTCCGTCGGTGAACGTTGTGGTGGTGTCGACGGTGCCGGTGAGGAATCCCTTGCCGAGTGGGCTGAACGGAACCAGCCCGATGCCTAGTTCAGCCAGGGTGGGCAGTACTTCCGCCTCGGGGTCGCGGGTCCACAGCGAGTACTCGGATTGCAGGGCGGCGACCGGCTGAACGGCATGCGCCCGACGGATTGTTTGAGCGGAGGCTTCCGAGAGACCGAAGTACCGGACCTTGCCTTCCTGGATGAGTTCGCTGACGGTGCCGGCGACGTCTTCGATGGGCACGTCGGGGTCGACCCGGTGCTGGTAGAACAGGTCGATCACGTCAGTTCGGAGGCGGGCGAGGGATTGGTCGGCGACTCGGCGAATCTGCTCGGGGCGGCTGTTGAGGCCGACGCTGGTGTTGTTCTCGATCTGCCAGCCGAACTTGGTGGCGATCACCACCTGGTTCCGGATGGGCTGCAGGGCTTCGCCGACGAGTTCCTCGTTCACGTACGGTCCGTAGGACTCGGCGGTGTCGAAGAAGGTCACGCCGTGGTCGACGGCGGATCGCAGGACGGTGATCATGTCGTCACGGGTGCCGGGGTTGGGCCCGTAGCTCTGCGACATGCCCATGCAGCCGAGCCCGACAGCCGAGACCTGCAGTCCTTGTCCGAGTGTTCTGGCGTGCACGATCAGGCCTCCACTGGCTGGATCCGGGTGCTGTTGATTGCCGCGAGCAACAGCAGGGCCGCGGCCGATCCGAGGCTGATCCGCAGCCCGGTGAGGAAGGTGTCCGGGTTGGCGATCAGGGCGCCGAAGACGGCGATGGCGACTGCTCCGCCGGTCTGGCGGAAGGTGTTGAACACGGCACTGGCGGTTCCTGCATGCTCGGCAGCGACACCTTCGAGGACGACTCCGGTGATCGAGGGCATGGCCAACGATCCCCCGGCGCCGATCGGTACGACGCAGAGCGCGGTCACGACCGGCGACTCCAGCGGTGCCGTAAGGAGCAGGGCCAGGAGTCCGGCGGTCATCGACAGCAGCCCGGTCACGACCGGGACCCGCGCTCCGAACCGGTTGGTGATCGGTCCGCTGGCGAGGTTGCCGGCGATCGCGAAGAAAGCGGAGGGCAGGAACGCCAGACCGGCGTACAGCGGCGACAGTCCGAGGTGCTGCTGGAGGAACAGGCTGACGACGAACACGTTGCCGTAGTTGCCGACCATGAAGGCGAACCCGACGGGCAAGGCCAGCCGGAAGCCACGCGCCCGGAACAGTTCCAGCGGCATCATCGGGTGCCGGCCACGGGCCTGAACGGCCAGGAAGGCGGCGAGGGTGACCACGGCGACCGCGAGCGTGGCGACGACGGTGGGGTGGGTGAACCCGCGATGGCCGCCTTCGATGAGCCCGTAGACCAGGGTGGACAGGGCAACGACGGCGAGGATCTGGCCGGCCCAGTCGAACCGGGACGGTCGGGTGGGCGAGGCGGCCACCGCGACCAGGAAGGCGACCATGCCGGCGCAGACGGGCAGGTTGATCGTGAAGACCCACCGCCAGTCGAGAGTCGTGAGCAGCCCGCCGAGAGGTTGTCCGACCAGTCCGGCGACGGCGCCGCCGACCGCCCACACGCCGAGCGCGCTGGCTCGGCGGCGTGGGTCGGGGAACGCTTCACGCAGCAGCGCCATCGACGCCGGCAGCATGATCGCCGCGGCAGCGCCTTGCGCGCAGCGGGCGGCGACCAGTACGCCGATCGTGGGCGCGGCCGCACAGGCAGCCGAGGCCAGTCCGAACCCGACGATGCCCGCGCCGAGCGCCTTCTTCGCGCCGATCCGATCCGACAGGTTGCCCGCGAACAGCAGCAGCGCCGCGAACAAGAGGGTGTAACCGTCGATCGTCCACTGCTGACCGGTCGTTCCACCGCCGAGCTCGGTCCTGATCCGGGACAGGGCGACGTTGACGATCGAAATGTCCAGCGTGATCAGGAAGAAGCCCAGCGAGGCGATCGTGAGGACGATCCGCGCGTGCGGCGCATCTGGGACGGATGTTCCAGCGCCCTCGGTCGAGCGGCTCGGCACTACGTCGGTCCGTGGCAAGGCAGTCCACTCTGCGCACAGTCGCGCGGTCGGTCTCGATCCATCAGGTCGCGTACCGAGTCTGCCAAATTCGTCCGCGACGAGGCAGGTACTGCGATTACCCCGCAGCGAGGGTGCTCCCGACAACCCAAAGACTCACCACACATTCAGCCCGGCGTTCCGAGGCATGGACCTGACTACCAGCCTGCGGCCGCGGAGTGCGCGAACGCGATCGTGCGCGCCTGCTCGTCCGCCGTACCGACCGGAGCGATCATGAACTCCGTCGCCCCGGCGTCGGCGAACCGCTGCAGCTGCCGCGCGACCTCGTCCTCGTCACCGACCACCGCCGTGTCCTCGGGACCGGCCGCCGCACCTCGATCGAGGATCGCCCGGTACGCCGGCAGCGATCCCGCCAGCCCGTAGTGCTGTTTGATCCAGCCCCGCGCGCCGTCCGGATCGTCGGTCACGGCGACACAGACGCAGGCGATCACCTGCGTCTCCCGGCCGGCGGCCGCCTTGTCGATCGTCGGTCGCACGTAGTCGCCGATCACCTCCGGGCCGGCCCAGCTCGTCACCGTTCCGTCGGTCAGTTCACCGGCGATCTCCAGCATCTTCGGTCCGAGTGCGGCGAGGATCAGCTCTGGCGACCGGACTCCCTTGATGCCGACCTGGCCGGCCGCCGTGAGCTGGTCGCCTCGGTGCTCGACCGGCTCACCGCGCAGCAACGGGGCCAGCACTTCGACGTACTCGCGCATGTACTTGGCCGGCTGCCTCATCGAGATCCCGTACTGGCCTTCGACGATCACCGGGTGGCTGGAGCCGATGCCGAGCGTGAGCCGGTTCCCGGTCGCGGCCTGCACGCTGAGCGCCTGCGCCGCCAACGCCAGTGGGTGCCGCGGATAGATCGGTACGACGCCGACCGCGTGCCGGATGCGGGGCGCGGCCGGCGCGAGCGCGGTGATCAGGGTCAGCGGGTCCCAGCCGGTGCGTTGGCTGAACCAGATCCGGTTGATGCCGCTGGCCTCGGCGGCTCGCGCGTCGGTCGCGATCTCGTCGATCGTGCGGGCGTCGTCCTCGATCCACAGTCCGATTCTCATGCGTCCAGTCAACGAAGACTCCGTCCGCCGACCAAGGCGCACTCGGCCCGCGCAGCGATAAGCTTTCGTGATCGATCGCGGGAGGGCCGATGGAACTGCGGCAGCTGAAGTACTTCGTCACGGTCGCCGAGGAACTGCACTTCGGCAAGGCCGCCGAACGCCTCGCCATCGTGCAGCCGGCGGTCAGCCAGCAGGTCGCCCGGCTCGAACGCGAGCTCGGCCTGCGGCTGTTCGACCGGTCGTCGCGCCGGGTCGCCCTGACCGGCGACGGCGAACGCATGCTCCGCGAAGCCCGCGCGGTCCTGTCCGCCGCCGACCAGGCCGCGACCGTGGCCGCCGAACTCGTCGCCGGGCAGTCCGGCGTCTTCCGCATCGGCACCAGCCCCGGCCTGCGCGACCGGCTGGAGCGCGGCCTGGCCGTCCTCCGGTCGTCCGCCCCCGGCATCGAGATCAAGCTGAGCTCGCGCCCACCCGCCCAGCAACTCGAGGCGCTGCGGTCCGGCGAGCTCGACGTCGCCTTCATCCGCGGCAGCGTGAACTCGCGCTCCCTGCGCGCGATCCCCTTGTGGGACGAGCCGTTGTCCGTGCTCCTCCCGTCGGCGTACCGAACCGGCGACGCCGTGAAGCTCGTCGACCTGGCCGCACTCCCCCTGCGCCTCCCTCCGCGATCGGACGACGCCGCACTCCACGACACGATCCACGCCGCCTGCCGTACGGCGGGGTTCGACCCCGTCCCCGGCCGCCCGCTCGACAGCCTCGAGGACGCGATCGTCGAGATGACCAACGGCTCCCCCGCCTGGACCGTGGTCTACGGCACCGCCTGCGACGCCGCCGAAGGCGCCGTCTGGATGGGTCCTCTGACGCCGGCCCTCACCGTCCCCGGCCACCTCGTCGTCACCGCCGACCACTCGCCACCGTGCCTAGAGACCTTGGTCCAAGCCTTCAGCTAGCCAAGGCAGCAAGACATCCACCGCTCACCCAGACCCTCCGCGGCCTCGAGGACGACCACCTCGTCGAACCAACTGTCCCACCCGCGACTGGGCCGAAACCCACATGCCGGAGATCGACCGCCACGATGGACCAGGGACAACGCCAGGGAATCTCCCTGGCTCGGGTGACTGCTGACGCCTGCCACAGTGGACAGATCGGCCGACGCATCGTTCGATCGCGCGAGCAGGTGACCGGCGAGAGGAGGTCGTCCATGCGTTGGGACATCACTGCCGGCAGCCACCTCCCCGACTACGCGTTGCCCGACCACACCGGCACGGTTCGTGCTCTCAGCGAGCTGCAGGGCCGCGATCCGCTGATCCTCAGCCTGTCGCGCGGCCATCACTGCCCCGAAGAGCACCAGCACCACCTCGACCTGGCGTCGTTCCAGGCGAAGGTCGTGGTGGGCCACGCGCAGCTGGTCACGATCTCGACCGACGACCTCCCGGCCCTGCAGGACTTCCGTGCCGCGGTCGGTGCTCGGTGGACCTTCCTGTCCGATCCCGGGCGGACGGTTCAGCGGGACCTCGACATCCAGGACTACACCGACTCCGACAACGACCCGATGATTCCGTACACGTTCGTGCTCAAGCCGGACCTGATGATTCACACCATCTACAACGGCTACTGGTTCTGGGGCCGTCCCACCGTCGACGACCTGTGGCTCGACCTGCGCGCTGTGACGCGGGAGATCCGGCCCGACTGGGATCTGGGCACACCGGATCTCCGGGCGGCGTGGGCGGCAGGCGACCGCTCCCCGTTCCACGGCTGGGCCAGGCGATCGACAGTCAGTGGATCAGCGTTCCCCGGAGCTGGCGCCGGGAGCTGACACCGAGCTTGCTGAACACCTTGCGCAGATGCCATTCCACGGTCCGCGCACTGATGAACAGCTGGGCGCCGATCTCGGGGTTGGTGAGTCCGTCCCGGGCCAGCCGGGCGATCTGGGCCTCCTGGGTGGTCAGACGGCCCGTCTCGATCGTGGGTGGGCGCACCTTGGCTCCCGCGACGGCGAGCTGCCGGCGGGCCCGTTCGGCGAATCCCTCCATTCCCATCGAGCCGAACATTTCGGACGCGGTGCTCAGCTCGCCGCGCGCGTCTCCGCGCCGGTTCGACCGCCGGAGCCACTCGCCGTACAGCAGGTGTGCTCGGGCGAGGTCGCCCCGGACCCGCGCCCGGCTCAAGTGCCGCACCGCCTCGCCGAAACATCGCTCGGCGTCGTCTCCTTCGCTGAGCAGTGCGCGGGCTCGGGCTTCGATCCCCAGGGCCCAGTCGGTTCCGCTGGCCAGTGTTTTCGTGGACAGGCGCTCGGCAGCTGCCGTCGCCAGCTCCGTGTTTCCCGTCCGGGTGGCGGACTCGATCAGCTCCGACAAGCCCCAGTTGTGCGCGACCATCTCCTGCGGGTCCGCACAGGCACGCTGCGCGGACCGCAGCGCCTCGTCGTACCGGCCCAGGCTGTTGCAGAGTACGGCGTGCGCGTACTCGCTGATCGCGACGCCCACTCCTTCGCCGCGCGCACCCGCCTCGCGCAAGGTGATCTCGATCAGCCTGCCGGCCTCGGCGACCTGCCCGCGCCACGCGGCGACGATCAACGCTCCGTACGGCGCTTCGTCGACCCCCATCGCGTCCCGCACCGACTCCGCCTCGTGGACCAGCGAGATCGCCGCGGAGAGTTCGCCGCAGAACACCAAGACGGGCGTTCGCGAACCGAGCGCCAACGGCAGTTCGGTCAGCGCGCCCGTCTGCCTGGCGATCTGAAGGTGACGAGACGACAGGACGTACGCGCTCTCGTCGTCCCACACCTCGAGCGCGAGGACGCAGCCCTGCCACAGCCAGCGCAACTTCTCCCTGCTCGGGATCTGTTCGTCGCGGAGTCTGCGCAACGCGGCTCGACAGGCTGGAAGCGCGCCGCCAGGATCCTCGACGAGCGCGCTGAACGCGTCCAGCAACAGGTCACCAGGCGTGGGCTCCAGCTCAGGCGGCAGCGGCACGGCCCGAGCAGCTCGCGCCACGTCGACGACGCTCACTCCACCGTTGAGACGGGCTGCGAACTGGGCGGCAGAAAAGGCGTCCAGATAGGTCTGGCGGGCGAGCTGGAGATCCAGCGGCTCGAGACGCCGCGCCGCCGCGAGCAGCAGCGGCGTCGCCTCACTGCCTCGTTTCGACGCGAAGGCCAGCAGCGCGCCGACCATGTCGATCTGCGCGCGTTGCGGCTCGTCGGTCGGCCCTTTACGGGCGGCGGCGAGAAGGCGATGTGCGATCTCGAAGCCACCCGTCTGCACGTTCGCGACAGCGGCAGCCAGCGCCAGCCGAACCCGCCCGGCCGGTTCGGCCGTCAGTTCGGTCGCACGGGTCAGAAAGGCCGCGACTGCCACCAGGCCACCTCGGGCCTGGGCCCGACCGGCGGAGTGTTCGAGCTCGGCCGCCACCTCCGCATCGAACCCCGGCGTCGCCAGGGCCCGGTGCCAGGCGTGCCGATCAGGGTCGGCCTCAGCGTCCGTGGCCTCGGCCAGAGCGCGATGAACCCGGTACCGGTCCCCGACCGTGGCCGCTCGGTAGCTGGCGGACCTGACCAGCGGGTGGGCGAACTCCACCCGGCCACGAATCCGGAGGAGCCCGGCATCCATCGCCGGAACGGCGGCGTCCATGGCAATGCCCAGCGACTCCGCGGCAGTGCGCAGTACTGCCGCATCGCCGAGTGGCTCCGCCGCGGCAGCGAGCACCAGCAGGCGGGTATCGGAGGGCAGGGCAAGAAGGCGCCGGCGGTAGCTGAGCTCGATCTTGCCGGCCACCGCCTGACTCTCGGGCAGCCCGAACCCACCGGCCAGATCCGCGGCACTCCAGGTGCGCGGCAGCTCGAGCAGCGCGAGGGGGTTCCCGTGACTTTCCACGACAACCCGGTCGCAGACCGCCACGTCGAGTGGCCCGTGCACGTTGCCCAGCAACAGCGCACGGGCATCGACGTCACCGAGGCCAGTGAGCGGCAGCGACGGCAGGCCTTCGAACACGTCGTCCTCGATCCCCGTACGGACAGCGCAGACGAAGGCGACTCGCTCGGCGAGCAAGCGGCGAGCCACGAAGCCGAAGACCCGCGCCGACGACCGGTCCAGCCATTGCGAATCCTCGACCAGGCAGATCAGTGGGAGCTTCTCGGCGGCCTCGGCCACCAGGCCGAGCGTCGCGAGCCCGACCATCAGCCCATCGGGAACCGGTCCGGCGGTCAGCCCGAACACGGTCCGCAGCGCATCGCGCTGCGGACCCGGAAGACGATCGAGGTGATCCAGCAGCGGCCCGCACAGCTGATGCAGACCGCTGTAGGCCAGCTCCATCTCCGACTCCACGCCCGCGACCGTGGCGATCCGCCAGCCGACGACCTGCCCGGACAAGTAGCCCAGCAAGGCGCTTTTGCCCACGCCCGCGTCACCGCGCAGCACCAGGATCTGGCTGCCGCCCGCGACCACCTCGGCCACCAGCCGATCCAGTGCATCGCACTCGCTGCGCCGTCCGAGCAACGGCGTGGGGCGCTCACCGCTCAGCTGTCGCCCCATGTCCCTCCCACTGGGGATGCCCGGGCGCATCTGACCAGCCCCAGTGACAGCTCTACCGGACTACCTCACCTCCCGATCGGCACGGAAGGCACTCCGCCAGAGTAGAGCTTGATCGACCTCATCGGAACAGTGGTGAGCCGGTCACGTCCTCGGCAAAGTCAGCGCTGCCGGCGGGACGCGGAGGCCCGGTACGGCGCCAGGAAAGGCGTCAGCGCGGCGACCGTTGCCGCGGGCGCTTGCTCGGCGATCCAGTGACCGGCGCCCGGGATGACCGCGGGCGTGACCTGGGTTGCCGCGGGCTGCATGCCGTCCGCGACGTGGCCACCCCAGCTGTTCACACCTCCCATGGCGAGCACGGGGATCGTCAGCTTGGTGTCCATCCGCTCGAGGTTCTGCTCCAGGGTGTCGTCCCAGGAGCGGTAGAACCCGAAGCTGGCACGCAGGATGTCCCGGTCCCGCGTGTAGAGACCGATGTAGTACCTGATCGCGTAGTCGGGCAGGGTGGCCTCGCCACCCTGGATCGCGAACTCGTAGCGGTAGTAGGCCTGCGCGTTGCTCTTGACCATGTCGACCACGAGCTCGTCGTCGACCCGGTTGAGCGCGATGTGCCAGAGCTTGTTGTTCAGCCCCGCCTCGACGAAGTACGACGGTGCCGGTACGACGCCGGGAGGGCCAGGCACCTCGGCGACGGCCAGGCGGTCCACCCGGTCGCGGTGGTCGGCGGCCAGGGCGTAGCTGATCACCATCCCGGTGTCGTGACCGACCACCGCGAACCGCTGATGCCCGAGCGCCGTCATCAACGCGGCGAGGTCGCGACCGAGCGTGCCCGCGTCGTACCCCGTGGTGGGCTTGTCACTCAGCCCGATACCGCGCTGGTCGACAGCGATCACGGTGTAGTGCCTGGCCAGGAGCGGCATCACGAAACGCCAGGCGTACCAGCTCTCCGGCCAGCCGTGCACCAGCAGCAGCGGCGGCCCTTCGCCCCCGATGACGACGTGCTGGCGGATCCCGTTGGCGCGGACGAAGCGGCTCTTGAAGGTCTGCGCGAACCCGGCCGGCAGCCGCGGCGCCGTACCGACGTCGCCCGAAACCCCTTGCAGCGTCTTCGCGGCAGCCGGCGAGGCCAGTCCGCCGACCAACGCCGCGCCGGCAGCTGCGGCCGCGCCGCCGGTGAAGATCCGCCGCGACACCCCGCCCCGCGGATCTGTGGCGGCGTCGCCGAGCGGATCCGGTTCCTGCACTGGACTGTTCATGACCGTTCTCCTCATCTGGTCGGGTACGCCCCCAGCCTCGATCGTCGGCCTCCGATCCACACCGGTCGGAATCACTGGTCGCCTCCCCGGCCGCCGGTGACCAGGGGATCTCCCTGGTCACCGGCCCGGGCATTCGGCGTGACGATGAAGAAGGCCCCTCGACAGGTGCCGAATCCCCCGCAGCGTTCGGAAAGGACTTGTCATGCCCGCAGATCTCACCCAGTTCCTTGTTGCCGAAGGCCCCGGTTCCGTCACCCAGGTCCCCGATCTCCCGTCAGGATTCACCGAGACGTTCACCAGCCGGATCATCGAGACCGACGGGCTGCGCCAGCATGCGGTCATCGGCGGCAGCGGCCCGGCCGTGCTGCTGGTCCACGGCTGGCCGGAGAACTGGTACGCCTGGCGTTTCGTGATGCCGGCGCTGGCCCAGAACCACACCGTGATCGCCGTCGACCAGCGCGGCCTCGGCCTGACCGGAAAGCCCGAGGACGGGTACGACGCGGGCACGCTCGCCGGCGACCTCGCCGCGTTGATGAGCGCCCTCGGACACGAACGGTTCGCGGTGGTCGGTCACGACACCGGCGTGGTGCTCAGCTACGCGCTCGCGGCTGATCACCCGGAGCGGGTCGACCGACTCGCCGTCGCCGAGATCCCCGGGCCGCCCGGAGCAACACCCGCTCCGCCGCTGTTCGTCCCCGGGCCGCTGAACGACAAGATCTGGCACATCCCCTTCAACCGCGCCGGCAAGGTCGCCGAGCAACTCGTGCAGGGCAAGGAGCACATCTTCTTCGGCTACGAGTTCGCCATCCAAGGCGGGAAGCCGTTGCCCGATCCGGTGATCGACTTCTACGTACGGGGCTTCACCGACCCCGAGTCGCTGCGCGGCGGCTTCGGCTTCTACCGCGCCTGGGACGCGACGATGGCCCAGAACAAGGAGCGCGCGACCCGCCCGCTGCCGATGCCGGTCCTGGCGATCGGTGGCGCGGACAGCTGGGCCGACCACGTCGCCGACGGCATGCGCCCCGTGGCCACCAACGTGCAGGCCGCCGTGATCTCCGGCGCCGGCCACTGGGTCGCCGAACAGGCCCCCGAAGAACTGCTCACAGTCCTGACCCCGTTCCTGTCCGCCTGACCCCACTAACAGATCGGGGCCGGAACGCCGCAGGACGAACCGGCCCCACCAGACGGGTCAGCGGCGGCCCAGGCGGCGTTCGCCGACGGTGGTGGCGGTGTACGGGAGGTCGTAGTGGGCGAACACCTTCGGCTCCTCGGCTCCGGTCAGTTCGCCATCTGGATCGATGGACGGCGCCTCGTGGATGAGCTTCTTCGGGTAGCGCACCCGCACCGCGTTCGGGGAGACCGTGGCGCCGTCAACCGGCACGAACACCAGCCGCTTTCCCAGCAGGCCGACCTTCACGGTCACGAAGGCGGCCTCGTCGGTGGAGGTGTCGACGTAGACCGCCTCGAGCTCGCCGACCTTGTCGCCGTCGGGATCGATGACTTTGTGGCCACTCCAGTCGCGCAAGTTCTCAGCGGGAAACATGGCTTCCAGTACCCGCACAGCGATGCGCCAATCGGAGCCGTCACCGACAGCCTCTGCAGTCCTCGTCCACCTCACCAGCCTTGTCAGCGCCAGGCGTCGCCTGCGGTCCGGGCATAGCGCCGCCAGGCATAGCGCCAAGGGATGACGGCCAGGATGACGACGCCGAAGGCACAGCGGAACAGCACCTCGCGCGCTTCGACGTTCAGGTCCCCCGCGATCAGACGGGGCGCCGCAATCACACCAACCCAGATGACCTTCCAGGCCACCTCGAGCAGCAGGATCGGCAGCATGCGCGCGGGGTGTCTGAGCCCGAGGAACGCCAGCAAGGACATCGCCGTGAGGAGACAGGCAACAACGCCGTCCATCACCGGTAGCGATCGAGTGTCCTGAACCAGGATCGGCCACTTGACGAGGGCCACCCCCACGCCCATGAACGCGTACCCGCAGCGCATGATGTTCAGCCGCCGGGTCGTCAGTTCCTGATCGCCGCGCGGGCTGGTCGTTCCTGCGGACAGCTCGTCGCGTACGGCGGAGTTGGTTCCTGGGTTCATGGCGTGCGGTCCCCTACTCATGGTCGTGGCGGGTCAGAAGGCGCCGGCGCAGCCGATGCAGCTGCGGCATGAGCCCGTAGATGACGATCGGTACGGCGATGGTCGCCAGGACGAGCGTCCGAACGACCGGCGTCAACGTGCCGAGCCAGCCACCAAGCGCGAGGTTGAGGGCGGTCAGGGTCGGAAACACGGCCAGCCAGATCATCACGGCCAACTCGTGCTTGGTCGGCGGTCCAGGTACGGCGGTCCGGACAGGTTTCGGAGCGATCGATGGTGTGGTCATGTTCCGAGACTGGGGCTGGACAAGGCGTTCGGCCACAAAGGTTGCTGTTTGTGGGAAATCGGCGTCAGATGACTGCGTGGACCACAGCTCAGCGGCGGAGATCGCCGTCGTTCTCGAGAGGGTCGGGGGCCGGCTCAAGCGGCTGCGCGCGCAGCGCCGGATGACCCTGACCGCTGTGGAGACGGCGACGGGAATCTCCAAGAGCACGCTGTCGCGACTCGAGACCGGACACCGACGGCCGACGCTGGAACTGCTGCTCGCCTTGTCGCAGGTGTATCGGGTGCCGCTGGACGACCTCGTCGCCGCGCCCGCGCAGGGCGATCCACGGATCCGCCTCAAGCCGGGTCAGGTGAAGGGCCGGACAGTGATTCCGTTGACGCAGCAGCCCGACAGCTCGCAGGCGTGGAAGATCGTCATCCTGGCCGGCAAAGTCGTCCCCGAGCTCAGAGCACACGACGGCCACGAATGGATCTACGTACTGTCCGGCCACCTACGCCTCGTACTTGGCGACGACGACTGGGAGCTCGGACCCGGCGAGATCGCCGAGTTCAGCACCGAGACACCGCACTGGTTCGGAAGTACGGGCGACGGATCCGCAGAGATTCTCAGCATCTTCAACCGCCCAGGCGAGCGAATGACAGTCCGGGCAACGACTCTCCGCCCGTAGGGCAAGACGTTGATGCCGCCGATCCTCGGCCTTGGCATCTGTACCGGTCACCACAGTCCTGGGACGAGCCGATGCGTGGTGTTCTGGTACTCGCGGTAACGGTCACCCAGCACCCGGACGAGTTCGGCCTCCTCGACCGCGATCCGCGGCAACAGGCCCGGCACGGGGACGACGGCGCAGACCACGACCGACAGCCAGTTCCCGATGCCAACGCCGAATCCCAGGCAGATCAGCAGCAGACCGGCGTACGACGGATGCCGGATCCAGCGGTAGGGGCCGCTGGCAACAACGGGCTGGTCGTCATCGACCTGGACGAACGTGCTGAACGAACCACCGAGGGCAAGCACCGCCCACACCCTCACGGCCAGGCCGATCCCGACCACCAGAACGACCCAGCACAGAATCGACACCTGCAGCGGCGTCGACAAGCAAGACATAGGGACCAACGTAGCGGCGCTGAGACCACAAGACGTCCGTACCTTCAGCAGTGGAGGTGCAAGTGCCAACTGTTCGTCTGCGCAAGCCCGGCCAACTTGGCGGGATAAGGTGCGGAATGGCCACCGAATCGTCGTACAGCATCGCGCCTCTCAGCTCCGAGACCTGGCCGGCCTTCGATGCGCTGGTGCAGCGGCACAACGGCATCTTCGGGGGCTGCTGGTGCATCTGGTTCCACCCCGACGGGCCCGAGCGCGGTCAGGGCGCGGAGGCGAACCGAGCCCTGAAGAAGGCCTACGTCGAGCAGGGCAGGGCGCACGCCGCCCTGGTGATGGACGGCGACGAGGCCATCGCGTGGGCTGAGTACGGGACGCCGGCCGAGCTCCCCACCCTCCACCACCTCAAGCAGTACGACGCCACCAAGACCGCGGATCCCGACTACCGAATCACGTGCGTCTTCGTCGACAAGCGCCACCGCCGACAGGGTGTGACGGAACTGGCGATCACCGGTGCACTCGACTTGATCGCGCAGGCCGGCGGCGGCGTGGTCGAGAGCTACCCGCACGACCTGACCAACCAGACCAAGAAGATGTCGTCGTCGTTCCTCTACAACGGAACCCGTCGACTCTACGAGCGGCTCGGTTTCACCTACGACCGGCCGAAGGGACTGAAGAACTGCGTCATGGTGAAGACCGTGGATCCTCACTAGTCGACGAAGGCGGGTGCCACGGCCCCGACCATGACAGGCACCCTACAACAAACCCAGAAGAACTCTTCTGGGTTAGGCTGTGCCTCATGAGTGATCAGACGCCGACGGGCGACATCGTCCTGGACGTGGCTGCCTTGCGGGTACTCGCTCACCCGATGCGGCTGACTTTGCTGGAGCACCTGCGGCAGCGCGGTCCTGCGACGGCGCGACAGCTCGCGGAGCACTACGAGATCGACTCTGGTGCGGCGAGTTACCACCTGCGCCAGTTGGCGGACGGCGGTCTGATCGAAGAGGACACCCAGCGTGGCACCAAGCGCGACCGCTGGTGGCAGGCCCGGCATCGGACATCGGTGCACGATCCTGCCAACGGTGGTCCTGGCGAGCGAGAGGACAGCCGCGGATACCTGCATGCTGTACTGCTCGCGTATGGCGAGCAGCTGCGACGGCTGGCGTGCACCGCACCGCTGCTGCCCGACGAGTGGTACGAGGCGTCAACGTTCAGCAACTACACGCTGCGATTGACCCCCGCCGAGCTCAACGAACTGAAGTCAGAGCTCGCTGCGGTAGTCAACAAGTACCGCCGCCGCGAGGGCGAGGCTGGAACGCCAGTAGCCCTTCAGCTGCACGGGTTTCCACTGCTCGAGCCGGACGATGACGCATAGCGGCACGACCCCCACGGCTGCCTACCGGGACGGCAATGTCCTGCGCTGGGCGACGGCCTACACCGCATCGGTCAGCGGCGACGTCGTCTTCTTTCTGACTCTGTCCTGGGCGGTGACCCGGATCGCCGGACCGGCCCAGGTCGGCGCGGTGCTGGCCGTCGGCGCCATTCCCCGCGCGCTGTTGATGCTGGTCGGCGGAGTGATCGCCGACCGGTACGGACCGCGCCGAGTGGTGATCGGCAGCGACTTCGCCCGATGCGTGATCATCGCCTGCGCTGCCGTGCTGATGCAGTTCACCCCGGGCGGACTGCCCATGCTGTACGCCGTTGCGCTGGTCTTCGGCGTAATCGACGCGCTGTTCATGCCTGCCGTGGGGGCTCTGGCGGGCCGGCTCACCGATCCAGGACAACTCGGCCGGGTGCAAGGACTGCGGGTGCTGGCGGTCCGGATCAGCAACGCCGTCGGTCCAATGATCGCCGCGATCGTGTTGACTGCCGCCGGAGTCGCCGCAGGCTTCGGTCTGGCCGGGCTGCTGTTCAGCCTGTCCTTCGGTCTCCTTCTTGCCGTCCGCCTGAACCGGGGACAGACCGCCGAGCGCTCGACCGGCTCACCGTTGGACGATCTCCGCGACGGACTGCGGTACCTCCGGAGACACCGGCAACTGGCCCGTCTCGTCGTGGTGGTTGGGCTGAGCGAGCTGTGCTTCAGCGGTCCGGTAGGAATCGGCCTGGTCCTACTGACCGCCGAACGGCACTGGAGTCCGGCCATCCTCGGCTGGGCCCTGAGCGTGTTCAGCATCGGAGGTGCGGTCACCGGAATTCTGCTCACCGCTCTAGCTCGCGCCCCGCGAGCGGGGGTCGCGCTCGTTGGCGCCCTGACAGCTACCGCCGTACTGGTCGGCGCCCTGGGCCAGGTCACCACGGCCGGCGCCCTGATCGTCGGTTCCGCCGCGCTCGGAACGATCAGCGGCGCGGCGATGGCGATCGGCAACGCCTTGCTCCAACGCACGACCGAGCCCCGGTATCTCGGCAGGGTCGGCTCAGTGACCTCCTTGTGCACCATCGGCCTCAGCCCCCTGCTCTACCCGGTCACCGGCCTGGTCGCGGCCGCGTGGGGAACAGGCGTCTTCTTCGCCGGATGCGCCGTGGTGTGCCTGCTGGCCGCGGTCACCGCCGCGACGGCCACAGCAGTACGCGACTCCGAACTCTGACGCCACGCGCCCGCCGGCATCCCTCGTGCCCCGGAGGCCGCCCTGGACGTACAACCTCCACCTCACTGCAACTTCTGGTGATTTCCCCGCATCGTGCTGATTAGCCGAGGTTTCGGCGACAGCGTGATGGGGGCTCCACATGAACAAACGATCGGCTCCTGCCTGCCCACAGAACAAGGCCGTTGCCTCGAACAACAAATCTGCCAGGGGACGCCACTGGCCGGCGCGCCACCACACACGAGGCGTGGCCTCCGTCGCCGCCCTGGCCATGCTCGTCTCGATGCTCAGCGCCGCGACCGCCAACTCCGCCGTCCGAGCGGCCGTCGTACCGGCACCACCGGCTCCAGCGCCGACCACCCGAGGCATCACCTGCAACACGACCCCGGCGGTCGACCTCGGCGCGTGCATCAGCCGCATGCTGACGGATCCGAACGGCGCCTACTCGCCCGAGCACGTCCACACCACCGCCGAGAAAGAACCCGTGCGCGCCACCCGGCAGGCCGCCGCGGCTGCGACCGCGGGGACGTGGTCGGTGGTCGCCGACTGCACCGTCAACAACTACAAGGTCAATCCGATCCATGCCAGCATGACAAATTCCGGCAAGGTCCTGATGACCGCCGGATCGGGCAACAGCAGAGCGTTCTTCGAGCAGAAGGTCTTCAAGACCTGGCTGTGGGATCCCACCACCCCGGGGACCTGCCCCCAAGAGATCCCCATGCCGGCCGGGATCGACCTGTTCTGTTCAGGTCACTCCCACCTGCCCGACGGCCGGGTGCTGTTCTTCGGCGGCACCGGCCGCTACGCCGGCGGCGGCCTGTACTACACGGGGATCCGCGAGTCCTACGTGTTCGACGAAGCCACCCTGACGTTCACGTCCACCGGCCTGATGAGCGTCGCCCGCTGGTACCCGAACGGTCCGGTCAACGCCGTCGGCAACCCCGTCGTCGTCAGCGGGCTGGACGCGAACGGCAAGGTCACCGCGACCAACGAGCTCTACAACGCCACCACTGGCGCCTGGAGCAAGCTTCCCGGCAACCGGATCTTCCCCCTGTACGCCGGAATGGTGCTCAGGAAGAACGGCACCCTGTGCTACCTCGGCGCGAACATGGGCGGCCGCGCGGGCGCCGTACCCGGATGCTGGAACTGGACGACCAACGCGTACTACCCGATCCCCGGCCTGATCTACCCGGACTGCCGGGACCAGGCCTCGACGCTGCTCCTCCACCCCGCCCAGGCCCAGAAGGTGATGATCATCGGCGGCGGCTGCGGAGTCGGCACCACCGGGACCACCGCCACCGTCGACCTGAACGCGGCGAGCCACAAGTTCACCACCGGCCCGTACCTCGGCTTCGCCGCCATGCACAGCTGCGCGACGATCCTGCCCGACCGCTCCGCGTTCGTTGCCGGCGGCGCCGACCACAACACGAAACCACGCCTGCAAGCAGCACGGCTCCCGGCCGGCGCCACCGCCTGGGAACAGCTCGCCGGCCCCACCGTGCCCCGCATGTACCACAGCTCCTGCATGGTGCTGAGTGACGGCTCGGTCCTCACCATGGGCACCACCGCACCACCCGGAGACCTGGTCGAGACCCGCTTCGAGATCTACAAGCCCTGGTACCTCCAGGCCGGCGTGACGCGTCCGACGATCACCAACGTCGCCCCGACCATGAAGCTCGGCGGCACCTACGGGGTCGACTTCACCGGCCCCGCGTCAGTCACCGGCGCCTCGCTGCAACGCCTGACCTCCGTCACCCACTCATCAGACCCGAACCAGCGCTCGGTGGAGATCCCGGTCGTCGCGACGACGACCTGGACGCGCAAACACCTCACCATCGAGCCCAACCGCGGCATCCTCCCACCGGGCATGTACCTCCTGACTCTCCGCGACTGGCGCAACATCCCGTCGAAGTCCCTCGTGGTCCGAATCGTCGAAAACACCCCGGTGGCATCCGCGGGCTCCCCGTCAGCCGCCATCCCCTGTTGCTGCTGCTGACCCCCAACACCGGCGAGGGCGGTACGGCCAACTGCTCGAACCGGTCAGGACAGCGTGGTCGCGACGACCTTCGCGGCCTCGGCGATCAGGCGGTTGTCCGGCTCGGCGTCCACCGCGGGCCGGTTGGAGTACACCGCGACGACGATCGGTGCGCGGCCGGGCGGCCAGATGACGGCGATGTCGTTGCGGCCGCCGTACGTCGCCGGAGTACCGGTCTTGTCGCCGACCACCCAGTTCTTCGGGACGCCGGCCCTGATCACCTCGGCGCCGGTGGTGTTCGTCTTCAGCCAGGTGGTGAGCTGGTCGCGCTCCGGCTTGCCGAGGGCGTCTCCGAGGACGAACGACCGGAGGTTCTTGGCGAAGGTGCGCGGGGTCGTGGTGTCGCGGGGGTTCTTCGGGTCCCAGTCGTTCAGTCCGGGCTCGTTGCGCTCCATCTGCGTCACACCGTCACCGAGTCGCCGCAGTACAGCCTCCAGGGCCTTCGGACCACCAAGGTCCTCGAGAAGGAGGTTCGCGGCAGTGTTGTCGCTGTAGCGGACGGCGGCGTCGGAGAGGGCGGCGAGGCTGAGCTCGGTGTGCTTCTCGGAGATCGGCGAGTTGGGCAGCAGGTCGGACTTGGAGTACTTGACCACCTTGTTCATGCCCGCGAGCTTGTGCTTGCGGAGTACGGCGCCCGCGGCCATCGCCTTGAAGGTCGAGGCGTGCGGGAAGCGGGCGTCGGCGTTGTACGCAACCTCGCGGCCGTCGCCGGTGTCGATGGCGTAGACGCCCAGGCGCGCGGTGAACTGACGCTCCAGGCGCTGGAAGTCCGCGGCGTACGGGTGGGTGACCGACGTGCTGGACGTGGCCAGGGCCGCCGGGCTGGGTGAATTCGGGCTGCTGGTGGCACTCGAGGTGCTGCTCGGGTCACCACCGCAGGCGGCGACCGTGGTGACAGCGAGCGCGGACAGCGCCGCTAGGACGGTACGGGTGTGCTGACGGATGGTTCTACCTCCAAGTTCGTCCGCGGGGAGCAGCCGACTGCTGACGGCTGCTCCCCGCGTGGTCGACTTCTACTACTTCTTCGGCTCCGCTGCGCAGGCGAGGTCCTTGGCCGGGCGCTCACCGGTGACCAAGAACTTCGTCGCCGCGTTCTTGGCGCAGGTGTTGAGGGTCCACGGGTAGACACCGTGACCGCCGCCGTCGGCCGTCACCATCGTGGCCCGCTGCCCGAGCGCCTTGCGCATCTTCTGAGCGCCGGCCAGTGCGGTGCCCGGGTCGCGCTCGTACTGGACCAGGAGCAGGTTCGACGGGCCCCGGTCGGTGATCTTCACCGGCGGTTCGATCGGCTTGTTCGCCCAGAACGCGCACGGCTGGATGTTGGCCGAGGCGCCGCCCAGCATCGGGTACTTGATCCGGTCGACCAGGACGTTGCGCTGGTACTCACGGACCGAGGTCGGCCACCGGCTGTCGCCGCAGATCACACCGAGCCGGACCGCCATGCCGTTGTCCGCGTCCGCCTTGGGCTTCTGCTCCAGCGGCGTGTTCGTGTCGATCGCCCGCCAGAGCACGGCCACCTTGTCGAGCGTCGCGTCGGCGTAGCTGTACTCGAACGTCATCGTGCGGAAGGTCGTTTCGTCGATGCCCTGGATCGAGCCCGCCGCCCGCACCTTCTTCGCGAGCTGGAAGAACTTCGCCCGTACCTGCCGCGTGGTGGTGCCGAGCTTGTACTCCGGGTGCGCGGCGATGTACTTCGCGACGTCCGGGAAGCGGTCTTCCATTCCCCGGCCGGTCGCCCGCATCGCCTGCTCGTCGTACCCGTCGGGCCCGAGCACGCTGTCGATCACGACCCGGTCGGTGGTCTTGGGGAACAGCGTGGTGTAGACCGCGCCGAGGTAGCTGCCGTACGAGCCGCCGAAGTACGAGGCGGTCGACTCACCCAGTGCGGCACGGACCCGGTCCAGGTCCCGCGCGGTGTTCGCGGTGGTGACGTACGGCATCATCCACGCGGTCTTCGACGCGGCGCACTGCTTCGCGACGCTGCGCGCGTACTTCGCCTCCTGGGTGACGTCGGACAGGGTGTGCGCGAACTTCCCGAAGCCGCCGCGGGCCTGCTGCTCCTTCGTGAAGTTGCAGGTGATCGGCGTACTGCGGCCGAGGCCCCGCGGGTCCATGCCGATCACGTCGTAGGCGTTCAGCACGTCCTTGGGGAGGTAGGCGCCGAGGGTGGCCGGGAAGTCGAGCCCGCCGAAGCCCGGGCCGCCCGGGTTGGTCATCAGGACGCCACGGCGCTGCGCCGGCTCCTTGGACGCCAGCCGGGAGATCGCGATCTCGATCTGGCGGCCGTTCGGCTTGCTGTAGTCCAGCGGGACGCGAAGGCTCGAGCACTCGATCGGCACCAGTTGCGCGACGTCGGCCGGGCACGGCGCCCACTTCAGGGTGCTCGGCGACGTCTTCGCCGTCACGGCCGGCTTCGTCGCCGCCGACACTTCCGGCGCCTTCGCCATCGACACCGCGGGTACAGCCGCCGCCACGACCGCGGTGGCGGCCAGGGCGATGGTCAAGGTCCTGTGCATTTTGATTTCCTCCAATGGGGCGCAGAATGGGCGCCGATTACTGCGGTCATCAAGAAACCTAGATTTCTGGCCCAGTCCGGGACATCAACTGTTCGTGCACACTTCTCGGCCGAAAGAACACTGCGCGGCGATTACCGCATCAGGCCCGATTCCCATGCCCACACGGCGATCTCGGTGCGGTTCCGGGCCGCGATCTTGCGCTGCACCGAACCGAGATGGGACTTCACGGTCGACAACGACACCAGCA
Source organism: Kribbella endophytica (assembly GCF_054781295.1). Classification (NCBI taxonomy): domain Bacteria; kingdom Bacillati; phylum Actinomycetota; class Actinomycetes; order Propionibacteriales; family Kribbellaceae; genus Kribbella; species Kribbella endophytica. The sequence goes on from NZ_BAAGUR010000004.1 coordinate 770,329, forward strand.
GCTCCGCACTGATCTCCACGTTGGTCCGACCCCGAGCCACCGCCTTGACCGCGTCCAGCTCGCGATCCGTCAACTCCGGCTCAGCACGCCGGGGCCGACTGCCACCGGTGGCGAAGTGACCCAGCAACCGGGTCGTGATCGACGGCGACACCAAAGCATCGCCGTTCGCCGCGGAGTGCACAGCCTCCACCAGCAATCGCGGCCCCGCATCCTTCAACAAAAACCCGCACGCACCGGACCGAAGCGCCTCGTGCACAAGCTCATCCAGATCGAACGTCGTAACAACCAACACCCGCAACGGTCTGGCGACACCAGGACCCGCCAGCAACCGCGTCGCAGCCAGCCCGTCCATCAGCGGCATCCGGATATCCATCAACGTCACGTCAGGACGCAACCTCTGAGCCAACGTGACGGCCTGCTTCCCGTCCGCAGCCTCCCCGACCACCTCAATGTCCGGCTCCCGTTCCAGGATCAGCCGGAACCCGGTACGCACCATCGCCTGATCGTCGGCAAGCAGCACACGCAACGTCATCGCGTCACCAACTCCCCCGACGTCCGCGCCGCCCCAACGCCACCCGGCAGCGGAAGCTCAGCGAGGACCCGCCACTCGTGGTCGCCGTGCTCCCCGACCGTCAGATGTCCGTCCAGCGCGTCGATCCGTTCGCGCATCCCGACCAGTCCATACCCGTCCACCGCCCGACGGCCACGACTTCGGCTGTGCCGATGCCCATCGTTCAGCACCTCGACCCGCAGATACTGCCGCCCCGCGTGCTCCACCGGCTCGACCGAGACGCTCACCCGCCGAGCCTCCGGCGCATGCCTGCGCACATTCGTCAACGACTCCAGTACGACGCGATGCACCGTCGTCACCATCTCCGACGCCACCGCGAAATCCGCGAGCTCGGGCGCCAACCACACCGTGACGCCCTGGTCACCGCCGACCGCCGCCACGACCGTCTCCACCAGATCCCCGGTGCCGGGTGCCAGCGGCTCGGGACTGCGCAACATGATCACCAACCGCCGTACAGCGCCAAGCGCTTCGGCACCGGCCCGCTCGATGTCCTCGAGCAACTCCCGCTCCGTGCCGTCGGCAAGCACCACCCGCGCAGCCTGCGTACGTACGACGACGCCCGTGATGTGATGCGCCACCAGATCGTGCAGCTCCCTGGCCAGCACAAGCCGTTCCGTGTTCCGGGCAGCGGCCAGAGCAGCCTCATGCCGGGTGTCGCCGTCGCGCAGGATCAGTCCGACCGCGACGCTGATGGCCCAAAGTGCCGCCCACAGGGTCGCAACGGTGAGGTTGACCGAACCGCCGCCGTACCGCAGGGCAGGCGCGAGGACCGCGGCCAGGCCGCCGATCACCGCAATGCCGCCCGCCTGCTGCGGACGCAACTGGTGGCAGCTCGCCCCGATCAGTAGCAGCAAGCCCAGTGTCTCGGTGTCGCCGCCGATCGATCCGCCGGGCTCGGTCAGGAAGCCGGCGGCGCTGGCCAGCAACGAGATCGTGATGGCAGCCACCGCGAGCTGTGCGAGCCGTTCGGACCGGCGCCGCCGCATCAGCGCGAGTGCCCCGACCACCACACCGACACCGAGGTAAATGGTCTCCCCCGGCGGTGGCGGTTGGTCCGGGAGCAGGAGGCGCGCGACGGCCTTCTCGGCGTTCAGGCCCACCACGACGACCACCTCGGCAACGACCAGGCCACGGCGCAGCAGCCGGCTGTTGGCGCGGATCACGGGGTCGTCCTCCATCATCGTTTCCAGAAAGCGCTGAGTACGTTGTCAGTTTTCCCGTACTCGTCCCCGCGCACTTCCCACCCGCGACCATTTCGTACCGACCGAAAGTACGAGACCGCCATTTCCGGCGACGGACCGGAACGGGCTCGAGCAGCGTCTATTTCACGTCGCGCTGCCCGGGCAGAGCGCCCTGCAGCCTGGCCAGCTTGAGGCCGACGTGGAGCAGCAGCCGGTCGTCGCCGTTCGACAGCGACAACCCGGTCAGCTGTTCGATCCTGGAGATCCGGTAGTACAAACTGGTTCGGTGCAGCTGGAGCTGCTTGACCGCTGCCTGGACACTCCCGCCGAGGTCGAGGTACGCCTCCAGCGTCTCCACCATCTGCTCGGCGTTCTTGTCCTCCAGGAGCGTTCGTACGGCGGCCGGCAGCGGCGCCTCGCGGGTCGCCACTCCCGGGAACCGGGCGAGCAGCTGGTAGACCCCGAGCCTGCTCCACACCGACACCGTGCCGAACTCCTCGACGTGCGAACCGACCGTCGTGGCGAGCTGCGCGGTCTGGTAGCTCAATCTGGCTTGAGCCACGGACCTCTCCACGCTGCCGACGCCGACCCCCGGCACGAAGTCCTCCGGAAGCGACCCGACCGCCTCCGTGAGCAGCGTCCGCGCGGTGTCGTCGACGAACCGGCCGATCGTCTGCTCGTCGCCGTGGACCAGCATCACGCCGCAGGCCCCGCGGTCCTTCACCAGACCGATCGCGCTCAACGGCGCCACGCGCTGCCCGAGGTTGCGCAGCAGGTGATCCAGCGCGGTGGCCGAGCCGGGCGAGCTCCCGTCCTCGGAGCTCAGATCCCTGATCAGCACGCAGCAGCAGGCTTCGGCCGGGCCGAACAGCTGCTCCTGCAACCCTTCGTCGTAGCTGCGAGCCCGTAGTTGCTCGTCGGAACCGAGCAGTCCACCCAGTACGCCGGCCTCTCGCAGCCGCCGCTCGTCGTTCAGGAACCGCTCGCGCATCAGGATCTCCCCGGCGGCCACGGCCGCCGCGACGCAGAGCTCCATCGACTCGGCCGGGAGCGAGTGGTCGTCGTCGATGATCCACAGGAACCCGAACAGCAGCCCTTGGCAACGGATCGGGAAGCACCGCCGGTCCAGGAACTCGAGCTCGGCGATCCCCCGCACCAGCACCGGCTCCTCCGCGGACCCGATGCCCTGGCGATACACGTGCTTGACGAGCGACTCCTCGACCTTCATCTGCAGCACCGACTGCACGCGCGTCCGGTCGGTCGGGCCGACCTGCGCGGAGTAGGCGAGCAGGTGCATCTGCGGATCGTCGATCGCGACGTTCCGGCCGATCTGCTCGGCCAGCCGGTCCACGATCGGCTGCAGTCCGCGGGAGTCCATGACCCCCACTGAACCAGTCATCACGCCCCACGATCAACGTTTTCACCGAACCGTGCGGCACCTGTGGCCTCGGTGACGATGCTGCGGAATCCAGACATCGTCAGCCCACCACCGTCAGGGTCGAGTAGTCGTTGAACTGGCGTTTGCGGGAGAAGCCCGCGAGCTCGACGAGGTTCCCGGTGTGCTCGCAGCGATGGACCAGCGGGAAGCTGTCGTGGTCGTGACCGCCCTCGACAGCACGGATCAGGGTCGCCATCATCCGGCCGACGAGCGGCGCGTTCTTGAACTGGTTGCCGCTGGTCCCCATCGCCACGTAGTACCCGTCCAGGTTCGTGCGGTCGTAGATCGGGGTCCAGTCCGACGCCACGTCGTACACGCCGGTGACGCCCTTCGGCCGGGTGTGCAACCGCAGCTCCGGGAAGCGCCGGGCAGCGCGCGTCACCTGGGTCACCAGCGCGCTCGTGGTCTGACCCGGGTCGCAGAAATCTGGGTCGGCGATCCATCCCGGCGGGTCGCAGTCGGGGTCGGCGGAGCCGACCACCACGACGTTGCCGGGAGCCGGGCGCAGGTAGATCCCGAGATCCGGGTCGGACACGATCGGGCCGAACGCCTCGCCGCCGCCGTACCCGGGCGGCGCCTCCAGGTGGTGGACCTCCTGCCGCATCGGCCGGACCGCGATCGTGAAGTCGTCGGTGACGTCGGCCAGCGCGTTCAGCCGGCCCGACCAGGGACCGGCGCAGTTCACCACGATCGGTGCGTCGACGCGCTCCCCGCTCGCGAGCAGGACGCCGGCCACGCGACCGCCGGCTCGCCGTACGCCGACGACGGTCCGGCGGAACAGGAACAGCCCGCCGTACCGGACCACCGCGTCCGCGAGATTCCGCGTCGCCAGCACCGGGTCGTCGACGAAACCGGCATCGGGAGTGAACAGCGCGCCGAGCTGCTCGGTCGGCTCGGCCCAGAAGGCGTCGTCGTCGATCCGCTTCGGCGGCCAGAACCGACCGGGATCCAGACCGGGAACCCGCGCCCGCAACGTGTCCGCACCCCACTGCTCGAACGGCACTCCGACCCGCTCGAACAGCGCCCGGCTACGATCCTGCGCCGCGCTCGGCGCGTCCAGCATCACCATCCCGGTACGCCGGAACGACGCCAGGGCCGATCCCATCGGGGCCTCCACGTGGTCGGCCCACTCCGACCAGAGCTGCAACGACTCCCAGGCCGCCGCGACACCGCTGACGGTCGAGTAGTTGAACCGGACGACCGCGTCGGAGGCGCTCGTCGATCCCTGCCCCGCGCTGCCTTCCTTGTCCACGACCACCACCCGCGCACCCTGTCGGGCCAGCTCCAGAGCGACGGCCGATCCCACCACTCCGGCTCCCACGACAACCGCGTCCGCACCGCTGGTCATGAGTTCTCCCGTCGTCGAGCCGAGCAGGACAAGCTGACCATTCGCCGCCCCCGAGCACGACCGACCGATGACGAGAAGTCGCCCGACGAGATTGCGACAGATGTTGGTGTCCGACCGCTCACCCGGAGTTCAGACTCGTCGGGTCAGGCCACCGGCAAGGAGAGCAGATGCGACTCGACCTCCAGGACGTCCTGGACTCCGAGGTGGACGGCACCGTCAAGGCGATCCCGGCCGGCCCACCGATCCCGTTACGGGCCGTCGGCAAGCAAGGCTGGAGTCTGGTCGCGGGCGACGTCCCGCTGCCCGCCGCGATCCTCAAGAGGTCCGCGATCGAGCACAACATCGACTGGATGCGGCGGTTCACCGAGCTGACCGGCATGCGGCTCAGCCCGCACGGCAAGACCAGCATGAGTCCGCAGCTGTTCGACCAGCAGCTCGCGGCCGGCGCTTGGGGAATCACCGCCGCGACCGTCTCCCACCTGCACGTCTATCGGCGCTTCGGCGTCCAGCGCATTCTGCTCGCCAACCAGCTGGTCGATCCGGAGGGACTGCGGTTCGTGCTCTCCGAGCTGGACCGCGATCCGGACTTCGACTTCTACTGCCTGGTCGACTCCGAGGCGACCGTCGACATCCTGCGCGACGCGGTCGCCGAGAGCGGCGCGAGCCGCCCGATCCAGGTGCTCGTCGAGGTCGGACAACCCGGTGGCCGCACCGGCGCTCGGACCGTCGACCAAGCCGTCGAGGTGGCCCACGCTGTCCACCGGGCCGGGCCGCATCTCGCTCTTCGGGGCGTCGAAGGGTTCGAAGGCGTTCTCGAGGACTCCACGCCGGACTGGACACTGGCGCGCATCAACCAACTCCTGGACGACATGGCCGAAGTCGCGATGCGCTGTGACGCCCTCGACCTGTACGCCGATGGGCCGGTCATCCTGTCGGCCGGCGGCTCGCAGTACTTCGACCTGCCGCCGTCCCTGCGGTCCCGGTTGGCGCTGCGGCGCGAGCCGATCTTCGTACTCCGCAGCGGTTGCTACGTCACGCACGACTCGAGCTGGTTCAGCGAGTACGCCAAGGCGATCGCGGTGCGCATGCCCGAGACCGGCGGGCTCGGCGAAGGGCTGCGTCCGGCGATCGAGGTCTGGGCGCAGGTCCAGTCGCTGCCCGAGCCCGGTCTCGCGATTGTTGCGATGGGCAAACGTGATTGCTCGTACGACGTCCACCTGCCGACGCCGTTCGCCTGGCACCGGCACGTCGGCGAGCAACCGGCTGCCCTCGACGGGCACCGGACGCTACGCCTCAACGACCACCACGCCTATCTCGAGCTCCCCGCCGACAGCCCACTGCGCGTGGGCGACCGGGTCGGCTTCGGCATCGCCCATCCCTGCACGACCTTCGACCGCTGGCAGGTGCTGCTGGTGACCGACGACGACTACCGCGTCGTCGATGCCGTCCGCACCTACTTCTGACGGACGCCTTGAACGGCCGCTCCTAGGGCTCCAAGGGCGTGGTGCCCAGCACGATCCGGGACGGGTGGGTACCGCCGAACAGGACCGTGTTGACACACGGCCGGGGATCTCCGGTCGTCATCGGATGGCCGAACCGGTTGCTGTTCAGCGTGAACCACGGGAAGTCGGAGCTCGCCAGTTGCACCCGGAGCCGATGCCCGGGCTGGAACGTGTGATGAGCAGGCCAGAGCTCGACCGAGTACTCCGTCGGGACGTCGGGCTGTACGGGCTCGGGGCTGTCGAGCCCGGTCCGGCAGCTCGCCCGCAGGCATCCCGACGAGACCCGCACCGAGCGGCCGTCGGGATCCACGTCGGTGAGCTTGACGTGCCAGTCCGTGTCCGTGCCATCCGTAGCGGCGTACATGATCAGGCGTGACCAACCGGTCAACGTCAGCGGCCTGTCCAGGACCTCGGTGGTCCACGTCAGTACGTCGTCACGCTCGTCCACCGCGGTCTCGTCGAAGGGATAGTCCGTCGCCGGGTAGGCGCGGAAGTCGAAGCGCGGCACCGGCGTCACCGAAGGGTCGAAGCGGTAACTCGCCTGCCCAGGCACGGGATCGGGACTCTCACTCAGCCCACGGCCGCCGGCGAGATGCAACGACCGCTGTGCCGCAGTCCACTCTTCACCGAGCTTCCACTCCCGTTGCCCGGTGTCGAAGACCGCCGTCGACGGCAACGTCCAGCGGTCTTCGTCCCCGCGGAGCCACTTGTCGAACCAGCGCAGATGCAGCTCGTTCATGTCCACCGACGCCGCGGGCCCGAAGTCGGTCCCGTCGTAGGTGCTGTGCGGATAGCGCACTCCGGCGTGCGACCACGGCCCGACGAGCAGGGTCTGGTCGGACGCCGCCGGCGAGGCGTTGATCATCTGCTCGTAGTGGTGCATCGCGCCGGTCAGGTTCTCCAGGTCGAACCAGCCGGCGACGTGCAGACAGGGCACATCGATCTCGGCGTACGACGTGTCGAAGCGCAGCGCCTTCCAGAACTCGTCGTACGACGAGTGCTCGGTCAGGTCGCCCCAGGAGGGCCCTTCGAGGCCGAGCTTGTCGCCGATCCCGACCAGCGGCCAGGTGGAGAGCAGCTCGGGAACGGTCTCGCCGTGCGTTGCCGGGCGCGGGTTCGTCTGCTGCTGGATCCCGTACAGCCACATCGGGAAGTAGCTCTGCAGGATCCCCCACGTGTACGGGATGTCCTGCATCCACCGGCCCGCGGCCGCGCTGGAGATCATGCACCTCAGGTGCGGCGGGCGCTCCGCGGCGAGAGCCCACTGGACCCAACCCATGTACGAGATGCCCGTCGTACCGACCGAGCCGTCGCACCACGACTGCTCCGCGACCCACTCGACGACGTCGTACCCGTCCTCTCCGTCGTGGACGAACCAGTGGAAGTCCCCGCCGGACTCCAGGATCCCCCGCACGTCCACGACCACCGATGCGTACCCGCGGTCGGCGAACCAGCGTGCCTCCCGCGACCAGGTGGCCGACGACTTGTCGTACGGCGTGATCTGGACGATCGCCGGTACGGCGTCCTTCTGATCAGTCGGAAGGTAGACAGCGCCGGCGAGCTCGACGCCGTCCCGCATCGGGATCCGGACCTCGAGATCGGGTGAGCTCCCCTTCAGCTCACCCTTGAGGCAGGCAAAGAACTCCGACAGCGTCTCCGGGCCGAGTGGCAGAGAACCGGTCACAGGGCCCTGCCGTGGGCAGCGACAGCTGACCGGAGCATCGAGCGCACCGTGGCCTCGTACGCCGCGGCCGGCTCCGTGATCGCACCGAGTTCACGCAGCTTGTGCAACTGCGGATGGACCTCGGGATCAACGTCGGCGAACGCATCATGCATCGACGTGACCAACGCACCGGGGTCGACGGACGCGCAGAACAGCGCGTTGCCGATCGTGTACTGGATCAGGCTGAGCTGCGTGTCGACCGCGGCGGCCGGTGGCAGACCCAACCGGGCGAACAACGCCACGACCCGCTCGGCCACGTCCAGGTTGGCGCCGGGCACCCCGATCGGCCGCGCGAGCCGGTACAGGTCCGCGTTCTCGATCAGCATCCGCCGTACGGCGCTGAAGTAGGCGACGAGCTGGTTCTCCGGCGTCGCTCGCGACCTCGCCGGAAGGCCGATCCGGCGCATCGCCACGTCGTACATCCCGGCGAGCAGTTCGTTCTTGTCCTTCAGGTACGTGTAGAGCGCCATCGGGTTGACCCCGCACGCCTTCGACACGCTCCGGAACGAGACCGCGTCCAGCCCGTCGGTCGCCATGATCTCCAGCGCCGTCTCGAGAATCCGCTCGCGGCTCAGGCTCCGCGCCGGACCGGGCCGCCGCGCTTCGCTTGCCGTCGGCACCGGTCAGGCCCCGCGACGGTAGATGCGCCCGGCGTACGCGTAGTCGACCGCGTCGGAACCCGCGGGGGTGACGAACTGGATCGGGATACCCACGTCGCTGACGAAGCGGCCGTCCGCGGCGTACGGCGTCAGCCGCAGCGGGGGCGGCGGGAACGCGGCTTCACCGACGATCAGCTTCATCATGTCGCCGAACCCCGGATCGGCCTCGATCCGGACCCGCAGCGCGCCGTCGTCCTGCGTCACGACGAGCCGGCCGTCGTCGGCCGTGTAGACGCCGACGTACGGCGCGAGGTCGACCTCGACCGCAGCGCCGGACGCCTCCGCCGGAGGCTGCGGCCGTACGTCGAAACACTCGTCGAGCAGCTCCGCGCACAGCTCGGCGAAGAGCGCCGCGCCGGACGTGCTGTTCGTCAGCGCCGCCAGAACGCCTTGCTGGTCAGGGATGATGTCGAGGGTCGAGTGCTGCCCCGCGCTGGCGCCGGTGTGACCGAGCAGCGTGTGGCCGTTCAGGTGCCGGATTGCCCAGCCGAGGCCGAACGCGTCGTACCCGAGACGCCACGGCAACTCCATCTGCGGCACCTGCATGGCCGCGACCGACTCGGGCGTCAGCAACCGCCGGCCGCTCTCGGCCCGGCCGTTGGCCAGGTGCATCCGGCCGAACGTGACGAGCGCGCCGACGTCGCACGCGAGCGCCGACCCCGACGGCGCGTTGGTGCCGAGCTGGAAGCGCGGGACCCGCTGAACGTTGCCCTGGGCATCGACGACGTGACCGACGGCGGTCGAGCGCAGGATCATCTCGTCGGTGTCCGACGTGGCGTTCAGCTCCAGCGGGCGCAGCACCCGTTCGGCCAGGGCCTGGTCGAACGTCAGCCCGGTCACCACCTCCGCGACCCGGCCGGCCGTGACCAGTCCGGCGTTGGAGTAGGACCAGTAGGTGCCCGGTGGAGAGTTGAACTCGTACTCGCGCAGCAGGTCCACAAAGCCGGCGACGTTGTCCGGTCCCTTGGGCAGGTCGTAGGTGAAGTTCCCCGGCAGGCCGCTCGAATGGTTGAGCAGCATCCGGGTGGTCACTTCGGCGGAGCGCGGGTCCTGGCCGACCACGAAGTCGGGCAGGTACTCCTGCACCGGGGTGTCGAGATCCACCAGCCCGTCGTCGACCAGCGTCATCACCAGGGTGGCGGTGAACAGCTTGGTGACCGATCCGGCGGCGAAGAGTGTCTCCTGCACGACGGGGGCATCCGTGGTCACGTTGGTCACGCCGGTCACGGCGGTGACCAGCTCGTGGCCCTTGGCAACAGCGATCGCGGCGCCCGGCACGTTCAGCTTGCGGGCGGCGCTGTCCAGCCGCGACTGCAACTCCTGCTGTGTGATCACAGATTCGTCTCCTCACGCGGTGCGCGGCTGCCGATCCGGCGTTCTGGTATCTTGCTACGCCGTAGTGTGTTGGTCAAGGAGTCCGGCGGATCACCGGCAGAACGACATGGGACGCGTGCCCTGGCCGGTGCAGGATCGTCTGGGTGGCGGGCCGCGGATCGGCGTCGTCGAAGGGGTTCTCCGCCCCGCTGTTCAGGTTGCGGTCGTACTGGGTGAACCAGGAGCTGCAGACCTCGACACGGATCCGGTGGCCGGGCAGGAACCGTACGCCGGTCGCGTCCATCGTGAACTCGAACGCCGTTGGCCGCCCCGGCTCGAGCAGCGTCGGGTGCTCGAACGACTCCCGGAAGCGGGCCCGGAGCGCGCCCCGGCACAGGAATCGCGCGGAGCCGTCGGGGTGCACGTCGACGAGCCGTACGTGCCAGTCCGTGTCGGTGGCCGACGAGCTCGCCTCCAGCCGGCAGGTGACCCACCCGACCACGTCGAGCGGCTCGGTCAGGACCTTGCTGGTGTAGCAGAGCACGTCCTCGCGGGCCGTCGCCTCGCGATCGTCCACAGGGCCTTCTCTGAAGTTCCACAGCACGCGGCCGGGATCGAGTGGGTCGTAGACGTACTGGTCGGACGGTTCGTCCGTCGTCGGCGGATCGGTCGACAGGGTGCCGTCGCCGTCGTGCGTGTTGGCCCGGCCGCCGGAGTGGAAGTAGAACGGCACCTCCTCGGTGCCGGGCAGCGGCCAGTCGTCCTCGGCCCACCACTCGTCGGCGCCGGTGACGAACACGTGCACCGGCTTCTCGTGCTCGATCGCGTTGTCCTCGTTCTTCAGGTACCGGTCGAAGAACCGGACGACGTACTCGTCGAGCTCGACCAGCGCGTCCGCCCCGAAGTCGAGGCCGGACACCTCGCGTGACCGGTTGATCAGGTGCGGCCACGGACCGATCACGAGCTTCTGGCCGGCACGGGCTTCCGGCGTCGCGGCGGACCGGCGCATCGCCTCGAAGTTGGTCGGCGCACCGGGGAAGTTCATGTCCCACCAGCCGGTGACGTTGAGGGCCGGAACGGTCATCTCGGCGTACCGGTCATACTGACCGCGCTTCCAGAAGTCGTCCAGGGTCGGGTGCCGCAGGATCTCCTGCCACCACTTGCTGGTGACGCCGGCCCGCGCGGGGATCGAGGACACCGGGAGCGCGTCGAAGTAGTCCTTCTGCGCACTGAACAGAGTGCCGAACGCGGCGTCCTGCCAGGACCGGCAGCCCATCCCGACCATCCACTCGCTCATCCCGAGCATCAGGACGCCGTTGAAGATCGGCTCGTTGCGCCACAACGAGCTCGGCGGCGAGACCATCGGCACGATCGCCTTGAGGTGCGGCGGCACCCGGGAGGCGGCGAACCACTGGGTCTGGCCGGCGTACGAGCCGCCGATCATGCCGACGTTGCCGTCGCACCAGTCCTGCGCGGCGATCCACTCGACGGTGTCGTACCCGTCGTCGTGCTCGTTCAGGTAGGGGAAGAACTCGCCGCCGGAGTTGAACCGCCCACGGCAGTCGTTCACCGCGACGATGTACCCCTCCCCCGCGATCCGGCGGAACTGCGCCGCGTCGCCCGCCCGGGTCATCGTCTTGTCGTACGGCGTACGCACGAGCACGACCGGCAGCGGCCCGTCGAGGTCCGGACGCACAAGGTCGAGCGCGAGCTCGACCCCGTCCCGCATCGGCACCCGGAGGTCGTGCCGCACCCGCAGCTCGACCGGCTCCGGTTGCTGCCCGCGGAGGGCGGGCCGGCCGCCGACGGGGAACTCCGCGGCCGGCCCGCCTGTCATTCGAGCCCCTGCCGGGCCGGCATGTGCCGGTCGAACCAGAGCATCACCCGGGTGAGGAAGTCGGTCATCGCCGGGTAGGCGCGGACGCCGTGCCCTTCCTCGGGATAGAGGACGAGCACCGATTCGACGCCCTTCGCCGTCAGGGCCTGGTGGAACTCCCGCGCCTGTGCCGGGGGTGTGCAGCGGTCGTTGGCCCCGGCGACGTTCAGGCACGGCGTACGGACCTTGCTGGCCTGGAGTACCGGACTCCGCGTGTGGGCCTTCGACCCCGGTTGCTCGGGATCGGCGTCCAGAAAGGCGTTGCCCCAGGCGGCGATGTTGCTCGTGAAGGACTGGCTGTACCAGTCGGTCACCGGAGAGATCGGCACCGAGGCGGCGAACCGCTGGTCCTGGGTGACCAGCCACGACGACATGAACCCGCCGTAGCTGCCGCCGATCAGCCCGACCCGCGCGGGATCCACGATGCCCTGCTCGACCAGGGCGTCGATGCCGGACAGGAAGTCGTAGGTGTCCAGACCGCCCATGTCACCGGCGACGTGCGCGGCGAACTCTTGCCCTCGGCCACCACTGCCGCGCGGGTTCGGGCTGAGCACGGCGTACCCGCGGGAGACCAGCAGCGGGACCCACTGGTACAGCATCGACCACGAGTTCTGGAAGGCCCAGATCGGTCCGCCGTGGATGTTCACGACCAGCGGGAACGGCCCGGGACCGTCGGGCCGGCACAGCACGCCTTCGATCGTCAGTCCGTCCGGCGCCGTCCACCGCACCGGCTCGGCCTCGCCGCAGGACGACAGCAGGTACTCCGACCCGGCATGCCGAACCGACGCCAGGACCGTGAGGTCGTCGTCGGTGACGAGGGCGACCTGGTGCGGGAGCCGGTAGGAGTTCTGCACGACGGCGATCTGGCCGGTCTCCGCGAAGGACGCCTCAGGGTAACGGGGGCCGCCCGCCAGCGGGCTGCAGTAGATCTCCTCGGCCAGCTGGGTCCCGCCGTCGTACCGGCCGACGACCGTGTCGAGACCACGCAGTCCGGCGTACCCGAGCAGGTGGTCCGGACTCCACTGCACCGCGGTGACATCGGTCTCGGCGGTGTCGACCGTCGTCTGCGTACCGGCCACCAGATCGAGCACGATCAGGTCTCCGGCGATGATCCCGCGGTCGCTGCAGACGGCCTGGACGACACTGGCGAACCGGCCGTCGGCCGATGCCGCGGGAAGACCGAGCTGTACGTCGCTGGTCAGCAACTCCCGCTGGGTCCGGCCGGCCACGTCGACGATCGACAGCGACGCGCCGTACCAGGCATCCTCACTCGGCGAACTGCTGGTGATCGCGAGGACCTGATCGGGCCCGCACCAGCTCGCCTCCCAGCAGTTCAGGCCTGGCGGCGAGACCTGGGAGAGCTCTCCCCTGTCGAGCTCGTAGATCCACAGCGTGCGCCAGGCGGAGTCCGGAGTTCCGACCTCGACCTCCGGGTGCCACGACGGCAGGTCGCTCCCGGTGTCCAAGTTGACCCCTGAGTTCTGGTGACCGGCCACGTCGGCGCCCAGATCGGCGACGCCGAGCAGCAGCCGCCGGCTGTCGGGCGACCAGTGCACGAACTCGACACTGCCGTGCACGGGCGGCGCGGCGGTCAGTTGATCGGTGCCGTCGGCACCGGTCAGCCACACCTGGAACACCCCCTCCTTGGCACGGTCCGACAGCAGCGCCAGGGTCTTGCCGTCCGGGGAGAACCGACCGCCGCGCGACGAACCCTCGCCGCCACCCACCGGCCGGAACCCACCGTCCTGTACGGCGAACAGACGGATGCGTGGCAGTCCGTCCAGCGCCTCGAGCACGGTCCCGGTGACCAGCACCTGCGCGCCGTCGGGAGAGACCTGCGGATCGAAGATCGTGGCCGGCTGCCCGAAGGCGGGTTCGTGCACCCGCCGCAGGTGCTCGGCCGTCGACGTGTACTCCTCCGTGTGCCGGATGTCTTCCACCGTCCGCCCTTTCCGCCGCGTCGTGAGTTCCATGGTGATCGCCCCTGTCTACCCGAGCACGGTGCCCGACGAGTTGCCGTTCACCGTGCGCTTGCGTGAGAACGACGCCAGATCGATGGTGTGCCCGGTATGGGGGCAGACGTAGCGCACCGGATCGCGATCGTGGTCGTGGCCGTTCTCCACCGCCGTGATCAGCGTCGCCATCAGCCGGCCCGCGGCCGGCGCGTTCTTGAACTGGTTCCCGCTCGTGCCGATCGCGACGTAGAAGCCGTCGAGCGCGGTCCGGTCGTAGATCGGCGTCCAGTCGGACGCCACGTCGTACACGCCCGCGATCCCCTTCGGCTGCGACGGAACCTGCAGCCCGGGGAGCCGGCGTGCTGCCCGCATCACCTGGGAGGTGAACAGGTCCTTGGTCCGGTTGGGGTTGATCGCGTCCGGGTCGTCGACCCACTGCAGCGGCTCACACTCGGGCTCCGTGCCGCCGATCATCAGGCCGTTGCCCTTGGCCGGGCGCAGGTAGACGCCGAGGTCCAGGTCGGCCACCACCGGGCCCATCGACTCGTCGTCGAGGCTGTACCCGGGCGGTGCCTCGACGTGGTGCACCTCCTGGCGCATCGGCCGCACGGTGATCGTGTGGTCCGAACCGACCCCCGCGAGCTCGTTCAGCGCCGTCGACCAGGGACCGGCCACGTTCACCACGACCGGGGCCTCGATCACCTCACCGGAGGCGAGCTGTACGCCGCTCACCCGTCCGTTCGCCTTGAGCACGTCGACCACCTGCTGCTTGAACAGGAACGTCGCCCCGTGCCGCTTCGCTGCGTCGGCGAGGTTCTGCGCCGCCAGCATCGGATCGTCGATGAACCCGCCGTCGGGCATGTAGAGCGCCGACAGCTCCTCGGTCGCCTCGGCCCAGAACGCGTCGACGTCGATCCGCTTCGGCGGCCAGTACTTGCCCGGGTCGATGCCCGGGACCCGCGCCCGCAGCGTCTCGGGGTCCCACACCTCCGACCGGACGCCGACCGACGTCAGCAGGGCGTGCGTTCGCGCCAGTCCCATCTGGGGAACGTCGAGCATCAGGCAGCCGACGGTGGTGATCGACGCGAGGTCCTCGCCCGGTCCGCTGTCCAGGTGCTCGGACCACTTCGCCCAGCAGTGGAACGCCTCCCAGGCCAGGGCCACGCCGTCGAACGTCGAGTAGTTGAACCGGACGATCGCGCTCGACGCACTGGTCGACCCGTGGCCGACCCCGGTCGCCTTGTCGACGACCACGACGTCCAGCGCCGTACGGGCCAGCTCGTAGGCGATCGACGATCCGATCACACCGGCTCCGACGACAACGACATCAGCCTTGCGGGCCATGACTCCTCCAACGTCTCGGTCTGCGGGGAACTCTGTCGCGTCCGGGCCGCGGATTCGACCGACAGGTGTCCGACGTTCGCGTCGCGGGCTCCGACATCCGCTGAGTCCTCACGCCGTACGCCGTACGGCGCTCGAGCCCGGGACACCCAGCTCGCGCCCCAGGACCCGGCGGAAGCTGTCACCCATCACCCACCGGATCTGGTCCTCCGGCCAGCCACGGTTCACCAGCTCACCGGTGATCAGCGGAAGACCGGCCGGCCCTTCGAGCCCGGGGATGTACGTCGACGCCACGATGTCGTCGAGCACCACCTCCTGACCGGGGCCGTGGATCTCGTCGAAGACCTCCTTGACGAAATCCGGACCGAGGCCGACGTGCTCCACGCCGACCACCGACGCGACGTGCTCGATGTGGTCGACCGCTCGCGCCACGGTGTGCTCGTCGCGGTCGACGAACGTGGCCAGCAGGTTGATGCCCACGGTGCCGCCGCTGCCGGCGATCCCGCGCAACCGGTCGTCGGTCAGGTTCCGGTGGTGCGGCCGGACGGCGTACGCCGAGGAGTGGGACGCGATCACCGGCCGCGTCGCGACCTCGAGCAGGTGGTCGGTCGACGACGCCCCGAGGTGCGAGACGTCGAGCATGATCCCGAGGCTCTCGCACGCGGCGACGGCGTCGATCCCGGCGCCGGTGAGGCGGCTGCCGGTCCGGTCCTCGCCCGAGCCGTCGGCCAGCATGTTCCGTCCCAGGTGCGTGAGCGACGCGATCCGCACGCCCAACTGGAACAGTGGTTCGAACAGTTCCACGTCGGTGCCGACCGCCTCGCAGCCTTCGAGCGCCAGGACGATCGCGAGCAGTCCGTCGGCCAGCGCCGCCTCGACCTCGTCGCCGGTCAGGCAGACCCGGACGGCGTCGGAGTTCCCGGCCGCGATCCGCCAGCCGGTCTCCAGCATCCGCAGGGTCTGCCGGAGCGCGCCCTCTGGCCGGAAGTCGTCGTCCACGAAGACGGGCAGGACCTGGAGGTCCACTCCCCCGGCCCGCAACTGGGGAAGCCAGTTCTGCCGGAAGTACGCCGCCTGCTGGTCCACCGGGCGTCGTGCGCAGAGCATCAGCAGATCGTCGTGGGTGTCGACGACCGTCAGTCGGTCGTGCAGGGAACTCGTCACGTCGTCCCCTCTCTAGGCCGTCGCCCGGATCCGGACCGCCCACGACGCGAACACCGACGAGTACGGCTGGAACCCACCGTCGAACACGTACTTGCGGTTCAGCGCGAGCGGCAGGGCCGGCGTCACGATCGGCACGTACGGCATCTCGGCCGACATCTTCGTGATGATCTCCTGCGAGATCGCCCAGAGCCGGTCCGGTTTCGCGCCGGACGCCTCGGTCATCAGCTTCCGGACGTCGGCCGGTGCCCACAGGCCGAAGGTCCCGTCGGTGGCCTTCGGGCCGGTCTTCGACACCAGTTGCTCGAACTGACCGGCCGGTGCGACGTACGCGCTGCCGGCGGTCATCCCAACCAGCTTGTCCGCCTTGCCGACGACGGCCTGCTGCCACGACGCGAAGGTGCCCGGTTTCACCTGGAGATCGATCCCGAGCGGTTTCGCGTTCTGCGCGATCGTCTCCATGATCTGCTGCAGCGGCGCGACGACCGGCGGCGGCACGTTGACCTGCAGCGAGAACCCGTTTGGTGTGGCCGACTGCGCCAGCTCGGCCTTCGCCTTCTCGACGTCCAGCGACAGCTCGGGCACGACGTCGAAGAACGTCCGGACCTGCTCGTCGGGCGCGACGTCGACGTACAGGGAGGGCAGGGCCACCGTGTTCGAGGGCGTCGCGTGATCGTTGAAGAGCGCCTTCGCGATGCCCGGCCGGTCGACCAGGTACGCGAGCGCGCGGCGCGCGTGCACATCGTTGAACGGCGCCGTCGTCGTGTCCAGGATCAGGTACGTCGTGTGCGGCCCCGGCGCGTACGTCGTGTGGAAGGTCGACGAGACCGGGCCGGTCAGCGGGTAGCTGAACGAGCCGTCCACGTCGCCCGACTCCAGCGCCAGGCGCAGGGTGTCGGGGTCGGCGATGGTCCGGTAGGTCACCTGCCGGACCGTTGCCTTCTCACCCCAGTACGCGTCGTTGCGGACGATCACCGTCTCACCGGTCGGCGCCAGCGACTTCAGCGTGAACGGGCCGGTGGCCATCACGCCGATCTCGGGCGAGCCGAGCCGGGCGCCGGCGGCCTGGGAGAACTTCTTCTGCACGATCATCGCCGGCGTCAGCTTGGCCAGGAACGCGGAGTCCGGCGCCTTCAGCGTGACCGTCACCTGCCCCGGGCCGTTCGCGGCGACGGAACGGATGCCGGCAAGCTGGCCACTGAAGACCGGTTCGGAGGCCGGGGTCCTGGCGAAGTCGAGGGACCAGACCACGTCGTCGGCGGTCAGCGGTGCGCCGTCCCAGAACTTCACCCCCTCGCGCAGCGTGAAGACGTACGCCGTGGGGCTCGACTGCTTCCACGAGGCCGCGAGAGCCGGCACGAGTCGGCCTTTGCCGTCCGTGCCGACCAGGCCCTCCATCAGGTTCTGCATCGCGGCAGCACCGTGCAGGTAGTCGAGCGACGTGATGGCAGTCGGAACGGCCCAGGTCAGATTGGTGATCGGGGCGTCGGTGCCCTTGATCTGCTCGGCGGCCTGCTGGGGGCCGGGCGACGACGAGCAGGCGACCATCGTCGCGACGACCAGCCCCGCCGTCAGCAGCATTCTCGACCGGGTCCGTGCTGCTGCTGACCACGACTGCGGTGTGAGTGTCATGCCCGGTCCTCCTGCTCTGTGGTCCGGTCGCCGAGCCAGTCGGCCGAGCCGGTCGGAATCGCCGCGAC
Source organism: Kribbella endophytica (assembly GCF_054781295.1). Classification (NCBI taxonomy): domain Bacteria; kingdom Bacillati; phylum Actinomycetota; class Actinomycetes; order Propionibacteriales; family Kribbellaceae; genus Kribbella; species Kribbella endophytica. Next base: position 788,098 of record NZ_BAAGUR010000004.1, read on the forward strand.
GAGGCGGCGGGTGTAGTCGTGGCGGGGAGCGTCGAGCACCGTGGCGGTGCTACCTCGTTCGACGACCTCGCCGCGGTGGAGCACGACCACCTCGTCGGTCATCTCGCGAGCCACGGACAGGTCGTGGGTGATGAACAGCAGGTTCACCCCGGCCGCCTGGACTCCCCGCAGTACGTCGAGCACCTGGGCCTGGACCGTCGCGTCGAGCGCGGCGACGGGCTCGTCGCAGACCAGGATCGCGGGCCGCATCGCCAGTGCGCGGGCGATCGCGACGCGTTGCCGCTGGCCGCCCGAGAGCGACACCGGCCGGCGCTTCGCCACGGTCGGCGGAAGGCCGACGTCCGCCAGCAGGCGCCCGACCTCTCCGGCGACGGCATCCCGCTGCAGCCGGCCGGAGCGGAGCCTGATCGCCTCGGCGAGGATGTAGCCGATCCGGTGCGAGGGGTTGAGCGACGAGTACGGGTCCTGGAAGACGCACTGGACCTGGCGGCGGGCGGCGCTCAGGTCGGTCGGGTTCAAACGTGCGTAGTCGTGCAGCGCGAGGCCGTTGACGTCGATCGTTCCCGAGGTCGGGGTCTCCAGGCCGAGCAGGCAGCGCGCGAGCGTCGTCTTGCCCGAGCCCGACTCGCCGATCACGCCGACGCTGTGCCCGTCGTACAGGTCGAGGTCGATGCCCTTCAGTGCCCAGCCGGAGTCGGCGCCGCGATCACCACGAGAGCGGAACTGCTTGCGGAGGTCGCGGACCTGCAGCAGTGCGGGCGTCGAGGTCGCCGGGCTCGTCGTCCGCGGGCTGCTCTGCGACGATCCGGCGGCGAGAAGGCGGCGGGTGTACTCGTGCTCGGCGTTGGTCCTGAGCCGGTTCGTGGTCCCCTGCTCGACCAGCTCGCCCTCCGACATCACCAGGACCCGGTCGCTGAGCGAGAACGCGATCTGCAGGTCGTGGGTGATCAGCAGCAGACCCATCCCCCGCGCGGACTGGATCCGGCGCAGCAGCATCAGCACCTCGCGCTGGGTGGTGACATCGAGCGCGGTGGTCGGCTCGTCGGCGATCAGCAGCAACGGATCGCGGGCGATCGCCGCGGCCAGCCCGATCCGCTGACGCATCCCTCCGGACAGTTCCCACGGGTACTTCTCGGCGACGGCAGGGTCGGTGATGCCGACCTCGGCAAGGCGCCGCTCGATCTCTTCCGGCAGTTCGATCCGTACTCCGGGCCGTCCGGCCTTCAGCGTTTCGGCGAACAGCGTCTTCACCCGGATCAGCGGGTTGAGCATCGTGAACGGGTCCTGCAGCAGCATGCCGAGGCCGGTACCGCGCAGATCGCGCAGGCTCCGCTCGGACGCCGTCAGCAGTTCCCGCGACCTGATCGACGCCGAGCCGGTGGCGACGAGCCCCGCAGGCAGCAGGCCGATCATCGCGCGCGCCGTCAGCGACTTGCCGGAGCCGGACTCGCCTACGAGGGCGACCGTCTCGCCCGGCCCGATGCCGAAGGAGATGCCTTTGACCAGCCGGTCGCCGGTCAGGGAGTTGACGACTTCGAGGCCGTCGACCTCGAGCAGGCTGCTAGTCACGACCGTCTCCCAACCGGGCGTGCGCCCAGTCGCCCAGCGCGGTCGCCGAGAACGCGGCCGTCACGAGCAGGAGCGCCGGCAGGACCGCGGCCCACGGCTGCTGGTCGAGCAGGCTGCGGTTCTCCGCGATCATCGTTCCCCAGTCCGGAGTCCCCGGCGGCGCGCCGATCCCGAGGAACGACAGCGCCGACAGAGCGACCAGTCCGGTGACGAAGTCCAGCAGGAAGACGGCGACCACGGTCGGTACGACGTTCGGCAGCAGGTGCACGAACATCAGCCGGGACTTCGACGCCCCGAGGGTGCGGGTGGCTTCGACGTACGGAAGGTTGCGTTGGGCAAGCACTGACGAGCGGACCAGACGGATGCCGGCCGGTGCGCCGAGCACGGTCAGCAGGACGACGGCGAACCAGTAGCCACCGCCGAAGAGGCCGACCGCGACGAGGACCACCAGCAGTGCGGGGACGGCGAACACGAGGTCGCAGACCCGCATGGTCAGCGCGTCGATCCACCCGCCCCGGTAGCCGGCCAGCAGGCCGAACGTCACCGCGAGCACGATGGCGCTCACCGCGAGGACGAGTGGCCCGGTCAGCGCGGGGCGGGCTCCGAGGACGACTCTGGACAGGATGTCGCGACCGAGCCGGTCGGTGCCCATCAGGTGGTCGGAACTGGGGCCGAGCCCGGCCTGCAGGAGGTTCTGCTCGAGGCCGTCGTGCGGAGCGATCCAGCCGCCGATGGTTGCCATCAGCACCAGAATCACGGCGCACGCCAGCGAGAGCGGGACGATCACCCGGGGGCGGCGGCGTACGGGGTGCGCGATCGCCGGCAGTTCGCTCGGGCTCATGAGAACGTCTGCTTCCTGATCCGGGGATCCAGCGCGGCGTACGAGAGGTCGGCCAGCAGGTTGGACAGCAGGACGAAGAGTGCGGCGACCAGCCCGAGGCTCTGGACGACAGGGATGTCCTTGCTCGAGATCGACGCCACCAGCAGGGAACCCAGGCCGGGCAGCGCGAAGGTCTGCTCGATCAGCACCGCTCCGGTCAGGAAGTAGCCGAGGACGAGTCCCACCGAGGTCGCGACCGGGAGCGCGCTGTTGCGGAGCAGGTAGCGGCCCCAGAGCACCCGCCGGGGCAGACCGCGGGCCTTGGCGAAGACGATGAAGTCCTGGTCCTTGACGGTCATCGCCGCAGCGCGCGTCTGGCGGACGACGAGCGCGATCACGGTCAGCGCGAGCGCGAAGGCCGGAAGCGTCAGGTGCCAGAGCCGGTCCACGAAACCGGCGCCCGCGCCGAAGACCGGGAACCAGCCGAGGGTGACGCCGAAGACGTAGAGCAGACCGATGCCTACGGCAAACCCCGGTGCGCTGACACCGAGGGTGGTCAGCACTGTGACGATCCTGTCGATCGGTGTGCCAGCGCGGGACCCTGCCAGTAGACCGAGCGGCACGGCGATCAGGAGGACGAGAACCAGCGCGTACGCCGCAAGGAGCAGGCTCGTCGGCAGGCGGTCGCCGATCGTCTGCAGCACTGGTTGCCCGGACTGGATCGACGTACCGACGTTCCCGTGCAGCGCGTCCTGCAACCAGGACAGGTACTGCCGCACGGCCGGCTCGTCCAAGTGGTGCTCGGCCCGGATGGCCGCGAGCGCTTCCGGCGACGCGTTGTTCGTCCCGAGCAGCAGCCGCGCGGGATCGCCAGGCGTCATGAACAGAACGGCGAACATGATCACCGAGACGGCGACCAGTTGCGCGGCGATCACCGACAGGCGGCGGACGAGCCACCAGGCAACCCGAACACCGGTACGTCGCGGCGGGAGCTGCCTGGGCGGCCGAAGGAGCATGCGGCGATCATCCGCCGCCGGGTTGCCCGCCTCCAGCGACGGATGTCGAACAATCGAGGCTGTGGCACCGACGTTTGCCCAACGACCAACGTGGGCGGGTCGACAGCGCCCGGCCTACTCGGTCGCGGCTCAGGGCTGGAGGTTCTCGAGGTCCTCCAGAAGACTGGGATGCTTCGGATCCCAGCCGAGTGTCTGCCGGGTGTGGGTGCTGGACGAAGGCTGGTCGCTCGCGAAGAGCTGGCCGAGCGGGCCGTAGGTCTCGGCCGCCACCGACTCCACCGGCAGACCGAGCCGCCGGCCGATCACCGCTGCGATGTCGCGCACCCGGTCGCCCTCGTCAGCCACCGCGTGCCAGGAGGTACCGGCTTCCGCCTGTTCCAGAGCGAGCCGGAAGAGAACCGCGGCGTCGAGCACGTGCACGGCCGGCCAGCGTTGTGTTCCGTCACCCGGGTAGCCGGACACCCCGGTCCGGTAGGCGATGCCGGTCAGCAGGCCCGCGAACCCTCCCGTGCCCTGGATGTGCACCGTGCGCGGTAGGCGTACGGCGGTACTCCGGACTCCGCGCGAGGCCAGGCCCAGGACCGACGCGACCGCGCGACCTCGGCCACCGACCGGCCCGTCGGTCGGTAGTGGGTCGAACTCGGTGGACAAACGTCCCGGCACAAGCGGCGTACCGGATGCTGTGACGAAGGGGCGATCGCTGCCCACGAGCTCCTCCCCCAGGGTTGCAAGGGCGGCACTTTCCTCGGCAACCGCCTGGGCGAGGGCCTCGGAACTGCTGAAGTCGTTGCCGAACGCAAGGTGAATCACTCCGTCGGTCCGGCCGGCGCCGGCCCGAAGGACGTCGAGGTCGGCGAGACCTCCGCGAAGCGCCTCGGCGCCGGCCGCCTCGGCGGCCTCAGCGGATGCGTCGGATCGAGCGAGCGCAAGGACCGTGTGGCCGTTGCGCAGCAGCTCGGCGACGACGGCGGTACCGATCAGGCCGGTGCCACCGGTGACAAAGACGTGCATGAAACTCTCCTGAAGCTGATTGCTGTTGGGTATCCGTGGGTTCAGCGGGTCGGTCACAACTCGCAGCGCGTGCCCTGGGGTGGGGTCTTCAGATCGACCAGGTAGGTGAGGACGACGTCGTCGATGCACTTGTTGCGGCTGATCAAGGAGACGCCGTGCTGCTCCCCCTCCACGGTCAGCAGGCTGCCGCCCAACAGCTTGGCCAGGTCGACCCCGGCCTGGTACGGCGTGGCGACGTCCCCGGTGGTCGACACGGTCAGTGTCGGCGGCAGGTCGGCGTTGCCAGTCAGCCACGGGCCGGTCCGGGTCGGCGGCTTCGGCCACGCCTCGCACGCGTGGTGGCTCTGCTTCAGCCGCCGGCCGTCGTCGATGATCGGGGCGGTCTCGCGGATCCGGCGGAGCATCTCGGTCTGCTCGACCGGTGAGCGGCGTGGCCAGTCCATGCACCGGATCCCGACGTAGCTGTCGACGACGTCGCCGTACTGACCGTCCGGGCCGCGGCCGGTGATCTGGTCGCGCAGCGAGAGCAGCGCGTCGCCGCGACCCACGGCCAGTTCGGTGAGTCCCTTGAGCAGGCGAGGCCGCAGGCCGTCGGCGCGCATCCCGGCCAGCGCACCGGTGACGGCGTCGTCGTAGCTCAGGCCACGGCCGTCGGCGGTGCGGGCGGGCCGGTCGACCAACGGGCGGGTCAACGCCTGGAACTTCGCGGTCGCGCGCGCCGGATCGTTGCCCAGCGGACAGCCCGGAGTCGGCGCGCACTCCTTCGCCACCAGATCAAAGCCTTCCTGGGAGGCCGCGGCTTGTGCGATCAGCAGCTCGGTCGGGGACTTCACTGGGGAGACCGCGCCGTCGAGCACCAGCGCACGCACGTTCCCCGGGAACGCCTCCGCGTACGCCCCGCCCAGCTCCGTCCCGTAGCTGTAGCCGACGTAGTTCAGCTTCTTGTCACCCACAACCGCTCGGAGAACGTCCATGTCCCGCGCGGTCTCCCGGGTGCCGACGCTGGTCAGCGCGTCCTCCCCACCCGCGCTCTCCGCGCACCGCCGTACGATCTCCTTCGCCTTCTCCTCACTGGCGGCGTTGTCCAGGTCCAGCCCGCCGTCGAAGCCCGCCCCGCGGTCGTCGTCGGCGTCGGCGAAGCAGTCCAGTTCGGGCAGCGAGGCGCCCACGCCGCGGGGGTCGAACCCGATGATGTCGAAGCGCTGACTGAGTTCGCCCTCGGTCCACAGCGGATTCGACGAGGCCATGGTGGCGACGAAGTTCATGCCCGAGCCGCCGGGGCCGCCCGGGTCGACGAAGAGCGATCCGATCTTCTTGCCGCGGGCCGGGATCCGCAGCAGGGCGATCTCACCGCGTTCCCCGTCCGGGTTGTCGTAGTCCACCGGGACCTGGACCCGCGCGCAGTCCAGGCGCTTGTCGGCGAACAGCTTCTTGTCGACGGGCGTCGTCGCGTAGGAGCCGCACGGCTCGAAGGCGATCTGCTGGTTGTGGAACTCGGTCAGGTCCGGTGGCGGCGCTTCGGACGGGGCCGGTGTGGTGCAGGCGGCCACGAGGGCCAGCGCCGCGGCCCCCACAGCGAGCAGTCTCGAGCGAGCACGGAACACGGAATCTCCTGGGTGAGTGGTCAGGTTCTCCGTCCCGGCGGAGAGCCACCGTTGGACAGCTCGCGTCAGCGCGGCGTCTCGATCAGCTCGACCACCGGCCCGTGCGCCAGCCCGTCGACGTACACGAACCGGCCGCCACCGGGAACGACAGCATCGAGAACGAGCTCGACCGCCTCGCCGGTGTCCCGCAACTGCTCCAGGTAGGTGTCGATGCTGTCGACGAAGTACGCGAGATGGTGAACGCCCTCACCACCGTTGGCCTGCAGGAACTCCGTGTACGGAGACGAGTCCGAGACCGGCTGGATGAGTTCGAGCTGGGAGGCGCCGGTGTCGATGAAGCAGTAGCGGGCGGACAGGTCGGCTTCGACGTCGCGCAGGTGTGCGCCAGGGAAGGTCAGATCGTGGACCGGTCCGGCGGTGACGCCCCACCACCGTTCGTAGTCCGCGACAGCTTTGACGACGTCCTCGACGACGACACCGACGTGATGGAGAGCCGGCAGGGAGAGTGGCACAGAAGGTCCCTTCGGGAGGTTGACCGGGTCTGCGCCAGCCTATGAAGCCGGTGGCCGGCGACACATCGACCGTTTGGCCAGAACCGAAAAGGGTGGCCGTATCAGGCGCCCCCGCACTCAAGTACTTCCGATGGGACCACGCCGCTGGCACCCCTTCCCCAACAGCACGTAGTACTTCTGGCCATTTGGCATTGGTCCTCAACCAGATGTTCCGTCGTCATGGACGCCGCGCGCGACGCCGCTGGCTTTTTAGGTAAGGGTTACCTAATATCTTGCAAGGTCCCCGCGTCGATGGAGCGCGCCCGTTCCCCTGAAGAAGAAGAGGAAGAACACCCTCATGACCACGACACCCCTGGGACGGCGCAGCGCGGCCGTAACCGCCGCCGTACTGAGCATCGCGCTCGTCCTCACGGCCTGCGGCAGCGGCGACGACAACGCCGGCGGCACGACCGACGCCGCCGCCAAGACCCACACCGTCACGGCCGGCAACGGCACCATCGAGGTCCCCACCGCCCCGCAGCGGGTCGTGACGATCGGCAACACGGACCTGCCGTTCATCGACATGGGTGGCGCGCCGGTGGGCGTCACCGGGGTGGCCGACTCCGAACTCAACCTGTTGCCGGAGGAGCAGCGCGCGACGTTCAAGAAGGCCACGAACCTCGGTGACGAGGTGGACCTCGAAAAGGTCGCCGGCCTCAAGCCGGACCTCATCCTGGTCCAGATTCCCGACACCGAGTTCAAGAAGATCGAGAAGCAGCTCGGGACGATCGCCCCGACCGTCTTCTGGGGGCTCGACACCGAGTGGAAGGCACTCGCCGAGGCACTCGCGGACGCCGGCAACGTGAAAGACACGCTCAGCCGGCAGAAGGCGGACTTCGAGGGACGCGTCGCCACGATGAAGCAGACGTACGCGGACGCCATCAAGAACACCAAGTTCGTCAATCTCGACCGCTACGCGAACTCCGATCCCGGGACGTACGTCGTCGGGGACATCGGGTGCGTCGAGATCGCCCAGGACGACGTCGGCCTGAACTTCCCCAAGGCGGCCGCCGGCAAGGACCCCTTGGCCTACGAGTCCCTGCCGTTCGAGCAGCTCTCCAAGCTGTCGACGTACGACGTGATCACCTACCCCGCCAACGACAAGGGCCAGCCGACCGAGGTCTTCGCGCCGGTGGTCGAGACCAACACCTGGAAGGCGCTGCCCACCGTGCAGTCCGGTCGTGCGCTCGGCGTCTTCTGCCCCGGCAACAACTCGTACGGCGCCGTACTGCGGTACCTGGACTCGCTCGACAAATCACTGGCGACCCTCCCCGCCAAGAAGTGACAGCTCTCGCCCTGCGACGACCCAGCGATCCGGGCACGGTGACGGTGTCCGGATCGCGTCGGCGTCTGATCGGCCTGCTCATCGCGCTCGTGGTGCTCCTGGCGTTGCTGGTGGCGAGCGTGATGATCGGGTCGACGGCCATCACGCCCGCGGTGGTGTGGAACGCCCTGTTCCATCCGTCGAACGACATCGATCAGTTCGCGATCCGGGACTTCCGGCTGCCGCGCACCGTCGTCGGGCTCGTCGTCGGTACGGCGCTGGGAGTCGGAGGGGCGTTGATCCAGGCGCTGACCCGCAACCCGCTGGCCGATCCGGGCATCCTCGGCGTGAACGCGGGCGCCTCCTTCGCGGTGACGGTCGCCGTAGGGCTGCTCGGAGTCCGCGACATTCAGAGCTACATGTGGTTCGCCTTCGCCGGCGCGCTGATCGTCACTCTCATGGTGCTCGCCCTCGGGTCGACCCGACGTGGCCAGTCGCCGGTGATGATGGTGCTCGCCGGGGTCTGCGTCGGCGCGGTGCTCGGTGGTGCCGGTTCGGCGCTCGAGCTGACCAACCCGGACGCCTTCGACGCGATGCGTTCCTGGAACGCCGGTTCGATCGTGAGCCGCCCGCTCGACCTGGTGTGGCCGATCCTGCCGTTCTTCGCGATCGCTCTCGTCCTGGCCTTCGCGGTGTCCGGCCCGCTCAACGCCATGGCCCTCGGCGACGAACTGGCCGTCGCCCAAGGCGTCCGGCTGGTCCGTACCCGGATCCTCGCGATCATCGCCCTGACCCTGCTCGCCGGCGGCGCCACCGCGATCGCCGGGCCCATCGGCTTCGTCGGGCTGATGGTCCCGCACGTCGCGCGCTGGATCGTCGGCCCGCACCAGCGCTGGATCTTCGCCTACAGCATGCTGCTGGCCCCGAGTCTGCTGCTGGCCTCCGACATTCTCGGGCGGGTCGTGATGCGGCCTGGCGAGATCCCCGTGGGCATCGTCACTGCCTTCGTCGGTGCCCCCGTGCTCATCGCGCTGGTCCGGCAGAAGAAAGCAAGCGGGCTGTGAGCACGCGCAGCGTGGACTTCGGGCGGCGGGTGCTGGTGCTGCGGCGCCGGAAGGTCGCCGTACGGTTCGACTGGCGCTCGGTCATCATCTGCTCGATCCTCGCGCTGGCGGTCGCCTGTACGGCGGTGCTCGCGCTGATGACCGGCTCGTACCAGCTCAGCCCAGGACAGGTGGTCTCCGCGCTGACCGGTGGGACGACCGGGCTCGTCCACAACATCGTGGTCGAATGGCGGCTGCCTCGCGTGGTGGCGGCGCTGGTGTTCGGTGCCGCGCTGGGGGTGAGCGGGGCTGTCTTTCAGTCGACGCTGCGCAACCCGCTCGCCGACCCCGGCATCATCGGGTTCTCCCAGGGCTCCTACACCGGCGCGCTGATCGTGATCCTGGTTGTCAACGGCACCTACTGGCAGTTGGTCGGCGGAGCGCTGGTCGGCGGAATCGCAACGGCCGTCGCCGTGTACCTGCTCGCCTACCGGCGAGGCGTGCAGGGGTTCCGCCTGATCATCGTCGGCATCGGCCTCTCGGCGATGCTCGGCTCGCTCAACACCTGGCTGATCCTCAAGGCCGACCTGGATCAGGCGATGGCCGCCGCGACCTGGGGCGCCGGGTCGCTCAACGGCGTCGCCTGGCCCCAGGTCGCCACCGGCGGCGTCTGCATCGCCGTACTCCTGCTGCTCGCGGCGATGTCGAGCCGGCCGATGCGGCAGTTGGAGCTGGGTGACGATGCGGCTGCCGCCCAGGGAGTGCGGGTCTCGGCGGTTCGTCTCGGGCTGATCGTGCTGGGGGTCGCGTTGACGGCGACGGTGACCGCCGCGTCGGGCCCGATCGCCTTCATCTCCCTGGTCGCGCCGCAGATCGGACGCCGGCTCACCCGCACCGCGGGGATCACGCTCGCGCCCGCCGCCTTGGTCGGCGCGCTGCTCTGTCTGGCGGCGGACTACCTCGCCCAGCACGTCGCCCCAACCCCGTTGCCGGTCGGCATCATCACCGTCATGCTCGGCGGTGGGTACCTCGGCTGGCTGCTGATCACCGAAGCCAGGAGACGCCTGTGACCACCCACACCAGCAACGGTCTGACGGTGGCGGAAGGCACGCCCCTGCCCACCAGCGGCTCACGGCTCCATGTGGAGTCGGCGACGATCGGCTACGACAAACGCGTCATCTCCCGGGAATTGTCAGTGGCGATCCCCGACGAGTCGTTCACCGTGATCGTGGGTCCGAACGCGTGCGGCAAGTCCACCCTGCTCCGCGGCCTGTCCCGGCTGTTGAAACCGTCGATCGGTCAGGTCGTTCTCGATGGCGCCGACATCAACTCCTTCAAAACGAAGGAGGTGGCGCGGCGGGTCGGGCTGCTGCCGCAGAGCTCCATCGCCCCCGACGGCATCACCGTGGCTGACCTGGTGGCCCGGGGCCGGTATCCACATCAGGGGTTCGCCCGGCAGTGGACCGAGGCCGACGAACACGCCGTACGGCGGGCGATGGAGCAAACCGCGGTCACCGACCTGTCCGGCCGTCCGGTGGACGAGTTGTCCGGTGGTCAGCGCCAACGGGTGTGGGTGGCCATGGCCCTCGCGCAGCACACCGACATCATGCTGCTCGACGAGCCGACCACCTTCCTCGACATCACCCATCAGATCGAGCTGATGGAACTGTTCACCGACCTGCACCACGTCGGCCACACCCTGGTCGCCGTCCTGCACGACCTCAACCAGGCCGCCCGCTACGGCACCCATCTGATCGCCATGAAGGACGGCCACGTCGTTGCCGAAGGCCCGCCGGCCGAGATCGTGAGCGCCGACCTCGTGCACGAGGTCTTCGGACTGCGCTGCCTCGTCGTACCCGATCCGGTCGCCGGCTCCCCGTCCGTCGTGCCCTTGGGCCGTGAACGTCCACCGGCGGCCACAACCCAACCGAAATGACTCGAGACCATGAGGAGTTGCCGTGCCGCGTCGCGCCCGTCCCACCGCCGTACACACCATTGCCCTGCGGGAGTTGGAGGTGGCGCGGGTCGTCGATGTCACTCCCGGGCTGCGCCGAGTCACCCTGACCGGTGATCAGCTGGAATCGTTCACCGGAAGCGACGGTACGGCGTTCCCCGCGTTCGCCAGCGACGGTTTCGACGACAGCGTCCGGTTGATCTTCCCGTACCCCGGCGAAAGCGAGCCGGTGCTCCCGGTCTACAAGGACGGCAAGTACCGGTGGCCGGCCGACCCGCCGGCACTGTGGCGGGTCTACACGGTACGACGTTACGACGCGCAGGCTCGCGAGCTCGACATCGACTTCGTGAAACATGGTGTGGGCGTCGCGACGACGTGGGCGTACCGGGCGAACCCCGGCGATCGCCTCCACGTCGGAGGACCGTCGGTCTCGAGCGGGCGGCCTGAGGACTACGACTGGTTTCTCGTGGTGGGTGACGACACGGCCGTCCCGGCGATCGACCGGTTGCTCGGGGAACTGCCCGACGACGTACAGGCCGAGGTCTACATCGAGGTGGCTGAGGAGTCGCACCGGATCGATCTCCCCGAACGCCCCGGTGTCACGGTGACCTGGGTCGTGCGGAGCGGACAGGCACCGAGTACCAAACCGTTGCTGCTGCAGGCGGTACGTGAGGCCGCCCCGCGAGAGGGCTCGATGTTCGCCTGGATCGCCGGAGAACAGGCCGTGGTCCGTGATCTGCGGCGGTATCTCATCGAGGAGCGCGGTGTCGACAAGTCCGACATCGACTTCACCGGCTACTGGCGGCGCGCGGAGATTGTGGCGTCCGACGTCGACCCCGCCGTACCGGACCTCGAGCGCAACGACGAGGCTTTCGAGAAGTTCCACGAGCTGTCCGAGTTGCTTCCCCCACTGGCCGTTCGGGCAGCCGCGAATCTCGGGATCGCCGACTGCATCAGCCGCGGGGTGCGCACCGTCCCCGCGCTCGCGCGGCACACCGGCGCGAACGAACGCTCGCTGGCGAAGTTCTTGCGGTACCTGCAGGCGATCGAACTCCTGGAACCAGTGGGCGACGAGTACAAACTCACGGAGACCGGCGAGTTCCTGACGAACGAGTCCGTGCTCGATCACCTGGTGTCCAGCGGGGTCGAATTCCGCATGTCACAAGCCTTCTTCGGCCTCGAGGAGGCCGTCCGCCACGATCGTCCGGTGCTGGAGTCGGTGACCGGCAAGGACTGGGACGCTCTGCGCAGCGACGTGACCTTCGAGCACAAACGGTTGGAGAACAAGTCCCAGTTCGCTCAGGTACTCGCCGAGCCGCTGGCGAAGTCACCCGCGCTCGGGGGCGTCGGCACGGTCGTTGTGCACGGAGCTGGTGCCGGGGTCCACGCCGACTACCTCACCGCGGGGCGTCCGGAAGCAAGGGTGACCGTCGTGGCGCTCCCGACCGCGGCGGACTGGTTCCGCAGGGACCTGTCGATCAGCATCGCGGACGCGACCAGACGTGACCGGATCCGGATCGTCGAGCAGTCGGTGTTCGAGAAGACCGAACCCGCGGACGCCGTACTGATCATCGACACACTCGGGCAGCATCCTGACGCGGAGGCAAGGCTCATCCTCCAGCAGGCCGCCGCGAGCCTGAGCCCCGGTGGCCGGCTGCTGCTGGTGGAGGCTACTTTCGATCTCGACGAACTGGACGAACACGACGCAGAGCTCGACCTCATGCGGTTGACGCTGCACGGATCCGGATACCGCACCGAGGACGAACTCGAGGCGGTCATCGCCGCTGCCGGCCTGACAATGATCGAGAAGTCGCTCGTCGGCTGGGGCAACACGCTGCGAGTACTGACACAGCCTGAGCCGTAGCACCTGCGAGGTCTGACCCCTGCAGGCCGGAGAACACCAGCAACTCACCGGTCTGCCCGCTCACCGGACGACCCGGATCGTCATCGCCCGGGGTGTAAACCTCGCTGGGACGCCACTACTCTCCGAACCAGTCGACTGTTGACCGGCTGCGGGCTGATCGATTGACAGCATGTGACCAACTCTTGCTTGCGGGTGGCGCCGGTGCATAAGTTTTCTCCGTCGGTAAGTCATAGGATCTGCTCGGCCTCAGGGCTCGCAGCTCCTGGGGGTCCTTGTCCCGCGGTGAGGAGATGACGGATGACTGCCCAAGCCAACTACAACGACTTGGCCATGACCCTGCACGACCAGATCGGAACCCTGGCCACCGTGGAAGGTGTGCTGCAGTTCGCCGTAGAAGCGCTGCACTACGACCACGCGTCCGTGATGCTGATGCACCGCAAGCAGCCTCTGACGATCGCGGCGACCGACCAGTTGATCACTGACGCGGATCAGCTTCAGATCGACCTCGGCGAGGGGCCCAGCTTGCTGGCCATCTCAGGCCGCGACGACATCCTGGTCGAGGACACCAGCACCGACACCCGATGGCCCAAATGGGCACCAACCGCAAGCGCCAGCGGTATCCGCTCCGTGCTGGCGATCCGGTTGTTCACTTCGCATTCCACCAGCGGCGTACTCAACCTGGTGTCATCGCAGCCTCTCGTCGTCGACGAGGCCGAGCGCGAGGCAGCCCGGCTCCTCGCCCTGCACGCCTCGATCGCCATCGCATCAGCCCGGACCGAGGACTCCCTGCACCGAGCCATCGACTCGCGGAAAGAGGTCGGGCTGGCCATCGGGCGGCTGATGGAGCGGTACGACGTGGACGCGGTGCAGGCGTTCGCCGTACTGAAGCGCTACTCCCAGGACCGTAACCAGCGCCTGTACGACGTCGCCCGGCACGTCATCCAGACCGGAAGACTGGCGGACTGAGAGTTACCCGACGGTCTGCAGCGCTTCGACCTGCTGGCGCTGCCGGTGGGCATCACAGGCTGCAGCGGGCGGTGACTCGAGGTCGATGAGATATGCGTCGGTCTCGCGTCAGAAGTACGGAGACAGCCGTCCTCCGGGGTGCCGGCGCTCAGTGCCGCGCGGCGGCGAGGTGGGCGAACGGGGGCGGGCCGAGGATCTCGATGCCGCCGTTGTCGCGGCCCGACTGCGCGATCTTGGCGAAGTCGACCTCGTGGGTGGCGCCTTCGACGTAAGGCTCGCTGGCGCCCAAGTAGAAGTCCTGCCCGATCCCTGGCGTGAGCAGGCACAAGATCCTCGCCTTCTCGGAGGTGACCAGGAACGCGTGCGGCATGCCGCGCGGCACCATCACCATCCCGCCCGCGCCGACCCGGCGCTCGGCGCCGTCCAGGTGCATCAGGAGCTCACCCTCCAGCACGATCATCGACTCCTCGGCCTCAGGATGGAGGTGTAGCGGCGTCACCTTGCCGCCCTCCATCGCGTCCTCGAACAGCAGATAGCTCCCACCGGTCTGCTCGGCCGTGGCCAGCCAGCGATGTACTCCCCCGCCGAAGAACCAGTGCAGCTCGCCTTCACCAGCGTTCCGGACGATTGCTTCGAGTCCACTCACGGTCCCCACCTTCCAAGTTTGTGAGACTTCGGTCTCACCTTGAGAGTGCGGTATCATCTTTAGTGTGTCAATGCCCTACGAGCTCGGCGGCCGCAGCCGGCAGAAGCAGCGCACGAGAGATGCCCTGGTGGCGGCCGCTCGTGAGCTGGTCGCGTCCGGGCTGACGCCGACCGTCGAGGAAGCGGCCGTGGCGGCCGAGATCTCCCGCCCGACCGCCTACCGGTACTTCCCGAACCAGCGCGCCTTGCTGTCCGCAGCCCATCCCGAGACCGCCGCCACCAGCTTGCTGCCGGAGGACGCGCCCGCCGATGTGAGCGAACGCCTCGCAACCGCGATCGACACCTTCACGGCCCTGATCCTCGAAACCGAGGACCAGCAACGCACGATGCTTCGACTCTCTCTCGAGGCCGATCCCGCCGAGCGTGCGGCGCTCCCGCTACGGCAGGGCAGAGCGATCGCCTGGTTCGAGGAGGCGCTGGCTCCCCTTCGTGAGGAGATGCCGGCGGAATCCGTTCACCAGTTGGCGATCGCGATTCGCAGCGCCACCGGGATCGAGGCCCTCAGCTGGCTGCTCGACGTAGCGAAACTACCGCACGACGAGGCGGTCGCGGTGATGAAATGGTCAGCCCAGTCCCTGCTGTCCGCGGCGGTGGCCGGGTCGCTCCCGCCGGTCGGGTCGCCTTTCGAAGGGCCATCTGAGTGAGCGCTCCCATCGTGAGCGCCGACGGTTACCCCGCGTAGCGAACGCGGAAGGACGCGATCCGGTCGTTCATGTAGTCGGAGACGTACCACGCGTTCGAGCGGTAGGTCTCCTGGTCACCGACGAACCACCCACCGGTGTAGGCGGTCGTGTAGTTGCACGAGCCGTGCACGGTGAAGGACGAGATCCGTCCCAGCATGTAGCCGGGGTGAGGGATGCCGTAGCCCTCCGAGTCACACGGGCCGTACTGCCCGTAGTACTCGGCATAGACACCGCCGTACCCGATGTCGTCGTAAGCACGGAGGAGCAGCAAGCCCGCCTGAGCCCTGATGCCGGTCAGTTCCTTCTCGTCGGTGGCGCACTTCTGCGCCAGGATCGGGCTGGTCCTCGTGCCGGCGTCGTACTTGTCCAGTACGACGACGCAGCGTCGTGGACCCTCGGCCTCGGTAGTGGCGGCCGCGGAGGGTGCGAGGCCCGCGCTGACGCTGCATACGGACGCGGTCAGCACAGCCATGGTGACGAGGCTTTTCATTGTGCGCATGTAGGTTCCTTGCTCCGAGGCCGCCGAAGCGGCCAGACGATCAGCGATGCGCAGAGGTAACACCTCGAGAGGGGCATCCTCGCGTCACTTCGACCCTGATCGATCCGGACGGTGCCTCGTGACATCTGGCCGGGACTTTCGGCCCTACCGGCGAAACGCGCCGCCCGCGAAGCTGGACGGCATCATGAAGTACTCACGACGGTCGCCGCTTGTCCCGCTCCACCGCGTAGACGGCGGCCTCGGTGCGGCGCTCCATGCCGAGCTTGCGGAGCAAGCCGGAGACGTAGTTCTTCACCGTCTTCTCGGCCAGGAACATCGTCTGCGCGATCTGCCGGTTCGTCTTGCCCTGCGCGATCTCGGCAAGGATCTTGCGCTCCTGCTCGGTCAACGACTCGTACCGCGGATCGTTGTCCTCCTCGGCCGGGTGCCGCAGACGCTCCAGTACGGCGGTCGTCATCGCGGGGTCGAGCAACGACTCCCCCGCCGCGAGACGCCGTACCGCACCGACCAAGTCCGTACCGCTGACCTGCTTCAACAGGTAGCCCGCGGCACCGGCCATGATCGCGGTGAACAAGGCCTCGTCGTCGGAGAACGACGTCAGCATCAGACACGCCGGCGGATTCTCCATCGCGGACCGGATCTCGCGGCACACCGTGATGCCGTCACCGTCGGGCAGCCGCACATCCAGTACGGCGACGTCGGGCTGCAACGCAGGAACACGCGCGATCGCCTGCGCCGCCGTACCGGCGTCGCCGACGACCTCGATGTCGGGTTCGGCCTCCAGCAACTGACGCAGGCCGAGGCGCACCACCTCGTGGTCGTCGAGCAGGAACACCTTGATCGTCATCGTGCCTCGCTCACCGGGTGGAAGTCCCTGCCGCCCACAGTAGCCCCGAGGCGCCTCGGGAGGCTGAGATGACTTCCGCGCGACACTTCGACGACACCGGCCTGGAGATCCTCGACGCGCAGGAGTGCCTGCACCTGCTCGGTTCGGTACCGGTAGGGCGGCTCGTGTTCACCCTCGGCGGCTTGCCCGCGGTCCGGTTGATCAACTTCCTTCGCGACGGCGACACCATCGTCTTCGCCACCGGCGGAGGCGACAAGTACCGCGCCGCCGAACGCGGCGATGTCGTCGCCTTCGAGGTCGACGACATCGACCAGGACCGTCACCTCGGCTGGACCGTGACGGTGGTCGGTCATCTGTCGGTGGTCCCGCCCGAAGAAACAGCCCGGTTGCAGCACACCCTGCCGCTGCGGCCATGGGCTCCCGACAGCGACCAGTACTTCGTCCGCCTCGGTATCGAGTCCACCTCCGGACGACGCCTGCTCCCCTGGGGACTCCGCCCACGGACCGACTGAAGCAGCGCGGCAGTCCGCGGGTCCTTCGTCCCACCTGGACGTCTGTTCACTTTCCGCTACGCCTTCCGTACGGTGGGGCCGTGACCGAGCGACCGAAAGATCCCAACGCGAGCTGGGACGAAGGCACGCTCGAGTTCGCCGCGCTGTCTCGCGTCAGGCTGGACGCGCTGCTGCAGGAACTGCTCGGGCGCGTCGACGAGATCATGGATTCCCAGGAACGCCTGCGGGCCCTGCTCGACGCGGTCGTCGGCATCGGCGCCGATCTCGACCTGAACAGCACGCTCGACCGGATCGTCACCGCCGCCTGCAAGCTCGTCGGGGCCCGGTACGGCGCACTCGGCGTCGTCGGCCCCGACGGCAAACGCCTGTCGCGCTTCATCACCCACGGCGTCAACGCCGAGCAGATCGCTGCCATCGGTCCCTATCCCGAAGGTCACGGCATCCTCGGGCACCTCATCGAGCACCCCGAACCACTGCGGCTGACGGACCTTTCCCAGCACCCACGATCGTTCGGCTTCCCGCCCAACCATCCGCCGATGAACTCCTTCCTCGGCGTACCGATCCGCACCCGTGACTACGTGTTCGGCAACCTCTACCTGACCGAGAAGCCCGACCACGCCGACTTCACCGAGGACGACGAGCGCACCGTGACGGCGCTCGCCGTGGCGGCCGGCGTGGTGATCGACAACGCCCGCCTGTACGCCGACACCGAACGCCGCCGCCGCTGGCACGAGGTGACCGCCGAGATCACCCAACTCATGCTCGGCGAGTTCGATCCCCAGGACGCTCTGCAACTGATCGCCACCCGCGCCCGCGAGGTGTCCGGCTCCCTGGTCGGCGCGGTCCTGCTGCGCGCCGACGACCACCTGGTCATCGAAGCCCTCGACGGGCCCGCGCCGTTCCAGCGCTTCCTCGGCCGAGCGATCCCGCTCGACCAGCCCGGGCTCACCGACATCCTCGAGGGCGACCAGCAGGTGGTGATCGAGGACCTGGCCGAAGTCTTCAAGGACCACGGCCGGCTGACCGATGCGCCAGAACTCGAGAACCTCGGCCGGACCATGCTCGCCCCACTCCCCGCCGGCACCGGCACCACCGGCGGCGTACTCGTCGTGGCCGCGGCCGCCGGCGCCACGCTGGCGGTCACTCCTGGCACCGATCTGGTCCGCATGTTCGCCAACCAGGCCACGCTCGCCCTCGACCGTGCCCAGGCCCAGCGTGACCAGTCGGTGATCGCTGTGCTCGAGGACCGCGACCGGATCGCCCGCGACCTGCACGACCTCGTCATCCAGCGGCTCTTCGCGACCGGACTTCAGCTGCAGGGCATGCAGCGCATGGTCCAGCCGGACGTCCAGCAGCGGATCAGTCGGGCCGTCGAGGACATCGACACCACGATCCGCGATCTCCGGGCCGCGATCTTCGAGCTGCACCACCAGCCCGAGCAGAGCTCACTGCGGGCCGATGTGCACGCGCTCGTCGCCGAGTACGCCGAACCGCTCGGCTTCCGCCCCCGCCTGGTGTGCGACGGCCCACTGGACACCGCCGTCCCCGCGACCGCCCGGCCACAGATCATCGCCGCGATCCGCGAGTCGCTGTCCAACGTCGTCCGGCACGCGCGGGCAACCAACGTCCTGGTCGAGGTCACCGTCACCGCCGACGAAGTCGTCGCACGAGTGACCGACGACGGCGTCGGAATCTCCGGCAGCAGCAGGCAGAGCGGCCTGCGCAACCTGCGCGAGCGCGCCGAGGCGTTGGGCGGCGCCGTCCAGCTGACGCCCAACGAGCCGCACGGCACTGTGCTGGAGCTCCGCGCACCGCTCAACACGCCCTCCAACTGACCGGGACCGGTTGATCGCCGCCAGGCAGCGCGGCGCGAAATGGGTGCCGAACGGCCTGTCAGGTCGGGACTCTTGCCCTCTGCGCCCACCCTGAGGCGAGGACGACTGTGGGAGCAGGCACGAAAGTCGTGCCGCACAGGCCGAGGAGGCCCCCATGTCGGACGACCAGCTGTCGCTGCAACAGATCGACGTACTGCTGACCGCCGCCGTGGCGGCACCGAGCATGCACAACACCCAGCCCTGGCGGTTCGAGGTCAACGGGCACGTCGTCGACGTCTTCGTGGACGGCTCCCGGGCCCTGCCCGCCGAGGACCCGACCGGCCGCGCGATGCGCATCGCCACCGGCGCCGCGATCTTCAACCTGCGCTGCGCCGCCGCCTCGATGGGTTTCGAGAGCTGGCTGGGACTGTGCCCCGACCGGCGCGAACCGGACCTCGTCGCCCGGATCGTCGTCGAGCCCCGGCGTACTGCCGACAACGAACTGCGCGACCTGTACGACGAGATCCCCCGCCGGCACACCAGCCGTACGCCGGTCCGCTCCGAGCCGTTGTTCCAGGAGGACCGCCTCAGCCTGATCCGCGCCGCCCTGGCGTCCGACGCGGAGCTGACCTGGCTGTCCGAACCGCAGATCTGCACGGTGCTGGATCTCGTCCTGGACACCGAGCTCCGCGAGATCCACGACTGGCACCGCAGCGCCGAACGCACCCACTGGATCGGCGGTGAACGCCCCCACGAGGGCGTTCCCAGCGCCGCACTCGGGCCCCGTACCGCGCACTACCCCACGGCCGTCCGCGATCTCGGCACCGCGCCTGCGGACCGGATGCGTCCCCAGGCGACCTTCGAAGAGCACCCGGCGCTCGCCGTCCTGTCCACCGTCGACGACAGCGCGGCCGACCAGGTCGCCGCCGGCATCGCGCTCGAACGGGTGCTGCTCGCCGCGACCAGCCGTGGCATCGCCGCGTCGTTCCTCAACCAGCCGCTCGAGTACGACGACCTGCGCGCCCGGATCCAGCGGACCACCGGCAAGCCCGGCTTCGCCCACATGGTGATCCGCTTCGGACGGAACAGTTCCGCAGGCGTCACCGGACGCCGGGCCGTCGCCGACGTCGTCACGATCCGCTCGACGGAGGAGTCATGACCACCCTGCAGCTGGAGCTGGCTCGGTGGGAGAACGAACTGGAGACGCTCGAGAACGAGTGCACCGCGGAGGACTGGAGCAGGCCCGAGCGCTTGATGGCCGCGGTACGGAAGACGCTCGCCGCCTACCGGCGCAGGATCCTGCCGCGGCTGAAGGCCGAGCACGACCTCGTTCTGCCCGCGCTACCGGACGTCGCGGCGGTCGCTGCCGTTGAGGCCTACGACGCCATCGTCGAGGACGAACTCGTCCAGCACGTGGAGCGGTTGGACGACCTTCGCCGCGAGCTGGTCCGGGTCGGAGCAACAGCCGAACTCGAACTGCAGATCGCGGAGAGCCTCGCCGCGCTGCGCGCTCTCACGAAAGTGGCGGTGCGATTCGGCCGAGAGCTCGAGGAGCCACAGCTGGACCAGGCCCTGACCTCCGCGCACGCGTCCGGCCTCGCCCGAGCTGTCCGCCGCTACGCACTGAGCCTGCGATGAGTGAGCACGCACGATGCCCAGCCGCGATGATCCACCACGAGGAGAAGACATGCACGAGGTGACGGACAAGCCACTGACGTCCGACGAGGTCGACGCGTTGGACGCCTACTGGCGGGCCGCCAACTACCTGGCGGTCGGGCAGATCTACCTGATGGACAACCCCTTGCTGACCGAGCCGCTGCGCCCGGAGCACATCAAGCCGCGGCTGCTCGGCCACTGGGGCACGACGCCCGGGCTGAACATGGTCTACACCCACCTGAACCGGGTGATCAGGCAGCGCGACCTGAACATGATGTACGTCATCGGCCCGGGCCACGGCGGTCCCGCGATCGCCGCCCAGACCTGGCTGGAGGGCAGCTACAGCGACACCTACCCCGACGTCTCACGAGACGCGGCCGGCATGCAGCGGCTGTTCCGTCAGTTCTCCTTCCCCGGCGGCATCCCGAGCCACGTCGCGCCCGAACTGCCCGGCTCGATCCACGAGGGCGGCGAGCTGGGCTACTCCCTGAGTCACGCGTACGGCGCGGCGCTCGACAACCCCGACCTGGTGGTCGCGTGCGTGATCGGCGACGGCGAGGCCGAGACCGGACCGCTGGCCGCGTCGTGGCACTCGAACAAGTTCCTCGACCCGCGGACCGACGGCGCGGTGCTGCCGATCCTGCACCTCAACGGCTACAAGATCGCCAACCCCGCCGTACTGGCCCGCATCGGTGACGACGAGCTCACCAGCCTGATGGAGGGCTACGGCTACCGGCCGTACCTCGTCGACGGCGACGACCCCGAGGCCGTGCACCAGCAACTGGCCGCGACGCTCGACCAGGTGCTCGACGAGATCGCCGCGATCCAGGCCGAGGCCCGCGCCGACGCCGCAGTGCCGCGCCGGCCGTGGCCGATGATCGTGCTCCGTACGCCGAAAGGCTGGACCGGACCGCACGAGGTCGACGGTGTCCTGGTCGAAGGTACCTGGCGGTCCCACCAGGTCCCGCTGTCCGGCGTACGGAACTCACCCGAGCACCTCGCCCTGCTCGAGCAATGGCTGCGCAGCTACCGCGCCGACGAGCTCTTCGACGAGAACGGTACGCCGCGCGAGCAGCTGCTGGCCCAGGCCCCGGTCGGCGATCGGCGGATGGGCTCGAACCCGCACAGCAACGGCGGAACGCTCACCCGCGACCTCACCCTGCCCGACATTTCGTCGTACGCCGTCGAGGTGCCGAGCCCCGGTGGTACGGCGCACGAGCCGACCCGCGTGCTCGGCGACTACCTGCGCGACGTGATGCGCGCAAACCTTGCCGAGGGCAACTTCCGCGTCTTCGGTCCCGACGAGACCGCCTCGAACCGGCTCGGCGCGCTCTACGAGGTCACCGACAAGGCATGGAACGCCGAGATCCTACCGACCGACGAGCACCTCGCGACCGGCGGCCGCGTGATGGAGATCCTCAGCGAACACACGGTCCAGGGATGGCTCGAAGGCTACCTGCTGACCGGACGGCACGGCTGGTTCTCCTGCTACGAAGCGTTCGTGCACCTGGTCGACTCGATGGTCAACCAGCACGCCAAATGGCTCAAGGTCACCCGCACAATCCCCTGGCGCCGCCCCATCCCGTCACTGAACTACCTGCTCACCTCCCACGTCTGGCGCCAGGACCACAACGGCTTCTCACACCAGGACCCCGGCTTCATCGACCACGTGGTCAACAAGAAGGCCGAAGTCATCCGGGTCTACCTGCCACCGGACACCAACACCCTGCTCGCCACCGCCGACCACTGCCTGCGGACCCGCAACTACATCAACGTCATCGTCGCAGGCAAGCAACCGCAGGCCGACTGGCTCGGACCCGAGGACGCCGAGCTGCACTGCGCCCGTGGGCTCGGGGTGTGGGACTTCGCGTCGAACGACGACGGTGAGCCCGACGTCGTGATGGCCTGCGCAGGCGACGTACCGACGCTGGAGACGCTCGCCGCCGTCAGCCTGCTGCGCGAACACCTGCCCGCATTGAAGATCCGCGTCGTCAACGTGGTCGACCTGATGCGCCTGCAGCCGTCCACCGAGCACCCGCACGGCCTGTCCGACCCGGAGTTCGACGCGCTCTTCACCACCGACAAGCCGGTCGTCTTCGCCTACCACGGCTACCCGTGGCTGATCCACCGCCTGACCTACCGCCGGCACAACCACGAAAACCTCCACGTCCGCGGATACAAAGAAGAAGGCACCACCACCACACCGTTCGACATGGTCGTCCGCAACGACCTCGACCGCTACCACCTCGCCATCGACGTCATCGACCGCGTCCCCGGCCTCGCCCAGCGCGCCGCGACCGCCCGGCAATGGCTCACCGACCAGCGCACCCGCCACCACGCCTACATCCTGCAACACGGCGAGGACCTCCCCGAGATCCGCGACTGGCAATGGACCCCGCAGTGACCCGTACCCATGGCCGGCCACTGGCTGGCCTGGCTGAGGTAGGCGCGGACCACGCGAACCGCGGCCTCTCGCCGACCTTCGCCGCTCAGCCGCCGCGAAGAGGACTCATGGTCCTCGCACTCGGGACCTTCCGCCCTGCCGGGGATCCGGCGTAGGGCGGATGCTCGAAGTAGCGGGAGACCAGCCGGTTGCCCCGCCGACGAAGGAGACACGATGTCCAAGAAAGTGCTGGTGGCCTACGCCACCAAGATGGGCGCGACGGCCGGCATCGCGTCGGCCATCGCCGACGAGCTGCGCCGCAAGGGCCACGACGCCGACGTGCGCGAGGTCGACGACGTGCAGACGATCGACGAGTACGACGCGGTGGTGCTCGGCAGCGCGATCTACATGCGCCGCTGGCGCCCCGAAGCCGTCCGATTCCTGCGCAAGCACACCGGGGAGCTGCGCGACCGCCAGGTCTGGCTGTTCCACAGCGGCCCGGTCGGAGCTGACCGGGAACAGATCCAGACGATGCCGGCCAACGTCACCCGGCTGGCCCGCCGGATCGGAGCGACTCCCGCGATGACCTTCGCCGGCCGGCTGGAGCCTGACACCGCGAAGGGCTTCCTCGCCCGCCGGATGGCGACCAGCAACCTCGCCGGAGACTTCCGCGACTGGGACCTGGTGAATGCCTGGTCCGAGGACGTCGCCGCCGCGATCCACGCCACCGAAGCAGCCCCGTGGCACCGCCCGGCGAACACATAGCACGATCAAGCCGACGCCCCGGGAGATGCAGAGCCACGCCGCGTGGTTGACCAGAGGGTGAGGACTCCCTGGTCAACCACGCTGCCCCCGGCGCATCAGCGCAGCCGCCGGGAGTACCAGTCGGGTTCGGGACCCTCGACGGGCGCCAGGCGGAGCTTCACGTCCACGGTGTACGCGCCTGACGGTGCGGCCATCAACGGATTGATGTCCAGCTCGGCGATCTCCGGAACGGCCTCGGCCAGCCAGGCGATCCGGTGCACGACCTGCACGACCGCGGCCTCGTCAGCTGGTTCCGCCCCGCGGTAGCCGGCCAGCAAAGGTGCACAGCGCAACGACCGCAGCATCTCGGTGGCGTCGAGGTCGGTGAGTGGCAGACCACGCCAGCGCCGATCGGCGAGCAGGTCGGTCAGGACTCCCCCGCTGCCGGCCATCACGACCGGGCCGAACAGCGGGTCCCTGACCATGCCGATCACCAGCTCCGTGCCCTTCGGCGCCATCGCCTGGACGACGACCCGTTGGTCACCGGTGGACGCGACGATCTCGTCGTACGCCGTCTCGACCGCCTTTCGGTCGCCCAGGCCCACCCGGACTCCCCCGACGTCGGTCTTGTGGACGATCCCTTCGGCCGCGGTCTTCAGCACCAGCGGGTACCCGATCGACGCCGCCGCGGCGACCGCCGCGCTCCGTCCGGAGACCTGGAGTGCGGAGACCACTGCGATGCCCGCACACCGCATGAGCTGCTCCGCGTGCTGGGTGTCGATCCAGCCGCCGGCCGGCCGATGTTTCAGGTAGTTGCGCACCACCATCCGCGCACCGTCACGATCGACCCGGTCCAGGACCGGTACGACGCCTTGCGGCCGAGCCCGCCACTCGGCGTATCGGACGACGTGCGCCAGCGCGCGCACCGCACTCTCCGGAAACGGGAAGACGGGCAGACTCGAGCCGTCTTCGAGCGCGACCAGCGGTGCCGCTTCTGGTGCGCCCAGGCAGTTCACGAGCACCGGCAGTTCCGTGCCCGCCGCGGCATCGGCGATGGCGCTGTAAGTGTCCGCAACGCTGCCGGCACGAGTGGCGGCGTAGCAGACCAGGACGGCGTCGACCTCACCGCTCACCAGGACGGTTCGCAGCGCGTGCTCGAGGGTCCGCGGCGAGGCAGCGGCCCCGAGATCCACGGGATTGCCGGCCCCGACCGCTCCGGCCGCATCGGCGAGCTCGTGCTGAGTCGCCGCGCTGAACTCCGGGATCTCCAGACCGAGCCGGGCCGCGGCATCCGCCGCGAGAACTCCCGCACCACCGGCGTTGCCGATGACGGCCAACCGGCGCCCGCGTGGGAGCGGCCGGCCGGACAAGAGGCGTGCAGTGTCGACGAGCTCTTCGAGCGTCTCCATCCGCAGTACGCCGGACTGGTCGAACAACGCGTCGACCGCCGTGTCCGGGGTCGCCGCGGCGGCGGTGTGCGAGGCACCTGCCCGGCGTCCACCGCTGGACCGTCCGCCCTTGACCACCAGGATCGGCTTGGTCCGACCGACCAGCCGGGCGATCCGGCCGAACTTGCGCGGGTTGCCGAACGACTCCAGATACAGCCCGATCACCGTCGTCCGCGGCTCGTGCCACCAGTGCAGCAGCAGGTCGTTGCCGCTGACATCGACCTTGTTGCCCAGGGAAACGAATTCCGAGATGCCCAGGCCGGCGCGGGCGGCCTGATCGAGCACCGCGATCCCGATCGCTCCGGACTGCGCGGCGACCGCCAGGCTGCCGGGTGCCGGGTCGAGGTTCGCGAAGGTCGCGTTCAGCCGCACGTCCGGCGCGGTACTGACGACGCCCAGACAGTTGGGGCCGATCAGCCGGATGCTGTGCTCGCGGGCGACCGCCAGGATCTCGGCCTGCAGACGGTTGCCCTCGGCGCCGAGCTCGGAGAACCCGGCGGTCAGGATCACCGCACCGGCGACACCCGCGCGACCGCTCCCGACGAGCACGGACCGCACCTGGGCTGCCGGCACCGCGACGACGACCAGGTCGACCGGACCGGGAACCTGCTCGATCGACGGGTAGGCCTCGATGTCGCCGATCCGGCCGGCGTGCGGATTGACGGCGTACAGGCGGCCAGCGTAGTTGCCGTTGGCAATGTTCCGCAGCGCCTCGTGACCGATCCCGCCGGCGCTGCGACCGGCCCCGATCACTGCGACGGCCCGGGGCGCGAAGAGCGGACGCAGCGACTCGTCCCCGGCCTTTCCCTCCCGTTCGGCCATCCGGTCGAGGGTGCCGTCCGAGTACGCCGTGTCCAGGGACAGCTCGACCAGCCCGCTGTCCAGCGTGCGGACCTGCGCGAACCCGGAGCCGGCGAAAACCTTCAGCATGACGGCGTTCTCGGCCAGTGTGTCGGCTCGGAGTCGCCGAATGCCGTGCTCGCGGGCGAGCGCCGCCAGCTGCTCGAGCATCAGCGTCCCGATCCCCCGGCCGTGCACCGCGTCGTCAAGCAGGAAGGCCATCTCAGCCTCGCCCGGCCGCAGCAGCTCGTAGCTGGCGACTCCGACCAACTGCCCGCCGTACTCCGCGACCAGGCCCGTGTGGTCGTGACCGGGCACGGCGAGGTGGTGAGCGTGCTCGTCCGCGCCGGACCGGCTGAACCCGAAGAACCGCAGGTAGATCGTCCGGTCCGAGACACGATGGTTCAGCGCCTTCAACGCGTCCTCGTCCTCGGGTCTCAGCGGCCGGATCCGGACCACCGAGCCGTCGGTGGCCAGGACGTCCCAACCGCTGACGGCCGAGGTCGGCTCTTCGAGCGTCGTCATCTCAGGTCCTCTCGTCATGTTCTATCCCACTGGTTCCGGCACGGGCACGACCGAGGCCTGGTCACCGATCCGCACGAGCCTTCGGCTGCCAACAGGACGGAGAACCCTTCGCCCCACGTCGATCCGATGGATCGACGGGACCCGGACCTCCATCGAACGCACACCGACCGTTGGGGCCGCCAGCAACTGGTCCATGCCGTGCTCGTCGCGATACGCGATGGCCAGGTCGCTGAACGCCGCTCCGTAGCAGCGCTTGACCGCCGCGAGCAGATCCCGGCCGTTCCTGACGTCGAGGAACGTCTCGGACCGCCATGCCGTGCCTGGCAGCCCGGTGGTGTTCTCGTTCCGTACAGCGACGCGCGTGCCGTCGCCGCCGAGTTCGGCGTACGCGGCGAGGATCTCCTGGGCGAGGTCGTCGGGGAACTTCGCCCACGCGATCGCGGTGCGGATCGCCGCGCCAACGGCGAGCAGGTCCCTGCCGTGCCGGAAGCGACGAACCTCCGCAGCGATCACCGGCCCGAGCCGCGCGGAACGGACGAACTGCCCGTACGCCGCCGGCGTGATCGCGAACGCCGTACCGGACCGATCGGCCGCCCGAGTGATGTGATCGTTCATGACATCGTCCTTTCCA
Organism: Kribbella endophytica; assembly: GCF_054781295.1. Taxonomy (NCBI): domain Bacteria; kingdom Bacillati; phylum Actinomycetota; class Actinomycetes; order Propionibacteriales; family Kribbellaceae; genus Kribbella; species Kribbella endophytica. The sequence continues at coordinate 815,047 of NZ_BAAGUR010000004.1, forward strand.
CACTGCACCGGGGCCGTGGAGCCGGCCTCCTCGTCTGCCTCCATTCCATGCCGTCCGACGCCTGGTCAGCAGAGTCGAAGGTCCCTCGGCCTTCCGCCGGACGGCTCTACAGCAGCCGGTGCCTCGTCCGAGGACGAGACACCGGCTGGTTCAATGGTGCTGCGGGTCAGCGCAGCCAGGAGTACCGCTGGACGATGCTGGTGCCGGCCCAGGTCTTGCCGAAGCCCCAGACGTTGCCTGCGGCCACCAAGGCCAGGACGATCAGGGTGATGGCGCCGAGGATGTGGTCGTCGAGGAACGGGTTCGTCTCCGGGGGTAGCGCGGCGGTCCACATCATCAGGTAGAGCACGGTGCCGGCGACGGCGGCGATGCGCATCCCGATACCGAGCATGAGGGCCAGGCCGATGCCGGCCAGGGCGATCATGAACAGCGGGGTGACCCAGAAGTCACCGACGAGGGACTTGTAGAAGTCGGCGAACGGGCCGCTGGTGCCCTTGCCGAGGAAGCCTGCGGTCGGATCGCCACCGTCGATCCAGCCCTTGCCGGCCGGGGTGGCGTAGCCGAAGCCGAAGACCTTGTCGACGAAGGCCCACAGGAAGGTGAAGCCGAACGCGATCCGCAGGACGGCCAGCGCGCGACCGGCGGCGGTGCCGACCCGGCCCGGCTGGGTGCCGGTCGTGGCCGGGGCGGAGTTGTCGGTGGTGCCGTCGTGCCGGTGGCCGAGGATCGTCATGAGGTGTCCTTCGTTGAGCTGGTTGATGCCTCAAGCCTCGCGCCCGGACCGTCACCACCGGCAGGGCCGTGAGTCCCCGCTCCGCCCTCCCAAGGTCCCGACCTCGAGGAGCTGTCGGAGGCGGCCGCCCAGGCCCAGCTGCTGGTGCCGCCCGTCGCGGGAACTACGGCCGCCACTGGTCCCCACGTGGGGAACCAGTGGCGACGAAGGTTAGTCGGCTGTGAGTTCGTAGGCGCGCAGGATGGTCTGGTCGACGGTATTGCCGCTCAGATCACGCGCCTTCGCTCGGAGCGAGACGAACCCGGCGCTCGGCTGGTTGAGCGTGGCCGTCCACCCGGTAGGCGTCTTCCGGACCGGCACGCTCGCCCAGGTCTTGCCGTCGTACGACACCTCAACCGCGAGGCTGACCACCCGAGCCCGGGTGGAGCCGTGCTGGTGCTCGACCCGCACGGGGAGGTCGAACCGCCCTCCCAGAGCCTGGTTCCGCTCGTTCACGTGAGGCGCGAACCGGACGGACATCAGCGGTAAACGGGTGTTCTCACCATCCGGCGTACGAGCCGACTGGAAGGTCCAGGACGAGGTGATGTCGGTCGACCAGCGGAAGAATTCCTCGGACCGCTGGACGTGCTTGGTCAGCCGGTAGGTCCCGGCCTCGGCAGGAAGCGCGAAGGTCTGCTGCAGGGGGGACTCGGAGGTACGCAGCAACGAGCCGTCGCGATAGAGGCTGGTGGTCTCCTTCTCGACCTCGGAGACCCCGAACCGGCCGGCACCGGGATCGGCGAACATCGGCGCCGCCACCGTCAGGATGTCGCCGTCCCGCCAGACCCAGGGCTCGTCCTCGCGCCCGGGGTTACCGGCCTGTGAGCTCGGGAGGTTCGGGCCGACCACGGGGTGGTTCCAGGTCAGCTTGGTGGTCTTGCCGCCCGGGTACGACCGTATCGGCTCGGCGGTCAGCGCGATGTACCTGACCTCACCGTCCGGCAGGATCCGGATGGTGTCTGCCTCGAAGGCCCAACGTATTCCGCCGGTGACCGAGTAGTACTCCTCACGCTGGAACGGCATCGTCATCTCGACCGCCGGGGTGAAAACGAACCCGGCCACGGGTCGGCCCGCGGTGTCGCTGGCAGGCAGTACCGGATATCCGAAGTTGTTCATTCGGTTGCCCTTGGCACCGAGGTACGTAGCGTCGATCCGGGCGTAGTCCTTCGGCGCGGTGACCAGCGACGGGTTGTCCGGGAAGCGGGCCGGCCAGCTGATCGCGTCGTGGTAGAGGTACGGGCTGTTCAGATAGAGGTCCCGCTCGGGATCCTGGCCGTCCGGCATTCTCGCCCAGGCGAGGTGTGCGAAGCCGGTGAAGGTCTTGGCGGAGCCGGTCAGGTTCGGCGCGACGGACAGGCTGGGCGCGTAGTCCGGCCGGAACGAGTTGGAGATCGCGAGACCAGTGGTGAAGGTGAAATCGCGGAGCGGCCGGGCGAAGCCGACACCACCCGTGGCCGCGGTGGCTCCGGCGACCGGGGCCTTGAGCTTGATCGGCTTGGCGCGGCGCGCGTCCAGTACGAGCGTCCCGGGCTTGTCGACCACCACATCGGGCTCACCGAGATAGATGGCCTGCTCGATGCCCACGCCGCTGAACATCGCGATACCGCCGTCGACCACGTACCGGCCCTTCGTCAGCGTCAAGGTGTCACCGGACGAGGCGAAGTAGCCCAGCAACGTGTCGACGTTGAACACGAGCAGCCCGGCCGACAGGTCGTCACTGGGGACCACCGGCTTGCCGTCGGTCCCTAGAATCGTGAACTTCTGCTCGTACGTCGGCAGCGCCTTGCCGACACCAACGGCCGTCCGGACGACCTGGCCATTGCCGGTGGCAACGATCCAGCCGGCGTACGCTCCGTCGGGCCCCGGCAGGGAGGTGTCCGCGGTGACGTCCAGTGTCACCGTGCCGTGGGCGGGGATCCGTACGACGGACCGGCTCAGCTTGAACATCCCTGCGGGAGCCGTACGGCCCTTCGGCCCCTTGGCGCTCAGCTCGAGCGTCAGCGTGACCGCCTGGTCGCCGTCGTTGCGATACGTCAGCGCCTTGGTGACGGTCTTGTCGTCGTCGTGCGGCGCCTCGACCGGCCCGAGGTCGACCTTGCTCGGTGAGGTGGTGACCGCCTGCTTCAGCGCACGGGCGATATCGACCCGGCCGGCGCCCTGGCCGAGAACACCGATGCCGGGCAGGCCGAGAGACGACCCGGTCAAGGCGGAACGCAGCTCCTCCGCCTTCCAGTCCGGGTGCAGCTGGGCCAGAATCGCGGCGGCGCCCGTCACGTGCGGAGCCGCCATCGACGTACCGGACAAGTCGGCGTACGAGTCGTTGACCGCCAACGGCTCCAGCCGTGCACCAGCGGCCCGGGCCGCGACGATGTGGCTGCCGGGGGCCGCGATGTCCGGCTTGAGGCCGAAGTCGTCGGCGCGCGGACCACGACTGGAGAAGGCGCTCAGGCCGTCCGATTTGGTGACCGAGGCAACCGTCAGGGCCGCGTCCGCCTCGCCGGGACTACCTACGCTGAAGTCTGCGCCGGAGTTCCCGGCGGAGATGACGAACAGCGCGCCGGTACTGGCGGTGAGGTCGTTGACCGCCTGCTCCAGGGGGTCGATCCCGTCGGTGGGACCGCCGCCGAGGCTCAGGTTGATCACCCGGGCGCCCGAGGTGGCTGCCCACTCCATGCCCGCGATGATCGCCGAGAACTCGCAGTCGTACAGGCCGCAGACCTTGCCGATCATGAGGTCCGAATCCGGTGCTACGCCGCGGTACTTGCCATCGGAAGCCGCACCCGAACCAGCCACCGTCGACGCCACGTGCGTGCCGTGACCGGCTTGGTCGACTGCATCCTCCCCCTCGCTGGTGAAGCCCTTGGCAACGGATACACGGCCCTTGAGGTCGGGGTGCGTCTCATCGATGCCGCTGTCCAGTACGGCGACCTTCACGCCCTTGCCGGTGGCTCCAGCCTTCCAGGCCTCCGGAGCGCCGATCTGCTGGGTACTACGGTCCAGCAGTGGTTTGACCCCGCCATCGAGCCAGACCTTGCGTACGTCACCCGCGAGCGCCGTACGACGCTTGGGCTGCTTGTTGTCGGTCCAGCTGTCCCAGAGGAGGTTGGCCGACACGCGCTGCTGGCTGATCGCCAAGGCGTCCACGATCGGCAACTCCCGGCGGACCGTCGTACCGGCCGTGAGCGCGGAACGAGCTGTGCGGGCGGCTCCGTTGTACTGGACCAGCAGGGGCAACGTCGGCGAACTGGCGTCGTCCAGGCGCAGGTCGGCCAGCAGGGAGACGTCGAACAGCCGCTGGTCGAGTACGCCGGAGGCCAGCAGCGGCACAGCGTCCAGCGGCACGATGGTCTGTTTGTTGCCGAGGGCATGCTTTTGGAAGACCATGCCCTCTCGGCCCGGTCCGGGCTGGACGTCCACGGCTTGGCCGGCTCCGCCCCGATGACCGGGGCGATACGTCACCTTGTCGCCGGTGATCAGGGTGATGGTCACGCTCTTGCCCAACAAACCGGCGGAGGTAGTGGTCGGCTCGGCGGCCGATGGGCGGAACGGGATCGCCGTGGCGGCCAGCGCGGCGGCCATGGCAGCGGCAAGCCAGCGCTTGCTGCGGGGTCTCGTCAAAACACACCTCTTCGAATAGGGCGGCGATGGAGGACTTCCCGCAGGGTAAAGCGGACGAAGGCCAGGAGTGGCCGTCGCCGGGAGAGCGGGGAGCTGATCGCGAGCCCACCGCTCCGAGGAGTCCGACACGCTCACCAGCAGGCGGTGCTCAAACCCCCCGAGGCGGCGAGTGCGCCAGGACCCAACCGAGCGCCGCGGTCAGGTCGCCCTCATTCAGCACCCGGCCGTTCCACCGCACCGACCGCCCACCGGCCCCGAGCGGAAGCCAGTACAGCTCGATCCCCGGCTCCGGCATCGACGACATCACATCTCGCTGTCAGGAGTCAGTACGGTTTCGGCCCGCTGCTTGATGCCGAGCAGGCACTTGCGCATCATCGGAAAGTCGAACGGCTCGACCAGGAGAAGGCTGAACAGGATCGCCGGATGTGTCCAGCGATAGTGCGTGCGGACTCTCGTCAGCAACCGACTGGCATCTGCACCGGCCGGTTCCAGGAACCACAGCCAGGTCGTGTACCCGGCCTTGTCGCCCCAAAGCAACCAGCGGCCGGGCTCCAGATCCTTGACGTACAGTCCACCCCCACCCGGCCCCAGCGGCACTACACGAAAGCAAACGCGACCACCGCGGCCGACGTGAACAGAGCCGGCCAAAGCCGCGGCCGAACCTGGCGCGGAAGAATACTGTGGCTATCGGCAACCAATCTGCTGGCTGCCTGCACGGAGCCCAGTCCCCTGGCCGGCTCCTTCGTGATCTGCGCGTCCATGGGCATGGCAGGTCAGTTCACCGTCGTGACGAGGTCTTCGACCGCCCGTGGCTGTGCGAGTTGTTGCCCGGGTGCCGGGCGGTGCGGAACGACCGCGACCGGCCCGTCGACGACGGCCATCGCACGGCGGGTGATCGGATCGCCGATCGGGAGAAGGCCCGGGTGCGCGCCGAGCACCATGAGGCTCACCTCGTGGGACTTGTGCAGCAGCGCCGCGACGACCGGGCGGCACGTCAGATACCGCGTCACCCTCACCTCGGGGTGCTGCGCGGACCACCTTCCGAGCACCTCGGCGAGTTCGAGCTCGGCCTTGCGGACCCACAGGCCGTCGGGAGCTGAGAAGCGGGGCGCCGCGTGAACCGCGATCAGGTTGCCGCCACGGGCAGCCGCCGCCTGGAGCGCGTACCCAACCGCCTCGGACGACAACGCCGTACCGTCGACGCCGACCGCGACATCCCGCTGTGACGGAGCCGGTTTCCACGAGCCTGGTACGACGATCAGCGGGCAGTCGCTCCGCCTGGCCATCACCAAGTTGCTCCGCGCTGCGATCAGGCGCTCGGCCCCACAATGCCGCGCGCGCCCGATGACCAAAGCCTGGGCGCCACGGGCCGACGCGGGCAACACCTTCATCCGCGTCCCCACCTCGCTGACCGCGATCACCTCGACCGCGTCACCGATCTGTCGATGGACATGCGCGGTGGCGACCCGCAAGAACTCGCCGGCACGCTGAGCCGACGGCCAGGGCTCCCGACCAGTTACTGCCTGGGAGGGCTGATGCGCGGCGACCAGGACCAGGGCGGCCCCGTAGCGGACCGCCTCCGTGCAGGCGAAGTCGATCACGCGCAACCCCTCGGCCGACCCGTCGACCTCGACCACTACCGGACCTGTGTTCGAGGTATCGGCCATCACTCGGAGTCCGACCGCGCACGGTGGACCACCGCGACCGGGCAGGTCGCATGCTGGAGTACCCCTCGAACGACCGAGCCGAGAAGCAAGGGCGGCAGGTGCGGACGCTGGCGTCCGCCCAGTACGAGTACCTGGGCATGGACTGCTTCAGCCGCCTGCAGCAGGCTTTCGACCGCGTGACCACGCCGTACGTCGAGGACGATTTCCAGCTCAGGGTGCTTGCGGCGCCACTGCTCCGCGACGGCCGAGTAGTGCCGATCAGCAGTGCTCGTCCAGTCCTCGCCCACGGCCATCTCCATCGCCGGGTTCCAGCCGTAGACGGCGGGCAGATCCCAGGCGTGGACCAGCCACAGCGGCGCCTTTCGTTCGACGGCCAGCTCGACCGCGAACTCGATGGCTGGATCGTTCTCACCCGAGTCGTCCAGACCAGCCACCACCGGCGCGCTTTCCGACGGAGGTGTCCACCCCGCCGGTACGACGACCACCGGGACCTGACCTCGGCTGGCGGCCGCCTCGGAGGTCGATCCGAGCAGCAGCCGTTTGAAAGTCCCCATCCCTCGGCGGCCGACCACGAGCATCCGGCTCCCCAGCGCCGTGCTCGTCAGGCTGTCGGCGGACGGACCCGCAATCAACTCTGCTGCGTGGTCGAGATCCTCACCGTTGGCCTTCAGCCACTCGCGGACGTCGTTCACGAGGTTGGTCTCGCTCTGGGTGGTGACGACCGGCTCGTAGTACCGGGTGCGCTCGTTCTTCTGCTCGACAACATGTACGACGTGCAGCGGTTCACGGCGCAGCAGGGACTCGTGCATCGCCCAGTCGAGTGCGCCGGCCTCTCGCCAGGCGCCGTCGACACCAACCTCGATCACCGGGCGGACAACTTCGGGTGACAACGTGGAGGACACGATGGTTCCTTCCAGTTCGGGGAGACTCCCCCGAGCGTGCCCCGCGACCACCGCTCACCGGCAGGGCCCCCGGTCCCCCGATCGACGCCGAAAGACCTTTTCGGCCCTGTGCCGTCAGATCACCGAGCCTGAACCGCACCTGCCGCAGCGCTGAAGTGAGTCAGGCTAGGCAGACATCGAGTCTCCCTAGGAGAAGGCTACTGGGAGACGCTGGTGAGGCCTTGGCGAGCGACGGTGGCCTCGTCGGCGTAACCGGTGGATTCGGCGAGGTCGAGCGCCTGCCGGTAGACCTCGCGCGCTTCGTCGACGAGACCAGCTGCCCTGCAGGTCTCGGCGTAGCTGTTCAGGAAATTCACCGCCCATTGGCGCTCGGTGGAGTCCTCGACGATTTGCAGTGCCCTGCGGTGGTCGGCAAGTGCCTCGTCGTACCGGCCGGCCTGGCGGAGCGCGACGGCCAGATAGTTGAGACACCAGGCCTGGTTCTGCAGGTGGTCGTCCTCGCGAGCGAGCCGGAGCGCCTCGGTGAGGTACGCGATCGCTCCCTCGGGGTCGGTGCCTCCGGTCGCCGCGCCGAGGGTGACGAGCGCCGTGATCGGCGGCGGCCAGTCCGCCGCGTCCTGGTGCAGCGCGGCGGCCTTCCCGGCGAGGCTGGCAGCCTCGTCCAGCCGTCCGAGTTGGTACGCCGCCCAAGCCTGGAACGCCGTCGCGTGCGCAACACCCTTCGGCTGGTCGTCGGCGGCGAAGAGCTGAGCGGCCTGCTCGAACAACGCCATCGCCCGAGCGGTCTCGCCAAGATCCTGGTGCAGGTAGCCGCGGCGAACCGCCAAGGAGGCCGAGGCGGGCATCGCGGCCGCGGCCGATTCGTAGGACCGCAAGGCTTCCGGGAAGCGGCCTGCGCTGTAGCGGGCGAATCCGAGGTCCGCGTGGACGGCAGCGACGAGCGCCGGATCGGCCAGCCGTTCGGCGGCTGCCAGGGCGAGGTCCAGCAGGCGGTTCTCGTCGGCGGACGCTCCGCGCCGGAAGTAGTACGGGCGGAGCAGACGTGGCAGGCGGCTGACGTGCAGATCCGAGTCGACCGCCAGGACCTCGACGAGATTGGAGTACTCGCGGTCGAACCAGAGGAGCGCGGCGTCCTGGTCGGCAAAGGCCTGCATGGCAGCCGGCTCGGGGCAGGACAGCGGCACGTCTTCGGGGTACGCGTACCGGAGCAGTTTGCTCGCCGCGGCAGCGGTGTGCACGTAGTAGTCCAGCACCCGTACGACGGCCTGTCGCTGCTCCGCCGCCGACTCCTCGGCGGCCGCGAGCCGACCGGCGTACGCGCGAACCAGATCATGGAGCCGATAAACACCCGCTTGCGGTTGTTCCACGAGATGGCTGTCGACCAGATCCTCCAGCGCGGCCCGGGTCACCGCGAGCGGACGACCGGTCAGCGCAGCCACGGTGTAGTCGTCGAAGGTTGCTCCTAGCAACAGACCGAGCAGCCGGAAGGAGCGCCGCTGGGCGTGGTCCAGTTGCCGCAGTGACATCGACAGCGCTGTGTCGACGTGGTCCGAACCGGCGCGCAGCCGGTCCGCCAGTACGCCGACGGTCCAGCCCGGTCGATGCCGCAATCGTGCCGCCGACAACCTGATCGCCAACGGCAACCCGCCGCAGAGCCGCAGCACCTCGGCTGCGGCGTCGGGCTCGTTCGCCACCCGGTCGCCGGGGCCGCCTGCGTGGCGGAGGAGCTCGATCCCCTCGGCGTCGTCGAGCACCGCCAGCGAAACGGGTGGGACGCGATCGAGCTCGACCAGCCGATTGCGGCTGGTGATCAGGACCGCGCTCGCTCCGGCACCCTGCAGCAACGGTCTGACCTGCTCGGCGGTGGCCGCGTTGTCCAGCAGCACGAGAACCCGGCGATCTGCCAACTCAGCCCGCCACCGCGCTGCCAACTCCTCGAGTCCTCCCGACTCGCCCGGCACCGCGACCCCGAGAGCGGCCAGCAGCATCCGTACCGCGTTCGCCGGATCCAGCGGTTCACGGCCCGGGGTGAAGCCGTGCAGATCCAGGTAGAGCCGGCCATCGGCGTACTCGGCTGCCAACTGATGAGCCAGATGCACAGCCAGGCAGGTCTTCCCGACTCCGGCCATTCCGTCGATCGCCACCGCACGCCCGGCGGCGAGGCTCGCCCGGACGGCGTCGAGTTCCGCCTGCCGCCCGGTGAAGTCGGTGACATCCAGCGGGAGATCGTTGCGGCCGGCGACCTTGGGGCGGGCCTGCGGTGGCGCCGGTGCCAGCCGGGAGGCCTGCTCCCAGAGTTCGCGCAGGGGACGGGGGTCGCGTTGCACCAGCCGGCAGAGCGCGACCACGGAGGTCCACGGTGGGAGGCTGCGGCCCGCGAAGTACCGCGACAGCGACGACGAACTGATGCCGGTGGCCCGTTCCAGCTCACGCAGGCTCCGCCCGGACAGCTCCTGGATCGCCTGCAATCGCCCGGCGAGCTCGGTTCGGGGCGACGCGGCCCGTTGTGTCACTCCCACCTCCAGCGGTGTCCCACCCCGGGACGTTCGTCTCCCCGCACCTTAGTGCAGGTGGGAGGGCGTTCCGCTGTCCCACGGTGTCCCACGGATCTGGCTGTGGCACTGGCTCCGATGGTCCGATCTGTCGTGTTCACAACGAACAAGAACCGACCGAGACACGAACCGAGAAGGAGCCGACAATGCAGTCACGGATGAAGAACCCGGTCATGGTCATCACCGAGGCGATGGGCCCGGCCCAGAAGTTGATGGGCGCGGCGAAGCTGGGCGGCGTACCGGAGACGACCCTCGAACTGGTCCATCTGCGGGTCAGCCAGGTCAACGGCTGCAGCGCGTGTGTCGACGGGGGCACCAAGACGGCCCGCAAGGCCGGTGAGACCGACGACCGGCTCGCCGCGCTCGTGGCCTGGCGCGAGACGCCGTACTACACCGACGCCGAGCGAGCGGCGCTGGAGCTGGCCGAGGCCGCGACCCGGCTGGCCGACGCCGCAGGCGGCGTCTCCGACCAGGTGTGGGACGAGGCCGCCCGCTACTACGACGAGCGCGGACTGGCAGCGCTCGTCCTGATGATCGGCGTGACCAACCTGTTCAACCGCCTCAACGCCACCACCCGCCAGATCGCCGGCGCCTGGGGCTGAGCAACCACCTCTCGAGGAGAACCCGATGAACACGATCACCGTACGAATGCACACCTACCGGGTCAGCCCGGACGACCTGAACGAGTTCCTCAGCCTGCGGGCGGCCCTCGTCGCCGACCTGCGGACGGAGCACCCGGGGCTGGCGCAGGTTCAGCTGATCCGCCTGGAGGACGGGACCTACCGCGATACCTGGCACTGGGACTCGTTCGAGCAGATGGCGGCGGCCTTCCCCGCAGCGGGCTCGCCGCAGGCAGCGGCCGTTCAGTCGTTCACCGCCGACGCCGACGCCCTGAACGGCGAAATCGTCGACGAGCGCTGACCGGTCGATCGGCCGGTCAAGCGCCCCCTTGCACGGCGTGGTGAGGCGCGCGGGGCGGAGGGCGGTCACCTCCGCCTTCGCAACCCTCACCGTCCTGTTCGCCGTGCTCCGCACCAACACCCACTACCAACCACCCGCGCTCCGCGTCAGTGGTTGTACAAGGCTTCGAGCTTGGTGCGGCGGGTGGTGACGTCGTCAGGATCGTCGCCGAAGACGATCAGGTGCAGCGTGGTCTGGTTGATCGTGTTGTCGGTACGGCGGGTGTCGTGGCCGCCGGTGACGATGAGTCCTCCGCGCTGCAGCACGGGCCGCAGCTCGGCCAGCAGTGTGGCGATGGATGCGGTGGTGGTGAGTTTCGTCGACTCCGACGGACTGTCCAGGGCGTCGGGGCGGATGGTGTGCAGCGCCAGCAGCGGGATGGACCCGCTGGTGATGCGGAAGTTGAGGTCGAGCATGACGAGTCCGCCGTCGTAGGTCTGGGCGCAGTCGAGGCTGCACATGCCGCGGTAGCCGACGTCGGCGGCGCGCTGGGCGATCGCCAGGCACTCGGTGAGCAGGTCGGCGGGCAGGGGAACGATGAGCCCGAAGCGGCCGCCGGTGTAGACGCCGTCGGCGTCGATCCGCTGGTCGGTCACGGCGAGCAGGCGGGCCCGGCCGTCGGCGGCGACGTACAGCTGGACGCCCCAGTTGCGGTGGATGTCCAGGTACTCCTCGACGACCACCTCGGTGACGATGCCGGTGAACGCGGGCAGGACCACCGGGTCCCCTGCTCGGTGCAGGTAGACGTCGAGGCTGGCGCCGTGAGCGGCGTTGGTGGCGGCTTTGAGCACCCAGGACTTCTCGGCAGGGATGGCTTCGGCGAGCTCGTCGATGGTGACGATCTGGCGGCGGGCCTGGAAGCGGGGGTCGACGAAGGTGCTGATGCTGGCTTTGTTGTTGAGGTAGCCGACGAGCTCGGCGCTCTTCACGGAGCGTTCGTCGGGATACAGGGCCGTGGGCTGCGGGTACTCCATGGACATGAGCAGGCCGTCGCTGAGAGCTTCGGTGACGCGGGCGGCGAACTCGGCCTCGCTGCGGAACTCGCGTGGATCGGTGCCGACGGGCAGGCCGCCGTCGCGGAGGGCGGCGAGGAGGTTGGGTTCAGTGCCGCCCGCGCTGGTGATGACGGGAGTGTCAGCCGCGATGGCGAGGGGGCGGGCGGACAGGACGTCGCGGGTGTTCCGATGCCTGCTCGACGGAACAGTCGGTTCCTGAGCAGGGCGTGCGCAGACGGCGATACCGGGGCCGTAGATGTCGGTGAGGCTGCGAGGAGCGGCCAGGATCGGCGTGAGCGCGGAAGCGGTAATAAGAGATCTCCCTTGTGGGGTGGTGTTCGTACCTGGTCCTGGCGTGGAGTGGTGCGAAATGACCGGGAGCGGTGAAACGCGCCAGGATGAGGCGGCGTCCGCGCCGGGCCGAAGGCGCCCGCGGGTGTGAACCCGGGGCGGGTATGTACGCCAACTGTCTCACGTTTCGCAAGGCTCGGCGCCGTCGGCGGCGCGAGAGCGGCGACAGCGCCTGAAGCCACGCCGGTCTCAGTTGATGTCGGCCGATCCTGACCGCTCATCCAGCTAGCCGCACAGAACGCTGTCCACCAAGGTCCTGGCAGCTTCGTCCTGCGTCTGCTGGGCCACGGTTGCGCGCTGTGTGGAGATGGACACGGCGACTGCTCGCCCGCCGTCCGCCGTGACCCCGTTGCGGGAGCCCATGCCGGGAGTGTTCCCGTGATGGTGCCAGAGGCCGGCCGGGCAACCCTTCGCCGGCCGCCAGGCGAGACCAAGTCCGTACCGAGTGCCCGGGAAGCCGTCGAAATCCTTGGCCGGGACGGTGGCGCGCGAGCTTGCCTGCTACTTCACTTCGGCTCTCATCACCTGGCGGAGTCCGACGAGCAGCGGGACCACGAGCCAGACGATTCCGGTGACGCCGATGTTGGCCCACTGCTCCCCGGTCAGGGTCTTGTCGAAGACGAACAGGCCGCTCTGGGCGAACTGGATGTCGATCCACGGCTGCAGGTCGTGGAACCACTGCTGGCTGCTCGCCAGCAGGCCGAAGATCGTCGGAAGGAAGAAGGTGTAGACGAAGTAGGCGACGACCGCACCGATCGACGCGCGGAAGAGCACACCGAGCATGAATCCGATCAACAGGCTCAAGACCATGCCCAGTACGTAGTACAGGCACTGGGTGACGCTCACGTCCCACACCAGAGTGGTACCGGTGACGGCGGCACTCAACAAGTTGCCCAGAGCACCGACCGCGAAGGTGAGGGCCATCGCGGCGATGGCGATGACCACCGACGAGATCGCCTTGGCGGCGATGATCCGGCCCCGGTGCGGGACCAGTGTGAACGTCGTCAGCCCGGTCCGCTGGCTCCACTCGCTGGTGACCGCCAGGATCGCGATCAGCGGGAGGATGATCACCACCGGGAAACGGATCGCGGTCGCGAAGGTGGAGTAGGTGAGCTGGTCGTCGGGGGCGAAGAGGATCACGCCGCCGGCAGCGAGGACAGCGGAGATGGCGATGCTGGCGATCAGCCAGAAGCCGGAGCGGGTGTCGAACATCTTGCGGAGTTCGACTGCCGTGATTCGGCTCAGCGGGATGCGTGGTGTGGTGGTGCGTCCTGCTCGGACGGTCTGCACAGCGATAGCGGTCATGCCGGTACTCCTTCTCGCTGGCTGGCGGAGGTGAGTTCGAGGAACATCTCCTCGAGCCCGGCGCCTTCGGCAGCGCGCAACTCGGTCAAGGCGATACCGGCCCCGAAGGCGACTACGCCGACGTGTGCGGCCTCTGCGTCGGTGTGCAGCGCGCCGTCCCCGGCTCGGGTCGTGACGAGTCCCGCGGCGCCCAGAGCCTGTTCGAGCTGCGCCATATCCGCGGCGCGTACGACGGTGCCGGCCGCCCGCAGGAGATCGGTCTTGGAACCCTGCGAGACAATGCGGCCGAGGCCGATCATCACGATGTCGTCGGCGATGACCTCGATCTCGTGCAGGAGGTGCGACGAGAGCAGCACGGTTCCGCCACGGTCGGCGTACCCGCGCAACAGGTCGCGCATCCAGCGGATGCCGGCCGGGTCGAGCCCGTTGGCGGGCTCGTCGAGGATCAGCACCTCGGGGTCCCCGATCAGGGCGGTCGCGATGCCGAGGCGTTGACGCATGCCGAGGGAGTACTCCCCCACCCGCCGCCCGGCCTCGTCCGGGGTCAGGCTGACCACCGCGAGCATCTCTTCGACGCGTGCGCGCGGCAAGCCCATGTACTGCTGGGCGAGGGTCAGGATCTCCCGGCCGGTACGACCGGCGTGCTGGGCGGACGCGTCGAGCAGGACGCCCACTTCGAGCCCGGGGTTCGGCAGGTCCGCGAACCTGCGGCCGGAGATCGTGGCGTGCCCGGAGGTGGCCCGGGTGAGTCCGACCATGATCCGCATCGTGGTCGACTTCCCGGCGCCGTTCGGGCCGAGGAAGCCGGTCACCCGGCCAGAGGCCGCGGTGAAGGTGACGTCGTCGACCGCGAGCGTGGTGCCGTAGGTCTTGGTGAGTCCGTCGATGGTGATCATGGACAAGGTGGAGTGGTCATTGTTGCTCCCGTGGAAATGGTGTCCTGCCGAGCCGGCTCAGATGGTGATGGCGACCTTGCCGCGCACGTTGCCGGCGGTGAGGTGACGCATCGCGTCCGGCACCTCGTCGAGGGCGAAGGTCCGCTCGAGGCTCGGCGTCACCTGGCCGGTGTCGATCAGGTCGGTGATCCGCTCGAGGGCGCTGCCGCTCTCCTTGTTGACGACCATGGTCAGTCGCTGGCGCAGGAACACCGACGTGATCAGGGCACCCAACTGGCGGTGCATGCCGCCGGTCAGCTTGCCGCCGCCCTCACCGCCGGTGAGTACCGCTGTGCCGGTGGACGTGAGCGCGCGGCGCAGCCGGGACAGGGACGGATTGCCGGCGATGTCGATGATCAGGTCGTACGGGCCGGACGCCGCGAAATCGTCGCGGGTGTAGTCGATGACATGGTCCGCACCGAGGGCTTTCACCAGGTCGAGTTTGGCGGTACTGGCAACGCCGGTGACTTCGGCACCGAAGGCTTTCGCCAGCTGTACGGCGTAGCTGCCGACCCCGCCCGACGCTCCGGTGACCAGGACGTGCTGATCGGCCTCGATCCGGCCGGCGGTCACCGCGGCGAGCGCGGTCAGCGCGGAGATCGGGACCACCGCGGCCTGCTCGAAGGACAGGCCGGCGGGCTTACGGGCGAGCTTGTCCTCGCGGGCTACGGCGTACTCGGCGAACGATCCCGGCGCGACGCCGTACACCTCGTCCCCCACCGACCACCTGGTCACCGCCGGGCCGACAGCTTCGACCGTGCCCGCGACGTCCCGTCCCGCCACCGGGTTCTTCGGTCCCCTGAGCCCGAACGCGAGGCGAAGCAAGTACGACGTACCCGTCATCAGATGCCAGGTGCCGCGGTCGAGACCGGCGGCGTGCACGCGGACGAGCACCTCGGTGCCGGAGATCTCGGGCCGGTCGATCCGCTCCGGGTGCAGGACGTCGGCCGTGCCGTAGCCGTGCTGGATGATCGCGCGCATGGTTGCCGTGGTGCTGGTGGCCATGGAGTTCCTCTGAAGGATCTGGGGGCGGAACCGACGCCGGTGCCCCGCGCACCGATGGCCTTTCTCGTGCTCTGTACGGGCAGATGTGCCCGCGGCCGGGCTACGGAGCGGGCTTGAAGCCCTTGACGATGAGGTAGATGCCGAACGACAGCTCCCAGATGAACTCGGGGATCGTCGCGAGGGCCTGCAGTGCGCCCCCGCGGTCGGTGATGTCGAACATGACCGCGACTCCCGACAGGATGATCAACGGACCTCCGACCAGGCCGAACATCGCCAGCTTCCGCGGCACAAGACCGGTCCGGTACATCAGATAGCCCAGAATCAGTCCGTTCGAGACGCCGACGACAACCCCTGGCCCGATCAGGAACGCCCGGTCGTAGATCGCGACGAACGCCTGACCGAGAGCGGCGTCGGCCGTGCCTTCCTGCCGCATGTACACGAACGTGAGCAGACTGAGGATGCCGATGGCAGTGAAGATGCCCTCCACGAGGCGCGCGGCGACGTATCCCAGTGCGAGGCCTTCGCTGTACCGCTTGTAGATCGCGTAGGGCACGACGGCGGTGCCGAGGCTGGCGACGATGAGGACGAGTTCGAGGACAGCGCCCAACGCCACACTCGCAGTGGGGTCGGCGCCCGTCCCGGTGATCAGCCCGGGATTGTCCCGGACAGGGGCGTACAGGAAGAAGAACGCCGGAATCGAGGTGACGAAGGTGATCACCATCAACCACCCCGTCAAGGTGGCGGTCTTCCGGTCACTTGCCGTGCTACTGCGTCGATCTACGTCGATGCTCATGTGGAATCCCACCCGGAGCCGACACGGCCGAGCGACCCTGACCGGGTCACCGCACGCCAAACGCGACTCAATCTGCAGCATGTGCCTATTCGCGAGTCCTGTCTACCATCAGCGTCTCGGCGCTGCTGCTGTCGAGCCTGGACAGGGCTGGTGGAAAGGAACATGCTGTGGCCAGCGCGGTCAGATCTTGCGCTCAGCAACCCCTCAGGGTTGCCACAGTTTCGTGCCGTGCTGAGGGCGGTTCGCATGGGCACGATCAGCAACAGTACGGCGGCGTCCTGCTGCTCCGGCGGGTGAACGGTGATGCCAATGAGCGGCAGGACTGTTCTGATCACCGGTAGCACTGGAGGAATCGGCAAGGCGACCGCACTCGGCCTGGCGAAGCTGGGCGCCCGGGTACTGATCGCCGGACGAGACCCAGCGCGCACCGAAGACACCGCTCGCGAAATCCGGGCAGCGGGCGGTCAGGACGTGGACCTGTTCGTCGCGGACCTGTCCTCCCAGCGGGAAGTGCGGCGACTGGCCGCCGAGGTGCTCCAGCGCCATCCACGCATCGACGTACTGATCAACAACGTCGGCGGCTACTGGAACACACGCCACCTCACCGCTGATGGACTCGAGCACACCTTCGCCCTCAATCACCTCGCACCGTTCCTCCTCACCAACCTGCTCCTCGAGAGCCTGAAGCAAAGTACCGCCGGCCGCGTAGTCACCGTCTCCTCCAACGCGCAGGCGATGGGGCGCATCGACTTCGACGACCTGCAGGGCGAACAGTCCTACTCCGGCGCCCGCGCCTACAACCAGTCCAAACTCGCCAACATCCTGTTCAGCTACGAGCTCGCCAGGAGACTGCGGCACGCCACAGTCACCGCCAACGCAGTACATCCCGGCCTGGTCAGCACCTCCTTCGGTGCCAGCGACCCTGGACGAGCCCAACGGCTGCTCGTCCCGATCCTGCGCCCCTTCATGAAATCCCCCGCCCACGGAGCAGCAACCTCGATCCACACAGCATCCGCGCCGCAGATCGAGCAGATGTCGGGCCGCTACTACGCCAACAGCAAGGCCACGCGGTCGTCCCGCCGCAGCTACGACGAAACGGTCGCCGCGCGACTGTGGGAGGTGAGCGCCGACCTCGTCGGGCTCACCGCTCGGGCCGGCGGCGCGGACCCCAGGAGCTGAGAACTGTGAACCGAACACCACCACCACCCGCTTTCCTCCGAACCTGGATGCTGTGGACCGCGGGCTTCCTCGCCTTTCCGATCGCCGGCATCGCCGGCAACCTGACCGCCGGACGCGTGAACGACGCCCTCGCCGCACTGCTCGGTGGTGTGGTCACCGGTGCCGTCCTGGGAGCCGGACAGGTGCTGGTCAGCCGCCGACGGCTCGATCCGCGCACCTGGATACCAGCCACCGCGATCGGTATGGGCCTGGGTCTCCTGCTCGGCGCCACGACCGTCAGCTACGGCACCACACTGGGCGACCTGGCTTTGATGGGCGTCCTCACCGGCGTCGTCCTAGGCGCGGCGCAAACACTCGCGCTACCAGCCAAGACCCGCCAGCGGTGGGCATGGGCCGCGGCCCTGCCGATCTTGTGGGCGCTCGGCTGGACCGTGACCACCATCGGCGGAATCAGCGTGGAAAACCAGTTCACGATCTACGGCGCCTACGGAGCAATCACCTTCTCCGCCCTGTCCGGCCTGCTGCTCCACCACCTGCTGCCGTACCGCGCCGAGGCCGGACCGACTCCCACGCAGCCGCGGATCGCGACCGAAGTATGAGCACGCCACCGCACGTCATCTTCGGCACCGGCGCAATCGGTCTCGCGTTGCTCGCTGCGCTTCACGCCCGCGGCGAGACCGTCAGGCTCGTGAACCGCTCCGGACGCGCACCTGTCCCCGACGACGTCGAGGTCATCGGCGGCGACGCCCGCGATCCCGCCTTCGCCACTGGCGCCGCCGACGGCGCCCGCGTCGTTTACCAGACGCTGAATCCGCCGTACTCCGAATGGACGGAACAGTTCCCCGCTCTGCAGGCCAGCGTGCTCGCCGCCGCCGAAGCCACCCGCGCACGCCTGGTCAGCATGGAGAACGTCTACATGTACGGGCGTCCCACGGGCCACCCGTTCACCGAGGACCACCCCTACGACGCTCACACCAAGAAAGGACAACTCCGAGGAGGCATGGCGCGCGAACTACTCGCAGCCCACATCGCCGGCCGCGTCGAGGTAGCGATCGGCCGCGCATCCGACTACTTCGGACCACGCGGCGGTGCGCAATCCAATCTCGGCGATCGCGTCTTCCCCGCCGCTCTGGCCGGCAAGGCCGCCACCGTGCTGGGAGATCCCGACCAGCCACACACCTACACCTACATCCCCGACATCGGCGAAGCACTCGCCGTACTCGGCGAACACCCCGACGCCCCCGGCCAGGTGTGGCACCTCCCGAACGACCCAGCCACCCGCACCACGCGCCAACTCGTCGACATCGTCTACAAACACGCCGGACAATCGCGCACGAAGCTCCGCGTCATGCCTCCACTACTGCTCCGCGCCCTCGGAGCCTTCAACCCAACCGTCCGCGAACTCACCGAGATGCAGTACCTGTTCGAGCAACCGTTCATCGTGGACAGCACCAAAATCGCGGACAAACTCAACCTCCACGCCACGCCCATCGACCAAGCCCTGGCCGACACCCTCGCGACCTACCGGCCTACCCGCTGACCGCCCGTCAGCGACAGTCAGCGAAAGTCACGGGACTTGGTTTTAGCTGCCAAGGGCAACGGTTCCATGTGCTCGGCGTTGAGGTTGACGACTTGGCCGGTGCGTTGGACGCGGCCGCGGACGATGATCGCGGCGGCCGTGCGGGCGACTTTGGCGTGATGGTTCCAGGCGCCGACGGAGATGACGATGTTGGCCATCCCTGTTTCGTCTTCGAGGTTCATGAAGGTGACGCCGGAGGCGGTGGCGGGACGTTGGCGGTGGGTGATGACGCCGGCGACCCGGACCTTGGACCCGTCGTCGGCTTGGCGGAGCTCGGCGGCGGACAAGATGCCCTCAGCACGGAGTTGGGCGCGGATCCGCTGGACGGGGTGACTCGTAGGCGTGATGCTGGTCGACCAGAGATCGGCCATGTCGGTCTCGACCTCCGACATCCCGGGCAGCATCGGCGGTGGTCCGGCCGCGGTGATCCCCGGCAGCCGGTCCGCGCGTTCCTCGGCTGCAGAGCCGGCCTCCCAGATCGCCTGGCGCCGGTCGAGACCGAAACACTCGAACGCACCAGCAGTCGCCAACGCGTCCACCTGCTTGGCGGTAATGCCGGTACGCCGTACGAGATCAGCCATCGAGGCGAACGGACCGTTGGAGTTGCGCTCGGCAACGATCCGCTCGGCGTCCTTGGTGCCGACGTGACGCACCTCGGCCAGCCCGAGCCGCACGGCGTACGCGCCGTCGCGACGATGCGGCGTCGTGTCAGGATCCGCGTGCGGATCGAAGTCGCCGACGACGGGCTGCGGGTCGACCAGGCAGGCCGGATCTCCAGTGGGGCCGGTGACTTCCTGGCCGTCGACCAGGTTCTCCAGGGCGGCGTCTGCGCCGGAGCGCTGGATGTCGGGCCGGCGGACCTCGACCCCGTGCCGGCGAGCGTCGGCTGTGAGCGATTGCGGCGAGTAGAACCCCATCGGCTGCGCCCGCAACAGTGCGGCGAGGAACGCGGCCGGGTAGTGCAGCCGGAACCAGGTCGAGGTGTAGACGAGCAGCCCGAAGCTGATCGAGTGCGACTCGGCGAACCCGAAGTTCGCGAACGCCTCGATCTTGTCGTAGATCTCGTCGGCCAGGTCGCCGGTGATCCCGTTGCCCGCCATCCCGGCGTACAGCTTGGTCTTCAGCGAACTGATCTTCTCGATCCCGCGCTTGGACCCCATCGCGCGCCGCAGCAGGTCGGCCTCATCGCCGTCGATGTCGCCGACGGCCATCGCCATCTGCATCAGCTGTTCCTGGAACAGCGGCACCCCCATCGTCCGCTCCAGCACGGGCTTCAGCTTCGGGTGCAGGTAGGTGATCTCCTCCTCCCCCGTCCGCCGCCGGATATAAGGATGAACGGCGCCGCCCTGGATCGGGCCGGGCCGGATGAGCGCGATCTCGCACACCAGGTCATAGAATCGCCGCGGCAGCAACCGCGGCAACGTCGCCATCTGCGCCCGCGACTCGACCTGGAACACCCCGACCGAATCCGCCCGGCACAGCTGGTCATAGACCCCGGCCTCTTCCTTCGGGATCGTGTGCAGCGACCAGTCCTCACCGGTGTGCTCACGCACCAGATCCATGCAGTACTGCAACGCCGCCAGCATCCCCAGCCCGAGCAGGTCGAACTTCACCAGCCCCATCCACGCGCAGTCGTCCTTGTCCCACTGCAGCACGGTCCGCTTCTCCATCCGCGCATGCTCGATCGGCACCACCTGCCCGACCGGCTGCTCGGTCAGCACCATCCCACCGGAGTGAATCCCCAGATGCCGCGGGAACTTCAGCAACTCCGACGCCAGACTTACCACCCGTTCCGGCATCTCCCCTGCCTCGATCTCCGAAGACCAACCATCGACATGCTTGGACCACGCATCCTGCTGACCGACCGAATATCCCAGCGCCTTGGCAGCATCCCGTACGGCGGACTTCGGCCGGTACTGGATCACGTTCGCGACCTGCGCCGCGTTCTCCCGCCCGTACTTGCCGTAGACGTACTGGATCACCTCCTCGCGCCGATCGGAGTCGAAATCCACATCGATGTCGGGCTCCTCGGCCCGGGTCGAGGCCAGGAACCGCTCGAACGGCAACCCGTACAAGATCGAGTCGACCGCCGTGATCTCCAACGCGTAGCACACCGCCGAATTCGCCGCCGATCCCCTGCCCTGGTAGAGAATCCGCTTCGACCGCGCGAACCGGCAGATGTCGAACACGATCAGGAAGTACCCCGGGAACCCCTTCTCCTCGATTACCGCCAACTCCCGCTCGAGCCGCGCATAGGCGTCCGGGCGCTGGTCGCGCGTTCCGTACCGGATCTTCGCGCCCGAGAAGGTGAGATGCCGCAGCCAGCTCATCGGCGAATGCCCCTCCGGGACATCACGCAACGGCAGCTTCGGCTTCGCCCGCCGCAGATCGAACCCCAACTGTGCGGCCAGCCGCACCGAATACTCCACCGCACCCGGGAACCGCCGGAACAACTGCCGCATCTCCTCCCCCGACCGCACGAACGCCGTACCCGCCGACGGCAGCCACCCGTCCATCGCGTCCAGATCCCGCCGAGCCCGTACGGCGGCCAGCGCCGCCGCCAACCGGTGATCCCGCGGCTGGGCGTAGTGCACGTTGTTCGTCGCCACCACCGGCAACCCTCTTGCAGCAGCCAGATCGGCCAGGACCCGGTTGCGAGACGAGTCGGTCGGCAACTGGTGATCGGTCAACTCGACCACCACCCGCTCCGCCCCGAACAAAGCGGTGAGCCGGTCGAGCTCGGCGCCCGCGGCGGCTGGGCCGTGCGCATAACCTCCGGCCTCCAGCGCTTGCCGCACCAGCCCCTTGCGGCACCCGGTCAGCACCACCCAGTGATCCCGTCCCCGTGCCGCCAGCTCCTCCAGGTCGTACACCGGCCGGCCCTTCTCCCCACCCGCCAGCTGCCCGGCCGTGATCGCCCCCGACAACCGGTGATACCCGTCCTGCCCGACGGCCAGAACCAGCAGATGCGCCCCCTCCGGATCCGCCACCCCGTTCTGCGGACCCGTCAGATCCAGCGACAACTCCGCCCCGAACACCGTCGGCACCCCGTACGCCGTCGCCGCCTCCGCGAACCGAGCCGCCCCGTAGAACCCGTCGTGATCGGTCAACGCCAACCCGTGCAACCCCAGGTCGGCCGCGGTCTCCACCAACCGCTCCGGCTGCGACGCACCATCGAGGAACGAGAACGTCGAGTGCGCATGCAACTCGGCGTACGGCACCGCCGTCTCCCGCAGCCGCGCCGCCCGCTCAACCGCCGGCTCACCGTCCTCGGCCGGGATGTACGGCCCGCGATGCTGCGACCACGCCGGGGAATCGCCACCGTCCCCAGCCGCGGGACGGCCGCCGTCGCTGCCCGGCCTCGACCGGTTCGACAGCCGCCGCTCCAACTCCGACCACTTGACCGGAGGGTTGTTGTAGCCCATCCCGTGTTCCTCCCGTGAACCCCGAGAATAGAACATCTGTTCGAAGATGAGCTACGGTGGTCCCATGCTTGGACGGTTCACGGTGCGACCGTCGAACGACGGGGACGGCACCTACGGAGTATGGGACGGCGCGGTCAACGGCTGGCGAGCCAGCGGCTTGGTCGACGCCGCTACAGCCGAGCTCATGAAATCCGACCTCGACCTCCAGTACAACGCCCACGGCCCCCGGCCAGCCGGCGACGTACGCCGAGCCGACCCGGTCGAGCCGGTTCTGTTCGCTGTTGGATGGGAGCCGGGTGAACTGGACGCGTGGGTCCGCGAAAAAGGGCAGTGGCTCGGCCGAGTGCGCGGTCATGACGGGCACATCCAGTGGATCCCTGCCGCCGACCTCCGCAGAGGCGGCGAGGATGCGCCGTAACAGAGACAGGCCATTTCCGCCTGGCTCCCGAGAGTGGGACCTGTTCGTCGCTCAGCGTGGCTGGAAGGCGCGGCGGTAGGCTTGCGGGGAGGTGTGCACTCGCCGCGTGAAGTGTTGGCGCAGGTTGATCGCGGTGCCGAACCCACAGTGCCGGGCGATGTCTTCGACCGACAGCGCCGTGGTCTCCAGGAGCTCTTGGGCGTGGCGCACGCGCTGAGTGAGTAGCCACTGCAGCGGCGTCATCCCGGTTTGTTCGCGAAATCGCCGGTTGAGGGTGCGCGGGCTGATGGCCGCATGGTGTGCGATGTCGGACAGCGTCAACGGTTCGCCGAGCCGGTCGTGCAGCCAGCGCATCGTCGGTTCGAGCGAACCGCTGTCAGCTGTGGGTTCCCGGTGCACGATGAACTGTGCCTGATCGCCGGCGCGCTGTGGAGGGACGACGATGTGGCGGGCGACGTCGGCTGCGACTGCCGCTCCGAAATCGTTGCGCACCATGTGGAGACACAGGTCGAGGCCGGTCGCCGCCCCGGCCGACGTGAGCACGTCGCCATGGTCGACGAACAGCACGTTGGGGTCGACCTCGACCCGAGGGAAGTGCTGAGCCAGGGACCCGGCCGACGTCCAGTGTGTCGTCGCTCGCCGTCCGTCGAGCAGCCCTGCCGCGGCCAGAATGTGGGCCCCGCTGCAGATCGAGGCGACCCTCGCGCCACGACCGTGCGCCTGCCGCAGGAGATCGATGACCTCGTCCGCTGGTTCGGCATCCAGGCGTGCACCCGGCACGATCACTGTGTCGGCCGTCAGTGCTGCGGCCAGTTCGTGGGGCGCGGTGAGCCGAAACATCTCAACTCCCCCGCGGCCGGTCACGACGAGGTCGGGACGCACTCCGCACACGAGCACTTCATACAGCGGAGCACCGAAAAGCTCTCCCGTAGGTCTGTCCTGTGAGCTCGCGGTGCCGAACACCTGCCCGGGGATCGCGAGATTGAGACTGTCCACCCGATCAACGGCAACGACTGCGACCCGATGCATGACAATAATCTATCGCAGGACGGCATTCTTGCCACTGTCGAGCATCATCGAACCTCGCAACCATGAGCTGCATGCTCATCCTCATCCAGCTCGTCACCTACGTCGTCGGAGTCCTGCTGCTGCTGGTGTTCGGCTGGATTGCCGACCAACTGTCACGTCCACCGACACCGCCGCGCGCCCAGGATGAGGCCCACTCCGACAGCCGAGTCCTAGACCAAGTCGTCGGCCGGCGTGAGCAGCTGGACGCGTCGCTTCAGGTGTCGCCACTGATAGACCTGGTAAGTAATAACGACGACAAGCAGCACTGCCAAGGTCACGAAGAGTGGTCGCGCTGAGCCGTACCTGTGGGAGAACACGGCCACGATCATCAGCACTGCGAAAGGAACACCTATAACCGCACCGAGGATCGCTTTGGACGAGTCGCGTTCAGCCACTCTCAGCGCAGCCGCCCGAACCTCGGAATCTGCAGGCACCGGCCCCCGCCGCGCAGCGCGGAAGACCGCGCCGAAGGGCAGGCCGTACAGCAGACAGAGGACCCAGCGCGGAGCGGTGAGCAGATAGGCCCGCATCACCTACATGTCTCCTGTGCGCCAGAGATCCCCAGGTCGTGCGCGACCACCCTGATCATCAGTTGATGCGCCGGCAAGGACGCGTTGCTCCTCCAACCTGCTTCGTAACCACAGCGCGAACGGACGAAGATCGGCGACGTGCATGTGCGAGATCGGCAGCCGGCGAGGTTTGCCGTCGGCCGGTCGCACGTTGAGGTACGCATAGAGCCACCGTCCGATGGGGTCGCTGATGGTCGCGATCCGGTCCCAAGGCAGTTCGGTCTCATCGCGAAGGTTGTCCACCAACTGCCAACCCGAGCTCAGGGTCAGAAACCCGAACAGGCCGAGGCGCCAGTACAACGACCGTCGGCGCTGAGGAAACACCACCTCACCACGCATTTCCCACTCTGCGGTCCAAGCCGCCGGTCCTTCACTCCCCCACTCACGCACCTGATCTCCTCCCAACGATCAGGCATCACGTACCCGCCGCGGGGATCCGCAACCGAGAAGAGTCGAGCAGCGCCGCGGCCGCCGAGAAGGCTCTACTCGCTGGCGGCAAGGTGTAGTCATCATACAAGTTGAGGACTTGTATGATGACTCCATGAGCGATCGCATCCGTCATCTCCGACTGTCCTCTGTGGTGCTCCCTCTCGACCAGCCGATCAGTGACGCCAAGGTGTTGACCGGGCGGCAGAAGCCGATGACCGAGATCGTGGTGCTGTTCGCCGAGATCGCCACCCAGGACAACCAGCACGGGATCGGGTTCAGCTACTCCAAGCGAGCCGGCGGACCGGCGCAGTACGCCCATGCCAAGGAGATCGGGCAGAACCTGATCGGCGAGGATCCCTCGGACATCGCCAAGCTGTACGACAAGTTGCTCTGGGCAGGCGCCTCGGTCGGCCGGTCCGGCGTCGCCACTCAGGCGATCGCAGCCATCGACATCGCCTTGTGGGATCTGAAGGCGAAGCGTGCGAGCCTGCCACTGGCCAAGCTCCTCGGAGCTCATCGGGACTCGGTGCGCACCTACAACACCTCAGGCGGTTTCCTGCACGCGCCGATCGAGGAGGTCAAGGAGCGGGCGTCGGAGTCGCTGGCCGACGGCATCGGCGGCATCAAGATCAAGGTCGGCCAGCCCGACAGCCGGATCGACCTGGATCGGGTCCACGCCGTCCGCGAGCATCTCGGCGCCGGCGTGCCGCTGATGGTCGACGCCAACCAGCAGTGGGATCGCGGCACGGCGCTCCGCGTCGGGCGGACCCTTGAACAGTTCGACCTGGTCTGGATCGAGGAGCCGCTCGACGCCTATGACGCCGAGGGACACGCTCAACTCGCCGCGACCCTCGACACCCCGATCGCCACCGGAGAGATGCTGTCCAGCGTCACCGAGCACGTCCGGCTGATCGAAGCCCGCGCCGCGGACATTCTGCAGCCCGACGCCCCGCGGATCGGGGGCATCACCCCGTTCCTGCGGCTGGCGACGTTGGCCGATCACCACGGCCTGCAACTCGCTCCACACTTCGCGATGGAGATCCACCTGCACCTCGCCGCGGCGTACCCGCGGGAGCCGTGGGTGGAGCACTTCGAGTGGCTCAACCCCTTGTTCAACGAGCGCCTCGAGACGAAGGACGGACGGATGCTCGTGCCGGATCGGCCGGGGCTGGGGTTCACCACCAGCGATCAGTGCAAGGCCTGGACCGTCGACACCTGCGATTTCGGCACCCTATGAACGACCGGCACGACGGCGAGCCGCAAGGCCTGGATCGCGAGGGTGGGCGCGGCCTGGCGCACGAGTTGGTCGAGCGGCTCAAGGAGCGAATCCTGGCGGGCGAACTCGAACCGGGCAGCAAACTACCCACCGAGAGTTCGCTGACGGCGGAGTTCGGGATCAGCCGGACCGTGGTTCGCGAGGCGATCTCCCGGCTGCAGGCGGCCGGGCTGGTGGAGACCTTCCAGGGCCGCGGGTCGTTCGTGCTCGCGCTGCCCGCGCACGAGTTCTCGCTCGACGCGTCCCGGATCCGCTCGCACCACGACGTCCTCGACCTGCTCGACTTCCGGATCGGGCTCGAGGTCGAGGCCGCCGGGCTGGCGGCCGGACGGCGTACCGAGCATCAACTGAAGGCGATCGCCCGGGCGCTGACCGACTTCCGCCGGGCCGGGCAGAATCCCGGGAAGCTGGTGGCGGCGGACTTCGCGTTCCACCTCAAGCTAGCCGTTGCCTCTGGCAACCGTTTCTACTCGGAACTGCTCGACTCCCTCGGACCGATGATGATCATGCTGCCGCGCACCCGCCTGGACCCGTCGTTCTCCCCCGCCGACGCCTCCCACTTCACCCGGGTCATCGCGGAGCACGAGAACATCTACGACGCGATCGCCCGTTCCGACCCCGAGGGCGCCAGGGCCGCGGCCCGTGTGCACCTCTCGAACACCCGCCACCGCCTGCAGAAGTAGCCGTCACCACCGTCGGCGATCCCGGAAGCACGGAGCTGCCGTACCTGACCGGTGACGGCAGCGGCGACCGGTGGTCGGAGTTGCGGCGTCAAGAAGCGGTGACGCCGGACGCGGTGGTGGCGCTGGCCGAGGCAGCGCAGGAACGCTACGGCTTCGCCGATTTCAAGCTCAAGGGTGGCGTTCTCGCCGGCCTTGGCATCGAGCTGGATCGGGATGCCCTCCAGGCCGCGCACGAGCTCTACCTCAGCAAGGGCCTCGGCGCCCGCGACGACGCGATCGCGATGCAGTACCTGATCGAGGATTGGACGTTCGACCCGAAGCGCCCCTGTCTGGTGCGCTGAGCGGCTGCACGTGGCGGACTCTCCGTCTCCGTGAGCAGGCTTCAGCCTTCGAGTGTGACCACCGTGCCTGTGGTCCGCGCCTTTTCGGCGGCCCAGACGACTCGGTGGGTGGCGAGGCTGGCGGCGGCGTTGGTGGGGAGCAGGGTCGGGTCGCCGGTTTCGACCGCATGGAGGAAGGTCTTGGTGAGTTCCTCGTCTCCCCCGCCGTGCCCGTCGCCATCCGCTTCCGGTACGGCGAGGAATTCTTCCTCGCCGGTGCGGAAATCTACCCACCGGATGGTCTGGCCGTCGCCGTCGAGGAAGCCATGAGTGCCGAGGAGTCTGGTCCGGCGATGCTCCATCGGCGTGAAGGCGCTCATCGTGAACGAGCAGGTGCCACCGTCGGGGAACTCCAGGTTCACCACCTGGTGGTCGACAACATCGTTGTCGCAGGCATACACGCAGCGCCCGTAGGGACCGGTCCGTAGCGCTTCGAGTACGCCGGCCTCGGTGCGGTCGTTCGTCACCGCGCCCAACGGCCAGAACTGCTGGTCGGGGTCGGCCAGGCAGCCGAGATAGAGGCGCTTGGCAGAGTACGGACAGGTCGGTTCGAGCGGGCAGTCGAGACAACGCGCCGCGGCCTTGGCCGGACGCTCGGAAGCCTTGAAGTGCGTCAGGCTGCCGAACGAACTGACCCGCGCCGGCGCAGTGCCGAACAGATGCACCAGCCAGTCGAGGTCGTGGCACGCCTTCGTCAGCAGCATCGGCGCCGACGTGTCCGATCGCCGCCAGTTTCCCCGCACGAAGGAATGTGCCTGATGCCACCAACCCACGGGTTCCAGGTGTTGCACGTTCACCAGGCGCCCGATCCGGCCGGAGTCGAGCAAGTCCTTCAGACTTCGCGTGTACGGCGTGTACCTCAGCACGTGGCAGACCGCCAGGATGGTCCCGTTGCGCTGTGCCGCGCTGGTGATCGCGGCGGCATCCTCCTCGGTGGTGGCCATCGGCTTCTCCAGCAGCAGGTGATAGCCGAGATCTGCGAGCCGTACGGCGGGAGCGGTGTGCATCTGGTCCTGGGTGGCGATGATCGCCGCGTCGGCCAGCCGCCCCGCATCCGCGAGCTCGACCCAGTCGGAGTACAGGTGATCGGCCGGTACGGCGAACTCGAGGGCGAGTGCCGACCGGCGCGCCGGGTCGGGTTCGGCGATCGCGGTCACCCGTGCCGCTCCGGAACCGACCGCCGACCGCGCGTAGAGCTGACCCCGCAGTCCACCGCCGACCAGGGCTAGAGTCACGCTAGTCATGGATTCCTTTCCTGCAATTATTAAGGAGTCCATCATTATTGGCACCAACAGTGACAATCCTCAAGGGGGCGGCGATGACCGAGGAACCCAGTGGCGGCGACCTGTCTCGACTCCGGCAGCTCAACGCGATGGCAGCGATCCGCGCACTGCGCGACGACAAGCCGCTGACGCTGACGGAGCTGGCCAAGCGCACCGGCCTGTCCCGGGCGTCGACCGAAGATGTGACCAGGGAACTGGTCGAACGCGGCTGGGTGGCCGAGGTCGAGCCGACCGTGGGCACCGTCGGTCGTCCCGCTCGTCGCTACCGCTTTCGCGCCGACGCCGGCCGGGTGCTCGGGGTCGACATCGGTGGTCACACCATCCGCGCCCTGGTCACCGACCTCGACGGCGAGGTGCTGCACTCCACCAGTGTGCCGGTGACGCCCGAGCTCGGCCGCCGGGAGCGCCTCGCCGCCCTGGACAAATGCGTGACCGCCGCCCTCAGCGGCGCGAAGATCACTCCCGCCCAGATCTGGTCGACGGGCGTTGCCACCACCGGCCTGGTCGACGGCACCGGCCGGGTGATGCTGTCCGACTCCCTGACCGAGTGGACGGGCGTCGACCTCGCCGAGCATCTCCGTCGACTGGTGCCCGCGCCCACCCGGGTGGACAACGACAGCAAGCTCGCCGCGCTCGCCGAGTCCTGGCAGGGAGTCGCCCGCTACGCCAAGGATGTGGTCTTCGTCCTGGCCGGCGTGCGGACCGGAACCGGCCTGATCATCGACGGCAAGCTGCATCGCGGTTTCGGGAACGCCGCCGGAGAGCTCGGCGCGCTGCCTGCGATCGGCTGGCTCAAGGCCCCCGAGCACCTGCGCGCCTGGTCGAGCGGAAACGACGAGGTCGAGGACGTCTTCCAAGCCGCGCGCGCCGGCGACCGCGGCGCGGTCAAGGCCGTCCGCCAGTACACCCGCGACATCGCGGTCGGCGTCTCCGCACTGGTCCTCACCCTCGATCCGGAACTGGTCGTGATCGGTGGCGGTTTCTCCCGGTCCGCCGACGTGGTGGTTCCCCCACTGCGCGCCGAACTGGACCGCTGGTGCCTGCGCACTCCTGAGATCCGGATCTCGACCTTCGGTGACGAAGGTGTGGTGCTCGGAGCGGTCCGGCTGGCGCTCGAACAGGTCGAGACCAGCATGTCCGAGGGTGCTGACCCCTTGACATAGTTTCACTGGACTCCATGATTAGTCCCAATCACTCGGGATGTGTCTGGAGGATCACGATGCGGATGTCGAAGAGGCTGAGCGCCGTACTGATCGGAACGCTGCTCGCCGTTTCAGCCTGTTCGGGAGGTGGCGACGACAAGACCGCCGCCGACCCCAACGCGAAGGTGACGTTGTCGTACGGCGTCTGGGACGCCAACCAGAAGCCGGTGATGGACTCCCTGGCCGCCGAGTTCACCAAGACCCACCCGAACGTCACCGTCCAGGTCCAGCTCACCCCGTGGGCGGACTACTGGACGAAACTCAAGGCCGCGGCGACCGGCGGCGCGGCTCCTGACGTCTTCTGGATGAACGGGCCGAACTTCCAGCTCTACGCCTCCAACAAGGTGATCGGCCCGATGCCCGGCCAGGCGGACCTGTCGGTCTACCCCAAGCCGCTGACCGACCTGTACACCTTCGAGGGCAAGCCGTACGGGTTACCGAAGGACATGGACACCGTCGGTGTCTGGTACAACAAGTCGCTCTTCGACGCCAAGAAGGTCCCGTACCCCAAGGACGACTGGACCTGGGCCGATTTCAAGGACGCCACGGCGAGGCTCACCGACCCGGCCAAGGGCATCTACGGCACCGCCGCCAACCTGGGCAGCTTCCAGGAGTACCAGTACAACACGATCGCCCAGGCCGGCGGCTACGTCATCTCACCGGACGGCAAGAAGTCGGGGTACGACGACCCGAAAACCATCGCCGGCCTGACGTTCTGGACCGACCTGATCAAGAACAAGCAGTCCCCGGACCTGAAGACGATGACCGACACCACGCCGATCCAGCTCTTCGAGGCCGGCAAGATCGCGATGTACTGGGGTGGCTCCTGGAACGTCTCGGAGTTCACCGGCAACAGCTACACCAAGGGCAAGGTCGACGTCGCCCCGCTGCCCCGCGGCGAGAAGCAGGCCACGGTCATCCACGGGGTCGCGAACGTCGTCTCGGGCAAGACCGAACACCCGGACCAGGCGTGGGAGTTCGTGAAGTACCTCGGCTCCAAGGAGGCCGCGGAGCTCCTCGGCCAGAAGGGTCCGATCCCGGCGTACAACGGGACTCAGACCGCCTGGGTCAAGGCGCATCCTGAGCTCAAGCTCCAGACCTTCCTCGACTCGGTCAGCTACGCCGTACCGTTCCCGGTCTCGAAGAACAGCGCGGCATGGAACGAGGCCGAACTCACTCATCTCACCAAGGCGTGGACCGGCGCGGAACCCACCGACAAGGCCGCGACCGACCTGGCTCAGACCATGAACACCTTGCTCGCCAAGGAATGACATGGCGGTCACGATCACTCCTCGGCAGGAAACCTCGCGGCACAAGACGGCCGCCACGCCCGGCGGCCGGAACCGGCGGCCACGCGGACGGGTCAAGGAGGCCCTGTGGGGCTACGCGTTCATCGCCCCCACCGGGCTGGGCATCGCGATCTTCTACCTCTGGCCGGTGCTCCAGACGGCGTACTTCTCGCTGACCGAGTGGGGTGCGTTCGGCGGTCACACCTGGACGGGACTCGACAACTACCGACGGATGGTCAGTGATCCGGAGGTGGGCCGGTCCTTGGTGAACACCCTGACCTACACCGGGCTCGGCCTGATCAGCATCCCGCTGGCCATCGGCTTCGCCGTGCTGCTCAACCGCAAGGGAATGCGGTTCGTCGGGCTGTACCGGACGTTGTTCTTCCTGCCCGTCATCACCATGCCGGTCGCCATCGCGATGGTGTGGCGGTGGCTCTACAACGGCGACTACGGATTGATCAACTACCTGCTGTCGCTGATCGGGATCGACGGCCCGAACTGGGTCGCCGACCCGGCCACCGCCCTGTACGCGCTGGTCGTGGTCGGCGTCTGGGCCAGCGTCGGCTACAACCTGATCATCTTCCTGGCCGGCCTGCAGGCGATCCCCAAGGAGTACTACGAGGCGGCCGAGATCGACGGCGCCGGTCCGGTCCGCCAGTTCTTCCACGTCACGCTGCCGCTGCTGTCACCGACCGCCTTCTTCGTCTCGGTCGTCTCGGTGATCGGGTCGCTGCAGCTCTTCGACCTCGTCTACGTGATGGCCGGCTCCGGTGCGGCCGCCCGCGCCAACCCGGCCTTCCCCCGGCTGCAGACCGTCGTCCAGTTGTTCTACGACCGCGCGTTCGTCACCAACGACCGGGGGTACGCCGCTGCCATCGTGATGATGCTGCTGCTCCTGATCGTGGTCCTGACCGCCCTGCAGTTCCGGTTCCAGAAGAGGTGGGTGCACTATGCGTAAGAACCTGGGAGTGCACACGATCCTGATCGCCTCGGCGCTGGCGATGGTGGCGCCGTTCGTCTGGCAGGTGATCACCTCACTGAAGTCGTTGAGCAGCGCAACGAGCGTGCCGCCGTCGCTGCTACCGGAAGGCCGCTGGGAGAACTACGGCAAAGTGTTCGACGTCCTCCCGTTCGGTCATCAGTTCCTCAACACCGTCCTGATGGCCGGACTGCGAACGATCGGCCAGGTGCTGTTCTGCTCGATGGCCGCCTACGCCTTCGCCCGGCTGCGGTTCCCGGGCCGCAACGTCCTGTTCGGAGTGCTGCTGTCGGTACTGATGGTGCCGCCGCAGCTGTTCATCATCCCGCAGTACCAGATCATGGCGGACCTCGGCTGGCTCAACTCCCTGCAGGCCTTGGTGGTTCCGGGCCTGTTCAGCGCGTTCGGCGTCTTCCTGCTCCGCCAGTTCTTCCTCGGGCTGCCGAAGGAACTCGAGGAGGCCGCGGCGATCGACGGCGCGGGACCGGTCCGCATCTACTGGTCCATCGTGCTGCCGTTGGCTCGCCCCGGCCTGGTCGCGCTGTCCCTGCTCGTCCTGCTCTGGTCCTGGAACGACCTCTTCTGGCCGCTGGTGGTCAACACCGACCCCGACAAGATGACACTGTCGGCCGGACTCGCTTCCCTGCAAGGGCAGTTCCAGACCGACTACCCGGTGCTGATGGCCGGCGCGCTGCTCGCATCGCTGCCGATCATCGCCATCTTCACCGTTCTGCAACGCCAGTTCATCCAAGGCATCGCCACCACCGGAACCAAAGGCTGACCCCTACCCGCCCCTAGGAGGCACCCGCCATGAGATCCGCCCGCCCCTTCGAAGTGCTGGCCGGCGTCGTCGCCGGCACGCTGCTCGCCGCCCTGCTCCCCCTTTCCTCCGCCTTCGCCGCCATCAGTGGCCAGTCGGCAACGAACACCGCGACCACGGTCACCTACAAGTTCAACTACACCGGTACGCCGGCCTTCGCGCGGGTCTACGTCGACACCGACCGCAATGCCGGGAGCGGCTTCGCTCAGAGCGGCGTCGGCGCCAACTACCTCTTGGAGAACGGCAACCTCTACAGCCACAACGGGGGCGGCGGCTCCGGCGACGTGACCTACACGGCGTCGGGTGACAACTTCGCCAACCCGGAGCGCGGTCTCTACCACCACACCGGAGACTGCGACAAGAACGACTTCTCGCTCTCGACGTTGCAGAACTACCGCACGAGCCAGGGCATCTCGCTGATGATGTGCGTCTTCTACCTCGCCGAGTTCAAGAACTCGGCAATCTCCCAGGCGGCGCTGGACCAGTTCCAGCAGCAGGCCGCGACGGTCCGGGCGGCCGGACTCAAAATGGTGCTGCGCTTCGCCTACACCACCTCCACAGCCGGCGACGACGCGCCGCTGGCCCGGGTCCAGTCGCACCTCGACCAGCTCGCGCCGTACCTGAGCAGCAACAAGGACGTCATCGCCGTCCTGCAGTCGGGTTTCATCGGCGCCTGGGGCGAGTGGTACTACACGCAGAACTTCGGCAACGCCGGGGTGATCAGCGCGACCGACTGGGCCAACCGCAAGCTCGTCGTCGACAAGATCCTCAGCGTGCTGCCGACGGACCGAATGGTCCAGCTCCGGACGCCGAAGCTCAAGCGCACCATGTACTCGACCACCCCGATCGCGTCCGGCCAGGCCTACAACGGCTCGTGGCTGTCCCGGACGGGTCACCACAACGACTGCTTCCTGGCCGGCCCCGACGACTTCGGCACCTACGAGAACACGTCGGTCGAGTATCCCTACCTGCAGTCCGAGACCACCTACACCGCGATGGGCGGCGAGACCTGCGCGTCCAACCCGCCCCGGTCGTCCTGCCCGACAGCATTGAGTGAGCTCGGCCAGTTCCACTGGTCCTACCTGAACACCGACTACGAGCCCACCGTGCTCAACTCCTGGAGCACCGGCGGTTGTCTGGCCGACGTCACCAAGCGTCTCGGTTACCGCTTCGTCCTGCAGACCGGTTCCTTGCCGACCACAGCCACCAGAGGCGGCGGTCTGCCCATCACGATCACGGTGCGCAACGAGGGATTCGCCACGCCGTACAACCCGCACCCGGTCGAACTCGTCCTGCGCAACACCTCCACCGGAGCCGTCCAGAAGCTGGCGCTGACCGCCGACCCGCGCCGCTGGGCCGCCGGAGCCACCACCACGATCTCGCAGACGGTCACCGTCCCCGCGAGTCTGCCGACCGGGTCCTACGCCCTGTTCCTCAACCTGCCCGACCCGCAGCTGTCCAGTCGCCCCGAGTACTCCGTGCGCTTCGCGAACCAGTCCACCTGGGACGCCGCGAGCGGCATGAACTCGCTCCTGCGCACCATCACCGTCAGCTAAGTCCAAGGAGACCACTGTGAAACGGCTTCTCGCCTCCATCGCTTTGCTGGGTCTGCTCGCACCGACCCAGGCAGCCGTTGCTACCGGCAACGGATCGAAGAGTACCCGGACCTACGCCGCGTCCGAAGCGGTGATCGCCAACCCCGAGCGCGGCTTCTACCACCACACCGAGACGCACTACCGGGCCGACGGCACCGGCTACGTCCCGCTCGACAGAACCACCCTGACCAACTACCGCACGAGTGAGAACATCACCCAGATCCTCCGGGTCTTCTACCTGGAGAAGTTCGCCAGCCAGGACAAACTCGACAAGGCCTACCTGGACAAGGTGCGCGCCGACTTCACGACGATCCGTGCTTCCGGGGTGAAGGCGATCGTCCGGTTCGCCTACGCGCTGCCCGGTACCGGCTGGCCACCGCCCACCCCCTACGGGGACGCACCGGTGGCCCGGGTGCTCAAGCACATCGCCCAGCTGACGCCGATCCTGCGCGAGAACTCCGACGTCATCGAGGTGGTCCAGCAGGGCTTCATCGGGTTGTGGGGCGAGGGTTACTACACCGACCACTTCTCCGACCCCGCTGACCCGAGCATCGTCACCGACCAGAACTGGGCCGACCGCAAGGCCGTCACCGACGCGCTCCTCCGCGCACTCCCCCGCGACCGGATGATCCAGGTGCGCACGCCGTACATGAAACAGCGCACCTACGGCGTCCCGACCGGTGCCGCGGGTGGACTCACCGCGAGGCAGGCGTACAACGGCTCGCCGCTGGCACGGATCGGGCACCACAACGACTGCTTCCTGGCCAGCCCGGACGACTTCGGCACCTACCTCAGTGACCCGGTCCAGCTCGACAAGGACTTCGTCGCACAGGACAGCAGGTACTTGCCCCAAGGCGGCGAGACCTGCGCCGTGAACTCACCCCGCTCGGACTGGCCCGAGGCCTCCGCCGAGATGGCCGACCAGCACTGGTCGTACCTGAACACCGACTACAACAAGGACGTCCTCAGCACCTGGGGCGACGCCGGCATCACCGCCGCCAAGAAGCAACTCGGCTACCGCTTCTCCCTGACCAAGGGGACCTTCACCAAGAACACCCGGCCGCGCGGCACCGTCTCGGTCGACCTCGACATCCAGAACAGCGGCTGGGCCGCACCGTACAACCCCCGAGTGGTCCAGCTGATCTTCCAAGGCGACAAGCACAGCTACACCGTCACCGTGCCGGCCGACCCACGCCGCTGGGCACCCGGTACGACGACCGAACTCGCACTCCAGGTGCGCGCACCCGCCGTACCGGGGCGGTACCGCCTCCTCCTCAACGTCGCCGACGCGTCGCCAAGGCTGCGATCGCTGACCAAGCTGCCGGGATCCACGGACACCTACAACTCGGCGTACGCGATCCAGCTCGCCAACACCGGCACCTGGCAGCCCAAGACCGGCTACAACGACCTCGGTCAGACCGTCACGGTCCACTAGAGCTCGGTTCCGGCCCCGTCTGCGATCCGGCAGACGGGGCCAAGGTGCTCTCCGTGCATCAGCGGTGGGGGGACACGCACGGGCAGCGGGTGCTAAGTCCAACTCTCTCGGATTCGGCCAGGACGGCGGTCCACTGTCCACAATTTTCATGTCACGCGGAACACCGGCCACCCGATCTCCGTGCGCCAGGCGGCCGGATCACTCACATCCTTGGGCCCCACGCGGTAAACCTCCCGCACGGAGCCAGCCACCGACATCGCGTTCTCCACGACCCACGCACCGAGCTCGCCGTAGGTGACGTCCACGCCATCGTGCTCGCCGACGTGGGTGGTCACCGCCAGTTCCGCGGCGGGCAGGGTCACGGCGTGTACCCGTCCGGTGCGCGGCGGGGTGAGGGTCGGCAGGTAGACCAGCACCCGACCGCGGCCCTCCTCGAACAGCGAGTTGTCGTAGGTACCCCCCGGCGGACCCGTCACCCCCGCGCCCACGGCTGCTTCCAGCTCGGCCATCGCGCCGGCGAACCACGCCTCGACGTCGGCGTGCCCGATCACGGCCTCAATCGCCGCGACTTCGCGGGCCGGTTCGGCGCGCAGCTCGACCTCGATCGGCGCGGGGCCGGGCTGCAGGAGGCGGCGCAGCGAGGTGACCGCGGCCCGGGTGCGATCCAGCTCGGCCTCCAAGCGCCGCAGGTGACCCGCGACCAGGGTCGACCGGACGCCGGGGTCCGGCGTCCGCAGGATCTGCTGCACGTCGCTCAAGGGGACGTCGAGCTCGCGGAGCCGGTTGATGACCTGCGCGGTCGGGATCTGCTCGACGGAGTAGTAGCGGTAGCCGGTCGCCTCGTCCACGACGGCCGGCTCGAGCAGCTCCCCCTCGTGGTAGCGGCGCAGGGTCCGCACGCTCAGGTGGGTCAGACGCGAGAACTCCCCGATGGTCAGCACGCCTCCAGTGTGAAGGCTCTCCCTGGGGGAGGGTCCAACGCTTGACCCTCCTGCGCCGCGAGGCCGCACGGTGACGACATGACACACAACGACCTCCGCTCCGACACCCTCCCGACCACCGTCCGCGACTTCCTCGCAGCAAGCACCGTGCACGACGCCGACACGGCCTCGTCGTTCCTCGTCGAAGACGTCGTGATCGTCGACCAGAACGAGACCTTTCGGGGTCGCGACGAGGTGCACGCGTTCCTGCGCGACGCCGGCGCCGAATTCGAGTACACCACCGAGCAGATCGGCGCCCGCCGCGTCGACGACGACCACTGGGTGGTGACCCTGCGCCTCGAGGGCACCTTCCCGGGCGGCGTCGCCGACCTGGACTACCGCTTCACCCTCCGCGGCAACCTCGTGGCCGAGCTGGTCATCGCCAACCACGAAGCCTGAGCCCGACCGCACACCACCGAACCGTCAGAAGGAAGAGGAAGCATGTCCAGCAAAGAACGTGACCGCCTCGACGGCCGCCACGCGCTCGTTACGGGCGGGTCGAAGGGTTCGGGCAAGGCCGTCGTCACCCGCCTGCGGGAGATGGGCGCCGACGTGTGGACCACGGCCCGGACGATGCCCGACGGGTACGACCGCCCCGAACGGTTCATCGAGGCGGACACGTCGACCGTCGATGGCGCGCAGCTTGTGGCGGACCGCATCGCCGAGTCCGTCGGCGCGCTCGACATCCTCGTGCACGTCGTCGGGGGCGCCTCGACGCCGTCGGGTGGGTTCGCAGTCATCACCGAAGAGCAGTGGCTGACCGAACTGAACCTGAACTTCTTGGGTGCGGTGCGGCTCGACCGAGCCCTCCTGCCGCCGATGGCCGGGGCCGGGTCGGGTGTGGTGCTGCACTTCACCTCGATCCAGCGGGAACTACCGCAGTACGACGCGTCGCTGGCGTACGCGGCAGCCAAGGCGGCGCTGCGCACGTACAGCAAGGGCCTCGCCAACGAACTCGCACCACGCGGCGTGCGGATCAACGCGATCAGCCCCGGCGGCATCGAGACCGAGGCCTACGAGCGGTTCGTGG
Source organism: Kribbella endophytica (assembly GCF_054781295.1). Lineage (NCBI taxonomy): Bacteria > Bacillati > Actinomycetota > Actinomycetes > Propionibacteriales > Kribbellaceae > Kribbella > Kribbella endophytica. The sequence continues at coordinate 852,521 of NZ_BAAGUR010000004.1, forward strand.
ACCGGATCGCCGAGGGCAACGGGCTCACCCGCGAGGGCGCCAAGCAAACGATCTACGACTCCCTCGGCGGGGTTCCCCTGGGGCGGTTCGCCCAGCCCGAGGAGATCGCCGACCTGGTCGGGTTCCTGGTCTCGGACCGCGCCTCGGCCATCGTGGGCGCCGAGTACGTCATCGACGGCGGCACGGTCCCGACCGTCTGAGCCAATGGCGGGGCGGCCTCAAGGAGATTGTGGCCGCCCACCGCTGCACCGCACGGGGTAGTCTCCGCGGTGCCCGACGTTGCGGGTGACTTCCCCAATCCGTGCACATCAAGCGTTGCCGGGTCGGCCATGGCAAGCTGCACCTCGACGACGGCTGCGATGCCTCGGGAAACAGCCAGCGCATCCTTGCAGAATTCCACACGGACGGCTCCGGCCTACACGCATTCGCTCTCAGGTACGGCTCGCCTCGGCAGCCTCCGTTTAGGCGGCGCGTCGAGCGCCGGAATCGCCAAGGCTCCAAGGGCTGCAAGATGCGCCGCCTTGCGGCGGCAGGCAGATCTTGCCCATACATTTGCGCGACGAGGGTGAGCTGGGTGATCACCGCGAGCAGCTCCGCACGCGTCCGCAGCCGGCCAAGGAATTGCCGAAGTTGCGGCGAGATCTGGAGCTGTGTCATCGGTGTCTACGGGTCGGCAATGGTCGCCTCGGCAGTCGTCAGGTCACCGCGGCCGATAGAATCACCAAGTGACCAACGAGTTGGGTGAGTTCCTCCGCGTCATGCGGTCGCAGGTCGAGCCGGCGGACGTCGGGTTGCCGGTGCACGGCCCACGACGAGTGGCCGGTCTTCGCCGCGAGGAGCTGGCGGTACTCGCCGGTGTGAGTACTGATTACTACATCCGCCTGGAACAGGGCCGGGAGCGCAATCCCTCGGGCCGGGTGGTCGACGCGATCGCCCGGTCACTCAAGCTTTCCGAGGACGCCCGCCTGCACGCGTATCGCCTGGCCGGCTTGTTGCCGACGCCAACGGAAGGCCCGGGCGACCAGGTCGATGCCGCACTCCTGCAGCTGATGGACGCATTCCCGACAGCCGTTGCCTACATCATCAACCGCCGCCTCGAGGTCCTGGCCGGCAACGACCTGGCAGAGGCGCTGCTCGCCTCCCTGGTCGACCGCCGCAACATGCTGCACACGCTGTTCCACGACCCGGCCGCCCGCGAGCTGTTCGCCGACTGGCCGAAGGTCGCCCGCGACTCGGTCGAGGCACTCCGCCTTGCCAGCGCCGAAGACGTCGCTGTCCGCGCCCTCGCCGACGATCTACTTGCCTCCAGCAAGGACTTCGCGCAGCTCTGGAACGAGCACGGCGTCAGCAGCCTCGGCAGCAAATCCAAGACTTTCAATCACCCAGAGCTGGGCCGGATCACGCTGAACTACCAGACCTTCGACGTCCAGCACGCGCCCGGCCAGTACCTCCTGGTCGGTACGGCGGCCGCTGGCAGCCAGGACGCCGACTCACTCGCCCTTCTGGGATCGCTCCACGCCGGGAAGCGCCGCATGTAGAAGGTCCTCCTGGGGATCTCCACCGCGTGCCAACTGTCCTCACCGGCTGGGAGCGTCAGATGATGTAGCCGCCGGAGATCTCGATCGACTGGGCATTGACCCAGCGGGTCTCCGCTGACAGCAGGCTCGCGACGACCTCGCCGACCTCCTCCGGTTCGCCGACCCGACCGAGCGCGGTCTGCCCAGCCAGTAACGCCTCGAACTCGTCGTTGATCCCACCAGCCAGCTCGGTGCGGATGGGGCCAGGGGCGACCGAGTTGGCCCGGATCCGGCGGTCGCCGAACTCCTTGGCCATGTACCGGGTGAGCACTTCCAGCCCACCCTTGAAACTCGCGTACGGCGCGACGCCCGCCGTCGCGACGCGGCTTGTTGTGCTGCCGAGGTTCACGATCTGACCGCCGTCCGCCATCAACGGCAACAGGGCCTGGGTCAGGAAGAACGGCCCCTTCAGGTGCACGTTGTACAGCCCGTCGAACTGCTCCTCGGTGACGGTGGCGATCGGGTTGAACAGGCCGTAGCCGGCGTTGTTCACCAGCGAGTCGAAGTCGTCGCGGTCCCAGGTCGCGCGCAACGCCGTACGGACTTCGTCGACGAAGGCCGGGAACGACGAACTGTCCCCGACGTCGAGCTTCAGCGCGACGGCCTGCCCGCCGTCCTTGACGATCCGCTCGACCACGTCGTCCGCGGCTGCGGGGCTGCTGTTGTAGGTGAGGATGACGCCCATACCGCGGGCCGCACAGGCGACCGCGGTCGCGGCGCCGATGCCGCGACTGCCGCCGGTGATGATCACGATGCTCATGGTTACTTGCCTCTCAGGTTTCGTTGACCTGAGTCAACGTCACCCTGAGCTACCGCAGAAGGGTCTGCTACTCCTGGGTGCGCCACACCCAGTTTGAGCACAGATCGGAAAGATCGTCTTGGCAACGCAGCGAGTACCCACTCGGCTATGTCCTTCCACAACGACTGGTACCAGCCGTGCGTCGTCGATTCCGAGCTGCCGGACCAGCTGGAAGATGTCTGAACACCGCGGCAGCGTCGTCCTTGGAGCGTAGAGACTTCGAGGCACAGTCCGAACCTCCACGCAGACAAACTGGCCACCATTGGCCACCACAGATCTCAGGCGCGGGGTCGCAGTCCATCCAGTAGCAGGTCGAGCATCCGGCCGGCCTGCCCGCTCTCTGCCGCGGCGCCGGCAGCCATGGCAATGCCGCTCAACGTCATCAGTACGTCGTCGACGTTCACTCCGGCTCGAGTGGCGCCGGCCTCAGTCGTCGCGCCGATCAGAATCTCCAGCGCCGCATCGAGCCGTTCACGACTGCGGGCGTAGGGATTCGTCCCGGCCGAGATGACGGCGCGCATCGCTTCGCCCATCCCGATCTTTGTCGTCATGTAGTCGACGAAACGATCCATCCAGGCACGCAGCGCCTCCTCGGCGGGCAGAGCTGCGACAAGCTCAGGCGCCGCGTCACAGACCGCGTCCAGCTCACTTTGGTACGCCGCCTCGATCAACGCCTCGCGGGTCGGAAAGTGCCGGTAGACGGTGCCGACGCCGACTCCTGCGTCCTTCGCGATATCGATGAAGGTGGCCTCGGACCCACGCTCGACGAGCAGCCGTGAGGCCGAGGCGAGCAGCCGCTCGCGATTGCGGCGCGCGTCAGCACGCGGAGCACGCTCAGGGGGCACAGCTCTTCCTTCCCACCAGCACCGTCGTTGCGAAGCGGAATAGATTCCGGTTACGGTGGCGTTAAACCGGAAGAGATTCCACTTCCACTGTAACCCCACCAGAAGGACCCTCGACTGATGAGCACCGAGCGCTTCACGACACCCTTCAGCCGCACGACGACCGACGACGAAGTACTGGACGGGCTCGACCTGACCGGCAAGCGCATCATCGTCACCGGCGGCGGCTCCGGCATTGGCGCCGAGGCCGCCCGCGCCCTGGCCGCGAAGGGCGCAGAGATCACGATCGCCGTGCGCGACGTCGCCGCTGGAGAGCGCGCGGCCGAAGAGATCCGCGCCAAAGCCCAGGCGGGCAGCATTCAGGTCGCGAAGCTCGACCTGCTCGACCGCGATTCCATCCACGCCTTCAGCGACGGCTGGACGGGATCGCTCGACGTCCTGATCAACAACGCCGGCGTGATGGCTCTGCCCGAGATCCACCGCACCCCCGAAGGCTGGGAGCTTCAGTTCGCCACCAACCACCTCGGGCACTTCGCGCTCGCGCTCAGCTTGCACAGCGCGCTCGCCGCCGCCGGCAACGCAAGGATCGTCTCAGTCAGCTCGAACGCGCATCGGGTCTCCCCGATCGTGTTCGACGACATCATGTTCGAGCACCGGCAGTACGAGGAGTGGTCCGCCTACGGGCAGTCGAAGACCGCCAACGTCCTCTTCGCCGTTGAAGCCGGCCGTCGCTGGGCTTCCGACGGCATCACCGCGAACGCCTTGATGCCTGGCGGGATCCGCACCGCGCTGCAGCGCCACCAAACCAGCGCGGCCGCCCAGGAGATCTTCGACAACTACGACTGGAAGACCCCCGAGCAAGGCGCCTCCACCAGCGTGCTTCTGGCCGCCTCTCCTCTTCTGGAAGGCGTCACCGGCCGGTACTTCGAGGACAACAACGAGGCCGAACTCACCGACGAGATCGAAGGCGAGTCCGGCGTGCGCCCCCATGCGCTCGATGCCAAAGACGCCGAGCGGCTCTGGGACGTGTCTCTCGAGCTCATCGCGCGCTAGCAGGAAGGCTCCGAACCCATGGAGATCAGTGGCAAGGTGGCGCTCGTCTCCGATGCCGACGCCGTGCGGGCGGCCGTCCCGCAGACCGTCGAGCAGTTCGGCAGCCTGCACCCCAACATCAACACCGCGGGATTCATCGCCGACGCCCCGGTTGTCCGCAACGGCGCGGCTACTCCCCTGGCCGAATTCGACCGGCTCGTCACCACCAACCTAATGAGGTGATCCGGCCAGCTTCGCGTCGGCGATCAGTCGGGCGACTCGCGGCAGACCGTCGGCACCGGCCAGGCCCAGGGTCAGGATCTCACTCGGGTCGCCGCCGGCGTCTCGTACGACATCGGCGAAGTGCTGCATGTCCTTGCTCATCAGGTGGTGAACATGGTCCGCCAGCTCCGGCGTCAGGTCGTACCCGAGGCCATGGAGAGCGGCGCTTCCACCGCTGCTGGTACCGACAACCTCGATCAACGCGGGAAGGTCGAGCCCTGCCCGCGCGGCGAGCGTGAGCACATCCTCGGCGTTCTTCATGTTGGTAATGGTCAGCGCGTTGTTGAACAGCTTCGTGAGCTGTCCGGCGCCCACCGGCCCCATCCGGCGGGTGGTGTTGCTGAACGTCTCGAAGACCGGCAGCGCGCGCTCGACCACTTCAGGGGAACCTCCCACGAAGGTGGTCAACGTCCGAGCACGAGCACCCGGACTGCCGCCGCTGACCGGCGCGTCCAGATAGACAGCGCCGACCTCCTCAACATGTGCGGCGATCCGTTCGGCCTCACCGGGATCACCGGTACCGTGATTGACGACAATCGTGCCCGCAGCGAGATTCGCCAGGAGTCCCTGGTCGTCCAGCACACTCCAGATGTCGGCGTCGTCGCGCAAGCAGAGCGCGACCAGGTCGACCGCTCCCGCCAAATCCGCCAAGGTCTCGTCGACGACGTGCGGCACGCTCTCGACTGCCGCGAGCGATGCCGGCCGCCGGACCCACACGTGGAGCTCGAATCCTGACTCACCGATGGCCTCTGCCATCGGTCCGCCCTGGTCACCAAGGCCGATGAACCCGACCTCTTGATCTTCTCCATCATCCGTCCCTTCGACTCAGCGCACGATGCGGGACGCGAGGTCCCACAGCCGCGTAGCGTTGACAGGATCCAAGGCATAGGCCGCGACGCCCGGCTGGCCGAGCTCCGCCGGGCGTGAGGTCACGACTGGCGCCTCATTGACATCCTCGAAGTAGCGACCGCCGATGTTCTCGACCAGCGGGGAGGCTGCAAGGAACACCGAGGTGGCCGCGCCCTGCTCGATCGTCTTGCGGTACGGCTCGGGAGTACGCAGGCCACCCGTGTGACGCTGCAGGTTCGTGGCGATCGCCCCGGGATGCAGAGCATTCGCCCGGATCCCCTCCCCCACCCACCGACGGTCCGCCTCGACCGCGAGGAGGATCTCAGCGGTCTTGGACTGCCCGTAGGCGGCGAGCGCGTCGTACGGCCGGAAGCGGAAGTCGAGGTCGTCGAAGACCACCGGAGAGAACAGGTGACCTCCCGACGCCACCGAGACGACCCGAGCACGCCCGGCCGCTGTCAGCGCATCGTGCAAGCCCAGCGTCAGGGCGAAGTGCCCGAGATAGTTGGTGGCGAACTGTTGCTCATGGCCACCGATTCCCCGCGAGAGCTCGGGCGGCATCATGATGCCGGCGTTGTTGATGAGGATGTGCAACGGCCCGCGCCACCCGGCGGTGAACGCGTTCACCGAGTCAAGGTTGGCAACGTCGACCTCTGCCACGTGAATCGCGTCGTTCCCGGTCGACTTCCTCAGGTCGTCGGCCACCTCCTGGCCGACCTCCGGCCGGCGTACGGCGAGGGTGACCTCCGCGCCCGCGGCGGCGAGCGCCCGAGCCGTCTCGACACCGATCCCGGAATTGGCCCCGGTGATCACGGCACGTCGGCCTGTCAGGTCGACACCTTCGACAACCTCGGACGCCGTCGAGTTCCGGTCGAAGGGACTGCTGAAAAGTTCGGTCATGCCATCAGTCTGTGGCGGCGACCAGGAGTGGCCCAGGGTGCGCTGAGACTGGGAGCGTCAGGGCTACCCAGGTCGTCGCGGTCGGTGCCTACCCTGGGGACATGGCATCGACCGATGATCTGGGCACCCTCGCGAACTACCTGCGCGCTCGCAGAGAGCTCGTGCAGCCGGGCGCCGTAGGGATCCCCGATCTGGGAAACCGGCGCGTCCCTGGCCTCCGGCGCGAGGAGGTGGCCTTCCTGGCCGGGGTCAGCTCGGACTACTACGTACGGCTCGAGCAGGGCCGCGACCGTCATCCCTCCGAACAGGTTCTCCTCAGCATCGCCAACGCACTCCAGCTCGACGACGAGGCAACCGCCTACCTGGTTCAGGTCGGAACGCCGGACAGCCGCCGGCGCAACCGGCCCCGGCGCCCGGAGACCGTTGCCGACGGCATCCGCACGTTGATCGACAGCTGGCCACTCACACCCGCCTACATCCACGGCAGGTACATGGACGTGCTCGCGGCCAATCGTCTCGCGGTCGCGCTCTCGCCGGTCAATACGCCGGGCCGGAACAGCATGATCGCCGCCTTCCTTGATCCTGAACTCCGCGAGCTGCACACCGACTGGGACGCGATGACCGCCCGGATCGTCCCCTACCTGCGGTCCGTCGCCGGCGCCGACGTCGACGACCCCCGGCTGGTGGAGATCGTGGGCGAGCTCTCGCTGCGCAGCGAACGCTTCCGCAAGCTGTGGGCCCGCCAGGATGTCAAGCACAAGTCCAGCGGAACAAGCATCTTTCAGCACCCCCAGGTCGGCCCTCTCGAACTGGGCTACGAGAAGTTCCTCGTCCCTGGAGCCGGCGGACAGACTCTCGTCACCTACCACGCCCTCCCCGGAAGCGACAGCGAAGAGCGCCTGCGTCTGCTCACGACCCTCGACTCACCGGCCCAACCGTCTCGCGACCCTGCCCACACCCGCATCGAACACCGGTGATCCCCCAGCATCCTTGCCACCGAGAGCTTCCGACACATTCAGGCGCACCGCCGGTAGCGGAGGAGAGGGTGTCAGCTCAGCTTCAGAACCTCGTCGACGAGCACTTCCGGATACTCCAGCGGCGCGAAGTGCCCGACGCCGTCCACGAACCGCAGCGTCACGTCACTGAAGAACTCGTCCACCCGGTCCGACCACTCCCGCGGAAACAACGGGTCGAACTCGGGCCACACAACAGCAGTCCGTACGCCGATCCGCCGCGCAGCCTCCGGCACGACCTCGGCGACTGACGCCGCGACCGCCCCCGCACCTGCCCGGTACCAGTTGATCGACGCCGTGAACGCACCCGGCACCGAGTACTTCTCAACCAGCCCATCCAGCTCAGGCTCGAACCCCGGCCCGGACCAGTGCGTCCAGAAGTGCCGCAGATAGTCCCGTACGGCGTCCGCCTTGCCGTCGATCAGCTCCTCGACGACCGGCAGCTTGTGGAACGGCTGGTACCAGAACTCCGCCTGCGCCGGCTCCCCGAACACCCGTGTCCCGATGCCCGGCAACGGCGGCGCGATCACCAGCCCGCCGACCGCGTCCGGACGCGTCTTGGCGATCGCCTGCGCGATCCGGCTCCCGATGTCGTACCCGACCAGCACCGGCCGCTCCAGGCCGAGCTCGTCGATCAGCCCGAGCACACTCCGCCCCTGCGCGGACGCGTCGTACTGGCCGTCGACGACGTGCTTGTCCGAGTCACCGAACCCGCGCAGATCCGGCACCACGACCTGCCGCCCGGCCTCGACGAGCATCGGCGCCAGCAGCCGGTAGTCCGACCGATCCCCCGGCCACCCGTGCAGCAGCACGACGGGAGGCCCCTCCCCCGCCCGGCCGTACGCCAACCGAAACCCGTCCACCTCAGCACTCGTCAGCATGCCTACCTGTCCCACAGCCTTCTCCTGACTGGTCGAGATCCAGCGAGGGCCCATTTGGGCTTCCACCGCACCTTGCTCATCGAGGAGTTAGCAATATAGGTCTCTGACTTCAGTTGAGTAAAGCCAGCAAATTCGACCAGCCCGGCCATGCCAGGAGGTCCGGGGCCGCGAACGTTAGGCCGACCCTCCAAGTTGGGCCGCCTGGGCCGTCACTGTCGCAGTCAGCCGATGAAGGTTCTCGCGCAGTTCCCTGAACTGCTCGTCGTCGAGTCCCGTCGCCGACTCCACGGCGACACGAACCGGCGTGACTCGCTTCTCCATCTGCGCCCCGCGAGCAGTGAGATGAATGCGGACGACCCGTTCGTCCTCGGCACTGCGCTCACGACGCACCAACTCCAGGCGTTCCAAGCGCTGCAGCAAGGGCGAGAGCGTGCCCGAGTCGAGACCCACCGCCGCACCGACCTCCGCCACAGTGAGTCCGTCGTGCTCCCACACCGCGAGCATCGCGAGATACTGCGGATACGTCAGGTCCAGCTCCTTCAGGAGCATCCGATACGCGCCCGACACGGCTTTCGACGCCGCGTACAGCGCGAAGCACAGCTGATCGTCGAGCCTCGCGTGCCTCGCTGTTCGATCAGCTGTCGTTGTCACATCGTCCTCGATCGTCATCGCGGCTCAGTTTACCCACCCGGCTTGCGCAATTTGGTTGTGCACAAGTAAGTTGTACACAACCAATACAAGGAGGCCTGCCATGTCAGACTCGTGGCTCCCGACACTGACGACCGAAACCCCCGAGGCGGGGTTCCAGCTCGCCATCAAGATGGCCCGCGTCGGCGTGAAGATGACCCAGCCGTCGGACGAGGTCCGGACTCGACTGCGGCCGGAGTACGCCGAGAACCCCGACAGTTTGATCGCGAGCTCTCAGGTCATCGCGATCAACTTCCAGACCGTTGCCGCCGCCAACGGATACTGGCGGGCGTCGTAGGCTCTGCCCGGCACAGAAATGGCCGTGATGGACCCGGTGCGCGGTCGATGTATCGCCCCCGCGCGGTCGTTCGTGACGAGGCCCGAATGAAGTGATCAGGCCCCGTGCCGGGTGATGTCGTTCCACGGCCGACACGGAGCCCTGTTCTTGATGGGTCAGTGCCCGTGACCGTGCCCAACTTCGCCGTCGCGGTGGTCGTGGCCGTCCGGGCGGTCCGCGAGCAGCAGGGCCCGGGCGGTGACCTCACCGGTGACCGCACCTCCGAGCACGTCCTCGAGCGCACCGAGCCAGTGCTCGTAGTAGCTCCACCCGCACTGCTCGGCGTCCGCCTCCCATGCCGCGATGCGCGCGATCAACGCCGCCTGGAACACAGGCCAGGTCAGTACGCCGTCCTCGTACAGGGCCATCACCAGGCCGAATGCTCTGCTCTCCCAGGGGGCGGCGAAAACCAGCTCCCCGTTCGACCGGGGCGGAGCTCCCGGTCCCTCCACCTCCAACGGCGCGCTCATGGCGCCGCGACCTTGGCCACACCGATCATCGCGTCCCGGCTGACCAACGGCACGAGGTCCTCCTCGGCCCACCCCTCGGTGCCGTCCGGCCGCTCGGGCAGCACGAGCCAGCGCACTTCGCTGCTCGAGTCGCGAACGATGACCTCGACGTCGTCGGCCAGCGACAACCCCATCTCCGCCAGGACCTTCCGCGGTTCTCGCACCACCCGAGCCCGGTACGACGGATCCTTGTACCAGCTCGGCGGCAGCCCGAGCACCGGCCACGGATAGCAGGAACACAGCGTGCAGACCACCACGTTGTGCACGCTCCTCGTGTTCTCGACGACGACGATGTGCTCCCCCTGCGAACCGCTGAACCCCAGTTCCTTGATCGCCGCGGTCCCGTCCTCGAACAGCCGGTCCCGGTAGGCCGGATCGCTCCACGCTTTCGCGACCACCTTGGCGCCGTTCAGCGGCCCGACGTTGGTCTCGTAGTTCGTGATCAGCTTGTCGACCACAGCCGGGTCGATCAGGCCGCGTTCGGTCAACAGCTGTTCCAGCGCCTCGGTGCGCAGCGCCGCGGACGGGGGTTCCGGCGTACTCATGCGGTCTCCAGGTAGTTCTCGAAGAGTTCGATGGTCAGGGCGAACGACTCGGCCTCACTGCCCCACAACTCGTGCGAGTCGAAACGCACCGAGTAGACGTACTGCGGGTTCTCGCCAAGGAAGTGCGCGTGGGTGTCAGGCAGCAACGCCGACGGCTGGACCAGCTCCACGACACCGCGCCGGCCACGGACGTACTGCGGCAGGCGGCTGTGTCCGGGCACGGACCGGTCTTTGGCGCAGACCTCGGCGCCGACGGCGTACAGCGGTGGTGTGTCGAGCGGCCGCAGCGACCCCTCAGCGGTCGGCTTGTAGTCCGGGCGGTTCGGCTCCGGTGTCGGCGGCTCCTCGACCGTCTCGCCGCGCAGGTTCCGCGCGCGGGCCGCGATGGCGCCGGGCGCGAGAATGCCGCTCTCGGTCAGCATCGTCTCGGACGCGTTCAGCCAGCGCCCGAAGTACCCGTCATTCAGGTAGTCGACCGGGTCCAGCCGTTCCAGCGCGTGCCGGAACGCGTCGACGTTCCGGCCCGAGACGCGGATCGACAGCAAGGTCAGCGCGAACGCCCGCCCGTGCCAGATCTGCGGGAACACCTTCTCGTCCGGGTCCGGCGCGGTCACCCGCCCCCAGCCGTCCGCGCCACCGAGGTCGGCGATTCCGTCCATGTCACAGCCCCTTTCGCGCAGCGGCAGCCGGCGGCCCGCTCTCCCGGTCGAGGATCGGCGGCGGGATCGACCCGAGCACCGACTCGACCTGCCGGGCGATGTCGAGCAACCGCTCGTCGTCGTGCGCTCGTCCGTCCAGCTCGATACCGACCGGCAGCCCTTCGGCGGTCAATCCCATCGGCAGACTGATCCCCGGGAGCCCAGCGGTGTTCGCCAGATGCGTGTTCCGGGCGAGGTAGGTGTCGGTCACCGGCTGCCCGGCCACCGAGTAGCTCCACTGGTCCGCGATCCGCGGCGCCGCGCACGCCGTGGTCGGGAACACCAGCGCGTCAGCGACGTCGAACGCCAGTTCGTCCAGCCGCCACCGCAGCTCCGGCCGAGCCGTCTGCACCGCGGCGGCGTACCGCTCGGCCGAGATCGCGTCCGGCGCGCCGTCGACAACCAGCCGGGACCACCGCCCGCGGATGTGCTCGCCCATCGCTGCGTGGACCTGCTCGAAGGACGCCGGTACGCCGTACCGGCGCAGGAACTCTTCGATGGCAGGCCGAGTCTCCCGGAAGAAGATCGGCCACGTCGCCCGATCGGCGACCGCGCCGAACTCCGCCCCGAGATCCACCTCGACGATCTCCGCCCCCGCGTCCTCGAGCCGCCGCACCGCGCGCAGGAAGATCAGCTCGACCTCGGGATCGACCCCGGTCAGGAAGTACGCCGGCGCCACGGCGAGCCGCACTCCCTCGAGATCGCCGACCACCGCGCTGCCACTCGCGGACCCGGCGAGCACCGAGTCCATCAGCACGCAGTCCTCGACGGTCCGGGCCACGACGCCCGTGGCGTCCAAGGCGGACGAGATCGGCGCCGCGCCCACCGACGACCATCGCAGCGGCGTCGGCTTGAACCCGACCACCCCGCACAGCGCGGCCGGCACCCGAATCGACCCGATCGTGTCACCTGCCAGCGCACCCGGCACGATGCCCGCCGCGACCGCGGCCCCGGCTCCGCTCGACGACCCGCCGGTGATCCGCGTGACGTCGTACGGATTGAGCACCTGGCCGTGGTGCGGGTTCTCACCGGTCAGCCCGAACGACATCTCGGCCAGGTTGTTCTTGCCGAAGACAACAGCCCCGGCCTCCCGCAACGCCGCCACCGCGGCAGCGTCGCGACCCGACCGATGATCCCGCAGGATCGCCGTACCGAACGACGTCGGCAGGTCTCGCGTGAGGAAGCTGTCCTTCACCCCCAGTGGCACACCGAGCAGCGGGCGGGCGTCGCCGGCGGCGATCGCCTCGTCCGCGGCCGCGGCGGCGTGCATGACCTGACCGGGATCGATCGTGACGAACGCATTCAGGCCGGTGCACTGCTCGGCTCTGTCCAGCAAGGTGGTCGCGTAGTCGACGGCCGTCAACTCGCCCGAGCGGATCAGCTCCGCGGCTGCGGCGACGCCGAGGATCTCCTCTGACATGGGCATACCTTTCACACGTGCCTGATATGAGGCAGCACGTCGTCACCGATCCGTGCGAAGGAGTTGAGGATCAGCCGATGGTCCCCGACGATGTGCCGGACAAGCACGAACGGAAACCCCAGGTCGTTGTACGCACGGAGTTTCTCGACCACTGTTCGCGCGCTCCCGATCAACGCGGTGTCATCGGCGTCGCCGAACCCGCGGTACCCCGCCTCCAGGATGGGCGCCACCTCGGCCCACGCCTGCTCGTCGGTCGCACCGACATGGATGTCACGGCGTAGCACAGGGTTCGGGACCCGGCCTGCCTCCAGGCATGCCTCGGTGTAGACCTTCAGTTGCTCGGACAACGCCTCGGCCGTCGCGATCGGGCTGGTCTCCCAGCCGTCACCCAACCGACCTGCCCGGACCACAGCCGGCCCCTTCGTCGCTGCCAGCCAGATCGGCGTCGGAACGCTCGGTACGGGGTTGATCCGAACCCCGTGCACCTGGAAGTACTCGCTCTCGTGCGTGACTTCCTCACCGGCGAGCAGCCGCCGGACGATCGTCAGTTGCTCCTCGGTTCTCCGCCCCCGGGTCCTCTTCGCAATCCCGAAGCCGTCGAACTGAACGCTGTCGTCCCCGTTGCCGAGCACCAGGGTCAGCGGCTCCGGGGCGAACGCCGCCAAGGTCCCGATCTGCTCGGCCGCAATCACCGGATGGTGGAAAGGAGCCAGGTACAACAGACCGACAGGCATGTTCCCGGTCACCGCCAGCAGCCTGGCCAAGGTGGGAGTAGGAGCGAAGATGTTCGCGTCGGCGGACGCGTGCCCGTCACCGACCATCAGGAAGTCGAGATCCGCCTGGGCCGCGACGGTAGCGATCTCCAGAAGCTGCTGAGCCTGCAACCGGGTGTCCGGCTCCCCGAGCGGGATGTCGCTGAACTCTCCGCGCGCGACCTTCTCGTGGTACCTGGTCATCGACTCCGCCGACGAAGCGAACTTGAACCGCAACGACGTACCCAGTCTCATGTCAGTTCCCAACCCTCATGTGCTCGCCGCGGGCACCCGCGACAGCGATACCGGAGGAGATCTTGTAGCGCCGGTCGATGGACAGCAGGACCGCGGTCAAGGGTTCGAGCCGGCGGGCCAGCACCCGACCGAGCGGCGCAGGCCGCGCTCTGGCAGAACGGAACCCGAGGCCCATCCCTTGTCTCCCGGTACCTCCGATGATTCCGATCGTCGTCACGATCGCTCCTCAGCTCGATCGAGCGGCACACCGATGCCGGTGAAGACAGGTCGCCGCTTCTCGAGGAATGCATCGACCGCCTCCCTGTGGTCGGCCGAGGTGCCGGTCTCCCGCATCAGCCGGGTCTCGTACACCAGCGCCTTGTGCAACGACTGCGTCGACGAGTAGGCCAGCGCCCGCCGAATGGCGCCGTAGGCAACCGTCGGTCCACGCGCGAACTCCTCGGCCAGCTCCCGCACCCGGATCGCGAGCTCGTCGTCCGGCACGACCTCGCTGACCAGCCCGAGCCGCTCTGCCTCCACGGCCGGAATGGTCCGCGGCCGCAACAGCAGCTCCTTGGCCTTCGCCAGCCCAACCAGTCGCGGCAGCGACCAGGTCGACCCGGAGTCCGCCGACAGCCCGATCCCCGCGAAGGCCAGGTTGAACCCGGCCGACTCCGCCGCGATCCGGTAGTCGCACAGGAACGTCAGCGCCGCACCGGCCCCGGCGGCGACCCCGTTCACCGCGGCGATCACCGGTTTCGGCATCGTCGCGAGCAGCTCCGCGATCGGCGAGTAGTGGTCCCGAACGGTGTCCCAGGTCGCCACCGGATCAGCATCGAGCGAGGACTGCAGCTCGCGCAGGTCCTGCCCGACCGAGAACGCCCGACCGGTCCCGGTCAGTACGACGGCGCGAACCCGTTCGTCGTCGGCGACCGTCCGCAGAGAACTCAAGAGGCTGTTCTTGAGGTCGAGGTCGAGAGCGTTCATCGCCTCCGGCCTGTTCAGCTCCAGGACCGCAACGCCCGCACCCATCACCACGTTCAGCGAACTCATCTCAGTGCCCCTTGAACTCGGCCGGCCGGCGATCGAGGAACGACCGCCGCCCTTCGACGGCGTCCGCGGAGTCCAGCAGCTCGACCAGCTCCGGCACGAGCTTCGCCGCCGCGGCCTCCTCGCCTTCGCGCAGGGCACGCCAGGCGGATCGCAGACTCGTCTGTACGCCGAGCGGCGCCTGCGCCGCGATCGTCTGCGCCAGCTCGACGGCCCGTTCCAGCTGCTTCCCGACCGGTACGACCTCCTGCACCAGCCCGATCCGCAGCGCCTCGGCGGCGTCGAAGACGTCACCGGTCAGGATGTAGCGCATCGCGTTGCCCCACCCGACCTCACGCGGGAACCGGAAGGTCGCGCCACCGAACGGGTAGATCCCCCGGCTCACCTCCATCTGCGAGAACCGGGCGTCCTCCGAGGCCACCCGGACGTCGGTCGCCAGTGCGGCCTCGATCCCCAGCGTCAGGCACCAGCCCTGGATCGCGGACACCACCGGCTTGGTCCGGTGCGAGCCGTGCAGCCCACGCCAGTCGACGCCGCCGTCGGGGATCCCGCCGCCGCCGCTCTTCAGCGCGTCGCTGACCTGCCCGAGGTCGAGCCCGCCGGTGAAGTGGTCGCCGTGCGCGAACAGTACGCCGCAGCGGACCTCGGGGTCGCGCTCCAGCTCGCCGTACGCGAAGGCCAGTTGCTCGCGCAGATCGAGGTCGAACGCGTTGCGCTTGGGGACCCGGTTCAGGCCGATCAGCAGCAGGTGTCCCAGCCGGTGCCGGGTCACGCTGCGCTGGTCGTCGGTGAAGTCGAGCTCGTCGAGTTTCATCGTGCGTCCGATCGGTCGGAGCCGGCCGGGGCCGACAGGAGAAGGCGGTCGATCTTGCCGACCGGTGTGCGCGGCAGCCCGGTCCGGAGCTCGACCAGTCGCGGCACCTTGAAGCGGGCCAGGTGTTCGTTGCAGTGGGCCACGATCTCGTCGACGGTCAGCTCCACGCCGGGGCGCAGGACGACGTACGCCTTGATCGTCTCGCCGCGGTAGTCGTCCGGTACGCCGACCACCGCGACCTCGGTGACGCCCGGGATCCGGCCGATCACCTGCTCGACCTCGGCCGGGTAGACGTTCAGGCCGCTGGCGATGATCACGTCCTTGAGCCGCCCGACGACGTAGACGTAGCCGTCGGCGTCGATCCGGGCCAGGTCGCCGGTCAGCAGCCAGCCGTCGCGGATCGTCTCCGCGGTCAGGTCGGGACGGCCCCAGTAGCCCTGCATCACCTGCGGTCCGGCGATCGCCAGCTCACCGACCTCGCCCGTGGGCAGCGGATCGAGCGACTGATGGGTGCTCTCGACAACTTTCACGTCGGTGAACGGCAACGGGATGCCCGCGCTGCCGAGCCGGCGCTCGAGGTAGAGCGGGTTCGCGTGCGTCGTCGGCGACGCCTCGCTGATCCCGAACCCGTCGACGATCCGCGCCCCGGTCCGGGACTCGAACTCGGCGACCTGGGCCGCGGGCAGTCCGGCGCCGGCGCTGTTGAACACGGCCACCCGGTCCAGCCGGTACTCGGCCAGGTCGGGTCGCCGCAGGAACCCGGCGTACATGGTCGGTACGCCGGAGAACGCGAACGGCTCCTCGTCCCGGATCGTCTCCAGCACCTGCTGCGCGTCGAAGCGGGACAGGATCAACTGGTTCATCCCGGTCCGGACCGCCATCAACGTCACACAGGTCAGCCCATAGACGTGACTCATCGGCAGGACGTTCACCACCGTGGCCCCCGCCGGCACGTCCACCGTGTCGAAGGTCAGCCGGAGCCGCTGCTCGATGTTGGCCAGGATGTTGCGGTGCGTCAGGCTCACGCCCTTCGGTACGCCGGTCGTCCCGCCCGTGTACTGGATCACCGCGACCTCCGCCGCCGCCACCCGCACCTCGGACACCTCGCCCAGCAGCGCCAGGTCCAGCGCGTTCTCGGCCACCACCGGATCGGAATCGACCAGGAGCATCAGCCGCGACGAAGCGACCTCACCCAGCCGCTCGGCGATCTCCGGCGTCGTCACCAGCACGTCGGCGCCGGAGTCGAGCAGGATCTGCTCGGCCTCGCCGCGGACGTATCGCGGGTTGATCTGCACGACGGTGCCGCCGGCCGTCCAGGTCGCGAACAGCGCGACCACGTACTCCGGGCAGTTCGCCAGCATGATCCCCACCCGATCCCCCGGCCGGAGGCCGCCGGCCACCAGTCGCGTCGCGAGATGAGCGACCAGCCGGCCGACCTCCACGAACGACCGGCGCCGGCCCTCGTACGTGATCGCGGTCGCGGTCGGCCTACGGGCGATCGTGTCAGCCAGAAGGTCGGGCAACGAGCGCCCGTCCACCCCGAGATCGGCCAGCGCCTGGGGTGGATACAGCCGCTCCCAGGGACGCGACGTCATCGCGAGCCCACCGACTCGCCCGACTTGTGCCGGTCGATCGACTTGGCCACACCAGCCGCCTTGACCGCGTTCGCCTCGTCGCTGAAGTGGCTCAGCTGGTGGGAGTCGAAGTGCGCCTTCAGCGCGGCCGAGCGGCCCATGATGTCGAAGGTCCGGTTCAGCGACTTCTTCAGCACCTTCATCGTGAACGGCGGTGCCTGCGCGATCCGGTTCGCCAGCGTCAGCACCTCGTCGTCGAGCTGCTCCTTGGTCACCACGCGGTTGGCCATCCCGGCCGCCAGCGCGTCGGCCGCGGTCAGCCGCTGACCGGTGAACAGCATCTCCTTGGCCTTGCGCTCCCCCAGCACCCACGGGTGCACGAGCACCTCGACCGCCGCGACGGCCATCGTGTGCATCACCGGGTCGGCGAAGAACGCGTCGTCGGAGGCGACCAGCAGGTCGCACATGTTCGCCACCATGAACCCGCCCGCGATGCACGCACCCTCGACCTGCGCGATGGTCGGCTTCTTCGCGTTCAGGATGTTCATGCAGTAGTCGAAGTAGTACTGCTCCTCGTACTCCCAGCGCTCCTCGACGCAGAACCCGGCCCGCAGCGCCTGGCCCTCCTTGAGATCGTGCCCGGCGGAGAAGTGCCCCCCTTTGCCGGCCAGCACGATCACGCGTACCTCGTCGTCGGCGTCGGCGGCCAGGACCGCGGTGTTGAGCTCCTCCAGCAACTGGGTGCTCTCGGCGTTGCGCAGCTCGGGCCGGTTGTGCCAGATCCGGGCAACCGGGCCGATCCGCTCGGAGATGATCTTCTCGTACGACATGGTGGTGGTCCTCTTAGTGGTTGGGTCGACTGACAACAGCGTTCGGTACGGCGGCCGGTGCAAGGTCCGGGACCGCCGTCAGGACGTGCCGGTGCGTCTCCCGTAGGGCCAGGATGCATCCGACGGAGAGAAGGCAGAAGGCGGCGATCGTGCAGGAGATCGCCAAGGTTCCGGTGCCGCCACCAGTGCTCTGCTGGATCCGGGCGAACAGCACGGGCGTGAACCCCGCGCCGAGACTCGCCAACTGGTAACCCAGCGAAGCGCCGGTGTAACGGTTCCCCGTACTGAAAAGCTCGGTGTAGAGCGCGGCCATCGGGCCGTAGATCATCGGCTGGATCACCGCGTTGCCGAGGATGAGGGCCAGGATCAACAATCCGCTGTTGCCGGCGTTGATCAGCGGGAACAGTACGAACCCATAAACGGCCATCGCGAGGGCGCCCGCCACAACTACCGGCCGACGACCGATCCGGTCCGACAGCGCCGACCATGCGGGGATACCGATGATCGCGCAGCTCGCGGAGATGGTGAGGGCGGCCAGCACCTCCTGCCGGGTGTGACCGACGCGCACGCCGTACGCCAGCGAGAAGATCGTCAAGGTGGCCTGGGAAACGAACGCCGCCAGCCCGACCCCGATGCCGAGCAGCAGGATCCGCGGGTGGTCGCGAAGCACCTCCAGCACGGGAATCCGGCGCTTGGTCTGAGCGACCGCCTTGAAGGCCGGCGTCTCGTCGACCTTCAGCCGGACGAACAGCCCGACCGCGAGCAGCGCCAGACTGAGCAGGAACGGGATCCGCCAGCCCCACGCCAGGAAGTTCTCGTCGCCGACAACGGCGCTCGTGGCGGTCAGGGCAAGCGTCGACAACACGATCCCGGTCGGTGCGCCCGCGTTGGTGAAACTTGCCCACAGCCCCCTTCGCCGGGTGGCATGTTCGGCCGTCATCAACACCGCGCCGCCCCACTCACCGCCCACAGAGATGCCTTGCACCACCCTCAGCACCACCAGTCCGACCGGAGCGAGGTTGCCGATCTGGCCGAAGGTCGGCAGCAGACCGATCAGGAAGCTCGAGACGCCCATCAGCGTCATGCTCACCAGGAGCATTCGCTTGCGGCCGAGCAGGTCACCGAAGTGGCCGAAGATCACGCCACCCAGTGGGCGAGCCAGGTAGCCGGTCGCCAGCGTGCCGAAGCTGGCGATCGTGGCGACCAGCGGGTCCAGCGAGGTGAAGAAGACTTTGTTGAACACGATCGCGGAGGCGGTGGCGTAGAGCATGAAGTCGTAGAACTCGATGGTGCTACCGAGGTAGCTCGAGAGCACGGCCCTGCGGAGCTGAACCCGTTGCTGGGTGCGCATGTGACTCCTCCTTCGGTTGGCGGTGCAACTGATGCAGAGCTGATCCGCGGCCAGCCTGCGGGGGACGGAGTCGTGCTCCGGACGAGACATTAACTATCGATGTTCGTTAATGACCTTGGCACGAGTATGCAGATCGCCTCCCTGGTTGTGAAGAGGCTGATTCGATATTTCTGAACACTGGTAGTTTTTGCCTCATCGCTGCTACCTTGTGGCATCGCTCGACCTGGGGATCGGAGACGCCATTGACTACGCAAAGCGAGCCCGTGCGTCGCGTGGGACGTCCCCCGCGACTGAGCCGGCAGCAGCTGGTGGACGCGGTCATCCTCCTGGTCGACCAGGAGGGCCTGGAGGCCGTCTCGATGCGGCGACTGGCGACCGAGCTGAAGGTGAAGTCGCCGTCGATCTACAACTACGTGAAGACCAAGGACGAACTGCTCGACCTGGCCGCGGACTCGATCGTCGCGTCCGTCGACGCGTCGTCGTTCGAGACCGAGCCCTGGCTGGTCGCGCTCGAGCGCTGGGCCCGCAGCTACTACGAGGCGATCCTCGAGCACCCGAACATGGTCCCCTGGCTGGCCAGGGGCGTACAGCGCGGCGAGCAGTCGATGCAGAACGTCGACAAGGTCCTCGGCGGCCTGACCCGGGCCGGCTGGTCACCGAAGTACGTGACACTGATCGGCGCCTCCACCCGCGCGATGATCTACGGCTCCACCATGGGCTCGTTCGCCGGCGGCTTCCCCGACGACCCCGGCGCCTACCCCCGCTCACTGCAACACATCACCAACGCCCACGAACTGCGCGCCCGCCGCCGCGCGATCGACCGCGAGGCCTTCGAACTGGCCCTGCGCTTCCTCCTGGACGGCGTGCAGAAACTGCACGCCGAGGTCACCGCCGAGCGTGCCCGCAGTCGCTGACTATGCCTTTGCATAGTCATCGGGTTACCGTGACACCATGACTTCAGTGCTACTGGTCGTCTCGGCCTCGTCCGTGTGGACGTTGCGCGACGGAACCAAGGAATCCACCGGCTTCTGGGCCGGCGAACTCATCCACCCCCACCAGGTCTTTCGCGAGGCCGGGTACGACATCGTCGTCGCCACTCCCGGCGGCCGCGCACCCACCGTCCAGGACACCAGCCTGCGGGCCGACCTGAACGGCACCGACCAGGCCGCAATGGACGCCCAGGTCGCCTACCTGACCTCGATCGACGCCGAACTCTCCGCGCCGGCGGTGCTCGAGGACCTCGACCCGGCCGGTTTCGACGTGGTCTTCGTCGTCGGCGGCCACGCCCCGATCGAGGACCTCGCCGATCACGCCGGCCTCGGCCGGATCGTCGCCACCACCGTGGCTGATCCGGGCAAGGTCGTCGCCGCGGTGTGCCACGGCCCGTGCGGCTTCCTCCCGGCCCGCGCCGCCGACGGCTCCTGGCCGTTCGAGGGTCGGCGGCTAACCGCTTTCACCGACGAGGAAGAGGGCGCCTTCGGGTACGCCGACAAGGTCCCGTGGTCCCTCGAGGCCGCACTGAAGGAGGCCGGCGCCACCTTCGACGGTGGACCGGCGTTCGCGCCGCAAGTGGTTGTCGACGGCAACATCGTTACCGGCCAGAACCCGGCCTCCGCCCAGGCAACAGCCGAGGCCGTCGTGCGGCTGGCGCACAACGTTTCGGCCTGACCGGGCAAGAGGCCGGCCCACCGACGATTGGCCGGCCTCGCCCAGTCCACCTACCGAAGCGTTCACCTGCGGCGAACGATGCACTCGATAGGGCAATGTGTCGGCAGGCTCTGCCTTGATCTCGTCGATCGACACACGAACGAGATCATGAGCGGTTGGAACGAAACGGGCGACGCGATGGTCTGGGTCATTCGGTCCCGCGCACCTCGGGCACACAGGTCGGCGCGGAGGCGGAGGATAAGAGCGAGGAGCAGATGGCCGCGGCTCGCCAACGCACCGACGAGGCGGAGACGACGATGTAGAGGCTGCCAGCGGACGCTTGGAGCTGGCTCAGCGTCCCAGCAGCCTGGCCAGCCAGCCGCCGCCCTGACGCTCCGCCTTCGGGTGACCGGGGCACCAGTCGTCGGGCGGGACCATCGCCTTCACCTGGGCGACATGCTGGCCGCAGCCGGCCCAGGTGGTTTTGGCGCAGGTCTTGCAGGTGACTGGGCGGCACACGGTGGCCCCTTTCGCGCCGGTACAAACCGAAGGCGACACGATTTCTCGTGTCGCCTTGTCTGTTGCTGTGTCCGAGGGGGACACGCACCTTAACCACACGCCTGCGGCTCAGCGCCTGAGCACAGACGGGACTACCCCTCGGACGGCTAGGGGCGGACCAGAGCAGCGACAGCAATACGTATCCAGGTCCGACCCCGTCGACGGGCGTAATCTGACGTAGCGCAGTACGCCGACTGGGGTGAGCGCGCCACTCGCTGGTAGTGGACCTGCCCGGTACGATCGCCGGCCACACCGCGCTGCCGAATCGGCGTGCGGCGGGCATCGAATCCAGCGGGCTGTTCCTGTGCGATTTCGCTGACGCACTCGAGCTGCAGCGGGTCGTGGTCCACGGCTGGTCAGCGGGCGGCGCGATCGCCTTGCTCTTCGCCGACCAGGCGCTCAACGGATCGCCGGAGTCGTGTTCGTGGCGCCGACACGTCCTCCCCCGCTGAGTCACAGCGAGGCGCGCCGGTGGCGAACGATCGGCCGAGCAGCGTTGGCCGTCCTCACCCCGGTCGCCCTCGTGCTGGTTACCTTTCAGGGCAGCGCATGATCACCGCGCAACTGCGGGTACTGGACGACCCAGCCTCGATTGCGGGCAGCAGATGGAACACGGGCGGCGACCTGACCAGAATGTCGCCGGAACTCGCCAGCCTCCTGCGAGAGGAGATGTCCGCCGTCGAGCCAAAGCTCTTGGGAAGCGCGGTCACGGCGTACGCCTCCCTGATGTCGTTGATGTTCGTCCGACGGCGGCCCGTGCTCGGCGCGATGCGCCGGGTCGCGGCGCCGACTCTCCTGGTCAGCGGCGACGACGATCGCCTCAGTCCGCGCGCATCGATCGATGACTGGACGGCCCTGCGGCCCGACTGGAACCGGGCGGTTCTGCGCGGCGTGGGTCACGCGCCGCCGATCGACGTCCCCGCCGAATACGCTCAGACGGTGATCGACTGGTGCGGTTCACAGGTTCAGAACCAATAGAGCTCGCCCTAGCGAAACCATTGGATCGGCTCATGGTGCATCGAGATCACGCCGTTGGAAGAGTGTGTGGCCGAGGAAGGCCAGACCCGCCGCGATCACGGTGAGGATGATCAGCGGAGTGGCTTCCAGGCCGGCGAGCGGCATCACGGTGAGGTGGCTGAACGGCGAGAGGTCCACGACCAGTGACGGCAGGTCGAGCAGTGCGCCGAACATGCCGAAGAAGAACGCGTAGCCGACGAGCAGCCAGGCCCACACCGTCAGGCCAGGCCGGAGGCCGAACAGGGCTGCGGCCAGCCCGACGACCACCAGCACGGGGGGCAGGAAGGCAAGCGTCGCGAGCAGTACCTCGCCGACGACGGCCGGGCCGGCCGCTCCGCTGACCGCACCCAGGCCGACGCCGAAACCGCTGACCAGGAGGAGAATGATCGAGGCGAGGATCGTGAAGCCGATCCAGGCCGAGATCCACCGGCGGCGGCTCACCGCGGTCGCGAGCACTGCTTCGGTGTGCCCGGTCCGTTCCTCGGACCGCAGCCGGAGCACCGAGGTGACGGCGAAGGCCGCGATCATCAGCGCGAAGAACAGCGCCATCGTGGAGTAGAAGCCGTCCGTCGGGTCGAGTCCGTTGCGGGCGAACATCTCCCCCATCGTCGGGTTCTCCGCCACCGCGTCGGTCACCGAGTCGCTCAACGAGCCGGTGGCCACCGCGAACACGAACAAGCCGACGGCCCAGCCGATCACCGAAGCACGTTGCTGCCGTACGGCGAGCCCGAACGGCGTCGACAACGACGCCGCAGCCTCGGCCCGGCCGAGTCGAGCAGGGATCAGCCCGGCGCCGACGTCACGCCGTACCGCCAACGCGCGAGCGAGGACCACTGCCGCCACCAGGACACCAAGAGACAGCAGCAGCGGCCACCAGCGCAGGTCGACGAACGGACGGCTCTGCTGGATCCAGGCGAGCGGCGAGAACCACGAAACGATGCTGCCGCTCGGCTGGGCCGCGTCGCCGACGGCCCGGACCAGGAAGGCGGCACCGAGCACCGCCATCGCGAGGCTGGACGCCGACCTGGCGTGTTCGGTGAGCTGCGCGGTCACGGTCGCGACACCAGCGAAAGCCAGTCCGGTCAGGCCAAGACCGATGCCCACGGCAAACGAATCGGTCGCGTCCAGCCCACCACTGATCATCGCCAGAGCGGTCAGTACGGCGACGCCCGCGTTGGCCAGCAACGCGACGATCAGCGCCGACACCGGCGCGGCGTACCGGCCGACCACCGCCGACCGGATCAGCTCGGCCCGGCCGGTCTCCTCCTCGGCCCGGGTGTGCCGGACGACCAGGAAGATGCTCATCATCGCGGCCGGGACCGCAAGCCACAGGACCATCTCGTTGGTGACCATCGCGCCAAGCGTGTAGTCGTCCAGCCCGTAGCCAGGTCCGGACATCATCGTTGCCGCCGGCGACTTCATCAGCTCGGCCCGGACCTGACGCTCCGCCGGAGTGGCATATACGGTCGGCAGCGCGGAAACGGCGTACAGCATGCCCAGGCCGATAGCACCGATCCAGATCGGCAGCTTCACCCGGTCCCTGCGCAGCGCGAACCGAACGAGGTCGACGGTCGCGGTCAGACTCGACGTCATACCGACACCTCCTCGGCCGGCAACTGATCGCCGTACTGACGAAGGAACAGCTGCTCCAGCGACGGCGGCACACTGTTCAGACTCTGTACGCCGAGAGCGCCGAGCGCCTGCACCGTCCCGGCCATCCGGTCGTGGTCGACGTCGAAGGTGACCACGTCGCCGTCGATCCGCAGGTCGTGCACGCCCGGCAGCGCGGCCAACGGCTCAGCCGCTCGAGTGATGGTGGCCGTAATCGTCGTGCGGGTGAGATGCCTGAGCTCGGCCAGCGTGCCGGTCTGCACGGCGCGGCCGGCCCGGATGATCGTCACCGTGTCGCAAAGCTTCTCCACCTCCGCGAGGATGTGGCTCGACAGCAGCACCGATCGCCCGGCCGTCTTCGCCTCGGCGATGCAGTCCTGGAACACGGTCTCCATCAGCGGGTCGAGCCCGGATGTCGGCTCGTCCAGGACGAGCAGCTCCACGTCGGTCGCCAGCGCCGCCACGAGCGCGACCTTCTGCCGATTGCCCTTGCTGTAGGTGCGGCCCTTCTTCGTCGGGTCCAGCTCGAAGCGCTCGAGCAGCTCCGCCTTGCGGGCGCGATCGGCTCCACCGCGCAGCCGGCAGAGCAGGTCGATCGCCTCACCGCCGGTCAGGTTCGGCCACAGGCTCACGTCGCCGGGAACGTAGGCCAGCCGTCGGTGCAGCTCGACGGCGTCGTCCCACGGGTGCCGGCCGAGCACCTCGACCGTGCCGCCGTCCGCGCGCAACAGGCCGAGCACGACCCGGATGGTGGTCGACTTGCCGGCACCGTTCGGGCCGAGGAAACCGGCCACCTGGCCGATCGGGACGGTCAGGTCGAGCCCGTCGAGGGCCTTCACCTGACCGAAGGACTTGTGCAGTTGCCGGATGTTCAGGGCAGCGGTCATCGCTGAACCTCAATCTGGTGATCACGTCTGATGTCGTCAGGGCGTCCCGGCCGGGACGCGTGTCCGCTACTGAGCCGCAGGCCCGTTCGGCGGGTCGGGGACGTACATCAGGTACTCGTCCAGCATCGTCCGGTCGACGAACAGCCCCTCGGTGAACAGCTCGAGCGCCGGCAGCGTGATCTGGTCGGAGATCTCCCGCAACGCCGACCGGAAGTCGTCGACCGAGACCGTCTCGGGGCGCAGTGAGATCCACAGCATCAGCGACCCCATGCCCTGGTAGGTCAAGTACTTCGCCCGCCCGGCCGGATCCCGGCTCGGTCGGACCCTGCCCGCCGCCACGCCGGCGGCGAGGTACTCCTCGGCGTCACGGACCATCTGGTCGACGAACGTCGTCGCCAGCGCGCCACCGGCCTGCAGACTCCGTACGGCGTACAGCGCGAACGGCCCGTACTGCTCGACCTCAGCCAGCTGCGCGAGCATCCCGGTCGCCGTCGAAGCTGTTGCCGCACGCAACTTCTCCGACCGGATCACTCCCAGCACGTGCTCGTCGCAGGCCTGCCGCAGACCGTCCTTGGACCCGAAGTGGTGCACCACCAGCCCCGCCGTCACCCCGGCATCGGCGGCGATCGTCCGTAACGACGCCGAGAAGCCATCCCGGCCGAACCTGGCCACGGCCGCGTCCCTGATCCGCTCGACCGTCGAAACGGGAGCCGATTCCGAGGCTGGCGTTGAACGCATGTTCAACATTAAACACGTATTCAACGGGAGCGCAAGTCCCTGCTCTCGCCCTTCAGATTGTTAGCGGCTAACATTCTGAGGTGACCAAGTTGCTCCGGACTCGCCACCGTCTCCAGCAGGCAGCCCTCGAGCTGTTCGCGGACCAAGGGTTCGACGCGACGACGGCGGCGCAGATCGCCGCCCGCGCCGGAGTCACCCAGATGACCTTCTTCCGCCACTTCCCCACCAAGTCGGCCCTCCTCGTCGACGATCCGTACGACCCGGTCATCGGCGACATGATCCGGGCGCAACCGTCCGGCGCCGATCCGATCACCCTCGCCGCACGCGGCGTTCGCAAGGCCTGGCAGGACCTGCCACCGCCGGCCGCCGACGAGGTCCGCATCCGGCTGAGGATCGTCGCGCAGACGCCGTCTCTGCGGGCCGACCTCGCCGCCGGGACAGCCGCCACCGAAGCCGTGGTCACCGAAGCTCTGGTTGCCCAGGGCATCGACCCACGGACGGCGGTCGTTGCCGCGGGCGCCGTACTGGGCGCTCTCAACGCCGCACTGCTGGCGTGGAGCCTGACCGATGACGGCGACCTCGGCGGAGCGATCAACACCGCCCTCGACACTCTCGAACAACGCCATGACTGAGTACGCCGTGCACGCACACGGCCTGGTCCGCGTCTTCGACGACGGAACCGGCGTCCGCGGCACCGACCTGCACGTCTCCCCCGGCGAGATCCACGCCCTCGTCGGCCTCAACGGCGCCGGCAAGTCGACCTTGATGCGTCTGCTGCTAGGCATGCTCAAACCGACCGCCGGCCGCGTCAGCATCGCCGGACGAGACCTGGAACACGCCGACTGGTCGACGGTCGGCCACCTCGTCGAGTACCCGCTCGCCTACCGCGAACTCACCACTCGGCAGAACCTCGCCCTCGGCGCCCGCCTCCACGGCGTACCAGCACACGACATCCCCGCGATGACCGACGCGATCATCACCGAGCTCAAGCTCACCCAGTACGCAGACCGCCGCAGCGGCAAGCTCTCCCTCGGAAACCGCCAGCGCCTCGGCCTCGCCTCCGCCCTGCAACACCGTCCGCGCCTGATCGTGCTCGACGAACCCACCAACTCCCTCGACCCCTCCGGCGTCATCCTGCTCCGCGAAGCACTGCTCCGCCGCGCCGCCGACGGCGCCGGCATCCTGGTCAGCAGCCACCACCTCGACGAGGTCGCCCGGATCGCCGACCGCATCTCGATCCTCAACGCCGGCCGCGTGATCGGCACCCTCGACCCCCGCGAGACCGACCTAGAACGCACCTTCTTCGCCCAGGTCCTCGCCGACGACAAGGCCCACGCATGAACGCCGCCTTGGCCACCGAAGCCGTCAAACTCCGCCACGCCACCGTCGCCCGCGCGACCCTGCTGCTGATGGCCCTCGGGATCTCCCTGATCTGCTCGACGATGCTCCTGGCCGCCGGCACCGACGACCCCCAGCTCGCCGCCAAACTCGGCGCCCTCGTCGACCCCGGCGGCTGGACCGGCTACCTCACCACCGCCGCCCAGGTCACCGGTGCCGCCGGCCTACTCGCCCACGGCGTCCTGCTCAGCTGGCTCTTCGGCCGCGAATTCACCGACGGCACCATCACCGGCCTGTTCGCCCTGCCGATCCCCCGCCGCACCATCGCAGCCGCGAAACTCGCCGTCTACCTCACCTGGAGCATGATCGCGAGCGTCGCACTCCTCGCGGGACTGGTGATCCTCGGCCTGGCCGCCGGCCTGGGCAAGATCCCTGGCGACGCCGTACCGGCTCTAGGCCGTCAACTCGTGCTGTCCGTGCTGACCTGCGCGATTGCCGTACCGGCAGCCTGGGCGACCACCTTGGCCCGCTCCGTCCTGGCCGGCATTGCCACCACGATCGGCATCGTCGTCCTGTCCCAGATCGCCGTCGTCGCGGGAACCGGCGGCTGGTTCCCCTTCGCCGCACCAGCCCTCTGGGCGATCAGCGCAGGCACCGAAGTCTCCGCGGCCCAGCTCCTCGCCGTAGCCCCCGTCGTACTGGCATCCGCCGCGCTCACCCTGCTCAGCTGGCACCGCCTCCAACTGGACCGCTGACGGGATCAGGTACCAGACGTAGCACCGAGAGCCTTGGTGGCCTTGTCGACCGCGGCCTTGGTCAAGAAGTCGATGTCACCAGGTGCTCCGCCCATTACCGTCACCGACACCACGACATCCTGTACGCCGGTGGTCGCCATCGTGACCTCCAGCCCCTCGAGCGGCCCGCTCGACGCACTGAACCGGACCCCCACCGGAGTGGACCCCACCTTGGGCGCGGACACCTCGCGCACCGTGATCGGCGAGCGCCCCTCCCCCGGGATCGACAGCGTCATCCCCCGGCAGCTCCGGATCGCCTGCCGGAACGAGTTCTGCAGCGCCTGCACCGCGGCCGACGAGCCCATGGCGTCCAGCCCCTCGTCGATGAACGGCCCCTGCTCGCTGGCCGAGAACGCCCGGTACGCCGAGGCCTTCGACCCCGGCGCGACGTCGGCGTTCATGTACGCAACGAGCTTCGCGCACTTGGGATCCTTCGACGACATCTTCACGTCATCACCCTCGTCGCCGCTGTCCGGATCGATCGAGATCCCGGCCGGCAGGTCCTCCAACGCGAGCAAGGCCTTGGTGAGCTGCGCCGCGGTCCTTTGCGCAGCAGCGGGCGGCTTCGTGGGCGTCGGGGTCGCTGTCGGCGCGACCGATGACGGCGTCACAGTCGCCGTCGTACTCGGCGACGGCGAAGTGGTTCCGCTGGACTGCGACTCGCCGGAGCACGACGCGGCCACAAGAGTCAGGGTCGTCGCGGCAATGATGCTCAAGCCGAAGTGTCGGTTCACTGGTGTGCTCCCTAGGTCAAGGCATGACTGAGACATCGCCGACCAGTCTTCCCGGCACACCTGAACTGCCCCACCCGGACCTTCCAAGGCCAGGCGACCGCTACATCGTATCCTGCCCGCCTGGCGTTACACCGGAGCTTCACTTGCTCTCGGCAACGGTCAGATTCCGCCGACGGAGGGTTCGCTCTGCTACGACGGACCACCTGGACCGGACATCCACTGCCCTGCCTCCACTCGAGCGAAGTCCCCTGAGGTGGTGCAGTACGCCGACTGGGGCGAACGACCCGCTGCACACAGCAAGGTCGAGATGCCCGCCCGAAACAATCTCCGCGAAAACACGCACTCAGGCAGGTGGGCGCCGGGCCGTGAAATACCGGTTGGACCGTCTCAGGGATACCAACGGGATGAGTGCGGCCATCGCGAGCAGGACCAGGGCGCTTCGCGCGTAGTCCAGTACGAGGTACGAACTCGGGAACTCGAAGAACGGGGGTATGTCCGCGGTCGTGAAGCCCTGGGTGTCACCCCGGATCAGGGCGACGAGGCTGGACAGCGCCCACAGGGAGGCGAACACGGTCATCGTGATCCGCGCCCAGTGTCGGCCGCCGCGCATCTTGAGACCGAGCAGGGTCCAGAGGCCGCTCAGGAACAGGTCTCGGACCGTGAAGAAGATGAACAAACCGAGCAGGGGCCCGTTCACCTTGTCACGAAGTTCGACCATCGACGCCTGAGTGTCCCCGCCCGTCGTGCCGAACACGTCGTCCACAGCCATCTTCACAACCACGAAGGCGGCCACGTTGAGCACGATCGCCAGCGGCGGCACCACGACCGCGATCCAGAACGCGATCTCGACCGCGGCCGGTCGTCTGCCGGTGAAACCGTACGAGCGCGGCGGCGAAGGCATGCGACAGAACTATAGGCGTCCCCGCCTGAGCCGTCCCAGCAGCTGACCGCCCAGGAGATCTGCGCGATGGTCGCTGAACTCGGTGACCTGGCCCGCGTCCTCGATTACGTACGACGACGCACAAACGCGGGCTGATTTCTTCATCAGCCCGCGTGGGTCTTGCTGTGTCCGAGGGGGGACACGCACCTTAACCACAAGCCTAGATCTCAGCGCATGAGCATGGCAGATGGGCACGTGAAGCCCCCGGCCCTCAACTCCTCGATGCGTTCGGTGTACATACGTCTCAGCATTCGTCGTACCTGTCAGGGGTCCGAGTAGCGGACAGCCCGCTAGCGAGAGGGGCGTCGTTCGATCCGTCGGTGGACACTTGGCGCATGGGGACGTCCCTGGACAGCCCGGATCGGGAAGTTGTCGGCCGGGCGGTCGAGCAGCAGCTTCTCGTGAGTGCTCTGACGGGCACCATGAGTGGTGGTCCGTGCGCGGTGGTCGTCCACGGCGAAGCCGGCGTCGGCAAGACCTGGCTCGTTCGCCAGACGTGTGAAAGCTTCGGTAGCGACGCTGAGGTCCTTTGGGGTGGCTGTGTGCATTTTGGCGAGGCGTCGGTACCGTTCGCACCGGTGACCAGCGCACTCCAGGCCTGGCTGGCGCGGGCTGATGCGGCTACCCGCGCGGAGGTGTTCGCCGGAGCGGAAGAACTCGGCGCATTGCTGCCGGCACTAAGCACGGGTGATCATCGACCAAGGCAGCCAGGGAGACTGCTGGCCCTGATCGACATGGTTCTGAACCGCCTCGCCGAGCGAAAGCCGACCGTTGTCGTTATCGACGATCTGCACTGGGCGGACCGCACCTCGCTCGACACCCTTGCCTACCTGATTACCGGCTTCCGGGACCAGCGCCTGGCGTTGCTGGCGACCTGTCGTGACGAGCACCGGGGCGCGGGTCATCCGTTGCACGGTTGGCTGGCCGACATGCGGCGGATGCCGATGTTCAAGGAGATCCATCTCGACCGGCTCGACTTGGCAGCGACCGAGAGTCAAATTCAGCGGGTGCTCGGGCACGCGGTCGACATCGAGTTCGCCGCCGAGATTCACGAGCGCTCCTGCGGCAACCCATACCTCACCGAACTTCTGGTCCGCGGCCTGACCGGCGATGAACCGAAGGCTCCGACAACAGTGCCGGCCGTACTCCGCGACGCCTTGGTGGCCGGCTGGCATGGCCTCTCCGTCGAAGCTCGCCAGGCAACCCGCGTGCTCGCGGTCGGCGGCCGGCCGATCGACTTCGTTGTTCTGGCCGGCGTCGCGGCTGTGCATGGCATCCCGCGAGAGGCTCTGGCCAGCTGTCTGATCGAAGCGGAGGATCACGGCGTCGTACGCCATGATGACGAAGGCCGAGCATGGTTTCGCCACCCCCTGATCGCCGAGGCCCTGCACGATGCTGTGCCGCCCGGCGAAGCGGCGAACCTGCATTCGGACTACGTACGCATCCTCGAGTCGCAACTGGAGTCTCCACCTGGGCCCCTCGCGGCGGATCTGGCGATCCACAACCAGCAAGCCGGACGTATCGATGAGACCTACCGCTGGTCGCTTGTTGCGGCGGACTATGCGGAGAGTCTTCACGCCGCCGCAGAGCTGTCACTTCACCTGGAGCGCGCATGTTCCCTGTGGGATCGGGTCTCGCCGAGTCTGCGAGGGGAACCGGCCGAACATGTAGCTCTACTCCGTCGGGCGAGCCGGGCCTCGGACAGGGCCGGCCGGCTTGAGTCCGCGATTGCTTTGGCCGAGCAGGCAATGGCGCTCGTCGACCGCGGTCGCGATCCGCTGCATTTCAGCACCCTCCTGCGCGAGTGGAGCCTTGTCTACCTACGGCACCTGGCTCCGGGCAAGATCCTGCATGCCGCGCATACCGAGGGCATCGAACTGACCCGGGCCTTCCCTGACAGCCCTGAGCATGCCCAGGCCTTGGCCTCCCTTTCCATGGCGGAATACTGGGACGGACTACAAGACAGCGCTGCGGCCCATGCGGAACAAGCTGTGCAGGCAGCGCATCGATCCGGATCCCGCGCGGCCATGGCAGACGCCCTCATCGCTCGTTCACGTACGACCAGAGACGCAATGACATCATTGGCCGACGCCGAAGAGGCAGAAGTGCTCGCACGGCTCTGCGACGACAGCTTGCTGGTGGAAGACGCTGCAATGTGGCGAGTTGGCCGCCTTCGGCTGCTCGGTCGAATCAGCGACTCCGTCGAAGTGGCCAATCAAGCGTTTCGTGACGTGCTGGCGGCGGGCTCGCTGCAGTGGGGCTACTACCTTGCGGCCCAGGCCGCTGACGGGATGCTGCAACTGGGACGCTGGCAGGAGTGTCGTGAACTCCTGCGCACTGCGCTCGCCGCCAGGTGCGGGGGTATTCCCGGCGCCGCCGTCCGACTCAGTGCGGCACGACTTGCGGTTCGGACTGGCCAGGTGACGGAGGCCAAAGGGCATCTGACCCGCGTCCTCGAATTGGTTTCACCCACATATCCGATCCTTGCCCGACAACTGGGAGAGGTCACTGTGGAGGTTCTGGCGGCCTGTGGCGAGCCGCTGCGGGCGTTGGAGTGGCTACACGAGCGGAACGTGGTGCCGCACACCGAGGCGGACCTACACCGTGACGAAACCCTAGCCATTTTTGGCCACATCGCCGCCGAGGCCGCCGTAGCGGCCCGCGACCTCGACGACACCGCCGGTGCGCTACGCGCGGCGACACTTCTTGAAGAGGTCATCGACAACTGGCCCGAAGAGCGATTCGCCGGACGCCGACGGGATGTCGTCAACCAAGCCGCGTTCAGGGCTCTATTCGCAGCCGAGGCCGCGCGTTGCCGGCGGGAGGTAGGCCAGATGGAGCTGTGGCGGCGGGCGATCGAGAAGTGTGATCTCGCCGGCTGGCCCTGGGAGAAGGCCGTCTCGCGTCTGCGGTGCGCAGAGGCCATGATCGCGGACGGCTCATCAGGGTCGGCAGTGAACGACCTGTTGCGGCACGCGCACGCGACTGCCGAGGAGCTCGGAGCCCTGCCGTTGCGAGAGCAGGTCGAGTCGCTCGCACGGATGACTCGTGTGCCCCTGCGGCAACCCGTCCCGATCGCGGACACGACCCGAAGTCCGACACCGCTAGCCGGTCTCACAGCTCGGGAACGGGAAGTCCTGGCGCTCCTGGTGGCCGGGCGATCGAACGGCGAGATCGCCAAGGATCTGTTCATCAGTCACCGGACAGCAAGCGTTCATGTCTCCAATATCCTGCGGAAGACCGGCACCTCGAGCCGGGTGGAAGCGGCCGCTCTTGCCGAGCGGTTGGCCAGCCGCAACCCTCTTCAGGAAACGCCCGACTAGCCGGCCAGCGTGTGCCGGCGGTACAGCCACATGCAACCAAAGGCGGCGCCCGCCCCGCCAAGTGCCGAAGCGCCCGCCTTGGCCAGCTCGCCCCAACTGTCGTCCAACGTGCTCTGCACCGCGGCTGCCTGCACAGGCGGTACTTCGTACGCCGGGTCGTAATTCGGATAGTTGTACGTGTGGTTGTACTGCCCCGATCCCGGATCCGGATCTTTCAGCCTGGCCGACGCGTCGGCCGCGGTGAGAGCCACGGCACCCATCCCAACGATGGACAGTGCGACACCCGAGTACCTGCGCTTCACGATTCCTCCAGTGAGCCAATTGCGGCGAGCCGCCGCCTGCTCCAACCGTCGATCCACATGCCCCGCAGCCACATCGTCCACACCACCTCAGAAAGTACGCACAGACCCCTTAGAACCCCAACGGCCCCTGCACAGGAGAGATGAGCAGATGGGACTACATGAGCGGGGCGTCTTGACCGAAAGGTCCGTGACCATCTGTCAGACTCAGGCTGGGACCTGCCCCTTGCGGTGGAGTTGCTCTGACTCAGGACGGCGCGGAAGCTTCGCTGACCAGGGTGGTGATGCAGGCATCTCTGCCCGATCCGCCGGCTTCCTCGCGGGCCTGAGGTGACGCTCGCCCGCTGAACCAGGTCTTAATCTGGATGTGGTCGGCGCCTGGCTGTGGGGTTCCGTTGTTGGAGATGGTGATGTACTGAACGTACGACGGCGGTGTGACGATCCTGGACCCCGGTGAGGTTGCCCTGGGACCGATGATTCGACATGTCGCCGGTCCATTCGCCGTCATAGACCCACCAGTACCCTTTCGGGCAGTAGGGCCGCGACCGCTCGGGACCGCCTGACCGTCGCCGCAGTACGTGCGGAAGCTGTGGCGATCACAGCAACAATGACAGTCATCACTTTCCGGATCACGCGATCTCCTCCACTGTTCGCGTTACGCATGAGCCCGCGGTTGCAGGGGGCCGAACACATCGCCTGAACAGGTCGCAGTGGGCGACAGATCCACGACACCCTTTCCAGCCAAACGCAAGGCTTCTCAACGACTCGCCGCGCACGCTGCGATCGCGACCTTGCGAACAGATAATTCTTCACGAAGGATCTGGCGGGCCGTTTCCGCGCAGATGACATCCTTCGCCCCTCCGCTGGCCTGCGCAGTGAGGTGTCAGATGTCCAGACAGAGACAGCGAAGGCACGAGACCGCATTCTTCATCGTCGTTGCGACGGTCGCCGCCGCAGCGTACGCCGTGTACTCGTTCGCCACTCATGACTGGAACTCAGGTGTGTGGACTAGTTGCATCGCCGTCGGGGTGCCTTGCTGGTTGTTCGCGCTCAAGGCCCCGACAATCTGCGGCGTACCCACCAAGACCGGTGGTCGGTGCCGAAACAGAACGTACGGCGTCTTGTTCGGCTGCGGCAGCGCCGAAGGGCACACCTGGACAAAGTTCTTCTCCAACCTGGGCTGGCGACGCAACCTTCCGGTGCCTTCGCGGCCTGGTCGGAACGCGTCGCAGTCCGCCGAGTCCGCGCCACATCCCCACACCCGCGCTCGTCCCAACAGTTCAGATCAGCACCACGATCTGAGAGCAGCGATCGTGTTCTGGGCTGCCATGATCGCGACAATCGCCGGCGTTATCTCGATGACAACCGACCTGATCGGGCTGCTGTCGAAGTAGGCCGAAGCGATCACGGAGACCCTATGCAGACTTTCGACCGTGCCGGAGACCGGTGTGTGCTCGTCGAACCTCATCGACACCGTGACCACCGATCGAGCACCCGGCGGATGCTGCGGCGCGGTCGATATCTCCGCTCCGGCCGGGCAGGGCCTGGCGACCGGCATCGCAGGTGGGCTGCTCACGGTCATTGACTCCAAACCCGCCACGGCCTCGGGCTACTGCAACTGATGGATCGCGCAACGGCCACCGCTCCCAGCCCTGCCAGGGTCAGCGGCGGCGGCGTACCGCGCCGCTTGCTCTCCGCGCTGGCCGTCACGCATCCCCGTCAGCCGGGCCTTCCGCCCATTTCCGCGGATCAGGTCAACCTCTATGCCGCTACGTCCCGGAGCTCGCGGGCGAGGCAGGGGTCAGGAGATCGATCTCGAGGACGCCGTAGCCGTGGGCAACCATCTCCGGCACGCGGTTGACTGTGACTCGGACATACCGGGCGGTCGTGGACCCAGTGAACGGAACTGTATCGATGCGGCTGCCCGTGCTCGTTCCTGTGAAGACTGGGCGGTACGTACGATCGTCGGTGGAGACGTGCACGGTGAAGGCATTCTGCTGGGTTTCACCCAGGTACCAGGCGATCATCGTTCCGCACACCAGTTCGGCCGATCCGAGGTCGAGTGTCAGGCTGCCCCCCGATCCCATCCCCGACCAACGAGTGTCAAGATCACCGTCGATCGCTTGCTTGGCGGGATGTCCCGACAGCTCCGAACCTGCTCGCGCGTTCGCCGGCTGGAGGACATTCGCTTGCGCGCACCCACCGTCTGTGCTGGCAGCTGCCTCGCCGTCCGACGACTTGGTCACCACCATGGTCGAAAGGGTCAGTGCTGCGCCGAGCAAAAGACTCAGCGGCAGTCGCCGGCGCAGAGATCTGCTTTGAATCATGAGGGTTCCTCCCTGACATATCAGAAATAGAGACACCAAGGCTGAGAGCACCCGGTGTACCCGCTGACCACCGGGCTAGCGACGCCGGAGGCTACGGTGCTGCTGTTGATCACCCGCGCCTGGGAGGCCCGTCTGCGAACGGGGTGTGAGCACCAACTCCTGCGACCACGTCGGAGACCTCTACCTCAGCCGTCGTGAAGTCGAAGTCCAGCAGATCTCCGACTCGGTCCAGGATCGTGCGCATCTCGGTGTGCGACTCTGCTTGGCCGGACAGGAAGTCCAGTTGGGCGGTCGCGGTGCCACCTTCGAATACAGCGCCGGGCTCGGCGAAGAGCTGGTAGCGGGTGATGCCGGCCAAGGCGCCGACCTCCGGACCACCGGTGAAAGATCTGAGCCGCGCACGGCTGGTGGGTCCGCAGCTGTAGCGCTGGAAGTAGACGGACTTCGGCTCGACCGGTGGGACAGCGGGGCTCTGGCCGAGGGCAATCTTGGCGGCCAACGACACCAGGTCCAGATTGGCGGCCCGGAGGGCGAGGTCGGTGAGATTTCCGCCCAGGCGGCCGTTCACCTCGATGATGCGGGGGCCGGACGGCGTCAGCTTCACCTCGGTGTGGCTGATACCGAAGCTGATGCCCAGGGCACCGATCGCCTTGCCGGCCAGCGCCATGATCTCGTCCTGGTCGCGGGCCGGAAGGTGGCAGGGCCAGAACTGGCCCGTCTCCCGAAAGGGCTCCTCCAGCGGCAGCTTTCCGGTGACCGCGATGTGCTTCGTCTGCCCGTACGACGTGACGCTCTCCACGGACACGTAGTCGCCCAGTCCTGGTTCCGGGCACCCGTGAAGAAACTCCTCGGCGACCAGCGTCACCGCTGACCGGAGCAGGGGTTCCAGCAAGCGTGCACCGCTGTCTCGATCATGGACCAGATACGTGTCCCGGCTGGCTTCGCCATTGCTGGGCTTCAGCACCAAAGGAAAGCCCACCTCGTCGCAGGCGCCGCGCCAATCCTCGGGCCGAGTCAGCCGATGGCAGCGCACCGAGTCGACGCCTGACTCTGCCAGGCGCCGGCGCTGCGCGTACTTGTCCGTGACCAGCTCGACGACCTCCGCCGAATGTCCAGGGAGGTTCCAGACGGCCGCCAACTGCGAGGCCGATCTCAGCATCCGCTCGCTGAAGGTGACCACCCCGTCGGGACGTGGCCCCGCCAGCGCGTCATCGAGCGACCGCACTTCGCCCAGGGCCCGGAGTACCGGCGTCGCTCGCTGTGCGTGGAGGGACTGCGGTACGACGAAGACCAAGTTGGCGAACGGCCGCAGAGTTCGCGCGAACTCGAACGGCAGCACCGCCCCACGGTCGTATACGACCGCCAGTGTCGGTTTCCCGGCGGTCACGGCTGTTCCGACGCTGCCAGGGCCTGGCGAAGACTCAGCGGACGCAGATCCGTCCAGGTCCGCTCGATGTACTCCAGACAGTCCTCTTCAGAGCCGCTGACCCCGACCTCCGTCCAGCCCGGCGGCAACCCACGGCCGGCGGGCCACAGCGAGTACTGCTCTTCTTCGTTGCGTACGACGGTCCGCTGGCCGCTGCTGGTGGTCATCTTGCCTCCTGGCCGACTCGTGAGAGCATGTCCGGGTGAATTTGGTAGTGGAGCCGGTTGACGCGACCCGCTGGGAAGACCTGGCCGAACTCTTCGGCCCCAATGGCACGTACCGAGGATGCTGGTGCCAGACCTGGCGCCTGACCAGCAAGGAGTTCACGGCCAATGGGAACGCCGGGAACCGGGCCGCGCTCGAGTCGATGGTGAAGTCCGGGCAGCAGGTGGGACTGATCGGGTACGCCGACGGCACGCCGGCGACGTGGTGCTCCGTTGCTCCGCGACCGACCTTCCCGAAGGTGATTCGCTCGACAACGATCGCTCCGGCCGACCCCGACGACGAGTCGGTCTGGTCGATCGTGTGCTTCTTTGTCCGCTCCGGCTTCCGGCGCAAGGGGCTGCTCGACCCTATGCTGGCCGCCGCCGTGGACGCGGCACGCAAGGGCGGCGCCCGCGCCATCGAGGGCTACCCGGTCGACACCGAGGGCGGCGCCAAGCCAGGCGCTCTCTACACCGGCACCATCGAGCTGTACGAGCGCAACGGCTTCAAGGAACACATCCGCCCGTCCTCCGGCCGTCGCGTTGTAATGCAGCGACTGCTCGACTGACGGACGCCACGGGCTCACGGACTCGCTCCGAACACCGGAGCCGGCAGCGCGCGATGATCGACCTTGCCGCTGCTCGTCAGTGGAAGCGCCGGCAGCACCGTCGTGGCGGTAGGAATCATCGAACTCACGAGCCGCTGTGCCATCCGCGATCGCAGTTGCCGCGGATCGACCGTGACCCCGTCGGGCGGAGCGACGTACGCCACCAGGCGTTTGCGCCCGTCCGCGTCCACCCACACCGTGACGTACGCCTGCGCGACCTCCGGGTCGCGCATCAGCGCCGCCTCCACCTCACCGGGCTCGACGCGCACACCGTGCAACTTGACCTGACGATCGATGCGGTCGAGGAAGACCAGTCGCCCGTCCGCCAGGCGACGAACCCGGTCACCGGTTCGGTAGAGCCGAGCGCCCGGTTCGGTACCGAACGGGTCGGGCACGAAGGCCCTCGCGGTTTGCCCTGGACGACTGAGGTAGCCGTAGGCCAGCCCGGTCCCACCGATCACCAGTTCGCCGGGGACACCGTCCGGCACCGGATCGAGGTCCTCGTCCACGACGTACGCGACGTGGTTCGCGATCGGCAGACCGATCGGCGGGGATGTGTCCCACAGGCCGTCGCAGTCGTGCGTGATCATCGTGACCGTGCACTCGGTCGGTCCGTAGCCGTTGACGAATCGACGCCCCTGGTTCCACGCGTTGACCAGCGAACCCGGGTAGGCCTCGCCCCCGACGAACACCACTCGCAGAGCGGGCAAACGGGTCGGATCGAGCATGCCGAGCACAGCCGGCGGCAGATCGGCGACCGTGATCCGCTCGTCCTCGAGCAGCCGCTGCAGACGCCGTACGTTCAGCCGGTCGGCGTCGGACGCGACCTGGACCCGGGCTCCCGTGAGCAGTGCACCGAAGACGTCGAAGATCGACACGTCGAACACCGAGGCGGCGAAGGCGACGATCCGGTCGGCAGGGGTCAGCTGGAACAGTCGCTCGACCGCGGCCACGAAGCCGACGACCGCTCGGTGCGGAACGACCACGCCCTTCGGTGTCCCCGTACTGCCCGACGTGTAGAGAACGTAGGCGACGTCGTCACCGGAGAGCTTCTCGGCCTCGACCTCGCCAGGTCTGCCCGTCGATCGGGCCGCCACCCGCGGGATCGTCCCGTAGGCCTCGGAATCCAGGTCGTCGGTGACGATCACGCACGGCGACGCGTCGTCGAGGATCGTCCGGACCCGCTCGGCAGGCATGCCGCGTTCGAGTGGGACGAACGCGGCACCGGCCCGAAGGATTCCGAGCATCGCAACGACCAGCCAGGCATCACGTCGTACGGCGAACGCAACGCGCTCGCCGCGCCGGACACCCGCCGACCGCAGCCGGCCCGCCAGATCGGCCGACGCGGCATCGAGCTCCGCGTAGGTCAGACTCTCGTTGCCTGCAGCAACCGCAATCGCCTCGGGACTGCGCGCGACCTGCTCGGCGAACCGTTCCGGGATCGACCGGTCCGCGAACGGGAGCCGATGCCCCTGCCGGCGCAACTCGTCGTCGAGCACCTCGGCCGTCATCGGGACTCCCGTGCCGCGAGCTCCTGAGCCAGCCGATCGACCTCGTCCACGTCGAGAGCGGCGACCTGCGCCTCGAGCAGACCCTCCACCAGAACAGCCTGCGCCGCGATGGTGGGCCGCTCCATCAAGTCGGCGATCCTGACCGGCACACCGAACAGCTCGGACAGCCGTACGGCGAGCTTGGCGACCAGCAGCGAATGACCGCCGAGGCCGAAGAACGACGTCTCCACTCCCTCGACCTCGAGCGCCAGCAGAGCGGACCAGGCCGACGCCAGCTCCTTCTCCAGCATCGTGGTCGGCGGCGCTCCGGCATCCTCGTCGAGCCACGTGACAGCCGGCTCGCCGTGACCGGGTCGTAGAGCTTCCGGAAGCTCCACCGGCGTCCACGCAAGCTCGTCGACGCGGCGGTCGAGATCACTCAATGCCGGACCGAGTCCTGCGGCGAACCCCACGGTCATCTGCTGAACGAGCTCGGCGTCGTCCGCCTCGCGGTGCGCCCACTCCATCACCATGCCCGTCTCGGTCCGCCCGATCGAGACCATCAGCGGCAGCGTCGGCAGTCCAGGTGTCTCCAAGTCGAACACGCTCGTCTGCAATCCCGGCAGGTCGAGTGCCGGCAGATCGGCCTGCTGGTAGGTGAGGGAAACCTGCAGGAGCGGGTCGTCCGCACTCCGCCCGTACGAGCGCGCCAGGATTTCGTACGGCAGCTCCCGAGTCGCCAACGTACCGAGAACGGCGACGCGCTCGTGAGCGAGCAGCTCCCGCACGGTCACACCATCACTGACGTCGACCCGGCTGACGACGAGGTTGATGAAGTATCCGATCAGGTTCTGGTGCTCAGATCTCGTGCGCGCCGAGACCGGTGTGCCGAGCAGCACAGCCGGCACCCCGACGGCCCCGGCCCACCAACCACGGAAGAGTGCCGCGAGCACGATGTACGGCGTGAGGCGGCAGCTGCGCGCCACGTCGAGAACACGGTCCACGACATCATCCGGAAGTTGCAGGCGCTGGAGTCCGCCCTCGGCCGGACCTGGCCGGCTCGACAGCGGGACCGGCGGCGGCTCGCCGATGGCCTCCCGCGCCTTGGCCAGCAGACTCGCCAGGCGGTCTCCGCTGACCTCGTCGCGCTGGCGCTGGGCGATCTCGCCGTACTGCAGTGACAACGCCGGCAACGTGGCCTGCTCGCCGGTGACAGCCTGCCTGTAGAGGGCCTCGAGCTCGCGTGCGAAGACCGCACCGGACTCAGCGTCCCAGGCGATGTGGTGCCGAACCACGAGCACGACATGTTCGTAGTCGGACAGCCGGTACACCCTGGCGCGCACCGGAGGATCGCACGTCAGGTCGAAACCCCGCCGTACCTCGTCCACGCAGGTGTTCCGAACCTGCCCCGGATCACCTGACAGCTCCACCAGCTCGAAGTCGGGCTCGGCATTGCCGCCGACCTCCTGGACGCAGGTCTCGCCGCCGAAGTGAAACGTGCTGCGCAGTACGGCGTGCCGGGCCGTGATCTGTGAGAACGACTGACGCAGCGCGGGAACGTCGAGTGCCCCGGTGACCCGCACACTCAACGCAGGCGCGGCCAACGCCGCGGGGCCGAGCAGCTGGTCGACGAGCCACAGCTGCTCCTGTCCGAACGACAACGGATACATCGCGATCAGCTCCGGTTCACGGATTCAGGACGCCGCTTGGACGCGGCCGGCGGCGAGCTCACGCCCGACGATCTGCGCCAGCCGGCCGAGAGTGGGCGCTTCGAAGAACTCGGCCACGTCGATTTCGACCCGGCAGTGGTCCTGCGCCGCAGTAACGACGCGCATCAGGTCGATACTGTCGGCACCCAACGCGAAGAAGTCGTCGTCGGGACCGACCACGGTGTCACCGAGGACCGGCCGATAGCAGTGCCGGCGAAGGTCGTCGAGCAGTGCGTCGACGCTGGTCGCTTCCGTGGAGAGATCTGTCATCACGCTTCCGTCCGATCGCTGGGCGAGTGCTGGGGCTGGCGGTGCTCGCCGCAGAGCTGGGCGAGCAGTTCGGCGAACTCGACGGCGTAGCCGCGCATCGTGCTCTCGTCGTACTGGTCGACCGGGTACCGCACGGCGAGCTCGAGCTCGTCGTCCCGGTCGAGCACGGTGAAGGAGACGTACGGGACGCCGCCCGACAGCGGCAGCTCCATCGACTCGATCACCAGGCTGCTGGTCAGCGACAGAGTCCGGCCGACGGACTCCACCGGAAAGTAGGTCAGCATCGTGTCGAACAACGGGTTGTCGAACGGGCCACGCGCGCCACCCACGGCCTCGACCACCCGGGCGAACGGGACGTCACGACGACGCAGCCCCTGGTTGAGAGTGTGCTGCGCCGCGGCCACCGCGTCGTCGTACGGAAGGTCGGGGTCGGCGGTCAGGCGAACGGGCAGTGTGTTGAGGAAGTAGCCGATCAGCTGGTCGGCGCCTTCCTGCTCGCGACAGGAGACCGGGGTGCCGAAGACGACGTCGGAAGCCTCGGTGTAGCGGCCCAGGAACCGGCCGAAGGCAGCCGCGAGCGCCGCGAAACGAGTCACGCCTCGTGCGGCCGCCAACGTTCTGAGCGCCTCGGACGCGCCGCTCGGGAAGGATTGCCGCAGTACGGCACCCGGAAGCACCAGGCGGGCACCGGCCGGACGATCGGTCGGCAACAGCACCGGTACGCCGCCGGCGAGCGCGGTCGTCCAGTACCGGACGCCCTCGTCGAGGTCCTCCGGAGTGGTCCGCTCGGCGACATCACCGCACTGGACCCGCAACGAAGGAAGCTCCGGGAGCTCACCGGTCGCGGTGATCGCGGCGTAGGCCTGGCCGAGCTCGGCCTCCAGCACGGCCGATCCGTGCTCGTCGATCGCGATGTGATGGAACACGAACAGCAGCAGGTAACGCTGCGGCGCGTAGCGGCACACGTGGACCCGGAACAGCGGTCCTGTGGACAGATCGAACGGCAGGTCGGCCTGCTGCGCCAAGAGATCGAGCGCTTCCGGGAGATCCGCCGCGACGTCGTACCCGATCTCGACCGGTCCCGGATCGCCGACGACCTGGAACAGATCGCTGCCGTCGACCTCGAAGGTCGTCCGCAGCATCTCGTGACGAGCCACGACGAACCCGAGGCTCTGCCGGAGAATGCGCAGGTCGAGCGGGCCTCGGACGTCGTAACACATCGGTACGTGGTGCGCGGCGTTGGCCGGTGCCAGTCGCCACAGGAACCACTGCGCCTGCTGGGTGGGCAGCGCCCGGAAGCGTCGTGGCCGCTCGGTGACGGCAGCCATCTCCGACCGCGGGTTGCGGCTGCGGTGCAAGATCTCCCGACGCTCGTCGGCGGGCAGGGCCAGCAGACGTTCCATCAGATCGGTCGCCATCGCTCTTCCTCACTCCACGGCTGCCGCAAGGGCAGCAAGTCGTCGGGGTACGTCGATGTCTTCGGGCACTCGAGCAACCAGGACGTGTCCAGCAGCCGTACGCCACTGCTCCAGCCACTCGGCCGGTCCGTCGAGGGCCGCGTAAGCGGTCGGTCCGGATCCCAGCGGAGCCGCCGGCGCCGGTCCGTCCACGACGAGGATCGGCACGGTCAGTCCGGCTCGCTCCACCAGTTCGTCGCGGAGGGCCAGCGCGGCCGGGACTCCATTGCCCGTGGCAACGAGGACATCCGCCGTACGGGACGCCACGACGGCCGCGGGATCGTCCTCGACGGCCGGATCGAGGATGCCCACCGGGCGCCGCACCTCACCGGCGAGCCGTTCGGCCAGCTGCTGGCCCGGCACACCGGACGCGACGACCAGCAGTGCCGCCTCCCCTGCCTCCGTCAACCAGCGGATCGAGCCGGTCGGTGCGACCGGACCGGCCGCACGCGCTTGGCGAAGTCGCTGGGCCAGTGCGGAACTGACCGAGGCCTCCAGGAAGGTGCGCAGCGGAAGATCGAGTCCGAGCTCGCACCGAGCCAGGTGCCGCACCTGTGCCGCCCGCGGAACGTTGCCGCCCACGGCGAAGAAGTCACCGCCCTTGATCTGGTCGTCCTCGAGGACCCGAGCCCAAGCACCGACCACCCAGGCCTCATCCGGGTCCATGACGCCTGATCCGGACGTGTCCGGCTGGGGCGGCCGCAGCCGCGACAACGCGGCCCGATCGATCTTGCCGTTCACCTGGACCGGCATCGGATCGACGATGCCGAACGCCGACGGGACCATCACGGCAGGCAGCCGATCGGCCGCCAGGACCCGGATCTCCTGCCGGAGCCGGGCCGGCTGCGCGCCGCGCCGTACCTGCAGGTAGGCGACGATCCGGCGGGAGTCGGCCTGGCCCGTCACGTCGACGGCGGCCAACTCGACGTCGGGGTGCGCGGCCAGCACCGTCTCGATCTCCCCCGGCTCGATCCGGTGCCCGCGGATCTTGACCTGCCGGTCGTTGCGGCCGTGCAGCTCGAGCCGGCCGTCCGGCCGCCATCGGGCCAGGTCCCCGGACCGGTAGATTCGCGCGCCGGGGACGTCGAGGTCGGGCACGAACTGACGCGCGGTCAGCGCGGGCCGGCCGACGTACCCGCGGGCCACGCCCGCACCACCGATGCAGAGTTCGCCGATCACGCCCGGCGGCACCGGCCGCAGCTCGGCGTCCAGGATCCGCAACCAGGTCCTCGGCAGCGGGCGGCCGAGCGGGAGGATCCCTGGCTGGTCACCCGGCTCGATCGGTTGGCAGGCGGTGTACATCGTGGTCTCGGTCGGCCCGTACGTGTGCCAGAACGATTTCGTGCAGGCGGTCAGTCGTGCCGCCAGCATCGGTGGTACGACGTCGCCGCCACAGGACACGGTCAGCTCGGGCGCCCCGGACCAGCCGCACAGGAACAGCATCTGCCAGGTCAGCGGCGTCGCCTGAACGATGTCGGGACGCCACCGGTCGAAGGCCGCCATCAGGGCCTGACCGTCGCGAGCCTCCGCGCGGGACGCGATCACCGTCTCGCCGCCGGAGACCAGCGCGAGGAACAGCTCCAGCATGGCGATGTCGAACGAGATCGTCGTGACGGCCAGCAGGCGCTGGCCGTGCCCGACCCGCATCAGCTCTCGGGTCGCCCACAGGTTGTTCGCGAGACCCCCGTGCGTCACCCCGACGCCCTTGGGACGGCCGGTCGACCCGGACGTGTAGAGGACGTAGGCGAGTGCG
The DNA here is from genome assembly GCF_054781295.1 of Kribbella endophytica. Classification (NCBI taxonomy): domain Bacteria; kingdom Bacillati; phylum Actinomycetota; class Actinomycetes; order Propionibacteriales; family Kribbellaceae; genus Kribbella; species Kribbella endophytica. The sequence goes on from NZ_BAAGUR010000004.1 coordinate 896,626, forward strand.
TCCGGGTGGACGACCGGGTGAACCGACTGCGCAGGCGGTGGCACGAGAAGCTCGGACACCTCCAGCTGCTTGACCTCTGACAGGTCGAGCCGCGCTTCGCCCGCGGTGACGACGAGCGCGACACCGGCATCGTCCAGCACGTAGCGGATCCGGTCGACCGGGTGCTCAGGGTCGAGTGGAACGCAGATGTGGCCTGCCTTCAGCACGCCCCAGATCACCGCCGGCAGCTCCACCGCGCGAGGCAGCAGCAGGCCGATCGGTGTCTCGGGCGGCAGCTGGAGACCAGCGAGGTTGCCGGCGACGGCGTCGCTGAGCGCGGCGAGCTCCGCATAGGTCTGCCGCGCGTCGTCGTGCCGTACGGCGACGGCGTCGGGTGTGGAGTCGATCCACACCCCGATCTGCTCGCCGAGTGACTTCGGGCGCCGGAGGGCGATGTTCCGCCCTTCGACCTCGGCGAGGTGATCGCGGTCCGCCGCGGTGAGCAGTTCGATGCCGGACACGGGCTGGGTCGCATCGCGCATCGCTTCGACCAGCAGCACCGTGAATCGGGCGGCCAGCGCTTCGACCGTCGCACGGTCAAGCACGCCGTCCGAGAACCTCCAGCTGAGCTGCGTGATCCCGGCGACGACCGAGACCTGTACGTCGAGCTCCAGCTCGGAGCGCCGTACCGGCAAGTTGACCGGTACGGCGGCGAGGCCACCCCACGTTCCGTCCTCCGCACGGGCCGCGACCGAGAACGCGACCTGCACCAGGGAGTTGGACAGCAGGTCCGACTCCGGCCGCAGCGCGCGGGACAACAAGGTCAGGGACAGGCCCGTTCGGGTTCGGTCCGCCGAATGACCCGCGGCCTCAGCGACCACGGCGTCACGGAAGGCCGGATCGCCGGCCAGGTCGAGCCTGGCCGGCAGGACGGCGTCAGCTGAGCAGGCCGTCAGCTCAGCCGTGGGCGGGATCCCGATCAACAGATCTGGCTGCCGCGTGTGCCGGTACAGCAGCACGCGCAAGCCGGTCAGCAGGACCGTCGGCCACGGCACATCGAGGTCGTCGGCGAGCGACTTGGCCTGATCGACCAGCTCCTGCGGCAGCGAGCTCTGCACCGCACTACCGGTCCCGAACCGCCGTACTTCCGACTGGTCGGAAGGCCAGCTTGCGACCGACGTCGCTCTCGAGAGCCGCTGGAGCCAGTACTGCAGTACGTCGGCTCCGTCCTTCGCGTCGGGCTCCGTACCGCCCCGCCGCGGGAGGACTACGCCCACGTCTCCGCCCACGCCGAGGGCCCGGTAGGTGCGTCCGACATCCGCGAGAACGGACTGCACCGCCGGCGCCTCGATGGCGACCGTGTGCACGGTCAGGACCAGTACGTGGTCCTCGGGTCCCAACCGGTACGCCGTCAGCCGAGCCAGTGGACCGGTGGCGAGGTCGAAGGGTACGCAGGCGTCAGATGCCGCCTGCGCCCTCCAGTCCTCGTCCGCCTCAGCCACCCGTACCGGGATGACGGGGTTGCTCGACCGGCGGGCGGCCGGACGACCATCGGTGTCGTGGAATTCGAAGGCCAGCTCCTGGTACCGGGCTGCCACATGCTGCGCGGCCGTGTCCAGTAGCTCGGTGTCGAGCGAGCCGGTCACGCGCACTGTTCGGCTGCTGTTCCAGATTCCGGACACCTCGGCCAGTTGCTCGGCCAGCCAGACGGCCGACTGCCGGGGCCGGATCGGGACTGTCGTGGATTCGGCCATGGCCGCACCTCCGGGAGCCGCATCACGGGAAATGACGTCGTACGGCCGATGGCCGCCGGATTTCTCACCAGGGCCAGTCGATTTGCACCGGAAACATCGGGCCGCCTTTCGTCGAGAGTCACCGGGAATGTCATGAACACAATGTCCGTGCCCATGACAATTACTCTACGAAAGCACCCGGTAAACCGTCGTCAGCGCGACCGCTGATTTTCTGTAGTTGTTTTGCGGAGCAGCCGTCAACAGAATGCGTAGACGTCCGGTCAGGCGGCGATGCCGAGCCGGAACTGGTAGCCCAGCAGGACGGCCTCGGTCCGGCTGTGCAGGCCGAGCTTGGTCTGGATCCGGTAGACGTGCGTGCGGACCGTCGCCTCGGAGATCACCAGGGTGCCCGCGATCCCGGCGTTGGTCCGGCCGGCCCCGAGCTCCTTCAGCACTTCCTGCTCTCGCTCGGTCAGCATCACCTTCGCGTGCAGCAAGGGCGCCGGATCGACCGGCAACTGCGCCGCCAGCCAGTCCAGCAGCGGCCCGGCCATCATCGGCGACAGGAACACCCCGCCGCCCGCCACCGCTCTGACGGCCGGCGCCAGCTCGCTGTCCACCGCAACGTCACTGACGATGGCGCGGCATCCCTGCCGGATCGCGCCGAGCACGACGTGGTGCGGGACCGCACCGGCGATCGCTACCAGCGGATGGGACACGTCGGCCCCGATCGCGCGATGCAGTCCCTCGAGGACCGACGGTCCGCCGATGACGACGGTCATGTCGGCCGGCGAATGGCCGTTGGCACCGGCTTGGGCCGGGCCTGCGACCACTTCGATCCCTTGTTCGGACCGCAGCAGCGTGGTGATCGCGCCTGCGATCAGTACTTGCTCGGCGGCGACCGCAACCTTGATGGGCCGGGGCGGGCTCGAATCATTGTGGCGAGTACTGCCGAACATTGTTTCCCCCTTGTTCCGGAAACCTCACCGGAGGACGTGTATGCCTCACATGAAATACAGAGTCACTGCGCTTTCTCTCACCGGTATTACTACTGTCAAAGCCCAGGGCCGGGCAGGCCCGAGCAGGCTACGAGCCGTATGCTAATCATTACAAGTGTCAGTAGCTGCAGGGCGGGCATCCGATCCGAGAAGTGCGTACCGTGATTGCTCCATCACCTTTTGTGACGAAGCCGGATTCTCCGGCGATCGCGTCAGCTCACGAAGGATGTCGCTGTACTCCGCGATCAGGCCCTCGACGTGCTGACGGTCGAAGAGCTCGGTGCTGTACTCGACTCCCACGTCAGCATGGTCACCGAAGTTGAGCCCCCAGGCCATGTCGAAGCGCGCCGTGCCGTGATGCATCGGCAACGGTTCGACATCCAGGCCCGCCAGCTGCGGGCCTGCCTGGCCACCGCCAACAGCAAAGGAGACCTGGAACAGCGGCGATTTCCCGCTGCCCCGATCCGGTGCGACGGCTCGCACGACTTCCTCGAACCCCAGATCGCCGTGAGCCAGGGTCTCGGTGATGCAACGGGTGGCGCGGTCGACCAGTTCCGCGAACGTGGGGCCGTCCGCGAACCGGCCGCGCAGCGCCACCACGTTCACGAAGTAGCCGATCGAGTTCGCGACCGCCGCATGGTTCCGCCCCGCCGTCGACGAACCGACGACCACGTCCCGCGCGCCGGTACGCCGGTGCAGCAGGACCCAGAACGCGGCCAGGCAGACCACGAAGACCGTCGTACGACGCTGCCTCGACAACTCCCGCACCGCAGCACACACGTCGGCCGGCACCCGGCCGGTGGCCACCGAACCAGCACCCGTCGGCTTGGCCGACCGCGGCCGGTCGGTCGGCAGGTCCACCGTCTCGGCGTCCCCGAGTTCGCTTCGCCAGAAGTCCTTCAGGACTCGTAGCCGATCGCCGGACAACCGCCCGACCTGCCAGCGCGCGAAGTCGGAGTATCTCGCCGGAAGGTTCGGAAGCCTCGCTTCCGACCCGCCACACTCCTGCGAGTAGAAGGCGGCGAGGTCACGGTCGAAGACGGCGAAGGACAGGCCGTCGAAGATCGCGTGGTGCACCACAAAGACGAACAGATGCTCGTCCGGGGCGGTCCGGTAGAGGCCAGCACGCCACAGCGGCGGCCGATCCAGGGGCAAGGGCGACCTGCCGTAGACCCGGTCGGCTTCGTTCAGCACATCGTCGATGGTTCGGCCGACGGCATCGTGAACAGCGACATCGACCAGCACCTGCGGAAGGATCACCTGCACCGGCCCGCTGTCGCGGTCGAGCAGCAGACTCCGGAGCGCCTCGTGGCGTTCGACCACCCGGCCCAGCGCGCGCCGAAGCGCGTCGACGTTCAGCGGTCCGCGCAGCCGCAGGTACTGCGGCAGGTTGTACGTCGGCGTGCCCGGGTTGAGCTGCTCGACGAACCACAAGCTGCGCTGAGCCGCGGTCAGCGGCGCCTCGACGTGGGACGGATCGGTCCGCGGGATCTCGTCGTCGCGATCCGGCTCACCGGCGCGAAGCCTCGCCAGCAGTGCGGCGCGGCGACTAGGCGGCAAGGCGGCCAACTGTCCGGTCAACTGCGTCATCTGTCGACTCCCCCACAAGGAGATATGACTATAATCAATGCCAGACTTTACTATAGTCATCACGTCAACCCCGGCCGGTTGAGTTACGGGCGGGGTCCGTCGAGCGGTCCCCGGGAGCCCAGCATGGAATCGAACGCGACTGACAGCACACCGCGCGGGACGACCCTGTCCGAACGCAAGCAGCGGCTGCTCGCCGAGCTGCGCCGCCGACGGGAGCAGCGGCCGGACCGGCCGAGCCGGCTGCACAGGCTCCGGACCGGCGAGGGAGCGCCGCTGGTGCTCGTCCATCCGGTCGGCGGGCAGGTGTTCAGCTACATCGACCTGGTCGGCGACCTGCAGTCCGGTCGTCCCGCCTACGCTCTCGAGGCCGACGAGGGACTCAGCAGCGAATCCGGTACCCCGCTGGAGGAGTTGGCGGCCGGCTACTGGCAGCGGTTGGAGGCTGCCGGCATCCGGCCCGGTGTCCTGGCCGGCTGGTCTTTCGGCGGCGTACTGGCGTACGAGATGGTCCGGCAGGGTCCTCGGGTCCCCCTGGTCCTGATCGACTCGATGCCACGGCCGGCGATGTACGACGGGATGACGCGAACCGAGGCGCAGTACCTGGAAGGCTTCTTCCACGACCTGCTGCGCTCGGCGGGCGATCCTACCGATCTCGGGACCCTGCCGCCGGAAACCTGGGGATACCCGCCGGACGTCGCGATCGCGATCGCGGAGGCCGCGCTGACAGCGCGTGGGAGCCGCCTCGACCAGTCGGCCACCGAGCTGCTCCAGCGCTACCGGGTGCACCGCAACGCGACCTGGGCGCTGGACAAGTACAACCCCGATCCAGCAGACGTCGCCGTACACCTCATCCGGGCCGCCCGTTGGGACGGACCGAACGCGACCGATGCGTGGCGAGCGCTGGTGGGCGACGAGAACCTGGTGTCGATCGACGTCGACGCCGACCACTACGGCATCCTTCGCCGACCGGTGGTCGAGATCGTCAGAACTGTTGTCGATTGTGTCGTCCAGGGCCAGCCCCTTCCCGCACAGGTGCCCGGCGCTGTCGAACCGGTCGTCACCGCCGGCGAGGCCGGCCCGGTCGTCGAGCAGCCCGAGATCGCGCTCGTCGTGCGGCAGACTCCGGCCGGCGGGATCGAAGGACGACTCGACTTCGATCTCGACTGGTACGACGAGCCGGCCGCGTTGGCCATGATCGAGAAGTTCCTCGCGAGCGCGCGGGACGCCGGCCCCGGTCCGATCCCGCACACGCTGGTCGGCGAGATCGCGGCGGAACATCCGGACGCGGTCGCTCTCCGCTGGGCCGACGGCGAGCTGACGTACCGCGAACTGGTGACCGCCGCGGACACGCTCGCGAGCCGGCTGGGCGGCGCGGGGCGGGTCGCCGTGTGCCACCGCCGGACCAGCGAGCTGTACGTCGCGATCCTCGCCGTCCTCCGGTCCGGTGCGGCGTACGTGCCGATCGACCCCGGGCACCCAGAGGACCGGCGGAACTTCGTCCTCGCCGACAGCGGCGCGCAGGTGCTGCTCTGCGACGTCAACGCGGCCGAGCGCTGGACCGTACCGGACGGTTGCCGCCTCGAACCGATCTCCGTCGAGCCCGCAGCGGTCCCGGTGGAGCCGCGGCCGGTGGACGCGTCCGACCTGGCGTACGTGATGTACACCTCGGGCTCGACCGGCGTGCCGAAAGGCGTGGCGATGCCGCACGGTCCACTCGCCAACCTTCTGCGCTGGCAGCGCGCCCGCTCGGCGTGCGGCCTCGGCGACAGCACCCTGCAGTTCTCCGCTGTCACCTTCGACGCCTCCTTCCAGGAGATCTTCGCGACCTGGACGACCGGCGGCACACTGGTCCTGGTGCCCGACGAGGTCCGGCAGGATCCGCGTCACCTGGTGAACCATCTCGAGGAGCAGCGGATCAACCGGTTGTTCCTGCCGTTCGTCGGCCTGCAACTGATAGCGGACGCCGCGGAACACACCGGCCGGACGCCGACCCACCTGCGCGAGGTCGTCACCGCCGGCGAGCAGTTGCGGATCACCAAGACCCTCAGATCCTTCTTCCGTACGACCGGCGCAAGCCTCGACAACCAGTACGGTCCGACCGAGAGCCACGTGGTCACCGCCGAGCTTCTCGACGGCGACCCGGACCTGTGGGCCGAGCTCCCCCTCATCGGCGCCGCGATCGACCGCGCCGTCGTCGAGGTCTGCGACCCGTCGGGTGAACCCGTCGGCACCGGAGAAACCGGTGAGATCTACCTGTCCGGGCCGGTGCTAGCCGACGGCTACGTCGGTCGCCCCGACCTCACCGACGATGCGTTCACCCACCGGACTGACGGGCGCCGGACGTATCGCACCGGCGACATCGGACGGATGCGTGACGACCACCGGATCGAGTACCTGGGCCGGGCCGACAACCAGGTGAAGATCAGCGGCTGCCGGGTCGAACCGGCCGAGGTCGAGTGCGCCCTGTGCGCCATCGACGCGGTCGCCGACGCGGTGGTGCTGCCCCGGCGCGATGAGGTCGCTCAGCAGACCGTCCTGGTGGGGTACCTGGTGGGCAGGCCGGGCGTCGAGCTCGACGCCCGGGCCGTGCGCGAGCAGCTGTCGGCCGTCGTACCCGGCCATCTGGTGCCGCAGCACCTGGTGGTCCTGCCGGCCTTCCCTCTGGGGAGCACCGGCAAGGTCGACCGGCTCGCGCTCGCCGCGATGCCGCTGACTTCCGCCCCGGTCGAACCCCCGGCCACCACGGACACCGACGAAGAGGCCGCGGTGGCGATCGGGACGCTGTGGCAGGAGCTCCTCGGGCGTGCTCCGCAGCCGCAGGACAGCTTCTTCGAACTGGGCGGCAACTCACTCAGCCTCGCGTTGCTGGCGATGCGACTCGAGCAGCGGTTCGGCGTGCCCGTCCAGCTGCCGGACCTGTTCACGCACAACACGCTCGAGGCGCAGGTCGCCCTGATGGAGAGTATGTTCCTCGCCGAGCTGGCTCGATTCTCTGACGACGACACCAGCCGCACGCTGACCGAAATTCTCGAACCCTGAAGCGGAGCCGCATGACCATCGCAGTACACCCCGTCAACGCGACCCGGTGGGCCGACCTGGAGGAACTGTTCGGCGGCTCCGGCGGCTACGACGGGTGCTGGTGCATGTTCTGGCGCCTGCCGAACAAGGAGCTCAGCAGCAACGGCCCCGAGGACAACCGGAAGGCCTTGCACGATCTCGTGCACACGGATGCACAGGTCGGCCTGGTCGCCTACCTCGATGGCACTCCGGTGGGGTGGTGCTCGACCGGTCCTCGTCCCGGGTACGCGCGGATCGAGCGAACCAAGGCGCTGAAGCCGAACGACCCCGCGGATCCCCGGGTCTGGTCGGTGCCGTGCTTCTTCGTGAGCAAGGAACACCGCGGCCACGGAGTCGCACGCGCCCTCCTCGAGGCCGCCGTCGCCCGCGCCGTCGACGCCGGTGCGGCGATGATCGAGGGCTACCCGGTGGCCAACCCGAAGGGTGCGGGTGCGGCCCTGTCGACCGGAACGGTCGACCTGTTCGCGGCGGCCGGGTTCGAGGTCGGCGGCGACCAGCCAGCCTCGGGCCGGCGAGTCGTCACCCGACGCGCTCTCTGAACAAGACGCCCCGGCGGTCACGACCGCCGGGGCAGCGTCCAGGATCGTCAGGCGCGCAGTTCGTCGATCTCCCGCCAGACAGCTGAGGCCAGCCGGTAGCTGTCGCTCTCCTCGTACAGGCGGGCCGCCCGCCGCAGCACCTCGATGGCCGCCGGGCTGTCGCCGGACTCGCGGAGCGCCGCGGCCTGTCCGCGGAGAGCCACGATCAGTGGCAGCCCGGTGAGCGCCTCCGGTCCCTCGGTGACCTGCGCGTAGAGCGAGGCGGCCTCGGACGCGTTACCGGCGGCGAGCTCGTACTCTGCTCGCACGCGGAGAAGGGCCATCCGCTCCGTGGACAGGTCGGTCACCCCGGCGGCCGCCTCCGCGGTCGTCAGCCAGGCCAACGCCGATTCCGGATCACCGGCGGCCAGCAGGATCGAGGCCGTCGACCGGCAGAAGCGCAGCCAGTCCAGCATCGGCATCGAGCCGAACTGCAGCAACGAGCCGGCCCGCTTGAGCTCCTCGACGGCTTCGTCCTGGCGGCCGAGGCGGACCAGCGCCATCCCGGTGAGCCAGTGCGCCCGTCCGACGATCGCGTTCTGACCGGTGGCCGCGGCTTCGGTCCGCAGCTCCTGCGTCAACCGCTCCACGTCCTCGAGCTCGCCGAGCTCGCACAGCACCGAGACCAGTACGCCGAGCAGCCGGACGCGCTCGTGCCGCACCGCGGCGTCGCCGAGGACGTCCTCGGACAGCAGCTCCTCGGCCGCCTCACGGGCCTGGCCGAAGCGGCCGAGCTCCCGCAGGGTCGAAGCCCGGTCGATCGCGACCGCGAGCCTGACGACAGGCACCGTCCGGCCTTCGGCGCCGAGCATCTCGTCGAGCAGCGCGAGCCGGGCAGGATGATCGCCCGCGGCCGCCAGCACCCGGCTGAGCTCCAGGCTGAGCTCGAGGACTTCGTCGCCGGCGGCGCGGCTCCTGGCCTGCACCAGCTCACGCTCGAGGACCTCGCGGGCTCCGGCGTAGTCGCCCAGGTCCATCAGACTGCGGGCGTACAGCTGCCCGGCCACCGCGCTCGACCCCAAGGGCGTCGCCGTGGGCGTCGGGGCGAACACGTCGCGGTAGTCCTCGCCCAGCAGATCGGCCGGCGTGGTCTCCAGGGCACGGGCCAGGTGCAGGATGACGTCGAGCGTCGGCATCCGCTCCCCCGCCTCGAGCAGGGAGATGTAGCTCGGGGTGACGACATCACTCGCCAGCGCCTTTTGGGAAAGGCCCTTCTGCACCCGCAGCGTACGTAGCCGAGTCCCGAGATACGGCTGTGTTGGTCTCATTCCGGGGCGCCTTTCGACGTTTGCAGCTGTCAAACCCGAACGACATCAGAATAACAGGAGAAATCTTGGACGTAGACAATAGTCAGCACGGCGTGGCCAACTGGTGCTCAGTTGCCGCGCAGCGGCTCGCCGGCGGTCAGCGACCGTGCAGGACGACCGGCAGCCGGACGACACCATTGACGAAGTTCGAGGCGAGGTGTCGCACCGGTCCGGTGATCTCGAACCGGGCGACCCGCCGCATCAGCTCCTCGATCAGCAGCCTTAGACCGATCCGGGCCGCATGCGCGCCAATGCAGAAATGTGGACCGAAGCCGAAGGCCAGGTGAGGATTCTGCGCACGCCACGGATCGAACCGGAAAGGATCCTCGAAGACCGATTCGTCCCGGTTGGCCGACCCGACCCAGGCCGCGACCAGATCGCCTTGCCGAACCGGTTGACCGGCCAGCACCGTGTCCTGGGTGACGAGCCGTAACAGGTGATTGGTCGGCGTCGCCCACCGCAGTGCCTCGTCGAGCAACAGATCGACATCACCCGTCGCGGTCACCCGTTCCCACAGCGTCGGCTGGGCGGCCATCACCAGGGCCAGGTGGTGGATCACCTGTGGAGTGGTGATCGCGGCGCCCATGGTGAAGGCGTAGACGTTGATCACCACCTCCTCGTCCGTCAGCGGCCGGCCGTCGAGCTCGACGGCGCCGAGCGCACTGATCAGGTCGTCGGCAGGCTGCGCCCGTCGTTTCGCCAGCAGCTCCGAGAAGCACGTCAGCAGCTCCAGATGAGCCAGCATCAGGGTCTGTGACTCGCTGCCCTGCATCAGCGTCGGGTCGTCAGGCGCCACACTCGCCATCGTCCACCGGGCGAGGTCGTGCCAGTGCTCGCTCGGCAGTCCGATGATGTCGGCCGCCAGAAGCATCGGCATCACCGTCAGTTCCCGGACGAGGTCGATCTCGCCTTGACCGGCCATCGCATCCACCAGCTCGGTCATCAGCGGCCTGACCACCGGCTCCCGGTCGCGGACCTTGGACATGGAGAGATGCCGCATGCCGGAGGTCCGCAGGCCACGGTGGCCGCGCCCGTCGATCAGGTTGATGGCTTTACCGGCCTCCGGATCGCCGTGCAGCACGGAGAGCATGGTGCTGTGCTCAGAGGTGAAGTGCTCGGTGTCGCGGAGTACGGCAAGGACGTCGTCGTAGCGCGTCACCGACCAGAACGGCGTTCCGTCGGGTGCGAGCTGACGCCAGACCGGCGCCTCGGCGCGCAGCAGCTGCCACGCGCTGTGCGGTGCACCCGAACGGTAGAAGTCGGCTGGGTACAGGTCGATCGTCGCGACGTTCGGCAGGTCGTCGGCGTACGGCTCCATCAGCATGGCAGGACCTCGATCAGCCGACGGCGTGCTCGGAACGAAGCGCCGCCCGACGCACCCGCCGGTAGTGCGCGGTGTAGCGCCGCAGCACGCCCGCGTCGGCAGCTGCCAGCCGGACGCCCGCCTGGGAGAGCAGGCCGACGCTCCGTGACCTCGTGCATCCGACGCCGGCCTCGCCGAACAACTGTAGGAGACTTTCCTCCAGCGCCTGGTCCGGTACGTCGCGCCCCGCGGCCGGCAGCATCGCGAGCAGCGCCGCCATGTCGTCGTTCAAACCGTCGGACAACGCCTGCTCCTGCAGACGAAGCCAGAACTCACGGTAGGGCACCGGTTCGAGACCGAACTCGAGCGCGAACTCGGCCAGCAGGTCGTCCAGCCGGACGGGCTCCGGCTGGGCCAGGTGGAACCAGCCACGCGCACCTGAGCGGACCCCCGTCGTCACCAGCGTCGTGACCTGGTCGATGGGTGTGTAGTCCAGCACGATCGGACTGCGGAACGCCAACCCCAGCTGGACGTTCCAGCGCACGATGAGGTCGGGCAAACTCTTCGGGGACGGTACGCCGGTCACCGAGTGCGGCATCACCTCACCCAGCCGGTAGACGGCCGCCGCCAGCCCCCGGTCGGCAGCCTGCTCGACCAGCCGTTCCGCTGCCCATTTCGACAGGCTGTAGCCATTCATTGCTGGGGGCAACTGTGCGGGAGCCGACTCCGGCCGGCCCGGTACCGCCTCCAGCAGGCTCAGGGTCGAAATGTGGTGGAAGGCCTTGTGCCGTCCGGTCGTGGCCAGCCGGAGCGCCTCGGCCGTCCCCAGCACGTTGGCCGCACGGTGCGACTGGTACCCCAGGACCAGGTTGACCATGGCGCCGTTGTGCACGACGACGTCGACGACCGAGGTCAGCTGGGCCCACTCGTCGTCCGCGAGACCGAACCGAGGCTGGGCCAGATCACCGACGACGGGAACCACGCGGTCGAGATCGGTGGCGTCGAGGTGGTAGAAGAGCAGGCTGTCGTGGATCCGGTCCAGTGCGGCCGGGGCGTCCGCGGCGCGGACCAGGCAGTGGACGACTCCCTCGGTGTGGCGGAGCAACCCGTGCAGCAGGTGCGTGCCGACGAAGCCCGTCGCACCGGTCAGGAAGATCTGCTCGCAGGTGGTCACCAGCTCGCCGACCGGCCGGACGTCCGCGGTGAGAACGGCGTCCGCGACGGCCGACGGCAGATCGGACTCGGGGTCCTGCCTGGCCACCGGTCCCGCACTGATCCGTTCGGTCAGGGCCGCGATGGTCGGCGCCGCCACCAGGTCCTGGACCGTGAGCGACGTTCCCAGCTTCTCGTTGATCTGCAGAGTCAGGCGTACGGCGGTGAGCGAGTCGCCGCCCGCGGCGAAGAAATCGCCCTCCGGTCCACCCGGCACGAACCGGTTCCACGCCGCCTGGACCGCGACCGCGACCGGGTCACCGACGTCGGCCGACGCAGTGTGGTCGTACTCGGCCGCCAGGCCGGCCAACTGGTTGCGGTCGAGCTTGCCGTTCTGGTTCAGGGGCATCGCCTCGATCTGGATGATCCTCGACGGCACCAGACCGGCGGGCAGTGACCGGCGCGCGTGGTCGAGGACTCCGGCCGTCTCGACCACGCTCCGGCTCGTCACGAAGCCTGCTAGGCAGTTGCGTCCCGACGGATCGGCGTACACCGTCGCCCGCGCGTCGGTCAGTCCGGGGCAGTCGCGCAGCGCGGCCTCGATCTCACCGATCTCGACCCGCATGCCGTTCACCTTGACCTGGTCGTCGGTCCGGCCGCGGAAGCCGACCAGACCGTCCGGACCGACGACCGCGAGATCACCGGTCCGGTACAGCCGGCGGGCCGGCAGCCCGGGCAGGTGGTTGTCCGCGAACACCAGGTTCGTTCGCGCGGGATCGTCGAGGTACCCGGCCCCGACGCACTCCCCGCCGATCCACAGGTCGCCGACCTCGCCGCGCTCGACCGGGCGCAGGTCCTCTCCGAGGATCGCCAGGCAGGTGTTGGCGATCGGCAGACCGATCGGGATGCGCTCGACGTCGACGTCGCGGACCTCGTGGAAGACCATGCCGATCGACGCCTCGGTGGGCCCGTAGGTGTTGGTAATCCGAACGTGCGGCAGCAGCCCGCGGAACGTCTGCACGGGTCCGGCCAGCATCTCCTCCCCGCCGATGAGGAGGTGCCTCATCGAGCGCAGCTGTCGGACCATCGACGGCTGGGCGACCAGCAGCTCCACCAGCACGTTGAACACCGACGGCACGAAGTCCGTCATGGTCACACCGCACCGCTCGATGGTCGCCACGACGTCCTGCAGGTCGACGACCCCGGACCGGTCGGGGATGACGACCTGGGCCCCCTTGGTCAGCGGCCAGAGCATCTGCCAGACGCTGGAGTCGAAGACGTGCGGGCTGTTCTGCAGCACCACGTCGTCCGGCGCCGCCCCGAACCGGTGCGACATGTACGCGAAGCGGTTCCGCAGACCGCGGTGGATGTTCAGCGCGCACTTGGGCATGCCGGTCGAGCCGGAGGTGTAGAAGCCGTAAATCAGATCGTCGAGGCCCGGCGGCCGGTCGGCCGTGGCTGGGCGGTCACCGCTCGACGGAACAGCCAGGTCGATCTCCAGTACGGCGGTGGGCAGCGCCTTTCCCCCGCCGGCGGCGACGAGCGCGACCTTCGGGGACATCGCGGTCAGAACCTGCTCGAGCCGGGCGGCCGGCCAGCAGGCGTCCATCGGTACGAACGGAGCGCCGATGCGCATCGTCGCCAGCATGGCGATCGGGATCTCCAGACCGCTGGACAGCACGAACGGCGTCAGGTCCCCCAGACCGACTCCCGCGTCGAGCAGCCGGCCGGCCAGTCCGGCACTCAGCACGTCGAGGTCGTGGTAGCTCAGCGTCCGGCCGAGATGACTGACGGCCGGGGCCTCCGGCCGCTGCCTTGCCTGCCGGAGGAAGAGGTCCACGACGGTGAGCTCGTCGTGGTGTTCGAGGGTCGGGCCGACAATCATGGACGACATCGAAGCTCCTGGTGATCTAGCTGATGGCGGACGCGACGAGGTGATCGTCGACGGGGCGGTAGCGACGGGCGGCGTCCACGGAATCGCCACGTTCGCGCTGCCCGAGCTCGGACCAGAGGGTCGCGGGCGGGCCGGCCAGGGCCGCGCTGTCCCGGATCGCCAGGTAGTACCTGCTCAGGTCGGCGCCCGCCGTCAGGCCGCGGGCTCCGTGGGTCTGCAACGCCGTCCGGGTGGCGGCGGTCGCTGCTTCGAGCGCAAGGCCGAGCGCCTGCCCGGCCGCCAGCGGGTCCGGGAGACCACCGTCGTCGATCAGCCGCGCTGTCCGGCGTACGGCGAGCTCGGCGGCGCGCAGCGAGACCCAAGCACGGGCGAGCGGAAAACTGACGCCCTGATTGCTGATCAGCGGCCGGTCGAACTGTCGGCGGTGCTGCGCATAGGCCGCAGCCCGCGCGTGCGCGCCGTATCCGATCCCCACCAGCCAGGCCGCGTGACGGACCCGAAGCCGAGCGAGCAAGCCGTCCGGGTCCGACAGGGGCCAACCGGTTCCAAGGCTTCCGACGACATGCCGGTCGTCGACCTCGACGGACGCGAGCTCGACGGTCCGCACCCCGCCGGCGATCCGGCTGGTCAGCTGAGCGACCGTTTCCGGGTCGAGCAGGACCAGCAGCACTTCATTGCCGGAGGCAACCGCCGTGCAGATGGCCGACGCCGTCGAAGAGGTCGCACAGACCCGGCCGTCGAGCCGCCAGCCGGAGGGTACGGCGGTGGCGGCGGCCGGACCGGTCAGTCCGCACACCTCCACCGGAGTGCCCTGGTTGATCAGCTCGACCGGCAGGTCCCGCGGGCCACGCCGAACGGTCAGGAGGTCGGCCAGCAAGCCGGGACCGTTGTAGCAGTCGGGCAGACCGGCGCGGCCGAGCTCCTGGCCGACCACAGTGCCGGCTTCGAGGCCCAGGTCCAGGCCGCCCGCATCGACAGGCAGCTCGAGCTCGGCGGCCAGCACCGCCTTCAGCACCGTGGTCGCGTGGGCTTCCAGGCGTGAACGAACTTCTCGGAGATCGGCGGGATCGTCGCGGACGGGGTCCGGCCCGCTCGACCGGATGGTGTCGCGAACACTTCGGCCGAGCTGGTCGATCAAAGGGTCGGGCGGCAGGTTCATCGCAGATCTCCTGTCTCGAGCTCGAGGCCGGACGTCAGGCTCGAGACGATCTCGAGCATCACCTGCGAGGTCCCGGCGGCCAGAGTCAGCCCGGGAGCCTCGCGGAACGCCGACTCCAGGTCGCCGATCGCGTCCGGTGGCAGGTTCGTGTCCGCACCCGGCGGGTACAGCTGCGCCGCCCAGGTGGCGATCTGCTGGGCGGCCTCACTCGTGTACAACTTGGCCGCCGCGGCGCCCGCGTCGTCGGTCACGCCGCGGTCCAGCCCGTCGAGTACGTCGTACGTCAGCAACCGGCCGGCGGCCACCATCGCCCCGAACCGTCCGGCCTCGGCGAGGACGGCGTCGGAGACCGATTCGGACGCGGCGAGCCCGCCGACGGCGACCCGGTGCCAGGCGCGCGCCTTGAGCGAGTAGTCGAGTCCGGTGCGTTCCAGCGGCAGGCAACGGTTGAGCTGCTCCCAGCCGTCTCCCTCGTGCCCGATCAGGCTCTCGGCACCAACCCGTACGTCGACCAGCTCGACCCGGTCGAACTGTTCGTCGCCCAGGGTCGGCATCGTCGAGCGGTGCACTCCGGGCGCGTCGAGGTCGACGAGGAACAGGCTGATCCCGTCGTACTTCGAGACGCCGTCAGCGGTCCGCAACGAGCACAGGGCCAGGTCGCTCTGGCCGGACTTGAGGCCGAAGACCTTCACCGCGTCGAGACGCCAGCCGTCACCGTCGCGGCGCGCCTTTCCGCTCAGCGATGCCAGATCGGAGCCGGAGTCGGGTTCGGTGTAGAGAACGGTCGCGAAGCGTTCACCGGAGGCGAGCGCCGGTAACAGCCGCTTCTTCTGCTCCGGGCTACCGACCTGCATCAGGAACGATCCGACGATCTGGATGCTCAGCACATGAAGGGTGTCCGGCATCCCGGCCAGGACGAGCTCCTCCAGAGCCGCGGCCGATGCGACCTGTCCAGCTCGCCGACCGCCGAACTCCTCCGGCCATCCCGGCGCGAGCAGCCGTCGGCGGCCCAGCTCACGGTAGAGACCTCGTACGTCGGGCTCGGACGCCCCGGGCGCTCGTCCGGTCGCCAGCCCGGCCTCGGCCGCCGCCCGCACAGCGGTGTACTCGGCTTGCACAGCGGGATCCGCGAGCGCCTCGCGGACCGCGGAGATCAGGTCGGCCGTCGACTCCATCACTGGTTAACCTCCGCGTCCCCGAGGCGCAGGATGCGCTCGGCCTGTTCCTCGGACATTTCCTCGAGCAGCTCCAGCAGGCCTTCGTCGTCGAGCTGCTCGGCCCGGGCGGCATCGATCACGGTCGACAGCCCACAGATCGTCGCGTCGCGGAAGAAGTCGGCCACCCCCGCCTCGACACCGAACCGCCGACGGATCGCGGAGATCAGCTGCGCCGCCTGCAAGCTGCTGCCACCGATCGCGAAGAAGTTCGCGTCGACCGGGATCCGCTCCCGGCCGAGCATCGGGCCGATCAGCTCCTCGGCCAAGATCCGTTCGGTCTCGGTCAGTGCTCGACCCGAGTCCGCTGCCGGATCCTCCAGGGCATCCATCAGCGGCGCCGGCAGTGCGGCCCGGTCGACCTTGCCCGAGGCGGTCAGCGGCAGACGGTCGAGAACGACCACGAAGTCGGGCACCAGCGCGGCCGGCAGCCGCTCCCCGAGGAGCCGGCGAAGCTCCTGGTCGTCCGCACCGGCGATCGGCCGGGCGACCCAGGCGACGAGGTGCCGCTGCCCGACCGAATCCACCCAGACGTCGACAGTGGCCTGCATGACGTCCGTGAGACCGGCCAGCGTCTCCTCGACCTCGGCCGGCTCGATCCGGACACCGCGGATCTTGATCTGACGGTCGAGCCGCCCGAGGAACACCAGCTCGCCGTCGCGGCGACGGCGGACCAGGTCGCCGGTTCGGTACAGCCGTCCGCCGGCGGTGCCGAACGGGTCCTCGACGAACTTCTCGGCGGTCAGCTCCGGCCGGCCGAGGTAACCGTCGGCCAGTCCGGCTCCCCCGATCACCAGTTCGCCGGGTACGCCGTACGGCACCGGCCGCAATGCGTCGTCGAGCACGTGCGCGACATGGTTGTCGATCGGCAGACCGATCGGCGGCGAGCCGGCCGCCGGCGCGAAGCACTCGTGCACGACCATGGTGACCGTGCACTCCGTCGGCCCGTAGCCGTTGAAGAACCGCCGGCCGGGCGCCCAGCGATTGACCAGCTCACCGGGGAACGCCTCGCCACCGACGAAGGTGACCCTGAGATCGGGAAGTTCGGACGGGTCGAGCAGCGCCATCACCGAGGGCGGCAGATCGGTCACCGTGATCCGGTGGTCCCGGAGCAGCCGGTCCAGCAGGCGCAGGTCAAGACGCTCGTCCGGGGTGGCGACGACCAGCCGGGCCCCGTTCAGCAGGGCGGCGAAGGTCTCGAACACCGACACGTCGAACGTCGGCGCCGCGTACCCGAGGACGCGATCGGCCGGCGTCAGAGCGAACAGGTCCGACACTGCGGCGACGAAGTGGATCACCGCACGATGACCGATCCGCACACCCTTGGGGGTACCGGTACTTCCCGACGTGTACATGACGTAGGCAAGGTCGCCCGACGCACAGCCCGGATCCTCCGCGGCCATACTGCCGAGATCCACCTCGTCCAGAGCGACCCGGAGCGGGCCTCCGACAGCGTCCAGCTCGGCAAGACCTGCGGCCCTACCGATCACCGCGGCGACCGCGGCGTCTTCCAGCAGTGCGGTACGCCGCTGGGCCGGATGACCGGGATCGAGCGGCAGGAACGCGGCACCGGCCTTCAGTACGGCGAGCAGCGCGGTGACCTGCTCGGTCCCGCGCAAGAGGTCGACGGCGATCAGGTCGCCCTTGGAGACGCCGCGGTCGAGCAGGAACCTGGCGAGCCGGTTCGACGCGGCCTCGAGCTCGCCGTACGTCAACTGCTCACCAGCGGCAGACACCGCGATCGCATCCGGCGTACGGGCCGCCCGATCCGCGAACCAGGCGTGCACGGTGGACGGCGGCACCGAACGGATTCGCCCGCTCCCCCAGCGAATCAGGCTCGCTTCGTCCTCGGTGCTCATCGTCCGCAGCTCACCGATGCTGCGAGCGTCGGTGAACTGGTCGATCACCTGCAAGAGCCTCTGCAGCAGTTCGTCGGCAGATTCATTGCCGATGACATCGCAACGGTGCTCGATCAGCAGGCGTCCGTCGCCGGGGAACAGCAGTCGCAGGTCGCCGGTCGCGTTCTGGTCCACCGGTAGTGGCAGGACCTCGGCAGTGAGTCCGGGCAGCTGTGCCACCCGCAAGCCGGGTGTCGGGTCGAAGACGATCCGCATCGGCTCGGCACCGACAGCGTCGGCCGGTGCGGGCAGGGCCGCGGCGGCCTCGGCCGCACGGAGGTTCTCGGTGATATGGCGGACGAGATCGGCCGGCGTCATGGCCGGCTCGAGGTCGAGTGCCAGCGGCAGGGTGTCGGCGAGGCTGCCCACCAGTCGCAGCTGCGCCTGCTCCCGGCCGCCGGAGGCCACACCGATCAAGCCGTCGCGCGATCCGCCGTACCGGCGGAGCACTTCGGTGAACGCGGCCAGCAAGATCTTGGCTGGATCCACCGCCCAGTCGGCCGAGAGGCCTTCCAGTGCTGTGGCAGTCGTTGAGGGGATCTGCGCTGAGATGCGTCGCCAGGTCGGGTCCGGGCCACTGCCATCTCCCAGGTCGAGTACGAGCGGAGAACGGTCGGCCAGTCGCGAGGTCCACGCGGCCAGTAGCTCCTCACGGCGTCGTAGCGTCAGCTGAGACGCGGCCCGACGTGCGTATGCCACAGCCGAGAGACCGGCTGGAGCAGTCTGTGCTGGTCCGAGCCGGTCAAGCAGGTCGTCGATCACGACCTGCAGAGCCGGGCGATCGATCAGCACTTCACTCGCAGCGAAGAGCAGTACGTGCTCCGTCGGGGTGACCGTCAGCAGCTGAGCTCGCGCTCCTGGTCCCACTGGTGCGGACAGGAAGTTGCCGACGGCCTCATCCCGATTGCTACACGCAACCAGTTCGAGCGGCGGCTCGTCGTCCTCGGCCGATTCCAGCATCAACTCCGGAGTGATCCGGAGCCGCAGGGCGTCGTGGTTGCGCAGGACGGCCGACCAGGCTTCGCGGATCGCGTTCTGGTCGATGTCACCGTTCAGCCGCAGTGCGAACGCGCTGACCCCGATCGGCCGGTCGGAGGCGAGCAGGGCAGCCTGGAGCGGCGAAGGGGTGACCAAACCACCCGGAACGAGTCCGGGGGTCTCTCCCCGGAGCACTTCCAGAAACCGTGCGCGCCGGTCGGCCGGTAGCCGGTCGATCCGTGTCCGGAGCCGGCTTTCCGGTGCTCGTACCGAGATGGTCACAGCTCCTCCAGTGCCTCGTCGATGGTGGCCAGGGCGTCGCGGTACGCGGTCTGCAACCGCCGGGTGTGGCGTTCCAGCTCGACGATCCAGTCCTGCGGCGAGACACGTCCGTACGCCGAGGTCACGCGCACCGGCGTCCACGCGTGCGCGACCTGCTCGACCCTGCGGCCCGCCTCCGCCAGTCCCGGCGACTTCCACGACACCGCACAGTCCCGCAGCAGCTCGCCGTGGACCGCGCTCTGCGCCTGCATGCCCCACCCGAAGGTGTAGGCCTCCTCGAGCACGGCGCCGTTACCCGCGTCCGCCGCGGCGACCAGCTCCTCGCTGAACGCCGCGAGGCCGGCCAGCCCGGCCCGCGGATCTCCGGTCGCGGCGAACGTGCCGGCGTTGGTCCTCAGCGCGGACCTCAACCCGTCCCGGTCCAGTGGCAGGTAAGGGCCACCCAGGTCGATGTCGAGCCAGCGGCCGCGGATCTGCGCGCCCGAGAAGAACGCCTCCTGCTCGCGCGGGTTCGGCGACGTCCAGGCCGTCAGCAGGTCAGGGATCGACAGCGCTCCCTGGTACGCCGGTGGCATCGCGTCGCTGACGCGGACCAGGTCGCGCTGCTCGTCGATCGCGGAGATCACCAGCAGGTGCGCGGAGTGCACGTCGTGGTACGCCGGCCGGAACGGCAGGTGGTAGTTGTCTACGGCAACAACTGGGAGTCGACCCTCGGCCAGCACCGCCCGCAGGTCCTCCAACGGCCGTTCCGTCTCCGCCGCGCGCCAGCGCGACGTCACCGGATGATGGGTGAGGATTCCCGCGATCGGATCCTCCGGTGTCCGGGTCGGCCAGTAGAACTCCTCCGCACGCACGTCGCCCGGCAGGTGCAGGAATCCCCAGCCCAGACCGAGGACCTCCAACGGCTCCTGCCCCTGGGCGAGCAGCAGCGTCGCCAGCGTCGACTGCAGACAGCTGACCGGATCGCGGTACCACTGCTCGAGAGCAGGTCGCGAGGTCATCGGTCCTCACCACCCGACAGCACCAGCGTCGCCGCGAACAGGTGGACGGCCGGATTGCGCGGCAACCGCACTGCGGACAGCACTGACCGCCGGGTCACCGGGACCCGCTGGCTCCACAGCATCGCCGGAACCCCGGCCTGGACGTGGAACGGGTAGTGCATGCTGCGGGTGGCCCGGACCTGGGTCTCGCCGAACCACGCCGGAGCCGCCCAGAAGTCCGAGAGCCGCAGCTGCTCGAAGTCGACCGTCCCGTCGGCGAAGTGGAACGCCAGCTCGTCCTCGACCCGGCGCTCGGCCGCTCCCAGCACGTACAGCCAGTCGTACTCGCCGGCCGGGACCTCCACAAACTGCCCCGCGGCGCGCACGTTGTCGACGGCACCGGGTGCCGTCGGCGGGAAGTCGTAAACGACCTGATCCACGGCGCACAGCCCCGGCGCCGGCAGCTCTTCGGCCGGGAACGAGTTTCCCCAGATGTTGAAGGAGCCGCTCCCGGTGTCGGCCGCCGGCGTCGAGCCGACGTTGTTGCGGTGCGGCGCCAGGTCTACCGGACGGCAGCGGACCCGCAGCGACTCCGGCAGCGGGTCCGTCACGGAATCCGGCCGGAGCTTGACCGGCCCGGAGTACGGTCGCACCGCGACCACCGACGGCGGTGCATCGTTCGAGTGTTGGAGCACAACAACCCCCTCCGCATCAACTCTAGTCAGCAGAGACATTACTATAGTTGTCATGCAGTGCACGAGAGGATTCCGATGACAAATCCCGAAATTGTCGTGACGCCGGCCGAACCGAGCCTGGACACCCCGTTGCGGATCCGGGTCCGCGGGCTGCCACCAGGCAGTGAAGCAGTGCTGAGCGCGACCCAGCCCGACCAGATGGCACGCCCGTGGAAGAGCAGCGCCACCTTCACCGTGGGTGCGTCCGGCGAGCTCGACCTGTCGACGGACGCACCCACGGCCGGGTATGTGGGCGCGGACCCGATGGGGCTCGTGTGGTCGATGACCCGGGGGCGCAAGCCGCGCGGTGCCGAGCGTGACCGCCGGCTGCTTCCACCGGCCGAGCTGACGCTCTCGCTCGAGGCGACCGCCCAAGCAGCCGGGGACCGGCTCAGCGCGAGCGCCGTGATCCAGCGGCATCGATGGCCGGCCGGCGTCCAGCGTGCGACTGTTTCGACCCAGGGACTGGTCGGCACCATGTTCTGGCGAAGCGACGACGGTCCGCGGCCGGGCGTCCTCCTGCTCGGAGGATCCGAAGGAGGTCTGCACGAGCTCGACGCCGCCTTGCTCGCCGCCCGTGGGTTTACCGTGCTGGCCCTCGCCTACTTCGGCCGACGCGGCCTGCCCCACGGCCTGGTGTCGATCCCGCTCGAGTACTTCCGGGACGCGATCACCTTCCTGACCGCCCGCCGCAGCGTGCAGCCGGGCGGCGTCGGGGTGCTCGGTGCGTCCCGTGGCGGTGAAGCCGCGCTGCTGGCGGCCTGCGTCGACCAACGGGTCCGAGCGGTCGTCAGCGTGGTGGGCTCAGCTGTCATGACCCAGGGAATCCCCGCGCTCGACCACCTGGAGACGATCCTGGCGGCCGGCGAACCGTCGTGGACGCTCGACGGCCGGCCTCTGCCGTTCGTTCCCCAACTGGTCACGGACCGGATGCGTGAGCAGATCGCCGCTCGCGAGGCGGTCGACCTCGCACTGGCGTACGACGACGGCCTCGCCGATGCCGACCAGGTCGCTGCTGCCGCGATCCCGTTGCACCGCACCGACGCCGCTGTCCTGATCGCGACGGCGGGCGACGACCGGATGTGGCCGTGCAACCGGCTCAGCACAGTGCCGTCGGCCATGCGCCACGCCGGCGTCTGGGAGCACCTGGACTATCCCGAGGCCGGTCATCTCGTGGCGGCGCCGCCGTACGGACCTTGTACGGAACTGGTGACCGGCGGGCCCGGAGTGCGGTTCGCGACCGGAGGCAGCGCGGCAGCCAACGCCGCCGCGCGCGCCGACCTCTGGCCACGCATAGCCGGCTTCTTCGCCGATCAGCTCCCCGGCCGGACCGACTGACCTGATCAGTCGCGGACGACTTTGGCCAGCCGCGACACACCTTCGTCGATCTGGTCCGGGTCGAGAGAGCTGCAGGCGAGCCGGAGCTGGCGATCTCCGCCGTCTCCGAGGCTGAAGTACCGCATCGGCGTCCACAGCACGCCGAAGTCCTCGGCCGACCGGCGGAGCAGCTGATCGTCGGCCTGCTTGTTGATGGCCATCCGGACGAAGAAACCTCCGGTCGGCTCGTTCCAGCTCACGTCGTCGCCCTGCGGATCGCCCAGGTGCCGGTTGAGTGCTTCCAGCAGCAGTTGCAGGTTGCGCCGGTACAGCCCGGCTCTGCTCGCGCCGAGACAGCGCATCGAACCACCGTGCTCCAGCAACAACCCACCGACGACCGCCTGCGCGATCGGTGAGGTGTTGACAGTCAGGACACCCTTCACCGTCGTCACAAGATCGGCCAGCGTCATCCCCACGTCGGTGCACTGGTCGGCAACCACGTAACCGAGCCGTGCACCAGGAACGCCGATCTTCGCGAAGGTGCCGATCTGAACGACCTGCCCGGTCCGGTCGAGGGCCTTGAGCGACGGAATCTCAGCGCCCGGTGGGGCGGTGAAGCGGTAGGTCGTGTCCTCGAGCAGCAGCACGCCCAGCCGTTCGGCCTCGGTCAGCAACTCCAGCCGGGCCGCCAGCGGCATCTGCGCCCCGGTGGGGTTGGCGAAATCCGGAGCCACGATCAAGCTCCGAATGCGCCGCCCGATCCGCTCAGCCGTAGTCACCACCGTGCGCAGGGCTGCCGCGTCCGGACCACGGCCGTCATCGGGGACCGCGAGCATCTCCAGGCCGAGGATCCGCGCGGCGCCGTGCGCACCGGCGTACCCGGGATCCGTCATCGCGACCACGTCACCGCGCGCGGGATCGTGCAGCACCCGCAGCACCGCCACCAGGGCCTCCTGCGCCCCGACCGTCACCACGACCTGGTCCGGGTCGACGGCGATGCCCTCGTCCGTACGCAACGAGGCCGCGATCATCTCCCCCAGCAGTCCGCGCGTCGGCCCGTACTGGAACAACCGGCTACGAATCTGCGCGGTTCCCAGTCCCTGGGCAGACAGGTGCTGCTCGAAGACGGCCACTGCCCGGGCCACGTCGACGGCCTCGAAAGCCTCGCGGTGCGGGGCCCCAGGAGCGAACGAGATCGCTCGTGGGTACCGCGCGGTGATCTCGTTCAGGAAGGTCATCGAGCCCAGCCGTGGATCGACCACCGCCGCCGGCAGGTCGGCGACCGCCAGACGACTCATCCGCGGGCTGCCCGGCGGCGCATCCAGGCCCGTTCGAGGGACTCGAGGACGTCGGCGCTGTACATCCGCTGGACCTGCTCGAGCGCGAACGGCGCGGCGTACCGGCGGAACGCCTCCAGCGGCTCTTCGGCCAACCGGACCATCCGCCGGTTGGCGATCACCGCGGACCTTCGCAGCTGCTTCACCGCGGCCGCGATCGAATCCTCCATCCGATGCGCAGGTACCACCTCGTCGCACCAGGTCAATGCCTCCGGCCCGTTGGCCGGAAGGCGAGCTCCACCCAGCAACAACCGCCGGGCCTGCCGGGCTCCGACGGTCCGGGTCAGCCGCAGATTGGCCATGCCGGGAATGATTCCCTCCCGCAGCGCCGGCAGGCTGACGTAGCTGTCGTCGCAGGCGATGACCTGGTCGAAGACGAGCAGCAGCTGGAACCCACCGCCGATCGCGAAGCTGTCCACCGCCGCGATCCAGGGCTTCTCGACCGGTTCGCCGTCGACCACGAGTCCGCGGAAGATCTTGTTCAGGTAGCCGACCTCGCGGCCGAGCACGAAGTTCACGAACGAGATCTGGCCCTCGTACAGGTGGGTGAGGTTGATCCCGGCGCTGAACACCCGCCGGCCGGCGTACCGCTCGTGCAGCATCACACCGCCCCGGACGACGCCGACCTCGACGTCCGGATCGAGGAGGGCCAGATCGATCGCTGCCTCCATGTCCCGGCCGAGCCGGTCGTCCTCGGCGTTCAGGAACTCGTGGTTGGCGACCGTCAGGTACGCGACACCGTCCCACCGCTCGAGGTGCACGGTCTCCAGTTGCACCTCGCCCTGGGACCGGAACTCCGGTAGCAACCGGCGGGCCAGCTCGGTCGGCTGCAACTGGGACTCCAGCAGATGGGTTCCCGCTCGCCGGTCGGCCAGCAGATGGCTCAGCAGGATGCCCTGGTCGACCTCGAGGCCTTCCTTCTCGCTTTGCCGCCGGGTTCGTTCGCCGGCGATCTCCTCCCGGGTCGGAGCCAGGCCCGGCCACCGCTCGGCGACCGTGAAGACGAGCTCGTCCAGGAACATCCGCCGGCGGTACCCGTCGGTTACCTCGTCGTAGATCCGCTCGGCCCGTTCGGCCAGGAACTCGTGCCGGGCCGCCCGACTGCTGATCCGGCGCGGCCGGACAGCGGTCTCCGAGCTGGTCACAGCGCGGCTCCCGAAGTGGTCACGACCGGCTCGATCCTCGGGCGACGCAGCAGGCGGTCGGCGGCCGCCAGGTGTGAGCCGAGCGCCTCGTCGACGCTGGTCGCCGGAGCGTCGAGCAGCAGCCGCCGAATCACCGCGAAGTCCTCGCCGCCATCAGGTGCGGCGCTGCCGAGCATCTCCTCGGCACGGCGCAGCGCCAGCCGGAGGTCGTCGGCCAGCTCGTCGACCAGGTCCAGGGCCACGGCCTTGCGCGCGGTCAGCGGCTGCCGCCACAGCGCGAGCTGCTTCGCCCTAGCGACCCCCAGCTGACACGCCAGGCGATGCAGTACGGCGCCCGGCCAAGCGCCGCCCTCCGCACCGAGGACGAAGACGAAGTCCCGCGTCACCACCCGGAAGTCGGCGACCAGCAGCACCTCGGCCGCCGGCCCCGTGCAGGTCCCCGACGCCACCGCGACCACCGGCGCGGGCACCCTCTCCAAGCGCCGCAGCGCGCGTTCCCATCGATTGATCGCGGCGATCGGGACGTTGCCCGGCCACGCCTGGTGACCACCGCCCGGGTGCAGTTCGAGCACCACGCCGTCGCCGCCCTCGGCGGTGGCGGTGGCTTGCTCGACAGCGCCCAGCAGGTCGTCGTCGAAACCACTTCCACTGCCGATACTGATCAGACCCGTACCGTGTCCAGCCATCGTTGATACCTCACAATCGTCGCGTCACCAGCGGATGAGGGCGCTCTCGATGGTGGAGCCGGGCCCCATCGTCATCAGAACGCCGTGATCGCCCGGTCGGGCGACGGCTTCGTCGAGAAGCCGCTCGAAGGAGAACAGGAACGAACCGCTCGACAGGTTGCCGTGGTCGCGCAGCACCCCGCTCGTGTGCCGCAGGTCGTGCGTGGTCAGGCCGAGGTTGATCTTCACCGAGTCGATCACCTTCCGGCCGCCCGAGTGCACCACCCAGTGGTCGATGTCGCGGCGGTCCAGGCCGGTGCCCGCGAGCAACCGGTCGATGACCTGACCGGCGTGGGCGCCGACGACGTACGGAACCTGCGGGTCGAGGAAGAAGCTGAACTTCCCGTGGTCGCTGTCCCAGTCGTAGCGCATCGCCGCGAGCGAGTCCGGGATCAGGCAGCTGCTGTACTTCAGCACGCGGGGGCCGGCCTCCCGCCCGGGCTGCTCGTCGGCAACCACGGCCAGTGCAGCGGCGCCGTCCCCGAACAGGCTGTTGACCACCGCCGAGCGGATCGTCGAGTCGAAGACGTACGCGGCCGAGCAGACCTCGACGCACAGCAGGATCGCGAGCTCACCCGGGCGTTGGACCGCGCGGCCGGTCACCGCGGACAGCGCGTTCAGCCCGGCGTTGCAGCCCATCCCGACGACGTCCAGGCGGCCGACGTCCCAGGCGAGGTCCAGCTCGCGGCAGATCAGCGCGCTCAGCCCGGGGGTCAGCCAGCCCGAGGACGACACGCAGCACAGGTACCGGACGTCGTCGAGTCCCGCACCGGCGCGCTCGAGCGCCCGGCCCAGTGCCTCGACGCCCATCGCGACTCCGTCGGAGCGGTGCTTGGCCAGCAGGTCCGCCTGGCTCTCGGTCCGTGGCCTGCCGTCCGCTCCGTCCGCCGGCAGGTGCAGCGATCGCCGCTCGATACCGCCGTTCAGGAAGACCCCGCGAATCCTGCCGTCGGTGATGCCGTAGCGGTCCAGGACGTCGGCCTGGGAGTACGACGTCGGCTGGTTCGCGGTGCCCACCCCGACCACTTGCACCGTGTTCGTGACCATGCCACCCCTTTGCCAGCTCGAATGTCACAACTATTGTTACTGCATATGACAACAAAAGTCACGGAAACCAAGATCACACGCGTCCGGCGGGGCCACGTCTCGTACCTGACGATCGACCGGCCCGCGGTGAGCAACGCGCTCGACCTCGACGCGCACCGACAGTTGTGCCGGCTGCTCGACGAGTTCGAGACGGACGACGAGCAGTGGGTCGCCGTCCTGACCGGTGCGGGAGACCGGTCCTTCTGCGCGGGCCAGGACCTCAAGGAACTCGCGGCCCGCAACCGCTCCGGAGTCCAGCCGACCAGCCTGGGCAGCGGCGGTGTGTCCGGGTCGCCGCGCCTGACCGAGCGGTTCGGCCTGACCAAACCGATCGTTGCCCGCGTCAACGGTCACGCGATCGGCGGCGGCCTCGAGCTGGTCTTGGCCTGCGACATCGCCGTCGCCGTGGAGCACGCCACCTTCGCTCTCCCCGAGGTGAAGCTCGGACTCGTGGCCGGCGCCGGCGGCGCCATCAGGCTCCCCCGGCAGCTGCCCCAGAAAGTTGCCCTCGGCCACCTGCTCACCGGCCGGCCGATGACCGCCACCGCCGCGCACCACTACGGCCTGGTGAACGACGTGGTACCTGCCGCCGACCTCGACTCCTGCGTCGAGGCCTGGGTCGCCGACCTGGTCGCGTGCTCCCCAGTCGCCGTACGGGCCGCCAAGGAGATCGCCACCACGTCGCGGGAACTGTCCCTCGCCGAGGCGTTCACCACCCGGTACCCGTGGGAGGAGAAGCGGCGTACGAGCCCTGACGCCACCGAGGGGCCCGCCGCGTTCGTCGAGCGGCGCGCCCCTCGGTGGCAGAACCCGTCCGGCTAGGAGATGGTCGGCGTCAGGTCACCGACTCCCACCTGAGCGGCCCGGGTCGCGAGCAGGGCCCGAGCCTTCAGCATCATCTCGTCGTACTCGTCCTCGGCGTCCGAGCCGAGCACGATGGCACCGCCGGCACCGATCCGGAGCTCCTGGCCGTCGTTCACGGCGGTCCGGATCACGATGCTCAGGTCCGCTCCCCCACCGAGCCCGAGGTAGCCGAGCGCGCCGGAGTAGACGCCACGCGGTGACTGCTCCAGCCGATCGATGATGTCCATCGTCCGGACCTTCGGCGCTCCGGTCATCGATCCGCCGGGGAAGCAGGCCCGGACGCAGGTCACCGCACTGATCTCCGGCCGGAGCTGCCCGCGGATCGTCGACACCAACTGGTGAACGGTCGCGTAGCTCTCGGTCACGAGGTACTGCGGAACCTCCACCGTGCCGATTTCGCAGACCCGGCCGAGGTCGTTGCGCACGAGGTCGACGATCATCAGGTTCTCGGCCCGGGTCTTGGCCGACCTAGTCAGGTCGGCGCGCAGTTCCTCGTCCTGGCCGGGATCCGCCGACCTGGGCGCGGTGCCCTTGATCGGTTTGCTCTCGACCACACCGTCAGCGGTGATCTTCAGGAACCGCTCGGGCGACGAGCTCATCACGGTCAGCTCGCCGAACCTCAGGTACGCCGCGTACGGCGCCGGGTTGGCGCGGCGAAGGTCCCGGTAGAAGTCGAGCGGATCGGCCAGCGGCGGGAAGCTGAAGTGGTTGGTCAGACAGATCTCGTAGCTCTCACCGCGCCGCAGCTCCTCCTGACAGGCCTCGATGTCCGCGAGGTACCGCTCCCGTGGACGGTCGAGCCCGTGGCCTGAGGGAGCGCCGACTCCGACCGGCTCGCGCCGTCCCCCGGCAGACCGCAGGTTGCCCAGGGCTCGCGCGGTACGGGTCAGCCACTCGCGCCCCGCCCGTTCGGCGGCGTCCTCGGCCTCGGTGATCGCGACGAGGTACGTCACCGACTCCACGTGGTCTACGACCACCAGCCGGTCGGCGAACATCCAGGCCGCGTCCGGGGTCCGGCTCCGGTGGGCGTTGGTCCCTCCGGTCTCGGCCTTGAGCTCGTAACCGAAGTACCCGACGTACCCTCCGTTCAATTGGAAGGGCAGCTCCGCCGGCGGCAGCGCGCGTTCGGCCAGCCGGCGTTCCAGTACGTCGAAGATGCTGCCCGGTTCCGACCGGACACGGCCCGCGGCGCGGACTTCGACCTCTCCGTCGCCGGTACGGTACGTCAGTACTTCGCTGAGCGGACCGGAGGCGTCCCCGAGGAAGGAGAACCTCGCTCGCCCCGCCTCGGCCAAGCTGCTGTCCAGCCAGAAGGCGTTCGGGCTGTCGGCGTACAGGGTGCGGTACACCTGCTCGGTGTCGGCGGCGTGCCCGACCCGGGCCACCTCCAGCCGCAGTGCCGGGCGGCTGTTCGCCGCGACCAGATTTAGGAAGTTCTGGACCAGTCGCAGGCCGAGCTCGGTCGCCACCGACTCGGGATGGAACTGCACACCCCAGCGTGGCAACGTCCGGTGCCGCAGCGCCATGATGACGCCGTCCTCCGACCAGGCGGTGGCCTCGATCTCGTCCGGCAGCCCGGCCACGTGCAGTGAGTGGTAGCGCACGGCGTCGAACGCCTCGGGGAACCCCGCGAACAGCCCGGTGCCGTCGTGGGTGATCCGCGTGATGTGCCCGTGCTTGGGGTCGCCCTCCCGTACCTCGGCCCCGGCCTGGTACGCGATCGTCTGATGCCCTAGGCAAACACCCAGCACCGGCAGGTCCGGGAACCGCTCGAGCACGTCCCACGACCAGCCCAGGTCGGTGGCGTGCTGGGGGCGGCCCGGGCCCGGCGAGATCACCACCGCGTCGTACTCGGACGGGTCGAGCCGGCTCAGGCGAGGGTCGTCGTTCACCAGCACGGTCGGCTCCTGGCCGGTCGCGACGGCGAGCAGCTGGAACAAGTTGTAGGTGTAGGAGTCGTAGTTGTCGATCAGCAGCAGACGCATACCCATCAGCCCTCCCGGCCGTCCAGTGGTGGAGTGAGCGCCCAGTCGGGCCGATCGGGGAAGTCGAAGTCGATCTGCCCGCTCAGCCCGAGCTCGGAGACCAGTCGCTGGGTGCCGGAGTAGTCCCGGACCAGCTTCGTGCCCGATCCCCCGCGCCCGATGTCGGCGACGATTTCGTCGGCTTTCGCGATCCCGGCGGTGCGCAGCTCCAGCCGCAACGCCATCGGGTCCTGGACGCCGAACGCCTCCAGCGCCGGCGGCAAGCACCGGATCAGCACGTCGCGCTGCGCCGGGTTCATCCGCGCGAAGAGAATCTTGACCACCTCGACGATCACGGAGCCGTGCGCCGACTCGTCGCGCAGGTGCAGCTTGGTGATCAGCGAGTGCATCGGCTGCACCCCGGGATCGCGGGCGATCAGCCCGAGCAGCGCGTTGATGCAGGTTTCGGCGACCGCTCCCCAGACCAGGACGGCCACGTCGCGCTGCCACTGCTCGGTCATCTCGGCCAGCACCGCCTGCAGACGACGGTAGGTGATCAGGGTCGGTTGCTGCGGCCGTTCGCCGATCCCGCGCAGGTCGCAGGTGCGATTGACAGCCATCATGTGCATGTAGGTGTGGAAACTCTCGTCCACCAGGGACTGCTGAACGGTCTGCTGGATGACCCGGTCCTCGCTGCCCGGGAACACTCCTCGCATCACCAGCTCGAAGGCCGGGTTCGCGATCAGCGACTCGGTGGCGATCACCCGCTGGTTGTAGCCCAGCCACATCCCGGACATCACCTGCGCCCGCTGCTCCGCCGTCGCGGCGAGGAAGTCCGGGTGCTCCGCGAACGGCATCAGATGCGCCGGGTAGTCGGGCAGCGCCGCGTCGTACTCTGTGACCTCGCCCTCGATCACCAGCTCGCGGCGGACCGCGGCGCGCCGCGGCCAGGTGTCCGCCAGGCGCTTGAGGGTGGCCAGCCCGATCGTGTCCTCCCCGGCGAAGGTGGTCATCGCCGTGCTCCCGCCGGCACCGGAACAGCCCGGACCAGGTCGTCCAGGCGAGCCTCCGGATCCTCGCCCACCGCAGCCAGGATCCGTACGAAGGCCTCGCTCAGCGACCTGATCGTCGCCTCGCCGAACAGTGCCGTCCGGTACTCGAAGCGGCCGGTCAGGGTGTCCAGCTCGTTGGCCATCACGACGGCCACGTCCATCTGCGAGACCTCCAAGGCGATCGGGACCTCGGTCAGCACGACGTCGTCGGCCAGTGCCTGCGGTCCGGGACCGCACTCGTTGACGTCGAACATCGTTTGGTACAAGGGGTTCCGCCCGGGATCGCGCGGCGGCGCCAGCCCGCGGACCAGCTGCCCTGATGGCAGGTCCTGGTAGTCGAGAGCATCGCTGACTCCGTCGCGAACCTGCTCGACGAGCGTGCGGAACGTTCCGTCCGGATCGACCACGACCCGTGTCGGGACCACGTTCAGCAGCGGGCCGATCAGCTGGTCGGTGCCGGTCGATCCACGTCCGGCAACCGAGGTGCCGACCGTCAGGTCGTGCTGGCCCGTCCAGCCGGCGAGCAACACCCGGTACGCCGCGAAGAGGACCATGAACAAGGTGGCTCCGAGTTCCCGCCCGGCGTCGTGCAGTCGGTCCGCCACCGCCTCCGGCACCTTGAACCCGAGCATGGCGCCGTTGAAGTCCTGGACCGTCGGCCGCGGCAGATCCGTCGGCGGATCGAACGCGGGCGCACCCGCCAGGAGCGGCCGCCAGTGCTCGACCATCGCGGTCAGCCGGTCCTCGGTGAGCTGTTCACGCTGATGCACCGCCAGATCGGCGTACTGCACCGGCAGCGGCGGAAGTGGACCGGCCCCGGTGGACACAGCGCGGTAGGTCGCAGCGATCTCCCGGACCAAGGTGTGCAACGACTGCCCGTCGGCCACGGCATGGTGAGCGACCCAGATCAACTCGTGCTCCGAGTCGCTGAGCCGGACCAGCCGGACCCGGACGAGCGGCCCGCTCCGTACGGCGAACGGTTCGTGAACCGCCGCGGACACGGCCTGCTCCAGTGCTCCGGCGCGCTCCGCCGCAGGCAGCGAACTGAGGTCCGTCACCGGCGCCACAGCACTACCCGCCGACCTGATGCGCTGCACCGTCCGGCCCCCGGCAAGCTCGAGGTGCGTTCGCAGCACCTCGTGCCTGGCCTCGACACGACTGATCGTCTCGGTGAAGGTCGCGATGTCGAGGGGACCGCTGATCCTCGCCCGCAGCGGAATGTTGTACGCCGCACTTCGGGGATGCAGCACGTGCAGGAACAGCAACTGCTCCTGGAAGTGCGAAGCCTCAGGCGGTTCGCCGTCCAGGGCTGCCCGCCGAACGACCGGCGTGGGCGAGCCCACCGAGGCCGACGGAGCCGGGCCCACTCCGGCTTCGCACCGCAACCGGCCCACCGCCTCCCGCCGAAGCTCCGGCGACAGCTTCATCAGCCGCAGCAACTGGTTGGTCATCGCACCGGCTGCTTCCCGCTCTCGTCGGCACTCGGAGCCGGTTCCGCGGGCTGATCCGCGGCCGGTGCGGCCTCCTCGCCGCCCGGGTGCTGACGGATCGAGCGAACAGGGCTCACCGCGACCATGACCGCGACGGCGATGATCAAGGCACCCGCACCACCGATCGTCGCCCGCACACCGAGCGCCGCACCGATGGTGCCGCCGAGTGCCGCACCCAGCGCGCCACTGCCGTGCACCACCGACATCGCCGTACCGCCGACCCGGCCGAGCAGCTCGAACGGCGTGATGCCGGCGACCAGGCTGAGCACGTGGATGTTGTACGTCGAGTTCGCGAGGCCGGCCACGAACTGGCAGAACATCAGCACGCCGAAGGCGGCGGACACCGGGGTGGTCGCCAACACGATGCTGGACAGACCGGACGCGACGATCGTCACGATCAAGGCGGTGCTGAGCGACAGCTTCTCCGCCAGCTTGGCCGCCGTGCTCGCTCCGACCAGCAGGCCGATCCCTCCACAGCCGAACGCGATACCGACCTGGAGCGGGCTCAGCCCGGCGATCTGGTAGGCGTAGACCAGCACGAGCGCGCTGGCCGCGGCACCACCGAGGTTGAGCACGCCGGTCGCCGTCATGAGAGTCCGCAGCCGGCCGTCGCCGCCGATGGTGGTGAAACCGATCTTCAGGTCGTCCATGACCGCGCCCGGCTTCTGCCCGGACGCCGTCCGGACGTCCTCACGATCCCGGACCAGCAGGACGGAGACCGCCGAGACCAGGAAGGTGACGGCGTCGACGACGACGGCCACGACAGCACCGAGGATCTGCAACAGGCCACCACCGAGGGCCGCACCGCCGACGTCGGCGGCCGACCTGGTGAAGGACAACTTTCCGTTCGCCTCGACGATGTGCTCGCGACCGACCAGGTGCGGGATGTACGACTGGTACGCGACGTCGAAGAAGACCGTGAGCACACCGTTGACTGCGGCAACGATCATCAGGTGGGTCAGGGTCAGGTGCCCGAAGAGATGGGCCAGCGGAAGGCTCAGCAGGGACAGCAACCGGCCCAGGTCGGCGCCCACCAGCAACGGGCGGCGCGCGACCCTGTCCGCGAGCAGGCCCGCGAACGGGCCCAGGACCAGGTACGGCAGGACGCCGAAGGCGGCCAGCAGACCAACCTGGAAGGTCGAGGCGTCGAGGGTGAGCAGAGCCAGGGTCGGCAGGGCGATCCGCGAGATGCGGTCACCGAAACTGCTCAGGCTCTGCCCGAACCACAACCGCTTGAAGTCCGAGTGACTCCACAACTGTCCTGTCAGCATGTCGATGTGTCCTTTTCTGTTGTGGGGACGGGTTCGTTCGACTCGTCCGTGCCGGGTTCGAGCAACACCGAGGCGAGGGCTTCCACCTCGGCGCGGCCGATCGGGTCGGCCAGGACCGCGCTCACCACGGTCTCGACGGTGCGGGCCGTGAACAGCTGCTGGATCGACAGCTGCGGCCCGAGAATCTCTGCCAGGAGCGTGATCAGGCGGACGGCCGTGAGCGAGTTGCCGCCCAGTACGAAGAAGTCGTCGCTCAGACCGACCTCCTCCTGCCCGAGCACCTCCGCGAACAGCGCGCAGGTCACCTGCTCGACGGCCGTGACCGGGGGGACGAACGTGCGGACCGGTCCCACCGTGTCGTCCGCGGCGCTCGTGGTCAGCGCCAGCCGGTCGACCTTCCCGTTGCGGGTCAACGGCAACTCGTCGAGGACCGTGATCCGGTGCGGCAGCATGTAGCCCGGCAGAATGCCGATCAGGTGCTCCCGCAGGGCATCGAGCTCACCGGTCCGGCCGGCCGCCCAGAGGACGTACGCGTGCAGGAACGACTCGCCCGCAGGACCGCCGGCGACGACGACCGCGGTATCGACCCCACGGCACGAACGGACCGCGGCTTCGACCTCGCCCAGCTCGATCCTTACGCCACGGATCTTCACCTGGAAGTCCTCGCGGCCAAGGATCTCGATGTTCCCGTCCGGCAGGTACCGGCCGAGATCGCCGGAAGCATACGCGCGGCCGTAGCCCGGCAGCTCGACGAACTTGCGTGCGGTGAGCTCCGGGTCACCCCAGTAGCCCTGGGCAAGACCGACCTCGCTCGCGGTGTAGATCTCGCCGGGCACCCAGGTGGGTCGTGGCGAGAGATCCGGGGCCAGCACGTGGTATCGCTGGTTGGCCATCGGCTTGCCGTACGGGATGCTCGTCCAGTCCGGGTCGACCTCGTCGATCGGGTAAACAACCGACCAGATGCACGTCTCGGCCGGGCCACCGGACGAGATCACCGCCGTCCGCGGGTTCAGCGCCCGGATCCGGTCCGGCAGCGGCAGCGGGATCCAGTCGCCGGCCAGGACGACGGTACGCAGTGACTCGAAGGCCTCCGCGGTACCGGCGGTCTCCGCTTCGGAGACGGCCATGTCCATCAGGGTCGGCACCGAGTTCCAGAACGTGACACCGGCCTTCTTCATGAGCTCCAGCCAGTGCGGCGGGAAGGGCATCGGACCGGGTACGGCGACCGCACCGCCGGCCTGGGTCATCCCGAAGACGTCGTACACGGAGAGGTCGAAGTGCAGCGGGGACGCCGCGAAGCAGCGGTCGTCCGGCCCGACGCCGAACCGGAGATTGGCCTCCACGATCGTGTTGAGCGCGCCCCGGTGGTCGACCATGACCCCCTTCGGCGTGCCGGTCGACCCGGAGGTGAAGATCACGTACGCGAGATCGGAAGGCTCCTGCACAGGCTCGAGCGGACGCGCGTCACCGTCCTCGAGATCACGGTCGACGCATACGACCCGGACGTGCCCCGGCCACCGCGCCCCGTCGACCAGCGCGGAGTGCGTCACCACGATCTCGATCCGAGCCTGGTCGACCAGGCGGTGCAGACGGTCGACCGGCCAGGCGGCATCCATCGGTAGGTACGCGGCACCGGACGCGAGAATGCCGTGCGCTGCCGCGATCTGCTCCCAGCCCTTGTCGAGGTGGATCGCGACCAGCTGGTTCGGCACGGCGCCCGCGGCCCGCAGCAACCGTCCGAGCCGGTTGGTGGTCGCGTCGAGGTCGGCGTAGCTGAGCGTGCGTTCGAGAGTGATGATCGCCGGTGCGTCCGGCGTACGTCGTGCGTGCTCCGCCAGCGGGGTGTGCAGGTACGACGGTCCGGACAGCGTTGTGCGGGCGGCGTCGTTGATCTGGTCGCGTTGGGTCCGCTGCCACTCCGGCAGCAGCGAGGGCGGTTCAAGCTCCCAGTGGGCCTCGTCGGACAGCAGCCAGCGGACCAGACCGCGGTGGGCCTCGAACATGTCGTCGAGCATCCCGTCCGGGTAGAAGGCGTCGAGACTGTCCCAGTTGTAGGTCAGCGCGCCGTTCTCCTCCCAGATCTGGAAGTCGATCGACACCTGCGGGGTCTGCGAGATCGAGTACACCGACTCACCGATCGCGGTTGCCGTACGTCGTGGCGGCTGGCCGAGCAGGCTGGTCACGACGACCGGGAAGGACGCCCGGACCCGGTCGCGCTCACGCGCCGCCAGCTCGCGCATCACCTGGATGCCACCGAAGTGGCGGTGCTCCAGGTCCTCCCACATGCGTTGCTGAACGGCCCGCGCCCGTTCGGCGAACGAGCCGCCGGTGGGCTCGACCGCGAGCAGCGAGGTGGTGGTGAAGTCCCCGACGATGTCGTGCACCTGGGGGTGCACCGGCAACCGGTTGAACAGTGGGCAGTTGATCGT
Source organism: Kribbella endophytica (assembly GCF_054781295.1). Lineage (NCBI taxonomy): Bacteria > Bacillati > Actinomycetota > Actinomycetes > Propionibacteriales > Kribbellaceae > Kribbella > Kribbella endophytica. Next base: position 932,163 of record NZ_BAAGUR010000004.1, read on the forward strand.
GAAGCTGTCACTCTTGCTCCAGGTCCGGAGCACCTCGGCGAACGTGGTGATCAGCAGACAGGTCGGCGTGACGCCGCGGCGGTTCGCCTGGTGCTGCAGCAAGTTCCACTCGTCCGCCTCGAGCCGGTCGGCACGACGGCTGAAGACGGGTGCTGCCTGGCCGCCCGACGCCGCCTGCGGCAGGTCAGGTGCCGGGGGCAACGAATCGATCCGGTCCAGCCAGTAGGTTCGCGACGCTTCGTAGGCCGGCGATTCCACGAGTGCACCGTCGGTCGCGAGCACGTAGTCGCGAAAAGTCAGTTCCAGCGGTTCCAGCGCGAGACCTGGATCCTCGTAGAAGAGCACGAGTTCCGGGATGAGCAGCTGAACGTAGCTCCAGGCGTCACAGATCAGCAGGTCGAAACTGAGGTGCAGGCGAACCTGTCCCCCGGGCAGCCGGGTCACCCGTACGTCGAAGAAAGGCCAGGCGTCGACGCTGAACACGTGATGCGCCAGCCGTTCACGCAACTCGCCGGTGACGCGCTCGGCGTCTTCGGGAGCGTGATCGCTGAGGTCGAGCACCTCGACGGCGTACGGCGGTGGATCCGCGAGGACCTGTTGGGTCCCGTTCGGCAGCATCACCAGCCGGAGTGCCTCGTGCCGCTGGACAAGGCGGTCCCACGCCAGCTGGAGACGGTCGACGTCGAGGTCGTCGCTCTGCCACTCGAAGTAGCCGTGGCATCCAACGTTGCCCAGCTCGACCGCGTCACCACGGCCGATCCAGTAGGCGTACTGCGTGTCGGTCAGCGGGAACGGGCTGTGCCGGCCGGCCAGGTCGGAGACGACCACCGGAAGCCGGCCGTGATCCTGGTCGCCAGACCGGTTGCCGGAAGCAAGAATCTCGGCGACGCCTGAGACCGTCCCCGCGGCGTAGAGCTCATGCAGTCCGACCGTGACGCCGAACGTCTCACGGATTCGGGACGTGACGTCGATGGCGGCCAACGAGTGCCCCCCGAGCTCGAGGAAGCCGTCGTCGGCACCGACCCTCTCGACCCCGAGGACGTCGGCCCAGATGCCGGCGATCGTCCGCTCGGTCTCGGTGCGTGGGGCGACGTATGGGCGGTCGACGGTCATGGGTGCGACCGGCAGCGACTTCCGGTCGAGCTTGCCGTTGGTGAGCCGCGGCAGCACGTCGAGCAGCACCAACGAGGTCGGGACCATGTATGCCGGCAGCAGCCGGCCGAGCTCTTCACGGATCCTGGCCACGACGTCCGGACCGTTGCCTTCCTCCGGTACGACGTATCCGACGAGCGTGACCTCACCGGTCGCGTCGGGCCGGGCCGCGACGGCCGCCTCGCGAACCGCGGTCAGCGACTCGAGAGCGCTCTCGACCGCTTCGGGCTCGACCCTGAAGCCACGGACCTTCGTCTGCAGATCGGCCCGGCCGACCATCTCGACGAGGCCGTCGGCCCGGAACCGGGCGAGGTCGCCGGTGCGGTAGAGCAGCTCCTCGGCTTCCTCGGAGATGGAGTGCCGGACGAAACGCTCCCTGGTGAGTTCCGGCTTGCCGAGGTAGCCGAGGGCAAGACCCGCGCCGGCAATGTGGAGCTCGCCGATGACACCGATCGGAACGGGGTGACCGGCCGCGTCGAGCAGGTACAGGCGCGTGTTCGCGATCGGTCGGCCCACCGGGAGCGGCGCACGCCTGTCCTCCCGTGTCGCCAGACCCTTGGACGTCGCACGCAGCCCTGTCGCGATGTTCAAACAGGAAGTGGTCACCAGAGTCTCGGTGGTGGCGTAGAACACGACCGGCTCGAACGGCACATCGGCGGGAGCCCATCGCCGAACCGGCGCGCCGGTGGCGAACAGGTACCGCAGCGAGACGTTCTCGGAGGGCCAGGTCAACCACCACAGGCGCTCGGCCATCGGGGCCACCAGCACCGCGACAGTGATCCGCTCGACCAGCATCCAGTCCCGCAAGTCCGGCGGCGACGCGGCCGTCTCGGGTGCCGCTATGCACAGGGTCGCCCCGAGGCCGAGCAGCGTGATCCATTCCTGGGCCGCGATGGCGAAGCCGGGCGACGAGGCCCAGGCGGCTCGATCGCCGCTGGAGATCCCGTACGCCGTCCGGCTCCACTCGACCATGTTGGCGAAGGCGCGGTGCCGGATCAGCACTCCCTTCGGCTCGCCGGTCGAGCCGGACGTGTAGAACACCACGCCCGCCTCGTCCGAGACGGCACCGCCGTCGAGACGCGGTGCCGAGTCGGGATCGTCGATGCACAACGCGATGTCCGCATGACGCGCCGCCAGCCGGTGCCACGAGGCTTTCCGGGTGATGACTCCGGCGACCTCCGCGTCGTCGAGCACGGCGGTCAGCCTGGCGTCGGGATTGTCCGGATCGAGCAGTACGGCGGTGGCGCCGGCGCGGACCACCGCGAGGAACCCGATGACGCACTCTGCGGACCGCTCGACCAGGACCGCGACGCGGGCACCGCGGCGCAGACCCGCTTCGAGCAGCACCGCGGCCAGTGCGGTCGCGTCCCGGTCGAGCTCGTCGTACGTCCAGTGGCGGTTGTCGGCCTCGATGGCAGCGTGGTCCGGATTCTTCTGCGCCTGCTCACCGACGAGGTCGGCGACCGTGACGTCGTCGCGATAGCCGGCCGACGTGTCGTTCCAGTCGATCAGGAGCTGGGTGCGCTCCGCGGCGGGCAGCAACTGCAGTCGTCGTACGGACTCGTCGGGGTCGTCCAGCGCCGAGGTGAGCAGAGCGACGAACTGTGCGGCGATCCGTGAGGCCGCGTCGGCGGAGAAGCCGGCGGTCCGGTAGCCGAGGGTCACCTCCTCGGAGGTGACGCCGAGCACCAGCTCGGCAGGAACTGCACTGGTGGTCGTTCCCTCGTGGCAGACGCCCGCCGAGAACAGTGCGATGTCGCCGGGGATCAGCAGCGGCTCGGGGCTGAGCGCCGCCGCCTCCACAACCTGCCGGAAGCTGGTGCCGTCAGCGAAGTCGAACGGCAGGCAGCCGGTGGCGCCGCCGGCTCCGGTGACCAGGGCGAGGGCCGGAGTTCCGCTGTACCGGTGCAGCAGGGCTGCCCAAGCCGCCCAGAGCGTCGGTTGCGGTTCCCCCCGATCGCCGGTGATCGCAGCGGTCAGTTGAGCCGCCCGCTCGAGCAACCCGCCGGGTAGCGGTACCTCGACGGCAGCCACTGCGGCGGTCGTCCCAACAGTGCCGCCGTCGACGGGCAGCTCGATCCGCAAGGCTTCCTGCCCGGTCTGCGTGGTGTCCATGATCTGCGCTCCTGCGTCGGCCGGATCCGTTCACTGGCCCAGAGCCTAGCCAAATCATGACTAAAGTAACAGGGGCGATTCAACTATTGTCATCAACCGCCTTGCTGACGGTCCGCCAGGCAGCGGCCGGCGTCTCGAAATTGACGAGCGCGACGGCGGCGGGCGGGAAGTTCAGCCCGAACCGTTGCTGCAGTCGCATGACCAGGGCCATCACGCCGAGCGAGTCGAGTCCGATCGACCGGAAAGAGATGTCCGGCGATAGCGGCTGCTGGGCGGGGTAGGCCGGCAGTAGCGAGCGAACCGTTTCCTCGAAGGCGTCCGGCCAGACCTGCTGAAGCTGTTCCATAGCGATGACCTCCACGGGTGGGCGTGCACAGAGTGGATGCGACCGTACGGCGGACGCCGGCCCGGCGCTGTGCATTAGTGAGCAGACAGCGGTCGCGTTGTCGGCGAGGCTGACCGGCATGACCGACAGCGTGTTGACCACACTCGAACAGGCCGTGGCCTCGCTCGTGCACGAGCTTCGGCCCCGATCCCCCGAATACCTCCGGGACCAGCAGCTCCGCATCCTGGTGCCGGCCGGCGTCGACATCGGGCCCGGATCGACGACCGTCGCCGCGGTCGGTTCGGCGTACGGAGTCAACCTGGTGATCGCCCCGGACGACAACGACGCCAACGCGGTGGACCGACTGCTGACGGCCCGGTTGGACGGAGCCGTCGTACGGCTGCCCGAACTCGACAGCACCTCGGCCGAAGAACTGGCCGCAGTGATCGATCGCAGCACAACGACTCGCCTGCGGGCCGCGCCGGAACTGGAGTGGCAGGAGCTCGAGGTCGGCGGCGAGCAGATGAGGTTCGCGACCGGCGGGACCCGCGGTACGCCGCTCGTCCTGGTCAACGCGCTCGCCCAGGCACCGGACTTCTGGTACGAGCTGATCGACCGAATGCTGCCGCGCCGTGTCGTGCTCTTCCAGTGCGGCGGGGTGGTCGAGGACGACGTCGCGGAGGAAGGCCTGTCGATCGACCAGTTGCGGACCGGGCTCGAGGCAGTGCTCGATCACCTGGGGCATCCGGCGTACCACTTGGTCGGCTGGTGCACGGGGGCCCGATTCTCGGCGCACCTCGCCTCCCGCCGGCCAGACCTTGTCGCATCGCTGACGATGCTCAACGGTGCCTTCAAACAGCTCGGCGTCGACAGCACCGACGACTCGGCCTACGAGCGTGTCATCGAGACGATGTGCCAGACGGTGGTGAACCAGCCGCAGCTCGCCGACCAGCTCGCCGTGATGGTGGCTGGATCCGTCGGCAGACCGCAGGCCAGACAGGACGACGATCGGGAGACAGCGGGACAAGCGGCCCTGTCCGGTGTCGATCCGGCCTTCACCGAGTTGCTGAAGGCACCCGTCCGGGACGGACTCAGGTTGAGCCGCTACGCCCACCAGCTGTTCCAGCTGTTCTCCGAGGACCCCTTCACCCACCTTCCACCGGCCGGGCCGCCCGTTCTCTGCGTCGCGGGAGAGTTCGACGAGCAGGTGTCGCTCCGGCGATTCGCCCGGGTCGCCTCGGCGATCCCGGGCAGCAGATTCGCCACCGTTGCCGGAGGCACCCACTTCTTCCTGCATGACCGCCCGGACCTGCTGGCCGAACTCTTGAACGACCTGGTCGCAGGTACGTCTCCCCGGCCCGCCACACGGGAGATCAGCTGGCGATGAGCTGCTGATCCGCCAGCGCCGGATCGGCGGTGGCGAACTCCGTCAACCGGCCTAGATCGGGGACCACGAGTGCACCACCACGGCCGTGCACGAGTCCACACTCGCGAAACTCCCGCAGGAACCGGCTGATCCGCGACCGGGTGGTCCCGACGATCGCACCGAGCTCCTCGTGCGTGAGCCGGACATCCAGGCAGACGCCACCCGGACCGGCCACTCCCAGTCGAGCGGCGGTCCTCGCCAGAGCCGCTGCCAGCCGATGCCTGCTGTCGAGAGTGACGAGGTCCGAGATCACTTGCTGCTGCTCGGCCAGCCGACGCGCAAGCAGGTCGAGGTACGCCGCCTGAAGGCCGCCATTGTGCACCGCGGCGCAGAAGTCCCCGGCCCGGATCCGCCACAACTGCAGTGGCTGAACCGCCACCAACGCGTCCTGCCACAAGCCGGGTTCCATGCGTACGTCGCCGTACACGTCGCCGGGACCGTGCAGCGCGACGACGCAATGACGTCCGCCGGCCGCCGCGCGGCTCTGCTTCACCACGCCACGGCGGATGAGGCAGACCGTTTCCTCGGTGCTGCCAGGCGAACGCACCATGGCACGAGCCGGCAACTGCACGAGGACTGCCGCGAGCTCTCCGCTCTCGACGAGCTCGCGCAGCTCCCGCCCCAGTTTCGACTGTCCCACCAGTGCCGGTCCGCCCGCCGGATCAGTCATCACTCTCGCCTCCAGCTCGATTGACAACTATAGTCATGGTCACGGACTGACAATAGTCGATGGCCGGTGTCGCGGTCGATCATCAGGAGGCAGGGATGCGGGAACGTCGCTTCGGCCGGTTGGGGTGGCCGGTTAGTGAGGTCGGGTACGGCATGTGGGGCATCGCCGGCGGCGAGGGCGGCTGGTCCGGCGCCGACGACACGGCCGGGGCCGCCGCACTGGACCTCGCCGTCGAACTGGGCTGCACCTTCTTCGACACCGCGTGGATCTACGGCCGCGGGCACAGCGAGCAGCTCCTCGGCGAGCTGCTGCGCCGGCATCCCGGCCGCGAGCTCAAGGTGGCCACGAAGGTTCCACCCAAGAACCGGGCCTGGCCGTCGGCCAAGGGCGCACGGATCGCAGACATCTTCCCCGACGACCACCTGTGGTCCTACCTGCGGGCGAGTCTGGACAATCTCGGCGTCGACGCGATCGATCTGCTGCAGTTCCATGTCTGGGAGGACAGCTGGGCCACCGATCCGGGCTGGCAGCGAACGGTCACCGAGATGCGTGAACGCGGGCTGATCCGCGGTGTCGGCATCAGCGTCAACCGCTGGGAACCGTCGAACGTCCTGAAGACCTTGGAGACGGGACTGGTCGACGCCGTCCAGGTGATCTACAACATCTTCGACCAGGCCCCGGAGGACGAACTCTTCCCGGCGTGCCGTGAGCTCGACATCGCTGTCGTCGCCCGGGTGCCGTTCGACGAGGGCACGCTGACGGGGACGCTGACCCGGGACACCGCCTGGCCGGAGGGCGATTGGCGAGCCAGCTACTTCGTCCCCGAGAACCTCGAGGCCAGCGTGACACGCGCCGAACGGCTGGCGGAGATCGTTCCCGCGGAGATGACGATGCCCGAGCTGGCGCTGCGGTTCATCCTTGAGGAACCGACCGTCAGTACGGTCATCCCAGGGATGAGATCGGCACGGCACGTGCAGGCGAATCTTGCGACTGGGACGGCCGAGCCGCTGCCGGCCGAGCTGATGTCCGAGCTGCGCAGGCACCGATGGGATCGGGTACCCACGGAGTGGTCGCAGTGACCGGCGCGACGGTCAAGCCACTGATCGTCTGGGCGGTGCCGCGCTCGCGGTCGACCGCGCTGGCGCGGGTGATGATCGAGCGCGGCGATCTCGAAGTCGTGCACGAGCCGTTCTCGTACCTGGCCGCGAAGGGGACGTACGAACTGGCCGGCCGCGAGTTGCGCTCCGCCAGCGAGATTCTCGACGTGCTGCTCGAACAGGCCGCGGCGGGACGGCGCTTGTTCGTCAAGGAGACCACCGACTACCGGTACGACGAACTCCTCGCCGACGAGCGGTTCGTTCCTGCGCTGCGGCACGCGTTCATGATCAGGCAGCCCGCGGACGCGGTCGCCTCCCACCACGCGATGAACCCGGGCCTGACCAGCAGCGAGGCGGGATTCGCGAACCTGGCCGAGATCGTCGACCACGTCCACGCCAACTCCGGTACAACGCCGGTCGTCATCGACGGCGACGACCTGGTCGCGGAGCCCGAACTCATGGTCGAGGGCTTCTGCCGGGCCGTCGGACTCCCCCACATTCCGGAGGCACTGACCTGGCAGCCCGGTGAGCAACCGCTCTGGCAGCAAACCGCGGCCTGGCACCGCGACGTCGAGCAGAGCACCGGTCTCTCGCCTCGCCGACGCGAGTACACAGTGGATCCGGCAGCCGCACCACGCCTCCGCCAGCTGGTCGAGGAGCAGCTACCGCACTACAACCGCCTTGCGGGTTATCGGCTCAGGGCGCTGAGGGATGCGGTTCAGCGGTGAGCCCAGGCATTCAGCAAGGGACCGGCATCGCGCTCCGAGATCGTGATGTCCGCCGTGCTGAGGACCGCGAGCGACGCAAGGTGGTCGGTCCGATCGGCGAGGTCGTACAGCCGGATCCCGGCGGCCACCTGATCACGGCCGCTCCAGCCGACCACTCCGGCAGGCTCACTCGGTGCCGTGACGCTGACCAGGTTCAGTGGTTGCCGCAACCCGTCTCCCGTCGACTTCACCACCGCTTCCTTGCGGGTCCAGTACCTGAAGAAGTCCGTCGTCGAGGTCAGCCGGCGACGCTCGGTCGGTGTGAGCACCAACGAGGACATGCTGTCCACCTCGACAGTACGAATCTGCTCGACGTCGAGTCCGAGTGGGGCGACCGTCCCCATCGCTACCCCGACGAGTTCACCCGAGTGGGACACCGACACCTCCCAGCCGGGCCGAGGCCCTGCCACCCGGACTTTGCCGTGCGGCTGATCGCAGTCGGGGCACGTTCGGTCGAGCTCGACCTCGGCCGGAGCGCAGTCCAGTTGCTCGGCCAGCGCCAGCCGGGTGATGGCCACGCCGACCTGGAAACGACGCCGGTCGGCCTCGGTCCGGTAGGCAGCCGCCCGGGTCTGCTCCGGAAGCGTCAACAGCTGAGCCGTTGCCGAGTCGAGCAAGGACCCGACCTCCGAAAGTCGCGCCCACCACACATCGACGGAGAGCGCGCTCATACGCCGCACCCTATCGAGCGTCAGCGGTGAGCCGCTCACTCACCAGACCAGAACCACATTTCCCACCAGGAGGAGAAATGCTTTCAGAGCTCGACACCGCGACGATCGACCGGCAAGACACCGGCACCGGCGGCGTGACGCTGTGGCTGACAGGGCTGCCGAGTGCCGGCAAGTCGACCGTCGCTCGAGCCGCTGCCGAGGTCCTCGAGCAGCGCGGGCGCCGGGTCGAGGTTCTCGACGGCGACGAGATCCGCGCGGTGCTCGGCGCCTCCGGTTTCGACCGCGCCGCCCGGGACGCGAACGTCCGCCGGATCGGCTGGCTCGCCAATCTGCTCGCCAGGAACGGGGTGACGGTCGTCGTCGCCTCCATCGCGCCCTACCGAGAGACGCGTGACGCAGTCCGTGGCAGTCACGAGGACGCCGGGATCCCGTTCGTCGAGGTGCACGTGGCCGCATCGGTCGAGTGCTGCGTGGCCCGCGACGTGAAGGGACTCTATGCACGACAGGCCCGCGGCGAGATCACCGGCGTGACCGGGATCGACGACCCGTACGAGCCACCGCTCGCTCCGGAGCTGCGGCTCTCGACCGATCGTGAGGACGTGTCGCGCTCGGTGGAGACCGTGATCGAGTACCTCACCCTGCACGAGCTGGTCTGATCATGATCGACGTACTGGCTCCGGACTCCCTGGAGAGCGAGTCGATCTTCGTGTTCCGTGAGGTGGCGGCGGAGTTCGAGCGGCCGGTGATCCTGTTCTCCGGTGGCAAGGACTCGATCGTGATGCTGCACCTGGCGCGGAAGGCGTTCGCGCCGGCCGGTGTGCCGTTCACGCTGCTGCACGTCGACACCGGGCACAACTTCTCCGAGGTGCTCGACTACCGCGACGCCACCGTCGGCGCGCTCGGGCTGCGACTCGAGGTCGCCCGCGTGGAGGACTACCTGGCCGACGGCCGGCTACGCGAACGCGCCGACGGTACCCGAAACCCGCTGCAGACCGTTCCGCTGCTGGACGCGATCAACGCGCACCGCTTCGACGCCGTGTTCGGCGGCGGACGGCGCGACGAGGAACGCGCCCGGGCCAAGGAACGGATCTTCAGCCTGCGTGACGAGTTCGGTCAGTGGGACCCGCGCAACCAGCGGCCCGAGCTGTGGTCGCTGTACAACGGCAAGCACAAGCCGGGCGAGCACGTCCGGGTGTTCCCGCTGTCGAACTGGACCGAGCTGGACATCTGGAACTACATCGACCGCGAGAACATCGCGCTCCCGAGCATCTACTACGCCCACGAGCGCGACGTGTTCGAGCGCG
>NZ_BAAGUR010000005.1:0-419607 GCF_054781295.1 Kribbella endophytica
CAGAAAAATTACAAAGGAATCCAATCACGAACCACCAAAGATGGCCGTGAATGGGGGTTAATGCTAAATTTCGGCATTGACTTTCGGCACGCTGTTGAGTTCTCAAGAATCGGGCGCACACCGCGTCAGTGACCTTTCGGCCAGGACTCCGGGGCAACTCGACAAACCTTACTGTTTCGTCCAGGCCCGGTCAAATCGGCCCTTTCCGATCCAGCATCCCCGCGCGACTCAGCGACCGAAGCCCGCTAGAGGCGTGATTCGGTCCGAAGAACCTTCAGGGATTTTGCTGTAGCGACCGGCCGCTTTCGCGTCCCGCACTCGCTCCAACAAGAAGAACATTACTGACATTCGGGGTGAAGATGCAAATCGAGGGTTGGGGCCCGCCGGCAGCGGGTACCGACGAGCCCCGACCAGCTCAGGACTTGCGCTTGGTGACCTCTTCGGTGGCGGTCGGCAGGACCTTGTGGAGGTCCCCCACGACGCCGAAGTCGACCAGCTCGAAGATCGGAGCTTCCTCGTCCTTGTTGATGGCGACGATGGTCTTCGAGGTCTGCATGCCGGCCCGGTGCTGGATGGCTCCGGAGATGCCTGCGGCCACGTACAGCTGGGGAGAGACGGTCTTACCCGTCTGGCCCACCTGGTAGGCGTGCGGGTACCAGCCGGAGTCCACAGCGGCCCTGGAAGCGCCTACAGCTGCGCCCAGGGAGTCGGCGAAGGCTTCGACGGGACCGAAGTCACCACCGGTCCCCCGGCCACCGGAGACGATGATCGCGGCCTCCGTGAGCTCGGGACGACCGGTTGCCGCCCGGGGCTTCGAGTCGGTGATGCGAGCGGTCTTCGCGGCGTCGGAGATCGTCACGTCGAACTCCTCCACCTCCGGCGACGTCTCGGACGCCTCGGGGGTGGCCGCGTTCGGCTTGACCGTGATGATCGGCGTGCCGTGGGTGACCTTGGCCTGGACGGTGTAGTTGCCCGCGAACACCGACTGCGTGGTCACCGGGCCCTCCTGCACATCCACCGCGTCGGTGATCAGGCCGGACTCCAGCTTGACCGCCAGCCGGGCGGCGATCTCCTTGCCCTCGGCACTGGACGAGATCAGGATCGCGGCCGGGTCGAGCTTGGCCGCGACCTGCTGCAGCGCCTCGGCCTTCGGAGCCACCAGGTACTGCGACAGCTCCGGGTTGGTCAGCGCGATCACCTTGGTGGCGCCGTACTGGCCCAGGGCCGGCAACGCGTCCTGGACACCCTCGCCGATGTAGACCGCGACCGGCTCGCCGAGGCGACGGGCGATCGTGAGGAGCTCCGCGGTGGTCTTGCGGACCGTGCCGCCGGTGTGGTCGACGAGAACGAGAACGTTCGACATATTCGGGTCGCTCCTCAGAGGAACTTGTTGGTGGACAGGAACTCGACGAGCTGGGCAGCGCCGCTGCCGTCCTCGTCGGCGACGATCGTGCCGGCGGTGCGCGCCGGACGGGCGGTCACCTCGGTGACCTCGGTCCAGGCGCCGGCCTGGCCCACCTGCTCGCCGGACAGCTCCAGGTCGGCCAGCGACCAGGTCTCGACCGGCTTCTTCTTCGCGGCCATGATCCCCTTGAACGACGGGTACCGCGGCTCGTTGGCCTGGTCGCTCACGCTCAGCACGAGCGGCAGCGTGCCCTCGACGGTGTCGCTGGCGGTGTCACCGTCACGGCGGATCTTCACCGTGGTGCCGTCGACGGTCACCTCCGAGCCCAGCGTGACGGCGGGCAGGCCGAGCCGCTCGGCCACCATCGCCGGGACGACACCCATGCCACCGTCGGTGGAGCCCATCCCGAACACGACCAGGTCGGCCTCGAGCTTGCCCAGCGCCTTGGCCAGGATCAGCGAGGTCGCCACGGCGTCGGAGCCGTGGATCGCGTCGTCGATCACGTGGACGCCGGCGTCGGCGCCCATCTGCAGGCCCTTCTTCACGGCGTCGGCGGCCTGCTCGGGACCGACGGTGAGCACGGTCACCTCGGCGTCGCCGTTCTCCTTGACAGTGAGCGCGGTCTCGACGGCGTACTCGTCCAGCTCGGACAGCAGCCCGTCGACACCGGCGCGGTCCACCGTGTTGTCCTCGGAGCGGAAGCGGCGATCCGCCGTGGCATCCGGCACGAACTTCGCGCAGACGACGATCTTCATAGCGTGTGGGACCCCTTCTGGTTAACGGTCTCTCCCAGCCTGCCACGGATGTTACTCACGAGAAACATATGACGTGTGCGAGTCCCATCACAGTTACGCTGACCGGGTGACCGAGACGTTACCTCTTACCGGCGAGCGGACCGCCCCGGGGATCTGGCACGAGAACTACTGGTTCGCGCGCCACGAGGCCGCCTACCGCTGGATCGTGGACAGTGCCGGACCGGACGGCCGTGTCCTCGACGCGGGCTGCGGCGAGGGGTACGGCGCGGAGCTGCTGCGCACCGGTGGCGCACGGCAGGTGTTCGGTCTCGACTATGAAGGTACGACGCTTCGCCATGCCGCGAAGGCTTATCCACAGCTCAATCTGGTGCAGGGCAACCTTGTCCAGACCGGGTTCGCAGACGACGCCTTCGACCTGATCACCAGCCTGCAGACGATCGAGCACCTCTGGGAGCAGCCGCGGTTCGTCGCGGAGTGCGCGCGGATCCTCTCCCCCAGCGGCACTCTCATCCTGACGACGCCGAACCGGCTGACCTTTCCGCCGGGCAACTGGTACCACACCAAGGAGCTGACAGCGGGCGAGCTGGTCGAACTCGTCGAGGCCGAGCTCGAGGTCACGCAGGTGCTCGGACTGCACCACGGTCCGCGGCTGCGGGAGTGGGAAGCGCGGCACGGGGACTGCGTGGAGCGGCAGCTCGAGGTCGAGCACGCGAAGTGGGCCGAGGATCTGGTGACGCTGGTGACCGGGACGCGTCACGAGGACTTCGAGCTGCGGAGCGACGGGCTCGACGAGTGCCTGGACCTGGTGGTCGTCGCGCGGAGACCGGGCATTCACACGGAGTGAGCACTTGCCTTCTTGCCGCTGCCGTAAAACAAAAGCGCACCAGCAACCTTTCAAGTACCGGCTATCGATCGGGCGTCGGTACTTGAAAGGTGCTGGTGTGTGGTGCGCTGCCGCAGAACGTCCGCGGCTTTCGACTCAGCTCAGGGGCGGACGAAGCGTTCGATGATCTTGCCGACGATCAGGTAGACCAGCGCCGCGATCCCCCAGTTCACCAGCAGGGTGTTCTTCGCGGTCTCCAGCCGGAACAGGTCCTTGAACGGGCCGACCAGGTCGTGCCCGCGTTCCAGCACCCACCGCACGATCTCGTTGCTCTGGTTGGCCTGGTCGAGCGCGGTGAACAGCGCACCCAGTGCCAGTACGGCGGCCGCCAGTACGGCGATCAGCCAGACGAGCGAGGCCACCAGGTTCCGCGCCCGCTTCACGCCGGAGCCGACCGTCGACATCGCGGCGCGGCCCTTCCCGGAACCGGAGCCCGTAGCCGGGGTCTTCTCGCGCGCGGTCCGCGCCGCGGTCAACGGGTTCTCACCAGGTTTGTTGCCCGAGGCACCCGTTGCGGCCGGCTGCCGGGTGACCGGCTTGGTCACCGCGGTGTCGCCGTCCTGCGTGCCCGAGGCACCGGACTTCGCCGCCTCCGCCTCGCGCGCCTTCTGCGCGGCGACGATCTCGGCCGCGGTCTGCGGCTTGGTCTTGGTCGCGGTCGCACCGCTGCCGTCGGCCGGTTTCACCTCCTGCTCGGCATCGGTGGCCTTGGCCGCCTTGTCGTCGTGAGTACCCACGTCGTCCATCTCCTCAGCCGGGGTCGGTTCCTCGTCCGCCACCTGCGCCGGCGTCTTCCTGCGCCGGTTGCCCGGGACCGGGCGCGGCGACAACCGTCGCCGGACACCCAGCGGGCGGTTGTCCACACTGTCCAACGTAGCGACGCCGGGACCTTCCGTCACGATCGGTACCGGATCGACCGCCCGGTACCGTGCCTGCGTGATCGAGTCGTCGGCCGCCGCCTGGTCGAGCGGCGAACGCCCGGCCGCGTCCTCGACGGCCGGTACGGCGGAGCCCAGGGCGGACAGGCGTGCGGCGCCTGTCTGGTCAACCACGCGGGGACTCCTCTCCGACGACTTCCGGGACATACTGCCCGACTGGTGAGTAACTTGAGAACCCCTCGGCGCTCGACGGCGCGTCACCAGTCGTAGAAGTACGGTTACCCACCGGGGTGCCGCCCACACCACCCGCCACGCCGCGCCGTGGCCAGATCTCCGCACCACTGGTCACTTCAGCCCCACCCGTCGGCTCCAGACCGGCCCGCAGACGGGCCGCCGTCTGCTCGTTCTCGCGCGCCAGGCCGGCCAGGTACTCGCGCCGTTCGGCGCCGTCGGCGTACCGCGTCACCCGATCCCGTACGACGACCGCCGGGATCCCCACCGCCACGGCGTACGCCGGAATGTTGCCGCGGGCAACACTGTTCGCGCCGATCACCGCGCCGCGGCCGATGTCGGTGCCGCGGGTGACGGTCACCTTCGTGGCCAGCCAGCAGTCCGGGCCGATCCGGACCGGCGACTTCACCAGACCCTGGTCCTTGATCGGCAGGTCGAGGTCGTCGGTCTTGTGGTCGAAGTCGCAGATGTAGGTCCAGTCGGCAACGAGCGTGGACGCGCCGATCTCCACATCCAAGTAGCAGTTCACGGTCACGTCCCGGGCAAATACCACCTTGTCGCCGATCCGCAGCGTGCCCTCGTGCGCGCGCAGCCGGGTCTCGTCGCCCAGGTGCACCCACTTGCCGAGCACGATCCGGCCGTGCCCGGGCCGGGCGACGATCTCCAGCTTCTTGCCGAGGAAGACGAATCCCTCGGTGATCACCTGCGGATGGCGCAGCTTGAACCACGCGAACCGCCAGTAGCGCTTCAGGTAGTACGGCGTCCACGCCCGGTGGCGAACCACCCAGCGCACGTTCTCCAGCGACAGCAACCGCATCAGGCCAGTATCTACTCCGCGACGCCGGTGATGGACACGTTGTAGTACAACTCGTCCGGCACGACCTGCGCGAGCACCTTGTCGACCTTCGACAGCTGCAGCCACGACTTGTACGCGAACATCCGCCAGCCGAACCCGAGCTTCTGCTCCGGTACGGCGGCCTCGAACGTCCGGATCGGCCAGCCGACCCACGCCGCCAGCAGCTCCTCGGTCACCGTCTTCACCTCGACCGCACCCGCCCGCGAGGCCATCCGCGCCAGCGTGTCGGGGTCGAACGTGTGCAGGTCGACCACGGCCTCCAGCGCCGCCGCGCGGGACGACTCGTCCAGCTCGGCCTGCGGCCGGCGCCAGTCGCCCAGCGCCGGGATCTTGGTCAGGTTCGTGGTCGCCCACCAGGTGAACCGCGACAGCCGCCGCGCCACGAAGTCGCCGTACCGGGTCGGCTCGCCGCAGATGACGAAGCGGCCGCCGGGCTTGAGCACGCGCAGCATCTCGCGGAACGCCAGTTCAACGTCGGGGATGTGGTGGATCACCGCGTGGCCGATCACCAGATCGAACGTGTTGTCGTCGTACGGCAGCTTCTCGGCGTCGGCGACCTTGCCCTCGACCGCGAAGCCGAGCGTGGCCGCGTTCTTCTGCGCGGCCTCGACCATTCCCGGGGACAGGTCGGTCACGTGCGCTTCGGCCAGTACGCCGGCCAGCTTCAGGTTGAGCGTGAAGAAGCCGGTCCCGGCGCCGATCTCGAGCGACTTGCCGTACGGCCAGCCGTCGTCGCCGGCGATCGCGGTGAACCGGTCGCGGGCGTAGGTGACGCAGCGCTCGTCGTACGAGATCGACCACTTCTCGTCGTACGTCGAGGCTTCCCAGTCGTGGTAGAGCACCTGGGCCAGCTTGTTGTCGTTCCAGGCCGCCTCGACCTCTTCGGCAGTCGCGGCGGGCTTCTCGGCAGAGGTGGTCATCTCAGATTCCCTTGAACTCGGCCTTACCAGGGCCGTTCTCGACGAAGGACTTCATCCCGATCGCGCGGTCCTCGGTGGCGAACAGCCCGGCGAACTGCTGCCGCTCGATCTCCAGCCCGGTGTGCAGGTCGACGCCGAGACCGGCGTCGATCGACTCCTTGGCGGCGCGCAGCGCCAGAGCGGCCCCCGCAGAGAACTGCGAGGCCCAAGCGACGGCCGAAGAATAGACGTCAGCGGCAGGAACGACCTTGTCGACGAGCCCGATCAGCAGCGACTCCTCGGCGGAGACGAAGCGGCCGGTGTAGATCAGGTCCTTGGCCTTCGACGGGCCGATCAGCCGGGACAGCCGCTGGGTGCCGCCGGCGCCCGGGATGATGCCGAGCAGGATCTCCGGCTGGCCGAGCTTGGCGTCGTCGGCCGCGATCCGGTAGTCGGTGCACAGCGCGAGCTCGCAGCCGCCACCGAGCGCGTAGCCGGTGATCGCCGCCACGGTCGGCTTCGGGATGGCCGCGACCGCGGACAGCGACGCCTGCAGCGGGCCGGAGCGACGGACCATGTCGGCGTACGACATGTCCGCCATCTCCTTGATGTCCGCGCCGGCCGCGAACACCTTCTCGCCGCCGTAGACCACCACCGCGCGCACGTCGTCAGAGGCCGAGGCCTCCTCGGCGGCGGCGCGGATCTCGTCCTGGACCTGGACGTTCAGCGCGTTCATCTTCGGCCGGTCCAGCCGGATCGTGCCGACCCCGTCGGCCACCGTCAGGTTGACGAACTCGCCCATCGCCTCGCTCCTCCAGTCGTGGTACTACCCGCGGGTCACATCCACGGCACCGTACCGGACGACCGGTGGTATCACCTCAGGAGCCCGCAGTTGAGCGGGGTGGGAGCAGTGCTCCCACCCCGCGTCCACCTCCGCCCCGAGGTGGTCAGAGGTCGACGGGCTGGCCTGCTGCGACCGAGCGGCGGGCCGCGTCGACGATTCGGAGGGTGCGGAGTCCGACGGCGCCGTCCGGCTGCGGTACGACGGCCGGCTGCTGCCCGGCGACGGCCGGACCGGAGGCCCTGACCGCGGAGAGGAACTCCCCGACCATCGCGCCGTCCAGGTTGCCGCCGATGCCCAGGTAGACCTCGCCGGAGGCGTCGGTGCCGCCGACGTGTTCCTGGAACGGTGCGATCTCCACCGAGCCGTTGGTTCCGGTCACCTGCAGCGTCACGCCGCCCCAGGTCGGTCCGTTGTCCGGCATGCTCCAGGAGCAGTCGATGGTGGCCAGCAGCCCGTTGGCGTAGGTGATGGTGACCAGACCGCCGGTCTCGACGGCCACGTCCTTGTCCTGGTGCAGCACGTGGTTCGCGGCCGCGTGCACCCGAGCGGCCTCGACCCCACCGGTCAGACCGTCGATCAGGTCGGCGCAGTGGACGGTGTGGTCGACCAGCGCTCCCCCACCGGCCAGCTTCGCGTCGGTGAACCACTGCCGCTGGTCGTACGGGATCTTCCCGTTGTTGGTCCCCAGCACCGCGAACACGTCGCCGAGCCGGCCCGCCTCCACCGACGCCTTCAACCGCCCGTACGACGGCGCGAAGCGCACCGGGTAGGCAACCATCAGGATCGTCCCGGCCGCCGCGCACGCGGCCAGCATGGCCTCGCCGTCGGCGACCTCGGTGGCCAGCGGCTTCTCGCAGAGCACGTGCGCGCCGACTGCGGCGGCCCGCTCGACCAGCGGCCGGTGCAGCGCGTTCTCGCTCGTCACCACGACCGCGTCCGGGCCCCAGGCGAACAGCTCGTCGTACGAGTCGACGTACGCGATGCCGTGGTCGGCCGCGAAGGCCGCACCGCGCGGACCGGCGTCCGGAGCGGCAGCGCCGTCCGGGTCGGACGACAGCACCTCGACGTCCGGCAGGCCGGCCAGCAAGGAGCAGTACGACGAGGCGTGCGTGTGCGCGAACGAAGCGATCGCAACCTTGAGGCTCATCGGGCCACTCCCGCCGGGTCGAAGCTCTTCATGTCGATCGTGCGCCCGGTCTCCATCGAGGCTCGGGCAGCCTCGGCCAGGTAGACCGCCGCAGCGCCGTCGGCCGCGTCGACCCGCGGCTCGTCCCCACTGCGCAGTGCGAGTGCGAACTCCCGCAGCTGGGTCAGGTACGGGCTCTCGCCGAGCGTGTTCGAGGGGATCAGCAGGTCGCCGCCGGAGCCGCCGTCCTGCAGCTCCTCGGCGTACCCGGTGTCCCCGGCCGACGAGAAGTGCAGCTGGCCGTTCGAGCCGGCGATCGCGAAGGTGGTCTTGAACGGCGTACCGGTCGCTCCCCAGGTCGCGCGGAGATGACTGATCGCGCCGCCTTCGTGGGTCAGCGTCACGTGCGCCGCGACGTTGACCGGGGAGATCCCGTCCACCGACGGCGGGCTCTGCACGGCGTACACGCTCTCGACCTCGCCGCACAGCCAGCGGGCCTGGTCGAGGTCGTGCACCATCAGGTCCATGATCACGCCGCCCGAGCGGGCGACGTCGCGGTACCAGCCCTTGCCGGCCGGTGAGCTGGCCTGCCGCGAGAACCGCGCGACCGCGACCTGACCGATCCGGCCCTTGCGCACCGCGTCGTACGCGGCCTTGTACGCCGGGAAGAAGCGCACCACGTGCGCCGGGTAGAGCTTGACCCCGGCGGCGGCCGCGGCCGTGGACAGCTCGTGCGACGCCGCGGCGGTCAGCGTCAGCGGCTTCTCGCAGATGACGTCGCGGCCGGCCTTGATCGCGGCCAGCGTGACGTCGTGGTGGGTCGCCGACGGGGTGACGATGTCGACGAACTCGACAGCGGCCAGCAGCTCGTCGAGCGAGCTCGCGACCTCGAGCCCATACTGTGCCGCCAGCTCGTCGGCGCCGTCGACGGAATGCACGAGCACCCGCGCGCCGAGCGCCTTCCAGGCCGCGACGTGGACGTGCGCGATGTTGCCCGCGCCCACCAGCCCGACCGTCAGGCCTTTGAGGTCTGTCATGTGAGGGGAGTCCTTAACTACTTGAGTCCAGAAAAGGCAATACCTTCGACGACGCGACGCTGCAGTACGACGAAGAGGATCAGGACGGGGGCCATCGCCATCAGCGCGGCCGCCATCAGCACGCCGGGCGAGATCGTGCCCTGGTAGCCGGCCAGCGTGGCCAGGCCGACCGACAGCGGCATCTTCTCGGGGCTGGACGCGATCACCAGCGGCCAGAGCAGGTCCGCCCACGAGGCGAGCACGGTGATGATCGCCAGCGAGATCAGTCCGGGCCGGGCCACCGGCAGGACGACCTTCCAGAACGTCTGCCACGGGTTGCAGCCGTCGAGGCGGGCCGCCTCTTCCAGCTCGGCCGGGATGGTCCGGAAGAACTGCATCATCAGGAAGGTGCCGAACGCACTGAAGATGCCGGGGGCAATGATCCCCTGGATCGAGTCCAGCCAGCCCAGCGACTGGATGATCTGGTACTGCGGGATCAGGTACACCTGGCTGGGCACCATCAGGATGGACAGGATCAGCGCCAGCATCAGCCCCTTGAACCGGAACGACATCCGGGCGAAGGCGTAGCCGGCCATCGAGCAGAGCACCAGCTGACCGATCGTCCGGCCGGCGGTGACCGCCACCGAGACCCAGAACTGGTCCAGGAACGGCAGCCGCTGGAACACCTCGGAGAAGTTGCTCCACTCCAGCTTCGACGGGAACACGTCCGGCGGCACCGACTGGATCTCGGCCTGGCTGGAGAACGCCATCTTCAGCTGCCACAGGAACGGGAACATCATCACCAGGCTGCCGAGGATCAGCACGACGTGCGCGACCCGGTTGCTGCCGAGTCTCTGTGAGTTCCGGCTAGTCATAACTCACCCACCTGCGCTGGAAACGGAACTGGAACAGCGTCAGCAACCCGACCACGGCCAGGATCAGCACGGCGACCGCCGCGGCGTACCCGCGGTCGTTGCCGACGAAGGCCGCGTCGTAGAACAGGAAGACCAGCGACTGCGTCTTCGGCATCACCGGGTTGGTCGGCCCGAGCAGCGCGAACAGCTGGTCGAACAGCTGGAACCCGGCGATCGTGGTGACAACGGACAGGAAGAAGATCGACGGGGTCAGCAGCGGCACGGTGATCGTGCGGAACTGCTGCACCCGGGAGGCGCCGTCCAGCGACGCCGCCTCGTACAGCTCGCCCGGGATGCCTTTCAGCCCGGCCGACAGCACGATCATGTTGAAGCCGATCGACATCCACAACCCGAGCAGCGCGACGGCGATCAGCGCGAACCACGGCTCGGTGATCCACGAAGGACCGTCGATACCGATCACCTTCAGGGCCTGGTTCAGTACGCCGTACTCGCCGTTGTAGATGATCCGCCAGACCAGTGAGATCGCGGTCGGCAGTGCGACGTACGGCAGGAAGAACAGCGTCCGGTAGACCATCGCGCCGCGCAGCCCGGGCCGGTTCAGCAAGCTCGCGAACAGCACGGCCAGCGGGATGCCGAGCAGCACGATCGCCGTGTAGACGACCGTGTTGACGACGGCCCGGTAGACCTCGGCGTCGGCGACCAGCGTGCTGTAGTTGGCGCCGCCGACCCAGGCGCTGCCGCCGAACGGTCCCGTCTCGGTGAAGCTGTCGTACAGGGTCTTCACCAACGGCCAGAGGTAGAAGACCCCGACACCGAGGAAGGTCGGCAGGACGAACAGCCAGGGCCACCCGCCGTCGGCCCGCCGTGCCTTCACTTCTCCTTGCCCAGCGCCTCGTCCATCTTGGCCGCGACGTCCGGCCCGACCTCGGACATCGGCTTGTCACCGCCGAACGCGGGAGCGATCTGGTCGGTCTCGAGCTTGTTCCACACCGAGGTGTCCTTGCTCACCGGGTACGGCTCGGAGTACTGCGCGGCCGCGTCGATGAACGTCTTCAGCGCGTACGGCGCGGAGCTCACGAAGTCGCCCTGCGTGCCGTTGAACGCCGGGTTGGCGGCGCCGGCCTTGGCCTGGATCAGCGCGGCGTCCTTGCCGCCCAGGAAGGCCAGGAACGCGGCGGCGGCCTGCGGGTTCTTGGTCTTGGCGCTCATCACGTTGGCCAGCCCGTGGATCGGCGTCTTGCGCTCACCGTTCGGGGCCTTCGGCAACGGCAGGATGGCCAGGTCGTTCTTCACCGGCGACTTCAGCGCCATCGAGACCAGCCAGTTGCCGTTCCACATCATCGCGGCCTTGCCGCTGAAGAACCGCTCGCGGCCAGGCGTCTCGGCGTTCTGCGCGGCGGTCGGGGTGTAGCCGGCCTTGACCATGTCGGACCAGAACTGCAGGCCCTCGATCGACTTCGGGTCGCCGTACCCGGACTTGCCGTCCTTGACGACGTACCCGCCGTTGCTCATGATCGCCGGGTAGTAGTTGCCCTGGTTGCCCAGTTCGTCACCGCTGGCCCAGATGCCCTTCGGGCCGAGCGCGGCCTTCAGCTTCGCGGCGGCGGCCTTGTAGTCGTCCCAGGTCCAGTCCGCGGTCGGCTCGGCGACCTTGGCCTCGGCGAAGAGCTTCTTGTTGTACCAGAACGCGATCGTGTCGAAGTCCTTCGGGACGCCGTACTGCTTGCCGTCCCAGGAGTACAGGTCGTCCAGGGCCTTCGGGTAGTTGGCCGGGTCGACCTGCTTGCCCTCGATCAGGCCGTCCAGCGTGGCCAGCTGCTTGTTGGCCGCGAACAGCTGCAGGTTCGGGCCGTTCATCCAGAACACGTCGGGCAGGTTGTCCGACGAGCCCTGGGTCTTCAGCTTGGTGAAGTACTGGTCGAAGGTGGCCAGCGAGATCGACACCTTGACGTTCGGGTACTTGACGTTGAACGCCTTGACCAGCTCCTGCATCGCGGGCTGCTGGTTGACGTCCCAGATCGCGTAGGTGAGGTCACCCTTCACCTGGGCAGGGTCGTCGGGAACCTTGGCGTCACCGGCGTCGTTGCCGGAGTTGCCGCCACAGGCGGTGAGTGCGGTAGCGGCCAGGACGACGCCGGCCAGCAGGGAGGGGATTCGCATCTGTTTTTTCTCCTCGGCTCAGGGCTCGAGAGGCAACCTATTACCTGCGGCACGGTCCATCAGGTAACTTAGTAACGGTTTCTGCGTTTCTATCATTGCGCGTGTCTGCTCGCAACCACCCTTCCACGAACAAGAGCAACTTCGCGACAAACAACTCCTGCCCGTTGTGCGGTGGTTTGACACGTCATGGGCAGAATGTGCCGGTGACCGAAGCCACCGCCGCCCCGAACGCGCTCGGCCCTGCCCCCGAACCGGACGTCCGGCTCGGCGCGCAGGTGCATGCCGACGGCACCACCTTCACGCTCTGGGCGCCCGCCGCCGAGCGGGTCGAGCTCGCACTGCTCGGCCCGGACGGTGCCCAGCGCAACCTCGACCTGGCCCACACCGGTGAGTACTGGACCGGTTTCGTCGCCGGCGTCGGTCACGGCCAGCGCTACGGGTACCGCGTGCACGGCCCGTTCGACCCCTCGCACGGCCTGCGCTTCCACCCGTCCAAGCTGCTGCTCGACCCGTACGCCCGGGCCGTCGACGGTTCGCTCGACTTCGCCAGCCCGCTGATCTACGACTCCTCCGACGGCGACTCGGCCGGGCACGTCCCGGTCGGCGTGGTGGTCGCGGACGGCGAGCCGCCGCCGCCGATCAGCCGCCCGGTCCCGTGGAGCGAGACGGTCATCTACGAGCTGCACACCAAGGGCTTCACCAAGCTGCACCCCGACGTACCGGAGCACCAGCGGGGGACGTACGCCGGTCTGGCGCACCCGTCCGTGATCAACTATCTGACCGAGCTCGGCATCACCTCGGTCGAGCTGCTGCCGATCCACCACTTCCTCACCGAGCCGGCGATCGCCGCGCGTGGCCTGCCGAACTACTGGGGCTACAACTCGCTGAACTACTTCGCCCCGCACGGCCCGTTCTCGTCGGCCGGCTCGGCCGGTGAGCAGGTGGCCGAGTTCAAGGCGATGGTCGCGGCGTTCCATGCGGCCGGCATCGAGGTCATCCTCGACGTGGTCTACAACCACACCGCCGAGGGCGGCTTCGACGGGCCGACGCTGAGCTTCCGCGGGATCGACAACCGCGCCTACTACCGGCTCACCCACGGCGGCGTCACGTACGACGTGACCGGCACCGGCAACTCGGTCGACACCTCGCACCCGCAGGTCCGCCGGCTGGTGATGGACTCGCTGCGCTACTGGGTCGAGGAGATGGGCGTCGACGGGTTCCGCTTCGACCTGGCCGTGACGCTGATCCGCAACGAGCGTCACGAGGTCGACACGGTCGACCACCCGTTCCTGGCCGAGGTGGCCGCGGACCCGGTGCTCGGCCGGGTCAAGCTGATCTCCGAGCCGTGGGACGTCGGCCCGTTCGGCTACCAGGTCGGCAACTTCGGGACGCCGTGGTCGGAGTGGAACGGCAAGTTCCGCGACTCCGTCCGCGACGTGTGGCGCACTTCGTCGTACGGCGTGCAGGACCTGGCGTACCGGCTGTCCGGGTCCAGCGACCTGTACGGCGACGACGGGCGCTACCCGTACGCCTCGATCAACTTCGTCACCGCGCACGACGGGTTCACCCTGCGCGACCTGGTCTCCTACGACCACAAGCACAACGAGGCGAACCACGAGGACAACCGCGACGGCACCGACGACAACCGGTCCTGGAACTGCGGCGTCGAGGGCGAGACCGACGACGCAGGTGTGGTCGCGCTGCGGAAGCGGCAGATGGCGAACCTGATGACGACGCTGGTGCTGTCCACCGGCGTACCGATGATCACGGCCGGGGACGAGTGCGGCCGGACCCAGTACGGGAACAACAACGCCTACTGCCAGGACAGCGAGATCTCCTGGTTCGACTGGACGCTGCCGGAGGCCTGGTCGGAGCATCTCGGGCTGACCAAGCAGCTGCTCGCGCTGCGGGCGGCGCACCCCGCGCTGCGCCAGTGGCACTACTTCTCCGGTCAGCCGGTCGTCTCGGGCGGGCGCAAGGACCTGTCCTGGATCGCTCCGCACGGCGGCGAGATGACCGAGAACGACTGGCATGACGGGAATCTACGCACGATCGGCATGTTCCTGGCCGGCGACGCGCTGCGCGGAACCGATGCCGAGGGCAACATCTTGACCGACAACTCGTTCCTGCTGGTGCTGAACGCGACCGCCGAGGAGCGCGAGGTCGTCGTACCGGACGCGTCGTGGGCGCCGGGGTACGAGGTGGTTCTCGACACTTCGGGGTCGGGCGTCACGGAGGTCGAGGCGGGGGCGCGGGTGCCGCTCGCGCCGCGGTGCGTGGTGCTGCTCCGCGCGCTCTGAAGGTTGTTCACCTTCGGCAAGTATCTTCACTGGTCACCTGCTGTTCACCTGAGGGGGGACCAATGTTTTTGCTGCGTCGAGAGGCCCGCGAGCGAACCACGCCCATCGGCGCACTGCACCACGCGGTCACCCGGTGGGGCGAGGCAGAGCGGTCCAGCTCCCGGATGGCGTTCCGGCGCTGGTGCGACGGAGTGGCGTATGTCGACGTGCAGGCGCGCACGTACGCCGACTTCTGGAACCGGCAGAACGAGCAGGCGCTGGCCGCCGACGGGCCGCTGTGGGTGGTGCTCGGCGACTCGACCGCCCAGGGCCTCGGCGCCTCCTCGCCGCTGCACGGGTACGTCGGGCAGGTGCTGCGGGCGCTGCGCTCCACCGGTACGCCGTGGCGGGTGCTGAACCTCTCCCGCTCCGGAGCCCAGACCAAGCACGTGCTGAACGACCAACTGCCGCTGATGGACGGGCTGCAGCCCGCACTCGTCACCTGCGGCATCGGCACCAACGACGTACTCGGTACGCCGCCGAAGCGTTTCCGCGACCACCTGCGTCAGGTGATCGACCGGCTGCCCTCCTCCTCGGTGGTGATGGACCTGACCGTGCCGGACCGCTTCTGGCGCGTCGGCGGCGCCATCAGCCCGTACGTGACCAGCGTCAACCAGCTGATCGGCTCTGCCGCGTCTGAGCGCGGTCTGCCGGTCGCGGAGGTCTCCCGGTACGCCCGGCCGCCGTGGCGTGGCCTGCTGGCTCCGGACAACTTCCACCCCAACAACTTCGGCTACCGCCAGCACGCCGATGCCCTACGGGCTGCACTGCCCGCCGTCCACCTACAGCGCGGGATCTCCGGCGAGCGAAGCGTTGCCGGGGCGCCCGGCCCCTGTTAACCGAGCCCAGCTCGCCTCGTCCGCCCAGATGGGGTGTGGGGTCAGGTAGGGGGCGAGCAGCGCGGTCAGAGCGGGATCGCCCTGGCCGTTGAGCTCCGCGGTGGCGATCTGCCGGGCTGAGCCGGCCAGGAGGTCTGCCAGCTGGACGCGAGGGTCGGTGCGTGAGTCGGTCTGCCGTAGCTCCAGCGGGGAGTCGTCCATCAGTAGATTGACCTGGGCGATCCGGTGGACGGTCAGCGCGCTCTGCTCGTCGTGGACCATCGCGACCGCGTTGCCGTCGGCGTACCAGTGCAGGGTGGTCTCGACCAGTGCGGGGATCAGCACCTCGAGCGGGGGCAGCAGCGTGCGGTCGTCGAACAGCCTGTCCCGCAAGGCGTCCAGGGGTGGGCGGGTGATGGTGAAGTCGACCTCACCCGGGTCGAAGTCGGCCGCGACTGCCAGGAACGCGGCCCTGCGTTCGTCGTACATGGTCCGGTTCTTGGAGCGGAGCAGGTCGATGAAGCTCTGCAGCAGGGTCCACCAGATCTCGCCGTAGCCGTGCTGGTGCAGGGCGAGCGCCGTACGCCGAGCAGGCTCGTCGGTGTCCAGGCTGGTCCCGGTGCGGTAGTCGAGTCCGCCGGCGAAGAGTGCGGTGAGCCGACCGGCGAGCAGGAAGTACTTGTCCGTCAGCTGTACGGCGGCCCGGCCGAGCAGCGGGCCCTCCGGCCCGAGCAGCCAGGTCAACGCCGGCCGCTGCTTGAACAGCCTGGCTGACTTGTACTCACCTGCGACGTACCGCGACCGGTCCCTGAGCTCCTCGACCGCCCGGCGGGCCTCCCCCGGTCCGAGCTGCAGGCTCGCGTGGGTGAACACCCGCGTGTCCGGGTCGAGCAGGTTGCTCCCCGAGAAGCCGGACTCGTCGCAGGCGATCTCGACGAGTCCTGACCAGACCGGCTCGACGGACATCACCCCATGATCGACCGGGCACGCGCATCTGGCCAGGTATTTACTCTGCCCCAGGGGCAAGGTGTTGAGTACAGCCATGCTGACGATCAGCGAGTTCGGACGGCGGGCCGGACTCTCCCACAAGGCCCTGCGGCTGTACGACGTGTCCGGCCTGCTCACCCCCGCCGCGGTCGATCCGGCCAGCGGCTACCGCCAGTACGACGAGGAGCAGCTCGAACGCGCCCGGCGGATCAGCGTGCTCCGCCAGGTCGAGATGCCGCTGGCCACGATCTCCGAGGTGCTAGCGGGCACCGACGAGGAGGCGCTGATCCGGCTGGACCGCTGGTGGGCCGCGCAGCAGGCGACCAACGAGGCCCGGCAGGCGACAGTCGAGTACCTGCGCGACCGGTTGCTGCGGGCCGGGTCACCGGGCCTGAGTCCGCGGCCGGTGCTGCTGCGCGACGTACCGGAGACCAAGCTCGCGTCGATCCGGGTCGACGTCGACCAGCAGTCGCTGATGGGCGTGATCGTTGCCTCGACGCTGGAGATCCGCGCGCACCTGACCGCGGCCGGGGCGTCGCTGCCCGGTGGGTCGTGGGTGATCTACCACGGCGCGGTCACGCCGGAGAGCGAGGCGACGGTCGAGATCTGCGTCCCGTTCGGCGGGACGGTCGACCCGGCCGGGCCGATCGGGATCCGGATCGAGCCGGCCCACACCGAGGCGTACTGCACGATCAGCCGCGACGAGTGCGTGTACCCGCGCATCATGCTCGCCTACGACCTGCTCGAGGACTGGGTCCGGACGTCGGGACACCCGACCACCGGACCGAGCCGCGAGACCTACCACCCCGGCTTCCGTGAGCTGACCAGCTCCGACCCGGCGGTCGACATCGCCCAACCGATCAAAGGACCTGTCTCATGAAGGACTACGTTGCCCAGACGCCGTACAGCGATCCCGGCCGGTACGCCGGACTCCTGGACACGCTGCCGACCGACATCCCCGGTCTGGCCGCGGCGGTCCAGAACCTGCTGATCCACTACCGCGGTGGCGGGATCGAGTTCACCGGTGAGCACCTCGAAGAGGTGAACAACCGCTGGGTCGAGGAGATCCTGGCGGCCGACCAGCGGCGCAACGGCACGCCGCTGACGGCACCGCGGGCGCCCGAGGACCGCGTGGCCGGCTGCTGCCGGGACTACGCGCTGCTGCTCGTCTCCGCCCTGCGCCACCAGGGGACCCCCGCCCGGAGCCGGATCGGCTTCGCGACGTACTTCCAGCCCGGGTGGAACGCCGACCACGTGATCGCGGAGTACTGGAACGGTGACCGCTGGGTGCAGGTCGACGCGCAGCTCGAGCCGGGCGAGCACTGGGGCTTCGACGTTCAGGACGTCCCGGCCGGGCGATTCCGGTCGGCGGCCGAGACGTGGCGCGGGTTCCGCGCCGGCGAGATCGACGGCGAGACCTGCGGGGTGGACCCGACGCTGCCGATCCGCGGTGGCTGGTTCATCCGCGACTACGTGTTCCTCCAGGTCGCCCACCTTCAGGGCGACGAGCTGTTGCTGTGGGACGGCTGGGGCGCGATGGCCGACGACCTGGAGATGGACCTCACCCCCACCGACGAGCTCGCCGCGCTGCTGATCGCCGCCGACGCCGGAGACGATGCCACCAGCAACAAACTCCGTGACTGGTACCGCGCGGACCCGGATCTCCACCCCGGCAGGCAGATCATGGTCCACACCCCGACCGGCATCCCGCCGTACAAGCTCGACCTCACCACGCGGCAGAAGGTGAACTAGCCGTACGAACCGAGCTGTACCGACCGAAAAGCGCCGGGCACCCTGCTAGGTGCCCGGCGCTTCTGTGTCGGTTGGCTCAGAACTCCGAGCCGGCCGGGAGGTCCGGGGTGTCCGGGTCCTCCGGGTCGGACGGGCCCGCGGCCAGGCCGAGCTCGGCCGGGCTGGCGAGCATCGGGTGCTTCGGCAGGACGCGCACCGTGTAGCCGAACGGGCCGGTGCGGTCGAGCTTCAGCTCGCCCTCGAAGCGGTGCCGGTTGCCCTCGTAGGTCTCGGCCAGCGAGAGCGAGACCCGGACGGCGTCGGTGATCTCGTCGGCGGAGTCCACGCGGCCGTGCAGCGCCTCGACGTCGATGTCGTTCGGGGTCAGCTCGCCGAGCGTGACGAACGCGCGGATCCCGACCGTCGTCCCCAGTTGCGGGACGTCGCCCAGGCCCTGCAGCTCGACGTGGTCGACGCGGATCTGCGGCCAGGCCGCCCGGACCTGCTTCTTCCACGCGGCCAGCTGCCGGGCGCCGTCGTACGTCGAGTTGAGCTGCCGCGACGACTGCGCCGCCGGTACGTAGAGCCGCTCGACGTAGTCGCGGACCATCCGGGTGGCGAGCACCTTCGGGCCGAGCTCCTTGATCGTGTGCCGCAGCATCTCGATCCAGCGGCCCGGGACCTCACCGTCGTAGAACCGCGGCGCGACCTGCTTCTCGATCAGGTCGTACAGCGCGTGCGCCTCGAGGTCGTCGCGGCGGTCGGTGTCCTCGATGCCCTCGGCCGACGGGATCGCCCAGCCGAACTCGTCGTCGTACCACTCGTCCCACCAGCCGTCACGGATGGACAGGTTGAGCGCGCCGTTCAGCGCCGCCTTCATACCGGACGTGCCGCAGGCCTCGTACGGGCGCAGCGGGTTGTTCAGCCAGACGTCGCAGCCCGGGTACATCGGCTGCGCGAGCGCGATGTCGTAGTCGGGCACGAAGACGATGCGGTGCCGGACCTCGGGGTCGTCGGCGAACCGGACCATCTCCTGGATCAGCTTCTTGCCGCCCTCGTCGGCCGGGTGCGCCTTGCCGGCGATCACGATCTGGATCGGCCGGGTCGGGTGCAGCAGCAGGGCCTTCAGCCGCTCCGGGTCGCGCAGCATCAGCGTCAGCCGCTTGTACGACGGAACGCGGCGGGCGAAGCCCATCGTCAGCACGTCCGGGTCGAGGATCGAGTCGACCCAGCCGAGCTCGGCCTCGCTGGCACCCCGGTTCACCCAGGACGCGCGGACGCGGGACCGGGTGTCGTCGATGAAGCGCTGGCGCAGCATCCGCTTGGTTTCCCACAGCTGGGCATCGGTGGTCTTGTCCAGACCCTCGAACATGCCCTCGGAGTCACCCTGGTCGGCGTTCGCGTAGGTGAGCGCCGAGATCTCGCGGGCCACCCACGTCGGCGCGTGCACGCCGTTGGTGATCGAGCTGATCGGCACGTCGGACGGGTCGAAGCTCGGCCAGAGACCGGCGAACATCCCGCGGCTGACGACGCCGTGCAGCTTCGATACGCCGTTCGCCCTCTGAGCGAGGCGAAGGCCCATGATGGCCATGTTGAAGACGCTCGGGTCGCCGTTCTCGAAGTCCTCGGCGCCGAGCGCCAGGATCCGGTCGATCGGGACGCCGTCGCCGAACACGTCCGGCGAGAAGTGCTGCTGGATCAGCTCGACCGGGAACCGGTCGATGCCGGCCGGGACGGGGGTGTGGGTGGTGAACACGGTGCCGCCGCGGGCGACCTCGAGCGCGGTGTCGAAGTCGAGGCCCTGGTCGGTGGCCAGCTCGCGGATCCGCTCGACGCCGAGGAACCCGGCGTGGCCCTCGTTGGTGTGGAAAGCCTCTGGGGCCGCGTGGCCGGTGATCCGGCAGAAGGCGCGGACCGCGCGGACACCACCGACACCGAGCAGCAGTTCCTGGAGCAGACGGTGCTCGGTCGTCCCGCCGTACAGGCGGTCGGTCACCTCGCGCTCGGCCGGCTCGTTCTCCTCCATGTCGGAGTCGAGCATCAGCAGCGGCACGCGGCCGACCTGGGCGACCCAGATCTGGGCGCGCAGCTCGCGGCCACCGGGCAGGGTCACGGTGACGGTCGCGGGTGCGTCACCGTCGCGGAGCAGGCTGATCGGCAGCCCGTCCGGGTCGACCAGCGGGTAGCGCTCCTGCTGCCAGCCTTCGCGGTTCAGCGACTGGCCGAAGTAGCCGTGGCGGTAGAGCAGCCCGACACCGATCAGCGGTACGCCGAGGTCGCTGGCGGCCTTCAGGTGGTCGCCGGCCAGGATGCCGAGACCGCCGGAGTACTGCGGCAGCACGTGGGTGATGCCGAACTCCGGGGAGAAGTAGGCCACCGAGCTGACCGGCGAACCGGCGTCGGCCTGGAACCACCGGTCGTCGGTCACGTAACCGTTCAGGTCGGCCACGGCCAGTTCGAGCCGCCGCAGGAAAGCGTGGTCTCCCGCCAGCTCTTCGAGGCGGGCCGCCGGGACCTCGCCGAGCAGCCGGACCGGGTCACCGCCGGTGCTGCGCCACAACTGCGGGTCGACAGCCTCGAACACGTCCTGCGTCTCGGGGTGCCAGGCCCAGCGCAGGTTGTTCACCAGGGTGCCGAGGCCGGTCAGCGGCTCGGGCAGGACAGGGCGGACGGAGAATCGTCGTATCGCTCGCACCGGGACACCGTAGCGCCCTGACCGGGCCGGAGCACCTTCGGTATGCATCGATTTTGCAACACGAGCAAGATCTTGCAGAGCCTTCAGGCGGGACGCCGCACGGAATTCGTGCACGGGAGTCCGCACTGTGGAACGAACCACGCCGTCCGCATGTCACACGAGGGCTTCGGGAACCGATAACGTCAGACCCACCACTGTTCTGTCCGGTGCCAGCGACGCGGAAAGCGAAGGTTCATCGACCACCATGACTGGGCGCATCCCGATCACCGACGTCACCCCGACCGTCGACGCCGGAGCGTATCCGGCCAAGTCGTCGGTGGGCGAGACGTTCACCATCGCGGCCACCGTGTTCCGTGAGGGCCACGACGCGGTGAACGCGAACGTCGTCCTGACGTCCCCGGCGGGCCAGACCAGGCGGATGCTGATGACGCCCGTCGGTCAGGGGTCGGACCGGTGGACCGTCGACGTCACCCTGCAGGAGCAGGGCGCCTGGACGTTCGCGGTCGAGGGCTGGAGCGACCCGTACGGGACCTGGCGGCACAACGCCGAGATCAAGGTGCCGGCCGGGATCGACGTCGACCTGATGTTCGCCGAGGGCGCCGCGTTCTTCGACCGCGCGGCTGCCGGCGTACCGCCCGCTGTCCGGCTGGACCGCAGCACGCTGAGCGACGCCGCGCAGGCACTGGCCAACGGCGCGCTGCCGCCCGAGGCCCGGCTCGCCGCCGGCATCTCCCCGCAGGTCCGCTCGGCGCTCGGCCGGTACCCGGTCCGCGAGCTGATCACCTCCTCGGAGACCTACCCGGTCTGGGTCGACCGGCAGCTCGCGCTGTACGGCAGCTGGTACGAGTTCTTCCCGCGCTCCGAGGGCGCCGTGTACGACGAGGAAGCCGGCGAGTGGAAGTCCGGCACCTTCCGTACGGCGGCCGAACGCCTCGACGCGGTCGCCGCGATGGGCTTCGACGTGCTCTACGTCCCGCCGATCCACCCGATCGGCACGTCGTACCGCAAGGGCCCGAACAACACCCTCGACCCGAAGCCGGGCGACCCGGGATCGCCGTGGGCGATCGGGTCCGAGGACGGCGGCCACGACGCGATCCACCCCGAGCTCGGCACCTTCGAGGACTTCGACTTCTTCGTCGGCCGGGCCCGTGAGCTCGGCCTCGAGGTCGCGATCGACCTGGCCCTGCAGGCCTCGCCGGACCACCCGTGGGTCAAGGAGCACCCGAAGTGGTTCTCGGTCCGCGCCGACGGCTCGATCGCCTACGCGGAGAACCCGCCGAAGAAGTACCAGGACATCTACCCGATCAACTTCGACAACGACCCCGAAGGCATCTACGCCGAGGTGCTGCGGGTCGTGAAGCTGTGGATCGACCACGGCGTCACGGTGTTCCGGGTCGACAACCCGCACACCAAGCCGGTCAACTTCTGGCAGTGGCTGCTCGGCGAGGTCCGGCAGACCGACCCGGACGTGGTGTTCCTGTCCGAGGCGTTCACCCGCCGGCCGATGATGCACGAGCTGGCCAAGGTCGGCTTCCACCAGTCGTACACGTACTTCACCTGGCGCAACGAGAAGTGGGAGCTCGAGGAGTACCTGACCGAGCTGTCGTCCGAGACCGGGCACTTCCTGCGGCCGAACTTCTTCGTCAACACCCCCGACATCCTGACCGCCTACCTCCAGTACGGCGGGCCGGGCGCGTTCAAGATCCGGGCCGCGATCGCCGCGACCTCGTCGCCCGCCTGGGGTGTGTACGCCGGGTACGAGCTGTTCGAGCACGTCGCGCTGCGGCCGGGCTCCGAGGAGTACCTGGACACCGAGAAGTTCCAGCTCCGCCCGCGCGACTGGGCAGCCGCGGAGGCCGAGGGCCGCACGCTCGCGCCGTACCTGACGCTGCTCAACGCCGTACGGCGTCGCCACCCGGCGCTGCAGCAGCTGCGCAACCTGAGCCTGCACAACGTCGAGGACGAAGCGATCCTCTGCTTCTCCAAGCGCACCACCGGCCCCGACGGCCACACCGACACGGTCATCGTCGTGGTGAACACCGACCCGCACTCGGTCCGCGAGACCATGGTCCACCTCGACATGGCCGCACTCGGCATGCGCACCGACGACACCTTCACCGTCTACGACGAGATCACCGGCGCCACCTGGCGCTGGGGCCAGAGCAACTACGTCAAACTCGACCCCAACGGCGACCCCTGCCACATCCTCGCCGTACGCCGAGGTCAGGCCTGACAATCCCCACGCGGTGCTACGCACGGCTCCTCCGTCGCCGAGCTACGCGCCGCTCCCTCCCACCCCCCGCTTAGCGCGGTAGTTGCCCGGCTGGCGCCGGGGTATCCGGCTGGCGCCGGGATTGCCGGCGAGCGCCGAGTGCCTGGCTAGCGCCAGAGTTCCCGGCTGGCGCCGGAGTACCGGCTACCGCCGGAGCCGGCCGCACCACGCGGTCGGGCCCGAGGCTCCTAACGTCCGAAGAACCGAGCGCTACAGCCTCGGGTTCTTCGGACGCAGGCGACTTCTTCGGACGCTACCGATCAGAGCTCGACCGTCTCGGGATACTTCAACCCCGTGCCGGTGTTCAGGGCGACGACGGTCTCATCGGCCTTGATCCAACCGCTGTCCCGTAGCCGCTTGATGGCGGCGAAGTTGGCGGCTCCTTCGGGGCAGATGAAGGAGCCTTCCAGCTCGGCGCAGCGGCGTACGGCGGTGAGGATCTCCTCGTCGTCGACGGCAACGGCACAGCCGTCGGTCTCCCGGATCGCCTGCAGGACAAGGAAATCTCCGAGGGCCTTCGGTACGGTGATGCCGAAGGCAACGGTTTTCGCGTCCGGCCACGGCTCACTCTCCGGCTTGCCCTGCTCCCACGCCTGCACGATCGGCGCACACCCGGTGGCCTGTACGGCGACCAGTCGCGGCAGCGGGCCCTCGACCCAGCCGAGCTCGAGCAGCTCGTTGAGCGCCTTCCAGATCCCGATCAGCCCGACGCCACCACCGGTCGGGTAGAGGATCACGTCCGGCAGCTTCCATCCGAGCTGCTCCGCGATCTCCAGCCCCATCGTCTTCTTGCCCTCGATGCGGTAGGGCTCCTTCAACGTCGACACGTCCTGGTAGCCCTCGCGGATCGCCAGCTGCTCGCGGATCCACACGCCCGCGTCGCTGATCAGCCCGTCGATCAGCTGCAGCTCCGCGCCGACGACGCTGACCTCGCGCCGGCAGATCTCCGGCGCCGCCTCCGGCATCGCGATCAGCGCCTCCATCCCGGCGCGGACGCCGTACGCCGCCCACGCGGACCCGGCGTTCCCGTTCGTCGGCATCGCGATCTTGTGGACGCCGACCTCCTTGGCCCGGGACACCCCGACGGCCGCGCCGCGGGCCTTGAAGGTGCCGGTCGGGATCAGGCCCTCGTCCTTCATCAGCAGGTTCGCGACGCCGAGCTCAGCGCCGTACGCCGGCAGCCGGAGCAGCGGCGTCATCCCCTCCCCCAGCGTGACGATGTTCGCCGGGTCGCGGACCGGCAGCAGCTCGTGGTACCGCCACAGGTCCGGCGGCCGGGCCGCGACGTCGTCCTTGGTCAGCCCGGCCCGGACCTCGTCCAGGTCGTAGCGGACCAGCAACGGCGAACCGCACGAGCACAGCCCGATCACCTGGTCCGGGTCGTGGCGGAGGCCGCACTTGGGACATTCCAGCTGGGTCAAAGCGGAGAAGCGCACGGCGTGGACGCTACTCCTGCTCGGCTACTGGCCGCCGTACACCGTCTACAGTCCGGACGTCCTATCCCGCTCGGAGTCCAGTGATCGCCGGACGCTGGTGGTCGGCCAACCGAAAGCCAGTACCTCGTACGGCGTCGATCGTGACCGTCGTACCGAGCTCGTCCAGCTTGCGGCGCAGCCGCTTGACCAGCGAGTGGACGTCCGCCGTACCGCGCAGGTGACGGTTCCTCCAGACCGCCTGGTGCAGCTCCTCGTAGGTCCACACCTTGACCGGCACGGTCATCAGCTTCGTGAGCAGGTCGTGCTCGAGGTCGGTCAGCGGCGCTTCCCTCCCCCGCCACTGCGCGACCGACCGGCGCGAGTCGATCGTGAGTGAGTCCCCGGTACGACGGGCGTCCGTCGTACGGGGTGGTTCGGCGGGCTCGGCCGGAGCCGGTGGCGGGTCCTGCGCGGGCGTGAGCAGTTTGCGCAGCTCGTCCAGGCTGGAGACGAGCAGCAGCGGAGCGACGTCGTCAACCAGCTCGGCAAGCCGGACGCGCTCTTCGACGGATGCGGCGACGGCGATCAGCAGCGGGAAATCCTGCTGTTCGATGGTTCCGTCGTCACCAGGGGCGGGGACACGGGCGGTGACCATCCGGTCACGATGTCAACCTCTGCCTCTTATCGTCAACGGACTGACAAAATCTGGCGGAACTTGCCCAGAACGGCTCTACCCCTGGTGACATCTTGCTCACGAAGTGTGCTTGTTCACGCTGACGTCTGACACATAAGGTCCACGTCAGGCTCGCAGCGTCACAGCTTGCGACCTGGGGGGCACGGGGCGTCGCAGAACCGGTTCATCACGACCGGGCGCGGCCACCGGCACCTCTGCACCAATGACTCGGGGGAGTCGACTCGGGGTCGTTCAAGTGAGGGGCTGCAGAGAATGTCACACGTGAGACGAAGGGGCCTGGCCAGATCACTGGTGAGTGCCCTGGCGGCGGTAGCCGTCGTCGCGACCGGGCTGGCCGCCACCGGTGCCGCCCAGGCCGCACCGCCGACCAAACCCAACGCCGACCCGGCGTCCAAGATCAAGCCTGAGCTGCTGAACAAGCTCCAGGGCAAGGACGCCAAGGAAGCCACCGATTACTGGGTCCGGTTCGCCGCCAAGGCCGACCTGACCAAGGCGAGCGCGATCGCGGACTGGAACGCCCGCGGTACGGCGGTCGCCGCGGCGCTGCGCAAGACCGCTGCCGAGAGTCAGGCCGGCGTCAAGGCCGAGCTGGACGCGCAGCACGTCAAGTACCAGACCTTCTGGGGCACCAACGCGATCCGGATCAACGGCGGCTCGCTGGCCCTGGCGCAGAACCTGGCCCAGCACGCCGAGGTCGAGGGGCTGTACAACCCGACCGCGATCGAGGTGCCGAAGGTCACGCAGGGCAAGGACGAGCGGCAGATCAACTCGATCGAGTGGGGTCTGGCGAACATCAACGCCGACGACGTCTGGTCGCAGTACGGCGACAAGGGCCAGGGCATCGTCATCGCCAACATCGACACCGGCGTCCAGTTCGACCACCCGGCCCTGGTGAACTCCTACCGCGGCAACCTGGGCGGCGGCCAGTTCGACCACAACTACAACTGGTTCGACGCGGCCGGCACCTCGCCCGCGCAGCCGGCCGACGGCAACGGCCACGGCACCCACACGATGGGCACCATGGCCGGCGACGACGGCGCCGGCAACCAGATCGGTGTCGCCCCGGGCGTCAAGTGGATCGCGGCGAACGGGTGCTGCCCGTCCGACGCGGCGCTGATCACCTCCGGTCAGTGGATGCTCGAGCCGACCAACCTCGCCGGGCAGAACCCGGACGCGAGCAAGCGGCCGAACATCATCAACAACTCGTGGGGTTCGCAGCTGCCCTCCAACGACCCGTTCATGGAGGACGTCACGCTGGCCTGGGCCGCGTCCGGCATCTTCGGTGCCTGGTCGAACGGCAACAGCGGCTCGGCCTGCCAGACCAGCGGCTCGCCGGGCAGCCTGGTCAGCAACTACTCGGCCGGCGCCTACGACATCAACAACAACATCGCGTCGTTCTCCGGCCGAGGTGTCGGGCAGAACGGTGAGATCAAGCCGAACCTGGCCGCGCCGGGCGTGAACGTGCGCTCCAGCGTCCCGGGCAACGCCTACGCCAGCTTCAACGGCACCTCGATGGCCTCGCCGCACATGGCGGGCACCGTCGCGCTGCTCTGGTCGGCCGCGCCGTCGCTCAAGGGCGACATCCCGGCCACCCGCGCACTGCTGGACAACTCCTCGGTCGACAAGGCCGACGCCCAGTGCGGTGGCACCACCGACGACAACAACGTCTTCGGTGAAGGCCGCCTGGACGCGCTCGCGTTGCTGAACGCCGCCCCGATCGGTGACACCGGCACGCTGACCGGCAAGGTCACCTCCGCCGGTGCCGCGCTCGCCGGTGCTTCGGTGACGGTCAAGGCCGCGGGTCAGTCCGACCGCGTGCTGACCACCGGTGCCGACGGCCGCTACTCCTCCGTGCTGCCGGCCGGCGACTACTCGCTGACCGTCGCGTCGTTCGGCTACAAGAGCCAGACGGCGACCGCCACGGTGACCGCCAACACGACCACCACCAAGGACTTCGCGCTGGAGTCCGCGCCGGCCGTCAACATCGGCGGTACGGTCAGCGACGGCTCCGGCCACGGCTGGCCGCTGTACGCGAAGGTCAGCGTCGAGGGACCGGGTGGCGTG
Source organism: Kribbella endophytica (assembly GCF_054781295.1). Lineage (NCBI taxonomy): Bacteria > Bacillati > Actinomycetota > Actinomycetes > Propionibacteriales > Kribbellaceae > Kribbella > Kribbella endophytica. The sequence goes on from NZ_BAAGUR010000005.1 coordinate 26,944, forward strand.
TTCGACTACACCACCCCGACCAACGGCCGGTACAGCTTCAAGGTGCCGTCCGGCAACGCCTACACGCTGAAGGTCGAGGCGCAGTACCCGGGCTACGAGACCGTCAGCCAGCCGGTCACGGTCGGCACGGGCAACGTCACCAAGAACATCGCCGTACCGGTTCGTTCGGACGCCTGCGCCACGGCGCCGGGCTATCGCAACGGCTCCGACGGCCTGTACGAGACCTTCGACGCCACCGCCGCTCCGAGCGGCTGGACCGTCGTCGACGGCAAGGGCAACGGCCAGGTCTGGGCCTTCAACGACCCGGGCAACCGCGGCAACCTGACCGGTGGTGGCGGCGGCTTCGCCATCGCGGACAGCGACAAGTTCGGCTCCGGCCAGTCGCAGGACACCTCGCTGGTCAGCCCCTCGGTCGACCTGACCGACGTGGCCGCGCCGGTGATCCGCTTCAACCAGGACTTCAACTGGCTGGGCGGCGAGAAGGCCGACGTCGACCTGTCGCTCGACGGTGGCAGCACCTGGGCCAACGTGCTCAACCAGGCCACCGCGGACGCCCGCGGCGTCAAGGAGATCGCGATCCCGCAGGCGGCCGGCAAGTCCGCCGTACAGGTTCGCTTCCACTACTACGACGCCTCGTACGAGTGGTGGTGGGAGGTCGACAGCGTGCTGATCGGCAGCCAGATCACCTGTGAGCCCACCGGCGGCGGCATCGTCGTCGGCAACGTCAAGGACGCCAACACCAACGGCTTCGTGAACGGCGCCGTCGTCACCCGTGACGACAAGCCCAGCGAGACCGCGACCACCGTCGCCACGCCGGAGGACACCGGCCTGAACGACGGCTTCTACTGGCTCTACTCCGCTGACTCCGGCGCCCACGGCTTCACGGCCAAGGCCGGCGGCTACGTCAGCTCCGCCCAGAGCGTCGACGTGGAAGCCGACTGGGTGACCCCGGCCGACTACACGCTGGCCGCGGGCAAGCTGACCGTCACCCCGGGTGCGATCGAGGGCAACCTCAAGCTGCCCACCGGCAAGGTCACCAAGTCCTTCACGGTCAAGAACACCGGCGGAGCGCCGGTCGACGTGAAGTTCGGTGAGCGCGACGGTGGCTTCGAGATCGCCAACGCCAACGGCACGAAGACCACGAAGGCCCAGGTCCTCACCGGCCAGGGCGCGCCGCTGCAGCGGCTGTCGGTGCCGACCTCGTTCGGCAGCAAGATGGCCGGCAAGATGCCGGTCGCCCCGGCCGTACCGAAGCCGCTCGCGGCTCCGTGGGCCGACATCGCCGACTACCCGTCGGTCGTGATGGACAACCGCGTGGTCAACCTCGACGGCAAGATCTACTCGCTCGCCGGTGGGGACGGCTCCGCGTCCAGCGCGAACAGCTACGTGTACGACCCGGCCTCGCTGGCCTGGACCGCGATCGCCCCGCTCCCGGGCGCCCGCAACGCGATCACCGTCGGCGCCGTCGGCGGCAAGATCATCGCCAGCTCCGGCTGGGGCGCCGCCGGCCCGGACGCCGCGACCTGGTCCTACGACCCGGCCGCGAACGCCTGGAGCGCCGTCGCCAACAACCCGGCGCCGCGTGCGGCCGCCGGCCAGGCCGTCCTGGACGGCAAGCTGTACGCGATCGGTGGCTGCACCACGGCCGGTTGCACCCCGATGTCGAACACCGCGGTCGCCTACGACGCGGCAGCCAACACCTGGGCGCCGATCGCGAACTACCCGAAGTCGGTGGCGTTCGCCTCCTGCGGCGCGATCGACGGCAAGATCTACTGCTCCGGCGGTAACGACGGCGTCGCGGCTCAGAAGAGCGGCTACGTCTACGACCCGGCCACCAACGCCTGGTCGCCGATCGCCGACTCCCCGGCCGACCACTGGGCGGCGTCGTTCGCCGTCGCCGGTGGCAAGCTGCTGGTCGTCGGCGGTGTCCAGACCGGTGCGGTGACGAACGCGGGCTTCGCGTTCGACGCGGCGGCCGGCACCTGGGCGGCGCTCCCGAACGCCAACCAGCCGCGGTACCGCGGTGGGGCGGCGTGCGGCTTCTACAAGGTCGGCGGCTCGTCCGGCGGCTTCACCGCGACCGTCGACAGCGAGGCCCTGCCGGGTCTCGAGGACTGCGGCGAGTCGTCGGCCGACGTCAGCTGGCTGAGCATCGACAAGACCGAGGCCACCCTGGCCCCGGGCGCCAGCACGACGGTCAAGGTCACGCTCACCGCGAGCGTCGACCAGCCCGGTAAGTACACCGGGTCGGTCACCATCGCCGAGAACACGCCGTACAGCGTGGACAACGTCGCCGTGACGATGAACGTCACCCCGCCGACCACGTGGAGCAAGCTGTCCGGCACCGTCACCGGTGTCGCCACCTCCGGCGCGAGCGCGCCGCTGGCCGGCGCCATCGTCCAGGTCGACTCGTGGGCCTCGTCGTACACGTTCACGACCGACACCAGCGGCAACTACGCCTACTGGCTGGACCGCCGCAACAACCCCCTCACCCTCATCGCCGCCAAGGACGGCTACAAGCCCCAAACCCGCTCGACCCGCCTGGTAGCAGGCGAGCCGGTCGTGGAGGACTTCGCTCTGAAGGCCATCAAGTAGTAGTCACCACCTAGCAACAACCCCGGCCCCCGCCCAGGAACCTCTGGGCGGGGGCCGGGTGTTTTTGTACAGGTGCGCGGTGCGAACGTAATCTGCGCGTCTTGCTCGGTCCACGTGGGGGAAACATGGGCTTCTTACCTTGGGAGCCCACGTCGGCCGCGTGAGGCGGTGAGCCTGTGTATGAGCATGTCGACCCGTTCATCGGGACCGGTGCCACTGACCTGCCTGCGCCTAAGGGGTTGGCCGGGTCGTGGTGGTGGCCCAAGCCGCAGGTTGGGAATACGCATCCGGGGGCCATGCATCCCTTTGGGATGGTGTCGGCCTGTGCGTACTCGGGGGCTTATCCGACCGGCTACGGGTTGTACGACTTCAACACCGAAGGCGTGCCGGGATTGTTGTACGACCGGCCGGTGGCTTCCGGGTTCACGCATTTCCAGCAGTCCGGGACCGGGGCGATTCGCAAGTACTACAACTACTTCCGGGTCACGCCGATGCTTGGTCCGCTTGACGACCTGGGCACCACGTGGGATCTGCTGGACGAGGTGGCGGAGCCCGGCTACTACGCGGCGACGTTGAGCTCGGGGGTGCGGTGCGAGATCACGGTCGGCCCCAAGTCGGCCGTTCATCGGTACACGTTCCCGGCGAACGACGCTGCCCGGATCGTCATCGACGCCTCGACCGGCGGCCTCGCCATCCCCCGCAGCCAGACCGTGCCGCTGAAGGCGCATCTGGCGATGCTGGAGCCAGGGGTCGCTCAGGGCGAGATCCACGTCGAGGGCGTGCCGCTCGCCGTCCACCTGGAGGTCGACGCCCCGGGCTGGCGGCAGCTGCTCTGGTACGACCGGCGCCTGATGCCCGGCGGGACGCGCCTCGACTTCGACTACATCCGGCCGACCACCTTGCGGCCGTTCGGGCTGATGTTCATGGGTCCCTCGCGCGCCGAGCAGACCGTCGAGGTGCGGCTCGGGTTCTCCCTGCGCGGGTGCGAGTCGGCCCGCGACAACCTCTACCGAGACGTCGGCCGCACCGACTCCACCTTCGCCGTACGGCGTGAGCAGACGGCCGCCACCTGGCGCGACCACCTCGGCAAGGTCGAGATCAAGGCCGGGTCCGACGACCAGGCAACGGTTTTCGGCACCGCGCTCTACCACTCGCTGGTGAAGCCGTGCTTCGCCCCGGACGAGAGCCCGTGGCCGACCGAGGGCCCGTACGCGTTCGACATCTGCACCATGTGGGACATCTACCGCACCCAGTTGCCGCTGATGACGACGCTGTTCCCGGAGCGTTCGGTCGCGCTGGCCAACTCGCTGCTGTCGATCTGCGAGCAGGAGGGCAACCTGCCGATCGGTTACCGGATGGCCAAGGGCGCCGACCGGTTCTCCCGGCAGGGCAGCGCGCTCGCGCACACCTTCCTGGCCGACCTGTGCCAGCTGGACCTGCCGGGGATCGACTGGGACTGGGCCATGGTGCACCTGGAGATGGACCTGCGCCGGACGTACGGCGAGGACTTCCTGGTGCACGGAGTCGCGCACCCGATCAGCCACACGCTCGACCTGGCGTACGCCTACCACTGCACCGCGGCGATCGCCCACAAGGTGCGCGACCGGCCGCTCGCCCAGCAGATGCGCGACTTCGCCCAAGGCTGGCGGGCGGCGTACGACCCGAACACCGGTCTGCTGCGCGACTCGACCTTCTACGAGGGCGGCCGGTGGAACTACTCCTTCCGGCTGCTGCACGACATGCGCGCCCGGATCGCGCTCGCGGGTGGCGACGACGCGTTCGTCGGGCTGCTCGACACGTTCTTCGGGTACGACGCCGTACCGGTCACTCAGCCGGGTGTGAGGCCGAGCGTGGCCGAGATGGACGCCGGGTACAGCCTGAGCCGGTTCGAGGGACTGAACAACGAACCGGACTACGACGCGCCGTGGTCCTACCACTACGCGGGACGGCCGGACCGGACCGCGGAGGTGGTGCATGCCGCCGTCGCCAACCAGTTCGGCACCGGCCGGGGCGGGCTGCCGGGGAACGACGACTCCGGCGGGCTGTCCGCCTGGTACGTGTGGGCGACGCTCGGGCTGTTCCCGGTGGCCGGCCAGAACCTGTTCCTGGTGAGCGCGCCGGCCGTGGCCGAGTCCGCCCTCCGGCTGCCGGACGGCGACCTGTCGATCACCACCACAGGGTTCGAGCCGGTCGAGGCAGGTGGGCCGGTCTCCTACGTCCAGTCGATCGCGGTGAACGGCAAGACCCTCGAACGGCCCTGGCTCTCCGGCCAGGAACTGCGGCACGTCCGCGACCTGCACATCGAGCTCGCCCCTCGGCCTTCCGGGTGGGGCACCCGGGTCAGGCCGCCGTCCACATCCGACGCCGCTGGAGGTGAGGCATGAACATCGCCGACGAAACGCTCGTCCCATCCGTACCCAACCGCCGCCTGGTCATCGTTGTCCGCGCCGACCCGGTGATCTGCGGGCACTCCGGTGAGGCCCGGTGCCTCGCGGAGGTGGCGCTCACCCGCGGGTTCGACGACGTACGGATCGTGACGTGGCCGATGGACGCGCTGGAGGCGGCCGGGCTGCCGTTGAAGCCGCTGGACGGCGTACTGCCGTACAGCCCAGGCATCACCGTGGAGCGGCCCGATCCCGTGGGCGACTATCGGGTTCCGGACGGGCGCTACCTGTCCGGGCTCATCGGGCGGCTGGTCGAGCTGTTCAGCGACGGGGTGCCGACGGTGGCGATGTCGCTGTACCTGAGCCCGCACGCGATCGCCGTACAGGAGGCTGCCCAGGTGGCGCGGCGCATCGGGCCTGCACGAGTGGTCACTGTGGCCGAGGCGGTGGGCTCCGACATCACCAACGTGGTGCGCGATTGCGTGGCCACCGGCCGGTTCGGGGCGGCGGCGCACATCCTGTCGGTCTACCTCGCGGCCGACCACTGCGTGGCGGTGTCGGAGTACACCCGGGATCTGATCGTGGCCTCCGCGGCCGCGCTCGACGGCATGCACGGTACGACGTTCGCGCAGCAGTGCCGGGAGCGGATCGCGATCTCCTACCCGGCGGTCGATTCCTGGTCGTACCTGTCGCTCACCGACGACCGGATCGCCGAAACCCTGACCCGCCGCGGCCTTTCGCGAGACGGGTACGTGCTGTTCCTGTCCCGGATCGCGTCGGCGAAGGGCGTCGACGACCTGATCGACGCGTACGCCGGTTCGCGGTCGGCCGAGCGGGTGCAGCTGGTCCTGGCCGGCCGCGGCCCGCAGGAGGCCGAGGTGGTCGCGCGGGTTGCGGCAGCAGGCCTGGGCGATCGGGTGCGGGTGCTGACCGACGTCGACGACGCGGAGAAGCCGGCCCTGATGGCCGGCAGCGCAGCCTTCGTCCTGCCGACCCGCGAGCAACCGGAGTTCGTCGAGACGTTCGGCATCGCCCTTGTCGAGAAGGCCTTGGCCGGCGGCGGGCCCATCATCACCTGCCCCACCGGAGGCGTCCCCGAAGCAGTCGGCGACACAGCCCTCCTGGTCCCCCAGCACGACCCAGCCACGCTACGCACAGTCCTCGACGAGGTCGTCTGCGACTGGACCCCCGAGCAACGAACAACAGCCGAACGCCGCGCCCGCGCCTACGCGCTGCAGTTCGACCGAGCCCAAGTCTTCGACCGCCTCTTCACCCTCACGGAGGCCCCAGCCGCCCACGTCGCCTGAACCCGACAAGCCAAGAACAAAGCAAAAGAAAGCAATATAAACAGGAAAGACAGAATAAGAAAACGGAAAACACAAAGAGAGAAGAAATATATAGTTAGGTCGTAGATTCTTCCCAGGTGCCCACAGTTCGGTCGGCTGTGGCTGAGGACATGGGCGGCAACCAGCGAGCTAGACCTGAGCGGGTTTCGCCAGGCGCCCCCTACCGCGCGATCGCTGCGGCGGCCGAGGCAAGGACGGACCTCCGGGTGCCGGAGTAGGTTTTGCCTAGGCGATTTGCCTTGAAAATGTCTACCGCCCTAGACTAAAATCATGGTCAGTGAGCAGCCGGCACGGAAGGTCGTGAAGTCCCTCAAGGACGCCGGCTGGAAGCGGAGTCGGACGGTGGGCTCGCACAGCGTCTACGACTGCCCGTGCGGGCAGCACACGTTCAGCCTGCCGGATGGACACCGGAAGATCTCGCCTGGCGTCGTGCGGAAGGTCAACGACGCGCTCGCCGGCTGTGAGGGGAGAAGTCAGTGAAGAACTACGACGCGGTGGTCACGCGCGACGGCCGCTGGTGGATGATCGAGATTCCGGAAATGGATGGGCTCACCCAGGCCCGTCGACTGGACGACGTCGAGAAGATGGCCCGCGAGTACATCGCGGTGACGCTCGATATTCCGATGTCCCAAGTCGATGTCTCCGTGTCCGGCATCGAGGTTGCGGGACAAGATCTCCTCGAGGCGAAAGCGCTGGTCGAAGACCTACGAAGGCACTCACAGCAGGTCGAAGCGCTCGTCGCGGACCTCACGCGACAGTTCGCCTCGGCCCTCACCAGTGCAAGCGTTCCTGTTCGGGATGTGAGCAAGGTTCTCGGTATTTCCCACCAACGAGTGTCGCAATTGGTTCAGTCTGCCGCGGCAGTCCCCGCATCCACGTTGGCACGATTGATCGCCAGGGCCAAAGCTGAGCACGGCAGCGACATCGTCGCCCATCGCAAGCCTGTCCACAGGCCAGAAGCGGGCCAACTCAGGACGCCGAAGCAGGCAACCGCGTCCAGGACGCCTCGGCCGAAACGCGTCCGAGGTCCTGCGCCGATCCATGGTGGCTCTTCTCACCGAAGGGCTGCGGCAACAACTGCTGAAGGCAGGACCAGGCGACCGTCCATCGCCGGACGTGCAGGCGTAAAGAAGGCCGAAGCCAAGCGCAGTTAGTTACACGGAGCCTTCGAGAAGCCAGCTTCCACTCCGAGATCTCTCAGGGCGTGCAGCCTGACGCAGGCTCGATCGAACTGACTCCGGGCATAGTCAGACGCGGCTGGCCAGATAGTCCGACGCAGCAGCACCCCGCCCTCAGCCACAGCGCACCTGTGCTTTGGGCGCTGCGGATGGGCATGCGGCCTCACTATGTCCTTGCTCTTGTCTTTCGTCCTTGCTCTTGTCTTTCGTCCTTGCTCTTGTCTTTCGTCCTTGCTCTTGTGTCTTTGTTTTGCTTCCCGGGCCTGGCTGTGGCTCAGGCCGCTGGCAGCAGGTGGAAGCCGACTCCTCGGACTGCGTGGATCGTCACTGTGGCGCCTAGGTGGGCGAGTTTTTGGCGGAGGCGTTTGACGACCGAGTGGATGTGGGAGCCGTGGCCGAGGTGTTCGTTGCCCCAGACGGCGTGGTGGAGGTGTTGGTAGGTCCAGACCTGGCCTGGTTTTTGGACGAGGCAGTGCAGGAAGTCGTGTTCCAGGCGGGTCAGGGGGACCTCTCGGTCCTTCCAGCGGACCACTCGGCGGTCCTCGTCCAGGCGGAGTGCTGCTGGGAGGGCGACCACGTTGTCGGTTCTGGGCAGGGCTGCCTCGATCTGGGCAGGAGTCTCAATGGGAGGTTCCGGCGCGACGACACCCGGAGTCAGTACGACGGGCTGTGCCGCCGTACCGGTGGTGAGTTCGAGGAAGGCCCGGGCCTGCTCCGCGCTGGAGACCAGGAGCAAGGCCTCCGCACCGCTCAGCAGGCGTGCCAGTTGGACGCGTTCGGCACTGGTCGTGGCGACGCCGATGATCAACGACGAGTCCGGCACAGTCTCCATGGAGCCCCCTCCGCTCAAACGTTTGCCGGGTCAGGCGCAGGGACCAGTACGCTCAACCGCGAAGGCTAAGTCAAGGGAAACCCTGCGCGAGCGCGTGGCACAAATGCGACCTGGCCGAGACCGGCCAGGCTGGACAGCCTCCCCAGCAGCACCGGTACGCCGTGCTGCAGAGCGCCGGTACGCCGAATGCCGACGTGCCGGTACGCCGTACTGCGAACGCCCGCAGTACGGCGTACGCCCGGCCGCGCCGCCAGACGCGGAGCCGGGAGACGGGGAACGGGGAGCCCGCGGCCGGCCGCGGGACCGGCGGCCACGGGCAGCCGTGCAGAGGCGTCCGGACCCTCTGCCGGACGGGGCAGAAGGACCGGACGCGGGAAGGGCTGCCGGATCAGCCGATGGTCTTGACGGCGGTGATCAGAGCGCCGTTGCTGGTGTCGCCGGACAGCTCCCAGAAGAAGGCGCCGCCGAGACCCTGCTGGTTCGCGTAGCTCATCTTGCTGCGGATCGTCGCGGGGGTGTCGTAGCCCCACCACTGCCCGTTGCAGAACGCGTACGCCGTACCGCCGACGGTCCCGGTGGACGGGCAGCGGGTCGAGATCAGCTTGTAGTCCTCGATGCCGGCCTCGTACTTGCCCGGTGCCGCGCCCGTCGCGCTACCGCCCGGGGCGGCCTGGGTGACGCCGGTCCAGCCGCGGCCGTAGAACCCGATACCGAGCAGGAGCTTGGACGCCGGGATGCCCTTGGACTTGAGCTTCTGGATCGCCGCGTCGCTGTAGAAGCCGGCCGTCGGGATTCCGTTGTACGACGTGAGCGGCGAGTGCGGCGCCGTCGGCCCCTGCGCCGCGAAGGCGCCGAAGTAGTCGTACGTCATCGGCATGATCCAGTCGAGCTTGCCGGCGGCGGCCGCGTAGTTGGTAGCGTCGATCTTGCCGCCGTTGGTGCCGTCGGCGGTGATCGCGGCCGTCACGAGCGCCGACGAGCCGAACCGGGTGCGCAGCGCGCTGATCACGTTGTTGAACGCGTTCGGCCCGGAGGTGTCGCAGCTCAGGCCGCAGGCGTTCGGGTACTCCCAGTCGATGTCGATGCCGTCGAAGACATCGGCCCAGCGCGGGTCCTCGACCAGCTTGTAGCAGGAGTCGGCGAACGCGGCCGGGTTCTTGGCCGCCTCGCTGAAGCCGCCGGACCAGGTCCAGCCGCCGAACGACCAGACCACCTTGATGTTCGGGAACTCCTTCTTCAGCTTGCGCAGCTGGTTGAAGTTGCCGCGCAGCGCGCCGGTGTCCCAGGTGTCGGCGACGCCGTCGACCGAGCCGGCCGCGTCGTACGCCTTGTCGTACGCCGCGTAGGAGTCACCCATCGCGCACCGGCCGCCGGTCGTGTTGCCGAAGGCGTAGACGATGTTGGTCAGCTTCGCGGCCGATCCGCTCGTCTTGATGTTCTTGACGTGGTAGTTGCGGTCGTAGACACCCCACTCGGTGAAGTAGCCGACAACGCGCTTGCCGGCCGCAACCGCGTTGTCCTGCTGCTCGACCACCTGGGTCGGCAGGGACCGGGCGCCGTCGTCCGACGGGGTGGCCGCGACCGCGGCGGGGACCACTCCGGTGCCGAGCAGTGCGAGCGCGGCGACCAGGGTGGGCAGGGTTCGGATCCTCATGGTGTTCCTCCAGGGGGGCGGGAGAGGCACTGTGCGCACCCTACTCAGCACAGCGGGTTAAGAAAAGAAGAAACCCAAATAAAAATGACCACGCGATCACAGAACCGTTCGGTAACCAGCTGCCGACCTCGCCCGTACGACGTCCGGAAGCCGCCGTGATCAGACGCTGGTCCGGCGTGCATCAGAACCGCTTCACGGAGTAATCTCCTCGCGCACGGTCAATGACCGTATCGACGGAGGAACACGTGCCTGGATCACCGCGGCGACCCGCTCGGATCTGGCTGCTTGCCCTTCTGGTCGTGCCGCTGGTTCTCACCGCTCTCCTGGTCGCCTTCAAGGGCGACGGTCTGAGCAACGCCACCGCCGACGAAGCCGGTACGACGGAAGCGCCGACGACCACTCCCCCGGCGCCCAGCGATCCGTCACCGAGCGATCCGGCGCCGAGCGACTCCGCGAGCGTCGTACCGCCCGAGCCCGAGGCCGCGCCCTTCTCCGTCGCGTGGACCGAGGACAACGGCCTGCAGGTCACCGCCGTACTGCGGGACGAGGCCGCCAAGGAGAAGGTCGTCGGCGAGATTCAGGGCCTGCTCGAGGAGGGCGAGACCTTCGGCGACAAGCTGACGGTCGACGCCGCGAGCGGCCTGGTGAACCCGAGTGCCCTGGTCGGCGTACTGCAGGCTCTGCGGTCGGCGCCGGGTGATGTCGCGGTCAAGTACGACGGCGCGACGATCACGTTGAGCGGCGACGTCGCGGATCAGGCGACCAAGGCGACGGCGGCGCGGGCGGCGGCGAAGGCCGTGCCGGGCGCTGTCGTGGCGAACGAGCTGCGCGTGCCGACCGCGACGAAGCCGCCGGTGAGCGAGGCGTGCCAGACGTTCGAGAGCCGGCTCGCGCAGGTGACCGGTCAGCACAAGATCGTGTTCCTGTCCGGTACGGCGATCGTGAACGAGCGGTCGCGCGGATCGGTCGGTCGGGTCGCCGCGCTGCTGAAGAGCTGTGCCACCGCCCGGGTCGAGGTCGGCGGTCACACCGACAACCTCGGCGATCCGTCGACGAGCCTGCCGCTGTCGCAGCACCGCGCGGACGCGGTGAAGGCCGAGCTGGTCCGGCGCGGTGTCCCGGCCGAGCGGATCATCAGCCGCGGGTACGGCGAGTCCGAGCCGGTCGCGTCCAACCACACCTCCGCCGGGCGGATCGCGAACCGCCGGGTGGAGATCCGAGTTCCGTAGGGGTCCTGATGAGTTCGCTGTACGCGCAGCTGTGGGTGCTTCTGCTGGCCGCCTTCGTCCTGGGCAGCGCCGCCGCCTACGTCATCCACCGGAGCACCCAGCGATGAGCACGCTCGCCCGCAACAACTGGCCGTGGGAGCTGCTGGCGTTCCTGCTGGGAGCCGTCATCACCTGGATCCTCCTGAGTCGGCGCGAGCCGGCGGCGGTCGAAGTACCTGAAGAAGAAGCAGTAGAAGAAGAGAAGGTCCTGGTCACCGCCGGCGCTCCGCCCGAGCGAAGCGAAGAGCCGAGCGAAGAGCAACCGGCGGGCCGAGCAGCCCCGAAGCCGAAGGCGAGCCCCGCCGAGGAGCAGCCCGCTTTCTCCCAGCGCATGGATCGCGTGGACTCGTCGCAGCCGACACTGTTCGACGGGTCCGGGCGGGCCGTCGTACCGGGGAGGTACGGGCCGGGGTCGGCCGACGCCGTGGAGCATCAGGGCCCGCCCGACGGCTTCACCATCAAGGGCAACGCCCAGTCGATGCTCTTCCACACCCCGGACTCGCCGTACTACGGCCGCACCAAACCCGAGGTCTGGTTCCGCACCGAGGCCGACGCCGAGCAGGCCGGCTTCACCAAGTACACCCGCAAGCCCCGCAAGTCCCCCCGCTCCTGACACCTCCCCGCCGCTAGCATCGTCGCACCAGGACCGGTAGCCAGGAGGATCGATGCAGCGCGAGATTCACGTCCCTTTCAAGGCCGAGCAGGACGAGGACGGAGTCTGGGCGGCCACCGCGGCGCTGACGCCGGACGCCTTCGCCCACGGCCAGGGGCCGACCCGAGACGCAGCGATCGAAGACCTCAAGGAAGCCCTCGCGCTCCTCGCCGAAGAAGTCGGGGCACCGGAGCAACTGGTCGTGACGATCCAGGCCGACTGATGGCCGGCGTCCCGGCGAAGAAGTTCCGCGAGGTCAAGCAGGCGCTGGAACGCGTCGGTTACCGCGAGGCGCGGCAGAGTGGCAGTCACGTGATCTTCACGAAGGGCAGCAGCTCACTCACCGTCCCGAACCACGCCGGTACCGACGTCTCCAAGGGGGTCATGCGCGAGATCCTCAAGGAGGTCGGCATGACGCCGGAGCAGCTGTTCAGCAAGCGTGCGGGCCGCGACGCGATGGAGCTCCTCCAGGAGGGCAATCCACCTCCCGGTCGTCGCGGAACGCAGTCCGGGCAGGACAGCAAACCTGCGCAAGGTCAGACCGGTCGGCGTGGTCGAGGTCGCGGTCGCGGCGACTGAGCTCTTCGCCGTACGGCGTGACTGTCTGCTGCCGGCCAGGCCTCGACCGACTGCACCGAGCGACCAGAACTAACGCGCGAGAAGCGCGGAAGCAACGCGGTCGAGGTAACGAATCAGCCCTGAAATAGGGTGATCCGGCCCCTATTTGCTTGTACTGGCAAAGCGGCGTCACACTGACTTCAACGCCGGTCCGGACCGAGTCCCACGGCGTCTTTTCACACCACGCCCGGACACCGCCGGACCCCGGTTCCTTTTACGATGCCCGCCCCGCGGGTACGGGAACCGGAGCCCGCCCCCGGTGTCCACCCGCGCGTCGCCGGAATCGTCCGGTGGTGGCAGCCGCAAGTACCGCTAGGTTTGGACCGAGGGGATACACCCGATGGAGGTGAGCGTGACCGACATGCTGCCGGAGCAGCACCACGGACTGACGAAGAGTGACCCGCTGTGGTTCAAGCGGGCCGTCTTCTACGAAGTCCTCGTGCGGTCATTCAAGGACTCGAACGCCGACGGAATCGGCGACCTGCAAGGCCTGACCGAGAAACTCGACTATCTCGAGTGGCTCGGCGTGGACTGTCTGTGGTTACCGCCGTTCTACCCCTCACCTCTGCGTGACGGCGGCTACGACATCTCCGACTACACCAACGTGATGCCCGAGGTCGGCACGATCGCCGACTTCGCCGCGTTCATGGACGCCTGCCACACCCGTGGCATGCGCGTCATCGTCGACTTCGTGATGAACCACACCTCGGACCAGCACCCCTGGTTCCAGGCGTCGCGCACCGATCCCGACGGCCCGTACGGCGACTTCTACGTCTGGTCCGACAACGACGAGGCCTACTCGGACGCGCGGATCATCTTCGTCGATTCGGAGACCTCGAACTGGACCTGGGACCCGGTCCGCCAGCAGTACTTCTGGCACCGGTTCTACTCCAGCCAGCCCGACCTCAACTTCGAGAACCCGGCCGTCGGGGACGCGATGATCGAGGCGCTGAAGTTCTGGCTCGACCTCGGCATCGACGGCTTCCGGCTCGACGCGGTGCCGTACCTGTTCGAGGAGGAAGGCACCAACTGCGAGAACCTGCCCAGGACGCACGAGTTCCTGAAGCGGGTCCGCAAGGAGGTGGACGCGAACTACACCGACCGCGTCCTGCTCTGCGAGGCCAACCAGTGGCCGGCCGACGTGGTCGACTACTTCGGCGACCGCGACTCCGGCGGCGACGAGTGCCAGATGGCCTTCCACTTCCCGGTGATGCCGCGGATCTTCATGGGCGTACGACGCGAGTCGCGCTTCCCGATCTCGGAGATCCTGGCCCAGACCCCGCAGATCCCCGACACCTGTCAGTGGGGCATCTTCCTGCGCAACCACGACGAGCTCACGCTCGAGATGGTCAGCGACGAAGAGCGCGACTACATGTGGGGCGAGTACGCCCAGGACCCGCGGATGAAGGCCAACATCGGCATCCGCCGCCGGCTCGCGCCGTTGCTCGACAACGACGTGAACCGGATGGAGCTGTTCACCTCGATGCTGCTGTCCCTGCCCGGGTCGCCGATCCTGTACTACGGCGACGAGATCGGCATGGGCGACAACATCTGGCTCGGTGACCGCGACGGGGTCCGGACCCCGATGCAGTGGTCGCCGGACCGCAACGCGTCGTTCTCGACCGCGACCCCGGGCAAGCTGAGCCTGCCCGTGATCATGGACCCGGTCTACGGGTACCAGGCGGTCAACGTCGAGGCCGAGATGGAGAACGCCTCGTCGCTGCTGCACTGGACGCGGCGGATGATCCAGACCAGGAAGCAGCACCCCTGTTTCGGCATGGGTACCTTCACAGATCTGGGCGGGTCCAACCCGAGCGTGCTCTCGTACATCCGGGAGTTCGGCGACGACGTGGTGCTGTGCGTGAACAACCTGTCGCGGTTCCCCCAGCCGATCGAGCTGGACCTGCGGCAGTACCAAGGCGTCGAGCCGGTGGAGCTGCTCGGCGGCGTGCACTTCCCGACCATCGGTGAGCTGCCGTACCTGCTCACCCTGGGTGCGCACGGCTTCTACTGGTTCCGGCTGCCGGTGAACAAGTCGGCCGATCGTGAGGAGAGCTCTTCGTGACTTCCCATCTGGACCAGGTCCAGTCCTTCTGCATCCACCAGCGATGGTTCGGTGAGAAAGGACATGACGTCGACGTCGAAGCGATGGCCACCTCAGCGTGGCTGTCGGACGAGGGCGTCTGGCCCGCGGTCCGGATCGGGTTCGTCTACTGCTCGGGCCCGCCCGGGGCGGAGAACGCCATCCGGGTGTACCAGTTGCCGCTCAGCTACCACACCGCACCGGTCGACAACCTCGGCCACGCGCTGATCGGTGACTGGTCCGAGCCCGACCTGGGTGACACCCGGGTCTGGGTGTACGACGCCCTGCACGACAAGGAAGCCACGCCGTACTGGCTGGACGCTCTCACCCACGGGCGCCAGCTGACCGGTCTGGAGTTCCACCCGGTGCACGCACCGGACCGCACGCTCGTCGTACCGGACGACGCACAGTCGCTGGTGCTGACGGTCGAGCAGAGCAACACGTCGCTGGTCTTCGGCGACACCGCCTTGCTGAAGGTGTTCCGTCGGCTCGAGCCCGGGAGCAACCCCGGGGTCGAGATCGAGTCGGCGCTCACCGAGGCGGGTTCCGAGCTGGTGCCCGAGGTGCTCGGATCGGCGCGTGGCTCGTGGCCGCGCGCCGGCGGCGGCACGGACTCGGGCGATCTGGCGATGATCACGGCGTTCGAGAAGAACTCGACGGACGGCTGGTCGTACGCGACGACGTCCGTACGGGACCTGTACGCCGAGGCCGATCTGCATGCCGAAGAGGTCGGCGGCGACTTCGCCGGGGAGTCGCACCGGCTCGGTGCGGCGACGGCCGAGGTGCACTCGGAGCTGGCCAAGGCGCTCGGTGCCGATGTCTGGGCGCCGGACCTGATGATCCAGCACGCGGCAGCGATGCAGCGCCGGCTGGACAAGGCCGCCGCGGCGATCCCTGAGCTGGAGCCGTACGCCGAAGGCCTGAGCCGGGCCTTCACCGCGCTCGCGGAGTACGGCGAGGCCGTGCCGGTGCAGCGGATCCACGGCGACTTCCACCTGGGTCAGGTGCTGCGCACGATCAACGGCTGGAAGCTGATCGACTTCGAGGGCGAGCCGGCCAAGTCGCTGATCGAGCGGCGGGCGCTGGACACCCCGATCAAGGACATCGCCGGGATGCTGCGCTCGTTCGACTACGCGGCCCGGTCGCTGCTCGCCGATCACCAGGGCGACCAGCAGATCGCTTACCGCGCGGCCGAGTGGGCGAACCGGAACCGTCGCGCCTTCTGCGACGGGTACGCCGAGGTCGCGGGCACCGATCCGCGCGACCAGGGTGTGCTGCTCAGCGCGTTCCTGGCCGACAAGGTCATCTACGAGACGATGTACGAGGCCCGCAACCGGCCGACCTGGCTGCCGATCCCGCTGGCCGCGGCCGCTCAGCTGAGCACGACGGAGTCGTCCACCGACGACGACTGACCGCTGCGCTGGGTTGTCGGCGCGCGTTCCCGCGCCCGCGAGGTCGTCCACAGACGACGGTTTTCCCCGCCTGGGGAGCTGTGGCGCTGACATACTTCTCCGTATGCCCACCGAGCCGCAGCTGGAGGTCCTGGTTCTGGGACCTCTCGCCGTGCGGCTCGACGGCGCGGCGATCGCGGTCGACCGGCCGTTGGAGCGCGCGCTCCTGGTCCGGCTCGCGCTCGCCAACGGCCTGCCGGTTCCTGATCAGCGGCTTGCCGTTGATCTGTGGGGCGACGTCGACCTGGCCCGACCGACCGAGCGCTTGCGGGTGCTCGCTTCGCGGCTGCGCACGGCGCTGGGCACTCCCGACGTACTGACGCGGGCGTCCAACGGCTATGCGCTGTCCGCGCAGATGACGGATCTCGTCGGTGCGCGATCGCTGGCGAAGGGCCTGTACGCCGCAGCGCGCGCGGGCGATCACGCGACGGTGAGCGCACTCGGACGCGAGGCGCTGTCGCTGTGGCGCGGCGCTTCGCTGGCTGATCTGCGCGCGGTTCCGTACGCCGCGACCGAGGCCGAGCAGTTGGATACGTGGCGGCTGGACCTGCAGGTGGAGCGGCTGGATGCCGAGCTCGCGCTCGGTGGTGCGACCGAGGCCGGGCGCGAGTTGGAGGCGCTGGCCGCCGAGCACCCGGTGCACGAACGCCTGTGGTGCCTGCTGGCGTTGGCGCTCTACCGGACCGGCCGGCAAGCGGATGCGCTCAACCGGCTGGCGCGGCTGCGTTCGCGGCTGTCGGACGAGCTGGGCGTGGACCCGGCGCCTGACACCGCAGAGATGGAGCTTCGCCTGCTGCGGCAGGATCCTGGGCTGCTGCTCCCCCAGGGCGCCCCCGCGGAGTCGCTGACCGGCTCGGTGGCGTCCGACGGCCCGGCTCCAGCGCAGTCCTCGGCCGGTGGGCCCGGCCGGAGTGCGGCGTCGGGGCTTCCGTTGCCGATGACAACTTTTGTGGGGCGGCAGACCGAGCTGGGCGATCTGGTCCGTCGGCTGGGTTCGCCTGGGTTGATCACGCTCACGGGTGGATCTGGAAGTGGTAAGTCGCGGCTCGCACTGGAAGCGGCAGCTGGTTCAGGACGAGCGGTGCGGTTGGTCCAGCTCGCGCCCCTGCACCGAGCGGACGCCGTACTGACCACGATCGCCGGAGAAGATGCCGAGAGCAACGATCTGGACGCCGTCGCCGCCGGGCTGGACTCCAAGGTGCTGGTGCTCGACAACGCCGAGCATCTCGTGGAGTCAGTGGCCGAGGTCGTCGCCGGGTTGCTGCGGCGGTCGCCTGGACTGACCGTGCTGGTCACCTCGCAGCGTCCCCTGCAGCTCAGCGCCGAAGTGCTGCTGCCGATGGATCCGCTCGACGGGGTCGCCGCCGCGCAGTTGTTCACCGAGCGATGCGCGGCCGACGCCCAGGGCGCCGATCCCCAACTGGTCGCAGCGATCTGCACGGCGGTCGACCGACTGCCGCTCGGGATCGAGCTCGCGGCCGGTCTCACGCGCACATTGACTGTCCCTCAATTGGCTGAGCGTCTCGCCGACCGAATGCGACTACTTGTCGCAGGATCCCGCGATCCGCAGCCGCGGCACAGCAGTCTGGTTGCTGCGTTGGACTGGTCGCACCAGTTGCTGGGCGACGCCGAGCGCGCCGTACTGCGCAGGGTCGCGGTCTTCGCGGACGGGTTCACGCTGGAGGCCGCGGAGCAGGTTGCGATCGATCCCCGCGATGTCGCCCCCGCGTTGACCGAGCTCGCGGATCGCAGTCTGCTCACCGTCGAGGCCGTCGGCGGGCGCCGGTTCAGGATGCTGGAGACCGTCCGGGACTACGCGCTCGGCAAGCTCGCCGACGCCGGCGAGGTCGAGACGGCGCGAGCGGCTGAGGCCGCGTGGGCGCTCGACCACGTCCGATCGATCGGCGAGCAGAGCGACGACTTCGCCACGGCGGAGGGCGTTAACGCGGTCTTCGCCGAGTGGCCGAACCTACTCGACGTACTCGACCAAGCCGCAGGGACTGCCGAGGGGCTGCGACTTGCTCTCGCGTTGCACACACCGTGGCTGATCAAAGGCTGGTACGCCGAGGCGGCGCGGCACTACGCCGCACTGCCGGCTGACGCCTCAGCTGCTGAGCGAGTCCAAGCCCTCAGCAACCACGGGTTCGTGGCGACGATGCTCGGCCGGCTCGAGCAGGCGATCGACCTGCTGACCGAAGCCCAGGCGCTCGCCGAGGATCCGGCCCACGAACGCCGGCTGTCCGACGCGCTCGCGACGCTCTACCTGTTCACCGGCGAGGCCGAGCAGGCGCGGACGGCGTACGAGAGCTGCATCGTCGCCGATCGCGCGTTCGGCGACGAGCACGGCCTGTCACGCGGGCTGAGCAATCTCGCCGGCGCCCTGGTCGCCCTCGGCCGACTGGACGAGGCATTGGAGGCCGCGGCCGAGTCCGACCACTACGCGCGGCGGCTCGACGACCGGCAGATCCTCCCGCTGAACGACGGCATCCGCGGCGCGGTCGCCGCGGCCCGGGGCGAACTCGCCGACGCCGAGAAGCATCTGCGCGCCGCGGTCGACCACGCGACGGCCGACGCAGCCGGCGCGATCGGAGCGTCCGGCAGAACCGGCCGAACTGCCGCGACCAGCGCGACCAGCGCGATCGGAGCGACCGGAGCGACCGGAGCGACCGGCGGAACCGGCGCGGCCGGCGCGTCCGGCGCGATTGGCCCGACCAGCGCGACCGGCGCGATCGGAGCGACGATGGCGCACATCGACCTGGCCGACGTACTGATCCGGCAAGGCGAACTCATCGAGGCAGCCTCCTTGCTGGACGCCGTCTTCGCCGAGGCGGCCGTGAACAGCACGCCCTGGCTGGCCGCGCGGGCGATCGCGACGTCGTTGGCGCAGGCCCAGCAGGAGATTCCGTTGACGGCACAGCTGCTGAGCGAGACGCTGGCGGCGTACGAGAGGTCGTCGTTCGCCTGGCCGCGCTACGCCGACCGCTTGCTCGCGGTGCGTGACGCCCACCAGCACTGAGTCAGTCTTGTGTACGTCCCCGACGGACGGGTACGGGATGCGGGAATCGAAGAGTCCATCGGGCAGGATTGGGTGCATGGGATCGAACGAGCGCGACGAGCACGACGCCGAGGTGCGGACGCCGCTGTCGGAGGCGATGACCGAACCGGTCAAAACCCCTGTCGAACAGGCGGTTCCGACGACGAGTGGGCAGGTCGTGCCCGCCGCCGTCGCTGCCGGGGTGCAGCGGGTCGACGTGGATCGATCGGTGCTCGAGCGGCTCGTGGCCGGGACGTACCACGATCCGCACCAGGTCCTCGGCCCGCACCTGGGCGACGGGTCGGTGACGTTGCGCGTGCTGCGGCCGTTCACGGCGACGGTGACCGCGCTGTACGACGACGAGCGGGTTGAGCTGGAGCACGAGTTCGAAGGCGTCTGGGTCGGCGTGCTGGACGTCGAGAAGGTGCCCGACTACCGGCTCGAGGTGACCTACACCGACGGCCCCGCGCTCGAGGTCGACGACCCGTACCGGTATCTCCCCTCGCTCGGCGAGATGGACCTGCACCTGATCGGTGAGGGTCGGCACGAGCAGCTCTGGTCCGTGCTCGGCGCGCACGTCCGCCGGTACGACGGCCCGGGCGGCTCCGTGACCGGGACGTCGTTCGCGGTGTGGGCGCCGAACGCGCAGGGCATCCGGCTGACCGCCGACTTCAACTTCTGGGACGGCCGCGCGCACCCGATGCGCACGATGGGATCGAGCGGTGTCTGGGAGCTGTTCGTCCCGGGCGTCGGGCCGGGCACGCGGTACAAGTTCGACATCTGTGGACGCGACGGCGTCTGGCGGCAGAAGGCCGACCCGATGGCGAACCTGGCCGAGGTGCCGCCGGCGAACGCGTCGGTCGTGCACGAGACGACGTACGAGTGGAAGGACGCGGACTGGCTCGCCCAGCGGGCCGAGGCGCAGGCCTACGCCGAGCCGATGAGTGTGTACGAGGTGCACCTCGGGTCGTGGCGCAAGGGCAAGTCGTACCGCGAGCTGGCCGACGAGCTCGTTGCCTACGTCAACGAGATGGGCTTCACCCACGTCGAGCTCATGCCGGTGATGGAGCACCCGTTCGGCGGCTCGTGGGGGTATCAGGTCACGTCGTACTTCGCGCCCACCTCGCGCTTCGGCGACCCCGACGACTTCCGCTTCCTGGTCGACGCGCTGCACCAGGCCGGCATCGGCGTCATGGTCGACTGGGTGCCGGCGCACTTCCCGAAGGACGCCTGGGCGCTGGCCAAGTTCGACGGCACGGCCCTGTACGAGCACCCGGACCCGCGCCGCGGCGAGCAGCCCGACTGGGGCACGCTGGTGTTCGACTTCGGCCGGCCGCAGGTCCGCAACTTCCTGGTCGCCAACGCGCTCTACTGGGCCGAGGAGTTCCACATCGACGGCCTGCGCGTCGACGCGGTCGCCTCGATGCTCTACCTGGACTACTCGCGCCAGGAGGGTCAGTGGGTGCCGAACCAGTACGGCGGCCGCGAGAACCTCGAGGCCGTCTCGTTCCTGCAGGAGATGAACGCCACGCTCTACAAGCGGGTGCCCGGCGTGATCACGGTCGCCGAGGAGTCGACGTCCTGGCCGGGCGTCACCCGGGCGACGCATCTCGGCGGACTCGGCTTCGGGTTCAAGTGGAACATGGGCTGGATGAACGACTCGCTGCGCTACCTGGAGCACGAGCCGGTCCACCGCCAGTTCCACCACCACGAGCTGACGTTCTCGATGATGTACGCCTACTCGGAGAACTTCGTGCTCCCGCTGTCGCACGACGAAGTTGTCCACGGCAAGGGTTCGCTGCTGCGCAAGATGCCCGGCGACCGCTGGCAGCAGCTGGCGAACCTGCGCGCGTACCTGGCGATGATGTGGGCGCACCCGGGCAAGCAGCTGCTGTTCATGGGTGGCGAGTTCGGCCAGGAGTCGGAGTGGTCGGAGAAGGGTGAGCTCGACTGGTGGCTGCTGGATCACGCCGACCACCAGGGACTGCAGCAGTTGGTGCGCGACCTCAACACGTCGTACAAGGAGCTTCGGGCGCTGTGGGGTAACGACCACGTCCCCGAGCGGTTCACCTGGATCGACGCGAACGACGCCGGCAACAACACGTTCTCCTTCGTCCGCTTCGGCGGCGAGGGCGAGGCGACGGTCGCCTGCGTGGTCAACTTCTCCGCGGTCCCGCACCACGGCTACCGCCTGGGGCTTCCGTTCGAGGGGCACTGGCACGAGATCCTCAACACCGACGCGGCGACGTACGGCGGTTCCGGCGTCGGCAACTTCGGCGGCGTCGACGCCAACGGCACGTCCTGGCACGGCATGGCGAGCAGCGCCGAGATCTCGGTGCCCCCGCTGGCCGCCGTGTGGTTCCGGTACGACGGCTAGTCCGCCAGGTGACTGACCAGGCGGACGAGTTGGTCGGCGTACTGGTCGGCGAAGTCGGGCGCCTCGGGATTCAGGCCGAGGGCCCGGGCGATCTGGGGGAAGGTGACGGGGGCCGCCGACAAGGCGAACAGGGCCAGGGCCGCGTGGGCCGGGTCCAGGTCGGCGGCTAGTTCGCCGGCGGCCTGACGGCGTTGGAAGTCGGCCAGGACTGCCTGGAAGCGGGAGTCGCGGGCGGGGTCGTCGGGCTCTTCGCGGTCGACGCCCTGGCGGATCAGGAGGCGGGCGAGGTCGGGGGCCGCGAGGGTTTCGCGCGCGTAGGCGGCGACGACCTCGCCGAGGGTGGTCGCGTCCTGCGTGACCGTGGGCTCGTTGTCGCGCCAGCGGTTGGTGACGGCGTCGTACAGGCCTTGTTTGCCGCCGAAGTAGTACGAGATGAGCTGCTTGTTCACGCCGGCGCGGGCGGCGATCTCGGTCACCCGCGCGCCGCCGAAGCCGTGCGCGCCGAACTCGGCCACGGCCGCGTCCAGCAGCGCCTGCTTGCTGCGTTCGGCGTCACGCTGCCGCTCGTCCGGGGCCGGAGCTCGCCTGACCGTCATACGCCGAAGCCTAACCAACCCACTTGCGGAATTAATCATCTATCTGGATGATAGTGCCATCTGGACGGATGAAGAGGAGCTGGGCATGAGAGTGGCGATTGTCGGCGCGGGGATCGGCGGGCTGGCGCTCGCGCACGGGCTGACCGGGGCGGGGCTCGACGTCCGGGTGTACGAGCGGGATCCGTCGCCGCGGCACCGGCGCCAGGGGTACCGGATCCACATCAGCCCGGTCGGCGAGCAAGCGCTCGCGGCGGTGCTGCCGGACGCCGTACGGCGTCGCGTGATCGAGACGGCGACGCACCCGGGCGATCTGGTCTCCGGGTTCGACCGGCAGTTGCGGCCCACGTTCGAGCAGGTGTTCCCGGGCGGTGGGTCGGAGACGGTGAGCGCAGTCGACCGGTACGCGTTCCGCCGGGCGTTGATGACCGGGCTGGACGAGCGGCTCGAGTTCGGGCGGCAGTTCGAGAGCTACCGCGAGCTGGACGACGGCGTCGAGCTGCGGTTCGCCGACGGTACGACGGAGACGGCCGACCTGCTCGTCGGCGCCGACGGCGTGGGGTCGCGGATCCGCGGTCAGCTGCTGCCGTCGTACGAGGTGATCGACATCGGGATCCGGTGCATCTACGGCAAGATCCCGCTGACCGAGGGGCTGGAGATCCCGCCGGCGTTCCTGCGCGGGTTCAGCTTTGTCAGCGACGGTCCGGGTGGTGTGGGCGCGGCGTTCGCGCCGGTGTTGTTCCGGACGCCGCCCGAGGAATACGGCGACTACCTGATGGCTGTCCTGACTGGATCGCCCGAGGCCCTGGGCCACCCCGACGAGGAGCTCTTCTCCCTTACGCCGGAGCAGCTGTGGGAGACGGTCGCGGCGAAGACCGCCGACTGGCACCCGACCGTACGACGGCTGATCGCCGCCGCGGACCAGTCGGCGGCCTTCCCGATCACGTTGCGCTCCAGCCTGCACATCGAGCCCTGGAAGACCGGCCGGGTCACGCTGCTCGGCGACGCCATCCACCCGATGACCCCGGCCGCGGGCGCCGGGGCCAACACCGCGCTGTGGGACGCCGCCGAACTGACCCGCGCCCTCACACCAGCTGCAGACGATCTGCTGCACGCGCTCACGTCGTACGAGCACAGCATGATCGCCAACAGCCAGCCGATCGTCACCGAGTCCCTGCAGAACGCCCAACGGATGTTCGGAGTTACCGCACCGTCAGCGTGAAGACCGGGCTGTACGTCGGTTCGACGGTCCGGCCGTTTGCGAGGGTCGAGCCGGGGATCCACCAGCGGAACTCGGCGGTGCCTCGGCGGTTGAAGGGGAAGGACAAGAGGCCGCGGCCGGAGGCAAGGGTCTTGTACGAGATGCCTTGCCAGACGCCGCTCGCGTTCTTCCACTGGAGTGCGGCTTGCTGGGAGCCTTCGGGCTCGACGCGCAGGTAGGCCTGTGGTTGCGTGCCGAGCGGGATCACCGGCGTGATGAACTTCGCGTCCACCACCCGAGTGATCGAGCGAACCGCCTTGGCCGGTGAGGTGGCTCCGTAGACGATCAGTCCGTCCGGACGAACGACGGTGGGGCGGACGGCGCGGTACTCACGGGCGCCTGCGTTCGGCACGCTGAGCCGGTACTGGCCCAAGCCGTCCGGCTGCAGGACCTTCACGAAGGTCCACGCGGCGGTGGGGTTGTCGCGGGCTTCGAGTGTCAGCGGACCGGTGCCGCTGCCCCACTCGGTGAACCGGATGCAGCCGTCCGGCTCGCCACTGATCGCCCCGACGCCGTAACCGGTCGACAGTCCGTCGGCCTGCCCGTACACGAAGCCGGTCGCCGAGGTCGCGCTGACTACGACCTCGCTCATCAGGATCCGCCCGATCGCCTGCTGCGCGAAGGGCACGGTGCCCCACTCGTTCGTCGCCGCGACCCTGATCGCGTAGGGCCCGGTGCGGCGGGCGACCTCGCCGCTCGTCGGCGTCGAGCTCGGCAGCACGGTCGTGGCACAGCTGCTGCCTCCGCTCGTCCCGTACGTCTTCGCGGCGTACGTCGGACCGGCCGCGACGTCCAGCGGGTCACCCGGCGTCTCGTCGGCACCGGCCTCCGGGACACTCCAGCGGACGGTCTCGTCCGGGTCAACCAGTGTCGTCGTCACCTTGGAGGGCTGCGGCAGGTACCGGTCGAACGCAGGCGACGCGGCCGATGCGGCGGCGCCGTCCGGCACCACGATCATCACCGAGTCCGCCGCGTTGGCACTCGTGCCGATCAGGGCTCGGTCGACGAGCAGCTCGTTCGCGCCGTCGGCCGTCGTACTACCCAGCTCCTGGCCGGTGCTCAGCTTGATCGTGTTGGCGACCGGCGCGGCCTCGGTCCAGGTGACCTTGACCTGGCCGGCCTGCCAGCTCAGCACCACCGCGTCGATCTCCCCCGCTGCGTGCGCCGGCACACTCCACCCGGACAGGACCGCGACCGCGGCCGCCGCCAGGGCGATTCCCCTCGTTGCCATGCGTGCTCCTCACTAGACGTCTGCGAGGTGAATGATGCCGCCCGGCACCGACAAAGTTGCAAGGGAAAGGAAAGTTGCAGGCGGGGCCGGGGGATTGAGGGCACCGCCTGCAACGATTGGGGGTCAGCGGACGGTCAGGGTGAAGACTCCGCTGTAGGTGGCGTCGGCGTTCGCGGTGGCCGGGACCCACCACCGGAACTGCGTGGCACCGCGCTTGTTCCAGGGGAACGCGAGCAGGCCGCGACCGGCGTACAGGGTCTTGTACGAGACGCCCTGCCAGGTGCCCGCGGCGTTCTTGAACTGGAGCGCGGCCTTCTGCGTGCCCGCCGGGTCGACCCAGAGGTAGGCCTGTGGCTGGGTGCCGAGCGTGATCACGGGCTGGATGAACTTGGCCGACACGACGCGAGTGGTCGCGCGGACCGACTTGCTCGCGCCGGTGAGCCCGTACGACGCGGTGTCGCCGAAGGTCGTGTTCAGCCGGATCACCCGGTACTCGCGATGCCCCGGGTTCGTCAGCACGGCCGTGTACTTGCCCTGGGCATCGGTCTTGGTGGTGCCGGCGGTGGTCCACTGCGCGGCCGCCGAGGTCCGCTGCTGGATGACCACCGACTGGTTCGGCACCGGCTCGGACAGCTCGCCGCAGCTCGGCGGCCGGCCCGACTCGAACAGGCTGGTACCGGTCAGCACACCGGTCAGCGTCGTCTTCTCGCCGAGCTTCGTCGCCGCCGGTCCGGTCATCGTGATGCTCTTCGTCGTCCCGACGGCGATGATCGGTCCCTGTGCGGCGCCCCACTCGTTGTCGACGACCATCGACAGGTTGTAGACGTGGCCGGGGTACGGGACCGTGCCGGTCGGTGTCGTGGTCTGCGGAAGGTTGATCGCGTCGCACCCGGGGATGCTCGGATCGTCGGTCCGGACCCGCTGCTGCGGTGCGTAGCTGTAGGTCTTCGGCAGGTCGAGCGGATCGTTCGGCGTCCCGTCGGTCGAGGTGTCGGGCCCGACCGTCCACCGCAACGAGCCGTTGACCTCGAACGCCGCCGTCGTCGGGTAGCCGCCGTAGTTGAACCGGTCGAAGGCCTCCGTCCGGCCCGGCGTGGCGGAGCCGTCGCTGACCTCGATCCACACCTCGTCGGCCGGGTCACCGCTGGTTCCCAGGCTCGCCGAGTCGTAGATGTACTCGTTGGCCTGCCCGGCCGTGGTGTGCCCGAACTCGAATCCGCCCTCACCGGCTTCGCTGCGCAGGACCAGCGTGTTCGCCGCCGGCGCGGACTCGTCCCAGGTGATCCGGATGTTGGTGTGGTCCGCGTTGACCCAGTCGACCTGGACGTCGGTCACGCTCGCAGCCCGCGCCGAAGCACTCGGCGCGCCCAGCACGGTCACCAACGCGGCCGCTCCGGCGAGCGCGATCGATCTCTTCAGCATCCGTGTCCCTTCCTCTGTACCAACCACGATGCACGCACCGGACGGAAAGTTGCAGCATCACCGCACGGTCAACGAGAAGCTGTTGCTGTACGTCGCATCGGCCGCGGCCGTGGCCGGGATCCACCAGCGGAACTGGGTCGTGCCGCGCTTGTTCCAGGCGAACGCGAGCAGGCCGCGTCCGGCGTACAAGGTCTTGTACGAGACCCCCTGCCAAGCCCCCGACACGTTCTTGAACTGGAGGGCGGCCTTCTGCGTGCCCGCGGGATCGACCCACAGGTAGGCCTGCGGTTGGGTGCCCAGATTGACCACCGGCTGGATGAACTTGGCGGACACGACGCGAGTGGTCGCCCGGACCGTCTTGCTGCCGCCCACTCCCCCGTACGCCGCTGCGTCGGACTGGATCGTGTCGAGCCGGATCACCCGGTACTCGCGGTGGCCCGGGTTCTTGATCACCGCGGTGTACTTGCCGTTGTTGTCGCTCTTGGTCGCGCCGACCGTCGTCCACGGCGCGGTCGGCGACGTGCGCTGCTGGATCACCACCGGCTGGTTCAGGACCGGCTCGGTGACCTCCTCGCAGGCTGGCGGATGGCCCGACTCGTACAGGTACGACCCGGTCAGCAGACCGGTCAGCGTGGTGGTCCCGCCGTACTGCGTCGCGGCCGGGCCGGCGAGCGTGATGCTCTTCGTGAACCCGACCGGGATGTAGCTGTACGACGCGCTGCCCCACTCGTTCACGACGTCGAGGAACAGGTCGTACGCCTTGCCCGGGTTCGGCGCCGTGCCGGTCGGGACGGTGGTCCTCGGCAGCTCGGTGTCCTCGCAGTCGTAGGTGCCGACCGGGTCGTTGTCGACCCGCTGCCGCGGCACGTAGGTGTAGGCCTTCGGTAGGTCGAGCGGGTCGTTCGGCGTACCGTCGACCGAGGCGTCGGCCGCCAACGTCCACTGCAGCTTGCCGTCGGCGGTGAACGCGAGCTTCACCGATCCGCCGCCGTAGTTGAACCGGTCGAAGTCCGCCGACCGGCCCTTCGCGCCGGACGCGTCCGCGACCTCGATCCAGACCTTCTCGGCCGGGTCGCCGGTGTGGAAGAGACTGTCCGACTTGACCAGGTACTCGTTCGGCTGCGCCGCGGTGGTGGTCCCGAAGCCGTTCCAGCCGGTGCCGTTGGTCAGCGAGAGTGTGTTCGCGGCCGGTGTGGTCTCGGTCCAGGTGACCTTGATGGTGTCGTGCTTCGCGTCGGCCCAGGCGATCGTGACCGGGCCGACTGCGGCGGGCGTCGCGGGTGCCGGGAGGGCCTGGGTCGACAGCAGGAGGGTGAGAGCCAGCGTTCGTTTCAGCATCGGTGATTCCCCTGGTTCAGCGGACGGTGAGGGTGAAGGTGTTGCTGTACGTCGCATCGGCAGCGGCCGTGGCCGGGATCCACCAGCGGAACTGGGTCGTGCCACGTTTGTTCCAGGCGAAGGCGAGCAGGCCGCGTCCGGCGTACAGGGTCTTGTACGAGAGACCCTGCCAAGCCCCCGACGCGTTCTTGAACTGCAGCGCGGCCTTCTGGGTGCCGGCCGGATCGACCCACAGGTAGGCCTGCGGCTGGGTGCCCAGGGCAACCGTCGGCTGGATGAACTTCGCCGAGACCACGCGGGTGACCGCGCGGACGTTCACGGCGTCGCCCTCTTTGCCGTACCCCGCGAGGACGCTGCCGATGACGACGTTCGGACGAACCACCCGGTACTCGCGGTGGCCGGGGTTGCGGAAGACGGCGGTGTAGTCGCCCTCGTCGTTGGTCTTCGTCGTGCCGACGACGGTCCAGGGCGCGTCGAGCGACGTCCGCTGCTCCACGATCACCACCTGGTTCCTGGTCGGGCTGTGGCCCTCCTCGCACACCGGTGGGCTGCCCTGCTCGAACATGCCGCTGCCGTTCACGTGGCCCCGCAGCGTCGACGTCCCGCCGTACGGCGTGCTGCCGGGCCCGGACGTCGTCACGTTCCTGGTGATGCTGACCTTTCCGTAGACGTCGTTGCGCTGCCCCCACTCGTTGGCGACCTTGAGGAACAGGTCGTAGGCCTGACCGAGGTTCGGCAGGTCGCCGGTCGGCGCGGCGGTCACGGTGTCCGAGTCGCGGCATTCGTAGTTGCCGACCGGGTCGATGTCCACCCGCTGGGTCGCCGTGTAGGTGTAGGCCTTCGGGAGGTCGAGCGGATCGCCGGGCGTCCCGTCGACGGAGTTGTCCGGCGGCATCGTCCAGCGCAGCTGGTCGCCGACGAAGGCGAGCCGGAGGTCGAGCTCGTAGTACAGGAACTGGTCGAAGTCGGCCGACCTCGCCTCGCTCCCGCCACCCGCGACAACGATCCGGCTACGCGCCGCCGGGTCGAGCGTCTTCCCCAGCCGGGTCGAGCTGACCAGGTACTCGTTCGGCTGAGCGGCCGTGGTCGTCCCGAACTGCCCTTCCGGGAACTCGTCGTCGGCATCGGACTCGAGCGAGAGCGTGTTCGCGGTCGGTGTGGTCTCGGTCCAGGTGATCTTCACGGTTTCATGCTTCGCGTCGGCCCAGGAGATGGTGACCGGGCCGATCGCCGCGGTTCCTGCCGATGCCGCGGGTGCGGGAAGTGCCTGGGCCGACAGCAGCACGGCAAGAGCCAGTGTTCGTTTCAGCATTGGTGATCCTCGGGGTTCAGCGGACAGTGAGAGTGAAGGTGTTGCTGGACGTCCCCGTGATCGGCCCGGAGGCCGGCACCACCCAGCGGAACTGGGTGACGCCGCGCTTGTTCCACGGGAACGCGAGCAGGCCGCGGCCGGCGTACACGGTCTTGTACGCAACGCCTTGCCAAGCACCGGAAGCGTTCTTGAACTGCAGCGCGGCCTTCTGCGATCCCGCCGGGTCGACCCACAGGTAGGCCTGCGGCTGGGTGCCGAGAGCAACCGTCGGCTGGATGAACTTCGCCGACACGACCCGCGTGGTCGAGCGGACGGGGTAGGTGAAGCTGTCGGCGCCGAAGCGCGGGACGCCGACCGAGTCGAAGGTGCTGACCGCGACCACGCGGTACTCGCGCGGGCCCGGGTTGCGGAAGGTCGCGACGTAGTTGCCGTCGTAGCCGGTCTTGGTCGTACCGACGACCGTCCAGGGTGCGGTGCGCGACGCGCGCTGGTGCACGACGAGGTCCGTTGTCACCAGCGGATAGCGCCGCGAGTCGCAGGTCTGCGGCATCCACTCGATGAACATCGCGTGCTCGTCCACGTGGCCGGTCAGCGTCGTCGTCCCGCCGTACGGCGTTGTGCCCGGCGCGGTCACCTGTACGTCGGGGACGACGTCGACCGACCGGGAGGCGTAGTCGAACTGCCACGTCCCCCACTCGTTCTTCGGCCTGACCCGGAGCTGGAACGGGACGTCGGGCTTCGGGATCACACCGGTGGGGTCCGCGCTGACGGTCGTCGCGGTCTCGGTGCAGTCCGAGCTCCACACCTCGGGCCGCGGGTCGATCGCCCGGCTGACCACGTAGCTGTACCGGTCCGGTAGGTCGAGCGGATCGTTCGGCGTGGTGTCGACACTGGTATCGGGCTGCAGCGTCCACCGCAGCTGGTCGTACGCCAGGAACGACATCGCGATCCCCCGCCCGGGATAGACGTAGCTGTCGAACGCGACGGAGACCGCCTCGGTGCCGTCCGTCCCGGTGACCGTGACCTGCAGGCTCTGGCCGGCCGAGGTCTTGGGGAAGTCGACGGCGTTCAGGACGAGTTGGTTGGGCTGCGCGGCGGTCGTCTTGCCCAGCTCGGCGGTCTCGACGGTCACGGCGTTGGCCATCGCGGTGGTCTCGGTCCAGGTGATCCGGACCTTGGTGTGCGTCGCGTCGTACCAGCCGATCGTCACCGCGCCGATCCCCGTCCCGGTGGCGTGCGCCGGGACGGGGACGGTGGCGGCCGTGACCAGCAGGGCCAGGGCCAGAGTTCGTTTCAGCATGTGTCCCCCAGGGTGGTCTTACCAAGCTCGATGCGGGACACGGCCGAAAGGTTCAGCGGACGGTCAGTGTGAAGACACCGCTGTACGTCGCATCAGCGCTTGCCGAGGCCGGGACCCACCAGCGGAACTGGGTGGCGCCGCGCTTGTTCCACGGGAAAGCGACCAGACCGCGACCGGCGGACAGAGTCTTGTACGTCAGCCCCTGCCACGCACCTGACGCGTTCTTGAACTGCAGTGCCGCCTTCTGCGAACCCGCCGGATCCACCCACAGGTAGGCCTGCGGCTGCGTGCCCAGGTTGACCACCGGCTGGATGAACTTCGCCGAGACCACCCGTGTGGTCGAGCGGACCGCGACGGTCTGGCTGTCGGCGCCGAAGCGCGGGATGCCGCCCTCGGCGAGCTCGCTCGCGACGACCACGCGGTACTCGCGGTAGCCGGGGTTGCGGAACACCGCCCGGTAGTTGCCGTCAGCACCGGTCTTCGTCGTACCGACGACGGTCCACGGCGCTGCGGCGGACGTCCGCTGCTGGATGATGAGCGTCGTGGCGTTGGCCGCGAAGCGGTGCTCGTCGCAGGTCGGCGGGCTCCCGCTGATCACCATGGCGCTCTGGTCGACGTGCCCGGTGAGCGTGGTGGTGCCGCCGTACGGCGTCCCGCCCGGAGCGGTGACCTGGATGGCGGGAATCGTGCTCACGTCCTGGCTGCCGCCGAACGACGCGCGGCCCCACTCGTTCTTCGGGGTGACCCTGAGCGTGAACGGGTGCCCGGTGTTCGGCAGGACGCCGGTGAGCGCCGCGCTGATGGTGGTGGTCTCGGTGCACATCGAGTTCCACCACTCGTCAGGGTCCGGGTCGAACCCCTGCGTGACCAGGTAACTGGTCCCGTTCGGTACGTCGAGCGGGTCGTTCGGCGTACCGTCGACGCTGGTGTCGGCCGGCAGCGTCCACCGGAGCTGGTTGTACGCCGGGAACGACGTGGCGAGGCTGTTGTTGCCGGGGCTGTAGACGTAACTGTCGTAGGCCACCGAGAGCGCCGAGGTCCCGTCCGAGCCGGCCACGCGGACGTACTGCTGCGTCTGGCCCGCGGACGTCTTCGGTAGGTTCGCGGCGGTCACGACCAACTCGTTCGCCCCGGTTGCCGTGGTCGAGCCGAGCACCGCGGTGAAGCCCGGCTGCACGACGGACAGGGAGTTTGCCATCGGGGTGGATTCGGTCCAGGTGATCCGCACCTTGGTGTGCGTGGCGTCGGACCACGCGAGCGTCACCCCGCCGATCCCCGTCCCGGCGGCGTGCGCCGGGACAGTGACGGTCGAGGCCGTCACCAGCAGAGCCAGCGCCAGTGTTCGTTTCAGCATGGGTCCCCCAGGAATGGTCATACCTGGATCGATGCACGAAACGGCCGAAAGGTTAGCGAACGGTCAGGGTGAAAATACCGCTGTACGTCGCATCAGCGGTCGCCGTCGCCGGGACCCACCAGCGGAACTGGGTGGCACCGCGCTTGTTCCACGGGAAGGCCAGGATGCCTCGGCCGGCGTACAGAGTCTTGTACGAGACGCCCTGCCAAGCACCCGCGGCATTCTTGAACTGCAGCGCCGCCTTCTGTGAGCCCGCCGGATCGACCCAGAGATAGGCCTGCGGCTGAGTCCCGAGAGTGATCACCGGGCTGATGAACTTGGCCGACACCACCCGCGTCGTCGAGCGGACCACGACCAACCGGCTGTCCGCGCCGAAGCGGGGCGTGCCGTTCGGGTCGGTCCCGCTGGCGACGACCACGCGGTACTCGCGGTGACCGGGATTGCGGAACACCGCGCGATAGTTGCCGTCAGCTCCGGTCTTCGTCGTCCCCACCACCGTCCACGGCGCGGTGTCGGAGGTGCGCTGATGGATGATCAGCGTCGTCTGCACTGCGGGGACACGGTCCTCGTCGCAGCTCGGCGACATGCTCCTCAGCACCAGGTCGATCTGGTCCACGTGCCCGGTCAGGGTCGTCGTACCGCCGTACGGCGAAGTGCCGGCACCTGTCACCTGGACCGCCGGGATCGTGCTCACGTCGCGGGAGGCACCGTTCAGCACGCCCCACTCGTTCTTGGGCCTGATGTACAGGTCGAAGGGACGCCCGTTGTTCGTCAGGATCCCGGTGGGCGTCGCACTGATGCTGAAGGTGTCGTCGCACATCGAGGTCGTCCAGGTGCTCGGATCCGGGTCGAACCCCTGCGCGACCAGGTAGGTGTACCCGCCCGGCAGATCGAGCGGGTCGTTCGGCGTACCGTCGACGCTGTCGTCGGGCCGCAGCGTCCAGCGCACCTGGTTGTACGCCGGGAACGACATGCTCAGGCGGTCCGCCGGAGGATCGTAGACGTACGTGTCGAAGGCGGCCGAGCGCGCCGAGGTCTCGTCCGAGCCGGCCACGACGATCTGCTGCTTCTCGGCCGCGGTCGACCGCGGGAACAGGCCGATGCCCGCGACCAACTCGTTCGCCCCCGTGGCCGTGGTCGAGCCGAGGTCGGCGGTCATGCCTCCCTGGACCGTCACGGTGTTGGCCACCGGCGTCGTCTCCGACCAGGTGATCCGGACCTTGCTGTGCGCCGCGTCGTACCAGGCGATCGTCACCGGACCGATCCCTGTCCCGGCGGCGTGCGCCGGGACGGAGACGGTCGAGGCCGTCAGCAGCAGAGCCAGGGCCAGTGTCCGCTTCAGCATGTCTCCCCCAGGGGTGGTGTTACCTGGGTCGATGCACGAAACGACGGAAAGGTTTCAGCGAACGGTCAGCGTGAAGGGCGCGCCGTAGATCTCGTCCACGGTCGGCGAGCCGGGAACCCACCAGCGGAACTGGGTCGTGCCGCGCTTGTTCCACGGGAACGTGAGCAGCCCACGCCCGGCGTACAGGGTCTTGTAGCCGAGCCCTTGCCAGGCACCCGAAGCGTTCTTGAACTGCAGCGCCGCCTTCTGCGAGCCGGCCGGGTCGGCCCAGAGGTAGGCCTGCGGCTGGGCGCCGAGGGCAATCACCGGGTTGATGAACTTGGCCGAGACGATCCGGGTCTGCGAGCGGACGGCAACGGTCCGGCTGTTGGCGCCGAAGGTGACCGCGCCGCGGTAGTCGACGGGCTGCAGGCTGTTGGCGACGACGACCCGGTACTGGCGGTGGCCCGGGTTCTTGAAGCTCGCGGTGTAGTTGCCCCGGACATCGGTCTTGGTGGTGCCGACGACCGTCCAGGGCTCGTTGTCGCCGGTCCGCTGGTGCACGACGACCGTCGTGTCCGAGTCCGGGAACACGACCTCCTCGCAGTGTCCCCGGTACTCCTCGATGTCCAGGGACCGCCGGTCGACGTGGCCGGTCAGCGTGGTCGTCGCGCTGTACGCCGTCCGGCCCGGCTCGACCACCGACACGCCGTCGACGGTGTCGATCAGCGACGCCTTGTCCCAGGCGGAGCCCCACTCGTTCACCCCGCCGATGATCAGCTCGTGCGCTCCGGCCGGCTTCGCGATCGTGCCGGTCGGGCTCGTGGTCGACGTCGTGGTCCCGCCACAGGAGTTCGGGATCGGCCCACCGGGGTCCGAGTCGCCGGATCCGTTGCCCCAGGTGAGCTCGTACAGCGTCGGCTCGGTGAGGTCCAGCGGGTCGTTCGGCGTGCTGTCGACGGCGGTGTCCACGGGCACGGTCCAGCGCAGCTGGTCGTACGACGGGAAGCTCGTCGTGATCGACTTCGGTGCGTAGACGTAGCTGTCGAACTCGACCGACTTGGCCTGAGCGCCGTTCGGTCCGTCGACCACGATCCGGTGGCTCTGACCGGCGTACGTCTGGGGGACGTCGTAGGCGTTCAGCAGGATCTGGTTCGGTCCGTCGGCGGTGGTCGGGGTCCCGTCGCCGCCGTCGACGGCGACGGTGTTGGCGACCGGGGCCGCCTCCGACCAGGTGACCTTGATCTTGGTGTGGGTGGCGTCGGACCAGCTGATCTTCACGTCGCTGATCGGCGCCGCGGCGGACGCTGTCGTGGGGAGCACCCAGGGGGCCGCCAGCAGTACGCCGGCGGCGGCCAGGGTGGGGAGGGTTCTGTTCACCTCCCCCTCGATGCATCGGAGGCCGATGAAGTTGCGTCGGGTACCGTTCCGGAGGTGACTGGTGTGCCGCCGCAACCGACGCTGACCGACGGGGATCTCACGCTGCGCCCGTGGCGCGACGAGGACATCGACATCGCGCACGGACTGGCCGACGACCAGATGGTTCGCTGGTTCGGTCTGGCCGGTACGCCGCCGCGGTCCGATCTGGCCGACGCGGTCGAGCGGTCGCGCCGCGCGTACGCCGATGACCGGTCGGTGGTGAACTTCGTGGTGGAGCTGGCCGGTGAATCCGGCCCGGTCGGCACGGTCGAGGTCCGGCGGATCTCACCGGGGGTCGGCGCGGTCACCTGGACGACGTACAAGCCGTATCGCGGGCGGCAGATCGCTCGGCGCGCGGTGCGGGTGCTGGTGGTGTACGCGTTCGGCGAGCTCGGGCTGGACCGGCTGCAGGTCCACGTCGACCCCGAGAACCGCGCCGCGGCACGGGTCGCGATTCGGTCCGGGTTCCGGCGCGAGGGGCTGCTGCGCGGGGGCGCCGTACTGCAGGGTGAGCGGCGGGACGTCGCGGTGTACGGGCTGCGGCGCGACGATCCGCGAGCGGACACGCTCTCGGGCTGGACCGCGCTGATGGACTCGGTGCTGCCGAAGAAGCGGGTGATCGCGCACGTCGTCGTACGGGATCCGGCTGGGCGCGTGCTGCTGTGCAAGGTGAGCTACAAGAAGGATCTCGAGCTGCCCGGCGGTGTCGTCGAGCCGGACGAGGACCCGCTGACCGGCGCGCGGCGCGAGATGGAGGAAGAGCTCGGGACCGCGCTGCCGGTGAACGGCGTGCTGGCGATCGACTGGCTGCCTCGGTGGGAGGGCTGGGGCGACGCGATCGAGATTCTGTACGACGGTGGCGTGCATGACGCGTCGCTGATCTCGACGTTGCAGCCGGACGGGTTCGAGATCCTCGGGCTGGATTGGTACGCGCCGGAGGACCTGGCCGGCCTGGTCTCGCCACTCAACGCCCGGCGGTTGCCGGTGCTGCTGGCGGAGCCCGACAAGCTGCACAACCTGCGCGACGGGTCGTCGTACAGCTAACGCTCGAGCACGGCGCGGCGGCGAGCGACCACTGCTGCCGCGGGGACCACGAGCAGCACGGCGATGATCAGCAGGAACGCGCCGACCCCGATCGCCTCCTTGTCGTACCCGAGCAGCGGGCTGCCGACCAGCACCACGGCCGCGCCCAGCAGCAGCGCGATCAGCGCCTTGTCGAGCAATAACGTCGTCGCGACGCCGAGCCAGGCGGTCAGTACGGCGATGATCACCGCCCAGAACGCGAGCGCCTGCACGTCGCCCCACAGGTAGACGTCCGTCTGCGGCAGACCGTCCTCCTTCCGGGGCACCAGGTCGTTGATCGCGAACGTGCCGACCATCACGGGGACCGTCAGGGCGATCGCGACCAGCCCGGCCGTGGCCAGCTTGGCGAAGTAGGTCCTGAGCGGTGTGGCACCGGACGCGCCGGCCACGGCGATGCCGAGCACGAACGTGCAGAGCGCGAGGAAGATCGCCACCGGCGGCAGCAGGTCGAGGAACAGACTGTCGCGGCGGCCGTCGCTGGTCGCGACCAGCAGGTACATCACCGCCAGGACCAGGACGACGCCGATCAGCCCGGCCAGGATCGACCGGCCGGTGAAGGCGCGCCTCAGCTCGGCGATCACTGCCCCTGGACCTGACCGGAAGAACTCATACCCCAGTCAAGCACCGCCGTGCACGGTCGGCAACGATGCCCGCCGACGACTCAGAAATCGTTGCTCGGCGCCGTTGGCGGTCAGCTCGATCGCCGCGTCGTACGCCGTGACCGCTTCGTCGGTTCTTCCCAGTCGCGCCAGTACGTCGGCGCGCGTGGCCGGCAGGTACGGGTACGCCTTCAGCGCCGACTCCTTGCCCAAGGCATCCAATTCGCCGAGCACCTCGGTCAGGTCCGCGCCCGGGACCAGGCTCTGCGCGGCCGCCCGGTTGAGTGCGACGATCGGCGACGGCCAGCCGACCAGCATCGCGTCGTACATCCGGACGACCTGCGCCCAGTCGGTCCGCTCCCAGCTGGGCGCGGTGACATGCAGCCCGGCAACCGCCGCCTGCAAGGCGAATCGCCCCGGCTTCTCCCGTTGCCGCAGCGCCGCGGTCGCGCGACTGACGCCCTCCGCGAGCATCTTGATGTCCCACCGCGAACGGTCCTGGTCGGCGAGCAGCACCAGTTCGCCGTCCTCGCTCACCCGCGCATCACCCCGGGCCTGCGTCATCAGCAGCAAGGCCAGCAACGACTGCGGCTCAGGCTCATCGGGCATCAATCGCACCAGCAACTGTGCCAGCTCGATCGCCCGCCCGGTCAGGTCCGCCCGCGTCAGCTCCGGCCCGGCGGCCACATGCCCGGCGGTGTAGACCAGTTGCACCACCGTCAGTACGGCGTCCAGCCTGCTCGCGAGCTCGTCGTCGGCAGGAATTCGGTACGGAATGCCCGCGGCCGCGATCTTCTTCTTCGCCCGGGTGATCCGGGCCGCCGCGGTCGCCTCGCTGATCAGCAGCCCCGCCGCGACCTCCCGCGTCGTCAGGCCGCAGATCAGGCGCAACGTCAGCGCGACCTGGGAGTCGCGCGCCAGCGCCGGGTGGCAGCAGGTGAACACCAGCCGGAGCGGGTCGGTCGGCTGCTCGATCTCGTCCGGTTCCTCGACGAGCAGCAGCAGTTTGCGCCGCAACGTCGTCTCGCGCCGGAGTTTGTCGAGCGCCAGCCGCTTGGCGACGGTGGTCAGCCAGCCGGCCGGGTTGTCCGGGATCTGCTCGGGCCAGGTGCGGAGGGCTCGTACGAACGCCTCCTGGGCGCAGTCCTCGGCGAGATCGAGGTCGCGCGTGACACGCACGGTCGAGGCCAGCACCACCGACCAGCACTCCCGGTGCGCCGCCTCGACCCGCTCGGCCACGACCCGAGCACTCGTTCCCACCATTCACCTCCTGTACGCCGGGCGCATGCTCCCGTCGTACCGCTCGATCCTTCGCCGAACCAGGCTGGGTGGTGGGGTCACCCGGTGGAGACCCCACCACCCAGCACCTACGCCGGCGGCCCGGAGCCTTCCGAGGTGTCCATCACCGGACGGACCTCGATGTTGCCCGACGGGACGAGCTTGGCCAGCGCGAGCGCCTGGTCCAGGTCCTTGGCCTCGACCAGGTAGAACCCGCCGAGGGCTTCCTTGGTCTCGATGAACGGGCCGTCGGTGACCAGCGGCTCGCCGTCGCCCTTCTTGATCGTGCTCGCGGTGGACGAAGGCTGCAGCGCCTCTCCGCCGACGACCCGCGCCCCCGCCGCCTCCACGGCCGCCATGAACTCGGTGTGCAGCTTCATCTGCGACTGCCAGTCCTCGGCCGTCACCTGGTCGTACCACTCCTCGGTGTCGAAGAGCATGAACATGTACTGCGCCATCACGGGCTCCCTCGTTGTGGGGTTCTACTGACATCTTGCTGACGATCGCGCGGGAGCGGAATCGACAAACCCGTTCGGCAACTTTGCGTGTGGGTCACGTGACCTGGCGTACACCGCGCCAACCACGGGTGGACTATTGTTGACGAAGCACTCAACAAGCGGCCCCGGCCGCGGCAGGGAGGCACGCGTGGAGCACCTGGACGTCCTGATCGTCGGCGCCGGCCTGTCCGGCATCGGTGCGGCGTACCGCCTGCAGACCCAGAGCCCCGAGCGCTCGTACGCCGTACTGGAGGCACGCGAGGACCTCGGCGGGACCTGGGACCTGTTCCGCTACCCGGGGATCCGGTCGGACTCGGACATGTTCACGCTCGGCTTCCCGTTCCACCCGTGGACGGCGGCCAAGGCGATCGCGGACGGGCCGTCGATCCTGGAGTACCTGCACGAGACGGCGTCGACGTACGGGATCACCTCGAAGATCCGCTTCGGCCGGAAGGTCGTGTCGGCGTCCTGGTCGACCGCCGACGCGCGGTGGACCGTGGAGACGCCGGAGGAGTCGTACACGTGCAACTTCTTGTACGTGTGCAGCGGGTACTACGACTACGACAGCGGGTACGTCGTCGACTTCCCGGGGCTGTCGTCGTACGAGGGGCGGGTGGTGCACCCGCAGCACTGGCCGGACGATCTCGACTACACCGGCAAGCGGGTCGTCGTGGTCGGCAGCGGCGCGACCGCGGTGACCTTGGTTCCCGCGATGGCTGACCAGGCCGAGCACGTGACGATGCTGCAGCGCTCGCCGTCGTACATCGCCTCGCGGCCGGCCGTCGACGCCGTCTCTGATCGGCTCCGCGCGGTCCTGCCTGAACGGCTTGCCCATCGGGTCATCCGGGGGAAGAACGTCGCCTTCAGTTCGCTTGCGTACGGCGCCTTTCGGCGCTTCCCCGCTCATGCCGCAGCCTTCCTGAACAAGGCGGCGGCGCAGCAGCTGCCTGAGTCGATTCCTGCCGATCCGCATTTCGTCCCCCGCTACAAGCCCTGGGATCAGCGGTTGTGCCTGGTCCCTGACTCCGATCTGTTCCGGGCCTTCCGGAAGGGCAATGCGTCGATCGTCACCGACGAGATCGACACTTTCACCGCGGACGGCGTCCTGCTCCGGTCCGGTGAGCACCTCCCCGCCGACGTCGTCGTCACCGCGACCGGCCTGAAGATGGTTGCCCTCGGCAAGATCGCGCTGACGGTCGACGGCCGGTCGGTGTCGGTGGGTGAGACGTTCGTGTACCGGGGGATGATGCTCAGCGGCGTACCGAACCTCGCCTGGTGCATCGGCTACACGAACAACTCCTGGACGTTGCGCTCCGACCTGACTTCGCAGTACTTGTGCCGGCTTCTCAACCACATGGCGCGCACCGGCACGCGGGTCTGCCTGCCCGAGATCGCCGCCGAGGAGTACACGAAGCCGGCTCGGCCGGTCGTCGATCTGACCTCCGGCTACATCCAGCGGGCTGCTGCTCTGCTCCCCCGCCAGGGCACGACCGGGCCTTGGCGTCTTCGCCAGAACTACCCGCGGGATCTGGTGGCCCTGCGCTTCGGCAAGGTGACCAATCCGGACCTGCACTTCAGCTAGTAGCGTGCGGGGTATGGCTCGATCACCTGTGGGGCGGCTGGTTGAGCACTACCGCCGCCATGACGGACTGAGCTGGATGTACGGCCAGGGGTCGGTCATGACCGGACTCACCGAGGACTCCGATCTCGACTTCATCCTCGTCTGGTCCGCGGACGTGCCTGCTGCGGCGACCCTGCCCGTGCCCTCCGACCTAGTCCGGCACGGAGAGCTGGGGCTGGAGAAGGCTCGCGTCGACGGGTACGACGTGGATCTCATGCACATTCCGCTGCGTACGTTCGAGGGCTGGATGGCTTCGCTCGACCGCGGCGACGGCTGGGCTGGCACGGCCTGGCCGTTGCCGATCTACGTCGCTGCGGGCCTTGCGACGTCCGAGCTGCTGCTCGACCCCAGCGGGCTTGGAGCCGAGCAACGTCTGCGCGCTCAGACCCCAGCGCCCGCACTCGTCACAAAGGTCCGGCAGCAGCTCGAGGCCGCGACCCCTGCCTTCGTCAAGGAGCTCCGCCGCGCAGCCGAAGGCGGCCATCTTTGGCTGCACGCGGACCTCGCCGTACAACTGCACAAGCTGATCTACACCGCATGGTTCTTGGCCGAGGGCAACTATCCGCCGTTCCCCAAGTACCTGCCCCAGTGGTACGAGCGGTTCGGCATGGACCCCGAGATCCGGCGCCTCGAAGCCGCGTACTGGACCACCCGAGATCCCGCCGAGGCAACCGAAGCGCTTCAGCTGCTGGCTGTTGCCGTGCTCGAGCTGCCCGTCAGCTGACCGGCGCGGGCGGCGGCGGCCCGACGTACCGGGCTGCTGGTCTGATGACCTTGCCCTCCTCGGCCTGCTCCAAGATGTTGGCGGTCCAGCCGATCACTCGGCTCGTCGCGAAGGTCGGCGTGAACATCGACCGCGGCAGCCCGCACAGTTCCATCACCACGCCGGCGTAGAACTCGACGTTGGCGTACAGGTTCCGCCCCGGCTTCAGCTCGGCCAGTACGTCGACCACCGTGCGCTCGACGGTCACGGCGAAGTCGACCAGCTCACCGCCGAGCCCCTGCGCGATCTCCCGGAGCATCAGCGAGCGCGGGTCGTCGGTGCGGTAGACCGCGTGGCCGAACCCCATGATCCGGTCGCCGCTCGCGACCTTCGCGCGCACCCACGCGTCCGCGCGGTCCGGCGTACCGATCTCGTCCAAGCTCGCCAGCGCTCGATCCGGGGCACCACCGTGGAGTGGGCCCGAGAACGCGCCGAGCGCGCCGGCGACGGCCGACACGACGTCCGCGCCGGTCGACGCGATGACGCGCGCGGTGAACGTCGACGCGTTGAACCCGTGGTCGATCGTCGCGATCAGGTAGCTCTCGATCGCCGCGACCTGCTGCGCGGTCGGCTCCGCGCCGTTGACGAGATAGAGCCAGTTCGCCGCCGCGCTGAGGTCGTCGCGTGGTTCGAGCGGCTGCTCGCCCTGCCGCAACCGGTGCAGCGCCGCAAGAATCGTCGGCGTCACCGCACACACCAGCATCGCGTCGGCCTTGCGGCGCGCGGGATCGGCGTCCCACAACGGCGGCAGATCGCGCGCCGCTGCCAGCACCGACAACGCCGTGCGGAGTCCGGCCAACGGCTTCTCCCGTACGCCGGCCGCCGCCACCGCGGGCAGGATCTCCCTGACCTCTTCCGGCAGCACTCGCAGCGGCGCTACCTCGGCCAGGAATGCCTCGCGCTCCCCCGCACTCGGCAACCTGCCTTCGAGCATCAGGAACCAGACGTCCTCCACCGTCTTCGTCCGCGCCAGCTCGATCGCCGAGTACTGGCGGTAGTGGTAGAAGCCCTCGTCACCGCGTACGTCGCCCAGCTCGGTCTCCGTCACGACCACGTTCCGCAGGCCGGGCGGGACCTCGAAGAGTTGATCCACATTGATTGACATGGATTCAAGTTGATCTCAGAATCCACTATTGTCAATGTTGATCAAGTCAACATCAACGTTCCCGGGAGCGTGACTGTGCCGGATCCGAGTGACGAGCATTACCTCACCACCGCCCAGGTGGCCGCCCGTCTGAAGGTGAAACCCGAGACCGTCTACGCGTACGTCAGCCGAGGCCTCCTCACCAGCACCCGAGCCCGAGGGCGCCGCGGCAGCCTGTTCCTCGCCGCCGACGTAGACCGCCTGGCCGGCCGCACCGTCGACCACCCCGGCGCCATCGAACGCATCGAGACCCAGCTGACCCTCATCACCCAGGACGAGCTCTTCTACCGAGGCCACCGAGTCCGAGACCTGGCCGCCACCCACACCGTCGAGTCAGTAGCCACCCTCCTGTGGACCGGCACCCTGCCGGCGCCGATCCCGCCGCGTTCCCCCAAGCGCCGCAACCGGGCTACCTCCTCCGCCGGGGGTGCGACGGCAGAAGCCGTCGGTTCGGCGGCGTTTCCGGCCCCGCCTGAGCAAGTTGCCTTGGCGCGGCAGGCGATCGCCGTCGCACCGGCAACCGCTCGGTTGACGGACAAGCTGCGGATTGCGGTTGCCGTACTCGGCGCCGGGGATCCGCTGCGGTACGACCTCTCCCCCAAGGCTGTCGTGCTCACGGCTCGCCGCCTGCTCGGAGTGCTCGTCGCTGCCCTCCCAGGGCCAGAGGTCGACACCTCGCAGACCTTCGGCGCGCGCCTCTGGCCGAAGCTGGCGCCCGATGCCGCGCCTCGACCGGAGTCGATGAATGCCCCGCCCCCGCCGGAGTTGCTGAATGCCGCGCCTCGGCCGGAGTTGCTGAATGCCGCCGTCATTCTGCTCGCCGACCACGGGCTTGCTGTCTCGACGATCGCGGCGCGCGTCGCCGCCAGCAGTCGGGCCAACCTGTACGCCGTGATCTCGGCCGGCCTCGGCGCACTCGACGGACATCTGCACGGCGCCGCTCCGACCCTCGCCTACGACTTCCTCGGGCGAGCACTCGCCGATCCGACCAAAGCCTTGTCCGACCAGCTCCGCTCAGGCGAACCGGTCCCCGGCTTCGGGCACACGATCTACCAGCAGCGCGACCCGCGGGCCGAGATCCTGCTCGGCATGCTCGGCGACCATCCGGTGGTCGGAGTGGTCGAGGAACTGACGGCTCGAGTCCCAAGCTTCCCCAACTCGGACCTCGCCCTGGCGGCGATCCTGCACGCCCACGGCCTACCAGGCGAAGCCGGCGAGGCCCTGTTCGCCATCGCCCGCATGATCGGCTGGACGGCGCACGCTCTGGAGGAGTACGCCGCACCCCCGCTGCGCTTCCGGACCCTGGGCGTCTACACAGGCCCCGAAAGCACCACCTAGGTCGCCGGACCCAGTAGGTACAGCGGTCGCCACCGGGGCCGGTACTTGCGGCCGTCGCCAGGCCCGCCCCTGGACGCGGCACGTACGGCGGACCGGACCCGGCACAGGGCTGTGGCTGCGACCGGACCCGGCGCGCCTCGCGGCTCAGCCGACGCGCACGCCGGTCGTCCTCGCCCGTCGATCGCGCGCCCCCGCCGACGCTGGTGGCCGGGGCCGGTACTTACGGCCGTCGCCAGGCCCGGCCCTGGCCGCGGCATGTACGGCGGACCAGGACCGGCGCAGGTTGTGGCTGCGGCCGGGCCCGGCGCAGGCGTGTGCTTGCGGCCGGACCCGGCGCGCCTCGCGGCACAGCGGTCGCCGCCCGGCCCGGTACTTGCGGCCGTCGCCAGGCCCGGCCCTGGACGCGGCATGTACGGCGAACCGGACCCGGCGCAGGCGTGTGGCTGCGGGCGGGCCCGGCGCAGGTCTGTGGCTGCGGCCGGACCCGGCGCGCCTCGCGGCTCAGCCGATGCACGCCGGTCTTCCTCGTCCGTCGATCGCCGCGCCCCGCCGACACCCGTGGCGGGGGCGCGACCTCCTCCTAAACCAGCTCAGCCCGTCGGGCAGGTGGGGTCGGGGGAGATTCGGCCGGTGGATGTCGGGCTGATCAGGTTGTGGGCTCGGTGGCGGCCCAGGTTCCATTCGAGCCAGTCGTCGGTGCTGCGTTCGTGGCCGGACAGGGCGCACTGCTCTACGTTGTCGGGGAGCTTGGCGAGGACCGGTACGGCGTCGTCGGACAGGCTTTGCAGGTACCACCAGTCGACCTTGCCGGTGGCGGTGTAGCGGTCGACGTTGTGCTCGGCGATCCAGGCGTCGGGGTTGATGGCCGCGAGCATCAGCAGGAGGCCGGCGCCGCTCAGCAACGCTGCCCGGGGCAACCATCCGGCCTTCAGGGTGAGGCCGGCCACCATCACGCCGATGACGAGCAGGCCGAGCCAGCCCTCGAAGACGTCGACGAGCAAACGCAGTTCGGTGAAGCCGTACGCCTGCTGGTACACGTGCATCCGATAGAGCGCCGAGGCAACGACCACGAGCGTGAGGGCGCAGAGCAGACCGAGCGAGACGCGCAGCCAGAGGACGTCGTCGGACGTCGTACGGGGTGCTTTGCGGGCGGCGGCCCAGACGACGAGCAGGGTGAGGGCGGTCGCGACGGTTAGTTGCCCGAAGCCCTGATGAACGTACTCGGCGTACGTGAGGCCGGTGATGCGTTCGAGGTAGTCGTGGCCGCCGAAGATGACCGTGGCCTGGGCGGCGAGAAAGACGAGGAAGACGCCGTCGACGAGCAGGACCGGCGCGAGCCATTCGTACCGGCGAGCG
Source organism: Kribbella endophytica (assembly GCF_054781295.1). NCBI lineage: Bacteria > Bacillati > Actinomycetota > Actinomycetes > Propionibacteriales > Kribbellaceae > Kribbella > Kribbella endophytica. The sequence continues at coordinate 70,649 of NZ_BAAGUR010000005.1, forward strand.
ACCGGGCGCGCGGTGCCGGAGTCGACCTCGACGTTCGGCGGGTTGATGCCGAGGTACGTCGCCGCGAGGACGACACCGCCGACGGCGACGGTGATGAAGGCGCGCAGGACGAAGGAGTCGAGCTCGAGGTCGGGGACGATCGCGCCCATCCACTCGCCGAACACCGCGTCGGCCGAGGAGAACAGGAGGCCGAAGACGAGGACGCCGAGGGCGGACAGTACGACGGTCCGCACCATGGCGGCGTTGGCGCGCAGGCCGCCGACGCGGCGGGCCGAGCGGCCGAGCCAGGGCAGGCCGCGGAGGCCGGCGAGCGGCCAGGCGATGCCTGCGAGCACGAAGGACGGGACACTGCGACCGTTCACCAGCGCCGCCATGCAGAGCGCGCCGCCCGCGAACAGGCAGAGGACGGAGATCCATTCAGCGTCCCGTACGACGACTGTTGCCGCCAGCAACAAGCAGAGCGCCGCGCAGATCTGGGTGAACCGCGAACGGCGATTGACGCTGAAGCCGAGGATCACTCCCCCGGCGGCCACCAGTACGACGAACGTCCCCAGCCCCAGATCGCGGAACGGCAGGACGATCGCCGCCAGCAGGCCAACGCCCAGGCACCAGAGCAGGGCCCGCAAGCTCCCCGGCACCGGCGCGTCGGGCCAGAACTTCCCGAACATCAGGTCCATCCCGGACTCGGACGGGCGGTGCACCGGCACGTATGCGGCGCCGGGTGGGGCGATGGTCGCCGTACCGGACACACCACTCGGCAGCGGCTTGCTGCCGGCCCCGGCGGGCGGTGTGGCCTTGGATGGAGCCTTGGGCGCGGCGTCGGAGCCCGCAACGGGCCGCTCTGGGTTGTCACCAGGTGTCGTCATGGTTGGTTTGTGTGCCTCTCTCCGTGCTTGGGCGAACGGGCGGGGATGGTTCGGCAGGTCGACGCGGACTCTGGCGCCGGTACGACGTGGTTCGGGATCGACGAAGTGGATGGTGCCGCCGTGGAGGTCGGTGACCCAGCGGGCGATCGCGAGGCCCAGGCCGGTACCGCCGCCGCCGTCGGTTTCGGCGAGGGTGCCGAAGCGTTCGAACACGCGGTCCCGGTCGGCGGCGGGAATCCCGGGGCCGTCGTCGGCGACCTCGAGACGCCAGCCGTCGGGCGACTGGCGGGCGCTGATACGGACCTCACCACCGGCCGGGCTGTGGCGGGACGCGTTGTCGAGCAGGTTGGCGATGAGCTGCTGGAGGCGCGCGGGGTCGGCGGGGACGGTCAGGCCCGCGGGCGTCACGCGTACGTCGTATCGGACCTGTCGACCGGTCACCCGGGCCTCGGCAACGGCTCGATCGAGCAGGTCCTGTACGGCGACCTGGGTGGTGGTGAGTTTGGCTTTGCCTGCGTCGACGCGTGCCAGGTCGAGCAAGTCGGAGGCGAGTGCGGACAGGCGTTCGGCCTGGTCCAGCGCCGTACGGAGAGCGACGGGGTCGGGCTCGGCTACGCCGTCGACGAGGTTTTCCAGTACGGCGCACAGCGCGGCGAGCGGGGTACGGAGTTCGTGGCTGACGTTGGCGACGAGTTCGCGGCGTTGACGGTCGACGGCGGCGAGGTCCTCGGCCATGCGGTTGAAGGCTCGACCGAGTTCGCCGACCTCGTCGCTGGAGGAGGCGGTCACGCGGGCGGAGTAGTCGCCGCGGGCCATCCCTCGGGCTGCGGCGGTCATTTCCCGCAGCGGGGAGGTCATGCCGACGGCCAGCAGTTGGGTGACCGCGAGCGCGAGGGCGACGGTGACCGGGATGCTGAGCCAGACCGGGACGCTGCCCACGGCTCCGACCGCTGCCAGCACGGAGGCCAGGGTGGTGCTGACGGCGACCAACAGGCCGAGCTTGGTCTTGACCGAGCGCATCTGGTCGAGGGGTGCCGACCGTGGGGCTCCCTCGGTGGCAGGCGGGTTCTGGGGGTCGATGCTCACGGCGTACCGCCTGGTTCGAGGGCGTAGCCGGTGCCGTGGACGGTGCGGATCCGGTGCGGGCCGATCTTGGCGCGCAGCGCTTTGACGTGGCTGTCGACCGTGCGGGTGCCGGAGGCGCCGGGCCAGCCCCAGACTTCGGCGTACAGGTTCTCGCGGGTCAGTACGGCGCCTGGGCTGCCGGCCAGGCAGAGCAGCAGGTCGAACTCGGTGGGCGTCAGGTGGACCTCGGTGCCGCCGACCCAGGCGCGGCGGGCGGCCGCGTCGACGCGGAGGTCGCCGAGGTCGGGGGTGTCGACGCGGTTGGCCAGTTCGGCGGCTCGTTCGACGCGGCGCAGGAGGGCGCCGACGCGGGCGACCAGTTCGCGCATGCGGAACGGCTTGGTCAGGTAGTCGTCGGCGCCGACGCCGAGGCCGATCAGGATGTCGGCCTCGTCGTCGCGGGCGGTCAGCATCAGCACCGGGACCGGGCGCGCCGCCTGGATCCGGCGGCACACCTCGTGGCCGTCGAACCCAGGCAGCATCACGTCCAGCACCACGAGATCGGGCTGCGCCGACTCGTACTGCGTCACCGCACCTGGACCGTCCCAGGCCTGTACGACGTCGTACCCGGATCCCCGCAGCCGGTCAGCGACCGCCTGGTTGATGACCGGCTCGTCCTCGACGACGAGGATCCTCGCGCCCGTTCCGTTCACTGGCATGCTGCGAGCCTAGGAGCCCGACTGGTCAGGAACCGGGGACGACTCGTGAAGGTTCTGTGCAGGTCCGCGGATCGCGACCTTGTGCACCGGTCAGCCGAGATCCCGCGCTCGTGGCGGCTGACCGGTGCACAAGGTGGGCTCTGGGGGCGGTGTTGGGGTCAGCGGGTGTGCAGGTGGAGCAACTGCGCGCCGCCCGCGGGGAGGTTGACCGGTAGACCGCTCCCCCGGTTCGCGTTGAACTTGGCCGAGACCGGGTGGAAGACGTCGACGCCGGTCACCTTCGCGGGGTTGAACGTGAGCGTCGTACGGGCAGCCGCCGAGTGGGATCGGTTGGCGACCAGGAGCCAGCGGTCGGTTGATGCGGCGTCCCGGGAGCGGAACGTGCCGATCACCGTCGCGGAGCCGGTGACCGCGGTGACGAGGTCCGTGGGAGTGAACCCGACGGTCCCGTTCGGGAGCGGGGTCTCGTTGGCGTGGACGACGGACTCCGAGACCAGCGGCTTCAACTCGCGGCCGACCGGGTGGAGCCAGGAGTTGTTGATGTTCTTCGCGGCGGCGTACCGGGGTGTGCGCTTGCCGTCGACGGTGATCAGCGCGGGACCGAAGCCTTCGCCGCGGGCGGCTTCCGGCGTCCAGTAGGTGAAGTACTGGATGCCCTTGGCGCCGTACGCGAGGCTGATGTTGATCTGCCAGAGCAGCTCGGCCGCGGTCGGTTCGCGGTGGCCGTTGTAGGCGAGGGTCTGGATGAAGACCCACGCCGGCACGTTGCCGCGCAGGGCGGCGTCGCGGACGATCGCCCAGTTGTGGAAGTAGTTGCCGTCCTCGCGGCCGTCGGAGAGCAGCGGGTAGCGGTCGAAGGAGACCAGCGACGGCTTCACGACGTCGACGAAGGAGTTGTAGTACGCCGGGTCGTCGGACGGGAGCAGGTTGATGTACGGCAGGAGCTGCGGGGCGAGCTCACGCGAGACGGCGAGCGCCTTCGCCAGCGTGGGGAACCAGCCGGCGCCGGGCTCGTCGTAGAAGTTGAAGCCGGCGAGCGAGGAGTACGGGCCGTACGCGTCGCGGGCGCGGGTGTAGAACTCGCGGGCCTCGGCAGGGGTGATGCTGAGGAAGTCGGTCGGCTGGTCGGAGATCGAGAACCAGCGCGACATGTTGCGGATCTGGATGTCGTCGGAGATCAGCATCTGCAGGCCGGCGGTGCGGGCGAGGTCGAGCTGGTACTGGAAGATGTTGCCGTCGCCGGCGTAGTTGCCGGAGAGGACGAAGTCGAAGCCTGCTTCGGCGATCTCGGTGAAGCGTTTGGCGGTGCTCTCGAAGGGGTGGGGCGGCCAGAAGAGGCCGATGGGGAAGTCGGGGCCGCCGGTGAGGGGCAGGTCGTCCGGCGACGGGATGGCGATGTTGTCGGTGGCAACTACTTGAGATGCTTCGACGGGGCCGGACGCGGCAGAGGCAGGCGCGGCTGCGGCGGGCACGGCCTGCGCGGCGGTTGCTGCGGCGGCGGCGGCTGCGCCGGCGCCCAGGAGCAGGGTGCGGCGGCTGGGGCCTAGGTTCTGGTGGGGGCTCTGCATGGTTCCTCCAGGGCGGTGGAGCTCAGCGGTGGGGAGTTCGGTGGTCGGCGACCGCTTCGGAGGTGCGGTCGAAGGCTTGGGTGGAGTGCTGGTAGTCGCGCTGGGCGACGCCCAGGTAGAGCGCGTCGAGCACGATCATCTGCGCGTGCCGGCCGGCCATCCCGCCGGTCCGGAAGGTGATGTCGCGCGCGGCGGTCACCAGCACGAGGTCCGCGGCCAGAGCCAGCGGCGACCGCGGGTAGTTGGTGACGGCAACGGTGGTCGCGCCCAACTCACGGGCCCGGCGCAACGGCTCCAGCACCTCGTTGGTCTCGCCGGTATGAGAGATGCCGAGGGCAACATCCCCGGGACCGAGCAGGGCCGCGCTGGTCAGCGCGTTGTGCACGTCGCTCCAGCCGCAGGCGACGTGCCCGATCCGGTGCAGCCGCAACCGCAGGTCCTCGGCGACCGACGCCGACCCGCCCACGGCGTACAGGTCGATGCGTCGAGCCTCGACCAGAGCGGACACGGCCTGCCCGAGCGCCGTGACGTCGAGCTGGGCAACGGTGTCCTCGAGCGCGCGAGTGTCAGCGCGCAGCAGGGTGCGCAGTACGTCGTCCAGGCTGTCCGCCGGGCTGACCTCGGTGCCGGTCCCCCGCTCCCAACTCGTGCTGCTGCGACCGCCCTCAGCGGCCAGCGCCAATCGGAGTTCGGCGTACCCGCCCAGCCCGAGCGCGAGGCAGAACCGCGTCACACTCGGCAGCGACGTACCGCAGCGCGCGGCGAGCTCACCGATCGTGGACGACGCAACCGCCGCCGGATCGCGCAGGACCTCGCGAGCGACCAACGCCTGCGCGGGCGACAGCGCCGGCAGCAGTCCCCGAATCCTGGCCTCCACGCTGGACGGAGGCGATTCGGCAGCAGACATGTGAATGATTCTCAGAAGCCAGCACGGCAACTGTCAATAGTTCACACCACCCGACAGAGAAATGGGCGACACCCACCGGCGCCGCCCATCAACTCTCAGAACAGCGCAGTCATCAACTGCTTCCGCGCACGAATCACGCGCTCGTCATCCCCACCGACTACCTCGAACAGCTCCAGCAGGTGCAGCCGCACGGTGTTCCGCTCGTCCCCGGCAGTCGCCTGGATCGTCCGGATCAACCGTGCGAAAGCGTCCTCGACATGCCCGCCCATCAGGTCCACATCGGCGACCAGCATCTGCGCCTCGATGTCCTCAGGGTTCTCGGCAGCCCGCGTCCGCACCTCAGCCGGTACGTCGCGCGTCCGCTTCACCAGCTGCACCCGAGCGAGCCCGGCCTTCGCCTCGGCGTCGGCCGGAGCCTCCCGGATCAGCGCCTCGTACGCCGCGATCGCGCCGTCCAGATCACCAGCGGCGACAGCGTCCTCGGCCGCCTCGTACCGCGGGTCGATCTCCGGCTCCGCGGCCTCGTCGCCGGCAGCAGCCGGACCGACCGGCTCAGCGCGGCCGGTGATGCCGTTCGCCACCGCGACCGTGAACAGCTGGTCGAGGTACTGCCGCGCCTCGGGCTCACCCAGCGCGCCCTGGAACAGCGGCACGACCTGGCCGCGCAGGACCGCGATCACCAGCGGGATGCTCTGGACGCCGACCGCCTGGGCCAGCTGCGGGTTCGCGTCGACATCGACGCGGGCGAGCACGAACTTGCCGTCGTACTCGGTCGACAGCCGGGCCAGGATCGGGCTCAGCGCCACCGACGCCTCGGACCGCGGCGACCAGAACTCGACCACCACGGGGTGCTGGACGGACCGCTCGATCACGTCCGACTGGAAGGTCGGCTCGGACACGTTCAGCACGTACGGGCCGGCCGGGCCACCAGGGCCGCCGGGTCCACCGGGTCCGCCGGGTCCACCAGCACCCGGGCCACCCGGGCCCGGACCGCCGGGACGCGCGGGCGGCTGCCGGAAGGACGACAGGTCGATCGCTCCAGGTCGGGAGAAGTTCGGCTGGCTCACCGCTGCCCTCCGGTCACTACGTCTCGGTTCATGGTCCTATCCTCCCCGACCGGTCCGGTCGGTGTGGAGCGCGGGTCACCAGCAACAGTCTGGCCAGCCCGCTCCGGGTCCCCGCCACGGCCAGTCGGGTGCCGGCGCGCAGCGGCCGTTCGAAGGTCGGCGACCAGTCCCAGTCGACTCCGTCGGCCCGGGCCAGCACCCGCAGCCCGCCCGGCTCGTCCAGCTCGCCGAGGCGTCGGCCGACCGCGACCGAGTCCCGCTCGACGGTCACCTCGGTCAGCAGCAGCACCCGGCGTCCGGCCGGTACGGTCGTCTGGCTGCGCCGGTTCGCGACCGCGGCCGCGATGGCCGGCGCGACCAGCATCGACACCGACCGGCTGTGCCCGAGCCCGAGCATCCGCTCGACCTTGTGGGCCAGGTCGTGGTCGAACATCCGCATCGTGATCCGGACGTCGTCATTCAGGTCCCGGACCACCATCGCGGTCTCCAGGTTGGTGATGTCGCCGTCGGTCAGCGCCAGCACGGCCTGCGCCTGCGGGGCACCGGCGAGCCGCAGCGTCTCCTCCTGGCTGCTGTCGCCCATCACCACCGGGATCCGGAGCCGATGCGCAGTCTGTACGCCGGGCGCCTCCTCGTCCTGCTCGACCCCGACCACCGCGACGCCACGCTCGGACAGGATCTCCAGCACCCGCGCGCCGACCGTACCGAGCCCGCACACGATCACGTGATTGCGAGGTCGACCGCGCACCCCGCCGATCACCCGCGACAGCCGCGCCCCGATCAGCGAGTCGACGATCACCGCGGTCAGCAGCGCGACCAGCACGATCCCGGTCAGCTGCACGACCACCGCCGCGACCTTCACGTACGGCGGGGCGTCGGCGAACACGTCGTCCTCGATCCCGGCCGACGTCACCGCCCCCATCACCAGGTACAGCGCCCGCAACCACTCGACGCCGGTGATCCAGTGCGTAAGCGCCGTACCGATCACCACGAGCGAAGCCATCACCGCCGCGATCACCCGCACCCGGCGATCCAGCACGTCCCGCGTCGCCATCACCCAGCCCGTACGCCGTACGTCCCGCTTGCGCCGCAGGTGATGGACGCCGGTGCCGAGCACGATGTCCCCGGCCGGATCGTCACTGGACTGCGGCAACAGATCAGGCGTCGCCGACGAGGTCGTGTCAGCCAGCACGGTGACCTTCTCGCGGATCAGCCCGGCCGGACCGGCGACCATCCGCCGCCCGCCTAGCTCGAGCCAGGTCAGCTCGTCGTCCTCCAGCGCGTCCGCGACGAACGCGGGCGCGGCCAGCGACGGGCCGGAGATCACCACGCAGTCGCCGAGCAGCTGGTGCAGCTGGGCGCCGATCCGCGGGTTGACCATCTGGACGACGATCCGCAGGTTCTCGTCCATGTCCCGCGCGGTCAGCGCGGTGTGCACGTTGTGGACGTCGTCCGCGTCGAGCAGCACCAGGGCCCGCGCGGTCGACGGCTTGGTGCCGTCGGTGTCGATCCCGGCGCGCCGCAGTACGGACTCGCGGACCACCCGGACGCCCATCACCTGCGCGCCGAGCTCACCGATCCGCTCGATGTGCCGGGACGCCGGGTTGACGATCGCGGTGACCTGCTCGCCGGAGCTGACCAGCTCGGTGACGACGCGCAGCATCGTGCGGTCGGACCCGCAGACCACCACGCCCCGGCTGTCCGGGGTCTGGGCCGCCGCCTGCCGCTCGGCCTGACTGGAGGCGCGGCCCCGCCTCCGTCCAGTGGACGGCGGGGCCTCTACGGCGTCCTTCTCAGAAGCGAGCGGGCTCTCGGTACTCGCCCCACTCGATCCGAAGAACGTCACAGATTTCCCCCATCGTGGCCTCCGCACGCGCCGCCTCCAGCATGGGTTCGATCAGGCTGCCGGTCCCCCTTGCCGCTGCGACCAGCGCCGTTAGAGTACGACGCACCTGGTCCTCGTCGCGTTGCACCTTGCGCTCCGCGAGCACCCGGCACTGCTCGACCTCGACCTCGTGGCTGACCCGGAGGATCTCCAGCTCGCCGGAGACGGTGTCGGTCAGCGTGTTCACGCCGACGATCTTCTTCTCGCCCTTCTCCAGCTTCTGCTGGTACTCGAAGGCGGCGTCGGCGATCTCGGCCATGAACCAGCCCTCCTCGATCCCGTGCAGGATCCCGGCCGTCATCGTGCCGTCGGGGCTCATCTCCTTGATCCGGGCGAAGATCGCCTCGGCCTCGGCCTCGATCTGGTCGGTCAGCGCCTCGACGTACCAGGAACCGCCGAGCGGGTCGGCGACGTTGGTGACGCCGATCTCCTCCATCAGCACCGACTGGGTCCGCAGCGCGATCTCGGCCGACGCCTCGGTCGGCAGCGCGAGCGTCTCGTCGAGCGCGTTGGTGTGCAGCGAGTTGGTGCCGCCGAGGATCGCGGCGAGCGCCTCGACCGCGGTGCGGACGACGTTCAGCGTCGGCTGCTGGGCGGTCAGCGAGACGCCCGCGGTCTGGGTGTGGAACCGCAGCCACTGCGCCTTGTCGGTCTTCGCGCCGTACACGTCACGCAGCCAGCGTGCCCAGATCCGGCGGCCGGCGCGGAACTTCGCGATCTCCTCGAAGAAGTCCAGGTGGCTGTCGAAGAAGAACGACAGCCCGGGCGCGAACACGTCGACGTCCAGGCCACGGCTGAGCCCGAGCTCGACGTACCCGAAGCCGTCGGCCAGCGTGTACGCCAGCTCCTGCGCGGCCGTCGAACCGGCCTCGCGGATGTGGTAGCCGGAGACGCTGAGCGGCTTGTACGCCGGGATGTTGGCCGCGCAGTACTCCATCAGGTCGCCGATCAGGCGCAGGTGCGGCTCCGGCGGGAACAGCCACTCCTTCTGGGCGATGTACTCCTTGAAGATGTCGGTCTGCAGCGTGCCGTTGAGCTTGGTGATGTCGGCGCCCTGCCGCTCGGCGGCGACCAGGTACATCACGAACGCCGGTACGGCGGGGCCGGAGATCGTCATCGAGGTGGTGACGTCCTGCAGCGGGATGTCCTTGAAGAGGCGGTCCATGTCGATCGCGGAGTCGATCGCGACGCCGCAGTGGCCGACCTCGCCGAGTGACTTGGGATCGTCGGAGTCGCGGCCCATCAGCGTCGGCATGTCGAACGCGACCGAGAGGCCGCCACCGCCGCCGTTCAGGATCATCTTGTACCGGGCGTTGGTGTCCTCGGCGTTGCCGAACCCGGCGAACTGCCGGATCGTCCAGGTCCGGCCGCGGTACCCGGTCGCGTAGAGCCCGCGGGTGAACGGGAACTCGCCGGGCCAGCCGATCCGGTCCATCCGCGGGTCGTCGTACCCCTCGGGCGGGCCGTAGACCGGCTCGACCTCACTGCCGGACAGGGTCGTGAAGTCCGCCTCCCGCCGCCGGGAAGCGTCGTACCGCGCCTGCCACCGGCTCCGGCCGGCACCGATCTGCTCAGCGTCCATGCTTCCCAAAATACTAGGACGTCCAACTATTTCCTAGTCGAGGTCTGTGCGGGCAACCCCACAGGGCTCAGCCGGCCAGGCGGAGTTTGCGGCGGCGGGACTGTTCGCGGGGGTCGGGGACGGGGGCGGCTTCGAGCAGCCGGGTCGTGTACGGGTCCTTCGGCGCTCGCAGCACCGACTCACGATCGCCCTGCTCGACGATCCGGCCGTGGCTCAGTACGGCGACCCGGTCGCAGACCTGGTCCACCACGGCCAGGTCGTGGCTGATGAACAGGCACGCGAAGTCCAGCCGCTGCTGCACCGACCGGAACAGCTCCAGCACCGTCGCCTGGACCGACACGTCCAGCGCCGACGTCGGCTCGTCGGCGATCAGCAGCGCCGGATCGAGCGAGATCGCCCGCGCGATCGAGACCCGCTGCCGCTGCCCGCCGGACAACTCGTGCGGGTACCGCCCGGCCCAGGCCTTCGGCAGCTCCACGCTGTCCAGCAGCTCCTCGACCCGTCGCCGCAACTCAGCACCCCGTACGCCGCGATGCACCGCCAGCGGCTCCCCGATCGACTGCCCGATCGTAGAGCGCGGGTTCAGCGAGCCCGCCGGGTTCTGGAAGACGACACCGATCCGCGACCGCGCAGCCCGCAGTACGGCGGAAGTGCCGGCCGTCATCGCCTGCCCGGCGACCCGGACCTCGCCCGAGGTGATCGGCGCCAGCCCGAGCACGCACTTGCCGATCGTCGACTTGCCCGACCCGGACTCCCCGACCAGACCAGTGATCCGGCCCGGCTCCAGCCGCAGGCTCACCCCGTCGACGGCCTTGACCGTCTTGCCCCGGCGCCCCTTGTACTCGACAACCAGATCGGTGAGCTCCAGCGCGGCGACATCGTCGCTCACCGGACCAGGCTCGGGATCGTCCCGCGGCCCGCCCCTCGGCACGGCGTCGAGCAGCGCTCGCGTGTACGGCTGGGTCGGCCGGTCGAACAGGTCGTGCACCTCGGCCGTCTCCACCAGCTCGCCCTTGCGCAGTACGACGACTCGATCGGCGACGTCGGCGACCACACCCATGTCGTGGGTGATGATCATGATCGCGCCGGAGATCTTCGACCGCATCGCCAGCAGTACGTCGAGCACCTCCTGCTGGACGGTGACATCCAGCGCGGTGGTCGGCTCGTCGGCGATCAGCAGCTCGGGATCGCAGGCGACCGCGATCGCGATCATCACGCGCTGGCACTGCCCGCCGGACAGCTGGTGCGGGTAGTACCGCATCCGGCTCTCCGGATCGGGGATCTCCACCAGCCGGAGCAGCTCGATCGCCCGCTCGCGCTCCGCCGCCCGGGACAGCCCGGGCTGGTGGGCGCGGATCATCTCGATCAGCTGCGCGCCGATCGTGAAGACCGGGTCGAGCGCGCCGACCGGGTCCTGGAAGATCATCGCGATCCGCCGGCCGCGCAGCACGGTCAGCTCGGCGCGGTTCATCGCCAGCACGTCCTCGCCGGCGAAGGTGATCCGGCCGCCGACGGTCGCGTTGTCCGGCAGCAGCCCGAGCGCGGCCAGCGAGGTGACGCTCTTGCCCGAGCCGGACTCGCCGACCACTGCGAGCACCTCGCCCGGCCGCACCTCGAAGCTGATCGCGTCGACCGCGCGGTGCGTCCGGCCGCCGACCTCGAAGTCGACGGTGAGGTTCTCGAACTCCAGGACGGCCGTCATTCGCCCTCCTCCGCGTGGTGCTTGGCGTTGAACTCCTGCCAGTCGGCGAGCATCTTGCGGTGGTACGTCCCCAGCCACTCCATGTAGTTCCGGGCGTTGCGGAGCCGGCGCCGCGGGCCTTCCATCTCCTCCGGCAACTCGGCGAGCATCGCCTCGAAGAGCTGCTTCTGCTTGGTCAGCGACCGCCGCTCGCCCGCCAGGAAGCTCCCCCAGATGTCGTCGTCGACCTTGAAGTAGTGGCTGCGATCTCCCGGTACGGCGTGGCGCGCGACGAAGCCGAGGTCGATCAGCCGTCGGGTGGTCGTGGAAATCGAGCCGGCACTGGCCGAGAGCGCCCGGGCCAACTCGGCCGACGACACGTACGGCTTGTTGCTCACCATCAGGTAGCCGAGCACGCGGCTCTCCATCCGCGGCGAACCGGCCAGCTCCCGCAGTACGCCGAACTGCTCGACGAAGTCCGCACGCCGCGGGTCGTCCTCCCAGGCGAGGTCGTCCTCGGTCGGTTCGTCCGGGGTCATCGCGGGCTCCTCGCGTCGGCGTGGACGACGGCCTCGGCGAGCTGCGCGCCGCGCCGCGCCCGGAACGTCTCGACCGGCCAGCGCGAGCTCCCGCCGTACCGGACGAGCTCCGGCTGCCCGTCGGCGTCCCAGGTGTACTCGACCCGTTCGCCGATCGACCCGAACCCGGCCGCCGGTACGACGCGCAGCGTGTTCTCGTCGACGACCTCGAGCTCCTCGTAGCTGTCGGTCGGGTCGGGCGCGGCCGGGAAGAACGCGACCAGACGCCCACCCAGCAAGGAGATGCTGATGACACCCATCAGGTTGGCGAAGTCACCGCAGAACCTGGTCAGGTCCACCGTGTGGGTCGTTGGTGTGGCTGAGCTCGCCGCGAGGTTGAGCAGCTTGACGACGCCGGTCGCGAGCGTGCTCGCGGGACCGCCGATGCAGTTGGTCAGCACCGAGACGACGATCTGGTCGACCGGGTCGATGAAGGTCCGAGTGATGTGACCGGGGTACCCACCACTGTGGCCGACCAGCCGGCGGTCGCCGATCGTGGTGACGTCCATACCGAGCCCGTACGTCCCGAGTTCCTTGCCGTGGGCACTGACCACGCTCTCGCCGCGCTGCATCAACCGCTTGCTCGCGTCGGTGAGCAGCTCCTCGGCGCCGAAGAAGTGCGCCGCGCCGTACCGGGTCAGGTCCTCGGCGGTCGAGTAGAACCCGGTCGCCGCCGCCATCGCCTGTGTGTCCACGTGCGGGATCGTCTCCCGTGCGTCCGCGCCGTCGATCAGACCGGTGTGCCCGGCGGCGTACTCACCGGCTCGCCGCGGGTCCCACTCGGCACCGGTCGACTCCAGGCCGAGCCGCTTGACGATGTTCTCGCCGACGTACTCGCCGTAGCTCGTCCCACCGGCGGACTCGATCACCAGGCCGAGCAGCGAGTAGCCGATGTTGGTGTACTTGAAGAACTCGTTCGGTTCGAAGACGAAGCCGTCGGTCCGGCACAGCTCGACCAGCGCGGCCCGGTCCGGGAACGGGTCCATCAGCTGCCAGTAGTCCTTGTTCACGCCGTCGCGGATCACGCCGGCCTGGTGCCCGAGCAGCTCGCGCAGCGAGACGCCCGCCAGCGCCGTACCGGCCAGCTCTTCGACGTACGCCGTGATCGGGTCGTCGAGGCGGACCTTGCCCTGCTCGACCAGCTGCAGGATCGCGGTCGCGGTGAACGTCTTGGAGTGCGACGCGATCCGGAACAGGTGGTCGGTGCGCAGCGGGACGTCGAGCACCTCGTCGCTGCGACCGAGTGCGACCGACAGCACCAGCTCGTCACCGATCCGGATCGCGGCCTGGATGCCGGGCGTCCGCAGGTAGCGACGCTGGTACTCCAGCCAGCGCTCGATCGCGGGCGCAGCCTCTCGTGCGATCTCCTGGCGGTAGCCGGACTCGGCACTGGTGCTCACGACGTGTTCCTCTCCTTCGGGTGGGCGGTTCATCAGGATCGTCCCTTCGGGTTCACCGCGTCGCGCAGGACGTCGCCCAAGGTGATCAGGCTGAGCACGGTCGCGGCCAGGAAGATCCCCGGGTAGATCAGGGTGTGCGGGGCGCGCTGGAACATCGACTGCGCGGTCGCCAGCTGCAGACCCCACGAGATCGACGGCGCGCGCAGACCGAGACCGAGGAAGGTCAGCGTCGACTCGGCCACGATCACGCCGCCGACGGTCAGCGTCGCGACGGCGAGCACCGGGCCGATGGCGTTCGGCAGCACGTAGTGGGTCAGGATCCGGGTGGTCGGGAAGCCCATCGCCTTCGCGGCCTGCACGTACTCCGCCTCGCGGGTCGAGCGCACCGACGTACGGACCAGGCGGGCCAACGTCGGCCAGGAGAACAATGCGAGCACGAGCGAGATCGACAGCACCGTCCGGTCGCCGAGGCTGTTCAGCACGACGATCGCGCCGAGCAGGAACGGGAAGCCGAGGAACACGTCGGTCAGCCGGGCCAGCACCGAGTCGGTCCAGCCGCCGACGTACCCGGCGATCGTGCCGACGAGTACGGCGATGACGAGCGCGATCACCGTGCAGGTCAGGCCGACGGCCAGCGACGCGCGGGCGCCGTGCACGACGTTCGCGAAGACGTCGCAGCCCTGCAGGTCCTGCCCGAACGGATGCCCCGGCGACGGCGGTCGGCCGCTCGCGGACAGGTCGCACGCGCGCGGATCGGAGTGGCCGAACCAGCCACCGATCCACCCCGGTACGACGGCGAGCAGAACGAGCAGCGCCAGCACGGCCAGCGGCAACCAGAACAGCACTCGCTTGCGGACCGTGGCCCAGACTCCGCGCGCGGCCAGCGTGTCCTCCTCGACGGCCGGCACGATCAGCTGGTCAGTCATGGCGGATCCTCGGGTCGAGCGCGGAGTTGAGCAGGTCGACCACCACGCTGGTGAGCAGGAAGATCAGGATCAGCGCGGTCGCGATCCCGACCACGGTCGGCCCTTCGTGCACCCGGATCGACTCGAACAGCAGCTGTCCGACCCCGGGCAGGTTGAAGATCCCCTCGGTCACCACGGCCCCGCCGAGCAGCGCGCCCAGGTCGATCGCCAGGTAGGTCAGCACCGGGATCGCCGAGTTGCGCAGCACGTGCACCCCGATCACCCGCCGCCTGGTCAGCCCCTTCGCCCACAGCGCCCGGACGAAGTCGGAACTCATCGTGTCGACCACGCTCCCCCGGGTCAACCGCGCGACCGCGGCCAGTCCGTACAGCGCGAGCACCGTGGCCGGCAGCAGGTACGACGTCGGCCAGCCGTCCGCGACACCGGCGATCGGCAGCAGCGACAGCTTCACGCCGAACACCAGCTGCGCGGTCACCGCCATCACGAAGATCGGCACCGACGCGACCAGGATCGTCATGATCAGCACGCCGCGGTCGATCCAGGTGTTCTTGCGCAGCCCGGCGATCATCCCCAGGCCGACGCCGATCACGACCTGGATCACCCAGGCGGTCAGGGCGAGCCGGATCGTCACCGGCCAGCGGGTCGCGAGCCGCTCGGCCACCGACCGGCCGCGGAAGTCGACGCCGAGGTCACCGGTGAACAGACCGCCGATGTAGCGCAGGTACTGCGACCAGAGTGGGTCGTTCAGGTGGTAGAGCTCGCGGATCCGCTCGACGACCTGCGGCGACAGCGGCTGGTCACCACCGAGGCTGGAGATCGGGTCGCCGGGCAGTGCGAACACCGCCGCGTAGATCGCGAAGGTGACCCCGAAGAAGACCAGCACCAGCTCGACCAGCCGGCGAATCGCGAAGCGGGTCATGGGTGCACCTCCGGGCCGTCGACGGCCGTCATCGGTCCTGCTCCCGCCGTACGGCGGCCAGCAGCGCCAGCGTCGCGGCGTACTGAACTCCGACCAGCTTGCTGATCGGGACCCGGACCACGCCCTCCTCGAAGGTCGCCGCCTCGACTTGCCACTCGCGGTAGAGCAGATCGAGCCGCGCCGCGAGCGGGTGGAGCGCGGCGTGCGCACTCCCCCGGGCGATCTCGCCGTCGATCGCGCGCCGCAGCATGCCGCCGTACCGGAGCCGGAAGGAACGGTTGCGGTCGGCCAGGCCGTGCACCTCCGCGACCGTCGCCAGTCGCGCGCGATCCAGGTCGGCGACGCGGAGCTTGTCGCGCACCGGGATGTGCGCCAGGAACGGCAGGAACTCTGCGGTCGCGCGGACCAGTTGCGAGTCGTCGGACAGGTACGGCCGGGCGGCCTCGAAGATCTCCAGCAGGGCGGCCATGTCGGTGCCCAGCTCCTCGGCGTGGGAAGCGACCGCGTCGGCGTACGGCTGGTCGGTGGACGACTCGTCCTCGATGCCGGGATGCGTCCAGTACGGCAGCTCGGCGACCAGGCTGACCGTGCCGTGCCTGGCGGCGTACTCCGAGGAGGATCCGCCCGAGCCGCTGTACGGCTGCATGCCGAGGCTCTCGACGTAGTCGTAGTTCGCGGTCGCGCTGATCATGCCGAAGACGGCCGGCCCGAGCACCGGCGCGACCGGCGACTCCGGCTCGCCGCGGTCGAGCGGCAGCCCGAAGTGCTCGGCGATCGCATGCAGGTCGCCGACCATGCCGTCGAGCTCACGGCTCAGGTAGTAGTAGACGCCGCCCAGCTCGGTGTTGTGCAGCGAGACCGCGATCGTCGGCCTGACCTCGTCGATCACCCGCATCAGCGCGAACGCCTCCGGCATCACCGCGTCGAAGTAGCCGTTCTTGTGCTGGAAGGGAAACGACCACTCGACCTGCTCACCCGGTGCCGGGCGGTAGAAGCGTTCGGCGTACGCGACGCGGTCCCAGGGACCGCGGAACCAGCCCTCGTTGAGCCGGGTGCCGTCCGGGTCGATGCAGCCGATGATGTGCCAGCGGCACCCGGTCCGGAACTGCTCGTCGGCGCACAGGTCCTCGGCCAGCCGCATCGCGGTCCAGAAACCGATCGGCTCGTTCGGGTGCACCCCGGCGTACACGAGCGCGCTGTCGGGGCCGGTGCCGATCGAGTACATGGTCAGCGGGTCGCCGAGCCGCGACGTCCCGATCCGGCGGGCCGTGACCAGGTCCGGATGCTTGTCGGCGAGGCCGGTGAAGAACGCGTTGATCTCGTCGACGCCGGGAAAGTGGTCGACGTCGGGCAGGCGGGCGGCCCGCTCCAGAATCGCCTGGAGCGGGCCGGCCGGTACGGGTCGGCGCATCAGCTGTCGACCAGGACAGTGTTGGCGAGCTCGAGCGCACCGGCGCCCTCGACCACGTTCGCGATCCGGTCCGAGGTCGCGTAGGTGTACTTCTCGAAGAACATCGGCGGCGCCGGGAAGTCCTTCAGGATCGCCTTCTGCACCTCGACGTACGCCGCCTCGGCCTTGGCCGGGTCGACCTCGGCGTCGGCCTTGGCGAGCAGGTTCTCGACCGCGTCGGTGTAGTACGGGATGCAGTTCACGCAGCCGCCGGCCTTGGTGTAGAAGGACCGCAAGGTGTTCTGCTGGCTGGCGTAGAGCGCACCCCAGCGGGAGAAGTACGGACCGGTCAGGCTCCGGTCGTTACGCAGCTTCTGGAACTCGGGGAAGTCCGTCGTCGGGGTCGCCGTCACCTCGGCGATGCCGAGGTTCTGCCGGAGCTGGTTGGCGTAGGCGTTGTAGAGGTCGTCGAGGCCGGAGCCACCGGGGTACCGGATCTCCATCTTGCCGGTCCAGCCGCCGGCGTCGGCGAGCAACTGCTTGGCCTTGGTCGGGTTGAAGGTGCACAGCTCGCCGCAGAGGCCTTCCGGCGTACCGGCTTCTCCTGGCGGGGTCAGTGCGGTGGCGGGAGTCCAGATGCCGCCGTAGATCACGTTGCTGACGGCCTGCCGGTCGATCGCCATCGAGATCGCCTGCCGGACGCGGATGTCCTGGTAACGCTTGTCCCACAGGGGAAGCCCGAGGTAGCTCATCCCGAGGCCGCCGGAGGCGACGTAGGCGCGGTTGCCGAAGTCCTTCTTCACCTGCGCCATCCGGGCGGCCGGGACGAACAGGAGGTCGGTGTTGCCGGCCAGGACGTCGGTGTACGCCGTGGTCATGTCGGTGTAGGGCTTGAAGACGATCTCGTCGACCGCCGGCTTCGGGCCTTTGTAGCCGTCGTACGCCGTGACGGTGATCGGTTCGTTCTCCTGGTAGCTGCCCTCGATCTTGAACGGGCCGTTGCCGATCGGCGCGTGCGCGAACTTGTCCAGATCGGCGTACGCCGCCTCGGGCAGCGGGAAGAACCCGGTCTGCGCCTGCGACAGCTGGATCGGGAACTGGCCGTCGGGCCGCTTGAGCGTGACGGTGAAGGTCAGCTCGTCGACCACCTTGAGGCCGGACATCTCCTTGGTGGTGGGCGTGCCCTTCGCGGGGTTGAGCGCGTCGTACCCGGCGATGCCGATCAGCTGGCCGCTGTTCTCCCAGGCGTTCGGGCCGTAGGCGGTCGCGTTCCAGGCCTTCACGTAGCTGGTCGCGGTGACCTTCTCGCCGTTGTGGAAGGTCCAGCCCGGCCGCAGCTTGATCGTCCAGTGCACGGCGTCCTTCGAGCTCACCGACTCCGCGTTCAGGTAGCTCAGCTTGCCGTCCTTGGCGGCGTAGGTGAGCGACGAGAACAGGGTCCGGACCTGGTCGAAGGCGATCGTCTGCCGGCCCGGGTTGAGCGTCACCGGGTCGCTGGTCGCGAACGAGAACGACTTGACGCCGGACTCGGCCGACCCGCCGGACCCGCTGGAGCAGCCGGTCACGGTCAGGGCACCGGCCAGCAGGACAACGGCGGCCCGGGCTACGCGGCGGTTCATGGGACCTCCAGGGAACTTCGCGGCCACACGCGACCCGGCAGGGGACCGGACGTCTGCACTCCGTGGCAGGGGGCCGACTGGTCCGATCCTGTGGTCGTTGCCGGTGTTTGGCAATAGGGAAAGCTTGGAAGTTTCAGTAGGAAATGAACTTTTAGCACGGCTGTAACAGGAGGTGCGGGGGTTGGGGAGGCTCGCGGGGTTGGTGCGGCGGAGTGCCGGGGCCTTTGGGTGGCAGCTTGGGCCGGTGGCTTGGGACCTGGGTCAGAAGTCGCCGGCGTTGTGGCGCAGGGGCTCGAGCACCGACCACAGGACCTTGAGCTGCTCGTCGGTCAGCCCGCGCAGCGCGAAGTCGGCCTTGACCAGGTCGTCCGTGGCCTTCTCGACCAGTTCGCGCCCCCCGGCGGTGATCTCGCAGAGCACCGCGCGACCGTCGTCCGGGTGCGGCGTGCGGGTGACCAGACCGGCCGCCTCCAGCCGCCGTACGATCGACGTCACCGAAGTCGGGTGGACCTGGAGCCGCTCCCCCATCTTGCCCAGCGGTAGCGAGCCGCGGCGCGAGAACGTCAGCAGCACCAGCGCCTCGAACCGGGCGAAGCTCAGGTTGTGCTTGCGCAAGATCTCGTCCAGCTCACCGATCACGATCTGCTGCGCCCGCATCAGCGAGGTCACCGCCCGCATCTGCTCCACCGCTCCCCAGCGCCGCCCCCACTGTCGCGAAGCCTCGTCGATCGGGTCGAACGGCAACGGTTTCTTCCTCGCCATGCACGAAACACTAACCGTCTCCAGCCTCTACTGTGCTGACCATGGCTGCGTCGAACGACCCCGACTTCCCCGCGCTGGGCACCGAGTCGCCCGCGGAAGAGCTGATCGGCATCCGGTTCCGGTGGTACGCGCAGCAGGCTCAGCGCCACCGGCTTGCCTACATCTGGCTCGGCATCGTCCAGCTCGCGGCCGCGCTGCTGATCGCCGTGTCGGTCGCCCTGGACGCCCCGGTCTGGTTCGCGCCGTCGCTGGGCGGGCTGATCGCGCTGGCCGAGGGCGCGCGGACGCTGTTCGGATTGCGCGACACGTACCCGACGTACCGGCGTACGGCGGAAGAACTGCGCAACGAAGCCTGGCTGTACGCCGGGCGCGCGGGGCGGTACGCCGAGGCCGAGGACGCGACGCGGTTGCTGGCCGAGCGGGTCGTCGAGCTCAGCAACGCGGAGACGGCCGGCTGGGCCTCGGCCGTCCGCGAACGCAACGCCTGACGCTGTTGTGCTGTGCTTGGTCTGAAAGTGTCCGTGGGACCTGCCATGATCTGCGGATGTCGTTGTCGCCCGAACGTGCTGCTTTCTATCTCGACTGCCTGCGGGCGGACTCTGCGCGCCTCGCAGAGGTCGCCAAGCTCGGCCTGATCGCCGAGGTCCCGCCGTGCCCAGGCTGGACGGTCGAGTCCGTCGTCCGGCACACGGCGACCGTCTACCTGCACAAGGTCGAGATCCTCCGCCTCGGCCGCCTGCCCGACCCGTGGCCGCCGGAGCTCGCCGACCGCGAGCCACTGGCCCTGTACGACGAAGCCCGCGCGGCGATCCTGAACGCGTTGGACCAGGCCGGCACGTCGCTGGAGACCTGGACCTTCTCCCCGTCGGACAAGACCTCCGGCTTCTGGTACCGGCGGATGGCCCTCGAAACCGCCGTCCACCGCGTCGACGCCGAGCTCGCCCACGACGTCGCCACACCCATCGACCGCGAACTGGCGCTGGACGGTATCGACGAGGTCCTCTCGTTGATGCTCGGCGGCCCCTGGTGGGCCGAAGGCGACACCAAATCTCCCGTCGACGCCACCGTCCGCGTCACCGCCGACGGCAACTCGTGGACCACCAAGGCCGACGCCACCAGCGCCACCGTCACCCGCGACACCGACGCCGAGGTCGCCGCCGAGATCTTCGGCGACCCCACCGACGTCCTCCTCTGGCTCTGGGGCCGCCGCGACACCACCGCCGTACAAACAGCAGGCTCCCCCGAAGCCGTAGCAGCCTTCCGCGCCCGAGTCGCCGAATGCACCACCTGACCCGCACCGTCGAACTCACAGCACCCGCGACCAGCACTCACCCGCCACTGACGCTCCGCCCGTGGCGCCTCGAAGACCTGCCCGCGGTCATCGAGGCCCGCCAGGACCCAGCGCTGCGCCGCTGGACCAGTTCCGGCCCTACGCAGGCCGGCGATGCCGACGCCTGGATCCGTTCCCAGGAAACAAGCTGGTCCACCGGCGAACGCCTGGCCTTCGCCGTTCTCGACACGACCACCCTGCTCGGCAGCGTCGTCCTCAAGAACGTGGACTCCCCCGAAGTCGGCTACTGGACAACGGCCGCCGCCCGAGGCCGAGGCGTAGCCCCCAGCGCGCTGCAGGCCCTCACAGTTTGGGCCTTCTCGTACGACGTACAGGCGATCGATCTCCTGCACCAGCTCGACAACACCGCCTCCTGCCGAGTCGCCATCAAGTCCGGCTACCCACTCGAGGCAATCAAACCGGCTCACCCACCGCAGTACCCGCTCGAAGGCCACATCCACAGACGCCACCGCGAACCGACGGATACCGCATCGCCATCAAGTACCAACCGGCGTAACGACGTCAGCAGGTAGACGAGGTCCTGCTCAAGTCCCCGCCCGTCAACCCACCACCTGCGCGGAAATCCCGTCGACGCTCCGCGGTGGCCGTCCGTACGGTGGCTGCATGGGCCTCCGCATCGGTGCACTGATCGTCGACTCCGCCGATCCCGGCCGGTTGGCCAGGTTCTGGGCGGAGGCGTTGGACTGGGTGATCAGCCGGGACATTGATCCCGAGTGGGTCGTCGAGCCGCCCGAGGGCAGCCGCGAGGACTGCGTGGTCGCCGACCTGCTGTTCATCAAGGTCCCCGAACCGCGCGCGGGCAAGAACCGGCTGCACCTCGATCTCCGCCCCGAGGACCAGGCCGCGGAAGTCGCCCGCCTGGAGACACTCGGCGCGACCCGCGTCGACATCGGCCAGGGCGACGACAGCCCGTGGATCGTGATGGCCGACCCGGAGGGCAACGAGTTCTGCGTGCAGAACGCCCACCCGCCGCAGGTCCGCACCGACTGGCTCCGCCGCTACGAGTCCCACCAACCGTCGGAACCGTCCCGGACTTAGCACTCAGCCGACGCCCACGCGGCTGGCCCGAGGTGAGGTCGCCGACCGCGCTCAGTCGTGGAGCGTCGGCCGGTAGATGAGCTCCTGGATGTTGCCGTCGAGGGTCCGGCTCTCGAGCAGTTCGAGGTCGAAGTCCTTGGTCCCCTGAAAGATCGGCTCCACACCGGTCTTCCCGGTGATCACCGGGAAGATGGTCAGCTGCACCCGGTCAACCAGACCGGCGTCCAGCAACGACCGGTTGAGCGACAAGCTGCCGTTCGAGCGCAACGGAACCGGCGACTCCCCCTTGAGCCGCGCGACGACGTCGACCGCGTCGCCGTGCTCAAGCGTGGCATCCGGCCAGTCGAGCGGCCCTTCGAGCGTCGACGACACGACCGTGGTCGGCAGGCTCACCATCCGCGCGTTCACCGGGTCCAGCTCGACCGATCCCAGAACCTCCGCCATCTGCCGGTACGTGTTCGCGCCGAGCACCATCCGCTGCTCCTCGCCGTACAGCGCAAGGCGCCGGTCGAGAAACTCCGGCCCCTGCTTGCCCCAGTACCCACCCCAGTCGCCCTCGTCATACGAGGCGAAGCCGTCCAGCGTGGAGAAGATGTCGAAGGTGTAGGTCGCGGTCATGTCGGGCTCCTTGTCCGGGATGCGTTCACCCCTGCTACGAACGCCCGGCCCCGGATCCGACACCCTCCAGCACCGCGAGATCCCGTACGGCGTACCGGTGGTGCTCGGCCTCCTCCTTCAGGATCACCTTCAGGCACCGCCGTACGACGTACTCCTGCTCCGGGTAAGGATCGGCCGGCTTGCGCCCGCAGACCCGGTCGAGCTCCGCGTCGGTGAGCGCGTCAACGGTCCGCCGCATCACGTCCATCCGCGCGCGCCGCAGCTCCAGCACCTCGTCGAGCGACGGCGTGGCGTCGAGGGTGAGCCCGAGCTTCGCGGACTCCTCCGGCGGCATCCCACCAGCCGTGAAGCCCAGCGGGTGGTACGGCGAAGCCTCCTCGAGCACCGCGTTACCGAGCCAGGCATCGCTGCAGAACAGCAGGTGCCGATGCGTCTCGACGAACGACCACTCACCGCCGACCTGCTCGTTGAGCGTTGCCTCAGGCAACTTCTTGGCGCGCTCGATCGTCGCGGCCCAGAGCTCCTCGACGACGTCCCAGACCGCCCGGTAGTCCTCGACGCTCTGCGCCTCCCGCGCCGCCACCCGAGCCGGATGCTGCCGGTCGAGCTCACTCTCGACGTACGCCGTCACGTCGACGTCGTTCACCACCAGCCGCTCGAAGGCGCCACTGACGGAGACGTCGCTCCCGTAACAGTCGACGATCTTGAGCTCGTCGACCTCACAGTCCCGAATCTCGAGCCCCTTGAGGTCCGACAGGTAGATCCGCCCACCCTGAAACTGATCACTCTCCACAAACTCAGCCATGCCCGCAGTCTGTCCCACGGCTAGGACATTTTCTGGCGTCAGGACGCTTGGCCCCTGCGGGCCGCGAGCCCCAGGACCAGGCCGGCGCCCGCGACGGTCGCCGCGAGGACCGTCGCCGCGGTGGGCATTCCCAGGCCGCCGACGGCGTACCCGGTGGCGACGGTGAGCAGCGCGGCGGGCAGGTAGGCGCTGATGTTGAGTGCCGCGTTGGCCTCGGCGCGACGATTGTCGTCGACGTGGTGCGCGATGAGGCGCAAGCCGCCCAGCTGACCAAGCCCCTGCCCGCTTCCAGCGAGCAACGCCGCTGCCACGAACAGCACCGGATTCCTGGTCACGACAGTGGCAACGACCGCGGCCATCGCCAGGATCGTGCTGACGGTCCCGAGCGCGAACAGCCGCTGCACGCCGAGCCGGGTGAGGACGAGCTGCGACCCGGTCGCTGCCAGGAACATCACGCCGGCCGCTCCGCCGGCCAGCAGCGGCGAGGTGTTCCCGACCGCGAGCACCAGCAACGACGGCCCGAGCGACAGGACGAACGAGGTCGCTGTGAGACCGGGCGCGAACACCGCCGCGCCACTGAAGACGTGCCCCCGATTCCGGGCGGGGACGTGGGGAAGCCGCGGCCACAGGAATCCGCGGTCCTGACCGGTCGGACGCTGCAGCGGCAACCCGACGTACCCGATCAGTGCGACGACGAGCAGCACGACATTCACTGTGAACACCAGGACCACCGGCTCCGCGACGTACTGGTATGTGAGGCCGGCCAGGATCGGCCCGAGGCCCGCGCCGAACACCATGGCGACGGAAGCCAGCATCGACGTCAACTGCCGACGACCTGCCCCACCGAGATCGACGACCGCCGCCATCCCGGCCGACACCACGATCCCCACCGCGACTCCGACCAGCAGCCGCCCGGCGATCAGCGCGACGACGCTGTGCGCGGTCATGAACAGCACTGCCGAGACGAGGGCGATCAGGATTCCCGGTACGACGACGCGCTTGCGGCCGTAGCGGTCGGCAGCCCGGCCCGCGACGAGCAGCGTGACCACCAGCCCTGCGATGTACGCCGCGAAGATCACCGTCAGGGTCCCGGCGGAGTAGCCCAGCTCGCGTTGCCAGTACACGTAGAGCGGCGTCGGTGAGTTCGACAGCGCGAACACCGCCGTCACCGCCCACGCGGCCCTGGCCAGCTCCCACCCCACCCGGGTCCGCTCCTCCACCACGACTGCCACACCGACCTCCTTGTACGACTTTTCCCGTACAACGAGCTGCCTGTACGAGAAATTTCGTACTAGTCGCTATCGTGGTCCTCGTGAGCACCACCGCGACCGACCGGCCACCCCTGCTTCCCGAACCGTCGCCCGACGCCCTGACCCTGGAAACCGTCATGGGCGCACTGTCGGACCCGCTCCGCATGACGGTCGCCCGCAAGCTCCTGCTCGACTCCGAGGCCTACGACCACCCCTGCGGCTGGTTCGGCTTCGACCGCCCGAAGTCCAGCCTCACCCACCACTTCAAGGTACTGCGCGAGGCCGGCGTCATTCACCAGCGCCAGTACGGGCTCGAACGCCGAAGCCGCCTCCGCACCGAAGACCTCGAGCAGCGCTTCCCAGGCCTCACCAGCCTGATCGCGGCGACCGGGCAGGATTAGCCCGAACCGCACCACGTGGAGGGGAATCGCAGTGGGAAACACCGTGGACTGGCCCGGGCGGGGGCCGACGTGGCTCGGGGTGCCGGCGTTGGTCGTGGCGGTGATCGGCGGGTTGATGCTGGCCGAGGTCTCGCATCGGCAGGGGCTCACCCAGGACCTGCTGACCAACGGGACGGAGACTGTCGCATCGTCGGTGCAGGTGTACGTCGGCCGCGGCGGCCTCAGCAATCCGGAGGTCGTCTTCCGGACCGGTGACGGCCGCGAGATCAGGACCGAACTCGCCAATTCCGACCTGGACGACGAGGGCATGCCGGAAGGACAGCAGACGCCGGCGGCCGGGACGCGGTACGCACCGCCACTGAAGATCGTCTACCTCCCGTCGGAGCCATCGACGGCGCTGGCGCTGGTCGACGCCGGCGAGTGGGCCGCGGATCAACACACGGCACGCCGCGGCAAGTGGATGATCACCGGCGGACTCGCGGTGACGCTGATCGCTTTGGGTGGGCTGAGCCGGGGCGCGCGGCGGCGGGGGCTGGCGTGGTGGCAGTGGTACACCGCCGCGCCGTCGCGGTGACCTGATCGCCTTGGCCGGGCTGAGCCGGAGTGCGCGGCGGCGAGAGCTCGCCTGGTGGCAGTGGCACACCGCCGCGCCGCCGCGGACGGCTACCGACGAGCCTCGCTAGCCCTCTAGTCGGGGAGGCGTTCGGCTAGTCGAGGAGGCCGAGGAGGCGTTCGGCCTGTAGTCCGGCGGTTCCCGGTGGGTTGCGATTCGCTGACGGGCCGCCGGGGCCGATGAGCGTCAGCCAGAACGCTGCGAACAAACGTCGCGCATTCAGCAGTCGCTCGGCATCCACCGTGTACTTCCCGAGGAAGCCACTCCAGTCGGTGCCGCGGGATGCGAGGTGCTCCACAAGGTTGGCCAGCTCGATCGCAAGGTCGCTCCGCCCGGCATCCTCGAAGTCGATGATCCGTACGCGCTTGCCGTCCCAGAGGTAGTTCGCGAGGTTCGGATCGCCGTGGCCGATGACGACATCCCGCGGCTCCACCAGCTCATCGGCCGCCGGGCCAGCCAGCCACTCGGCTGCGGCAGCATGAGCCTCGCCGATGACACCTTCGCCCTCCCAGGACGAGATCGCCCCTCGGACTCGCGCAACAAAGCCGCTGAAGTCGATCGGTTCAACGTCCGCGGGAGAAACCGACCAGAGCGCATCGAGCGCCACCTGAAGCCCGTCCAGTTGCTCCGCAGACAAGCAACCACCCATCGACACCCCTGGAAGCCGACTCATGACCACCACCGGCCGCACACGCGACGGTGTCGGCTCAGCCCTCGACCCCGGCCCCGGCTCGGATCCCGGCTCCGGCCCCGACCCCTGCTTGGATCCCGGCCCCGGCTCGGATCCCGGCCCCGGCCCGGATCCCGGCCCCGGCTCGTGGAGCCTGATCGGCGCCGGGACCAAGTCGGGGTCGGCAGCGGAGACTGCCCTCAGCACATCCCACTCGCGCAGGTGCTCGCCGCGGCTCCAGTCCACGTACGTCTTGGTGACGACCCCATCGGCGATCTCCACCTGATGCGTTCGGCTCATCGCCTTCTCCCTGCACGCACCCCAGGTCCTGCGCTCACCGCCAAGGCCCTTCGGCGGCGGCTTCCTGGTCGTGGTGAGCCACCAACCTGGTCAGCAAGCCGGTCAGTTTCTTCCGATCGGCTTGCGACAGCGGCGCGAGCAACTCCTCCTGGCACTCGGCCAACCGCTTCTCCAGCACCCGCAGCCGCCGTACCCCCGCCGCGGTCAGCGAGATGACATTGCGCCGCCGATCCTCCGGATCCGGCGTCCGCTCAACGAAGGAGTCCTCAGCCAGCTCGTTGAGCGCCGCCACCATGTCACTGAGATGAATCCCGCTTCGTCGCCCCAACTCCGCCTGGCTCGCCGGCCCGAACTCCTCCAGCGTCGCCATCAACCGGTAGTGGTAACCCCGCGCGCCGACGGAGGCGAACCCCTCCGCCAGCAACCGCTGCGAGTGCCCCGCGGTCTGCGACAACAGCCAACTGGGCAGCTTCATCCACCCAGGGGACGCCTTCTCGCCCGTGTTCTCCATGATCCCACCCTAGCGAATCGTTAGCCCGCCAAACGATCATGCTATCGTTCGAACCATAAACGTTAGTCGCACTAACATTTATCCGCCGAACGACCAGCAGGAGCCACCATGATCAAGCCCTTCCACATCAACATCCCCCAGGCCGACCTCGACGACCTGACCGACCGCCTCGCCCGCACCCGCTGGCCCAACGAGGTCGCCGACGCCGGCTGGGACTACGGCTTCCCGCTGGCCCGCCTCAAGGAACTCGCCGACTACTGGCGCACGTCGTACGACTGGCGCAAGCACGAGGCCGAGCTCAACGAACTCCCCCACTTCACCACCGAGATCGACCACCAGAACATCCACTTCCTGCACATCCGCTCCCCCAAGCCGGACGCTCTCCCGCTGATCCTGACCCACGGCTGGCCCGGCTCGTTCCTCGAGTTCCTCGACATGATCGAACCCCTGTCGCAGGACTTCCACCTGGTCATCCCGTCCATCCCCGGCTACGGCTTCTCCGGCCCGACCCACGAACGGGGCTGGGACACCGTCCACATCGCAAGCGCCTGGGACGAACTGATGAACCGCCTCGGCTACCACCAGTACGGCGCCCAGGGCGGCGACTTCGGCGCAGGCATCTCCCTGGCGCTGGGCGGAGTAGCCCCCGACCGCGTCGTCGGCGTACACGTCAACTACCTGCCGACCCGCCCGGACCCCGACGTGACTCTCGAGCTGTCCGCAACCGACGAGGCCCGCCTCGCCAAGATCAAGCACCTGATGGCCAACCGCCCGCCGTACCAGGCTCTCCTGGCCTCCACCCCGCAGACCATCGGCTACGCACTGACCGACTCACCAGTTGGCCAACTGGCCTGGATCGCCGAGCGCTTCGCCCAGTGGACGGACCCGGCCTCACCGATCGACGACGACCGGATGCTGACCGACATCTCCCTGTACTGGCTGACCGCCACGGCGGCGTCCTCGGCCCGTCTCCACCACGATGCACCACGGCGCATCGAGCCCTGCTCGGTACCGGTCGGCATCGCAGTCCTTCCGCACGACATCACGCAATCAGTACGCCCCCTGGCCGAGCGCCGCTACCAGATCGTCCACTGGTCGGAGCTCGCCCGCGGCGGTCACTTCGCCGCGATGGAGGTCCCCGACCTGCTCGCCGAGGACGTCCGGGCGTTCTTCCTCGACCGCGTGGCCCGCAACTAGCGCGCCGGGCGTCCTTCCTCCCGAGCATCTGGACCGCGGCTAGCGCGCCGGATCCTGCTTGGATTCGAGTCTGCCGAGGGGGTGATTGGTTGCCGACAGCCCCCTCTGCACGGCGGACCAACTGTCGCTCTCGACACCGAGGGCGTGGCGGAAGTAGGCCCAGGTCGTGTGCTGGATCAGCGCGACGCGATCTGGGTTCTCGTCGGTCGTCTCGCGGACCTCGTAGCCCGCGATGCCACCCAGCGAGTGTTCCGCGCCGAACAGCGTCAGCAGGCTCTTGTCGCCGGGGCTGAGGTGGTACGGATCCGTCGTCCACTCCGGCCCTCGGTTCGTCAGCGGCAGGTCATCCTTGTCCCCGGCGATGACGAGGGCGGGCGCGGTCAGGTGGGTGAAGTCCGGATTCATGAACGGGAAGTGCTCGGCGGCGTACGGCGTAAGGTCGGCTCCGCCCTTGCCTGCGGTGGCGATCAGTACGCCGGCCTTCACTCGCGGGTCGGACAGGTCCTTCCCCGGCGCGCTGTCCGGGCCGAGCACCCGCAATCCCAGCAGGACACCAGCCGACTGACCGCCGAAGGAGTGCCCGGCCACCGCCACGCGATCGCGGTCGATGCGCCCGGCGAGCCCCGGTACGGCGTTCTCGATCAGCTCGAGCTGATCGAGGATGCGCTTCAGGTCGTCAACGCGGTACCGCCACAACCGCGCCGTACGGGGATCGTCCGCTGGCAGCCCGACCGTCCTCGAGTCGAGGTGGGTCGGCTGAATCACGACGAACCCGTGGGCGGCCCAGAAGTCCGCGAGCGGGCCGTAGCCCTCCAGCGAGGAGCCGTAACCGTGCGACAGGAGAACGACTGGCAGTTCGCGGCCGTCGAACGGGGCGGTGATTTTCACCAGCAAGTCCGTGCCGCGGTCGGGCGCCCGCAGTACAACAGGCTTGACCGTGACGACAGGGCCGGCCGGCGTCAGTGCGGCGTTCAGTGTGATCATGGAACGACGCTAAAACCTGACGCTGACGTCAGAGGCAAGAGCTGTAACGGAGGTCACCATGCGCATCGGAGAACTAGCCACCAGGGCAGGCGTCAGCGTGCGCGCCCTGCGGTACTACG
The DNA here is from genome assembly GCF_054781295.1 of Kribbella endophytica. Taxonomy (NCBI): domain Bacteria; kingdom Bacillati; phylum Actinomycetota; class Actinomycetes; order Propionibacteriales; family Kribbellaceae; genus Kribbella; species Kribbella endophytica. Next base: position 99,440 of record NZ_BAAGUR010000005.1, read on the forward strand.
AGGAGCACGACCTGCTCGAAGCCTCCCGCAGCCCAAGCGGCCAGCGCGTCTACCCGGAGAGCGCCGTCGAACGGGTCGAGCTCATCCAGCACCTGTACGCCGGAGGCCTGTCAAGCAAGGCCATCGTGGACCTACTCCCCTGCGTCGTAGACGGCCGAGCCACCGCCGCGCTCCTCACCCGCCTGTCCCAAGAACGCGACCGCCTTACCCACCAGGCCGCCACCCTCCTCACCACCCGCGACAAACTCGACCAGATCATCACCGCCGCCACCACCAACGCCCAAACCGGCCAACCCTGCCGCAACTGATCCGCCAGGTGCGCGTGGCAGGCCCACCGATGTGCGACCCGCCCGGGCCACCCGCCGACCCCGGCGACGTACAGCCCGGCCCCGCGCCACGTGCCGGCCGCGCCGGCGCACAACTCCGCGCCACATCCCGGACCCGCCGGCGCACAGCCCGGCCCCGCATCACCCGCCGGGCCCGCCGGCGCACAGCCCGGCCCCGCGCCACATCCCGGGCCGCCGGCATACGACCCCGTGACCCCATCCATGTGGACCCGCCCACTCCTGCCGCAGCCGCTCGGCCCCTCCCGCCGTTTGGTGGGCCAACCCACCAAGTAGCCCGTTGGCCCACCGAATTCCGGTGGGCCAACGGGCAAGTGCACGGGTTAACCCACCAAATTGCAGCGGCAAGGTGGGGCCTCGGCCCGGCGTATTGCCGTCCTCGCCACGTGCCCCCCGCCTGCCTACAGCCTGGCCCGCACCACGCGCCGGCCCCGCCGACGTACAGCCCCAGCTCGCGCCACTTCCCGGCCCCGCCGGTGGACAGCCCAGCCCTACGTCACGTGCCCACTCCGGCGACGTACAGCCCAGCCCCGCGCCGCGCCCACCCCGCCGGCGTGCGGCACAGCCCGCAACACGCGCCGGCTGCACCGGCGCATAGCCCCAGCCCGCGCCACATCCCGGCCCGCCGGCATACGACCCCGTGATCCCCTCCATGTAGGCCCGCCCACGCCTGCTGCAGCCGCTCGGCCCCTCCCGCCGTTTGATGGGCCAACCCACCAAATAGCCCGTTGGCCCACCGAATTCCGGTGGGCCAACGGGCAAGTGCACGGGTTAACCCACCAAATTGCAGCGGCATGCAGAGGCGGGCGCTGGGCTGGCGCGGTCGGCGTGGGTGCCGCTACGGCGAGCGGCACGGTGGGGCCTCGGCCCGGCGTATTGCCGTGCTCGCCAAGTGCCGGCCCCGTCGGCGGACAACCGCCAGCCCACGCCACGCGCCGGCCCCGCCCGCGTGCAGCCTCACGTACCGGCCTCGCCGTCGTACCGCCCAGCCCGCGCCCACCCCACCGGCGCACAGCCCCAGCCCACGCAAGCGCCGTCGGCGTACAGCCTCAGCCCGCGCTGGGCGCCCGCCCCGCCGACATACAGCCCAGCCCGCGCACGTGCCCGCCCCGCCACGCCCCGCCCCGCCCCGCCCGGCCCGGCCCGGCCTGCGTACAGTCGCAGTCCGCGTCTGGTGTCGGCGGAGTCGCTTATCCTCCCTGTCCGTGGGGGATGAAGCGGTCGTCGCCGGTACGCGGGACTCCTACGACTGGCCTGCCGATGGACAGCCCGAGGTCGTGGCCTCCGAACTGGACGATCGGGTGCTCGATCAGACGTTGTTCTCGGCGTTCGCGGAGATGGTAAAGGCGGGCGGCGGCGGGCCTGTTGCCGATGTCGGGTGCGGGTCGGACGAGGTCGCTGCCTTCCTGCGCGAGGCAGGCTTCGGCCTTTGGACGACGGCGGTCCGCGAACCCGAGGGCTCGGAGAAGGCCGCGCGACCTCGACATCCGGCCGCGGATCGCGGGCGTGGGCGAGGTCGCCCCGGCTACCTGCTGGCCCGGAAGGCTTCGGAGGAGCCGTGGTGAGCCAACGTAGCGACGTACTGAACGACTTGGCCGATGCTGTGCTGGCTGTTGAGCGGGTGCATCCGGTGCGGGTGGGGATCGACGGGTGTTCGGCGGCGGGGAAGACGACGCTTGCGGACGAACTCGGCGAAGTACTGCGGGCCCGAACCGGTCGGGAGGTCATTCGGGCCGGCCTCGACTACTTCAAGCGGGCTCCGGAGTTGCGGACGGCTTATCCGATCGAGTCGCCGGAGAGCTACTACCTGGACACCTGGGATCGCGACGCGATCCGCGAGCTGTTGCTGGTGCCGCTCGGGCCGGGTGGGGACCGGCGCTATACGACTGCGATCAGGGAACCCAACGGGAAACCATTGCCTGAAGCAACGTTCCGGAAGGCCGGTGCGGACGCCGTACTGGTTGCGGATGGTGCGTTCCTGCAGGTGCCGGAGCTAGTCGACCATTGGGACCTGAGGATCTATGTCCACATCGGCTTCGACGAGGTTCTCCGCCGCGGCACCGCGCGCGATCAGGCGTGGATGGCGTCGGCCGCGGCTGCCGAGGAGCGTTATCGCACGAGGTACATCCCCGGGGAGCGCATGTACGTCGACCAGGTCCGGCCTCGGTCCCTGGCGCAGATCATCGTCGACAACGACGACCCCGCTCGTCCGACGATCGTGACGCACGCCTGACTGCGGCTCGGCGGCTGTGGGGGCGTCGAAGGTCGCGAGCGTCTCGGCGTACCGGGTGATCTGCGGGTCGACCGCGTCCATGAGAACGACCCTGGAAGCGGACGCCGCCAGGGTCTTCTCGTGGTGGTTCGCCGGGCTACTTGCGCCAGAAGAGGTGGTGGGTGATGCCGCTGGGGCTGGGGACGACGTCTCGGTGGTAGCGGTCGAGGAGGTCGTCGGGCGAGTTCCACAGGCGTACGCCGGTGCCGAACTCCACCGGAGCGACGGCGATGTGCAGGGTGTCGATGAGGCCGGCGTCGAGGAACTGGCGGATGGTGCTCACACCGCCGCCGAGCCGGACGTCCTTGCCATCGGCCGCTTCTCGCGCCTGCGCCAGGACCGCGGCCGGGTCGCCGTCGACGAAGTGGAACGTGGTGTCGGAGAGGCTGTACGACGGGCGCACGTGGTGGGTCATCACGAACACCGGCGTACGGAACGGCGGCTCGTCGCCCCACCAGCCGCGCCAGTCCTCGTTCTCCCACGGGCCGCGGTACGGGCCGAACTTGTTGCGGCCCATGATCTCGGCGCCGATGTTGTGGCTGAAGTCGCGGGTCAGGTAGTCGTCGAGGCCGCGGCTGCCGCCGGGTTCGGTGCGGTTGGGCCAGCTCGCGGTCGCGCCGGCCCAGGAGAACAGCCGCTCGGCCTCGGGCAGGCCGAACGGGCGCTCGAGGGTCTGGTGCTCGCTCGCGCCGGCGGCGATGCCGTCGCTCGAGACGTTGAAGTTCTGGACCTTCAGCAGCTGGGTCACGTGGTTCCTCCGGTGATGATTGCGGTTCGTCACCATCAGGTCGGAGCCGAGCTGCGGTTCTTGACGTCGGTCAGGAGGAAATCCCGGGGCTGGATCCGCCGGGAGGAGCTGAGCGTACGGCGTACGAGTTGCCGGTACGCCGTACGGGCTGGTCGTCGTACGAGCTAGTCCTCGCGGTCCTGGTCGGTCCAGTTGGCTTGCTCGCTGTTGAAGATCGACTTGGAACTGCTGCTCGCCACTCGGGTCGACGCGGAAGCAGCGGGCGCCTGGCGCGGGATGGTCGTGGTGACCTCTTGCGCCGAGTCCATCCCGATCGGACCGGTACCGTCGTCGTCGGTGTCGTCGTCGTCGGACTGCACGACGTCCACGCTCGCGGAGGCCCTCAGGCCGGTGCGCTGGATGACGCGCTGGATCGTGAGGTCACGGTCGTCGGGCCGGCTGACGAACCTGATCTCGCGGAAACCCTGGTCCTGCGCGGCCGACTCGAAGACGAAGTGGCCGTAGCCGAGGAATCGGCCGACGATCGGTTTCTGCAGCGTGATGTCGAGGATTCGCGCGATCGGGGTCGTCGCGACGGTCTGCGAGAACACGCCCCGGATGCGCATGACGCGCATGTTGGTGACGACGAACCGGTCCCGGTGCTCGGTGAGAAATCGCCAGAAGGCGTGCATGAGCAGGATCAGCACGATCGCCAGCAACGCGATCGACGCGTTGCCCGGCGTCTTCCACAGGAGGACGACCAGCAGCACCGTCGCCAGAGCGATCTCCAGCATCGGCACCGCGAACACCACCCAGTGGTGCCGCACCTCGTCGATGACGACTTCGCCCTCGTCCGAGATGAGATGGCGCCGGACCTTCGGGTCGAAGATCCGGAACAGGCCTATTCCGGCCATCCACTCACTCCCCTGTCCACCCCGCTGTCGGCCCCTCGGCCACGATCCCTACATCCAAGTGTCCCGCACGATCGGTCGTGACGGGACACTTGGCTGTGGTGGATCAGTTGAACAGCGCGGACAGGAACGTGATCACGCTCCCGAACGCATCACCGACGGCCGAGAACGCACCTCCTACGGCATCCGCAGCACCCTCTGGCTGGGTGAACAGGTAGAACGCCGCAAAGGCGATGACCAGCCAGATCAGCAGCTTCTTCGGCATGTCACCACTCCTCGTTCGCAACCAATTCGGTCGACTGTGTTTCTATCACGGATAGTCACCATCTGTCACTGACTGAACACAGCCCACAGCATCATGCTCACCAGCTACAAGTCCCATTGTGTTACGGATCGGGGGGCATGGCAGCCACCGGCGCGCCGCCGTGAGACGCAGATCGCTCACTGCCCGGAAGCGCCGGGTTACCTGCCCGTATTCGGAACCATCCAACCACATTCCCCCGACACTGTGACACAGCGTCATCAAATGTCGCAGTGACGGGCGGGTGTGGATCACTTGGAGTGGTCCGCCGCCCGGCTTGAAGCTTCAGGACGGAAGGCGCAGGCGCCGGTCGCAGGCGCGGTGCTTGGAGCGCTGAGGTCACAGGCCGTCGGCGCCGAGACCAGCATGTCGCGCCCAAGTTGGGGTCGGCGACGCATGGCGTCGGTGCGGCGCGGGGAGCGCCTGTGCGGCGCGCGTGTATGCGGAGCGGGCGAGCTCCAGGGCGCGAGTGTCGCGAGCTTCGGCTGCCGAGCAGGGAAGGGGTCAGCGACGTGCACGCGTCAGTTCGTCGTACGGCATGTGTGGGGCGGACCTCCTACGGCGTGGGCGTAGCCGGCGGCTAGAGCGCTGAGATGAGTTCGTCGGCTGCTGAGTACGGGTCGGTCGCGCCCGTCGCTACCTTGGCGGCCAGGACGTCCAGGCGGGCGTCGCCGTGGAGGTGGGCGAAGCGTGAGCGCAGCGCGGTCATGGCGATGGCTTCGATCTCGTCGCGGGCTCGGCTGCGGCGGCGGTCTTCCAGTACGCCGGACGCTCGCATCCACACCAGGCGATCCTCGATCGCGGCGACGACCTCGTCGACGCCCTCGTTGCGGCTTGCGACGGTCTTGAGGATCGGCGGGGTCCACGCGTCGGCGTCGCGCTCGGCGAGCGCGAGCATCGCGCGGAGGTCGCGGGTGACGTTCTGTACGCCGTCCCGGTCGGCCTTGTTGACCACGTAGATGTCGCCGACCTCGAGGATGCCGGCCTTGGCCGCCTGGATCCCGTCGCCCATCCCCGGCGCGAGCAGGATCAGCGTCGTGTCGGCCATCCCGGCGATCTCGACCTCGGACTGGCCTACGCCGACGGTCTCCACGAGGACGATGTCGAAGCCGGCCGCGTCGAGCACCCGCAGGGCCTGCGGGGTCGACCAGGCCAGGCCGCCCAGGTGCCCGCGCGACGCCATCGAGCGGATGAACACGCCCGCGTCCGTCGCGTGGTCCTGCATGCGGACGCGGTCGCCGAGCAATGCGCCGCCGGAGAAGGGCGATGAGGGGTCTACGGCCAGCACGCCGACGCGTTTGCCGGTTGCTCGGTACGCCGAAACCAGTGCTGAGGTGGACGTGGACTTGCCCACGCCGGGTGATCCGGTGATGCCGACGATGTGCGCCTGCCCCGCGTGCGGCGCGAGCGCGGCCATCACCTCACGCAGCAACGGCGACTCGTCCTCGACGAGCGAGATGAGCCGAGCGACCGCGCGGGACTCCCCGGCCCGGGCGCGTTCGACCAGTTCAGCAACAGGCGGCGTACGACGTGACATCAGGTCAGTATCGGTCGGGTCGGGCCCACAACCGGCATCCGGGCCGAAGCGTGGGTCGGGACAGGCAGCAACATCGCGCGCAGAGCCTGAGCAGGCACCGAAACCAGCACCCCGCTGGGGACTTGAGCCGAGGCCGGGGTCGGCATCCGGGCCGGACGCTGAGCCGGTACGGCGATCTGCAGCCCGGGCGGAAGCTGCGCCGGCGTCGCGATCCGGAGCTGGCTCGGGAGCTGAGCCGGGGACGGGAACGGCGTCCGGGCCGGGGCCCGAGTCGACACAGCGATCCGCGGGCCGCTCAGCGCGCGAGCGGGGGCCACGGACGGCGTACGGGCTGGTACCTGAGTCAGCGCACCGATCCGCAGACCGCTCAGGGCCCGAGGCGGTGCCGCAGGTGGCATCCGCGTCGGGGCCTGGGGCGGCGTGGGGATCGGCATTCGGTTGGCCGGGAGCCCGGTCAGTTGGCCGTGGGGACTCGGACGATGAGGGCGTCGCCCTGGCCGCCGCCGCCGCAGAGGGCGGCTGCGCCGGTGCCGCCGCCTCGGCGTTGGAGCTCGAGGGCCAGGTGGAGGACGAGGCGGGCGCCGGACATGCCGATCGGGTGGCCGAGGGCGATGGCGCCGCCGTTGACGTTGACCTTGTCGACGTCGACGTTGAGCTCGCGGGCGCTGGCGATGCCGACCGCGGCGAAGGCCTCGTTGATCTCGATCAGGTCCAGCGACGCCGGGTCGATGCCCTGCTTCGCGCAGGCCTTGGCGATCGCGTTGGCGGGCTGGCTCTGCAGCGACGAGTCCGGGCCGGCGACCGAGCCGTGGGCGCCGATCTCGGCGATCCAGGTCAGGCCGAGCTCCTCGGCCTTCTTCTTGCTCATCACGACGACCGCGCAGCCGCCGTCGGAGATCTGCGAGGCCGAACCGGCGGTGATCGTGCCGTCCTTGCCGAACGCCGGGCGCAGCCGCGCCAGCGTGTCGACCGTGGTGTCGCCGCGGATGCCTTCGTCGGTGTCGACGACCAGCGGGTCACCCTTGCGCTGCGGGACCTCGACCGGCACGACCTCGTCGGCGAACACGCCGTTCTTCCAGCTCTCCGCAGCGAGCTGGTGCGACCGCGCGCTGAACTGGTCCTGCTCCTCGCGGGTCAGCTTCAGGCCGTCGTTGTTGGCCTGGTCGGTCAGCGCACCCATCGCCTGGTCGGTGAACGCGTCCCACAGCCCGTCGTACGCCATCGAGTCGACCAGCGTCGTGTCGCCGTACTTGAAGCCCTCGCGCGACTTCGGCAGCAGGTGCGGCGCGTTCGTCATCGACTCCATGCCACCGGCGACCACGATGTCGTACTCGCCGGCCTTGATCAGCTGCGAGGCCAGGGCGATCGCGTTCAGGCCGGACAGGCAGACCTTGTTGATGGTGATCGCGGGGACGTTCATCGGGATGCCGCCCTTGACCGCGGCCTGGCGCGCGGCGATCTGACCGGCGCCGGCCTGCAGCACCTGGCCCATGATCACGTACTCGACCTGGTCGCCGGTGACGCCGGCCTTCTCCAGCGCACCCTTGATCGCGAACCCACCGAGCTCCGCTCCGGTGAAGCCCTTGAGGCCGCCCAGCAGCCGCCCGATCGGGGTCCTGGCGCCGGCGACGATGACGGTCTCGCTCTGTGAGCTGGTGGTGTCAGACATGTTTGTCACGATACCTGCGACCGCACTGGTACGCCTGTGTCGATCAGGTCACACGACGCCGGTACTTGCCGCTCGCGGTCGTCGGCAGGTGGTCCACGAATCGCACTGTCCGTGGGACTTTCGCGCCGATCAGTCTGGTCCGCGCCCAGGCGATCAGGTCCTCGTCGGTGAGGGTGTGATGACGTCGTACGACGTGCGCTTCGAGGCGAGTGCCGTACTCGTCGTCCGGTACGCCGTCGACGCGGGCCTCGGCGACCGAAGGGTGTTGCAGGAGGACGTTCTCGACCTCGGTTGGGAAGACGTTCTCCCCGCCGGTGACGACCATGTCGTCGGCGCGACCATCGACGAAGAACCGGCCGTCGCGGTCGCGATGGCCCAGGTCGCCGGAGTCGCTCATGCCGCCGAGGCGGGCGCGGCGCGCTCCCCCGCCGTACTGCTTGAACTCGAGGCGGCCGGAGACGCAGAGGTGTCCGATCTCACCGTCCTCTAGCTGTCGTCCGTTGTCGTCGAGCACGGCGACCTTTACACCGGCAGCGGGGCGGCCGATCGTGCCGGGTGCCGCTCGCAGGTCCGCCGGGGTCGCGATGGTCGACCAGCCTTCCTCGCTGGAGCCGTACAGGTTGAAGACGACATCGCCGTACGCCGTGCGCAGGTGTTCGGCGACGACCGGGTGGAGCTGGCCTGCTCCGCTCACCACTGCGGCTGGGTGCGCGTTGGTCTGCACTCGTGCGATCCGCGCAAGTACTGGCGGTACGCCGACGAGCAGGCATCCTGGATGCTCGCCGATGAACTGGGCGACGGTGGGCGCGTTCACCTTTCGCCACAGGACGACGGGGACACCGAAGGCCAGTCCCAGGGCGAGAAACCCCAAGCCGAACCCGTGGAACATGGGCACCGTCAGCACGACAGGTCCGCGGACAGGCAGCACTCCGAGGAGCGTGCCGATCGGGAGACCTTGCGTGAGGTGCACTCCCCCGCGCTCGACTTCTTTCGGTACGCCGGTGCTGCCGGAGGTCAGAAGGATCACCTGGCCTCGTCGCCGCTTGGGCTTCAGTTGCTGTTGACTCCGTGGCGAGGGCGGGGACTTGGAGGGAGTCGGGGGCGTGCCCGTCGAGGTTGGTTCGTGGAGGACCACGTCTGCGTTGCGGCGGAGGGCTGCGGCTGCTGCGACGACAAAGCTTCTGTGGTTGGGCTCTCGGACGTCGACTCGGGTGGCGTGAACGTCGGCGGCTGCCTGCTCGACCAGGTGGTCCAGGTCGGCGTACGTGAGCGGGCCGTCGTCGTCGATCAGTGCTACACCGTCGGGGCTCTTCAAAGCGGCGATGGTGATCAACGCGCTCAGGGTGAGGCCTTGGGATCGGAGGACCTGGAGGACCTGCGGGCGCCAGAAGGGCACAGCACGGACGAGGCGGAGCAGGCCCCTCAGCGTGACCATCGGAGGGCCTGGGACTGGAGGGCCTCATAGGGGCCTTGGGCAAGGGTTGCCACGACCGAGGCAGGACGGGCCCACCACGGGACAAGCAGGCGGGGGCGGTGGACGAGCGCGCGGGCGATCACCTCGGCGGCGGCGTCAGCGGTCAGGCCGGGAAGGCGAGGGCTGTACGTCGGCGCGCTCATCGGCGTGTGCACCAACGGGAAATGGATCGACGTGACGGCCACCCCGTCGCGCCGGATCTCGGGCGCCACGCAGCGCAGCCAGGTTTCGAAGGCGGCCTTCGACGCGCTGTACCCGGCCCAGTGTGCGACCGGCAGGTCGACGTTCAGGCTGCTGACGTTGACGATGTGGCCGACTCCGCGCTTGCGCATCCCGGGCAGCAGACCGCTCAGAAGCCGAACTGGGCCGAGGTAGTTGACCCCGTCCGTCCGCGTCACGTCGTGGAACCGCCCCTCGGTCGCGGTCAGCGAGCGCCGGATCGACTTGCCCGCGTTGCTGACGACGGCATCCACCCGCCCGTGGTCGGCGCGCACGTCCACGACCAGCTGATCCACGGCGTCGGGATCCGTCAGGTCAACCCCGTACGGCGTCGCGCGGCCGCCCGCCGCGGTGATCTGATCCGTCAACGCCTGCAGGCGATCCAGGCGCCGGGCCGTGAGCAGTACGTGCGCGCCCGCGCCGGCCAGCAGTTCCGCCGTACAGGCTCCGATGCCCGACGACGCGCCGGTGACGAGCACGACGCGATCGCCGACGGCGGCTTCGAGCCGCGCTGGTGCGGCCCGGGACCAGGACGGGCCGAGCACCAGCCGGTAGATGTCGTGCGTCACACTCATCGAGTCGTCCAGTGTCGCATCCGCCACAGACGTTGGCATCCGGAGCGCGGGCAGGCCATCTTGGTCGCATGGAGCCCGTTACCAAGACGCTGTTCGAGGCGATCGACCACGTGGGGGTCGCGGTCGCGGACTTCGACGCCGCCGTCCGGTTCTACGCCGAGACCTTCGGCATGACGGTCGCGCACGAGGAGATCAACGAGGAGCAGGGCGTTCGCGAGGCGATGCTGTCGGTCGGCGACTCCGGTTCGTCGATCCAGCTGCTCGCGCCGCTGTCGGACAGCTCGCCGATCGCCAAGTTCCTCGACCGCAGCGGGCCTGGCATCCAGCAGCTCGCCTATCGCGTCGGCAACCTGGACGAGGTGTCCGCGATCCTGCGCGAGCGCGGAGCACAGCTCCTGTACGACGAACCGCGCCGCGGGACGGCCGGCTCCCGGGTCAACTTCATCCACCCGAAGTCCGCCGGCGGAATCCTCGTCGAACTGGTCGAGCCGGCCGACACGCACCACTGATCAAACCCCTGGATCGACGCCCCTCCAGGCGGGAGCACCCGCGCGCGCCGCGGCTTGATCAGTGGTGGGCGTCGACGCTCCCTCCGTCCGCTGACTCAAACGTTTCTGTGTGTTGACAGTGCGTGAAGTTCTGCCCAAGACGCGCGGCTCGCGGTCACAACCCGTGAGTACGGGGCTAATCTGATGAGGTGCTGAAGGACAGCGCTCCGGATCGTCACCACCCCGTCGCATCGGGGTTCCGGCACTACGCCTTCGTCTACACCGATGAGGAAGACTTCGTCCGGCAGACGGCCGCGTACGTGTACGCCGGGCTGGACGCCGGCGAGACCGTGGTCGCCGTGCTCCCCGAGGACCGCAACAGCCTGCTGCGCAAGGCGTTGGACGGCCTCGCCGACCAGGTGATCTTCCTCGACATGAGCCAGCTCGGCCGCAACCCGGCGCGGATCATCCCGCTGTGGCGACGGTTGCTGGACCAGGCGCCCGACATCCCGATGCGCGGTCTGGGCGAACCGGCGTACGTCGGCCGCTCGCGGGCCGCGCTCGAGGAGACCGCGCTGCACGAGTACCTGCTGGGCGTCGCGTTCACCTCGTACACCGGCCGGTTCGAGCTGCTCTGCCCGTACTCGGCCGAGCTCGGCGTCGACCCCGCCGTCCTGCATCCCGACCGGGCGGAGCACGGCGCGGACCTGAGCTTCCGGCGCCCGCTGCCCGCCGTACCGGTCGGTGCTGAGCATCAGGAGTTCGGCATGGGCGACCTCAATGCCGTACGGCGGCGCGTGAACGTCGCTGCTCGGTCCGCCGGGGTGAAGGACGACCAGATCGACGATCTCGAGCTGGCCCTGCACGAGATCTGCACGAACAGCGTCCGCTTCGGCGGCGGCCACGGGACGTTGTCGTGGTGGACGGCCGACGGTCATCTGGTCTGCGATGTCGCCGACCGCGGCCGGATCGACGACCTGCTGGTCGGCCGGGTGCTGCCACCGGTCGACGGGCTCGGCGGACGCGGGGTCTGGCTCGCGAACCAGCTGTGCGACCTGGTCCAGGTCCGGTCGGGTGCGAAAGGCACGCAGGTCCGGCTGCACATGCGCGCCTGCTGACGCCGTACCGGTTCGTCGTACTGACATCGATGGACAGCGTGGCGATAAGACCACTGCGATCGGTGGACTGGAAAAGTGACGGTGGTCTCACCGGGCCCGAACTGTGTCACGCAGCACAGCGACCCGGGCATACTCGACGGTAAGTTCCGCTCACCCGACCGCCGCTCCAGGAGGTATGACGTGAAGCAGATCCTCGACGCGATCCTTGCCGGCGACAGTGCTGCCGTTGGCGGGCTGGACGTCCCCGATCACTATCGCGGCATCACGGTGCACGCCGACGAGACCGGCATGTTCGAGGGCCTGGAGGCGAAGGAGAAGGACCCGCGCAAGAGCCTGCACCTGGACGACGTCCCGACGCCGGAGCTCGGCCCCGGCGAGGCGCTGGTCGCGGTGATGGCGAGCGCGATCAACTACAACACGGTCTGGACGTCGATCTTCGAGCCGGTCTCGACGTTCTCGTTCCTCAAGCGGTACGGCAAGCTCTCGCCGCTGACCGCGCGCCACGACCTGCCGTACCACGTGGTCGGCTCCGACCTGGCCGGCGTCGTCCTGCGTACCGGCCCCGGTGTGAACGCCTGGAAGCCCGGCGACGAGGTCGTCGCGCACTGCCTGTCGGTCGAGCTGGAGTCCCCCGACGGCCACAACGACACGATGCTCGACGACCAGCAGCGGATCTGGGGCTTCGAGACCAACTTCGGCGGCCTGGCCGAGATCGCACTGGTGAAGTCGAACCAGCTGATGCCGAAGCCCGCGCACCTGACGTGGGAAGAGGCCGCGTCGCCGGGGTTGGTGAACAGTACGGCGTACCGGCAGTTGGTCTCGGCCAACGGCGCGAACATGAAGCAGGGCGACGTCGTACTGGTGTGGGGTGCTTCGGGTGGGCTCGGTTCGTACGCGACGCAGTTCGCGCTGAACGGCGGGGCGATCCCCGTGTGCGTCGTGTCGTCGCCGGAGAAGGCGGAGATCTGCCGCGCGATGGGCGCCGAGCTGATCATCGACCGCAACGCGGAGGGGTACCGGTTCTGGTCGGACCCGACGACGCAGGACCAGAAAGAGTGGAAACGCTTCGGCGCTCGCATCCGCGAGCTCACCGGCGGCGATGACCCCGACATCGTGTTCGAGCACCCCGGCCGCGAGACCTTCGGTGCATCGACGTACGTCGCCCGGCGCGGCGGCACGATCGTCACCTGCGCGTCGACGTCGGGCTATATGCACGAGTACGACAACCGGTACCTGTGGATGAACCTGAAGCGCATCATCGGCTCCCACTTCGCCAACTACCGCGAGGCGTGGGAGGCGAACCGGCTGATCGCCAAGGGGATGGTGCATCCGACGCTGAGCCGGGTCTACGCGCTGGAAGAGACCGCGCAGGCGGCGTACGACGTGCATCGGAACCTGCACCAGGGGAAGGTCGGCGTGCTGACGTTGGCGCCTTCCGAGGGGTTGGGCGTGCGGGACGAGGAGCTGCGGGCGCAGCACATCGAAGCGATCAACCGCTTCCGCGACAAGTAGTTCAGGGGCCTTGGGCCGGGCGAGCTTGTTCGCTCGGTCCGGTTGGCTGGTTGGTTGGCTGGCTGGCTGATTGATCAGCGCCGCCGCGTCCGGCTGCTCGCCGGCGCAGCACGCGCCGGCTCCCTGGGCCGATACGGCGCGCAGCGCGCCCGATCCGACGCCGCATGCACCGCCCTGCACCCGGCAACGCGAGCACCATCTATCCACGCAAGGGGCGGGCGCGACAAGGAGCAGGCCGATCGGCCGTAGGAGGTGCTGCCGACCGGGCCGGTCCCCCCGCACTCGACGGCCGTGGGTCGCTCCCGGCCGGGCGGGCCACCGCCAGCACACCAGCCGACCTGCCCGCGGCGCCCGCCAACTCCCTGGCTCGACAACGCGGGCACCACCTCTCCACGCAAGGGGCGGGCGGGCTCGACACGGAGCACGCGGATCGGCCATTGGGGCGCGACCGACCGGGCCGACCACCAGCACCCGACGACGCGTGCACCACCTCACCACGCAAGAGGCGGGCGGGCTCGACAAGGAGCAGGCCGATCGGCCGCGGGGGCGCTACCAACCGGGCCGGCCACCCTGCACCCGTCGGCCGTGGGGCGCTGCCCGACCGGAGGGGAACTGGCGCCGGTTAGGTTTGTGGGCCTGGGGTCTGACAGGCTTACGCTGGGGGATTCATCCGCTCCGCCAGAAGGGACACTCAGGGATGGGCGACGAGTCGAGCCTGCCGTTCTTCGACCGTACGGCGACCGCGGCCGGGGGATTCCCCGTCGCACGCCGTGGGTACGACAAACACGCGGTGGACGACTACGTCCGCGCGCTCGAGGCGCAGCTGGGCGAAGCGCGGAGCAAGGCGGAGGAGCTGCAGGCCGGGTCCGCGCCGTTGCAGAAGCAGCTCGACGAGGCGAAGCGGCAGCTCGAGGCGAGCGCCAACCCGTCGTACGCGGGGCTCGGTGACCGGGCCGCGCAGATCCTGCGGCTCGCTCAGGACCAGGCGTCGGAGGCCCTCGAGGAGGCTCGGCGTGAGGCCGAGGAGCTGCGGTCGACGGCGACCAAGGAGGCCCTGGCGTCCCGGGCGACCGGTGAGCGCGAGGCGCAGGACATCCGGACCGTCGCGCTGAACGAGGCCGACAGCATGCGGCGTACGGCCGAGGGTGACGCGGCCGAGATTCGCCGTACGGCGGAGACCGAGGGCACGGAGGTGCTGCAGGCCGCGCGCCGCAAGGCGGAGCAGCTGCAGCTGACGGCCGAGTCGCAGTCGAGCACGCTGAAGAACGGCGCGCTGCACGAGGCGGAGAAGATCCGGACCGCGATCCAGCGCGAGTCGGCGGCGCTGCGCGCGCGGCTGGCCGACGAGCGGGAGCAGCAGGCCAAGGAGCTGGCCGACAAGCACCAGCAGATCGCGGCCGACACCGAGAACCTGACCGACCAGATGAAGGAGGCCGCCGAGGCCTCCGAGCGCCGGGTCGCGGAGGCGACCGAGCAGGCGCGCAAGATCCGCGCCGAGGCCGAGGAGTCGGCCGAGCGCACGCTGACCCGCGCGCGCCGCGAGGCCGAGCAGGTGCTGACCGCCGCGCGGACGCGGGCCGAGGCCGAGCTGGCGAGCTCGGCGGACGAGGCCGAGCGGTCGCGCACGATCGTCGCCCGCGAGACCGAGCGGCTGGCGAAGCGGCGCGACGGGATCCTGGCGCAGATCGCCGGGCTCAACGACATCGCGAGCAACATCGCCCGCCAGGCCGCCGAGCTCGACTCCGAGACGGCCGCGCCGACGGCGTACAACCCGTTCTCCGCTCCCCCGGCGAGCGCGTCGTTCGCGGCGCAGAGTTCGTACACGCCGCCGGCGACCACGTACGACGCGCCGAGCGCGGATGCGTCCGGCAGCTCGTACGCTCCGAGCGGCGAGGCGTCGAGCAACTCGTACGATGCCTCGGCTAACAGCTCGACCGGGAGCAGCCCGTACGACGCTCCGGCCGCCAGCCCGTTCGCGGCGGAGGCCGGCTCGTCCGACGACGCTTCCTCCAACTCGTACGACGCCTCGGCGAACTCGGCCGACTCGTTCGGCGCGAGCACCTCGTCGGCACGGCCCTTCGCGGCGGACAAGTCGGACTCGGCCGCAAGCCCGTTCGGCGCCGACAAGACTGACTCCCCGGCCAGCTCCTTCGGCGCGGATAAGTCGGAATCCTCGGCGAGCTCCTTCGGCACGGACAAGTCGGACTCCCCCGCCAGCTCCTTCGGCACGGACAAGTCAGACTCCCCGGCGAACCCCTTCGCGGCGGACAAGTCGGCGAGCCCGTTCGCGCCCGACGACTCGGCCGACGCGGCGAACCCGTTCGCCGCGGATGCGAAGAGCAACCCGTTCGCGGTCCCGGCCGGCGACGCGGCGTACCCGGTGGAGTCGTCGTACAAGGCCCCGGGCGACAAGGCCTACCCGATCGACGCGAAGGACGACGCGCCGGAGACGTCGTTCACCGGGCGGAGCCCGTTCGCCGGGCCGGACGCCGGTACGGCGCGGGTCGACGAGACCCGGATCGACACCGCTCTGCGGGTCGACCCGGCGCTGCTCGACGACGCGAAGGACAGCAAGCCGGCCGACGACGAGCCGAAGGACTCGACCAAGATCGACGAGTTCCGGCTCGACGACCTGACGGCCGAGGAGACGCGGATCACCGGCGACAGCCCGTTCGCGCCGAAGGACCGGAAGAACGCCGCCGACAAGGATGAGAAGTGACGCCAGCCGGCGACGACAACTCCACAGAAGACAGCAAGACCCCGGACTCGAAGAGCCCGGGTCCGTCCGCCGAGCAGGTCGCGGCGGTGGAGGCGGCCGCCAAGGAAGCGAAGGCGGCCGCCGCGGAAGCCGAGCGGGCGGCCAAGGACGCCGACCAGTCGGCCGGCACCGCCGAGGACTCGGCCGAGCTCGCGACCGGGGCGGCGCAGAAGGCGGACGTGTCGGCGGACGAAGCTGACGAGTCCGCCGACGAGGCCGAGGAATCGGCCGGTGCGGCGCGCAAGTCGGCCAGTGTCGCGCAGCGATCGGCGCAGGAGGCCGACACCGACGACAACCTCGCCGGTCAGTTGCTGATGGACGAGCGGCACCCCGACGACGGCATGGGCCGTCCGGGCCCGCCGCTCAGACGCTCCAACCCGTTCGTGTTCGGCTTCTTCGCGGCCCTCGGCGTACTCGTCGCCTGGGGCCTGTGGAACGCGCTCGGCCAGGCCAAGTCGGTCCTGATCCTGCTGATCGTCTCGATGTTCATCGCGGTCGGCCTGAACCCGCTGGTCGAGTGGTTCATGCGCCGCGGGCTCAAGCGCGGGCTGTCGGTCGGCGTGGTCTTCATCCTGATGATCCTCGCGGTCTCCGGCGTCGGCTTCGCGATCGTGCCGGTCGTCACCGACCAGATCAACGGCCTGATCAAGAACGCCCCGGACTGGCTCGACCTGCTCAACAACTCGAAAACCCTCGACGAGTTGGACAAGCGCTACCAATTCATCGACAAGGCCAAGGACTACATCCAGGACCCGGCCCTCGCCCAGCGCGCCTTCGGCGGTGTCCTCGGGGTCGGCAAGGTCGTGGCGAACGCCCTGTTCTCCGGCTTCACCGTCCTGATCCTGACCCTGTACTTCCTTGCCTCGCTCCCCACCGTCAAGCGCGCGGCGTACAGCCTGGTCCCGGCCACGCGTCGCAAGCGCGTCTCGATCCTCGGCGACGAGGTGCTCGGCCGGGTCGGCGGCTACGTCAGCGGCCAGTTCCTGGTCGCGCTGTGCGCCGGGTTCTTCATGTTCGTGTTCCTGGAGATCGTCGGTCTCAACCAGTACGCCGTGGCGCTGGCGATCGTCGTGATGTTCACCGCGTTCATCCCGATGGTCGGTGGCCTGATCGGTGTCGTCCTGGTCGCCGCGATCGGCTTCACCGACGGGCTGTGGGTCGGCGTCGCCTGCCTGGCGTACGGGATCATCTACCAGCAGATCGAGAACTACGTCGTCGCGCCGCGGATCATGCGCCGCGCGGTCGACATCCCGGGTGCGGTCACGGTGATCGCGGCGCTGCTCGGTGGCGCGCTGCTCGGTGTGGTCGGCGCGCTGCTGGCGATCCCGACCGCGGCCGCGGTGCTGCTGATCATCCGTGAGGTCTGGGTCCGGAAGGCCGACGCATCCTGAGCTTGCCCACGGCAACGGAACTGGCGGCGTACAGCCTCACCGCCCAGCACCCGATCACCCGTACGTGGGTCGCCGACGACGTCCGTCTCGAACTGCTCGCCGAGCAGCACGCGATGGACGTCGTCCTGGCGACCGATCTCGACATCGCGACGCAGCGGGCCGAGCGGTTCGCGCCGGGGCAGCCGGCGGAGCTGCTGCTCAACCGGTGGACTCCGGTCGGCGACCTGCACGCGATGCTGAGCATGCGGTACGAGGGTGGCGATGCGGCGAAGCCGTTCGTGGATGCCACTCCGCTGTCGCGCGCGGTCCGGGCTGAAGACCTCGAGTCGTTGGCTCGAGCGGCTGAGCAGGCGTACGGCGTACTGGAGCCCAGGTATCTCAGGCTGTGGAGTGCTGCGCCGATTGACGCATTCGAAGGGACGCGTGTCGACCGGCGATTCATGGCGGGTCTGGTCACGGATCTCCGCGACCACTTGAAGGTTCCGGCCGAGCTGAGCTTCGCCAGGGCGACTCATCTCGACAATTACCCGCGGGCCGTCGCGGCGTACGCGGCGGTCGACCAGGCGCACCCCGACCATCCCGACCAGGCTCGCATCGAGACCGCCGAAGACCTGGCCGAGTCGGTCGAAGCCGGCCTGCTGTACGACGTACTGGTCGACGATGAGTGGGCCGGGTACGTCGGCGCGCACGTGAACGACGAGACGCTCGGCCTACCGGCGTACGTCGTGCAGGAGTTCATCCTCGACCCGGCGTACCGCGGCCGCGGCTACGGCCGCTACCTCCCGGCACTGCTCGCGCAGGCGCTCCCGGACGACAAGCCGATCCTGCTCGGCGTCATCCACGCCGGCAACCGCTCCGCACTCGAGGCCGCGAAGTCCTCGGGCCGGACCGACATCGGCGGCTGGTTCCAGCTCCCGCTCTAGGCCGACAGCTTGTTGACCTCGGGACCACGAGGGTCCAGCACGGCGCACGCCCGCGGATAACCCGCCTGGCAGCCGCGCATCGTCATCAACGCCGTGTAGTAGTCGATGTGCCGGAACCCATCGGTCTCGCCGCGCGCGAACGCCTGGTGCCGGATCGCACTCACCCACCGGTAGAACGCGTCGTCCGGGATCGGCACGTACGCCGTCGGCGCGAAGTCGCGCAGGTCCTCGGCGTGCTCGGTGTGCAGCAACGTCCGTACGGCGTGCCGCGGCAGCTCGTGGTCCATCGGCAGATCGGCCAGGTAGATCGCCCGCTCGACGACCCGTGCGGTGTGCTCGTGATCGCGCTGCGAGCTGTGCCGCCAGTGCGTGATCACCGTGTCCGGCTGCTGGTCGCGGATGATCGTGGCGAGCTCCAGCGCGACGTCGTCGGTGTCGGGCAGGAAGCCCTCGCTGTAGCCGAGCACCATGAAGTCGGCGCCGATCGCGGTCGCGAACGCCTCGCCCTCGGCGACCTTCTGCTGCCGGTACTCCGCCGGCGAGAGCCGCGGGTGCCCGCGCTCCCCCGGCGTCAGCGCGACGATCGTCGCGTTCGCGCCCTCGAGCACGAGCTTGGCCAGTGTCGGCCCGGCCGACAGATCCATGTCCCCGATGTGACCGCCGACGGCCAGCACTGATCGGTGCACCGGCAACCTCCCGCTCGCGTCTGGGTAGAAAGTTACCTAGACCCTACGCGAACGGGCAACAAATCACACCCTTCGATTCACCCCAGGAACGGCGTCAGCGCCGCGAGGAAGTCGTCCAGCCGCTCGGCGTGCACCCAGTGCCCGGCCTCGGCGACCACCTCGTACCGGACCTGCGGGAACAGCGCCTCGATGACCGCCCGGTGATCCTGCTGCACGTAGTCCGACTTGCCGCCGTAGATGAACAGCGTCGGGCCGTCGTACGAGCCGGTGATGCCGTCGGGCCAGCCCGAGATCCCGGGCAGCGACGCCTCGATGACCTCGAGGTTCGGCCGCCAGCGAGCGCCCTGGTCGTCGAGGATCAGGTTCTGCAGCAGGAACGCCCGCGTCCCAGGAGTCGGTACGGCGTCCTGCAGTTGGGCGTCGACCTCCGCGCGGCGCTGGATGTTCGACAGGTCGGCGCCGCGCATCGCCTGGGAGTACTGCTCGAACTGCGGCGGGTACGACACCGGCGCCGCGTCGACGACGACCAGCCGCTCGACCACCTCGGGGTGAGTCAGCGCGGTCAGCATCGCGGTCTTGCCGCCCATCGAGTGCCCGACCAGCGCGACCGGGCCGACGCCGAGCGCCTCGATCGTCTCGCGGACGTCCTCGGCCATCTCCGGGTACGTCATGGTCGGCACGTGCTCGGAGGTGCCGTGGTTGCGCAGGTCGAAGGCGAAGACCCGGTGCGACGCGGCCAGCCGGCGGGCGGCGGTCATCCAGTTCCGGCCGGAGCCGAACAGCCCGTGCATCACCACGACCGGCGTACCGCTCTCGCCGTACGACGTGACAGGAAGCTTCATGCGGAGACCTTTCTAGCGGCGGCGTTGCCAGCAGGTGGTGTGCCAGTGGCGGCGCTCGTCGAGGGACTGGGCGCCGCCGATCGCCGCGAGCAGACTCGGGTTCTCCGGCCAGACCACCACGTGCGGGGTGTTCGGCAGGATCATCTGGTCGCAGCCCGGGCAGCGGTAGGCCTTCGTCGACGCCGTACCGCTCACTCGCCGGACGATCCAGTCCCCGTCGCCGCGGCTCTGGCGTTCCTGGGTACCACCGAGCAACGGCCGGTCGCTGACCGGCCGTGTGTGCTTGGAGGGCTTGCGCCGGCGAGGTGACATGTCGCCTCAAGGTTATCCGCCGCCGAAAGCCACCGCTCCACCGGATGCACCCGCCTTGAATCGGACAGACCTGTCTGTATGATTCAGGTATGGCGATATCGGCGAAAGAACGCATCCTCGGTACGGCGGACGAGCTGTTCCGCGCCCACGGCCTGCGCGGGGTCGGCATCGACCGGATCATCGCCGACTCCGGCGTGGCCAAGTCGACGCTGTACGCGCACTTCCCGTCCAAGGACGAGCTCGCCGAGGCGTACCTGCGGCAGACCGACGAGAGCTGGCGTGGCAAGCTGCGCAAGGCCGCACTCGCCGCCGGGCAGGATCCGCGCGAGCAACTGGTCGGGATGTTCGACGCGGTGGCCGAATCCTTTGCCCGGCACGGCTTCTACGGCTGCCCGTTCATCAACGCGGCGGCCGAGAGCGAGCCGGGGAGCCGGGCCTACGCCGCGACCGTCGAGCACAAGCGCACCGTCCGCGAATGGGTGAAGTTCCTCGCCGAGGGAGCCGGAGCAGCCGACCCGAACCAGCTGGCTGTCCAGCTCACGCTGCTGATCGACGGGACGCTGGCCGCCGGCAAGCTCGAGCAGGACCCGGCGATGCCCCAGGCAGCCAAGCTGGCGGCGCGGTCGCTGGTCGACGCCGCCTGCTCGTAATCAGACAGACTTGTCCGTTCCTTGGAGATCTCATGCGCGCAGTAGTACTGGAAGCGTTCGGCACCCCGCTCAGGCTGGCCGAGCTCGACCGGCCGACTCCCGGCCCTGGTCAGGTCCTGGTCCGGGTGAAGGCGAGCGGGGTCAACCCGCTGGACACGAAGATCAGCGAAGGCAAGGCAGCCCACGCGCGGAGCGTCCTGCCGGCCGTTCTGGGGCTGGACGTCGCAGGTGTCGTCGAGGCTGTGGGACCGTCTGGCGCCGGCAGCTTCGCGCCCGGTGACGAAGTGTTCGGCCTGATCGGCGGCGTCGGCGACGTGCCCGGCTCACTCGGCGAGTACGCCGCGGTCGACGCTCGCCTGCTCGCACCCAAGCCGGCCGAGCTGAGCTTCGAGGAGGCGGCGGCACTCCCCCTCGTGTTCGTCACCGCCTGGGAGGCGCTCGTCGACCGGGCCGGCGTACGGGCTGGTCAGAAGGTCCTCGTGCACGGCGGCGCGGGCGGGGTCGGCAGTATCGCGATCCAGCTAGCCAAGGCTCGCGGCGCCGAGGTGTACGCGACCGGATCGGCCCGCAGCCTGGCCACGATCACCGCGCTGGGCGCGACGCCGATCGACTACACCACGACGACCGTCGCGGAGTACGTCGCCGAGCACACCGGTGGAGAAGGTTTCGACATCGTCTTCGACACGGTCGGCGGCACGACGCTCGACGACTCGTTCGCCGCAGCGAAGGTCTACACCGGGCACGTGGTGAGTGCGCTCGGCTGGGGCACCCACGCGTTGGCGCCGCTCTCGTTCCGCGGTGCGACGTACTCGGGCGTCTTCACGCTCAGGCCGCTGCTCACCGGCGAAGGCCGCGAGCACCACGGCGAGATCCTGCGCGAGGCGGCTTCGCTCGCGGAGGCAGGGCTGCTCAGGCCGCGCCTGCACGACCAGGAGTTCACCTTGGAGACAGTCGCCGACGCCCACGCCCTGGTAGCGAGCGGGAGCGCCGGCGGCAAGGTCGTTGTACGGGTCTAACGCCTCCGGGCGACGGAGTACGCCGCGGTGCCGATCAGTTCCATGGAGACCTTGAGGCGTTCCAGGCTGACGTTCTTGGCGATGGTGTCCTCGGGCGAGTGGTACGGCGGTTCGAGAAGGGCGGGAGACGACTCGCCTCGCCAGGAGAAGTTCGCGGCCGCGATGCCGACCTCCTGGAAGGACTGGTGGTCGCTGGCTCCGCGGGTGACCGGGCCGACCAGCTGCGCGTCGTACCCGAGTCGCTGGCCGGAAGCCCGTACGGCGTCCGTCGCGGTGTTGGCGAGCCCGTCGAAGGAGAGCAGCCAGTAGACGATCGCCGGGTCCCAGCTGGTCGCGACCATGTCGTTCTGGAAGACGGCGCGGTAGCGATCGCGCTGGTCCTGCGCGAGCTGCGCCACGTGGTAGCGCGACCCGATCAGGCCCTGCTCCTCCGAGCCCCACAGCGCGAAGCGCAGCGTCGCCTCGGTCGGCAGGTTCGCCAGGACGCGGGCGAGCTCGAGCGTGAGGACCGTGCCGGAGCCGTCGTCGTTGGCGCCCGGGGCGCCGATCACCGTGTCGTAGTGACCGCTGACCATCACGATCGGCGGGTTGCTGCCCTTGCCGCGGCGTTCGCCGATCACGTTGTTGGAGATCAGGCTGCGGTGGGCCGTCGTACCGATGGACAGCGGCAACGAGGTCACCACGGCGAGCGCCTCCCGCAGGAGCCGCTTCTGGACTTGGGCAACGCCGATCACGGGGATCGGCGCGTCCGTCAGCCCGCTCGGCGCGAAGGCGGACGCCCGGCGCGGGAACACCTGATCCGCCGGCAGCAGGATCACCGCGACCGCACCCCTCGACGCCGCCTCGGCGACGAAGGCCGGCCGAGCCGCAGCCATGTCATCAGCCAGTACGACGGCGCCGGCGACGTCCGCCGGCCAGACCGGAGCCGTCGCGGGCCCGACGTCGCGCGCCGGACCCTGGACCGTCACGTTGAGCTTGCCGCCCGGAGCCGCGCCCGCCTGCCAGCAGATGTCGTCCGGCAGCAGGTTCCGCAGGTCGCCGATCTGAGCGGTGAACTTGTCGGCGACCGGGAACGGTTCGAGCCGGGTCCGGTAGCCGAACCTGTCCAGCTGGCCGGCCAGGTAGTCCGCAGCGCGCTTCTCGCTGACCGCGCCGCCGATCCGCGGGCCGATCTGCTCGGACAACACCTTGAGGTGCTGCAGGGCGCGGTCCGAGGAGATCTCCTTGACGATCTGCCGGTCGTACTTGTCCAGCGCGGGCGGCCGGACAGCTCCCGGTCGCGGGTCGTCCACAGCCCAAGCAGGCGTCGACAGGGCGGTGGCGGCGGTTGCGCCGGCGACGGCTCCGAGCAGGCCGCGACGACTCAAACCGGACGTGTCGGTCATGCAGGTCTCCCTCGTACAAGGTCGGCCCCGAGACCAAGAACCTAACCGACTCCGGCCCCGGCCGCCGTACCTCGCGGAGAGTTGCTCACTTCGCGTGCTGAGCGCGGAGCTCGCTGCCCACTTCGTGCATGTGTCCCAGACCCATCCGGTAGGACTCGATCAGCCCCGTACTCAGGTACGGCATGCCGATCTTCTCGCAGTACGAGCGCACGATCGGCTGCGCGAAGCGCAGGTTGGCCCGCGGCATGCTCGGGAAGAGGTGGTGCTCGATCTGGTAGTTCAGGCCGCCCATCATCCAGTCGGTGACCAGGTCGCCGTCGACGTTGCGCGAGGTGAGCACCTGCTTCTCCAGGTGACCCCAGTTGCTGTCGTCGTCCGGCATCTCCATGCCCTTGTGGTTCGGCGCGAAGACACTGCCCAGGTGCAGGCCGAACAGCGCGTGGTGCAGCGCGGCGAACGCGATCGCCTTGCCCGGCGACATGATCAGGAACAGCGCGGTGAAGTACAGCGTCAGGTGCGCGGCCATCAGCATCAGCTCGACGCGGGCGTCGTGACGCTTGCGGCGGCCGACCAGGAACAGCACGCTCGACACCTTGAGGTTGAGGCCCTCGAGGGTGAGCAGCGGGAAGAAGATCTTCGCCTGATGGCGGCTCAGCCAGCCGTGCAGACCGGTGCGGCCCTCGGCCTGCTCCAGCGTCCAGACCAGCACGCCCTCGCCGACGTCCGGGTCCTTGTCGGTGTGGTTCGGGTTGGCGTGGTGGCGGTTGTGCTTGTCGTTCCACCAGCCGTAGCTCATCCCGCAGAGCAGGTTGCCGTGCAGCTGCCCGATCAGG
The DNA here is from genome assembly GCF_054781295.1 of Kribbella endophytica. NCBI lineage: Bacteria > Bacillati > Actinomycetota > Actinomycetes > Propionibacteriales > Kribbellaceae > Kribbella > Kribbella endophytica. The sequence goes on from NZ_BAAGUR010000005.1 coordinate 123,383, forward strand.
TCGTGCGCCTTGCGGGAGCTGCCGATCTGCTGGTGCCCGGCGTCGTGGCCGAAGAACGCGGCCCGGGTGGTGAAGATCGCGAGCGGGATCGCCAGCAGCAACTGCAGCCACGAGTTGCCCAGCAGGACCACACCGGCCCAGGTGGCCGCGATCAGCGCCATGTTCAGCCCGATCGCGATCACGTAGGACGCCGTACGGCGTTCCAGCAGGCCGGCCTCGCGGACCTGGCGCAGCAGCGGGGCGAAATCGCTGCCCTTCTGCTGTTTGGTCCGGGCATGGGCAAGGGCAAGTGGCTGTGCCATCTGGTGCCTCGTCTCTGAGCGGTGGAGGCCATGGCGTACAGCCACGGCCAGCGTACGTGATCCACCCTGGTGCCCCTTCGCGCTCGGCGCACGCGTGCTACCACCCGGCCGAGCTGGGGGTTAAGCACCTGGTCAGGGTGGGTCTAGCACCACTGAGCCGGACCCGGAACTCGGTCATGATGGTGGGAGTTCGCTCGACCTCACCACGGGAGACACACGATGACGACCATCCAGAGCGCCACCGAGGCGCCGCCGCTGCGGTTCCCGCGGCTGGCGCAGCCCTTCGTCGCGCTCGGGCTGGCGATCCTGGCCGAGATCGGCATCGCGTTCTTCGTGCTCAACGTCGTCGCGGTCCCGCTGATCGCGGTCTGGGTCGGCATCCCGATGCTGCTGGTGTTCGTGCCCTGCACCCGCTGGTTCGCGAACTGCCACCGCACGATCATGTCGAGCTTCCTCGGCGTCCGGATCCCGCGGCCGTACCGCAAGCCGCCGATGCCCGGCATGCTGATGTGGCTGCGCACGACGCTGACCGACCCGGCCACCTGGCGCGACATCGCCTGGCTGCTGGTCAACGCGGTGATCGGGTTCACGCTGACGCTGCTGTCCGCCGTACTGTTCCTCGCTTCGGTGTTCTACCTGATCTACCCGTTCCTGGTCTGGGTGACGCCGCCCGGCGTGTTCGACGAGCCGTTCGGCGGAGCGATCCTGCCCACGCTGACCCCGCTGACCGCTTTCGGGATGGTGCCGATCGGGTTCGTCGCCTTCCTGATCTGGTCGGCGGCCGGTGAGCGGCTGCTGCGGGCCAACGCGTTCCTGGCCAAGTCGCTGCTCGGCCCGACCGAGAACGCCCAACTGGCGATCCGGGTCCGCGAACTGGCCGAGTCCCGCGCCGAGACCGTCGACACCCAGGCCGCCGAGCTGCGCCGGATCGAGCGGGACCTGCACGACGGGGCCCAGGCCCGGCTCGCCGCGCTGAGCATGAACCTCGGGATGGCCGAGGAGATGGTCGCCCGTGACCCCGAGCAGGCCGCGGCGCTGCTCACCGAGGCCCGCGAGTCGGCCAGTACGGCGCTGTCGGAGCTCCGCGACCTGGTCCGCGGCATCCACCCGCCGGTGCTCGCCGACCGGGGACTCGACGGTGCGGTCAAGGCGCTCGCGCTGACCTGCCCGTTCAAGGTCGACGTCATGTTCGACGTACCGGGTCGTCCGCCGGCGCCGGTCGAGTCCGCCGCGTACTTCGCGGTCGCCGAAGCCCTGGCCAACGCGGTCAAGTACTCGGCCGCCACGAACGCCTGGGTCCAGATCACGCACGAGGAAGAGCGGCTGCACATCATCGTCGGGGACGACGGTGTCGGTGGGGCCACGGTCACAGTGGGCGGTGGACTCTACGGAATCCAGCGGCGACTGGCCGCCTTCGACGGTACGTTGACCGTGGTCAGTCCGACCGGCGGGCCGACCACCGTGATCATGGAGTTGCCTTGCGAGTCCTCATCGCTGAAGATCACGCCCTCCTCCGGGACGGCCTGATCCGGCTGCTGGAAGCCCACGACTTCACCGTCGTCGAAGCCGTCGACAACGGCCCCCGGCTGGTCCCGGCGCTCGTCGAGCACCGGCCGGACGTGGCCGTCGTCGACGTCCGGCTTCCCCCGAGCTTCACCGACGAGGGCCTCAAAGCCGCCATCGAGGCCCGCCGCCAGGTCCCCGGCCTGCCGATCCTGGTGCTGTCGCAGTACGTCGAACAGCTCTACGCCCGCGAGCTCCTCACCGGCGGAGGCGGCGCCGTCGGCTACCTCCTCAAGGACCGCGTCTCCAACGTCGCCGAGTTCCTCGACTCCGTCCGCCGCGTCGCCGCCGGCGGCACCGCGATGGACCCCGACGTCATCGGCCAACTGCTGGCCCGCAGCACCCGCGACTCCCCCGTCACCCGCCTGACCCCCCGCGAGTCCGAGGTCCTCGGCCTGATGGCCGAAGGCCGCTCCAACGCCGCCATCGCCGCCGCCCTCTTCGTCACCGAGAAGGCCGTCAGCAAACACACCAACAACATCTTCGCCAAACTCGACCTGCCGCCCTCGGAAGACGACAACCGCCGAGTGATGGCCGTCCTGACGTACCTGGCATCCCGCTAGATTTTTCTTTGACCGGGGATGTCGAGGACCTCGCGCCGGCTTCGTCCCCCGGGTGAGAGCACCACCTGGGTGCTGAACCAGAGGAGACCGTGATGACGAAGTTCCTGCTGATCGTGGACTACAACGGTGGGGCGATCACCACGCCGATGACCGAGTGGGCGCCGGAGGACGTGAAGGCGCACATGGACTACTACGAGAAGCTCAACGCCGAGCTGCGGGAGTCGGGCGAGCTGATCGGTGGGGAGGCGTTGACCGGACCGGACCTGGCCAAGTCGGTGACGTCGGACGGGGTCTCGGCGCCGGTGATCACCGATGGGCCGTTCCTGGAGTCGAAGGAGCTGCTGGCCGGCTTCCAGGTGATCGACGTCGAGTCCGAGGAGCGCGCGATCGAGATCGCCGCGCTGGTCTCGCAGGTGCCTGGTCCTGGCGGCGTGCCGACGCAGCAGCCGATCGGCGTACGGCGGGTGATGCAGGAGTCCGACTTCCAGGAGCTCAACCCGCTGGGCTGAGCTGGTACGCCGGGGGCCTGGCGGCTACGCCGGACGTCGCGCAGGTCTCGCGTCGACGCCGTACGCCGGGAGGCCGCGCAGGTCTCGCGGCTACGCCGTACGCCGGAGGTCGTTGAGGGTCGGGTCCAGCCGGAGCCGGGTCAGGGCTCGGCTGGTCTGGCTCTTGATCGTGCCGACGGAGCAGCCGGCCAGCTCGGCGGTCTGGGCCTCGGTCAGGTCCATCAGGAAGCGCAGCACCACGGCCCGGCGCATCGATCGCGGCAGCCGGGCCAGTGCTGCGACCAGGACGAAGTGGCGTTCGAGCTGCTCGGACCATTCGATCGACGTGGTGAGCACCGACAGCTGGTCGGTCGGGAACTCCAGCTTGCCCTTCTTCACCCGCCACGACGCGCGGCACGTGTTCACCAGCACCTGCCGCACGTACCCGGTGGGGTCGTCGGCCCGGATCGAGTCCCACGCCACCCAGCACTTCAGCAGCGTCGTCTGTACCAGGTCCTCGGCCAGCAGGCGATCCTGCACCAGGAAGTACGCCGTCCGCAGCAGCCCGTCGTACCGACCGGCGACGAACTCGCTGAAGCCCGGATGGGTAGTCACCAAGGTCCTCCCGCCGATCGATCCGCCAGTGCTCACGACGCTAGAACCAGTCGAGGCGACAACCAGACGACTTCAGCCACAGCCGAATTCGTCCAGCACACGCCAGATCGGTGGTATGGCTCCACCGCCGCTCAGCAGCCCGGAATTCGGCGAGGAGACCTGGTGGCTGACCACACCGTCAACAGGCAGTCGGCCGAAACGCCCTCGGCGAGTCGGCCGTCCTAGGCGAGCTGAGCCTGTTGGCGGCGGCCCGACGGAGTTACATTGCCTCTCGGGGAGGGGATTTGCGATGCCTGTTTTCAGTGGGGTCGACCATGTCAGCTTGTCGGTGACGGATCTGGATCGCAGTGAGCGGTTCTACGTCGACGTACTCGGGCTGATGCCGTTGCTGGACTTCGGGTACGCCCGGATGCTGCTCGACAAACCGAGCGGGTTCATGCTCTCGGTCGTGAAGCACGAGAACGGCGCCGGTGGTGGGTTCACCGAGCTGAGTACCGGGCTCGACCACCTCGGCTTCGCCGCCGAGAGTCGCGAGGAACTGTCCGAGTGGGAGCGCCGCTTCGACGAGCACGGCGTGACGTACACGCCGATCCGCGACATGGAGTTCTCCCACCACCTGAACTTCCGCGACCCCGACGGCATCGCGCTCGAGTTCATCGCGCCGTACCCGATCCTCACCTCCTGGCTCCAGGAACTCCGCGACCGCGACGTCTCGCCCGCGGAGATCCAAACCCGCGTCGGCGAGTACCTGGACTCACTGCAGCCCTAGAGGTACGGGAGCTCGACGTACTCGGCCCGGAACTAGCTGCCGGCCGCGGTAGTTGCCGTTGTGCAGCAGGATTTCACCGAGGCGGGCGATCTCGTCCGTCCGCAGGTGCAGGCCCATCGCGCCGAGGGGAAAGCCGAGCGGGCAGCGGAACCACTGCGGGTTGCCGATCGCCAGCGGCTGGAACAAACGCGGCATGAGAAGTCGCGAAGATCAGAGCCGCTCGCGGCGGCGATGATCCGGCCGAGGAGGTACGAGTTGGTCCCGCGATAGGCGTACTTCGTCCCAGGCTGCGCGGTCAGCGTGGTCGACAGGAAGCCCTTCCGCCCGGGCGATCCCGACCGCAACCGACGTAAACGTCTTCGACACCGAGTAGACATCGCGCCGATCGTCACTGCCCCACCGAAACGAAACCGGTTCCTCACCCTCGCGAGCGATGTGAATGCCCTCAAGTCCGAGCCCCCGCTCAGCCACCGCCTGCCGCACCCCAAGCAGCCCGACCTGCACACCCTCAACCCCACGACTCACCATCGAGTGATGCTATGCGCCCCTGGTAGTTCTACAGGCGGCCGGCGTTGGTGATTCGGCTGAGGAACTCCTGGGTGCGGGGTTCTCGGGGGTGGACCAAGACCTGGGAGGGTGGGCCGGATTCGAGGAGGCGGCCTTGGTCCAGGAAGCAGATTTGGTCGGCTACCTCGCGGGCGAAGGTCATTTCGTGAGTGCAGATGAGCATGGTGATGCCGTCGGACTTGAGGGCCTTGAGGAGGTCCAGGACTTCGCCGACGAGCTCGGGGTCCAGGGCTGAAGTCACCTCGTCGAGGAGCATCAGTTTGGGGTTGTTGACCAACGCGCGGGCGATGGCGGCGCGTTGTTGCTGGCCGCCGGAGAGGTTGTCGGGGCGGGCGGACGCCTTGTCGGCGAGGCCTACTCGGTCGAGGATTTCCATCGCCTGGGTGCGGGCTGCGGCTTTGGGGACGCCGTGGACTCGGATGGGGGCGAGGGTGACGTTGTCCAGGACCGACAAGTGGGGGAAGAGGTTGTAGGACTGGAACACGATGCCGATGCCCGAGCGGATGCGGTCGGCGTTGGCTCGGGGGTCGGTGATGTCCTCGCCGTCGAGTTCGATGACGCCGTCGTCGACGGTTTCCAGGAGATTGACGCAGCGCAGCAGGGTCGACTTGCCGGAGCCGGACGCACCGATCAGGACGACGCACTGGCCGGCGTCGACGTCGAGGTCGAAGTCGTCGAGGACCACGTTGGTGCCGTAGGTCTTGCGGACACCGCGCAGCGACAGCAGGGTCATACCGGACCACCTCCCCCGCCGTACCAGCCTTGCCGGCGGGCGACCCAGTCGGTCAGCCGCGTGAGCGGGATGGTCAGCGCGACGAACAGGATCCCGGCCACGACGTACGGCGTGAAGTTGAAGTCCTCCGCGGTCTCGAGCTGCGCGGCACGGATCGCGTCGATGACTCCCAGTACGGCGATCAGACCGGAGTCCTTCTGCAGCGAGACGAAGTCGTTGAGCAGCGGCGGCATGACGCGGCGAACTGCCTGCGGCAGTACGACGAACCGCAGCGTCTGCCGGTGGGACAGCCCGAGCGATCGCGCGGCCGCGCGCTGGGACGGGTGGATCGATTCGATGCCGGCGCGGAAGACCTCGGCAACGTACGACGAGTAGGTCAGCACCAGCGCGGCTCCGCCCCAGATCACCGCTTCGTTCGGCAGCCCGCGCAACTGCAGCGCAGGAACGCCGAAGCCGAGCAGGAAGATCACGAGCAGCAGCGGGAGACCGCGGAAGACATCCGTGTACGCCGCGGCGAAGACCCGCAGGGGAAAGAAGATCGGTCCCCGCAACGTCCGCATGATCGCGAGCGTCAGTCCCAGGATCACGATCAGCACCGCGCAGACCAGCATCACCCGGACGTTCAACCAGAGGCCCTGGGCAACGACCGGCAACGCCTCCCAGCCGCGCTCGACGTTGAAGAAGGTCTCCCGCACCCGCGGCCAGCCCGGCGTCGAACCGATCCCGACCGCGAGCAGCGCCACCAGTACGACGGTGCTGACGCCGGCGATCACGCCTGACCGCACGGTCCGTCGCCGCCGGTACGCCAGCCGCTCCAACTGCAGCGCCGACGGCTGCCAGTCGCTCACAACACTCCCCGCACGACAGGCGCGAGGTCCCGCTCGGCCCGGCGTCGTGCCCCGCCGAGGTCCCAATCAGCCCGGCATGCCCCGCCGAGGTCCCGCTCGGCCCGGCATGCCCCGCCGAGGTCCCGCTCGGCCCGGCATGCCCCGCCGAGGTCCCGCTCGGCCCGGCGTGCCCCGCCGAGGTACCGCTCGGCGCGGCGTGCCCCTCGCCGAGCCGCCCAGTAGACAAGGTGCGTCACGAGAGCTCCGGTGCGCCTTCCGCGGTCAGGTACTGCTGCTGGAGTTTGGCCAGCGTGCCGTCGGCCTTCAGCCCGTCGACGGCCTTCGAGACGCAGGTCGTCAGTGCCGAGCCCTTCTCCAGCACGAACCCGAACTGCTCGGCCTGGCCACCAGCCGGCAGCTGACCGACGATCTTGCCGTTGTCCAGCTGGGCCGCGGTCATGTAGAACCCGGTCGGCAGGTCGACCACGATGCCGTCGATCTGCTTGTTCTTCAGGGCCTGCACGGCCAGGTCGTTCGTGTCGTACACCGCCGGGGTCTGCTTGGGCTTGATGACGTCCCGCAGCGACGTGTAGCTGGTCGTGCCGACCTGGGCGCCGAGCTTGGCGTCGGCCAGCTCGGCCACCGACTTGACGTCGGCGATCTTGCTGCCGGCCGTGGTGATCACGGTCTGCCGGACGTCGTAGTACCCCGACGAGAAGTCGACCGCCTTGCGCCGGTCCTCGGAGATCGAGATCTGGTTGACGTCCAGGTCGAACTTCTTCGGCCCCGGCGCGAACGCCGCGTTGAACTGCACGGTCTGCCACTTCACCTCGGTCTCCGCGAACCCGAGGCTCTTCGCGACCGCGTAGGTCACCGCCGACTCGTACCCCTTGCCGTTGGCCGGATTGTCGTCGACGAACCAAGGCCCGTAGGCAGGCTTGTCCGTACCGACCGTGAACGTACCCGCCGTCTTCAGCGCGAGCTTGTCCTTGCTGCAAGCGTCGGGCCCGGTCGGGCTCGGCGTACCGGAGGTCTCGTCCTCCGGCGCGCACGCCGACACTGCGACAACGACGAGGGTGGCCAGCACCGCCACGGCAGTCCGAAGATTCATGGCAGCAGACTAGAGCCCAGTGCCGACTGGAATCGCGCGATCTCGCCCATTCGGTCCGAGAATGCCGGAAGAATGCCGAGCGAGTGCATGAAGAGGGCCCATTCAGTTCCGGTCAATCAGCCCTTCCGGTACGCCGTCGGAGTTGCTCCGGTGTGGTGGCGGAAGCGGGTCGAGAAGTACAGCGGGTTGGTGAAGCCGACCTCCGCGGCGACCGACGAGACCGGGCGGGTGGTCAGTTCGAGCAGCCGGCGGGCGGCCTCGATCCGGCGGCGTTCGACGAACTGCTGGGGCGCGATGCCGAGCTGGGCGCGGAACAGATGCGCGAAGCGGGACGGCGACAGGTTGGCGGCCCGCGCGAGCCGGGGCACGTCGAGGTCGGCCTTGAGGTCGCGGTCGACCAGCTCTATTGCGCGGAGCAGCCGGTCGTCGATCGGGATCGCCTTCGGGTTCTGGGTGTCGGCCCAGAGCAGCGCCGCCTCCAGCGCGTTGAGCGCGAGCAGTTCGCCCTGGGTCAGCACGCTGGACTGGTGCCGGACGGCCGCGGCCAGGTTGTCGGCGATCCGGGCGGTGGCCTGCTCGCTCGGGTGGAGTCGCAGGATGCCCGGCGCAGCCTCGGGCCAGTCGAGCAGCGGCGTCCAGTCCGGTTTGGGGTGGAAATGCGCGAACAGGAAATGCCAGCGCCGTAGTACCGGCTCGACGCCGTAGTCGTGCAGCGTGCCCGGTTGGACCAGCGTGATGCTGCCGGGCTCGGCGACGACGTCCTCGTACGCCGTACCGAAGCGTCCTCGGCCGCCGAGCGTCTGGATCAGCAGCCAGTCGGTCGTGCCGCGGCGCCGGTACGTCGTGTAGTCCGGGCCCTCGTCGAACTCGCCGGCCAGCAACCGCCGGACGGTCGGCGTGTACGAATCCGGTCTAGCAGGATCTCGAAGGTTCACAGCTCAATAGGCTATCCACTCGCCGGGCCTCCGCGCGCAGACTCGGAGTATGACGAGCACAGTGTCCGAGACCGTCGCCGACGTCTACGCGCGCGAGGGTGTGGTCCAGGTCCCCGGCCTGATCAGCCCCGCCGAGGTCGAGCGGATCAGGACTGTTTTCATGAATCAGGTCGCGGCGGACCACTCGCTGGCGATCGACGACGGCGTACCGGCGGACGACCCGCTGGCGAGGTACCCGCGGTTCGTCCACCCGCACCGCCGGACCGATGTCGAGGCCGGCCGGCTGTCGCTGGAGCTGATGCTCGACAGCCGGATCCTCGATGTGGTGACCGCGCTGATCGGGCCGTCACTCGGGGCTCAGTCGATGTTCTACTTCAAGCCGCCGGGCGCGCGGGGGCAGGCGCTGCACCAGGACAACACGTTCCTGCGTGCCGACCCGGAGACCTGTCTGGCCGCGTGGATCGCGATCGACGACGTGGACGCGGAGAACGGCGGGCTGGCCGTCGTACCGGGCTCGCACCGCACCGAGTTGGTGTGTCCGGAGCCGGCGGATCTGGCTCAGTCGTTCACGAACGTGGAGGTGCCGGTGCCGGACGGGCTGCGGAAGGTGCAGACCAAGATGACCGCCGGGGACGTGCTGTTCTTCCACGGCAGCGTCGTGCACGGGTCACGGCCGAACTCCAGTGCCGACCGCTTCCGGCGTTCGCTGATCTTCCACTACGTGCCGGAGGCAAGCACCGAGATCGCTGCGTTCTACGACCCGCTGGTTCGTCCGGACCGGCGTACTGTCTCCATCCCGGCGGCCATTGGTGGCGGGCCTTGCGGTGACTACGCCGACGCGGAGCCGTGAGCCAGACGCGGTCTGGACGCTATGCCGCAGCCAGTCGCCGTTAGGCCTAGTACGACGACTGCGATGAGCAGCGAGGTCAGGGACCTGGTTGGGGTGAAGTCCGCCTGGTTGGCGTGGGCCTCGGCTGCTGCGCCGGCCAGACAGGTCGCCAGGGTGACGCCGAGCAGACCGGTCGAAAGGGCGAGCCAGCGGAGGTAGAGCTTGCCGACTGAGAACTCCCAGGCCCGTCTGGCGAACCGCAGCTTCGCGCCGGGGCCTGCTGGGCGGCGTAGGCCCCACTGGTCGTAGACATGCTCGGGCACCAGCTCGTTCAGGCGGTGGATGGTGGCCATGCCGCGTTGCAGGGACTCAGCGTCCAGGCCGGTGTCCTGGTAGGTCAGCAGTACGTCGCGGTCGACGACCAGACCGACTGGACGACCGTCGAGCAGGGTCTGCATCACTCGTGGCTGCAGCATTGCCATCACGTACGGCGCTTGCTCGCCGATCACGTCGAAGGATCGGTTGAACTCAGCGCTCTCCAGGGAGAGGTCCGAGCGCGTCAGTCCGCTGCCTGGGCGGACCTCCATGGCTGGTAGCTCCTGCTCGAGTTGCTGGCCGACGAAGACCGCCAGGCGACGACGGCTGGGCACGATGCCGTGCCACTCCAGCCAGCGCACCTCGAAGGCCAGCGCCCGGTTGGCCCGTACGACGTTGCGCACGACCCGGACCCGGCCGATCGGAAGAGGCAGCGGGGCCGCGGGGAGCTGGGGATCCTTGGGCAGTTCGCGATCCACCTGCCAGCCGTTGGCTTGGGCTGTGGCGGCTAGTTGCTGGGTGGTTGCTCGGGGCCACGAGTAGGCGATCAGCAGGATGGCTGCGGTCAGGAGGAGCAGGGACGGTGCCAGGGCGATTGCGGCGAAGGCTGCTCGGTCGCCTGCGTCGTACAGGCTCCAGACGACTCGGGCTCCGCAGGCGAGGACTGCGATCACGGCGATCCAGCGGACGGCTCGGCTGGTGGCGCCGGAGACCATGGTGAGGACGAAGGCGGCCGGTACGACGAGCAGGACGACCAGGACCATCGTCGAGGACCAGCCCGGCCAGTCTGCTCCGACGACGCCTGGCATCAGGATCAGGCCGAGTCCGGTGGCGACGAGGATGAGCGGGAAGGCGACTGTCTGTACGACCTCGCCGGCCTCGGATCGCAGTGAGGGGCTGGACGTGGTCACGCCTCGGAGTCTTGCATGTGGAGGGTCAGTTTCGCGCTGGGTGTCAGTCCTGGCCGAAGAGTCGGATGACCTCGCCGATCCAGTGCTCTGGCGAGACGGCCCAGGCTGCTGCCTCGGTCTCGTCGGCGTGGACGAGCAGGCGGTGCCAGGAGACCAGCCGGTGGACGACGTGGAGGGGCAGGGCCGCCTCGAGCTCGGTGTGGAGTACGTCGAGGGGTGCGAGGTCGGTCCACTCGTGGAGGTAGGCGTCGGTGATCTCGGTGAGGCGAGGATCGTCTGCTGACCAGGTGGTGGGGTCGTCGGGGTCGACCAGTGCGGCGTGGACGCAGGCGAGCGTGACGAAGGGGTGAGCCCAGAGGGCGTCGCCGAAATCGAAGAACCGGAACGGTGCGGTCGCGCTCGCCGCGAACACGTTGTAGGCGTGTAGATCGTTCTGGTCGAGCGCCAGCGGGATGGCACCGGAGAACTTGGAGGCCCAGCCGACCAGGTTGTCAGCTGCCCGGTGAAGCTGCTCGACCTGGGAGCCGATCGCGAGGGGGTGGTCGGTGCTGAGGTTGCTGAACCAGTCGGCGATGGAGTGGACCTTGTCTCCCAGTTGGGCTGGGCCGAGTTGGGTCAGGCCGCTGGCTAGGAGGGCCTGTTCGGCGGGGATGGTGTCGCGTTGCAGGGCGGCGTACTCCACGACCAGGCGGCGCCACAGGAGCAAGGGGTCGACCTCGGTGAGTTGTTCGCCGAGGGTCGCGCCTTGGTCGGCGGTGAGGAACCAGCCGCGGGTGGGTTCGATCGCGAGCGGGGCGATCACGTGCTGCGGGAGTTCCCGGGCCATCGCGTCGACGAGGGCTGCCTCGAAGGACTGGCCGGGGTTGTTCTCCTTGAACCAGTACAGGCCTCGGTCGGTCGGGTAGCACCAGACGGCAGCCCAGAAGCGGATCTTGTACGGGATCGGATCACCGGTGACGGTGATCCCGGCTGCTGCCAGTTGCGTGCGCACCCACGCGTCGGCTGCCGCGAACCAGTCGGCGCCGGTCCAGCGGCGAACCCACTGGCCCTCGGCGTCCTTCTGCAACGACCGGGGCTTGGGTGGCTGACGGGCTTCCATCTCAGGAGAGTAGGACGCCTGTCAGCACAGTCGCATCTGGATTAGTACTCGGAGCGCCGGCGGGCACTTGAGTGCTGTGCGCCGGGGCCGACTTGTCAGTTGGTGTAGTCCCGGAAGCCTCGGGCGGTCTTGCGGCCCAGGTAGCCGGCGGTGACCAGGTGCTCCAGCAGCGGGGCCGGGGCGAAGCCGGGCTCGCGGAACTCCAGGTACAGCGTGCGCTGGATCGCGAGTGACACGTCCAGGCCGACCACGTCCAGGAGCTCGAACGGGCCCATCGGGAGGCGGCAGCCGAGCTTCATGGCGGCGTCGATGTCGTCCACGCCGGCGTAGTGGGCTTCGAGCATGCGCACCGCGTCGTTCAGGTACGGGAAGAGCAGGGCGTTGACGATGAAGCCGGCCCGGTCGCCGCAGCGCACGGGGTGCTTGCCGGCGGCAACGGCTACGGCCGCGACGGTGTCGGCGACGTCGGGCGTCGTGCTGACTGTGCTGACGACCTCGACGAGCTTCATCACCGGGGCCGGGTTGAAGAAGTGCAGGCCGACGACGTCGGCCGGGCGCTTGGTGGCCATGGCGAGGTCGATGACCGGGAGGCTCGACGTGGTGGTCGCGAGGATCGCGCCGGGCTTGCAGATCTCGTCGAAGGTCTCGAACAGGGCCTGCTTGACGCTGAGCTCCTCGACGACGGCCTCGATGACCAGGTCGGCGGTGGCGAGGTCGTCGAGCTTGGCCGTACCGACGATGCGAGTCAGCGCCGCGTCGCGCTCCTCCGACGACAGCTTGCCGCGCTGAACACCCTTCTCCAGCGAGCGTTCCAGGCCGGCGCGGACCCGGTCGACCTTCTCCGTGCCGCGGGCGACGTACAGGACGTCGTACCCGGCCTTGGCGAGGACCTCGATGATGCCGACGGCCATCGTGCCGGAGCCGACCACGCCGATCTGCTGGATCGGGCGGACCGCGGTGTCGTCACCGTTCACCCGGGGAGTCAGGTCGTCGTCCACGACCACCGGCGAGTCCGGCGCCTCGTAGGTGTAGAAGCCGCGGCCGGTCTTGCGACCGAGCAGGCCCGCGGTGACCATCTGCTTGAGGATCGGCGCGGGCGCGTGCAGCCGGTTGCGGCCCTGCTTGTACATCGTGTCGAGGATCTCGTACGCCGTGTCGAGGCCGATCAGGTCGAGCAGCGCGAGCGGGCCCATCGGGTACCCGCAGCCGAGCCGCATCGCCGCGTCGACGTCCTCGCGGGTGGCGTAGCGCGACTCGACCATCGAGACCGCGTGGTTCAGGTACCCGAACAGGAGCGCGTTGGCGATGAAGCCGGCCCGGTCCGCGGCGACGACCGGGACCTTGTCGAGCTTGCGGGCCAGCGCGAGCACGTCCTCGACGACGTCCGGCTCGGTGACGACGGTCTTGATCACCTCGACGAACTCCTGCACGGGGGCAGGGTTGAAGAAGTGCATGCCGACCACGCGGCGCGGGCGCTCGGTGGCCACGGAGATCTCGGTGACCGACAGGGACGAGGTGTTCGTGGCCAGGATCGCGTCCTCGCGCACCACCTTGTCGAGCGCGGAGAAGATCTCGCGCTTCAGCTCGAGCCGCTCGATCACCGCCTCGATCACCAGGTCGCAGTCGGCCAGCGCCTCGATCTCGGTGGCGAACGTCACCCGGTCGAACAGCGCCTGCTGGTCCTCGACCGACAGCTTGCCGCGCTTGACCGCCCGGTCGGTGGAGTGCTGGATGTGCCCGCGGCCGCGCTCGACCGCCTGCTCGTCCCGCTCCACCCCGACCACGGTCAGCCCGTGCCGGGCGAACACTTCCGCGATCCCGGCTCCCATCGTGCCGAGCCCGACCACACCGACTGTCTGCAGTTCACGCGCCATGGCCGCAGTGTGCCAGTCGCCCGCTGGTCTGCCCATGAGGTGAGTCACCTGGGAGGTCAACCTCACACCTCCTCTCGGCTGAACCGGACCGTGCTCAGGACCGGCGTCATGACGGGACCTCGTCGAAGGTCGGGGGCTCGGCGACCCAAGTGTCGAGCAGGTGCTGAGGGCTCGCAGTGGACTGGAGAGCAGTGGCGATGGGCATCGGGCGCAGGTCCTGGTGAGTGAGGTCGGACAGGGGAAGCCAGACGGCGCGGTAACTGCCTGACTCGGAAGTCGGTGGGGAGGTCAGCTCGGCGCCGGTCCCCGCACCGAACGTGCCGCTCAGCGCGGTGGCGACGTAGTAGTGCTGGGTAGTGAGCTGGAAGTTCACGACAGCGGCGAGGCCGTGCAGCTTGACGATCAGTCCCAGCTCCTCGTGCGTTTCACGGACGGCGGCTTCGGCGGAGGTCTCCCCCGGTTCGACGCCGCCACCGGGCAGCGTGTGATAGCGACGGCCGCCCCGGACGCGTTCGATAGCGGCGAGGCCCTGGTCGGAGAGCAGGATGACGCCGGCCCGGATCATGCGGCGGCCCGGTCGGCGAGAATGTGGAACCAGCCACCCGCGCGGGTCTCGCCGCGTTCCAGCTCCTGCACCCGCCAGCCCGCGTCCGCCAGCAAGGCGCGCAGCGGCCCTTCCTCCCACAGCGTGAACTGGCGCGGGAGATCGAGGAAGCGGTTGGACCACTCGACACCGTCGCCTTCGCGGGTGGTGAAGGCGAGCAAGGGCGCGGCCTCAGCGCACTTGGTGAACACCTGTGCCAGCTGGTCAGCGGTGAAGTGCAGGAAGACCGCGTCGGCGAAGACCAGATCGTAGGGTCCGCCGTAGTCGGAGGTCAGCGCGTTCAGCAGGTCGGCCTTGAAACCGTCGGCCCGCATCATCTCGACGAACGCAAGCGTGGCGTCCGTACGACGGACCTGATGCCCCCGCCGCTCCAGCTCGGCGGCGTCGCGGCCGGTGCCGCTGCCGAGCTCGAGCACCATCCCGCCGGAGGGAAGCGCCTTGTCGACCAGGCGGATCAGGTTGTCGTTCGGATCGCGGGGAATCGACGCACGGAAGGTGTCGGCGCGTTGCTCGTACGTCTGCACGGTGACGGCGTTGGCCGCCTGCAACAGGCCGTCGGCGACGACAGACGTCCAGCCGTCCCCGGTGTGCTCGACCACGGCCGGCAGACGAACACCCAAGTCAGCTCCCAGCAACACAACGGTCTCGCCCCGATGAGCGTCGGAGATCTCCTGCAGTTGCCCGGCTGGATCGTCGACCACAGTCAGCGAAACGCCGAAGGCGGCAGCTAGTTCCGAGGCAGCAGGATCCGACGCAGCGGCGTACACAGCAGTGATCCGCTCGCCCGCGAAGACCTGTGGTGGCGTGCCCGGCAAGGGCAGCAGGATTCGGGCTGGGCACATCAGATTCATCGGGCATTCCCCCAGAAAGTCGTCGTACCAACAGATTCCCACCCGGGGCCGGGCGCCACCAGGAACCCAGTGCGCATCCTCCATGCACTCTCCAGGAACTTGGACTACGGTGTCTCCTCGTGCGCCTGGTGATTGCTCGTTGCTCAGTGGACTACTCCGGCCGGCTGACCGCCCATCTCCCGATGGCTCCGCGGCTGCTGATGGTGAAGGCGGACGGTTCCGTGCTGATCCACGCCGACGGCGGGTCGTACAAGCCGCTGAACTGGATGTCTCCCCCGTGCAAGCTGACCGAGGAAGACGGCGTCTGGAGCGTCACCAACAAGGCCGGCGAGGAACTGCGGATCACCTTCGAGGAGGTGCTCAGCGACACGGCGTACGAGCTGGGCCTGGACCCCGGGCTGATCAAGGACGGCGTCGAGGCGCACCTGCAGGAGCTGCTCGCCGAGCACGTGACCACCTTCGGCGAAGGCTGGACGCTGGTACGCCGGGAGTACCCGACGGCGATCGGGCCGGTCGACCTGCTCTGCCGCGACGCCGACGGCAAGCACGTCGCGGTCGAGATCAAGCGCCGCGGCGAGATCGACGGCGTCGAGCAGCTCACCCGGTACGTCGAACTGCTGAACCGCGACCCGCTGCTCGCGCCGGTCCGCGGCGTTTTCGCCGCTCAGCTGATCAAACCGCAGGCCCAGTTCCTGGCCACGGACCGCGGTCTGGACTGCGTCACGGTCGACTACGACGCCCTGCGCGGGATGGAATCCGACGTCCTGCGGCTGTTCTAGTCCAGTCAGAAACTGAAGAAACAGCAGTTCTTGCCCGATTTCGGGCAGATCCTTGGCTTCCGCCTCCCCAGCCCCCAGAGTTGTCGGGTGATGAGTGAGGTGACGCAGCCCAGCGACGAGCTGGTCGACCAGGTCAGCCGGACCACCGGCCTGACCACCGAGGACTCCCGGCGAGTGGTCGCCGACGTGCTCGCGTACTTCACCGAGACCACCGAGGAGTACGTCCGGCGCCGTCACCGCGAGCTGCAGACCTACGGCGCGCGCAACGACGAGATCTTCGCCCGGCTCGGCGACGAGCTGCGGCACTGGCCGGTCCGCTCCCCCGAACTGTCTGCCCGGCAGCTACGACGGATCGTCTACGGCTGACCAACAGCGAAAGGAACCCCTTCCATGTGCGGAATCGTCGGGTACGTCGGCACCAAGCCGGCCGCGCCCATCCTGGTGGACGGCCTGGCCCGGCTGGAGTACCGCGGATACGACTCGGCAGGTGTCGCGGTGGTCGGCTCCAGCGAGCTGAAGATCCACAAGGACGCCGGCCGCGTCCGTGAGCTCGAGGCCTCGCTGCCCAAGCGCTTCGGTGGCAAGGTCGGCATCGGCCACACCCGCTGGGCCACCCACGGCGGCCCGAGCAAGGACAACGCGCACCCGCACGCCAGCGGCAACGAGCGGATCGCGGTCGTGCACAACGGCATCTTCGACAACGCCGGTGTCCTGCGCGCCCAACTGGAGGACGCCGGCGTCAAGCTGCGCTCCGACACCGACACCGAGGTGCTCGCCCACCTGATCGAGCAGGCCGAGGGCGACACGCTCGAGGACAAGGTGCTGGCCGCCCTGCGCCGGATCGAGGGCACCTACGGCATCGCCGTGGTCGACCTGGACTTCCCCGACCGGATCGTGGTCGCCCGCAACGGCAGCCCGCTGATCCTCGGCGTCGGCGACGGCGAGATGCACGTCGCCTCCGACGCGGCCGCGCTGATCCGCTACACCCGCCAGGTCGTCTACCTGGACGACGGCGAGCTGGCCACCGTCCGCGCCGACGGCTACCGCACCTTCACCCAGGACTCGCGGACCACGACCAAGACCGAGAAGACGGTCGAGTGGGACGCCGAGGAGTTCGAGCGCGGCGCGCACGAGCACTTCATGGTCAAGGAGATCCACGAGCAGCCCGAGGCCGTCCAGCGGGTCATCCGCGGCCGGCTCGACGAGCGCTTCCACGCCGTTCACCTGGGCGGTCTGAACATGGACGCCCGGGAGGCCCGCGAGATCAAGCGGGTCAAGATCCTCGGCTGCGGTTCGGCGTACTACGCCGGTCAGCTCGGGGCGCAGTTCATCGAGGAGGTCGCCCGGATCCCCGCCGACGCCGAGCCGGCGTCGGAGTTCCGCTACCGCAACCCAGTGGTCGAGCGGGACACCCTGTACGTCGCGGTCAGCCAGTCCGGCGAGACGCTGGACACCCTGGTCGCCGTCCAGGAGCTCAAGCGCAAGGGCGGCCGCGTGATCGGCCTGGTGAACGCGGTCGGCTCGAGCATCGCCCGTGAGGTCGACGGCGGCGTCTACCTGCACGCCGGTCCGGAGGTGTCGGTCGCCTCGACCAAGGCGCTGACCAACATGGCGGTCGGGTTCGCGATGCTCGGCATCCACCTGGGCCGGATCCGCGACGTCTCCCCCGCCGACGGTCGCCGGCTGATCGACGGCCTGAAGAAGATTCCGCAGCAGATCCAGGCCATCGTCGACACCGAAGAGGAACTGGCCGAGATCGCCGGCCGGCTGGCCAAGCACGAGAGCCTCTTCTTCGTCGGCCGCACCCGGGGCTACCCGGTCGCTCGCGAGGGCGCGCAGAAGCTCAAGGAGATCTCCTACCGGCACGCCGAGGCGTACCAGACCTCCGAGCTCAAGCACGGCCCGCTCGCGCTGATCTCGCCCGACGTACCGACCGTCGCGATCGTGCCGGACGACGAACTGCTGGACCGCAACATCGGCGCCCTGCACGAGATCGCCGCGCGCTCGGGCCCCCTGTACGTCGTGACGCACCCGGGCGTCGTCGTACCCGACGGTGCGGCCGCGGTCATCCGGGTCCCGAAGAACGAGCCGGAGCTCGACCCGATCCTGCTCACCATCCCGCTGCAGCTGCTGGCCTACCACGCGTCGGTCGCGCTCGGCCACGACGTCGACAAGCCGCGCAACCTGGCCAAGTCGGTCACGGTCGAGTAGCCCGTACGACGGTGGGCTGCTCCCCGCGAGCAGCTCACCGCCGGGTAACCTCCTTGCCCATGAAGATCGCCGTCGCAGGCCTGGGGTACGTCGGACTCTCGAACGCTGCCATCCTGGCGCAGCACAACGAGGTCGTCGCCGTAGACATCGCCCAGGAGCGCGTGGACCTGGTCAACCGCCAGGAGAGCCCGTTCGTCGACGAGGACCTGTCGAAGTTCCTGGCCACCGCGCCTCTGAACCTCCGCGCCACCACCGAGGCCGACGAGGTCTACGCCGCGGCGGACTACGTCGTGATCGCGACCCCGACCGACTACGACCCGACGACGCTCAACTTCGACACCTCGTCGGTGGAGTCGGTGATCCGGAAGGTCGTCGAGGTCTCGCCGACCGCCGTACCGGTGGTCAAGTCGACGGTCCCGGTCGGGTTCAGCGAGCGGATGACGGCCCAGTACGGCCGCCAGGTCGTGTTCTCGCCGGAGTTCCTCCGCGAGGGCCACGCGCTGCACGACAACCTCAACCCCGCCCGGATCATCGTCGGCGACGACACCCCGGCGGCCCGGCTGTTCGCGGACCTCCTGCTGGCAGGCTCCGCCCGGCCGGACACCCCGGTCCTCGCGACCCGATCGACCGAGGCCGAGGCGATCAAGCTCTTCTCGAACACCTACCTGGCCATGCGGGTCGCCTTCTTCAACGAGCTGGACACCTTCGCGGCCCAGCACGACCTCAGCACCCGGGCGATCATCGACGGCGTCAGCCTGGAGCCGCGGATCGGCGCCGGCTACAACAACCCGTCGTTCGGGTACGGCGGCTACTGCCTGCCCAAGGACACCCGGCAGATGCTGGCCAGCTACGACAACATCCCCCAGCGGCTGATGAAGGCGATCGTCGAGTCGAACTCGACCCGCAAGGACTTCGTCGCCGAGCAGATCCTGGCCGGCAAGCCCGAGACCGTGGGCATCCACCGCCTGGTGATGAAGGAGGGCTCGGACAACTTCCGGTCCTCCAGCGTGATCGGGATCGTGAACCGGCTCAAGGACGCCGGCGTCAAGGTCGTCATCCACGAGCCGGCGCTGGACGCCGACGCGTTCGAGGGCCTGCGGGTGATCAACGACCTCGACGAGTTCAAGCGCACCGCGAACGTCATCGTGGCCAACCGCCTGACCGGTGAGCTCGCGGACGTCGCGGACCGCGTCTACACCCGCGACGTCTTCCACATGGACGAGTAGAGGTCAGCGCTGCCGGTCGCCCTGGCGATCGGCACCTGCTGGGACCTGCGGCCGTGCCGCGGCGGCGGCGACAGTGTGCCGCGAGTTAGCCGGCGGCATTCCCCCGAGAGCCCGTCGTGAGGCATCCACAGCGCTGCCGAGCTCTCGTGAAGCGCCCAGACTCTTGTACGGGTGCAGCCCGAACTTCTCGACCAGCTGCCGGCAGACCTCCACCCCGCGCACGGAGTTCCCCGCCTCGTCCAACCGCGGTGAGAACGTCACGACCGCCATCCGCTTCTCCGGCACCACCATCATCACGTTGCCCGAGACGCCGCTCTTGGCGGGCAGCCCGACCTGGTCCGAGAACTTGCCGGAGTCGTTGTACATCCCGCTGTGCCCCATCACCGACAACACCCGGCCCGCGGTCTCCTGGGAGAACACCCGCTCACCGCTGTACGGCGCAACGCCACCGTTCGCCAGCGTCGCACCCGCCGCGGCCAGCCCGGCCGCGTCCACCTGCAGCGAGCACACCGCGAAGTAGAACTCGGCCGCCTTCTGCGGTGCGTCCCGGTCCGTCGGGTCCATGCGCAGCATCTCCCGGGCCGCCATCAGGTTGGCCAGTCCCCGGTTGCCGTGGCCGGTGTCCCGCTCGGCCAGGAACGTGCGGTGGTCGAAGCCCGGCGGGCGGCCCATCAGCTTCGCCCAGGTCTGCTCGACCCGAGCGAAGCGCTCGGACACCTCGACGTCCGGCTCGACCAGGGCCAGCGTCGCGATCGCTCCGGCGTTGATCATCGGGTTCTGCGGCTTGCCCGCCGCGTCCAGGGACAGCTTCGGATCGTTGAAGGTCCCGCCGCTCTGCTCCTGGCCGACCCAGGTGTGCACCTCGCCCGCGCCGAACTGCTCCAGCGCCATCGCGTAGCTGAACGGCTTGGAGGTCGACTGGATGCTGAACCCGGCGCCCGTGTCGCCGATCTGGAACCCCTGGCCGTCCGCCGTACAGACTGCGATCGCGAAGCGGTCCGGATCCGCGTTCTTCAGCGTGGGGATGTACTGCGCGACCTGGCCCGAGCGGTCCGGCAGCAGGTCGGCGTAGATCTCCTCGATGCCGCGGGTGAGCTCCTGGAACTCCGTGCGCGGCACCACGAGGTCACCCTGCAGCGCACGCCGCACGACGGGCTCCCGGGCGACCTCCGCGAACTGCTCGCGGTCGAGCCACTCCGGCTGTCCGGGCTCGAACGGGCGGCCCGCGGCCAGCGCGTTCCCGATCGCGCGCTCGACCCGCGGGTCGTCGCCGCGCAGTCCCGACTGCCGCAGCTCCTCGAGCAGCTTCCACTTCCAGACCACGTTGGCGCGGTCGGTGTCGAGCGACCGAAACAGGTTGTCCATGGCACCAGAGCCTGTCCGGGCGGTGTTTCCAGTGCGGATCCCCCGCGTTACAGGGCGATCAACCTGCGTGGAGTAGGTTTTTCGGCAGCCCTGTCCTCGTTCCGGAGGTTCCTGATGCGCTGGAAGTCCACGCTGTCCACAGCCGTCGTACTCGTGTCCCTGGCGGCACCGCTGACCGCGGCGGCCTCCCCCGGTCACAGTGGCGGCAGCTGCTCACGGGACGCGCGCTTCCTCGGGTTCACCGACAGCCTGGACAAGACGACGTACGCCGGGCAGAAGGTTTCCGGCCTGTCCGCGCTCAACGTGACGCGGCCCGGCCACGCGGTCGCACTCGTGGACAACGTGCAGACCAGCCCGGCCCGCGTGTTCGACCTGCGGATCAGCGGCAAGCCCACCGTGTCCGTCGACGGGATGACCATCCTGACGCGGCCCGACGGTACGCCGTACACGGGCGCCGACTTCGACGGCGAAGGCCTCGTCGTCGAGCGCGGCGAGCGGACCATCCTGGCGACGTCGGAGCGCGAGCCCACGATCCGGCGCTTCCGGCTCTCGGACGGCAAGGAGATCGCATCGCTGCCGGTCCCCGCGCGCTTCCAGGTCGCGCCGGCCGGTCAGGCGACCGGCAACACGACCTTCGAGTCGCTCGCCGTGAGTCCCGACGGCTTCTCCCTGTACGCCGGAATGGAAGGCCCGCTCAGTCCCGACGGCGCCGACGCCGCCGGCCGCAACAACAACCGCATCATCCGGTACGCCGGCCTGCCGGGCCACGCCTACAAGCCCGTCGCCCAGCTCGCCTACAAGACCGACCCCGGCCTGAACCTGGTCGAGCTGGCGGTCGTCGGCCGCAACCAACTCGTGTCGATGGAGCGCACGTACGTCCCGGACGTCGGCAACACCATCCGCGTCTTCTCGGTCTCCACCCAGCACGCGCCGGACGTCAGCAAGCGTGAGTCGATCGCCAACGCCCCCGCGAAGGACTTCGTCCAGAAGAAGCTCCTGTTCGACCTGGTCGACTGCCCGCCGTCCGGTGCCGTCGCCAAGCAGCCGCAGCCGAACCCGTTGCTCGACAACGTCGAGGCGCTGGCCCTCGGCGGCTACCTGCCCGGCGGCCGTCGCCAGCTGTTCCTGCTGTCCGACGACAACGACGGACCGACCCAGATCACCCGGCTCTACTCGCTTGCCGTAAATCTGCACTGACCCCTGTGACTGGCGGGGACAGTGGTGAACGGGTGACAATCTGTGGATGCGCGTGATCGTGGTGGGTGCCGGCGTGATCGGGCTGAGTTCGGCGGTCCGACTGGCTGAGGCTGGGTACGACGTCGGGGTGTTCGCGCGGGATCTGCCGCTGGAGACGACGTCGGCGGTGGCCGCGGCGATCTGGTACCCGTTCCTGTCGGCTCCGGCCGAGCGGGTCGCCGGGTGGGCCCGGACGACGTACGGCGAACTGGTGGAGCTGTCGGCCAACGAGCCGTCGGTGCAGCTGCGGCGTGGGCGGGAGTACCTGACCCAGTCGACTCCGGTCCCTGGCTGGGCGGACGTGCTCACCGATTTCGCGCGGATCGGAGCGCCGCCGAAGGGGTTCAAGGACGGCTGGTCGTTCACCACTCCGGTGGTCGAGACGCCGCTCTATCTGCAGTACTTGGTCAAGCGGCTCGAGGCTGCCGGTGGGTCGCTGACCCGGTCCGCCCTGTCAGCCCTGCCGAACACGGCTGACGTCGTCGTGAACTGCGCGGGGCTCGGCTCCCGACTCACGGCCGGCGACCCGACCGTCACGCCGGTCCGCGGGCAGGTGCTGACCGTAGAGCAGTTCGGCCTGACCGAGTGGCTGCTGGCCGACGAGAGCCCGACGGACCTCACGTACGTCGTACCGCGGTCCAACGACATCGTCATCGGTGGCACCAGCCAGCCCGACAGCTGGGACCTGGCCGTCCGGCCGAACACAGCCGAGGCGATCCTTGCCAGGGCAGCCGTACACATCCCGCAGCTCAAGCAGGCCAAGGTGATCAAGCACCGCGTCGGCCTGCGTCCGGCGCGTCCGGCGGTCCGCTGCGAGAGCGTCCGCGTCGGCGACCGGACCGTCGTGCACTGCTACGGCCACGGCGGTTCCGGCGTCACCCTGTCGTGGGGCTGCGCCGACGAGGTCCTCGCGCTAGTCAAGAACGCCTAGCACCTGGCAGAGCAGGTCCAGCGCGCCGGAGTACGCGTGGTCCGGCGGTGTGCCGTAGCCGACGACGAGCGCCTGGCGCGTCGAGGCGCTGTTGAAGTGGTACGCGTTCAGGTTGGCGACGCCGAGTCCCTGGCGGGCGGCCCGGTCGACCACGTCCTGAGCGTCGCCCGGTACGTCGAGCAGAACGTGCAGACCGGCCGAGATACCTGCGACCCGTACGCCTGGCGCGCGGACGCCGAGCAGCTCGACCAGGCGGTCGCGGCGACGGCGGTAGTGCAGTCGGGAGCGGCGTACGTGCCGGTCGTAGTGACCCGACTCGATGTACTCGGCCAGGATCAGCTGGTCGAGCGTGGCGGTCTGCAGGTCCGCAGTGCGCTTCGCGGCGAGCAGCGGCTCCATCAGCTGCTGCGGCACGACCATCCAGGCCAGCCGCAGTCCGGGCGCGAGGCTCTTGCTCGCCGTACCGGTGTAGACGACTCGCTCCGGATCCAGCGTCTGCAGCGCGCCGACGGTCTGCCGGTCGTAGCGGAACTCGCCGTCGTAGTCGTCCTCGATCAAAACTGCGCCGGTTGACCGGGCCCACTCCAGGGCCGCCGTACGCCGCTCTGCCACCAGCGGCACGCCGGTCGGCATCTGGTGGGCCGGAGTGAGCAGGACGGCCTGGCCGGTCAGCTGGTCAGGCAGTACGCCGTACTCGTCGACGGCGACCGGTGCTGCGGTCAGGCCGCGGGTCCTGATCACGTCCCAGTGCAGGCTGTAGCCGTACTCCTCCACGCCGATCGTGGTGGCGCCCTGGTTGCGCAGGGTCTCGCTCAGCAGGTTGAGGGCCTGAACGTAGCCGGAGCAGATCAGGATGCGATCCGGGTCGGCGTGGACGCCGCGGGCCCGGGCCAGGTAGTCGGCGAGCATCCGCCGCAGCTCGGGCCGGCCACGCGGATCGCCGTAGCCGAAGGCGTCGTTGGGAGCAGCCGACAGCGCCTTGCGTGCCGCGGCGAGCCACTCGGTCCGCGGGAACGTGGCGACGTCGGGCGAGCCGGGCAGCAGGTCGTAGCGGAAGCGGCGCCTCATCGGCCGTTCGGTCGGCGCAGGAGGCGGGTCCACGCCGGGACGGCCGGCGACGACGGTGCCGGACCCCTGTCGCGCAGTCAGCCAGCCCTCGGCGACCAACTGGCCGTAGGCGTCCGCAACGGTGTTCCGGGCGATGCCCAGGTCCTTGGCGAGCGTCCGGGACGACGGCAGCCGGGTGCCGGGGACCAGCCGGCCACTGCGGATCGAGGTGTGCAGGGCGGACACCAGATCGGCTCGGCCGCGGCTGCCGGTCAGGTCCAGGTGCAGATCCGCGCCCGCCTCGGAATTGGCCCTTCCATCCGTCATGGAAGTGGACCATACTCCTGGGCCGGTTCGCGGCTAGCGTGGCGGTATGAGTACAACGACGAAGCGACGGGTGAAGGTGGCCTCGCTGGCCCCCGAGTTCTACCAGGCGATGATCGCGCTGGACGCGCAGTCCGCGACCGGCCTGGACCCCCTGCTGGCACACCTGGTCCGGATCCGCGCCTCGCAGCTGAACGGCTGTGCCTACTGCCTGGACATGCACACCCTGGACGCCCGGCACGAGGGCGAGACCGAGCAGCGGCTGCACCTGGTCGCCGCGTGGCGCGAGGCCGGCAAGTTCTTCACCGAGCAGGAGCGCGCCGCGCTGGCACTGACCGAGTCGATCACGCTGATCAGCGTCGACAAGGTGCCCGACGACGTGTACGACGCGGCCGCCGAGCAGTTCGCCGACAAGGAGCTGGCGCAGCTGATCAGCCTGATCATCTGCATCAACGCCTGGAACCGGATCGGCGTCACCAACCGCCTCGAGCCCGGCCACTACTCCCCGAGCTGAGGCGTCGATGAGCCAAGCCGAGACGCTGCGCGCACTGCACCACGGCGACACCCCACTGCTGCTGCCGAACGCCTGGGACCCGGTCAGCGCCCGGATCGTCGCCGAAGCCGGCTACCCGGCGGTGGCGACCAGCAGCGGAGCGGCCGCGCGGGTGCTGGGGTACGACGACGGCCAGCTGACTCCACCGGAGGAGATGTTCGCTGTGGTCGCCCGGATGGTCCGGGTGGTCGACGTACCGGTCACTGCGGACCTGGAGGCCGGGTACGGGCTGAGCCCGCGGGAGTTCGCGGAGCGGCTGCTGGAGACCGGCGCTGCGGGCTGCAACCTGGAGGACTCGACCGGGAGCGGGCTGACGTCGCCGGAGCAGCACGCGGACTACCTGGCCGGCGTACGGGAGGTTGCCGGAGCCGATCTGGTCGTCAACGCACGCATCGACACGTTCCTGCACGGCGGAACGGTCGCCGACGCGATCACTCGCGGCCGGGCCTACCGGCGTGCCGGGGCGGACTGTGTGTACCCGATCTTCGCGCCGGTGGAGTCGATCGCCGAGCTGAAGGAAGGCATCGGCGGGCCGCTCAACGCGCACGCGGCACCGAACGGTCCGACGGCAGCGCAGCTCGTCGCAGCCGGTGCCACTCGGATCTCGTACGGCACCAGCCTGCACACGCACCTGATGGACACCTTCCGCAAGCTGCTGCCTGAGCTCAGCTGAGCAGCCGCAGGGCCTCCTTGCGACAGGTCGCCCAGGCGTCGTGCTTCGGGTCGATCAGCTCGAAGTGCCCGACACCTGGCAGCTCGGTGAGCACGACGTCGCCGCCAGCCTTCCTCGCGGCGGCCAGGTACCGCTGGCTCTGGTCCAGCGGCACCTGGCCGTCGCGGGTGCCGTGGACCAGGGCGACCGGGACCTTCAACGGCAGCTGCTCGTACGGCGAACAAGCGGCGTACCGCTTCTTGTCCTGCGTCGGTGTGGCGCCCATCAGCTGGACGACTGCGTCACCGCCGACCTGAGCGTCGTACGCGTTGATCAGGTCGAGCACTCCGGCCTGGGAGACCGCGCCCTTCAACGCCACGCGTCCTGAGCGGCCGGCAGCCCAGACGGCCAGGTGTCCCCCGGCCGAGTGCCCGACGGCGACCACCTGATCGACAGCGATGCGCGGCTGGTCCGCCAGCGCGTCGATGGCCGCGCCGACGTCGTCGAAGGTCATCGGCCAGCCACCGCCGTTGCCGACCCGCCGGTACTCGATCGCGTAGCCCGCCACGCCGTTCTTGGCCAGGTCCTCGGCCAGCGGCGTGGCCAGCTCCTTGCCGTACCCGCTCATCCAGAACCCGCCGTGGATCACCACCACCGCCGGGACCTTCTCCGAGCCCGGCGGAAGGTAGAGGTCAGCGACCTGCGAGTCGTCGTCGCCGTAGGTGATTTCCAGCGGACCCCCCTCGGAGCTGGTGGACACCGAACCGGAGCAGCCGGTGAGGGCAGCTGCACCGGCCCCCGCCAGAGCGGCTTTGACGAGCAGGCGGCGAGTCATCATGGGGAGTGGTTCGTCCCCAGCGACTCTGCGGATAGGCGCAGGGCGTAGACCAGCGCCCAGTCCTGGTCGTTGGCCAGCGGGTCGGCCACGTGGGCGGGAAGGTTGTTGACCGCGCTGGGGTAGACGAACGCGCAGGTGGCCGAGCCGTCCGGGTGGAAGTTGGCCAGGTTGGCCCGGAGGATCGCCTCGCCTGCTGCCTGCAGTTCGTCGGTCGGCCAAGTCAGGTAGACCGCTGCACTGAGCACGGACCAGTAGTGCGGGAAGACGTCGCCCCACAGCCGCAGCAGGCCGAACCAGTAGCCGTCCCAGTGGCGGATGGGGATGTGCCGCAGGCGCACGTCGGGCTGGTCCGCGGCGAAGGCCGTCAGCCAGGGCAGGCGACGGGTCAGCTCGGTCAGGTCGACCATGCCTTCCTTGTACGCCGCCAGCAGCAGCTCCAGCAGCGGGGCGACCATCGACTGCTCGTAGTTGACCTCGTGCGGCGGCAGGTCGTCGCCGTACTCGATGAAGGCCGCCGCGTGCCGGCGCAGGTGCTCCCGCATGCGCGAGGCCGTCTCCGCAGGCGTCACCGCAGCCAGCGCCCGCAGCAGCGGGCCGAGGTCGAAGGCGAGGAAGTGGTCGCCGCCGAGCGCGTAGTACCGGTCGAGGACGCGTACGGCGCCGTCGACATCGCCCTGGCCGAGCAGGAAGCGGGCGAACCACGGGAAGTTGTACAGCCGGGTCCGGCTCTCGTGCAGGCTGTCGTCCGCGACCGTGCCGTCCGCCGCGACCAGGTGCTCCATGACGAACTGCTGATAACCGGCCAGGGCCTCGTCCAGCTCGGCGCGCGAGCCCCACCCGAGGTCGCGCGCCTCCTGCAGGAGCAGCGCGGTGCCGATCCGCTCCCGCGCGTCGGACCAGTCGCGCCAGCCGCCCGACAGGAGCCGCAGTCCCGTACGGGCGTCGTACGGGACGAAGGAGAAGCGCCGGCTGTCGCTCAGCTCGACCGGGCGCTGGTGGTCGAGGACGAACCGGATCCGGCGCTCGACGATCTCGCGCAGCGGCTCGTGGAAGAGCAGCCCGACGCGGGACCTGACCTTGCCGTCGGTGACCTCGACGTATTCGACGCCAGGCTCCGAGCCGACAACCGACGAAGGCCCGCTGACCCCATCCGCAAGCTCCAGCGACAGCGATGACCCGACCAGCCCAGCCAGCACCGGCGCAGAGACCAGCGGCTGCCAGCTCGCCCGGAAGTCCGCCAGCGAGTCGAACCACTCCAGCTGCCAGGTCCACCGGTACGACTCCCCCGGAGCCAGCACCACAGGCTCCTGCCCGCCCAGAGCATGCGGCGCCCGAGCGTGGTCCGTCACGTGCAGGTAGAGATGCCCACGGCTGTTGCTGCTCGTCTCCGTGTCCCGCGACTCGACCGAGTACGCCCACAGCTCGCCCTCGATCAGCCGCAGCCCCAGACCGGGCCCGCTGCCGTCCATCGGCTGCGCCCAGACCCAGGAGTCCGCACCGCCGGTCCACACGTGAGCGTGGACCGCGCCGCGCAGGCTCTCGCGGCTGGAGCTGTAGAGGTCACGCCACGGAGTACTGACCGCCAGCGAGCCGATCTCGACAGCCCCCGCACTGGTGTTGCGCAGCTCGTAGGTCTCCGTCCACCGCTCCCCGAACCGCCGTCCCACCCGCAGCTCCAACGGGCCGAGGCGGTACAGCAAGTCGATCCCGCTCGAACGCCAGCGAGTGAAGACCGGCGCATCGAAGCGATAGCTCCCGGCCGAGGTGATCACGAACCCCTTGCCCCAGTGGTGCGTCGGGTCGTGCCAGGCCCCGTCCGAGAGCAGCATCGAGTGCCCGCGCACCGGATGCTGCACGGCCGAGACCGCCCCGTCGTCGCCTACTTCGACCTGCCCGGCCCCGACCGCGAAAGTTTCCGGCATTTTCCCAACCTAGCGATGTCGAGAGCCGTCGAGCAGCTTCGTCCCCCTGATGTAAGACCCCGACGACGACAAGGAACCAGAGATGAACCAGCACGAGATCGCCGAGATCCTGGCCAAGCCGTACGCGCAGCAGCTGCTGTTCGGCGATCAGCCGGCCCGGTTCTCCTACGTCGCCCTGAACGGTGAGCCGCGGGTGATCCCGATCGGCTTCCACTTCGACGGCGAGAAGCTGCAGAGCTTCACCATCCCGAAGTCGGCCAAGGTCAAGGCACTGCGCAAGAACCCGCGGGTCGCGCTCACCATCGACAAGGCGGCCTTCCCCCCGAAGGTGCTGCTGATCCGCGGCAGCGTCGAGCTGACGCTCGAGGACGGCGTACCGGAGGAGTACATCGTCTCCGGCAAGAAGGTGATGACGGACGAGCAGCACGTCGACTGGACCGCCGGAGTGAAGGACCTGTACGACGAGATGGTCCGCATCACCCTCACCCCGGACTGGGTCAAGCTGCTCGACTTCGAGACCACGCTCCCCAAGGACGTGGAGGACCTGATCAGGGCCAAGCAGGCCCAGGGCTAGAGACCGTGCGCGCGGCGGATGACGTCGACGACGTCGGACATCATGCCGGTCAGGTCGTAGTCCTTCGGGGTGTAGACGGCGGCGACGCCTGCTGATTTCAGCGCGCGGGCGTCGCCGTCCGGCACGATGCCGCCGACCACGACCGGTACGTCGGACAGGCCGGCCGCGTGCAGCCCGGCGACCACCTGCGGGACGAGTTCCATGTGGGAGCCGGACAGGATCGACAGGCCGACGCAGTGCACGTCCTCGGCGACCGCGGCGGCGACGATCTGCTCGGGTGTCAGCCGGATGCCCTGGTAGATCACCTCGAACCCGACGTCACGAGCCCGTACGGCGACCTGCTCGGCGCCGTTCGAGTGCCCGTCCAGGCCCGGCTTGCCGACCAGGAACCGCAGCCGCCCGCCCAGCTCCTCGGCCGTCGCCGCGACCTTCGTCCGTACGGCGGCGATCTCGGCCCCGGCACCGGAAACCCCGACCGAGCCCGACACTCCGGTCGGCGCCCGGTACTCGCCGAACATCTCCCGCAGTACGCCGGACCACTCGCCCGTCGTCACCCCGGCCCGTACACAGGTCAGCGTCGCAGGCATCAGGTTGTCGGTCCCCTTCGCGGCCTCACGCAACGACGCCAGAGCAGCCTCGACAGCCGAAGCGTCCCGCGCGGAACGCCACTGCTCCAGTGACTTCAACGCAGCCGCCTCGGCGCCCGGGTCAGCCGTCTGGATCGCGGTGTCCAGGTCGGCGGTCAGCGGCGACGGCTCGGTGTTCTCGAACTTGTTGACCCCGACCACGACGTGCTCGCCGGACTCGATCCGCTGCCGCCGTTCGGCGTGGGACGCGACCAGCGCCTGCTTCAGGTACCCGGTCTCGACGGCCGCGACCGCGCCGCCCATCGCCTGGACCCGGTCGATCTCCTCGCGAGCGCCCTCGACCAGCTCGGCGACCTTCGCCTCGATCACGTGCGAGCCGTCGAAGATGTCCTCGTACTCCAGCAGGTCCGACTCGTACGCGAGCACCTGCTGCATTCGCAGCGACCACTGCTGGTCCCACGGCCGCGGCAGGCCGAGCGCCTCGTTCCAGGCCGGCAGCTGGACGGCGCGGGCGCGCGCGTTCTTCGACAGCGTCACGCCGAGCATCTCCAGCACGATCCGCTGCACGTTGTTCTCCGGCTGCGCCTCGGTCAGGCCGAGCGAGTTCACCTGGACGCCGTACCGCAGGCGCCGCGCCTTGGCCGACGTCACGCCGTACCGCTGCTCGGTGATCTCGTCCCACAGCTTCACGAAGGCCCGCATCTTGCAGGTCTCCTCGACGAACCGGACGCCGGCGTTGACGAAGAACGAGATCCGCTGCACCACGTCGCCGAACCGTTCCGGCGGCACCTGGCCGCCGTCGCGGACGCGATCCAGGACGGCGATCGCCGTCGACAGCGCGAAGGCCAGCTCCTGCACCGGCGTCGCGCCGGCCTCCTGCAGGTGGTAGCTGCAGATGTTGATCGGGTTCCATTGCGGAACGTTGGTCACCGTGTACGCGATCAGGTCCGTGGTCAGCCGCAGCGACGCGTCCGGCGGGAACGCGTAGGTCCCGCGGGACAGGTACTCCTTGACGATGTCGTTCTGCGTCGTACCGGTCAGCTCGTCCGGCGTCGCGCCCTGCTCCTGCGCGGCGACCTGGTAGAGCGCGAGCAGCCACATCGCGGTGGCGTTGATCGTCATCGACGTGTTCATCTGCGCGAGCGGGATCTCGTCGAACAGCGCCCGTACGTCGCCCAGGTGCGCGACCGGTACACCGACCTTGCCGACCTCGCCCTTGGCCAGCACGTGGTCCGGGTCGTAGCCGGTCTGCGTGGGCAGGTCGAAGGCGACCGAGAGCCCGGTCTGGCCCTTGGCCAGGTTGCGCCGGAACAGCGCGTTGGACTCGGCCGCCGACGAGTGGCCGGCGTACGTGCGCATCACCCAGGGTCGGTCCTTCGCGGTCATGTACCCGAGAGTAGGACTGTGTGCCCTTGTGAGTCCGCAGCTCGTGACGGGTGTCACCAGCGGCTTAGATCACAGGCACCGAGCTCTGGACAGGGCTCCGCCACGCGGGGTCGTCCCCGCGCGCGAGCGTCGGTCGTCCGCCTACGCGGAGATCGGGAGCGGGGTCCTTTCGACCGCCAGGATCCGGTGCAGCCGGGTGACCGCGAGGATCCGGACCACCGAGGGAACCGGGTGCCGCAGGACGAGGCGTCGCCCGAGCAGCTGGGTCCGGCGGTGGGTGGCGACCAGCAGGCCGAGCCCGGTGGCGTCGACCGCGTCGACCGCCTCCAGATCGACCACCACGTCGCCGTCGGTCCGATCTATCAGGTCGTTGAGAAGTTGACGAACGTCGCCCACCGAGCGGACGTCGAGCAGCCCGGCGAGGCGGACCACATTGTCGTTGACGGAACTTGCGTTTGGGGTCGGTGCGAGCATGTCCGTGCCCTCCGCTCTTCCGGCAGCCCCCGAGTTGGCCGCACTGCAGCGTGTGTTGGTAAAGACTCCCCGGGGACCCGGAAGGTTGCCAAGACCTCAGGACCTTTCCATTCTCGAGAAGATCTGGTGCGAGACACTGTGACTGTGTTCGCCGACCGGTACTTTCTCTTCCCCGTGGTCGCCATCGCCCTGATCGGCGGAGTGGTGCTGCTGTGCCGCTGGGCGTTCTCGCGACCCAAGGGCGGCTCGCTGGTGCGCCGTACTGACTACTCCCCGGCCGAAAAGGACAAGTTCGGACTACTCGTCGACGTCCGGACCACGAAGTCGTACAACGAGGCCCGGGTCGCGGTGTCGAAGCTGAAGGACCTGGGCATCAAGGCGACCGCCGCGCGGACCAAGGACGGCTGGTCGGTCTACGTCTGGCCCGCCGACGAGGCGGCCGCGCGAGGCTTTCTCGACCACTCCTGACCACTCTCGTCCGCCGAATCCTCCCGCCGTGACCACCGGCGGGCACCTTCGCGCGTCAACGTCGCGGTGCAGTCGGCGGGGTACGAGAAGGGTTCTGGGGACATCGGACAAGAACAGGGTGAGCCGAACGGCAGCGCCGCTGCCACGGGCCCCACGCAGGGACCTGACCAGGCCGGTCGAGTGAGGAGCTCGATGACCCCCGACCTCGCGCTGGCGACCGTCGCGTTGCCAGGCCGCCCGGCCGCCGTACGGGCCCAGGTCGTACCCGACGAGGACGCCCGGCTCCTGGAGTCGACCGTGCGCAGTCCCGACCGGTTCACGCTGATCTTCGACAAGTACTTCCCGCAGGTGCACGCGTACGTCGCCCGCCGGCTCGGCCCGGACCTGGCCGACGACCTGTCCTCGGAGACCTTCCTGATCGCGTTCCGGCAGCGGGACCGGTTCGACAGCCGCAGCGGTGTGGTCCGGGCCTGGCTGTACGGCATCGCGACCAACCTGATCCGCCGGCACCGGCGGGACGAGGTCCGGGCCTGGCGGGCGACTGCCAAGCTGCCGCTGCCCCTGCCGTCCGGCGGGCACGAGGAGCGGGTCGCTGCGCAGGTCACCGCCGAGCAGGCTGGCCGCCAACTGGCCGCCGGCCTCGCCAAGGTGTCCAGCAAGGACCGCGAGGTGCTGATGCTGGTCGCGCTCGGCGGACTGAGCTACGACGAGGTCGCGGCCGCACTGGGGATCGCGTACGGCACGGTCTGCTCGCGGTTGTCGCGCGCGAGACGCGTCGTACGGGAGCATCTGGGCAACACCGACCCGACCAAGCTGGAGGAGGACTGAGATGGACGACCTCGACAAGCTCCGCTCGGCCTTCCCCGAGCCGTCCGGTCCGACGCCTGAGGCGACGGCGAAGGCCCGGCGTGAGCTGGAGGCGCTGGTCAGGGCTGAGACGACTCCGCCGAGCAGAGTCAGCCGCTGGTACGCCGCTGCGCGCTCTGGTCGGGTGGGGATCGTGCTGACCGCTGCTGCGGCCACGGTCGCGCTGGTTGCGCTGGCGACGCCTGTGCTGCTCTCCCCCGGCTCTGGCCCGGATGCTGCACCAGTGCCTGGTACGACGTCGGTGCCGCAGCTGCGGACTGCCAGTCAGGTGCTGCTGGACCTGGCGGTCAAGCAGGAGCAGAACGAGAAGGTCTCCGGCAAGTACTTCCGGGTGCGGAGCCTGCAGCTGCGCGGGACGACGACGGTCGGCAAGCCGCCGTACAAGCTGGAGCGGCGGAACATCACCGAGAGCTGGATGCCGATGAAGGTCGGTGTCGAGTCCTGGTTCGGCTGGGTCGACCTGGGGGCTCGGCCGGCGACTCCGGCCGACACGGCGCTGTGGAAGGCGCAGGGGTCGCCGCGGTCGTGGCAGCTGTCGTACGAGGTGGACCCGGTGACGATGGCGCCGGGTGAGCCCGTGGTGAACAAGATGACCTTCGACCAGGTGCCGCCGGGGTACTACCTGAGTGGGATCAAACCGGTCACCGCGCAGCAGATCCAGGCCCTGCCGACCGATCCGGAGAAGCTGCGCGCGGTGCTCTCCGCCAACGCCGATCCGGGGGCGTCCGACAGCGAGATCGACTACCAGGTGTTCAGCGCGGCCGGGCGGTTGCTGTTCGAGATGCCGTCGCCGCCCAAGCTGCGTGGTGCTGCTCTGCGGGTGCTGTCGATGCTGCCGGGCACGAAGTTCGAGGTGAACGTGAAGGACCCGATCGGCAGGACCGGTACGGCGTTCAGCTACGAGTGGGCCGGCCGCGGCGGCAAGCCCGGCGCCGAGCCGACCATGATCAACGACGGCCGCACCCGGTACGTCGTCGACACCACCACCGGCCGCCTGCTCAGCTCCGAGTCCATCGGCCTGAAAGCCGGCGCCAGCGTCGTCCTCGAATCCGGCTGGACCGACGACAGGCCCACCCCGCCCTCCAAAGCCGTTCGCTGACGAGGAGGGGGTAGGAGAGCGCCCGGGCCTCGGGGGCCGAGCCGTTGCCACAGACAACTTCACCACCGACGCTGAACCAGCCGTGCGCAGGGTCCGGCGGCCCGCGGAACGTCGCGATCGATGCTGCTGGCAACAAGGTGGACCAGGGTGTGGTGCGGGCGTACGGGGTGCGCTGACCCCTGGCGGTCCGGAGCTGAGGGGCACCGGGCTGCCGGGCAACGCGCGGAAACGGGAGGCGAAGCGGCGCCGGGTTCGGGAGAATGCAGTGCATGCTGCTCGTACCGGGGGACCCGCTGAATCCGCGGCGCGACGATCCACACTTCGCCGCGCAGGCAGCAGCCGCCCGCGCCCACGGTGTGACGGTCGCGAGGGTGGATCACGATGCACTGGTCCGATCCCCCGAAGACGCTGCCTCGGCGGTGGCCCGAGTGCCCGCAGCCGACGACGCGGTCTACCGCGGCTGGATGCTGTCCTCCTCGCAGTACACCGCCTTCGCCGGCGCGCTTGAAGCTCGCGGCGTCCAACTGCGGACCACACCCGACGAGTACCGCACAGCCCACGAGCTCCCCGGCTGGTACGAAGGCCTCCGCACCGTCACCCCCGCATCCGTCTGGGCCGAAGGCAGCGACCTCACCGAGCTCCTGAAGGCGACCCGCGCCCTAGGAGGCGGCGCCGGCGTCCTGCGCGACTACGTGAAGTCGATGAAGCACTACTGGTCCGAGGCCTGCTACCTGCCCGACCTCA
Source organism: Kribbella endophytica (assembly GCF_054781295.1). Taxonomy (NCBI): domain Bacteria; kingdom Bacillati; phylum Actinomycetota; class Actinomycetes; order Propionibacteriales; family Kribbellaceae; genus Kribbella; species Kribbella endophytica. Next base: position 157,622 of record NZ_BAAGUR010000005.1, read on the forward strand.
CCGACGAGGCCGCGGTCGAGCGGATCGGTGCGCGCTTCCTCGAGCTGCGCGACGACGCGTTCACCGGCGGGTTCGTCGTACGGCGGTTCGAGCACTTCACCGGCTCCGAGGCTCGCACCTGGTGGGTCGGCGGCCGCTGCGTCCTGACGACGCCACACCCGGACACCCCCGACGACCTGCCGACGGGACTCGACCTGATCGAGGTCGAGCCGCTGGTCGCCGAGCTGGCCCTCCCGTTCGTCACCGTCGACCTCACCCGGAACGCCTCAGGCGCCTGGCGGATCGTCGAGCTCGGCGACGGTCAGGTCAGCGACTGGCCGGCCGGTACGGACCCCGCTGACCTCATCGCCGCGTTGTTCTAGACCCGCCGGGCCTTGACGACGATCAGGCGAGATTCCGCGGTGAGCGGCTCGTCGTGCCAACCACCGCGCAGCTCGATCTCCCCGAACCCACTCGCGGACAGAGCAGCCGCCAGCTCCTCGGCGGTCCGGAAGTACAGGACGGTCGTGTAGACCTCCTCGCGCCCGTCCTCGAAGACGTTGTACGCGTCGAACGTCACCCGGCCCTGCTCGACCTCGGTGACCTCCATCCACTCCCGCAGCACCCCGAACGGCGTCGCCCGCTCGGACACCTCCGGCGTCCACTGCTCCCACGCCCGTACGGCGGGATTGCGGCTCTCGAAGCTGATCACCCCACTCGGACGCAGCGCCGCGGCCAGGTGCTTCAGCGTCGCCGGCAGGTCCTCGACGTGCATGATCGAGTTCCCGCTGCTGATCACCAGGTCCGCCTGAACGTCATCGGCGATCGCTGAGGCGTCACCGTCGATCCAGGTCACCGCGTCAGCGCCCGGCTGCTGACGGGCGAACCCGAGCATCGTCGGGCTCGGATCGACACCGATCACCCGACGTCCCGTAGCAACCAGAGCCCGCGTCAGCAGGCCGGTCCCACACCCCAGATCGATGATTGTTCTGGTGTTCAGGGAGTCCGCGAGGGCCCGGTAGTACGCGTGGTCGTCGCCGGGCTCGTTGTCGCCGTCGTACAGCTCCACCAGTTGTTCGTCGCCGTACGGATCGGTCAGCATGCGCCGAACCGTAGAGACCTCCGGATGCCACCTGCAACGGGTTTTCGCGCCGTACGGGACAATGGTCGGTGATGACGCTGACCGAGAAGCTGCCGGACTCCACCGAACCCGACGCCCTGTACGACGCCTTCGCCACCTGGGTGGGCACGCAGGGCATCTCGCTGTACCCGGCGCAGGAGGAAGCCCTGATCGAGGTGATGACCGGGTCGAACGTGATCCTGTCCACCCCGACCGGCTCCGGCAAGAGCCTGGTCGCCACCGGCTCGCACTTCGCCGCCCTCGCGAACGGCAAGCGCACCTTCTACACCGCGCCGATCAAGGCGCTGGTCTCGGAGAAGTTCTTCGCGCTGTGCGACGTGTTCGGCGCGGACAAGGTCGGCATGCTGACCGGCGACGCCTCGGTCAACGCCGGTGCCCCGATCATCTGCTGCACCGCCGAGGTGCTGGCGAACGTCGCGCTGCGCGAAGGCGCCGCGGCGGACGTCGGCCAGGTGGTGATGGACGAGTTCCACTTCTACGCCGAGCCCGACCGCGGCTGGGCCTGGCAGGTGCCGCTGCTCGAGCTGCCGAACGCCCAGTTCATCCTGATGTCGGCCACCCTCGGCGACGTCGAGCGCTTCAAGCTAGACCTCAGCCGTCGTACGGGCCGCCCCACCGCGATCGTCTCGTCGGCCGAGCGCCCGGTCCCGCTGCTCTACAAGTACGTCACCACTCCCCTGCACGAGACGCTCCAGGAGCTGCTGGTCACCCACCAGGCTCCCGTGTACGTCGTGCACTTCACCCAGGCCTCAGCGCTGGAACGCGCGCAGGCGCTGACCAGCATCAACGTCTGCACGAAGGAGGAGAAGGACAAGATCAAGGAGCTGATCGGGCACTTCCGGTTCAGCTCCGGCTTCGGCAAGACGCTGCAGCGGCTCGTCATGCACGGCATCGGCGTGCACCACGCGGGCATGCTGCCGAAGTACCGGCGCCTGGTCGAGCAGCTGGCCCAGGCCGGGCTGCTGAAGGTCATCTGTGGCACCGACACCCTCGGCGTCGGCATCAACGTCCCGATCCGCACCGTCGTACTGACCGCTCTCAGCAAGTACGACGGCCGCCGGCAGCGCATCCTCAAGGCGCGCGAGTTCCACCAGATCGCGGGGCGCGCGGGCCGGGCCGGGTACGACACCTCCGGCACGGTCGTCGTCGAGGCACCCGATCACGTCATCGAGAACGTCAAGAACCTGGCGAAGGCCGGCGACGACCCCAAGAAGCAGCGCCGCGTGCAGCGCAAGAAGCCGCCGGAGGGATTCGTCACCTGGGGCGAGGACACCTTCGACCGGCTGGTCGCGGCCGAGCCCGAGCCGCTGCTGTCGAAGATGCGGGTCAGCCACGCGATGCTGCTGAACGTGATCGCCCGCGACGGCGACGCGTTCGCGAGCATGCGGCACCTGCTGCAGGACAACCACGAGGACGCCAAGGCGCAGGTCCGGCTGATCCGCCGCGCGATCCAGATCTACCGCACGCTGCTCACCGCGGGCGTCGTCGAGCGGCTGGACGAGCCGGACGAGTTCGGCCGGACGCTGCGGCTGACGGTCGACCTGCAGAAGGACTTCTCGCTGAACCAGCCGCTCTCGACGTTCGCGCTGGCGGCGCTGGACCTGCTCGATCCCGAGGATCCCCTGTACGCGCTCGACGTCGTGTCGGTGGTCGAGGCGACGCTGGAGGACCCGCGCGCCGTCCTGATGGCGCAGCTGCACCACGCCAAGGGCGAGGCCGTCCAGTCGATGAAGGCCGACGGCATCGAGTACGAGGAGCGGATGGAGCTGCTCGACGAGCTCAGCTGGCCGAAGCCGCTCGAAGAGTTGCTGCAGGCAACGTTGGAGATCTACCGGCAGACCCACCCGTGGATCGCCGAGGCCGGGCTGTCGCCGAAGTCGGTGGTCCGGGACATGTTCGAGCGGGCGATGACCTTCGGCGAGTTCGTCCAGTACTACGGGCTCGCGCGCTCCGAGGGCATCATGCTGCGCTACCTCAGCGACGCGTACAAGGCGCTGCGTCAGACCGTGCCGCCGGACAAGGTGAACGAGGACCTCACCGACCTGATCGAGTGGCTCGGCGAGGTCGTCCGGCAGACCGACTCCAGCCTGCTCGACGAGTGGGAGGAGCTGACGAACCCGACGACGTCAGAGGTCGTGGCCGCACCGGTCCCGCTCGGCCCGCGCCGGATCACCTTGAACACCAGGGCTTTCCGGGTCCTGGTCCGCAACGCGATGTTCCGCCGCGTCGAGCTGGTCGCCCTGCACCGCTGGGCCGAGCTGGGTCAGCTCGACAACGAGTCCGGCTGGGACGCCGGTCGCTGGGCCGAGGCCGGTACGACGTACTACGCCGAGCACTCGTCACTGGGCACCGGACCGGCCGCGCGCGGCCCGGCGCTGTTCATGGTCGAGGAGCACCCGGGCTACTGGGAGGTCCAGCAGATCATCGACGACCCCGAGGGCAACCACGACTGGCGCATCACCGCCACGGTCGACCTCGGAGCGTCCGACGAAGCCGGCGAGCTGGTCCTCGAACTGGTGTCCTTCAAGCCGTTGTAGGCCACTCCACGTCGACTTCGGTCTCGGCGTCGTAGTCGACGCCGTCGACGTCGAAGCCATAGAGCCGGCGGACCTCGGCGAAGAACCAGGCGGCGTCGGCGACGGTCGCGATGTTGTCCTGGGTGACGGCGTCCCACTGCTCCTTCACCGCGGCCTGGACGGCCGGGTCGAGCTCCCAGCGGTCGAGGCGCAGGCGGCCGTCCTCGTCCAGGTCGGGGGTCCGCTCGCCGGTCAGCTGGTCCCACAGCGCGATCGACTGCTGGATCGGCGTCTGCATCTTCTCGCCGAGCACCTTGTGCAGCAGGCTCACGTACAGGCCGATGCCGGGGATCGCCGAGCTGGCCTGCGTGACGGCGGCGCCGTTGACCGAGGTGAGGGCGCGGACGCCGTCGCGCTCGGACAGCGTCTTGGCCGTCTCCTCCAGGTGCGCCTTGGCCGCGCCGATCGAGCCCTGGCGGTAGATCGGGCCGGTCAGCTCGCTGCCGATGTAGGTCAGTGCGACCGTGCTGAAGCCGTCGTTCAGCAGCTTGCGCTCGGCCAGCGCGTCGACCCAGCGGGTCCAGTCCTCGCCGCCCATCACCTGGACGGTCTCGGCGATCTCCTCGTCGGTCGCAACGTCGAGGCTCGCCTCGGTCAGCAGCGGCTCGCCGTCCTCGAACGCGATGCTCTTGGTCGTGTACGGCGCACCGATCGTCTTCAGCGCCGACTGGTACGTCGTACCGGTGCGCGGGTCGACCCGGCGCGGGGCGGCGACGCTGTAGATCAGGTAGTCGACCGGGCCGAACTCCTTGGCGACGAGGTCGAGCACCTCGTCCTTGGTGGTGTCGGCGAAGGCGTCGGCGTTGACGAAGCGGAACTTGCTGCCCACCTGCTCGGCGTACTGGGCCGTCGCTGCCGTCCGGTACCAGCCGGCGGTCGCCGTACGACGGGCCGGGCCCTTCTCGAAGCTCACGCCCACGCCGTCGATCCCGTACCTGGCGAGCCCGGCGATCGTCGCGGCCAGGCCGTAGCCGGAGCTGGAACCGATCACGAGCGCGACCGGGCGCCGGTCCGGCGTACGGGCCTCGACCTGCGCGGTCAGGTCCCGCACCAGCTGCTCACACCCGGCAGGGTGCGAGTCGAGGAACAGGAACCCACGGCCGACAGGCTTGATCACACGCTCAGTCATGCGCACGACCCTAACTGACCTTGCAGCTAGTTCCAGTACAGCTCTGCGTCGTCGGGCTCGACAGTGACGTCCGCACCCAACCGGCGCAGGTTCCCCGCGAAGTCCGTGTAGCCCCGGTGCACGTGGTGCGCGGCGGAGACCAGCGTCTCCCCCTCAGCGGCCAACCCGGCGATCACCAACGCCGCTCCCGCGCGGATGTCGCTCGCGACGACCGGCGCACCGGACAACCGCGGTACGCCGCGAATCACCGCGTGGTGCCCGTCGGTCTGCACCTGCGCGCCGAGCCGCGTCAGCTCCTGCGCGAACGTGAACCGTCCCTCGAACAGGTTCTCCGTCACCATCGCGGACCCGGTGCTGACCGCGTTCATCGCGATGCAGAACGCCTGCAGATCGGTCGGGAACCCCGGGTACGGCAGTGTGACGACGTCGACCGACTTCGGCCGGTCCGCCATCCGGACGCGGAAGCCCTGCTCCAGCACGTTGATCTCCGCGCCGGCCTTGTGCAGCTTGTCCAGCACCAGCTCGAGGTGCTCGGCGTGCCCGTTCGTGACCGTGACATCACCCTTTGTGATCGCCGCCGCGAACGCCCAGCTCCCGGAGACGATCCGGTCCGGTACGACGACGTGGTCGACCGGCTGCAGCAGCCCGTCCACGCCGGTGACCTCGATCCGCGGCGACCCGGCGCCCTCGATCTGCGCGCCCATCTCGACCAGCATCGCGGCGATGTCCTGGATCTCCGGCTCACGCGCCGCGTTCTCGATCACCGTCGTGCCCTTGGCGAACACCGCGGCCATCATGATCGTCTCGGTCGCGCCGACGCTCGGGAAGTCCAGCCAGACCTCCGCGCCGTGCAGCCCCTGCGGCGCCTCGGCGATCACGAACCCGTGCTCGATGTGCACCTTCGCGCCCATCGACTCCAGGCCGGCCACGTGCATGTTGAGCCCACGCGAACCGATGTTGTCGCCGCCGGGCAGCGCGACCTCGGCCTGACCGCAGCGGCCGAGCAGCGGCCCGAGCACCGAGATCGAGGCGCGCAGCTTGCGCACCAGCTCGTAGTCGCACTGGTGGCCGATCTCGGCCGGGACCGCGATCGTCGCCGTACCGGCGTCGGCGTCGACCTTCACCGAGCAGCCCAGCGTGTCCAGCAGCTGGGCCATGAAGGTGACGTCGAGAATGCCCGGCACCTGCCGCAGCGTCGTCGTCCCTTCGGCCAGCAACGCGGCCGCCATCAACTTCAGCACGCTGTTCTTCGCGCCCTGTACCTCGACCGACCCGTCGAGCCGTGCCTCACCCGAGATCCGAAACCGTTCCACCCGCCGACTGTAGCGTCCTCGTGTTCCGGGCTTGCGTAGAGTGCCGTGACATGGCTGTGAACTTGACGCGGATCTACACCAGGACCGGGGACGCCGGCGAGACCCGCCTGGGCGACATGAGTACGACGACCAAGACCGACCCGCGGCTCGCGGCGTACGGCGAAGTGGACGAGGCGAACTCCACGATCGGGGTCGCGATCGCGGCCGGCCACCTGAACTCGGCGATCGTGGTCCTGCTCACCAGGATCCAGAACGACCTCTTCGACGTCGGCGCCGACCTGTGCAACCCGATCCAGCCGGATCCGGAGTACCCGCCGCTGCGCATCACCCAGGACTACGTCGACCGCCTCGAGTCCTGGTGCGACGACTACAACAGCCGCCTCACCAAGCTCCGCAGCTTCATCCTCCCCGGCGGCACCCCCGGCGCGGCGTACCTGAACGTCGCCCGCACGGTCGTCCGCCGCGCAGAACGAGCCGGCTGGACGGCAGTCGAGGCCCACGGCCCGTCGGTCAACCTCCTGGCGATCACCTACCTCAACCGCCTCTCCGACCTCCTCTTCATCCTCGGCCGAGTAGCAAACTTGTCCTCCGGCGGCGACGTCCTCTGGGTCCCCGGCGGAGACCGCGAAGACCAGTAGCTGCTGCCCGAGCCCGGCCGCCGATCGACGGCCGGGCTACTCGGTCCAGGTGTCGATCCGCAGGACCGCACCCAACCGTCCCAAACTCCCCAGCAACTCCGGCCCGAACCCCGCATGATCCTGTCCGGTCCGCGGGGTCCAGCTGATCAGCACGTCAACCGCCCGATCAGCAGGCAGCTCCCCCACCCGCGTCTCCAACTCCGCAAGCACCCTGGTCAGCTCCTCGAGCTGGCCATCCAGCGGCTCGTCGTCGCCCGCCCGCACGTCGCGAATCCACCGGTCGTCGGCAGCCTGCGTAGCAGCCATCCCCAACCGCCGGGCGATCTCCTCCCCGTCCAAGCCCGCCGCGAACACCCGCACCGACGTCATCGCCCACGCGTCGTCGTCAGCCACCCGGGTGGACCTCCTCGTCGCCGGCCTCTTGCAGGCAGAACCACAGGTTGACCTCGTACATGGTGGTCAGTGTTCAGGACTCTTGGTCTGGTGGCGATTGGGTTTGGGCGCGGTACTCCGACGGCGTCAGGCCTACCAGGGTGCGGAAGCGGCGGGCGAAGTACGTGGGGTCGGGCCAGCCGACGGCGGCGCCTACTCGGGACGCCGGGAGGGTGGAGTCTGTGAGGAGTAGGGCTGCTTGTTCGGCTCTCAGGCGGGCCAGGTAGGCGAGGGGGCTGAGGCCTGTGTGGTGTTTGAAGAGCCGGCTGAGGTACGCCGGGTTGAGGTTGGTGAGGTCCGCCAGGGTGTCGAGGGTCCAGGGGTGGGGCAGGTCGGCCTCGAAGCGGGTGATGGATGCGATGACGGCTGGGTGGATCGGCGGGGTGGCGGGATGGGTGGGGCGGCCGTCGGCGAGGGTGGCGAGGACTGTGACGAGGCGGGCCAGGGCGAGGCCGGGGGTCACGGGGGTGGCCAGGCGGGTGATCTCGGCGATGGCGGCGTCGGCGGCTTCGGTGGTGACCTGGATGCTGGCTACGCCGTGGTGAGTGGTGGTGGGCGTGGTCCACAACAGGTCGCGGAAGAGCGGGATCTGTTGCAGGGCTGAGAGTTCGGTCCGGAGGCCTCGGGGCGAGATGCAACAGTTGGCGACCGTCAGGTCGCGGCACTCAACGAAGGCGTGCCAAGGGCCGGGACGGAGGATCAAGACCTGGCCGTGACTGACGGCGTCCGAGCCTTGGCTGGTCTGGTGTACGCCGGTGCCGCGCCCGACGACGGCGATCTCCAGGAAGTCGTGCGCATGCGGCGCGACGCCTGATGTCAGCACGTGAACCCCGCCCCAGACCGGGCCGCCGTGGAACAGCGTCGCCTCGTGCAGGGTTTCGGGCATGTCAGGATCGTACGACGCCTGGCGCGGATCGGCCTGGTCTCGAAGCAGCCGAAAGCAGCACGCTGGAGGTATGACAGACATTGTTGCGGACTACCGCGCGAACGGATTTGTCCGAGTGCCGCAGGTGCTGACCTCCGACGAGGTCGAGCGCTACCGGACCAGAGCCGCCGGCTACCTCGAGGAGCACCGCGCCGATCGTCTCCAGCAGGACGCGATCTTCAGCCAGCTCGTCAACGTCTGGCAGCACGACGACGTCCTGAAGGAACTCACCCTCCACCCGAAGATCGCCGCCACCGCCGAGCAGCTCGCCGGGTTCCCGCTGAGGATCTGGCACGACCAGATGCTCGTGAAGGAGCCGAACAGCAACGCCGCCACGCATTTCCACCAGGACCGCCCGTACTGGCCGCACGCCAACGACCGCCTCCCGCTGTCGGCGTGGATCGCGCTCGTCGACGTACCGCCCGAGCGCGGCTGTATGACCTTCCTACCCGGCACGCAGACCGTCACCGGCCTCGAGCCGCAGGACCTCAGCAACGAGGAGGACCTCTTCACCCGCGACCCCGAACTCCGCTGGGCGCCGCGCGTGACCGTCCCGCTCAAGGCCGGCGACTGCACGTTCCACAGCGGCTTCACCGGCCACATGGCGCTGCCGAACACCACCGACCAGGCCCGCTTCGCCCACGTCAACATCTACATGGACGCCGACACGATCTTCTCCGGCAAGCCCCACCCGGTCACCGATCCCCTGCAGCTCGAGACCGGCGACAAGCTCGACGGCGACGCCTTCCCCCGACCACTCTGACCCAGGCCACCTGACCAAGACCACCGAGCCGAGACCACTCGGCTCGAAGAACAAACCGTTCACCGCACCACCCAGATCCGCCCATTGAGGTTATTTCTATTCAGTCTTGACTGGAAGCATGACTACCTCCTCCCTGCGCCGACTCGGCGCGAGCATCCTGGTGACGGCCACGGCGGCAGCGGGCTACGCCGCCGTACCGGACCCGGCGGGGACGGCCGCCCCAGCCAGTCAGCACGGAACCCACGCGGTGACCACGTGGGGTGCCGCCGACGACATCGCCGGCGGCACCCTCAACGACGTGACCGTGCGGAACATCCTGCGCACCAGCATCGGCGGCAGTGACCTCCGGATCCGCCTGTCCAACGCCAACGGCGACCAGCCCCTCGTCTTCGACTCCGTGTACGTCGGCAAGCAGCAGGCCGGCGCTGCCGTCGTACCGGGTTCGAGCCGCCGCCTCACGTTCAGCGGCAAGACCACCGTCCGCATCCCACCCGGCGCGATGGCCGTCAGTGATCCCCTGCCGGGCAAGGTCGGAGCCCAGCAGAGCCTCACGGTCAGCGCTCACGTCTCCGGCACCAGCGGGATCATCACCGCCCACAACCGCGCCATGCAGCACAGCTACAAGTCGACGTCCGGCGACCATGCCGCCGACGAGTCGGCGACGCCGTACCAGACCGAGTCGTCGGCCTGGTTCTTCCTCAACGCGGCGATCGTCGACGCACCGCGCCAGGTCCACACCGTCGCCACGCTCGGCGACTCGATCACCTCGTCGGTCGGGTCCACGATCGACGAGAACCGCCGCTGGCCCGACGTTCTCGCCGACCGGTACGCAAGGCTCCCGGAGCACCGCCGGCTCGCGGTCTCCAACGAAGGCATCTCCGGCAACCGCATCCTCGACGGCATCGCCAAGGCCGGCAGCGCCGGCGCGAACGCGCTCTCCCGCCTCGACAAGGACGTCCTCACCAAGCCCGGTGTCGAGACGGTCGTCGTCCTCGAAGGCATCAACGACATCTACGCCGGTGCGACCGCGGACCAGCTGATCGATGCCTACCAGCAGCTGATCAACCGCGTGCACGCCACCGGCCGCTGCATCGTCGGCGGCACGCTGACCCCGGTCGGCGGCTCGTTCGTCTACAGCCCGGAGAAGGAGGCCGAGCGCCAGAAGCTGAACACGTTCATCCGGTCCAGCCACGAGCTCGACGGCTTCGTCGACTTCGACGCCGCGACGCGTGATCCCGCCGAACCGACCAAGCTCAAGGCCGCGTACGACGGTGGCGACGGCCTGCACCCCAACGACGCCGGCAGCTTCGCGATGGGCCAGGCCGCGAACCTCGACACCCTGCGCTGTTCCTGACCCAGCTCAGCCGGGGTGGTGCCAGCGCGGCTCGGCACCACCCTGGCGGGCGAGCAACTCGAGATGCGCCCGAGCCATCCGAACCGTCTGCAGGCAGATCCCGCCGAAGTCCCCCAGCTCGGTACCGATCGCCTGCGCCAGGTCGCGCACGGTCAACGACCCCTGCCGACGCAACAGCGCAGTCGTGAACTCGTGCACGCTGTCCACCCACTCCAGGCTGAGCGAGATCTTCGCGCGCCCCTCGTCCGCGGTCAGGACGTCACCGTGCGACGGCACCAAGGCGTCGAAGTCCAGCTCCAGCAGGCGTCGCAGCCCACCGGCGTACCGCTCGACGTCGGTGTAGAGCGGCGCCAGCCACACGTCGCTGTCCAGGAACTGTTGCCCACGGCCCTGAACGTCGTCGAACGCGAACAACGTCCGCGACCGCTCGTCCAGTACGGCGATGTGCCCGGGACTGTGACCGCTCGTCGTGATCACCTGCAGCGGACGATCCGCGGGCAGCCGGTCCCCGTCGCGCAGCAGTACGTCGATCCGCGGCCGCTCCCCGAGCTGCTCCAGCAACTCCGCGCGCTCCGCATCGCTCAACGCCATCGCCGCAGGATCGGATCCCCACAGCTCGGACACCAGCGTTTCATTCGACTCCAACCAGCCGGCCTCGACCGCAGGCGCCGCAAACCGCGCACCGCTGCGCTCCTTGAGCACCTCGTTCCCACCCATGTGGTCGGGATGCGCATGGCTGTTGACCACCAGCGTCAGGTCGGCCAGCTCCAGCCCGAGCGTCCGAAGCTCCGGCCCCGTCGCAGCCTCCGGCGTCGAGGAGATCCCCGCATCCAGCAGCACCAACTCGTTGCCCGCATCAACCACATGCAGCCACAACGGCAACCCACACACGTGCGGATAGTCCGTCGCCAGCCGATGGATCCCCGGCGCGATCTCGGTAGCCACTGCCTTCACCGTCCTTCGAAGATGCCGGTACGCCGTTCAGCAAACGCCGCACGACCCTCCAGGGCGTCGCGCGTCCCCATCGCCACGGCCTGCAGCTCCCGCTCGTACTGGATCGCCGGTTCGAGTCCCATCGACAACGCAGCCCGCAGGTTGGCCTTCGCAGCCGCAGCGGCGACCGGCGGCCGAGCCGCGATCCGATGCGCCAGCTCGGTAGCCGCAGGCAACAACTCGTCACCCGGCACGACCCGCGACACCAGCCCGACCCGCAACGCCTCGGCAGCATCGACCGGATCCCCGGTCAGCAGCAGCATCGCCACATCGCTGGCCGACAAGCTCGCCGCCAGCAACGCGGTCACCCCGCCACCGCCGATCCACCCCAGCTTGATCTCGGCAGCGGCGAACGTCGCCCGGTCCGAGGCCAGACGGATGTCGCACGACAGCGCGAGCTCCAGCCCACCCCCGAACGCATACCCGTTGACCGCGGCGATCACCGGCGTCCGCAGCGCCCGGAGCGCGTCGCAGTAGTCCCGCCGGTTCCGGAAGTCCCACGGCCCGTCGTACCGGTCGAGCTCGGAGACGTCGCTGCCGACCGAGAAGGCCCGCTCCCCCGCGCCGGTCAGCACGACCGCCCGTACGTCGGGATCGGCGTCGATCCGCGGGATCAGGTCGAGCAACTGCTCGCTCATCGTCCGGGTCGCCGCGTTGAGTTTGGCCGGCCGGTCGAGCGTCAGCAGACCGACCTGACCGTCCTTCGAGAACCGCACCTGACCGTCGTCCATCTCATCCCACTTCCTGCGCGGCCGGCACCCGGGCGCGGTAGTCGGCCTCGATCCGGTCGATAGCGCGCCCCGGATCCTCGTCGTTGCCAAGCAGTTCACGCACCCGCTCGGACAGCTCGTCCTGGAACGCGATCCAGCCGTCGAAGCGCGGCCTGATGTACGACGCCGTCAGCGTGTCCAGCGTCGCGGAGTAGTGCCCGTTCCAGGCCTGATCGACCTCCGGCGACGACCACACCGCGGCAGAAGCCGACTGACCACCGGCCGGCGACACGACCTCAAGCTGAGTCTGTACGTCGAGCAGCCCGCGGGCGTACTTGGTCACCGCGAGCACGCGCGAGTAGGCCCGCCGGGTCACCGCAAGGCCGGTCCCACCGAGAGTCCCCAACCCAGGTCCGTCTCCCGCCAGCAACCCCGGCGCCGTCGACCAGGCCAACGGCCGCCGACCTGCACCATCAGCGCCGTAGTACGCGTAGCTGTACACGAGCGGGCAACACACCAAGTCGCTGCTCATAGCAAGCAGCTCGTGGATCGCGATCGGATCGAGCCCCGCGGCCTCCTGATCGCTGCGCCGCCAAACCTGCCGCAACACGTCGACCGCTGCCACCGCACGCGAACGCTCCAGGAGCCCAGCCTGAGACCGGTCCCCCGCCATCCCCAGCAGGCTCAGCCCAGCATGCGGCCCGGCCACACACAGCACAGTCCCCGAAAGCTCCACCACCTCGGACCACCGAGTCGGTGGCGCGCTCAGCAGATCCGGCCGGTACAAGAGCGTCTGTGTCGCGGCGTCCAGCGGCAGCGCCCAGTTGTGCCCGTACAGGCGATAGCTCTCCCACGTCGGAGCCACCGCCCGTGACCGCCACACTGCCAAGTCCTCACCCGCGAACACGTCGTCGACCGGCAGTACCGCGCCGGCCTCGATCGCAGCCCCGAGCCCCGGGTGATCCACCACCAGCAGGTCGTACTTCTCCGCCAACGACGCCAACGGCTGCGACTCGAACCCCGACAACGGCTGCTTGTCCCACACCACCCGTACGCCGTCCGCGCCCCCGGCAGCCTCGAAGGCCTCCAACGGGCGAAACCCGCGCGGGTGATCCCACGTCAGCCCCCGCAACTCGACGGTCACGCGACAACCCCACGCTGAACGAACTCAGCAACCCGCGCCTCAGGCACGCCAAGCTCACTCAGTAGCTCCGCAGTGTGCTCACCGGTCAACGGCGCGGGCCGGCGAATCTCAGCCGGCGTCCGTCCAAAGCGATACGGAAACCCCGGCGTCGTCACTTCACCTTCCGTCGGGTGCTTGTAGGTCACGAACGACCCGTTGTGCACCACCTGCGGATCCACCTGCACATCCGCGTAGTCGTACACCGGCCCGCACCACACCCCACGCTCCCGCAGCTTCTCCAGCCAGTACTCCGTCGACTCCCGCACCAGCGCTGCCGACACCGCTCCCGAGATCTCGTCCCGCCGGACGAACCCGTCCCGCTCAGCATCCAGCCCAGCCAGCGAGGGCGCGTCCAGCACTTCCGCCAGCACCGACAGATCAGCGAACGCCAGCGACAGGTACCCGTCCGACGTACTGAAGATCCCGTACGGCGCCCGAATGTAGCTGTGCGCGTGCACCTCCTCCGACCGCGTCTGCGCGACCCCGCCGACGGTGTGCACCGACAACTCCTGCATCTGCAACGCGATCACCGCGTCCAGCATGTTCACCTGAACGAGCTGCCCTTCCCCGGTCCGCTCCCGGTGCAGCAACGCCGCGAGCACACCCTCGAACGCGCTGTACGCCGTCACCGCATCAGCCAGGAAGTACGGCGCCGCAACCGGCGGCTCCCCCGGGCGACCAGCGCTGAACAGTGCTCCGCTCATCGCCTGCACCAGCAGGTCCTGCCCCGGCCACCCGGCGTACGGACCGGTCTCGCCGTACCCCGACACCGACACGTAGACGAGGTCCGGCCGCAGAGCCCGCAAGGTCTCGTAGTCGACACCCAGCCGCGCCGCGACCCCCGGACGGTAGTTCTGCAGGAACACGTCCGCCGTCCGCACCAGCTCGTACAGCAACTCGCGGCCCTCGTCCGACTTCAGGTTCACGGCGAGGCTGCGCTTGTTCCGGTTGAGCGACAGGAACGAGGCGTTGACCTCGACCCCCGTCGCTCCCCCGGCCGCGGTGTGCCGCTGCCACTCGCCGCTGGTCGGTTCGACCTTGACCACGTCCGCGCCGAGATCGCCGAGGCGCATCGCGGCCAGCGGTCCGGCCATCGCCACCGAGACGTCGAGCACCCGGTAGCCGTCCAAGATTCCCATCGTGTTCCTTTACTGTGCGGTCCAGCCGGCGTCCACGGGGAGCACCGCACCGGTGATGAAGGAGGCGTCGTCGCTGGCCAGGAAGGCGATCGCCGCGGCGACCTCCTCGGGCTGCCCGATCCGGCCGAGCGCGTGGTGCCGGTCGACCATCGCCTGCATCGCGCCGGGGTCGTCCTCACCGCCGACCTTGCCGTTGCGGATCAGCGGGGTGTCGATCAGGCCGGGCGCGACGCAGTTCGCCCGGACGCCGTCCCGGCCGTGGTCCAGCGCCATCGCCCGGGTCAGGTTCTCGACGCCGGCCTTGGCAGCGCAGTACGCCGAACGGTTCCGCTCGCCGACCGTGCCGATGGCCGACGAGATCGTCACGATCGCGCCTCCACCCTGGGCGACAAAGCCGGGAAGCACCGCTCGGGCCGAGTGGTAGACGCCGGTCAGGTCGACGTCGAGGATCGTCTGCCACTGGTCGGGCGTGGTGTTCGGCACGGTGTCGCATACGTCGACACCAGCCGCGGAGACCAGAACGTGAACACCGCCCAGCTCCAAGGCCACCTCCTCGACCACGGCAACAATCCGCGCAGCATCGGTGACGTCCAGCTGGTAGCCGCGCCCGCCGAGCTCCTGGCCCAGGGCCTCGGCCGCGGCGCCGTCGCGATCGGCAACGACGACAGTGCCGCCCTCGGCGGCGATCCGGCGGGCGGTGGCCGCCCCGATCCCGGACGCTGCTCCGGTGATCAGGGCGACCTTGCCGTGGAAACGTTGGGTGTCCATCGACCTCAGGGCTTCTCGTAGGCGAAGGACGGCAGCACGCCGATCTGGTCGTACTGCATCCGGGAGTCGTCGAAGCCGTCCTCCCAACTGACATTGGCGAAGGTGTCGCAGGGGCCGGCGGACGGACCGTGGTACGGATCGCTCTCGGTGTTGGTCACCTTGATGTCCGAGAACGCGAACCCGCAGCCGCCGAAGTCCATGTGCACGCCGTACGGCTTCTGGTCCGGCATCGACGGGTCGGCGTTGGCGTCGTCGATGATCAACTGCGAGACCTGCGCGTCCGGCGTGTACGGCGGTTCGTTCCGTACGCCGTACGCGTAGAACGGGCCGGTGTCGCCGCTGTCCTTGGTCAGGTGCGACAGCCGGACGTGGTGCACGGTGTTGGCGCCGGTGTAGTTGTCCGCGTTCGGGATCTCGGGCCGCGACTCGATGCTGATGCCGTACCGGGCGCCGTGCTCGACGACGGTGTGGCTGATCTCGTTGCCGCCGCTGTTCACGATCTCGACACCGGCGGAGTCACCAGGAACCAGCTCGCCGACGTGGTGCACGTAGTTGTTGGTGAAGGTGTTGCCGTGGGCAAGGTCTCCCTCGCCCGGCCAGCCGCCCTCGACCTTGATGCCGTCGTTGCCGAGGTGCTCGAGCAGGCTGCCGGAGACCGTCGTGCCTTCGTTGGCGAACAGCAGCTCGATCGCGGTGAACCCGGTCTGCGAGATGTGCAGGTTCGTCAGCCGGACCCCACGGGTGTTGGTCAGCGTGATCGCGCCCCACCGGTTGCGCGGCAGCTCGATCTGCGTGTCGTACTTCGGGTACTTGTGCTTGATCCCGGAGTCGCCGGTGCCGTTCCAGCCGTACCGGTACCACTCCATGAAGTCGGTGTGCCGGATCGCGAGACCGTCCAGGGTCAGGTTCTCGACCCGCCGCTTCGCCGAGGCACCGGCGATGCTGAACACCTCGGTCTGCGTCGGGCGCTGCACCTTGACGTTGTCCATCGTGCCGCCGGCCGGCTTGTAGTACAGCTGCTTCGCCGCGTAGTCCAGGTAGTACTCACCGGCCTGGTCGAGCAGGCTGAGCGAGTTCTGCACGAAGTACCGCGAACCGCCGCCGGAGTTCACCATCGAGTACCGGGTCGGGTAGACGAGCGTCGAGCGGCGCTTGGTGAAGTTGATGTCCAGCATCGGCACCGTGTCGGTGAACCACGACCACGAGCCACCCGACCAGACCACGACCTGCGCCGGCCACGAGGTGCCCAGCTTCAGGTCCCAGGCCGGATCGATGTCGCCGTCGGCGAACCCGATCTGATCGCGCACCGCCTCCTTCGACGGATCGATCAAGGTCGAGCGCAGGTACGGCGCCCACTCCTCGTCGCTGCGCCGGTTCGGGAACCGTGCGGTCGTCGCGCGCTTCCCGTCGACGTACAGGGTGTAGAACGGCTGCTTGACGTCGACGGACGCCTTGAAGATCCCGTCCTTGTACGGCGTCCAGCCGGTCACCTCCTCAGCGGCGTCGAACACCGCCTTCCCCGGCCCGTCCGCGCTGCGGTAGGTCACTCCGGAGTCCCGGTCGTCGAAGGTGATCGTCTTGTCCACCTGATAGGTCCCGGCCCGGAGGTTGACCACCGGGACACAGCCCTGGCCGGCAGCCGCCCGCCGGGCGCGGACCGTGTCGCGGGCATGCTCCACGGTCCGCCACGGCTTGGCCTTCGTCCCCGCCGCCTGATCGTTGCCATCGGCAGCGACCCAGAACGACGGGCACTTGCTTGCATCGGAGCTTCCACCGAGCGCGGCCGGCGCGACGCCGAGCGCCGCGCCACTGCCGAGCACCAGCGCGGGCAGGACGAGACCGACTGCGGCGCCGAGGACCAGGCCGGACCTCGCGCCGAGACGGGGTTTGGGGGACATCTGTGGCTTCCTTCCACTCGGGGCGGTGGGCGATCCAGCGGGAAAAGCTTTGCCTGCTGGTCCGGAAGAAGGCGCGGCCGGTCGGGTGGGTCCGACCGGCCGCGCCGGGGCGGAGTCAGTTCTGCGGGACGTCGTACGGGAAGCTCGGCAAAACGCCGATCTTGTCGTACTCCATCTTCGAGGCGTCGAAGTCCGCCGCCCAGTCGGCGTTCGTCACCTGGTTGCACTGGTAGGACTGGTACTTCTGGTCGGTCACCTTGCCGACCTGGACGTTGCTGAACGAGTAGCCGCAGCCGCCGGCGTCCATGTGCACGCCGCGGGTGCCGCCGGCGTCCGGCATCGACGGGTCCGGGATGACGTCGCCGATCACCATCTGGTCGACGGTGTTCTTGATCGGATGCGGATCCTGGTTGCCCACGCCGTAGCTGTAGAACGAGCCCATGTCGCCGCTGTCCAGCCCGGTCTCCTCCAGCCGGATGTACTTGAAGCTGTTGCCGTCGGTGTACTGGTCGCCGTCCTTGACCTCGGGCCGCGACTCCAGGCTGATGCCGTACCGGGCGCTGTGCCGGACGACGATGTTCTCGATCTTGTTCTTGCCGGTGTCCATCAGCTCGATCCCGGCCGAGTCACCCGGCACCAGCTCGCCGATGTGCGAGATGTAGTTGTTGGTGATCGTGTGGTGGTTGCTCAGGTCACCTTCACCCGGCCAGCCGCCCTCGACCTTGATGCCGTCGGCACCGATGTTCTCCAGCAGG
The DNA here is from genome assembly GCF_054781295.1 of Kribbella endophytica. NCBI lineage: Bacteria > Bacillati > Actinomycetota > Actinomycetes > Propionibacteriales > Kribbellaceae > Kribbella > Kribbella endophytica. The sequence goes on from NZ_BAAGUR010000005.1 coordinate 175,318, forward strand.
CTGTCGGCGATCTTCACGTGGTCGTTGGCGAACAGCAGGTAGATCCCGGTGAAGCCGGTGTCGGACACGTGCAGCTTGGTCAGGTCGATGTTGCTGGTGTTGGTCAGCCGGACCGCGCCGAACCGGTTCCGCGGCATCTCGATCTGCCGGTCGTACTCCGGGTACTTGTGCGGCTCACCGGCGTCGCCACCGGCCACCCAGCCGTTGCGGTACCAGCTGAGGAAGTCGGAGTACTGCACGCCGAGCCCGTCGAAGGCGACGTCGTGCAGCCGGTCGTCGGCCGACGCGCCCGCGAGGTCGAGCACCGTGCTGACCGTCGGCCGGAGCACCTTCACGCCGTCCATCGATCCGCCGCGCGGCTTGTAGTAGACCTCGCCGGCCTTGGAGTCCAGGTAGTACTCACCGGGCTGGTCGAGGAAGCTCAGCGAGTTCTGGAAGAAGTACCGCGAGCCGCCGCGGCTGTTCACCATCGCGTACCGGGTCCAGTACTTCAGCGTGGTCTGGGTCTTGGTGAAGTTCGTGTCGAGCAGCGGGATGGTGTCGGTGAACCAGCTCCACGACCCACCGGACCAGATCGTCACCGACGCCTGGCTCATGTCCCACGACGGATCCCAGTCCCCCGGCTTGCCCCACAGCCAGTTGTGCACGTCCATCTTGTCCTCCTCGTAGAGGATGGACGTCAGGTACGGCGACCAGGTGTCGTCGGTCCCGCGGTTGGGGTAGCGGGCGTTGGTGGCGCGCTGACCGCCCTCGAACAACGTGTAGAACGGCTTCGACGCGTCCACCTTGGCCTTGTAGATGCCGTCCTTGTACGGCTGCCAGCCGGTGATCTCCTCGGCACCGGACAGCGTCGCCTGGCCGGGACCGTCCGCGCTGCGGTAGATCACCTGGTGGCCGTTGCTGCCGGAGTCGCGCTGGTCGAGCTTGATCGTGCTGTCGACCGGGTACGTGCCGGCCTTGAGGTTGACCGTCACGTCGCACGTCATCGACTGGTTGAGCTTCTTCGCGCGGATCTCGTCGCGGGCCTTGGTGACGGTCTTCCACGGCTGCTTCTCGGTGCCCTTGGCGGAATCGTTGCCATAGGGGGCGACCCAGAACTTGGCGCACTTGGCCGCCTCGGCGGTCTGGGCGCTGAACTGGACGGCGGCGACCGTCACCAGGGCGGCCGCGACCACCCCGGCGCCGACGCCGAGCGCCGTACGCCTTCGTGTGTTTCTGGACATCTGGGCGGGGTCCTCTCGGGGAAAAAAGATCAGTCGCCGGCGCCGTTGCCGTTCTGCGTGGCGCGCCAGCGCTCGTACTCGAGCCGGGTCTTGCTGTTCAGGGGGTAGTAGTCGCGCAGCGGAGCGCCCTCGTCGATCCGCCGGCGGCTGAACTTCTCCCACTCGTCGTGCTCGGCCGCGGCCTGCACGACGGCCTCGGCCCGCCGCCGCGGCACGACGACGGCACCGTCGTCGTCGGCGACCACGAGGTCACCGGGCAGGGCCAGGACGCCGCCGACCGCGACCGGGACGTTGTACGCCCACGGGAACAGTTCGGCCTGCGACGCGTAGTGCGGGGTGGCGCCGGTCGACCAGATCGGGACGTCCAGCTCGGAGACCCGGGGAACGTCGCGGATCCGGCCGTCCACCACGATGCCGGCACCGCCCCGGAGCTTGAAGTAGCGCACCAGCATGTCGCCGAAGCAGCCGGTGGTGTGGCTGCCGTACGCCTGGACGACCAGGACGTCGCCGGGCTGCACCTCGTCGAGCACGGCCCACAGCGCCGTACTGCGTTCGATGTACTCCTGCGACTGCCCGTCGGCGATGTCCTCGCGCTGCGGCATGAACTGCAGCGTGAGGGCCCGGCCGACGATCTTCGCGCCGGGCGACATGCTGGTCGGTCCGTCGACGAAGGTGCGCCGGATGCCCTGGTTGTGCAAGCGAGCGCAGGCAGTGGCCGATCCGATCGCGGACAGTCGCTGCACCAGGTCGGGATCGGCCACCGGCGGGTCGTCGCCGCGGACCGGGAGGTCCCAGACCGGAGACTCCGGCGTCACCGGGGCCTGCTCGACATCGCTGCTCAAGATCTGTCTCCTACTCGTGGTGGTGTTCTCGGGGAAGGCTGTGAGGTCAGGTGACCGGGAGCGCGACGTGCGCGGCCCGGTACGCGTTCGGGGTCAGCCGCAGCTCGAGCCGGATCATCCGGCCGGGCGGCAGGACCACCTCGATGCGGTTGCCGTCGACAACGATCGTCTCGGTCCCGGCCGCGGGGGCCGGGGAGGTGTAGGCCGGTGCCGGTCCGGGATAGACGCCGGTCGCGGTGGACACCGTCGCCTCGTCGATCCGCTCGGTACCGAACCCACCAGCCTGTACGACGACCCGCCGCGTCCTCGTCGCGGACAGGTTCACCAGCTGCAACCCGGTCCGCTCCGGCTCGACCGTGTCCACCAACGCGGACACGTCCGCGGGCAGACCGGGCCGGCCACGCTCCGGGTCGACGTACAGCACCCGGAACGGCAGCAGCCCGCCGTTGTAGAGCATCTGCGGCGTCCCTGTGGTGAGCTGGAGCAGCGCCTCGGTCGCGACCGGGTTGTGCCGCTGCCAGTGGTGGACGTGCATGTCGGCCGGGTCGGTCCGGTCGGCGGCCATCAGGTCCATCCGGCGCTGCACCTGCGAGAGCGCGACGCCGAGCATCGCCTCCGGGTAGCCGGGGTTGTCCCCCGCCAGGTACGCCAGCCACGGCGCCTCGTGACCGGCGTCCTCCTTGTTGCGGAAGTCGCGCACGGTCCGCCAGTCGTAGCCGCTGCGCTGCCGCAGCCGAGCGAGCCGGTCGCCGTCGGCCGGGTCGAACGCGGCCTGGTAGAGCCACATCGGGAGGCCGAGCTGCGGCGGCTGGTAGTCGAACCAGCCCTCCTCGCCGTACCGGTTCGGGATCAGCAGGGTCGGTGTCGCGGTGTCGTCGCCGAGCTCGGCCTGCCAGCGGTCGCGGATGCTCATCGGCGTCCCGTCGACGGTGCCCGTGACTCCCCGCTCGTACAGGTGGTCCAGGAGCTCGCGGGCCAGATCGAGCCGGCTCGCGTCACCGGTCAGCAGTACGCCGTTCAGCGCGGCGACGCAGGCGGCCGAGCCGACGCTGTAGACGCCGTGCGGCCAGGCCCAGCCGTAGTTCCCGCCGTGCCAGCGACCGTCGTGCAGCTCGCCGACGATCCCGTTCGCGCCGACGTTGTCCGGAATGATCCCGCCGTTGGCCTTCGCCCGCTCGTGCCAGGCGTCGAGGTACTCCAGCGTCCAGTTCGAGAACCGGTCGTTGTGGTCGTACAGCCACGCGTTGGCCGCGAGTGTGGTGGCCGCGAGGTTCACCGCGGCGTCACCGGCACCGAGCCGGCGCATCATCTCGGCACCCATCAGGTCCGCCTTGGCCGGATCCTCCAGGTCGGACCACGTCTCGATCCCCGGTACGCCGGCCAGCGGCAGCCCGAACGGCTTCATGCTCGCGAGGTTCGCGCCGAACGAGCGCCACTCGTCGTTGATCCCCCAGCGCGGCCCGCCGGCACCGTTGTGCGGCGCGCGAATGATCCGGTGCTCCGGGTCGTAGTTCGCGGTCGGCGAGCCCGGCAGGTAGAGGTCGGCGAACCGGTACGCGCGTTCGCGGAACACCTCGTCGGCCGGGTCGGCGGCGCACAGCGCGTAGAAGAAGATCATCGACTCGCCGAGGTGGAACCAGTCGTAGCCGCGCTCGAACTCGTCGACCAGGAAGCCCAGGTCGGTGAGCTGGCGGGTGACGCCCTCCCAGTGCCACTTCGACACCTCGAGCAGGTCGTCCGCGCCGCCGAGCTGGTAGAGCACCGGCCAGTTCACGAACGCCTCGTAGAAGTCGTCGGCGCCGTCGCGGCTGGGCACCTCCCCGGCGTACCGGAGACTGCCGTCGGGCTTGCAGTAGCGCTCGCGGAACAGCCACCAGCCCTCGTCCATCACGTCGAACAGGCGGCGCTGCATGATCGCCCAGGCCGGCGGGCTGCCGACCGGGGTGGCCGCGACGACCCGGGGCGGGGCCACGGCGGGGGCGGTGGTCATCGTCGTCATCCCTTCGTCGCCCCCGTGGTCAGGCCGCTGATGACGTGCCGCTGGAGCAGCACGAAGACCACCAGCAGCGGGGCGACCGCCAGCAGCAGCGTGGGGAAGACGACCGTGTAGTCGGTCGAGTACTGGCTCACCGCGGCGTACACGCCGGTGGTGACGGTGTAGAGCCCGCTGCCCGGGCCGAGGATGATCTGCGGGTTCACGAAGTCGTTCCACACCGAGAAGGTGTTCAGGATGACCATCGTGACGACCGCCGGCTTCATCAGCGGGAAGACGATCGACCAGAAGATCCGGTGCTTGCCGGCACCGTCGACCGCGGCCGCCTCGTCCAGGCTGGCCGGCACGGTCATGATGTAACCGGCGTACAGGAAGATCGAGAACGGCAGCGTCAGCGTGGTCTCGAACAGGACGAACCCGGGGATCGTGCCCATCAGGCCGAGGTACTTCAGCGTGTAGACGACCGGGATCACCAGCACCTGGCTGGGGATGAACGTCCCGGCGACGAACAGCAGCAGGAGCATCCGGAAGCGGCGTTCGGTCCGGCGGGCGATCACGTACGAGACCGGGCCGGCCAGGGCGATCGACAGCACGTTGACCGAGACCACGAACAGCGCGGTGACGGCGTAGCCCTTGAGGATGTCGAAGTCGGAGTTGTTCCAGGCCTTCTGCAGGTACTCGGTCGTCAGCAGGTCCGGCGAGAGCGAGAACGGGTGCGCGAGGATGTCCTGCTGCGACTTGAACGCGCTGACCACCAGCAGGTACAGCGGGATCAGCATCAGGATGCTGACGACGGTCAGGAAGGCGATCCGGCCGGCGCCGCGGACCTTCAGGCGGGCCGGAGCAGGGCGGGTCGTCGTACGGACTCTGGCGAGGCGGATGGCGCTCATGCCTTGACCCCCTGGTCCGCGCGGGAGCGCAGGCGGGCGACCGTGAGCGCGAGGCCCGCGGTGACCAGCATCAGGACGACCGACTGGGCCGAGCCGAAGCCGAGCGCGTTGTTGTGGAAGGAGTCCCACAGGATCAGGTACGCCGCGGTCTGCGTCGTGCCGGCCGGGCCGCCGCCGGTCAGCGAGACGACCAGGTCGTAGGTCTTCAGCAGGCTGACCAGCGAGAGCACCAGGTTCACCGTGACCACCGGCGCGAGGGCCGGCAGCGTCACGTTGAGGAAGGTCTGCCGCGGCGAGGCGCCGTCGATCCGGGCCGCCTCGAGCAGTTCCTTCGAGACCGTCTGCAGCCCAGCCAGGTAGAGCACGACGTTGACGCCGAACCCGGCCCAGACCAGTACGCCGATCAGCGTCGCGAGCGCCCAGTTCGGGTTCGACAGGAACGGCAGCACCTCCGCGCCGCGCGTGGTGAGGAAGCCGTTCACGACGCCCGACGTACCGAGAACGGCGCTCCACAGGAAGCCGACCACCAGCGCGCTCAGGACGTGCGGGTAGAACAGGACGACACGGAAGAACGCGTTCAGCCGGGACGCCGCGTTCACCAGCAGGGCGAAGCCCAGACCCAGCACGCTGAGCAGGACGGTGCCGACGCCCGCGATCAGGAGGGTGACCCAGCCCGCGCGGATCGCCTCGTCGCTGCGGGCGAGGTCGGCGTAGTTCCGCAGCCCGACCAGGGCCGGGTTCGCGCTGTAGCCGTCCCAGTTGGTCAGGCTGAGGTAGATCGACAACCCGACCGGGACCACGAGCATGACGACGAAGAGCAGCAGCGCGGGACCGACCATGCTCGCCGTGGTCAGCCGGTCCCGCAGGCGAGCGGCCGCTGCCGGCGTACTCACGACTTGGACCCCATCCAGCTGTCGATCCGGGTCGCCACGTCCTGCGCGCTCTTGCCGGTGTAGAGGCTCTGGACGGCCTTGTTCCACTCGCCGTTGAAGCCCTGCGGCAGCGTGGTCGCGCCGTAGCCCTCGCCCTGCGCGACCTGCTTCGGCGCCTGGTCGAGGATCGCCTGGACGTCCTTGCCGAGCGGGGTCAGGACCTCGGTGAAGCCCTTGCGGAAGTTGCCGTCCTGGGACAGCTGGCTCTGCACGGCCTTCTGGTCGGTGACCAGGTACTGCACGAGCTTCAGCGACAGGTCACGCTGCTCGGTCGACTTCAGCACCATGTACGGCGCCGCCATCGTCACGCCCTGCGGACCCGGGCTCGGCTGACCGGCCTCGGTCGGCGCCGGGAAGACGCTCAGGTCGAACTTCGGCTTGGCGTCCTCGGCGGTCCGGACGAACCAGCTGCCCATCACGTACATCGCGGACTTGCCGGACAGGAAGTTCGTCTGCGCGTTCACGTCGTCGAGGCCGAGCGCGTTCTTGTCGACGTACCCGTTCTTGATCCAGGACGCGTAGCGCTCGAGCAGCGGCTGCATCGTCTTGCCGACGGTGAGTTCCTTGCTCGCGACCTTCTGGTACCAGTCCGGGTGCGCCGAGGCGATCACCGGGTCGCTGAGCTGGAGCAGCTGCAGGCCGGTCACGTAGTCGCCCGCGGTCTGCAGCGGCAGGTACCCGGCGGCCTTCAGCTTGGCCATCGCGGCGTCGAGCTCGTCCAGGGTCTTCGGTACGGCGGTGATGCCGGCCTTCGCGAAGGCGTCCTTGTTGTAGTAGACCAGCGACTGCGCCTGCTGACCGACGCCGACGGTGTAGACCTTCCCGTCCAGCGCGGCCTGCTCGGCCAGCGGCGTCTCCTTGGTCCACGCCTGGTCGGTCAGGTCGAGCATCTGCGGGGCCAGCGTCTTGTCGGCCATCAGCGTTTCGACGACGTCCGGGGCGTTGCCTGCCGCGAGCAGCTGCGGAAGGGTGTCCTTGACGCCCACGCCGGTCGGCGCCTCGATCTTGACGTCGACACCGGGGTTGGCGTCCTCGAACGGCTTGACCAGCCCCTCCCAGTACGCCTTGGTCAGGTTGGGCGTGATGTTGACGAGCATCCGGACCGAGCCGGTGCTGCTTCCCGAGGAGCCTTCGTCGCTGAAGCCTCCACCCCCGCAGGACGCCGCGCCCACCAGGATCGCGGCACCGAGAACGACGCCGAGAGTGCGGCGTGCTGAACGAGACATCGGGTCCTCCTACCGAACGTCCTGGCTCCGGAACGAGCCAGGCCTCACTAGCGATGGACAATGCAGGGGGCCGCGCTCAAGTGTCAATATATAAACGGCTTATCCGGGCTTTTGAGTCAGAAGTCCGTACCATCGCCTCTCGACAGATCCGGCACTGCGGGGCCAGTATCGAGCCATGCCCGACGCCGGACGTCCCAAGTCGCCGCTGACCCTGTCGGCGGCCGAGCGCACCGCGCTCACCGATCTCGCCACCGGTCCCACCACCAGCGAGGCGATGCGCCTGCGCGCCCGGATCGTGCTCACCTGCGCGGAGGGGCACTCGAACAAGGACGTCGCCGACGCGCTCACGGTGACCCCGGGAACGGTCGGCAAGTGGCGGCGCCGGTTCCTGCGGATGGGGATGGCCGGCCTCGACGACGGGATGCGCAGCGGCCGGCCGCGGATGGTCGACCGGGTCCGGCTGGGTGCGTTGCCCGCCGGATCGATGGCCGATACCGGACAGTCCACCCAGCGGTCCACTCAACGGCCCGGCGGGGACGGCCGAGGGGTGCTGTCCGGCAGCCTGGCCGACGCGGCGGAGCTCGTCGGCGAACTGGACTGGGCCACCGCGCTGCCGGCCGACCGGCAGCCGTCGACGCGGCAGGTCGCCGCGGCGTACGGGGTGTCCCAGTCGACCGTCGCCCGCCGGCGGCGCGAGGAGCAGCACCACTACCGGACCGGCGGCGGGCTCGCGTTGCGCTCGACGCAACCGCCGCCTCCGCCGGCCAACGACACCGAACTGCTGTCCGACCGGGTGTACGAGGCGATCCGCGGCTGGATACTGTCCGGCGAGCTCGCCCCCGGGATGCGCGTGGTCGAGTCGGAGATCGCACGGGTGCTCGGCACCAGCCAGACCCCGGCTCGCGAGGCCGTACGGCGGCTGGCGCACGAGGGGCTGGTGACGTACCGGCCGAGGCTCGGCAACTTCGTCACCGAGATCTCCCAGGTCGAGGCCCGCGAGGCGCGCGAGGTCCGGGTGCTGCTGGAGACCGCGGCCGCCCGGCGGGCGACCGGGCACGTCCCCGAGGAGGAGCTGCAACTGCTCCGGATCGAGGTCGCCCGGATGATCGAGGCCGCCGAGCACCACGACATCGGCGCCTTCCGCGAGGCCGACCTGCGGTTCCACCGCCAGGTCCTCGCCGTCAGCGGCAACTCGATGCTGCTGCGCGTCTGGCGGGCACTCGAGCCGGCGCTGTGGAGCCTGCAGGTGGTGTCGAACGCGATGTACGCCGGTGATTGGGGGCTGATGGCCCGCCGCCACCACGATCTGGTCGACGTACTGGGTGCCAACGATCCGGAGGATGCTGCTCGCCTGTTCTCCGCCCACGCCCGCGGCGAAAGCTCGATCACGAGACCGGCCGCCCGCCATGACTGAGCCGCCCGCTCCCCCCCTCACCGTCGACGCTCACGTCCACGTGTGGGACCTCGCCCGGCGGCAACTGCCCTGGTTGCCCGCCGGCCACCCACTCCGGCGCGACTACCTGGTGGAGGACCTGCGTGAGGCGTCCGGTGGCGTCGTGCCGGAGTGCGTGCTGGTCCAGGCCGATGCCGATCCGGCTGAGGTCCATGACCTGCTGGCCCTCGCCGAGGAACACCCGGAAGTGCTGGGTGTTGTCGGATGGTTCGACCTGCGGGAGGACCTCACCGCACAGTTCGCAGCACTCGCCGATCGGCTCGTCGGAGTGCGGTGTCCGCCCGCGGATCAGCACGATCCGTCCGCGTTCACCGATCCCGCCTTCGTCCGCGGTGTGCAGGCAGCCGCGCAGGCCGACCTCGCCGTCGACCTGCTGCTCCGCCCGTCCGCGCTCCCCGGCGCCGCTCAGCTGGCTGCCGCCGTACCCGACGCGCGACTGGTGATCGACCACCTCGGCAATCCGCCTGGCGAGGCCTGGGCCGACGGCATGAAGGCACTCGCCGACACCGGCAACGTCGTCGTCAAACTCTCCGGCGCCTATCTCCCGCCCGACGACCTCGCGGCCCACATCGACTTCCTGCTCGGCCTGTTGGGCAGCGACCGCTTGATGTTCGGCTCCGACTGGCCTGTCTGCACGCTGCGATCCAGCCGTGCCGAGACGATCCGCCTCTTCACCACCCTCGTTCCTCCCGCCGCGCACGACGACGTGTTCGGCGGCACCGCACGACGTACCTACTCCCACCCCGCCCGAAGACAGGGAGCACCATGTCCGACTACACCCGGCGCCAGGTCCTCAAGACCGCCGGCGCCGCCGCAGGCACTGCTCTAGCCGCCGGCGCGCTGACCGATCCGCTCACCGCGGCTGCCGTTCCCGAACCTTCCCGCCCCGAGACCAACCCGCTGAAGCTCTGGTACCAGCAGCCCGCCGTCGAGTGGCTCCAAGCACTTGCCATTGGCAACGGCCGCCTCGGTGCGATGGTGTACGGCGGCACCGCCACCGAACGCCTGCAGCTCAACGAGGACTCCGTCTGGGCCGGCGGCCCGCACCAGTACGACGACCCGGTCGGCAAGGAGGTCCTGCCGGAGATCCGTCGCCTGATCGCCGAGGAGAAGTACCTCGAAGCGCAGAACCTGGCCGACGAGCACTTCATGGGCCGCCCGACCGAGCAGATGCAGTACCAGCCGGTCGGCGACCTCGAGCTGACCTTCCCCGGCATCACCGAGACCGACGTCACCGAGTACCGGCGCGAGCTGGACCTGACCACCGCGATCACGTCGACGAGCTTCGTTTCCGGCGGGGTCCGCTACCGCCGCGAGGTCTTCGTCAGCCACCCGGCGCAGGTCCTGGTCCTCCGGCTGACCGCGGACCAGCCCGGCAAGCTGTCCTTCAGCACCACCTACACCACCCCGCAGGCGGCGACCGTCGACCGCTTCGACGACACCACCCTCGCGCTCAACGGCATCAGCGGCGACGCCGAGGGCCTGACCGGCTCGGTGAAGTTCTGCGCGCTGCTCCGCGCGTTCGCCGACGGTGGCAGCACGACCGTTGCCGACGGCAAGCTCACAGTGGACGGCGCCGACGAGGTGACCCTGCTGCTGTCGATCGGCACCAGCTACCGCAACTACCACGACGTCACCGACGACCAGGTCGCCAAGGCGCTCGCGCCGCTGACGAAGTTGCGGCAACCGGCGTACGGGCGACTGCGGCAGGAGCACGTCGGCGACTACCGGCGGCTGTTCGGCCGGCTGGACATCGACCTCGGGACGTCGGACGCGATCGCGCTGCCGACCGACCAGCGGATCGTGGCCTTCCGCAACGGTGGTGACCCACAACTGGCCGCGCTGTACTACCAGTTCGGTCGCTACCTGCTGATCTCCAGCTCGCGCAGCCCGGGCCAGCCGGCCAACCTGCAGGGGATCTGGAGCTACAAGATGCTGCCCGAGTGGCAGTCGAAGTTCACGCTGAACATCAACGCCGAGATGAACTACTGGCCGGCCGGTCCGACCAACCTGGCCGAGTGCTGGGACCCGATGTTCCAGATGATCGGCGAGCTGGCCGAGACCGGCAAGCGCACCGCCGAGCTGATGTACGACGCACCGGGCTGGGTCGCGCACCACAACACCGACGGCTGGCGCGGCACCGCTCCGGTGGACTTCGCCTTCTACGGCGTCTGGCCGACCGGCGGCGCGTGGTTGTCGCTGCTGTTCTGGGAGCGGTACGAGTACACCGGCGACGTGGCGATGCTGCGCAAGTTCTACCCCGTACTGCGGGGTGCGGTGGAGTTCTTCCTCGACCAGTTGCAGACCGACGCGGCGACGGGCTATCTGGTGACCAGCCCGTCGCACTCGCCGGAACTGAAGCACCACGACTACGACAACAACGGCGTCAGCATCTGCGCCGGACCGACGATGGACGGCGAGATCCTGCACGACCTGTTCAAGGTCTTCGGCCAGGCCTCGCAGCTGCTCGGCCATGACGCGTCGATGGCGGCCCAGGCCGCCGCGGCGCGGGCCAAGCTGCCCCCGATCCAGATCGGCTTCCTCGGCCAGATCCAGGAGTGGCTGATCGACTGGGAGGAGGCCGCGACCGAGACCAGCCGGCACGTCTCGCACCTGTGGGCGGTGTTCCCGAGCGACCAGATCACCCCACGCCGTACGCCGGAGCTCGCGGACGCGGCACGCAAGTCGCTCGAGCTGCGCGGACCGGCGGTCACGGCCGGCTGGTCGCTGGCGTGGAAGCTGAACCTGCGGGCGCGCCTGCTCGAACCGGACAACGCGTACAAGCACCTCACCCAGCTGATCGCGCCCGGGCGGACCGCACCGAACCTGTTCGACCTGCACCCGCCGTTCCAGATCGACGGCAACTTCGGCGGGGTCTCGGGTCTCACCGAGATGATTCTGCAGAGCCACTCCGGCGAGGTCGCCCTGCTGCCGTGCCTGCCGACGGCGTTCGGCACCGGCAAGGTCAGCGGGCTGCGGGCGCGTGGAGGTTTCGAGGTCGAGCTGTCGTGGGCCGACGGGAAGTTGACCAAGGCAAGGATCAGGTCGCTGCTCGGCAACCGCCTCAAGCTGCGCACCGGTAGCCGCGTGGATGTGAAGTCGACCCGAGGCCCGGTCGCCTTCGGCCGCCCGGAGGACGGTGTGGTCGAGTTCCGGACGACCGCCGGCGTCGAGTACCTGATCGAGCCGCGCCCATGAAACAACTTGAACCTCTGGGACTGGGCACCGCGCCGCTGGCCGGGAACGAGCCCGGCGATGACGCCCGAGCAGAGGCCGCCTTGCGGGCGGCGATCGATGCCGGGATCACGTACTTCGACACCGCTCCCCTGTACGGTGCGGGAACTGCCGAACGGCGACTCGGCAAAGGACTCGCCGGATTACCGCGCACGTCGTACACGGTGTCGACGAAGGCCGGGCGGCGGGTGGTGGACGAGGCCGGCGGTGCGGTGAAGTACGACTTCAGCCGTGACGGCATCGCGCGCTCGGTCGAAGACAGCCTCACCCGGCTCGGCCTGGACCACGTCGACGTCGTCTACCTGCACGACCCCGACCACCACGAACGGCAGGCACTCGACGAGGCCTACCCGGTGCTCGACGACCTGCGCAGCCAGGGTGTGATCGGTGCCATCGGCATCGGCATGAACAGCGCCGCGATGCCCGCCCGCTTCGTCCGCTCCACCGGAATCGACGCGGTCCTGATCGCCGGCCGCTACACCCTGCTCGACCGGTCGGCGGCCGACGACCTACTCGTCGCGGCCGCGGAGCGGGACGTCGCGGTGATCGCGGGCGGGGTCTTCAACTCGGGCATCCTCGCCGGCGGATCGACCTACGACTACCACCCCGCATCCGCGGAGATCGTGGAACGGGTCGAGCAGATGGCGAAGACCTGCACGATGTTCGGCGTACCGCTCAAGGCAGCAGCTATGCGCTTCCCCGCGACCCACGAAGCGGTGACGAGCGTCCTGATCGGCTGCTCGACGGCGGACGAGGTCCGCGAGAACGCCGCCCTGTGGGCACACCCACTACCCGCCGAGCTCTGGGAGAGGTTGACGTGATGCAGCCTGTTCGCTGGACCTTGCCCCTGCTCGTCACCTTGCTCGCCGCCACCACCGGCTCACTCGCCACCGCCGGCCCGTCAGCTCCGCCGGATCGTGCGACCACCGCGTGGCACAACGGCGCGCTGCGCGCCGATCCGGCCGGTCTGGTCGCCCGCTCGGACCTGGTCCAGGAAGGGCCGGCCTGGCAGGCCTACCAGGCGATGCCGCTCGGCAACGGAACGCTCGGCGCCGCGGTCTGGGCGGAGAAGGGCTACACCGCCCAGCTCAACCGCGTCGACACCTTCCCCGAGCTCAAGTCCGCCGGCCGCCTCGTCGTACCGGGTCTCGACCCGCTGATGCGTGCCGACGACTACACCGGCCGTCTCGCCCTGTACGACGGCCAGGTGGTCCAGCGCGGCGGCGGGATGTCCGCCCGCTCGTACATCCGCGCCGACGCGGACCAGTTCGTCCTCGAGGTCACCGGCGCCGACCCCGGCAAGCAACAGACCGCCGACCTCAAACTCTGGGACGGCCGCACCCCGACCGCCAGTGCCGCGAATGCCGTCGCCGCACTGGCCGAGACGTTCCACGACAAAGCCTCCGGCAGTACGACGGGCGCCGTCGCCGCGCTCACCGCCCGAGCTCGTGGGGTATCGGCGACGGTGGTCGACCCGTTGACCGTGCGCCTCACCTTCCGGCCGAACGCGGACGGCTCGTTCCGGCTCGTGGTCGGCGTACCGGCGTACACCGGTGGTGACGTCGCCGCGGCCGCTCAGAAGGCTTTGAGGAGCGCCGACGAGTCGGCCCGGCGGCACACGGAGTGGTGGCACGCGTTCTGGGCGAAGGCCGCGCCGCTGCGCATCACGTCGGCCGACGGCTCCGGCGAGTACGTCGAGAACCTGCGCACCCTGCAGCTCTACACGATGGGTGCGTCGATGCGGTCCGCCGTACCGAGCACGCACGGCGCCGTCGTCCGGATGTTCTCCTCGGCCAAGGACCAGGCCGACTGGGCGCAGGACTCGTACTGGCACTTCAACCTGCGGATGCTGGTCTCGTCCAACCTCGGCGCCGGTCTCGGTGAGTTCAACTCGCCGTACTTCCGGTTCTACCTCGACCAGGCCGCCGCGATGAAGGAGTGGACGCGCACGCACTGGGTCGGGGCGAAGGGCACCTGCGTGCCCGAGTTCCTCCGGTACGACGGGACCGCCGACGGTTGCGACAGCACGGGCGAGCCGAGCTGGGTGAAGCGGATCCTGAGCAGCGGGCCGGAACTGGTGAACAACCTCTGGCAGCAGTACCGCTACACCGGCGACCGCGCGCTGCTCGAACGGGCGTACCCGTTGATGCGCGACATCGTCGAGTTCCACCTGTCCGTGCTGAAGCGTGGCACGGACGGCTATCTGCACCTGGAACATGTGAACGCGCTCGAGGTGCAGTGGGACACGACTGACCCAACGCCCGACCTCGCCGGGATGCGAGTCGTCTTCCCGATCGTCGCCGATCTCGCGGACTCGCAAGGGGATCGCGCGCTGGCGAAGCGGCTGCGGGACGCGGTGGCCAAGCTCCCGCCGTTCCGGACGATCGAACGCGGCGGTGAGCAGGTGCTCGCCTGGTCCGGGACCGACGAGGCGCCACAGAACACGCAGAACCCGGAGCTGGAGGCGCTGTGGCCCTGGGGGCTCTTCGACGAGAACTCGGAGCTGCTGCAGGCGACGTACCGGCAGCGCGTCTATCCGCAGGACAAGGACTGGGGCATGGACAGCACGTGGGCTGCTCGGCTCGGGCAGGCCGATGAGGTCAAACGCCTGCTGCTGAAGGGCATCGAGGACTTCCAGATCTTCCCGAACGGCTTCACCGTGCACCGCACCGGGCGGGAGGCGGTCCGGCAGCAGAGCTTCTACAACGAGTGGGGCGGCGTGCTGACGACCGGTCTCCAGGAAGCGCTCGTTCAGTCGTACGACGGGGTGGTGCACGTCGCGCCGGCCTGGCCGAGCGGGTGGGACGTCGCCGGGTCGGTCGAGATCGCGGGTGGGCATCGGATCAGCACCGAGGTGCGCGACGGCGTGCCGAGCATGGTCGGGATCGAGGCCGACAGCAAGGAGTCGCTGCGGGTCCGGAATCCCTGGGCCGGGGAGCGGATCCGGGTGGTCGACGAGCGGAGCGGGCGGGCCGTCGTCGGGCCGACCGCTGACGAGATCGTCACCGCGCCTGTCGTGGCCGGTCGTTCGTACGTCGTCGAGCGGGTTGCGGTGCCGCTGTCGTCGTTCGCTTTCGCGCCGCTGACCGGTCGGGCTGCTGATGCGGTGAAGACGGTCGGGACGCGGCTGCTCGGCGTACGGAGGAGTGAACCGCCGTTGCAGAGCGACCTGGTGACCGTGAAGTCGCCGGACAAGTTGCAGAACCTGGTCAAGGCTCAGGCCGGAGCGCAGATCTACGTCGACCGCAGCTACACGGTGACGGACCTGCCTACGGAATTGACCGGACAGGCGCTCGTCCCTGGGGCGAACGACGACTCGAAGAACACGAGTCCGGCGTACCTGACCTTCGACGTGAGCCGGCCGGCGACCGTGTACGTCGCGTTCGATCCCCGCGGCGAGGGGGTGTGGTGGCCGGAGTGGTTGCGCACCTTCACCCGCACCGGCGAGACCGTCGGCACGACCGACCAGCGGCTGCTGCTCTTCAAGCGGGACGTGCCGGCCGGGCAGGTTCAGCTCGGTGCCAACTCCGGCGTGGTCGACAAGGGCAACTCGACCTACATCACCTTCGTCACTCCACGCTGAGCGGCCGGAACGTCACCGCGAACGAGTACGGCCCGGGAGCGAGCACATATTGCTGCGCCGCTCTCGGGCCGCACGACGCGCTCCCCAGTCCGTTCTGGGCGAGGTCGAGGTTGACGTAGACCTGGTCGCGTGCGACCAGGTCGCTACGGTGCTTCGCCTGCTCCAGATCCTCGGTCGTCCACCGCCGCGCCGTCAGCTGGAAGAACGCCTCACCGTCGACCCGCATCCCGTTGCCTTCGGCATCGGTCAGCTCGGCCCAGCGGACGTCGATCCGCGAGCCGTTCTCCTGCGGTACGACGTACGGCGTCTGCAGGTCGTCCACGCTCGCTGTGTACCTGCCGACCCGCGCTGCCTGGCGACTGTCGGCGTACGCCTCGCCTGGTCCCCCGCCGAACCAGCTCGCTCGGTCGATCGCCGCGGGTAACGCCATCCGCACACCGACCCGCGGCCAGCTCTCGCAGACGGGCTTGATCGTCGCGCCCGGCCCAAGCCAACCGCCTTCTGGCTCAACCTCGACCTCCAGGCGCAATGCGCCTCCCGCCGCGGCGTCGCGGCCGTGGCCTTGCCGCACGCTGGTCCACCGGTAGGAAACCCGCACCCCGAGCCCCAGCCCGTCCGGCGCGACCCGGCCACGCACCAGCAGCTCGCGCTCGCCAACCTCCAAGTGGTCAGCCCGATGCACCAGCCGGTCCAATCCTGCGGCCCGCCACTCATTCGTGACGCCGTTGGTGCCGCCTTGCCCGTTGTCGTTGTCCGTCGGCGCCCGCCACAGATCCAGCCGGGGGCTCTCGACCGGCATCCCCGCCAGCTCGATCAACTGACCGCTCCGGTCGAAGACGCCGGGCCCGAGCCTGAGGTACTCCCCGTCCTCGACAACCCGGTCACCTGACGCAACCGGCGAGACCTCGGCACCTCGCAACTGAAACTGCGCCCACGCAACCTCGTGCCCAGCCTCCACCCACGCCTCGTCCTTCGCCAGCACAGCGCGCACTATCAACCACCGTTCGCCACCAGAAGCCCCGGCCACCGCGACCTCACCCGCAAGCCCAGGTTGCGACACCTCAGCTGCCGCACCCGGCGCAACCTCCGGGACCTCCAGCACTCCCCCAGCGACCTCCACCCCCTCCACCTCTTCACTCCACAGGAACGTCAAGTGGTCCAGCGTCGCGAAATCCTGCCGGTTCTCGATCCTCAGCGGGTCCGGACCGGTGATCCGCACCGGCTCGATTACCTTCTTGTACTCCGTCAGCCCAGGCGACGGCGTCCGATCCGGGAACAGCAGCCCGTCGATGCAGAAGTTCGACCCGTGCACCTTCTCGCCGAACGCACCGCCGTACACGGGATCAACGGCCCCCGGCAGCAGCAGCCCGTGATCGATCCACTCCCAGACGAACCCGCCCTGCAGCCGCGGGTACTTCTCGAACACCCGCTGGTAGTCCACCAACCCGCCCGGACCGTTGCCCATGGCATGCGCGTACTCGCAGAGGACGAACGGCAACGCCCTCCGCCGCGCCTCGAGCTCGGGCGCGATCTCCGCCGGCACCTCCTCGGTCCGGGTACCGATCCGTTCCAGCTCGTCCAACGGCGTGTACATCAAGCTGTAGAAGTCCGAGAACTCGTAGCTCCGGTCCCGCTCGTAGAACAGCGCCCGGCCGGGATCGCGCTCCCGCACCCACGCCTCCATCACGCCGAAGTTGCGACCGCGGTGGCTCTCGTTGCCCAGCGACCAGATCACCACGCTCGGATGGTTCTTGTCCCGCTCGACCATCCGCCGCATCCGGTCCAGCATCATCGGCGCCCAGTCCGGGTCGTCCGCGGGATTGCCTTCCCAGCCGGTGTAGATGAACCCGTGCGTCTCGACGTCGCACTCGTCGATCACCCACAGCCCCAGCTCGTCGCACAGGTCCAGGAAGGCCGGGTGCGGCGGGTAGTGCGCAGTCCGTACGGCGTTCAGGTTGTGCTGCTTCATCAGCACGAGGTCCTGCCGCATCGCCTCGAACCCGATCGCGCGGCCGTGGCGCTCGTCGTGCTCGTGCCGGTTCACGCCCCGGAAGAAGAGCGGCCGCCCGTTGACCGTCAGCTGGTCGTCGACCAGCGCGACCGTTCGGAACCCGATGCGCAGCGCAACGGTCTCACCGGGAGAAACGACAGTCGCGTCGTACAGCCGCGGGATCTCGGCCGACCAGGGATCGATGCCCGGGACAACGACCGTCTCCCCCGGTGCGAGGTCCAGTCCCAGCTCCGGCACGACCACTCGCACGTCGTACGACCCGCTGGTCACGCAGTCGACCCGCAGCGCTCCCTCGCCGGTGACGTGGTCGAAGCCCGCGTGGACGAAGACGTCCTCGACGCCCTCGACCGGGCGGCTGCGCAACGTCACGTCGCGGAAGATCCCCGGCAGCCACCACATGTCCTGGTCCTCGAGGTAGCTGCCCGAGGACCACTGGTGCACGCGCACGGTCAGCAGGTTCCGCCCCGGCCGCAGGTGTGGCCCGGCCTCGAACTCGCTCGGCAGCCGGCTGCCCTTGGACGTGCCGAGCTCGACGCCGTTCAGCCAGACCTTGAAGCACGACTCGACGCCTTCGAACCGCAGTACGGCGCTTCCGTCCGGCCATTCCGCCGGCAGGTCGAACCAGTGCCGGTGGTCGCCGGTCGGATTCGCCGCGGGCGTCCGCGGCGGGTCGATCGGGAACGGGAAGGCGGTGTTCGTGTACCGCGGCCGGTCGTGGCCCTGCAGCACCCAGTGCCCGGGCACGACCAGCTCGTCCCAGTCGTCGTCGGCCAGCGCCGGCGACATCACGTCGTACGGCGCTTGCGCGGGACCGGCCGACAGCTTGAACCGCCACGTGCCGTTGAGGCTCAGCTCCGGAGCGGACGAGTGCAGCCACGCGCGCGGCTCCCGCCGGCCGGTGCCGGGTTCGAGATCCTCGAAGTACATCAGGCGTCCTCCTTCAGAACCCGCACGTCCCGAGCTTGCAGCCGGATCAGCTCGTCGACCCGCTGCTCAGCGAGCACGTCGGTCAGAGCGCTCGGCACCACCACGTCCACCGGATCGCCGGACCAGTTGTGCACGAACCAGAGCCGCTCACCGGCCGGATTCACCGCGGACAACGCGGTCACCGACGCAGGCAACTCCCATCCGCTGGCACCACCGGCGAACTCGGCGATCGACCGCGCCAGTGCCGCGTCGGGCACAGTGCCGACGTACGTCACCCGCCCGTCGCCGAACTGCTTGCTCGTGACCACCGGCCGCCGCCCGCCACCCGGGTGCTCGTACCAGGCCAGCGCCTCGCCATCGTCCAGCACCAGGCCATCAGCCCACCGCGTCGCGTGCCCGGCCAACCCATCGACCGGCAGCGGCTCGAGCAGGTTCTCGAACTCCAGGTAGTGCACCCCGGCCGCTTCCCGCAGCCGCCCCGGTGCCACCTCCGCCCGAGCACGCGCCTCAGGATCGCCGTACCCCGTACGCGGGCCGATCACGAGATGCCCACCCGCCCGCGCGTACTCCACCAGCGCATCGAGTTCATCATCCGACGCGGTGTAGAAAGCAGGCACAACCAGCACAGGTACATTTCCAGCAGTGGCAAGATGCTCGGCCGCCAAGACCCCCGGCCTCAATCCAGCGTCCACCACACCCGTGTAGAACGCCGTGACGATCGCCTTGTACGACCCCACATCCGGCACCCCACCGGCGTGCGCCAGCGGCGGCTGGAACTGCAGAGCCCAGTCGCTCTCGGTCGACCAGAGCACCGCGACATCCACCTCCGGCCGCAACCCCGCAACAACCTCACCAGCCGCAACCAGCTCAGCCCCCAGCGCAGCGATCTCCCGATACACCCGCCCCGGCTCCAGCGAGTGCCCGAGAATCCCACCCCAGTACGTCTCCGCGCCGTGATGAATCGAGTGCCAGTGCCAGTACTGCACCAGCTGGGCACCACGCGACACCAGCGCCCACGCGAGCTGCCGCAGTTGCCCGTCGTACGGCGGATGGTTGAGCTGCGAGCCACCGATCGACGTCGAGTTCGTCTCGGTCACCAGGAACGGCCCCTGTCGCGACGCCTGGATCCGGTCCGCCGACAGGTAGAGCTCCGCAACACTCCGCCCGAACCACCCCGGCTCGAACCGCTGAGGACCCGCCGGCCGGTCCAACCCGTCCTGCACGTGCACGTAAACATTGCCCGCAGCAACATCCAGCCGCTCGGTCAGCGGCACGTCGGCCACCGCCGCCCGGCTGTACGCCAGACAGGTCGTCACGAACTGCCCAGGCCGCCGCAGCTCGCGGACCAGATCCGCCTGCCACCCGATGAAGTCCGTCGTCCGCCCCGCCTGAAACCTCCGCCAGGCCAGGTCGTACGACGGCGTGCTGTTGCCATCAGGTCGCCACAGCTCCGACCACTCACTCAACCGATGCGACCAGTACGTCAGCCCCCACGCCTCGTTCAGCGCCTCAACCGACCCGTACTGCTCCCGCAGCGAGGCCACGAACGCCTGGAACGTGCTCTCGTTGTGCGGCAGCAGCAGCCCCGGCTCGTTGTCGACCTGGTACCCGATCACCGCCGGATGGTCCCGGTAGTGCCCGACCACGCGCCGCACCACCCGCTCGGCGTGGAACAGGAACGCGGGCTGGTGGTAGTCGACTTCCTGGCGCACACCCCACGGCACCCGCTCGCCCGTACGGCGCTCGGCCGCGATCTCCGGGTGAGCCCGCTGCAACCACGGCGGTACGGCGTACGTCGGTGTCCCGAGCACGACCCCGATCCCCCGCGCCGAGGCACCGTCGAGCACCGGCCGAAGCCACTCCAGCTCGAACACCCCGTCGCGCGGTTCCCAGGTCGACCAGACCGACTCGCCCACCCTGATCACGGTGATCCCCGCGGCGGCCATCAGGTCCAGATCGGTGTCGATCCGTCCGGCCAGCGCCCGCGGCAGGTACTCCGGGTAGTACGCCGTCCCCAGCAGAATCCGTGACGGCAGCATGCCCAGAACCTAACCCGAGAGGGCCACCGAGGTCACCGACCTGTCCACATGCTGTGCAAACGTTTGTGGGAAGGAGTTCAGCCGACCTTGATCCGCGCTCGTCGCCGCACCGGACCGGTGCTACCGCGGACCACCAGCTCAGGCGTGAGCAGGTCCGGCCGCGGCCACTCCTCGCCCGCGAGCCGCGCGGCCAACTGCTTCCAGGCCAGCTCGCCGAGGCGGGCCCGCTCGTTGCGCAGGGAGGTCAGCGGCGGCCGCGAGTACGCGGCGATCGGGATGTCGTCGTACGACGTCACCGACAGCTCGGCGGGAACGTCGACGTCGTTGTCGTGCAGCCAGCTGAGCAGCCCGACACCGACCAGGTCGTTGAAGGTGATCACGGCGGTCGCCCGGCTGGCCAGCACGGTCGGGCCCGCGTCATAGCCGTGGTGGCCGGACCAGCCGCCGTCGACCTCGTCGAGCGTGACGTCCAGCGACCGCGCGGTCCGGCGCAGCGTGCGGCGGCGCTCACCGTCGGACCAGGAGGACGCCGGCCCTCCGACGTACAGGACCCTGCGATGGCCGAGACCGGTGAGGTGCTCCAGCAGCAGTCGGCTCGCGGCGCGGTAGTCGATCGCGACCACGCCGGCGTTCTTGACCGCGCGGTTGATGCAGACGACGGGGAGCGGCAGGGCCAGCGCCTTGTCCAGGCCGGCTCGGGACAGTCGGGAACTGCACAGCACCAGCGCGCCGGAGTGGTCGGCCATCTCCTCGACCAGCCGCAGCTCCTCCGCGGGCTCCTCGCCGCTCTCACCGATCAGCAGCCGATGGCCGTCCGCACGGGCCGCGGCGGCCAGCCCCTTGAGCACCTCGGAGAAGAACGGGTTCGTCAGGTCGGGCACGGTCACGCCGACGGTCCGCGGACGGCCGAGCTTGAACTCCTGCGCCCGCCGGTCCGCCCGGTAGCCGAGCCCGTCGGCCACCGTGCGGACGTGCGCGACCACCTCCGGCGAGATCAGGTCGGAGCCGTTGAGCGCCCGCGACACGGTCGAGACCGAGGTCCCCGCCTCGCGCGCCACGTCGATCAGCCGGACCCGCCCGTGTTCCGCCACCGTCACCTCTCGCCCGTTCGCGGGCGGGGTGTCACCCCACCCGGGAGTCGCCGATCCGTACGTTCCGGATCTGTACGTCGTCGGCGTACTGTACGACAGCTTCCGCCGCGACGACGTCGAAACGACTGTTCGTGA
The DNA here is from genome assembly GCF_054781295.1 of Kribbella endophytica. NCBI lineage: Bacteria > Bacillati > Actinomycetota > Actinomycetes > Propionibacteriales > Kribbellaceae > Kribbella > Kribbella endophytica. The sequence goes on from NZ_BAAGUR010000005.1 coordinate 196,897, forward strand.
CCGCGACCGAACGGACCGGCGCCGTCTCCGCGCCGACGATCCGGTACGCCCGCTCGGCCCGGGCGACGTGCACCCGGTCGAACCGCACGTCCCGTACGTCGGGGAACAGGGCCTGGTCGCCGCCGCCCTGGTAGCTGAAGGTGATCTCGAGCGGACGGTACGTCCACGCCCGGCAGTCGACGTCGCGGACGTTGATGTTGCGCACGTACCCGCCCCGGGTCGACGTCGACTTCACGCAGAGCACCCACTGCAGGTACGCCTCGACCGCGGCCGGGTCGGCCACCATCCGCAGGCCCCGGACCCAGACATCCTCGATCCCGCCGCTCATCTCGCTGCCGACCGCGACCGCGGCGCCGCCGCTCAGGTACGTGCAGTCCTCGACGATGATCCCGCGCGACGGCAGCCCGAGCCGGCGGCCGTCGGCGTCCCGGCCGGACTTGATCGCGATGCAGTCGTCGTGGGTCTCGAACGTGGTGCGGCGGATCAGCACGTTCGTGCACGACTCGGGGTTGCAGCCGTCGCCGTTCGGGCCGAGGCTCTGGATCGTCACATCCTGAACGGTCACGTTGTCGCACTCGAGCGGGTGGATCGTCCACATCGGCGAGTCCTTGACCGTGACGCCCTCGATCAGCACGTTGCGGCAGCGGAACGGCTGGATGAAGCTCGGCCGCAGGTAGTGGCCCTCGCCGAAGACGCGCTGCTCGACCGGGACCTGCTCGTTGTTCATCCGCTCGAGCTCACCCCAGTCGGCGCGCTGGTTGGGCAGGCCGCTGTGCCAGCCGTACTGGCCGCTGCCGATCAGGTACCACCAGTGCTCGTTGTCACCGGCACCGTCCAGTACGCCGGAACCGGTGATCGCGATGTCGGTCTGGCCCTCGGCACGGATCAGCGAGGAGTAGTTGTAGACCTCGACGCTCTGCCACCGGGTCCGGACCACCGGCAGGTACGCCGCCGGGTCGGTGCTGAACCGCAGCGTGGAGCCTTCGCGCAGGTGCAGGTCGACGTGGCTGAGCAGGTTGATCGCGCCGGTCTGCCAGACCCCCGCCGGTACGACGACGTGGCCGCCGCCGGCCGCGTGGCAGGCCTGGATCGCGCGGGCGATCCCCGCGGTCGCGTCGTCCGGCGTCGCGCCGTACCGGCTGATGTCGAACCACCGGTCCGGGAACCGCGGCGGCCGGATCCGCGCCCGCACGGCCTGCTCGGCGTCTGGCCGTGCGGACGCGGTCAACTCAGATCCAATGCCTAAGGCAACTGCTCCGGTGAGACCGAGGCCGAGGACCCGGCGGCGACTGGGGTTCATGGGCGGAACCTCTCGATAGGTAAACCTTTGCCCGCAAGTATCCAAGAGATTTCGGACCGGTCAAGGGTTTGTTGCGACGAGCCGTTGACACACTGCGCAGGCCAGTGTTCGATCGACTGCAATCGTTTGCATTTGTCGGCTTGAACGGAGCACCGCTATGCCTGAAGAGGTCCGCCGACGTGGCTTTCTGCTGACCGGTGGCGTGGTGGCTGCTGGTCTCGTCTTCGGCGGCGGCACCGCCCCGGCCGCCGCCGTAGAGACATCAGCCGACGCTCAGATGGCGCGGATCCTCCGTCGCATCCGCGCTCCGCGCTTCCCGAACCGGTGGTTCGACATCACCCGGTACGGCGCGGTCGGCGACGACGCGACCGACTGCACCGCCGCGATCCGGGCCGCGATCCGCGCCTGTCACCACGCCGGCGGCGGTCATGTCCTCGTACCGGCCGGGGACTACCGCACCGGTGCGATCCACCTGCTCAGCGGCGTGGATCTCCACCTCGCCGCCGGGTCCCGCCTCGCGTTCAGCCAGGACCCGGCTGCGTACCTGCCGGTGGTGCCGACCCGGTACGAGGGCACCGAGTGCCACAACTACTCCGCCTTCGTCTACGCCTACCGGCAGCGCGACATCGCGATCACCGGCGACGGCGTGCTGGACGGCCGTGCTGACGCGACGCACTGGTGGGACTGGACCAACGGCCCGCCGCCGAACGAGAGCCCGGACAAGACCTTGCTGCTGTCGATGGCCGAGAACGGCGTACCGGTCGAGCAAAGGGTCTTCGGCGAGGGCCACTACCTGCGGCCGAACCTCGTCCAGTTCAACCGCTGCCAGAACGTGCTGATCGAGGACGTCACGGTCAAGGACTCCCCGATGTGGAACCTGCACCCGGTGCTGTGCCGCAACGTCACGATCCGCGGCGTCACGATCGACAGCCCGCACGGACCGAACAACGACGGCATCGACCCCGAGTCCTGCACCGACGTCCTGATCGAGCGCTGCACGATCTCCACCGGCGACGACTGCATCGCGTTCAAGGCCGGCAAGGATGCCGACGGCCGGCGGGTGAACGTCCCGACCCGGTACGCCGTTGTGCGCGACTGCGAGATGGCCGACGGCAACGGCGGCGTCAGCATCGGCAGCGAGACCACCGGCGGGATCACCGACATCTTCGTCCGGGACTGCCGGATGAGCAGCCCGCGGCTGGAACGCGCGATCCGGATCAAGAGCAACCCGCAACGCGGCGGCACGATCGCGAACGTCGACGTCCGCCGGGTGACCGTCGGGCAGGCCGCGGACTCGGTGATCGAGATCGTGCTCAACTACGCCAACGTGATCACCGGCGCGTACCCGCCGGACCTGCACGGCATCACCATCAGCCACCTGACCGCCGCCGGCGCGCCCCGCGCGCTGAACCTGCTCGGCCTGGCCACCGATCCGCTGCGTGAGATCCGCCTGGAGAACTGCCGCTTCGACGGCATGGAAGGCGAGAACACGATTCAGTACGTCGAACGCCTGCGCCTGGACCGGGTCTGGATCAACGGCGTCCGGGTCGACCGGTAACCGCCCCCTTTAAGGAGACCGCCCGTGGTGAACGACGACCTCAGCCGCAAGAACTTCCTCCGCCTGACCGCCGGCGCCGCCCTGATCGCCGGCGCAAGTACCAGCCTGGGAGTGAGCCCCGTTGCTGCAACAACAAGTGGTGCCGACGGACACGGTGGGCCTGGCTGGGACCAGGTCCACAAGATCCTCCGAGAGACCAAACCCCCTCGCTTCCGCCACCGCGACTACCCGATCACCAAGTACGGCGCCGTCCCCGACGGCACCACCGACGCGACCCCGGCGATCCGCGCCGCCATCACGGCCTGCCACCGCGCCGGCGGCGGCCGCGTCGTCGTACCGGCCGGGACGTTCCTCACCGGCGCGATCCACCTGCAGTCCAACGTCAACCTGCACGTCTCCGAAGGCGCGACGCTGCTCTTCAGCACCAACCCCGAGCAGTACCTGCCCGTCGTCCTCACGCGCTTCGAGGGCATCGAGCTGATGAACTACTCCCCGCTCATCTACGCCCGCGACTGCGTCAACATCGCGATCACCGGCACGGGCACGCTCGACGGCCAGGCCGACTACGAGAACTGGTGGTCGTGGGTCAGCCAGACCACCACCGATGTCGAGACCCTGAACGCGATGGCCGAGGCGGGCACGCCCGTGCGCGAGCGCGTCTTCGGCGGCGGCCACTTCCTGCGGGCCGCGTTCATCGAGACCTACCACTGCCGCAACGTGCTGATCGACGGCGTGAAGCTGCTGCGCTCGCCGTTCTGGGAGATCCACCCGGTGCTGTCCCGCAACGTCACCGTGCAGAACGTGCACATCGACAGCCGCGGCCCGAACAACGACGGCGTCGATCCCGAGTGCTCGCAGTACGTCGTGATCCGCAACTGCACGTTCGACGTCGGCGACGACTGCATCGCGATCAAGTCCGGCCGCGGCACCGACGGGCTGCGGGTGAACGTGCCGTCGGAGAACATCCTGATCGAGGACTGCACGATGAACATCCGGTACGGCGCGATCACGATCGGGTCCGAGATGACCGGCGGCGTGCGCAACGTGTTCGTCCGCAACTGCAGGATCGGCAGCGAGTACCAGTACTTCGGGCTCTACATCAAGACCAACTCGGTGCGCGGCGGCTACGCGGAGAACATCTACCTGGACAACATCCAGATCTCGAACCTCACCAAGGAAGTCGTGTCCTGCAACTTCTACCGCGGCGAGGGCGACACCGGCCCGCTGACCCCGCGGGTGCGCAACGTCGAGCTGCGCAACATCACCGTCGGGCACGCCCGCAACGCCTTCTCGATGACCGGCTACCCGCGTTCGCCGATCCAGGACTTCCGGATGATCGACTGCACGTTCACCAGCATCGACGCCGCCAGCACGATCAAGGACGTCGACATGTCGTTCGAGAACTTCACCGTCAACGGGCAGCAGATCACCGACCCTGCCCAGCTGCTCTGATGCCGGCCGGGTGGGACGACGTCGACCGCATCCTGGCCGACATCCGGCCGCCGCAGTTCCCCGACCGGGACTTCCCGATCACGGCGTACGGCGCGGTCGCGGATGGGCAGACCAAGTGCACGTCGCAGATCCGCGCGGCCATCGAGGCATGTGCAGCGGCCGGTGGTGGCCGGGTGTTGGTTCCACCCGGCACCTTCCTGACCGGTGCCGTGCATCTGTTGTCCGGCGTCAACCTGCATCTCGCGGAGGGCGCGACGCTGCTGTTCAGCGGCGACCCGGCCGACTACCTGCCCGTCGTACAGACCAGGTACGAGGGCGTCGAGGTGCTCAACTACTCACCGATGATCTACGCGAACGGCTGCACCGGCATCGCGATCACCGGCGCGGGCACGCTCGACGGTGGCGCCGGCTGGGACAGCTGGTGGGGCTGGTTCCACCGGTGCGACGACGACTTCGCGAAGCTCCGGCAGCAGGGCGCCGACGGCGTTCCGGTGTCCGAGCGTGTGTACGGCGACGGCTACCAGCTGCGGTCGAGCTTCATCCAGCCCTACGACTGCGACGCCGTGCTGATCGAGGGCGTGACGATCGTCCGGTCGCCGTTCTGGGAGGTGCACCCGGTGCTGTGCCGCAACGTCACCGTGCGGGACCTGGTGATCGACTCCGAGGGCCCGAACAACGACGGGATCGACATCGAGTCCTGCCGGTCGGTGCTGATCCGCGGCTGCGACATCACCGCCGGCGACGACTGCGTCGTGATCAAGTCCGGCCGCGAGAACGACGGCCTGCGCGTCGGCGTACCGTCCGAGGACATCGTCGTCGAGCAGTGCACGCTGACGGTCAAGTACGGCGCGATCACCATCGGGTCGGACATGACCGGCGGGGTGCGCAACCTGTACGTCCGGGACTGCGTGATCGGCTCACCGCGGCTGTACTTCGGGCTGTATATCAAGACGAACTCGATCCGCGGCGGCTTCGCGGAGAACATCTACCTGAAGGACCTGACGATCTCGCACCTCACCAAGGAGGTTGTCCAGTGCAACTTCCACCGCGGTGAGGGCGACACCGGCCCGCTGACGCCGCTGGTCCGCAACGTCGAGCTGCGCAACGTCACCGTCGGCCACGCCCGCAACGTTCTGCACGTCCGCGGGTACAAGCGCTCGCCGATCCAGGGTCTCCGCCTCGTCGACTGCACGTTCACCGAGATCGAAGCACCCAGCACGATCGAGTACGCCGACGTGAGCCTCGACAACGTCACGGTCAACGGTCGGTCGGCGAGCTCGCCGACCGACCTGCAGTGAGCCGCTACGGCAGGTGCGCGCAGTGGACGTCGAGGTCCCAGAGGATCACCGACAGCGCGTAGGGGCTGATCGTGTGGTCGCCGTGGGTGGCGTCCTCGAGCAGCTCCCAGTGCCCGTTCGACTCGTTGCTGACGGCATCGGTCCCGATCACCGCGATCCGCTGCCGGACAGCGGCCTCGTAGCTGCGGTGGCCGACGCCGTTGAAGCAGCACTCGTCGAACCGGTTGAGGATCTGGAGCTGCCGGCGGTTCCGGCCGGCCGCGGCGAGGGCGTAGAGGTCGGGGAAGTCGGCCAGCCCGTAGAAGCCCGGCTGCTTGTCCTGCCGCTGCTCCCAGTCGCCGCGCGTCGGGCTCGGCTTCGGTGAGCCGGGCCGGACGAAGAACGGCAGCGAGCCGGCCGTCGGGTACGAGCGGGTGATCCGGGTGTCGAGCGCCGGGTAGATCGTGGTCGCCCAGCCACCGCCGGACAGGCCGACCATCTGCACCGACGACGGCCGGTACGCCGCCTGCACGTGGTTCATCGCGACGGCCAGCGGCTCCAGGAAGAGCGCCAGCGGCGAGTACTGCTCGGACTCCCACAGGTTGAGGTCGTTGTGCGACGGCTGCTGCTGCACGGTCGGATCGGCCGGATCTTGGATGGTCTTCGGGTTCCAGTGGTAGAACGGCATCGCGAACAGCAGCACGACGTAGCCGTGGTCCAGCAGTCCCTGGGCGGTCCGCTGCATCGTCTCCAAGCCTTCGCCGTGGCCGTTGTGGTAGAGCGCCACGCGCCGGTGCGTCCGCCGTACCGGCTCCAGCAGGAAGACCGTGGCGACGTACCCGAACGGCATCGCCACCTCGAGCCGGTCGTAGCGCCGTACGCCGGAGAACGCGGGCAGCTCGGCCGGCGTACCGACGTTGCGCCGTACCGTCGGCAGAGCGGTCGGCAGGGCACCGGTGTCCTTCCAGACCTGCGCGATCAACTGCGGCCGCAGCGCGTCGGCGTCCGCTTCGGTGTGGACCTTCATCAGGTCCTCGACGTCGACGTCGACCACCACCTGCGGCAGCGACTTGTACGCCGCCGAGTGCGCCGCAGCGATCTCCGCGTTCACCGGCGCGACCGGGCGCGGGGCGGGGTGCTTGCTGCCGGTCACCGTGCCTCCCGTGGTGGTCGGTGTGGCGGACGCCGTCATGCCGGTGGCGGTCGTCGCCGCGATGGTGCCCAGGGCACCCAGGACAGACCTGCGGTTCAGTGCGGACATCGTTTCACCTTTCGGAGCGGGAGGTCGGGACGACCGGGTGCCAGCCGCCGAACACGGTCGCCGGATCGCGCAGCGGCGCGGCTTCGGCGGCGGTCAGCTGCCGGGAACAGGCCAGCCGTGTGCTCGTGTCGACCGGGTGGCCGGCCAGGTCGGTACTGCCGTACTCCCAGAACCGCAGCTGACCGGCCGCGGCGCAGTCGTTCGGGCTGGTGACCTGGAAGCCGGTGGTCTTGACGTGGCGGTCCATCGCGGAGTCGAGGAACACCACCTGGCTGGTCGGGAACCGGCTCAGCTCGACGCGCCCGAGGAACACGCTGTCGTCAGGAGCGTCGGGGCCACGGGTCAGCCGGACCCGGACGAAGATGTTGCCGGGCCCGTTGTCGGGATTGCGGACCTGGTTGTAGTAGCCGGCGTGCAGGGCCTTCAGCTCGGAGTCCTGGACGAAAACGCCGCCGGTCCCCCAGACGAAGTCCACGTCACCTTCGACGTAGCTGTCGGTCACGAACCCTTGGCCCTGCAGGCGCAGGCTGTCCTGGAAGCCGAGGACGCGCACCCGGGCGAGCACGATCCGGTTGCCGTTGCCGCGGAACGACTCCGCTTGCGAACCTCGGTACGGCGTGAGGTTGCGGACGGTCACGTCGGCGAGCGAGAAGTCGTCGGCGTCGACGCCGAATGCGGCGCGCCAGCAGTTGAACCGGTCGGGCTGGTCCAGCACGCGGCGGGGGCAGTAGGCCTGCTCGATGGGCACGTTCGCCATCGCGTAGTCGCCGTTGAGCAGGTTGTTGTTCGGGTAGCCGATCTCGGTCCGGCCGGCGCCCGCACCGACGATCGTGACGTGCGGCTTGGTCTGCGGGACGTAGATCAGCTCGCGGTAGCGGCCCGGGGCGACGTCGATCCTCGTCTCGTGGTCGTTGCCCTCCGCCACGAAGTCGATCGCGGCCTGGACGGTGCAGAAGTCGGCGGTGCCGCGGCCGTCGACGCTCAGCCGGGTGCTGGTGGGCCTCGGGTCCTGTTTGGTGCGGAACAGCCACTTCGCCGGGGCCGTGATGCCCGGGTGGCCGACGACGAAGCCGGGGTCGACCGTCACGTAGTACAGGCTGTTGGCGGCCAGGCGCTCGTGCGGGTTGATCGAGACGGTCCGGCCGTCGACGACGATCGGCTGGTAGGTCCACCGGTGCAGCTCGCCGAAGTCGGAGCGCGCGCCGCCGACGTACCGCTGGTACGACGTCAAGTCGGCGAGGTCGATCGTGTCCACCACTCCCCCGCCGACCTGGTGGATCCGAAGCTTGCCGGTCCGGCCGAGCTGGACCGGGCCGTCGAAGGTCAGGCGCAGCGGGGTGTCTGTGCAGGATCCTGTGAGGCCGGTCGGTGCGAGGCGAGGTGAGGTCGTGTCGCCGGGCCTGGAGGCGCGCCAGCCGGTCAGCTTCTCGAGGACCTTCACCAGCCTGGTGGCCGCGATCTGATGGCCTTGGACGCTCGGGTGGGTGCTGCCGTTGTAGTCGGCGGGGCTCAGCCAGCCGGTCGTGTCGACGTACGCGATCCGCCGGTCCTTCGCTGCCTTGACCGCCGTGGCGATGCCGCTCGCGTGGGTGCCGTTGAACGGGCGCAGTGCGAGGATCAGGGCCTTCGGGTTCGCGGCGCGGACCTGGCGCAGGTAGGCCAGGTACTTCGGGTCGAACTCGCTGTCGGCGTGCGGCGCGTCGTTGGTGCCGAAGTTGACGACGACGGCGCCGGGATCGAACGGCTCGGCCGGGAAGCCGGCCAGGTTCAGGCCGAACGACTCGGCCGCCGTACCGACGTTGCCGTGACCGGGCTGGATGATGCCCTGCTTGCCGAAGCCGACCTGGTTCGTCGCCGCGCCGAACGCCCGGCCGACCAGGTGGGCGTAGCTCTTGGTCCCGTCCGCGCAGTCGCTGCCGAGCTCCGGGCACAAGGCCATCACGCCCTGCGTGATCGAGTCGCCGTAGAACTCCAGGCGGCGATCGGGGGTCGACGGCAACGGCACCAGCTGTGCGCCGGGCGCGAGCTCGAGCTTCGAGAGCACGACACCGGACTGCACCGGGGTGATCCAGCGGTTGACGTACTCGTCGACGTCCTTGACCGCGATCTCGGCGGTGTGCGGTACGGCGGGGTCGAGGCCCTCGGCGAAGAGCTTGTGGTCCTCGTCGACCTTCACCAGGGTTGGTTCGGCGCCGTCGATCGACACGAGCAGCTGAGCCGGCGAGGTGATCGCCTCGGTCTCGAACCACGCGCCGACCTGGCCGCCGGTGAACCGGAACCGCAGCGACGAACCCGAGTTGACCGTGGTCGCCAGGTCGTCGTCCTTGGCCCAGTGGCCCTGGAACTCGATCCGCGGGTCGAACGGCCCGAAGGTCGCCGGGTTCGCGGCGGCGGGTGTTGCCTCGGCGCTCAGCGCAGCGGCGACGAGACCGATCGCCAGGCACACGCTGACCACGGACAGGCGGAGCTGACGCACGACGATCTCCCTCGGGGCGGCGGGAAGGTAATCCTTTTCCCGGCTACGTTCTCAGCGCACGACGAGCACGTCAAGACCTCGGCGGCTGCGGCGGGAAAAGCTTTACCTCTCAACACTGGAAGGGATTGGTCGGTGCCGGCGAACCGCCCATCGACGGTCCTGCTCCGCTCGCGGGGCCGGTCATGGTCCAATGACGGGGTGAGCAAGCCGACCAGAGACGCTGCCGGGACGCCCGGCCGGGCCACGATCCACGACGTGGCGCGGATCGCCGCGGTGTCCACGGCGACGGTGTCGCGGGTGCTGAGCGGCGGTAAGGCGGTGTCGGCCGAGGTCAGCGACCGGGTGCGCGCTGCTGCCCGCGAGGTCGGGTACCGGCCGAACCCGGCGGCACAGACGCTGCTGCGCGGACGCAGCCAGACGATCGGGGTCGTCGCGCCCGATCTCGGCAACCCGTACTTCGCGGAGATCCTCAAGGGAGTCGCCGAGGAGGCGGCCGAGGACGGGCACCACACGCTGGTCGCCGGGACCGACGAGGACCCCGACCGCGAGTACCAGTCGGCGATCGAGCTGGCCCGGTGGGTCGACGGGCTGCTGCTCTGCGCGCCGCGGATGAGTACGCCGCGGCTGAAAGAGGTTGCCGCCGCGAGCCGGTCGTTGGTGCTGATCAACCGGGTTCTGCGGGACTCGTCGATCGGGGCTGTTGTGGTCGACTACCAGGACGGCATCCGGTTGCTGTGCGAGCATCTCGCGTCGCTCGGGCACCAGCGGATCGTCTACCTGCAGGGGCCACCGAACGCCTGGTCCGACCGGCAACGGCAGCGCGGGTTCCGGGCGGCCGAGGCGCTGGGCCAGACCGTCATCCAGGTTCCGTGCGGGTCGGCGATGCAGGACGGGTACGCGGCGGTCGATCAGGCGCTGACGCACAAGCCGACAGCCGTGATCGCGTTCAACGACCACGTCGCGCTCGGGGTGTTCACGCGGCTGCGGGAGCTCGGCGTCGACGTACCGGGTGAGCTGTCGCTGGCCGGGATCGACAACGCGCCGATGAGCGCACACACCGACCCCGGCCTGACCACGTTCGCCGTGTCGACGGTCGAGCTGGGCCGGCTCGCGTGGAGCCGGTTCAGCAGCGATCCGTCGGCCGGGGCGACGCACTTGTCGGGTGAGCTGGTGGTGCGAGGCTCTACCGGACCGGTGCCTCGCGCCCGGCGTACGGCCAAGCGCTAGATCCTGCTCTCGAAGCTGTAGCGACCGGACACGATCCGGCCGACCACCACACCATCCTGCACATCGCCTTGCAGCGGGCTGCCGGACTCGCGCACCGACGCCGGATCGCTGGTCGGCACATGGACGGTCGCCGTCGTCCCCGGCGGGACCTCGACTTCCAGGCGGAACAGTCCGTCCGTGATCTGCCAGCGCGTGCTGACCTGGCCCGACGGCGTGTTGTACGTTGCCTGCGCCCAGTCCAGCCGCCCGCCCGGTCGCGGCCGGATCACCAGGTCGCGGAAGGCGACCGACGACGGCGCCTGGTCGATGCCGGCGACGTCGCTGTAGAGCCACGCGCCGACCGAGCCCAGCGAGTAGTGGTTGAACGAGTTCATGGCGACCGGGCCGAAGCCCTGCTCCTCAGTCCAGCCGTCCCAGCGCTCCCAGATCGTCGTCGCGCCGTGCCGGATCGAGTAGCCCCACGAGGGATACCGGTCGTCGTGCAGCAGGTCGTACGCGAGCTCCAGCTGCCCGTACTTCGCCAGCACCGGACACAGCAGCGCGACCCCGGCGAACCCGGTCGTGAGCGAACGATCCCGGCGTTCGAGGTCGGCGACCAGGTGCTTCACCGCCTCCTGCTCGAGATCCTCGGTCAGCAGCCCGTACGCCAGCGGGAGCAGGTATCCGGTCTGGGTGTCGCCGCGGACCTTGCCTTCGTCATCGATGAACTCGGCAACGAAGGCTGCGGCGATCCGGCCGCGCAGTTCGCCGTACTTCGTTGCCTCGTCCTCCAACCCCAGCACACGCGCGGCCTCCGCGGTCAGCTCGGCACTGCGCGCGAAGTACGCCGTCGCGAGCACGTCGCGATCGGTGACGACGCCGACCTGCAACCAGTCGCCGTAGTGACCGCCGGTGCGATGGCGCCAGATCAGGTCGGGGTTGGCGTCGTGCACGAAGTCGACCCAGGCGCGCATCGACGGCCAGGCCTCGCGCAGGACGCGTTCGTCGCCGTACCCGCGGTAGAGCGTCCACGGCACGATCGTCGCGGCGTCGGACCACGCCGGGGTGCCGTGCCGGCCGGTGATCAGGTGCGGGATCACATCCGGGACCGCGCCCTCCGGCGTCTGGGCAACCGCCAGGTCCGCGAGCCAGTTGGTGAAGAAGGTCTGGACGTCGGCCTGGTACGCGGCGGTGGGCAGGAAGATCTGCGCGTCCGCCGTCCAGCCAAGGCGTTCGTCGCGCTGCGGGCAGTCGGTCGGCACGCTGACGAAGTTGCCGCGCTGACCCCAGCGGATGTTGCTCAGCAGCTGGTTGACGCCCGGGTCGGAGCACTCGAACCGGCCGGCGACCGAAGTGTCGGAGTGCAGCACGCGCCCGATGACGTCGTCGGTGGTCAGCTCGCCGCGGTAGCCGTCGATCTCGACGTAGCGGAAGCCGTGCACGGTGAACGACGGCTCGAAGGTCTCCTCGGCGGCGCCCGCGCTGACGTAGTAGTCGGTCGCGTCGGCGGTGCGCAGGTTGGCCGTGTAGACCTCGCCGTCCTCCAGCATCTCGGCGTGCCGCAGCCGGATCCGGTCGCCGGCTTCTGCTGTGTGGATCTTCAACCGGATCCGGCCGGCGATGTTCTGGCCGAGGTCGACGACGTACCGGCCGTCCGCGCGCCGGTCGATCGAAACCGCGGGCAGGTCTTCGGTGACCCGTACGGGTTCGGTGCTGGAGGCAACGAGTGTGGTGATGTCGGAACCGGCCTCGCCCGTCGGAGCCCAGGGCTGGTCGAGCGCGTAGCCCGGGCTGGACCAGTCGCCCAGCTCCAGGCGGGCGTCGTACGACTCCCCCATCAGCAGGTCGGCGAACCTGAGCGGTCCGGTGCGTTCCTGCCAGGTCGAGTCCGTACCGACCACTGTGCGGGTGCCGTCCGGATGGTCGATCACGAGCTGGGCCAGCAGCTGCGGCTTCTTGCCGTAGTGGTGCGCCTGGTGGCGGGTGTCCCAGCCGACGTACCCGGACCACCAGCCCTCGGCGAGGATCGCGCCGAGCACGTTCTCGCCTTCCTGGAGCAGGTCGGTCACGTCGTACGTCTGGTACGCCAGGCGGTAGCGGTAGTCGGTCCAGCCGGGGGTCAGCTCGTCGTTCCCGATCCGCTGTCCGTTCGCCTGCAGCTGGTACAGCCCGTGGGCGGTCGCGTGGACGCGGGCCCGGACGATCGGTTTGCTCAGCTCGAACGACCGGCGGAGGTAGCGAGGCGCGGCCAGCGTGGACGAACGCTCGGAGCGCGGCTCGACCCGGTCCACCGGTGGTTCGAACGGCGGCTCGGTGTCGTAGTCGTGCTCGATCCAGCGGGCCTGCCACTCGTCGGCGTGAAAGATGCCGGTGGCAAACGTCGCCGACGCGCTCGTCTCGGCCCCGGCAACGTCGCGGACCTCGACGTACCAGGTGTAGTCGGTCTGCGAGGTCAGCGGCGCGCCACCGTGGTCGACGGACGTCGTACCGTCCGGGCGCCAGCCGCTGTCCCACACCTGGACGCCGTCCCGCTCGACCCGGACGCGGAACGCCTCCTGCCGATCGCCGCGGACCGGCGAGGCGAGCCGCCAGCTGAATCGCGGCTGCGCGGTGCCGATGCCGAGCGGCTCGGTCAGATGTTCGCAGCGCAGGTCGTACGGCGTCAGCGCCGTACCGGTCGGTGGGTCGGTCAGCACCCAGCCAGTTGTCACCAGGACCACTCCGTCTCGGGTCGGTGGAGCTCGTAGTCGCGTGTGCCGCCGGCGTGTTCCGGGCGGTCGCCGTACATCGGCCTGGACCGGCCCGGCGGCTCGATCGCGACGACGTCGTCGCCGCGCCAGCCGGTCCGGAACTCGTTGCCTGCCGCAAGTTCGGTGCTGCTGTGCTCGACCATCGGGAAGGTCACGACGATCCGCTCGCCCGGTCGCGCGCGTGGGATCGAGAGGTAGCCGTCGGGCGCCCAGATGCGCTCGGCGCCGGTGCGGTCGGGCTCGCCTTCGCGCTGCAGGGTCAGCCGGGCGTACCCGGCCCAGTGCGGCACGCGGACGCGCAGGTCGTCGACCGGCTCGTTGACCAGGAGCTCGACCTTGCCCTCCACCGGCAGGTGGCTCAGGACGTCGACGTACCGGTGTGCTCTGGACAGCAGCAGGTTGACGCGGGCAACAGTGCTGTCACCGGTGACGATGCTGTTCCAGGCCCAGAACAGCCCGCGGACGCCGGAGCCGACGCAGCACGCCTGGACGTCGTTCGTGTGGCCGCGACCCAGCGGTACGTCGGAGACGTAGTCGTTCGGCGCGCCGTACCCGCAGAAAGCACCGAGGACCCGCTCGCCGACGTCGACGTGCGTCCGCCAGCCTGGTACATCGTTGTCGCGGTCGGGCGCGGACTCGACCCAGTCCACGTCGAGCAGCTGCGACGCGGCCAGATGGTTGCGGGTGAACCGCTCGACGACCGACCAGTACTCCCGGTGGCCGCTGTCCGCCAGCGTGCTGCCGAGACCGATCAGGTCGACGAGTGAGCACGTCTCGTGCTCGTACCGTTGGTCGGCCAGATCACCAGGCGTCCACCCGTACGCCGTCGCCTGGGTCAGCACCCAGTCGTAGCTGCGTCGTACGAACTGGGTCAGGGCGTGGTCCCCCGTGTGCCCCGCCAGCCTGGCCAGGCCCTCCAGCGTCCCGACGCGGGTGTGGAAGTGGCCGCTGCGGAAGATGCGCGCCGGGTTGAAGCTGCCGTCAGGCAGGAAGACGCCGCTCTTGTCCACGATCAGGCGGGCGAACCACTCGCACAGCTCCAGGGCGTCGGTGTTGCCGGTCGCCTGGTGGTAGCGCAGCAGCGGCATGATCAGGCGACCGGAGAACGACGCAGGGTCCGGCGCCAGGTGGAGGTCGATCGCGTTCGAGGACGGCCAGCCGGCGGGCGTGTACTCCGAGGCCGGGTAGAACCAGACGTCGCGTTCCTTGATCGCGATCCGCTTGAGCGCTGCCACCTGCCGGTCGGCCGCCGTACGGGCCACTGGGTCGTCGGTCGCGATCACGGTGGTGGTCAGCGCGAGCAGAGTCGCGCGCTGGTCGATCAGGTTGGCGTGCGCCTTCCAGTGGCCGCGCGGGTGCTCGCGTCGGTAGGTCAAGCCGTCCTCGTTGAGCAGCTCGAGCAAGGTCTGCTGGTACCGCTCGGCCGTCGCGTGCCAGCTCGGGTCCCAGTCCTTGCCGCCGGTCATCTGCCGGGCCAGCAGGTACGCGTCGGTGAGCCGGCCGTGGCTGGACCCGTAGTCCCAGTCGCCGTGCTCGAGCCTGGCCGGACGGGCCAGCAGGTTCGCGCTGAAGAACGGGATGCCGTCCTGCTCGTCGTCGGCCAGGCCCGCGACCGCGTTCATCGCCCGCGCGGCCCGTTCCTCCAGCAGCAGTGTCGCCGGGATCATCGCCATGAGGAAAACCTTTACCCGATCGGGGTACGATGTCAACGGCCCAACCACTCTCCGGCCCTGGTTGCCCTTGTTTGCTTGGGGTTTCCCGCCGGATGTGTCCGGTTCCGGACAAGGAGGACGCCTCGTGAGAGCAGCCCTGTTACAGCAACCCCGCCAGGTCGCGGTGGTCGATGTCCCGGCACCTGGAGTCGGGCAGGACCTTCTTCTGCGGATGCGGGCGGTCGGGTTGTGCGGCTCCGATCTGCACACGTGGCGCGGGCACCATCCGTTCCGCAAACCGCCTGTGGTGCTGGGGCACGAGGGCGCCGGCGAGGTCGTGGCCGTGCCTGCCGGAGAGACCGGTTTCTCGGTAGGCGACCGGGTCGCCGTACTGCCTGCGCTGTCTTGTCGAGAGTGCACGCGTTGCGAGGCAGGGCTTGGTCATCTGTGCGAAGGAAAGCTGGTGCCTGGCGGTGGATGGCCGGGAATGCTCAGCGAGTACTTCGCAGCGCCCGCGCGAGTGCTGGTCCCGCTGGCGGACGAAATCGGCTTCGACGAGGGCGCGATGATCGAGCCAGTCGCCGTGGCCTGGCACTCGACGGAGACGGTTCATGCGGGTGAGTCCGTGGCCGTGCTCGGAGGCGGGGCGATCGGCAGCCTCGTGGCCGCGGTCAGCCGACTGCGAGGCGCCTCGACGGTCATAGTGAGTGACATCAAGCCGTACAACCGAGACTTCCTTCGCGCGCAGGGCGTCCCTCACGTGGTTGATCCGGCCGGTGCTGACCTGCTGGCCGCCGGAGCTTCGGCGACCGACGGCGAGGGATTCGACGTGGTGGTTGTCGCTTCCGGCCACCCCTCGTGCCTCGCGGAGGCGCTGGCGCTGTGCCGCCCGCGGGGACGCGTCGTGCTGCTGCCCATGTTCTCGGGCCCGCTGACCGTAGACCTGAACCCGGTAGTACTGAAGGAGATCAGGATCCTAGGCTCAACGATCTACACACCAGCAGACTTCCGAGCGGCAGCGTCGCTCGTGAACCAGCGAGTGCTCGACGTACGGCCATACATCACCGAGGTGGTCGGCCTCGACCGCGTGGCCGACGTGCTGACTGCGATCGACGCCGGAGCCGACCAACTCAAAACCCAGATCGACCCAACCCGATGAGCGGCGACGGGGTTGTGCGTGCTGAGGTCGTGGCGACGTGCCTGGTGGAGACGTACCTTCCCCTGGAGGAGGCAGCCGCGACGATCGCAGGTGAGCAGTCGACCGGGACCTTCGTCGCTGTCGCTCGGGAGACTGCCGAGCTGCGGGAGCAGTTTGCTGCTCGGGTGGTGGCGATCGAGGAGCTGGAACCGACCGGGCATGCGGATCTGCCGGGCGCCATCCACCCTTCGGGTGCTTCGCGTCGCAGCGCGCAGGTCCGAATCGCCTTCGGGCTGGACAACTTCGGCCCCTCTCTGCCGAACCTACTTGCCGCCGTCGCAGGCAATCTCTTCGAGCTCCGACAGCTGGCAGGCATCCGACTCGTCGACCTCGACCTGCCGTCGGCGTTCGCCGAGCGGTACCCAGGTCCGCAGCACGGAATCGCCGGCACCCGCGCGATCCTGAACCGCCCAACCGGCGTACTGCTCGGCACGATCATCAAGCCCAGCATCGGGCTCCCCCTCGACGAACTGCGCATCGTCGTACGCGAACTGGCCGAGGCCGGCATCGACTTCATCAAGGACGACGAGCTGATGGGCAACCCACCTCACTCGCCGCTCCCCGACCGGGTCGCCGTGGTGACCGAGGAACTGGACCGCGTCGCCCAACGCACCGGCCGCCGACCGATGTACGCGTTCAACATCACCGACGACCTCGACCGCATGGCGTCCAACGCCGAACTGGTCGCCAAGGCCGGCGGCACCTGCGTGATGGCGTGCGTCAACCTCATCGGCCTCGCCGGGCTCGCCTGGCTGCGGCAACGCTGCGACCTCCCCATCCACGGCCACCGAGCCATGACCGGCGTCTACACCCGGGCCCCGCAGCTCGGCATCGACTTCATCGCCTGGTCCAAACTCGCGCGACTGGCGGGCGCCGACCACCTGCACACCAACGGCCTGTCGAACAAGTTCTACGAGACCGACGAGGAGGTCCTGCGCTCGATCGCAGCCGTACGCGAACCGTTGCTCGGCGGGTACGAAACCCTGCCGGTCCTGTCCTCCGGCCAGTCAGCCGGCCTCGCGCCGGAAACCTACCGGCGTACGGGCACCACAGATCTCCTCGTCCTCGCCGGCGGCGGCATCCACGGCCACCCGGACGGCCCAGGCGCCGGCGTGACGGCGATGCGAGCCGCCTGGCAGTGCGCAGTCGAAGGCGGCGACCTCACGGCCACCGCCTCCGCCGTACCGGCACTCCGCCGAGCCCTCGAAACCTTCGGCGCCCCGCGTGGTTGAAGCAGCCTTCTACGCCGACGACTTCACCGGCTCGACGGACGCGCTTCTCCAGTACGAACTGCTGGGCCTCCGCTCGATTCTCCTCGTCGACCTCCCTGCCCCTGACAAGCTCCGCGCACTAGCTACCGAGTACGACGTCATCGGCATCGCCGGCATCGCTCGCTCACTGCCACCCGACGCGATGGAAGCCGAGATCCGCCCGATCCTCACCGCGCTGCGCGACCTCGGCCCCCGCGTCGTCCAGTACAAGATCTGCTCCACCGCCGACTCTTCCCCCACCCTCGGCAGCCTCGGCCGAGCCCTCGAAGTCGCCCGCTCGATCTTCGGCCCCGCCCCCATCCCGTTCCTCGCCGCCCAGCCGTCGCTGGGCCGCTACACAGCCTTCGCCCACCATTTCGCGGCCGAGTCCGGCACCATCCACCGCCTGGACCGCCAGCCCACCATGTCCACCCACCCGGCCACCCCCATGCGCGAATCAGACCTCCGCCTCCACCTTGCCGCGCAGACAAACCTGTCCATCACCTCCCTGGACCTGACCCTCTACGCCGACCTCCCCCACCACTACGCCCAACTCCAGCAGGCCGTAGTGGTCCTGGATGCTCTGACCGACACCGACCTCAACACCATCGGTGCCACGATCCTCCGCACCCAACACCCCCAGTTCGCTATGGGCTCCGGCGGTCTCTCCCGAGCCCTGGCCCTGAACCTCATTTCCAGCAGGCCCTCACACCGCCCCGCCCCGCGGACAACCTCCTCTCCCCAGGCCCTTGCCGTCTCAGGCAGCCAATCCCCGCTAACAGCCCACCAAATCCAACAAGCCATCACGGCCGGCTGGACCGCCCTACCTCTGACCGAGTCCACTCCCCACCAAGCCATCAAAGCCCTGAACGCCGGCACCCCCGGTGTGGTCGTCCACACGGGCAAAGCCTCCCAACCTCGCGGTCCTGCCGACACCGATACTCTCCCCCACCTGTCCCGCGGGTTGGCCGAGGTGGTGCGCATGGTTGCCCACAGCACCGAGGTACGGAAGGTGGTGGTAGCCGGCGGCGACACTTCCGGCCGGGTCCTGCAAGAGCTCGGCGTCACCGCACTCGAGCTGGTGGAACCCACCGGCCTGGGGACTCCGCTCTGCCGAGTCACCGCACAGGACGAACGACTGAACGGCCTGCTCGTCGTCCTGAAAGGTGGCCAGGTCGGTCCACCCGACCTCTTCGAGAACTTCCGCACTTACAGCACGACAGATCACCTCAGGTGAGCTGTCGTGCTGCTGTGGGTGGCGGGATCAGATCTGGTTTTCTCCGCCGTCCACGTAGAGGTTTGTGCCGACGACGTAGCTGCTCTGGTTCGTGGCCAGGAAGGTGATGACCGCGGCGGCTTCCTCGGGTCGGCCCATGCGGCCCTTGGGGACGGTCGCCGCGACGTTTGCCTTGACGGCTCGGGCGGTTTCCTCGGTGCCGAAGGCGGCGGTGCCTCCGGGGGTTTCGATCCAGGCCGGTGAGACCGCGTTGACTCGGATGCCGCGGGTCTTGAGTTCGTTGGACCAGGTTCGCGCGAAGGACCGGACGGCGGCCTTCGAGGCCGCGTACGCACCGAACGCTTCTACGCCGCGGTCAGCTGCTGTGGAACCGGTCAGGATCACCGAGGCGTTGTCGTTGAGCAGCGGCAGCGCCTTCTGCACGGTGAACAGCGTGCCGCGGACGTTGACCCCGAAGGTCTGGTCGAAGTGCTCCTCGGTGGTCTGCTCCAACGTCACGAACGAGCCGATCGCCGCGTTCGCCACGAGCACGTCCAGCCCAGTGCCGCGAGCGCGGACCGCGTCGTACAGCCGGTCCAGGTCGGCCAGGTTCGAGATGTCTCCGGCCACTCCTGTCGCCCGGTCCGTTCCGATGGTCTTGACGGCCGCCTCCAGTTCGGCCTCGCGCCGCCCGGTGACGAACACGTACGCGCCCTCGTCCGCGAGCCGTACGGCGGTGGCCAGACCGATACCGGTGCTGCCCCCGGTGACCACGGCCGTCTTGCCTTCCAGCTGTCCCATCTTGGTGTCTCCATCAGTGTCTCGAGGCGAACTGTTCACTCTCGATCCTGCAGGAGCAGCGGAGTACGATCCATGATGCACAGTCCGGAGTTCTTTACGTATCGTCCAGGAGAGGTTGTCGGTGCTCGGCTTTCGGGATCCAGTGGCGGACGCGATCGGCCTGCTCAGGCCGCGTACGGTGATCGGGCCCACCCTCCGGGCCGTCGGTGAGTGGGCGTTGCGCTTCGACCCGTTCCCGCACGTGCGGATCGGCGGCCTCGTGCGCGGCACGTGCTGGTTGATCCTCGAAGGGCACGAGCCGGTGCTCCTGCAGGAGGGCGACACCTTCATGCTGGGCAACCCGCCGCCGTACGTGCTGGCCGGCACACTCGACGCAAGGCCGCGCCCTGCGGATCCGGTACTGGCGGGTGCCGACAACGGGTTGGTGCGGATCGGCCCGGAGTCCGAGGACGACCTCTACCTGTGTGTCGGGCACATCGCGTTCGACGACAGGAACGCCGCCCTTCTCACCGATCTTCTGCCGCCGCTCGTGATCGTCCGCGCGGGCGATCCTCACGGCTACCGGCTCGCGCAGCTGATCGATCACCTGGCCACCGAGGTCGGGAACGCCGCCGCCGGCGGCCCACTGGTGGAGAACCATCTCGCACAGATCCTGCTCGTGCACATGCTGCGGGCCCACGCCGGCCAGACCGACCGGCCCACCGGCTGGCTGGGCGCCCTGAACGAGGACGGCGTCGGTGCCGCCCTGCGCGCCGTGCACGCGGACGTGGCCCACCCCTGGAACCTCAAGGAACTCGCCGAGATCGGCCACATGTCGCGGTCCGCGTTCGCCCAGGCCTTCAAGAGCCACGTCGGCGTCCCGCCCCTGGAGTACCTGATCCAGTGGCGCATGAGCCTCGCCCGCGACGCCCTCACCCGCGACACACTGTCGATCTCCGAGCTCGCCCGTGCCACGGGCTACCGCTCCGAGAGCGCCTTCAGCACCGCGTTCCGCCGCGTGGTCGGCTCATCCCCCAGAACGTTCCGCGACGAAGCGCGCGCGTCAGCAGGAAAGGCAGACCAGCTCGCGCCGTAGCGCAGCCGCCGACCCGGCCTGCCAGCGAGGTGATCACCAAGCCGCTGACCGGAGCGAAGGTGCCGAGCTGAGTTCAGCCGCGCAGGCGGAGGGGCCGGGCTGAGTTCAGCCGCGCAGTCGGACTTGCCACAGCCAGCCGGGGTTGTGGTCCGCACCTGCGCAGGAGGCCAGCGTTGTCGTTGCGGACGAGACCATGCACAGCCCGGAGCCGAGGTTCTTGATGAATCCGCCGGTGGTCGTGCCCCAGTGCTGCCAGTACTGGTCGCGGTTCGTGGAGTCGCAGGATGCCGTGATGATGTCCTCGCCCCAGGCCTGAAGGCACTGGTTGGCATTGGCGTACCGCTGGATGAAGCCGCCGTTCCAGATGACCCACTTCTGACCGGCGTCGCCGTCGACACAGGTGCCGAGGTAGACACCGTCGTACCAGCTGCCGTTGCTGTCCAGGCAGTGTCGCCACTTGGAGTTGCTCTGGATGCGATACGGCCCCGGGCGGCCCAGCGTCGTCGCATCGCCGGCCACCGTTGGCGATTGCAGGCCGGTGCAACGCGGACCTTTACGGGAGCAAGAAGTTCTTTCAGATTCCGGTCTGTCTGGCTGTACGGCGAAAGCTGGTTGTTGACGAGACGGTGAGGTTTTCGATGGGTGAGCTTGGGGCGTCGCGGACTTCCAGCAGGCGTGGGGATTGGTGGGCTGTGAGGCCGGTGATGGTGAGGTTTTGGAGGGTTGGGTGGTGGTCGCCGGTGATCGTTTCG
Organism: Kribbella endophytica; assembly: GCF_054781295.1. Taxonomy (NCBI): domain Bacteria; kingdom Bacillati; phylum Actinomycetota; class Actinomycetes; order Propionibacteriales; family Kribbellaceae; genus Kribbella; species Kribbella endophytica. The sequence goes on from NZ_BAAGUR010000005.1 coordinate 218,121, forward strand.
TCGGCGTGGCGGAGGTCGATCAGGACCGCGGCGCCGGTGGTGGACTCGACGGTCAGGTTCTCGACTAGGAGGTTCTCGAGGGTGCCGCCGCGGTGGGAGTTGGACTTGATGCGGAACGCGTGATCGAGGGTTGAGCCGGTGGTTCGGAGGTCGCGGGCGGTGAGGTCGCGGATGCCGCCGGAGGTTTCGCTGCCGATGGTGAGGGCGCCGTGGCCGGTGGTGAAGCGGCAGTTCTCGATCAGGATGTTCTCGCAGGCGCGGCCGACGCGGCGGCCGTCGGCGTCGCGGCCGGACTTGATCGCGATGCAGTCGTCGCCGGTGGCGAACGTGCAGTCGGCGATGTGGACGTCGCGGCAGGAGTCGGGGTTGCAGCCGTCGTTGTTGGGACCTTGGCTGTCGACGGTGACGCTGCGGACCAGCACGTTCGAGCAGAGGACGGGGTGGATGACCCACATCGGAGCCCGGATGATGCGGACGTCTTCGATGCGGACGCCCTGGCAGGCGTAGGGCTGGATGAAGCTGGGGCGGAAGCCTGGCGCCAGCTGATCGGGCTGCATCGTGAACACCCGGTCTTCCACCGGTACGCCGTCCGCGACCAACTGCAGCAGGCGTTGCCAGTCCTCGACCGGTTTGGTTCGCGCCCACCAGTTCTCGGTGGTCGCGCCGCCGTCGAGGGTGCCGGGGCCGGTGACAGCGACGTTCTCCTCGCCGTACGCGTAGATCAGCGGGGAGTGGGTGAAGCACTCGATGCCTTGCCAGCGGGTTCGCACGATCGGGTACGCCGTGGGGTCGGGCACGAACTCGAGCGTGGCGCCGGCCGAGAGGTGCAGCTCGACGTTGCTGCGGAGGCGGATCGCGCCGGTGCGGAAGCGGCCGGGTGGAACGACGACCCGACCGCCGGTCGGCGCACAGGCCTCGACCGCTCGCTCGATCGCCGCGGTGGAGTCGATGGTCGGGTGGGCGCCGTAGGCGGTGATGAGGGTCATCGTTCGTCTTCGAGGCGGAGGGCGTTCGCCAGCGGGAGGGCGATGACCCACGACGGGTTCCAGGTGTTGCTGGTGCCTCGGCGTTGCCAGTGGGTCTGGAAGAAGGCTTCGGCTTGCTCGCCGGTGACCTCGAAGCCCCACTCGCCGGGGCGGGCGGCGATGCCTTGGGTCATCGCGTTGAAGACGGTTCGGGCGGCGTCGGTATAGGCGGGTTGGCCGGTTGCCTTGCCGAAGGCCAGCAGTTCGGCGGTCGGGAAGAAGACGTCGAGGTGGTGGTTCTGGACGCTGACCGTTGGCCAGCCGACGGCGTTGAAGGCTGCGTCGTGAAGCGGCGATCCGGTGTCCTGCTCGGGGGACCAGACGTAGACGAAGGTGAGCAGCCAGTCGGCGGCGACCTCGGCCCAGGTGGAGTAGCGGGGGTCGCCGGTCAGGCGGAAGAGTTCGTACGCCGCGAGGAAGTAGTACATGCCGGCTTCTTTGTCCTCGCAGGACGCGTCGAGGGTCGAGCGGGCGAAGGGGCGGTCGAAGGTTCGCGCGTGCTGGTCGTGGTACCGGCTCAGCCAGATGGTTGCCTGGGACAACAGGCCCGGGTCGTCGAGGAGTTCGACCGACTTCAGGGCGGCCAGCACGCAGGGGATGCCGGCCGCCGAGACGAGTGCGGTGGCAGGAGAGCCGTCGAGGCGCCAGCCGATCGGGAAGGTGCCGTCCGGGAGCAGGGCCGAGCGGAAGAAGTCGATGGCCTCGGTCAGGGCTGTTGTCCAGGTGTCCGGTACTGGTTCGTCGTTGGCGCGGAAGAGCGTGATGATGTCGGCGAGGTCGGCCAGCGTCTCGCCGTACGCGCGGCTGGAGACCATCGGCCGGCTGTCCCGGGTGAAGTCGGTCCAGGTCTGGTCGTCGACTTGATAGGAGTTGTGGCGGAGGCCGAGGGTGGCGGTTGGGCTTCCGGCCAGGTAGAAGTCGACCGCGGCACGGCATCGCTCGATGCGGCCGAGTTTGGCGTCGCACCAGGCGAGCTTCAGTGCTTGGCCGGTCCAGCCGTACAGGAAGTGCTGTGGCTTGTCTGGGCCGTTGCCCTCGACCTCGCTGAACTTGGTGTAGCCGGCGACGGGCCCGGCCTGGAGCCATCTGCTGTCCATGGCCTGGGTCTTGAGGGTCACCAACTCGTCCACGGTGAGCGGCGCGGCGCCCGGCTCGGTGAACAAGGTCCGGCCGGTGCGCACCAGTTCGCGGAAGGCGTGCCCGCGGTGCTCCTGCGGGCCCCAATCCAGTACGAGGTGCTGGTCGTAGCACTCCCCCGGCAGCAGCGTCAGGTAGCCGTCTCTGGTCGACTCCGTCTCGGCCTTGCTGACGTAGCGCACGTCCTGCTTGCCGTCGAACATCAGTACGCCGCTCAACGCCGCGATCACCGGCCCCTCGCGTCGTACGACCCCGAGCGAGCCGTACCGCACCACCCCGTCGGCCGAGCGCCGCGCGACCGGACGGGAGAACAGGTTGAGCCACCTGCGCTCGCGGCCGGCGAGCCACTCGAGATTGATCCCGGGGATCGGCAGCCGGTCCTCCTCGGCGACGAACCCACCACCCGGCGTCGGGCCGACCCGCGGGACTGCCCGGTCTGGATCCGACGACGGGTTGTCGTTGTAGATCAGCCCGGGCATGGTGATCTGGCTGTCGGTGAGTCGTCCGAGATCGAGCAGCAAGCCGACGGCCAGGTCGCCCACCCGGCGCAGTCCGGCGTTGCGCCAGCGCAGGTCGAGATTCAGGTGGCTTTCGCTGTCGAACGAGAGAGTCAGCTCGACCGCCAGCGGCCCGACCCGGCACCCCGCGCGGAGTTCGCCGTGTCGGACCGACATCCACCAACCGTCGCGGCCTGCCGGCATCGGCTGCCAGGGGCGGCCGATCGAGCAGGTCAGCAGGTCTGCCAGCGGGCGGTCGACGTACGGCGGGTCGACGCCTGCCAGGCCGAGTCGCAGAACCACGCCGGCCGGCGTACGGACGAGTTCCGCGGTTCGGCCGGCGGCCTCCAGGACGGCCATCAGGCGGCCCGGCGGATCTGGATCGCCTGGTACTGCGTCCCCGGCAACGTAACGGTCAGCGTGTCGGCGACCGTCTTCTGGAAGCGCCGGACGGTGTGGTTCCAGACGTCCAGGACCTCCACCTCGTACGTGCCCTCCGGCAGGCTGAACGTGCGCTCGGGGAACTGGTGCTCCCCGAGGTACTGCAGGTAGTAGCTGCCCGGCACCGCCAGCGTCGGCGCGTCCCGGTAGTCGTCGATCGGCTCGACCCCGTCCGGCATCGCGTCCAGCACGTGCCGAAGCAACAGGAGACGTCGAGCGACCACGCCGCTCGGTCGCGCACCACCGCCGGACCACGGACCGCCCTCGGCGTCGGCGTACCACTCGCCGTGGACGACGTGCGCGCCACGGACTGTGCCCTCCCAGATCCGGGTCAGCAACTCCTCGGCCCGCAAACTGACAGCCGGCGAAGAACCGTTGCCCTCGTAACCGCACGAAGCCTGCACCGGCTTGCCGTAGTCCCGCCGCAGCGCCGAGACCCCGCGAAGGTTGTCCAACGCAACATTGACGTGCGTCAGCCAAGGCGGCCCGGCATCAACAGCCCCTACAACGCTGACCACATGCCGCCCGGAGTCGTACTCCGAAATCAGCTCAGCCTCGCACCGCCAGTCGCGCCGCTCACCGTCGTCCTCGAAGCTCCACAGCACATTCCGGTACGCCGCCAGCCGGCTCACCAGCTCGCGCAGGAACAGCTCGTCCCGATCCGAGATCACCAGCTCCGCGCCGATCTCCGACGCCAGCAGATCCCGCACCCGCTCCTCAAGCTGATCCAACCCATCCCGCCGGACTCGCAGCCGCACCTGATCGAACGGCGATGCCGCGATCGCCGACCGCGCCTCCGCCCAGCGGCTGGCTGCCGACCGTGGTGCAGCTCCCGCCATCACCACATCCGGATCGCCATGCCCCGAGCCCTCGAACCACGTCGTGATCAGCGGCCGGTACGGCGTACCGTCCGCCCAACGCAACTCGCTGCCGCACCGGCGTACCGGCCCGTGGTTGCGCCGCGACGCGGGGAAGCACACGAACCCTCGCACCTCGCCGTCGAGCTCGTAGCTCCACTCCCCCTCGAGATCCGGCATGAACCGCACCACCTGCCCGAACGACTCGACGTACGCCGTCTCGCCGCCCTCGTGCCGAAACTCCACAACAGCAGGCCCATCAGCCAAAACCTCGAAGACACCCCAGCGTTCGACCTCGGTCATCGCACACCTCGCAGCGCCAGATAGGGACGTTGGGGCAACGGAATCGTGCTCCGCCCGCTGAACCGCCCGGGCAGTTCCTCCACCGTCATCGCGAACGTGTCGATCAGCTCGATCCGGTACGACGCGTCGCCCGGCAGTTCCAGCTCCACCGACGCCGGCTGCCGATCACCCAGGTAATGCAGCACGCAGTCCACCTCGCCATCGGCCGTGCGCGGCAGCCCGGCCATGAAGTCCCGCAGGAAGGCCAACCGCGGCGAGCTCTCGCCGTACAGTCGGCCGCCGATCGAGATCCACGCGCGGATCTCCCTGTCGACAAAGGACTCGCCGTGGCCGACGTACCCGCCGAGCGCCATGCCCTGCCAGAACCGGTGCACCAGCTCGTGCGCGGTGAGGTTGCCCCACCGCCGGCCGGCGTTGCCCTCGTACCCGATTTCGTCGATCACCACCGGCTTCGGGCACGCTCGCCGCCACTCCCCGACCTCGGCGCCGTCCCAGTGCTGGACGCTCTGGTGGGTGATCCACGGCTTGCTGAAGTCGTACGGCGAGAAGACCTCGTACATCTTGGTCCCATTGTGGATCGAGCGCAGCCGCTGGTACGGATCGAGCCGCTGCACCAGCTGCAGCAGCCGGTCCCAGTCGGCGATCGTCTTGTCGTGGTTGAAGTCGTATTCGTTCGACAGCGACCACCAGACATTCCGGTACGCCGCCAGCCGCGCGACGACGTACCGGAGGAAGTGCGCGTCCTGCTCAAAAGTCAGCGCGCCGAAGCCCCAGATCCCGTGGTCGTACGGGTGGTACAGGATCAGGTCGGCCTGGATCCCCAGCTCCAGCAGGTCCGCGATCCGCCCCTCGAAGTGCCGGAAGAACTCCGGGTCGAACCGGCTGACGTCGACCTCGCCCGGCTCGGTCCCGACGAACGGCAGCCGCTCGGGCCGCATCCCCTCGGTCGGCAGCAGGCACATCCGCACCTTGTCGAACGGCGACCCGCGCAACGACGCGAGCGTCAGGTCCTGGATCTCCGGCGACTCGTAGGTCCAGTGGTAGCAGGTCGTCCCGATGCAGTCGTAGCGCGTGCCGTCGGCGTACGCGAAGTGGTACGTGCCGTGCACCCCGACCGGCCCGTGGTTGCCCGGGCCGGGCGGGACGCACAGCAGCTCGCCGCGATGACCGTCCAGCTCCGGCGTCGTACTGCTGGTGACGAAGTCCCACCGGCCCTCTCGGTCCGGCATGAACCGAGCCCGGTAGATCCCGTCGCCGTCGTAGAAGCCGTCGACCGTGAGGACGCGGTTGCGGTATCGGTACGAGACCCGCAGCTCGACGTCGACGAACGGGTTCCCGTCCGACGGCCCCGGTAGGGCGATCTCGTGCACCGCCCAGCGTTCGACCTTCTCCGACTCAGCCGTCGGCCCCGCAGCACCCTTGCTCATGGCAACCGCTCTCCTGCCTCGATCCACTCCGGCGACAGGACGACGTGCTTGATCGTCTTGCGCAGGTACGAGTACGCGACGTGCAGCTTGCCGTCCCGGGTCTGCAGCAGCGTCGGGTACGAGTAGCCGAACTCGTTGTCGCGGTACTCCTCGTCCTGCACCTGCAGATTGCGCCAGTACGGCCAGGTGGCGCCGTCGTCCTCGGACAGCGCCAGCGTCAGCGGCGTCCGCAGCGTCTTGCGCCGTACGCCGCCGTCCCCGTCCGGCACCCAGCGGAACTGGTCGCGCTCGGCGCTGGAGTCGTTGAACACCAACACCAGCCGGCCGTCGTCGAGCCGCAGCACCTGGATCGCGGAGTTGTTGTTCGGCAGTGTCGTCTTCTCCGGCGGCGACCAGGTCAGGCCGGAGTCCTTCGACACCGACCGGTGGATCCGGTCCGCGGCGCGGCTGCGGAACAGCCCGAGCAGCTCACCCGGCCCCAGCTCCACCGCGCTCAGCTGCACCTGCCCGACACCTTCCGGGATCTCGACCGGCGTCCAGCCACGGCCGTTGTCCGGACTCAGCAGTACGACGGTGGTCTCGCCGTCCCGGTCGCAGTTGTACGCCGGAAGCAACCAATCACCGTTGCTCAGCACAACGATCGGGTTCCGCACGAAGCTGCCCGGCCGGTCGAGCATCACCGCGCTCGGACCCCAGGTCAGCCCGCCGTCGGACGACACCCGGCGCAGCACCCGCGAGGACGACTGGTCGTGCGGCTCGTTCGACGTGTGCAGCAGCCAGACCTCGCCCGACGGCGCGACGAACAGCACCGGGTTCTGCTCGGACCGCTCAGGATCGTCCGACATCACCACCGGCTCGGTCCACGTGTCCGACCCCGCCGGCAGCCGCGACAGCACGATTCGTGTCTCCGCGTCGCCTTCGCGCGGCCCGTTGAACCACGCGCAGAGCAGGTCACCCGCGGCGGTCTCGACCAGCGTGGCCGCATGGCTGTCGCCGGGATGGATCGTGGAGAGAAGGGCTTCAACCGGCCCGGCGGCCGCCTCGCGGAGGCGGCCGTCGAACCTCGGATCGGTCGTCACCACGTGAAGCCCGCCGCGGCCTGCGCCTTGATGTAGTCGGGGATGTCCACCTGCTCGGCGACCTGCAGCGCGGAGTCCACGTCCATGCCGTCGATCAGCACGTGCTGGCGGAACACCTTGTACAGCGGGATGTCCCAGTACTCGGTGTTCGCGTAGTTCTTCACCAGCGCGCTCTCACCCCAGTACACGGCCGACGTGTCGATCGACGCCAGCTCCGGAACGGCCGAGCCGAACGCGTTCACCACCGCGTCGGTCTCCAGCACCGCCTTCACGCCGTACGACGAGACGCGGGTCTGGATCTCCTCCGAGACCAGGTACTTGACGATCTCCAGCGACTGCTCCTTGTGCTGCGACTGCGGCGGGATGAACGCGGCCCGCGCGTTCGGCTGGTAGATCGTCTGCGAACCGCGCGAGAGCACCGGCATCGCGCTGACGCCGATCTTCACCGACTTGCCCCACTCGGTGAACTGCTCGAGGTCGTCCTCCTCGATGTACAGCGGGCTGAGCGCGTACGCGTTCAGCTTCGACAGCGTGTGCACGGCCATCGCGACGTGCCCGGGGAACGACATGTCGCCCTTGAAGAAGTCGTCCGGCGTGGTGAACCCGTTGCCCGGCAGCTGCAGGAACCGGTTCATGGTGTTCGCGACGGTCTTCCACTGCGCCGAGGTCAGGTTGACCTTGACGTCCTCCGGCGCCGGCTGCTCCGACGAGCCCGGCACGAACGGGTACAGCCCGAGCTGGTTCAGCGCGAGGTAGTTGTCCGGGTGCTGCGAGTACCCCTTGTAGTGGTGGATCCCGTCCTGCCGGGTCAGCCGCTTCGCGGTCTGGTAGATGTCGTCGTACGTCGCGCCGGGCTTCGGGTAGCGGGTCCGGAACTTGTCGAAGATCAGCTTGTTGTAGAGCAGCACGTGCTCGTCGATGAACACCGGTACGCCGTACAGGCCGCCGTCGGACCGCGACTTGACCAGCTCGACCGTGCCCGGGTTCAGCACGGACAGGTCGATCCCGGCCTGCTGCACCATCGCGGTCAGGTCGGTGGTCCAGCCGAGCGGCTCCAGGTCGCGGTCGATCCGGGTCCGCGGGTCCTCGATGATCAGGTCCGGCACCCGGCCGGCCTTGGCGATGTCCTCGTAGCGGATCGGGTAGTCCCAGGTCGCGTACTTGAGCTTCACGTCCGGGAACTTGGCCCGGATCGCGTCGCCGAAGATCGCGTCGAAGTAGCGCGACGCCTCGCGGCCGTCGTCGTCACCGCCGAGCTCGAACGGCTTGAAGTTCGCGGCGAAGACGAACAGCTCGTCGTCGGCGACCGAGAACGGTTTGCCGTACTTGTTCGGGATGTCGACGCTGCCGGCCGCCCGGAAGCCCGCGCGCGGGACGGCCGAGGTGGAGCTGGTCGCCGCGGCGGCGGTGCCGGCCTGCAGCCCACCGAAGGCGGCCAGACCACCCAGGACTGCGCTGCTGCGGACGAAACCGCGACGGGAAAGCCCGCCGCCTTGGCTGGACGGGTTCTGTACTTCGGACATGGTGAGCCTTTCTGGTGACTCTTCTCGGGGCGGAAGGTGCCGGTCAGACCGTGGCGGCCGCGGCGACACCCTTCAGTTCCAGCTGCTCGGCGAAGTGGCAGGCGACCTTGCGCCCGCCGATCTCGCGTAGCTGGGGTACGTCGGTCTTGCAGCGCGCCTCGGCGTAACCGCAGCGCGGGTGGAACGGACAGCCGGGCGGTGTCCTGGACGGGTCCGCGATCTCGCCGCGGAGCTGGATCCGGGACCGCTGCCCGCGGGAGCGTGGATCGGGGTCGGGCACCGCGCTGAGCAGTGCCTCGCTGTACGGGTGCAGCGGACGGGTGTAGAGCTCGTCGGTGCTGGCGGTCTCGACCACCTTGCCGACGTACATCACCGCGACGTCGTCGGCGATGTGCTCGACGATGCCTAGATCGTGGGAGACGAACAGGTAGGTCAGGCCGGACTCCTCCTGCAGGTCCTTCAGCAGGTTGAGGACCTGGGCCCGGACCGAAACGTCGAGCGCACTGACCGCCTCGTCCGCGACCACCAGTCGCGGGTCCAGCGCGAGCGCGCGGGCGATGACGACTCGTTGCCGTTCGCCACCACTGAACGCGTGCGGGTACCGGTGTGCGTACTCGGCCCGCAGCCCGACCCGGCGCAGCAGGTCGGCGACCTGTTCGTCGATCTCGGACCGGTTGCCGCGGCCGTGCACGCGCAGCGGCTCGGCGATGATGTCGCGCAGCGTCTTGCGCGGGTCGAGCGACGAGTGCGGGTCCTGGAAGATCAGCCGGACCTCGGCCCGGTACGGCTTCAGGTCCCGCTCGGACAGCCCGGCCAGGTCGACCTCGCTGCCGTCGGCCTTCCGGTACCGGATCGCGCCCGAGGTCGGCTCGTACGCGCGGACGATGCAACGCCCGAGCGTGGTCTTGCCGCAGCCCGACTCCCCCACCAGCCCGAGCGTGCGCCCGGCGCGGATGGCGAGATCCACCCCGTCGACGGCCTTCACCACAGCCTTGTGCCGGCCGAAGAACCCGGTCTCCAGCGGGAAGTGCATGGTCAGACCTTCGGTGGTCAGCAAGTTGTCGTTCACAGGTCCTCCTCGCCGTACAGCAGACAAGCGACGTCGGTGTCGTCGCTGCGGACGCGGGTGGGCACGGTCAGGTCGCAGATGCCGGCCATGAACGAGTCGCAGCGGGGGTGGAACCTGCAGCCCGAAGGTCGCTCGTACGGCGGGGGCACGGTGCCCCTCACCGCCTCCAACCGGGAACTGCCGCGCCGGCCGAGCCGAGGCACCGAGCGGACCAGCGCCTGGGTGTACGGATGTTTAGGGGCCAGCAGCACCGATTCGGCCGGGCCGTGCTCGACCACCTCGCCGAGGTACATCACCGCGACCTCGTCGGCGACCTGCGCCGCGACCCCGAGGTCGTGGGTGATCAGCATGATCGCCATCCCCAGCTCGTCCTGCAGGTCCTGCAGCAGGTCGAGGATCTGCGCCTGGGTCGTGACGTCGAGCGCCGTCGTCGGCTCGTCCGCGATCAGCAGCCGTGGCCGGCACGACAACGCCATCGCGATCATCGCGCGCTGCCGCATCCCGCCGCTCAGCTCGAACGGGTACGAGTCGACCCGGCGCTTGGGGTCCGGGATACCGACCCGGCCGAGCATCTCGATCGCGCGCTCCTTGGCGACCGCCTTGCCGACCTTGTCGTGCAGCCGGATCGCCTCGACGATCTGGTCGCCGATCGTGTGCACCAGGCTGAGCGACGCCATCGGTTCCTGGAACACCATCGCGATGTCGGCCCAACGCACCTCGCGCAACCGCTTGTCCTTGGCCGCGAGCAGGTCGAGCGGGTCGTCGGCCGGCTGTTCGCCGTACAGCAGGACCTGGCCGTCGACGATCCGGGCCGGGTGCTCGACCAGGCGCAGGATCGACCGGGCCGTGACGCTCTTGCCGCAGCCGGACTCGCCGACCACGGCCAGCGTGCGGCCGCGGTGCACGGTCAGCGAGACACCGTCGACCGCCTTGACGACACCGTCCTCGAGCTCGAAGTGGGTCTTCAGGCCACGGACCTCGAGCAAGGGCTCCAGTAGGAGGGGCTCAGCCGGCATGACGTGCTCCTGTCACTTGTAGGGGTCCGCGGCATCGCGCAGTCCGTCGCCGACGAAGTTCATCGCCAGGACGACGACCACCACGGCCAGGCCGGGGGTGAGCAGCCAGGGCGCGGTCGCCACGGCCCGGATGTTCTGGGCGCCTTCGAGCAGCACGCCCCAGCTGACCGCCGGCGGCTGCAGACCGAGCCCGAGGAAGCTCAGGCTGGTCTCGCCGAGGATCATCCGCGGGACCGCCATCGACACCGACGCGATGATGTGGCTGGCGAACGACGGCACCATGTGGCCGAAGATGATCGACCCACGCCCGGCGCCGTCGAGCCGGGCGGCCATCACGAAGTCCTCCTCGCGCAGGCTGAGGAACCGGCCACGGACGTCGCGCGCCAGGCCGGTCCAGCCGATCAGCGACAGGATCACCGTGATCGCGAAGTACCGGGTCAGTGGTCCCCAACTGCCGGGCAAGGCGGCTGACAACGCCATCCACAACGGCAGTGTCGGGATCGACATGATGAACTCGATGATTCGCTGGATCACGTTGTCGATCCGGCCGCCGTAGTACCCGGAGACACCGCCGATCAGCATGCCCAGCAGGAAACTGGCGAACACCCCGACCAGGCCGATCGACAAGGAGACCCGCGCGCCTTCGATCAGGCGGGACAACAGGTCCCGACCGGAGTGGTCGGCGCCGAGCAGGAAGAACGGCTGGCCGGCTGTGGTCGGTCCGATCAGGTGGATGTTGCTGGGGACAAGTCCCAGGATTTTGTAGTCGTCACCGCGGACGAACAGCCCGACGTCGATCACCTTGGTCTTGTCGACGGTGAAGGTCTGCTCGAACGTCTCCTGGTTGCGCGTCGAGGAGTACCCGTAGACGAACAGGCCGTCCTCGGCCGACACGTGCACCCGCTGCGGCGGCGCGTACGGCAGGTCGGTGTGCGACGTGTTGCTGCTCGCCGGGGCGAAGAACCCGCAGAAGGCCGCGACGAAGTAGATCGGTACCAGGACGATCAGCCCGGCGACCGCCAGTTTGTGCCGGCGGAACTGCCGCCACATCAACCGCCACTGCGGCAGCGCGCCGTGGTCGCGCAGGCTGCGCACCACCTCGGGCGCAACCGGGTCCGGGGTTGGAGCCGGTACGTCGGGAGTCTCTGTCTGCTGAAGCATCCTGGCCTACCCCTTCTGGAACCGGGCACGGATCCGCGGATCCCACCAGGCGAGTGCGAGGTCGCTGAGCATCGTGCCGACGACGGTGAGCGCGCTGAGGATCAGCACGAAGCTGCCGACCAGGTACATGTCCTGGCTCTTCACCGCGCCGAGCAGCAACGGTCCGGACGTCGGCAGGCTCATCACGACCGACACGATCGTCTCGCCGCTGATCAGGCCCGGGAGCAGCCAGCCGACGGTGCTGAAAAACGGGCTGAGCGACATCCGGACCGGATACTTGAGCAGCAGCTTCCACTCCGGCAGGCCCTTGGCGCGCGCGGTCGCGACGTACGGCTTGTGCAGCTCGTCGAGCAGGTTCGCCCGGGTGATCCGGATCAGGCCGGCGGTGCCGGCCACCCCGACCACGACGATCGGGATCCACAGGTGCGACACGAGGTCGATCACCTTGCCCAGGTTCCAGGCCGCGTCGGCGTACTCCGGGGAGAACAGCCCACCGACGCTCTGGCCGAAGTACCGGAAGCCGACGTACATCATCACCAGCGCGAGCATGAACTCCGGCACGGCCATCCCGATGAAGCCGAGGAACGAGGCGAAGTAGTCGCCGGGAGAGTACTGCCGCAGCGCGCTGTAGATGCCGATCGGGAACGCGATCGCCCAGACGAACAGCAGGCTGGCCAGCGACAGCACGATCGAGAGCAGCACCCGGTTGCCGATCAGGCTGGCCACCGACTGGTTCCACGCGAACGACTGGCCGAGGTCGCCGCGCAGGACGACCCCGGAGATCCACTTCAGGTACTGGACCAGGAACGGCTGGTCCAGCCCGTAGTGCCGCTTCAGCTCGGCGATCTGCGAGTCCGGGATGTCCTGCCCGCGGGCCTCGGCGTTCCGAATCACCGTGGTGGTGTAGTCGCCCGGCGGCAGCTTGATGACGACGAAGGTGACGAACGAGATCGCCGCCAGCGTCACCACCATCCAGCCGAGCCGGCGCAGCAGGAACCTGAACATCGGCTACTGCCCGATCGCGAACTGCTCGGGATGCGACAGGCCCGGCGCGACCGCCTCGACCATCTTCTCCGGCACGTTGTGGAAGTCGTTCTTGACCACCCCGAAGGTGTTCGGCACGGAGCTGATGCCGATGTAGTAGAACTGGTCGGCCGCGATCTGCAGCACCTGCTTGCCCAGGTCGAGCGCCTTGGCGGCGTCCGGTTCCTGACGGCCCTGGGTGAACAGCTCGAGCTGCTTCTTCACCTCGGCCGGGGGCTCGGTGCCCTTCTTACCCTTGGACTGGTACCACTGCGCCCACGGGATCGCGTACCGCGCGCTGCCGTCGTTGGTCGGCACGTAGTAGTGGTCGCCTCCGGTGCCGGTCGGCAGCAGGAACACTCCACCGGTCCAGGTCCCGGCGTCGTGATCGTTGGCCTGGACGCGTTCCTTGTAGAGGTCCTCGCTGATCGCCTGCGTGCGCAGCTCGATCCCGACCGCGCGCCAGCGCTTCTTGACGAACTCGATCGCCTCGACATGGTCCGGGAACGACTCGCTGACCATCACGGTGACCGCGACCGGCTTGCCGTCCGCGCCGAGCCGGCGGCCGTCCGGCGCCTTCTTGGTCAGCCCGGCGGCGTCCAGGTGCTCGTTGGCCTTGGCGACGTCGAAGGCGAGGTGCTGGGTGGCCAGCTGCTCGTTGTAGAACGGCGAGGTCTTCGGCGGCGCGCACTGCCAGGGCTCGCCCTGGCCGGCGTACACGGCGTCGATGACCTCCTTGCGGTTGATCGCGTACGACAGGCCGACGCGGAAGTCCTTGTTGGAGAAGAGCGCCCGCTTGACCGGGTCCTTGTGGACCATGTTGATGCCGATGATCATCGTGTTGGTCAGCTGCGTCGGCACCTCGAAGATCCGGTAGCCGCCCTTGTCCCGGTTCTGCGCGACCACCGGCTTGTTCTGCGGCGTCCCGAAGTTGCGGTACTGCATGCCGAACTCGCCGTTCATCACCTTGAGCAGCTCGACCTGTGCGTCCTGGACCACCTCGACCCGGCAGGCGTCGATGTAGGGCAGCTGGCGGCCGGCGTCGTCGACCTTCCAGTAGTACGGGTTGCGGGTCAGCGTGACCGCGGAGCCCTTGCCCAGCCCGGTGGTCACCTTCCACGGCGCCAGCGTCGGCTGGTCCGGGTTGGTGAAGACGTTCTGCTTCTGGGTGAACAGGTCGGTCCAGCTGCCGACGCCGGCCTTCTTCGCGGCCGCGACCACACCGGGGTTGTACTTCTTGTGGAACTGCTGGAAGTAGTGCTTCGGCAGCAGCATCCCGTACGGGCCCTCGCGCAGGAACGTGGCGTCGGCGATCTGGCTGAGCAGGGACGGCTGCGGCGCGGTGTAGGTGAACCGTACGGTGCGCTCGTCGACCTTCTCGATCGTGGCCAGCTTCTCGGTGTCCGGCGACAGGTAGACGTCGTAGATGCCGTCGGGGTGCAGGTCCTTGTCGCAGGAGACCTCGAGGATCGCGAACAGCATGTCGTCGGCGGTGCAGGGCTTGCCGTCGGACCACTTCAGGCCGTCGCGCAGGGCGAAGGTGAACACCTTGCTCTCGGCATCGACCGTGTACTCGCAGACGTTCGCCTCGATCTCGTCGTACCCGGGCTTGCCGGTGCGGTCCGGCTTCCAGCGCACCTCCGGCTCGTACGCCAGCGCGTACCAGAGCCACTGGGTGTCCTCCTGGGTGAGCATCGCCGAGCGCCACGTTCCGCCGTACACGGCCTTGCCCTGCAGGGGCTTGATCACCGGCGGGTTCTTCGGCAGCCGCTCGGCGAGCGGTGGCAGCGAGCCCTTGTCCACCAGGGCCTTGAGCATCGGCGACTCCTTCTCGCCGGCGGTCGCGACCTGGGCGCCGGACCCGGCCGGCTTGGTGTCGAAGAAGCTGCAGCCGGGCACCGTCGCGACGGCCAGCAGCCCGAGGCCGCCCTGCAAAAACCTGCGCCGGTCGAGCCGACGGTCCTGCGTCCCTCTGGACATCTCTACTCCCTGGTCTCGGGTCTACTGCTCGACCGTGATCGCGCTGAACCGCGCGGTGCCGTAGTCGACGAGGCCGTTGCTCTCGCGGCCGCCGTCGATGGCGAATCCGATGTAGAAGGTCCGGCTCGGCATCACCAGCCGCTCGTAACCGAACCGGTCCCACTTCGTCTTGTCGGTGGAGATGAAGGCCTCGAACTCGACCTCTCTGGCCTGCGGGCGCTCGCGGCGCAGCAGACGCAGCCAGTACTGCTTGGTCGGGTCGAGGTACTCGTCCTCGGTCCACGGCCACGGGCCGACGCTCGGCATCAGGCCGTCGGTCTGCATCCGGATCGCCTGGGCCTTCATACCGCCGTCATCAGTGACACCGGTCAGGCCGCCGTCGTCGTTGATCGTGCCGAGCCCACCCGCGACGCCGAAGCCGATCCCGCCGTACATGAACGGTGCGGCCGGGTCGAGGCTGTCGCGGATCATCAGTCCCGCGGTCAGCCCGTTGGCGACCTTGTTCAGCGAGTCGAGCCGAGCGGTGATCTGGGAGACCGCGCCCTCGTCGCCGACGCGCAGCTTGCGGTACACGTAGTGGAAGGTGCTGGTCCGGCCCAGGATCCGGCCGGAGCCCTTGATCGTCAGGATCCCGCCGTCGAGGCTGCCCGATCCCTGGACCGGCGGCTTGCCGATCGACGTCGACGTCCAGCTCGGCGTACCGGCCTGCAGGTTGACGTGGGCCGGTACGGCGGCCGACTGTGTCGCCGTCCCGTTCCGGTCGGTCGCCCGGGCGGTCAGCCAGTAGGTGCCATCAGCAACATTCTTCCAGCTGACCCGGTACGGCGCTGTGGTGGCGGTGCCGATCAGCTGGTCACCGGCGAAGAACTCCACCTTGGCCAGCTGACCACCTTTGGCGGGAGCCGCGTCCGCCTCGAGCGTGACGGTCGGCGCGGTCCGCTTGGCGATCACCTGGTTGTTCGTCGGGCTGGTCAACCGCACCGACGGGCTGCCGACCGGGTCCGGCACGATCGAGTTGAGGTAGTTCTCCAGGTAGGTGTAGCCGTTCGGGGCGAGCTTCTGCGCGTCGGTCGGGTCGTTCGGGTCCAGCCCGTTGGCCTGCTCCCACCAGTCCGGAATGCCGTCGTGGTCGGAGTCGAGCGGAGCCTCCGTCGTCACCAGCGACGGGAACCCACCGACCTCCTTCTGCGAGTTGATCAGCCGACCGGTGCCGTTGCGGACGTCGTTGACGATCCGGGCGTCGGCCGCGTCGCGGCGCGGGAGGATCGCGCCGACGTTCGCGAGCACCGCCTCGTACGCCTTGGTGGCCGGCTCGACGGCGACCTGCTCGGTCAGCGCGAACGGCTGGTCGAGCTCGTTGATGCCGCCGATCGGGTAGCGGATGCCGCGGCGGTTGTGCGCGGTGACGTCGGGGTGGCCGTCGACGTGGTTGCCGCCGACGTACCAGGCGCCGCCCCGGTTGGCCGAGAGCACCACCGGCGCGACCTCGGTCAGTGTGGTCGGGCCGGGCTTGTAGTAGTTGCCGACGATGTTGATGCCGTTGGACCACTCGCCGCCGTACACGGAGGTGTAACCGTGGTCGTAGATCACGTTGTTGCAGTAGTCGACCTCGAGGTTGATGCCCTCGGTGTAGCCGAACCGTGGCTGCCGGCCGCCCTGGTGGGCGATCAGGTTGTGGTGGTACGTGTTCTGCTGACCGCCCCAGATGCCGCCGTACCCGTGCCGGTTCTTCGGGTGCGTCGACAGCGCGAGTCCCTCGGCGACGATGCACCACTGGACCGTCACGTCGTAATTCCCGTACGGCGACAGGCACTCGTCGACGGCCCAGCTGAAGCTGCAGTGGTCGATCACCAGGTTGCGGATCTCGGGGCTGACCGAGCCCGGGACGTTGGTGTTGAACGCGTCGTCGGCGACCGCGTTGGCGTCGCCGAGCCGGAACCGCAGGTAGCGGATCACGATGTCGTGCGCACCGCCCTTGATGCCGGTGGAGTGGCCGGTCAGGCAGATGCCGCCGCCTGGAGCGGTCTGGCCGGCGATCGTGAGGTTGTTCCCGGCGATGAGTAGCTGGGACTCCAGCTGGATGGTGCCGGAGACGCGGAAGACCACGGTCCGGTCGGACGCGGAGACCGCGTCGCGCAGGGAGCCCGGGCCGGAGTCGTTCAGGGTGGTGACTTCGTAGACGGTTCCGCCGCGGCCGCCCTTGGACCACTTGCCGGCGCCCTCGGCGCCGGGGAAGGCGGGGACGCGGTTGTCGGCGGACGCTCGGGGGGCTGCCTGGGCGGTCGGGGTGGCTCCGATGCCGAGCGTGGCAGCCGTGCCGACCGCGGCGGCGGTGCCGACGAAGCCGCGGCGCGTCCAGCCGGTGGGTGCGGTGGTGGCTGTGGCGGTGGTGCGGGCTTCGGCTTCGGTGGAGATTTCGGTCATCTAACGCCTCACTTCTCGCCGGGGGCGGCACTGAGCGAGCCTGCCGGGGCGGACAGCTGATGAATATCTAGTCATTACCGAATGAAATCGCGCCCTCATGGTCACGGAGGTAACGCGAGCATGTCAAGAGCGTGACGACGACCGGCTTCGGACGCCGGATTCCTTGGTAGCAATCGTTTGCACGAGCCCTTGCAGTGGTCTTGGGGTCACGGCTACGATCCCGGCCAGCCCTGCTCCCGACGACTGCTCACCCCACGGTCGCGCCGAACGGAAGGTGCTCATTCGCCATGCCCTCATCCCAGTTACCCGCCGTCGCGCCGGTCGCGGCGACGGCGCTTCGGCCGCTTCCGCTCGGCGCCGCGACCATCACCGGCGGCTTCTGGTTCGACCGGCAGGAGATCAACCGCAAGGCGACGATCCCGGCTGCCGGAGAGCGTCTGGAGGAGGCCGCGACGTTACGGAACCTGCGCCGGGCGGCCGGCCACGAGCCCGTCGGCGACGGCTTCCACGGCAAGCCGTTCGCGGACTCCGACGTGTACAAGTGGCTCGAGGCGGTCGCCTGGGAACAGTCCCGTGAGGCCTCCGAGACTCTCGCCGAGTGGCAGACGACCGTCAGCGAACTCGTCGCGGCGGCGCAGGAGCCCGACGGCTACCTCAACTCCCACGTCAGGTTGACGGCGCCCGATCAGCGATTCGCCGATCTGGAGAAGGGCCACGAGCTGTACTGCGCGGGCCACCTCCTACAGGCCGCGGTCGCTCAGTACCGCGCGACCGGCGACCGCACGCTGCTCACGGTCGCGACCCGGTTCGCCGACCTACTCGCCGACTACTTCGGTCCCGGACGCGTCGAAGGCATCGACGGGCACCCGCTGATCGAGATGGCGCTCGTCGAGCTGTACCGCGCGACCGGCACGACGGCGTACCTGGAACTGGCCCGGTACTTCATCGAGGCTCGCGGCCACGGACTGCTGGTTCCGCCGGGGCACCACGGACCGGCGTACTTCCAGGACCACCTGCCGGTGCGGGATGTGCGGATCCTCGCCGGGCACGCCGTACGCGCGCTGTACCTGGCGTCCGGAGCGACCGATGTCGCGGTCGAGACCGGCGACACCGAACTGCTCGACGCGCTGCGGGCGACCTGGCAGACGATGGTCGACAGCCAGGCGTACCTGACCGGAGGCGTCGGGTCGCGCTGGTACGGCGAGGCGTTCGGCGATCCGTTCGAGCTGCCGCCGGACGCGGCGTACTGCGAGACCTGCGCGGCGATCGCGAGCGTGCAGTGGAGCTGGCGGATGCTGCTGGCGACCGGCGAGAGCAAGTACGCCGATCAGCTGGAACGCACGCTGTACAACGCGGTGATCTCCGGCGTCTCGCTGACCGGAGACGAGTTCTTCTACGTGAACACGCTCAAGGTCCGCGACGGCGCGTTCGCCGACGACCAGCGGTCGGCGGTGGGCGGGCGGCAGCCTTGGTACGGGACGGCGTGCTGTCCGCCCAACGTGATGCGGACACTGGCCGCGCTGGACCAGTTGGTTGCCACGTCGGACGATCGTGGGATCCAGCTGCACCTCTACTCCCCCGCGACGATCGTTGCCGAGGTCAACGGCTCACGCGTTGGGCTGGAGATGCGGACGCGGTATCCGTGGCACGGCCGCGTGACGGTTTCGGTGACGCAGTCACCGGAGTCGCCATGGGCGTTGGAGCTGCGGATCCCCGCCTGGGCGGAGGGCTGCACCCTCACGGTCAACGGGGTCGCGGAACCGGTCGAGGCCCTGGGTCAGTCTCTGTCCCTGAAGCGGCAGTGGGCGGCCGGTGATCAAGTGGTGCTGGAGCTGCCGGTGCGTGCTCGACGTACAGCACCTGATGACCGGGTGGATTCGGTACGCGGCTGCGTAGCCATCGAACGAGGACCGTTGGTCTACTGCTTCGAGCAGATCGACCAGTCAGGCGTCGTACTGGATGCAGCTGCAGTCGTCACCGGCGAACTGGTCGAGACCGAGCGGGCTGACTTGCTGGGTGGGATCACGACTGTCGCCGTACCGGCTCGGCGGCGGGATGGTGTCGAGACGACCCTGACCGCGATCCCCTACTACGCCTGGGCCAACCGCTCGGTCGGGCCGATGACCGTGTGGATCGACGCGCGATGACCTGCCACTCAGTCCGCGACGAGCCGCTCTGCCACGGTGCGGTCGGTGATCAGCACGTCGACCCAGCCGCCCAGCAGCGCGGCGCGGATCGCGGCGTACTTGCGCATGCCGCCGGCGACGCCGACGCTGCGCAGGTCGTCGCTGCGCACGCGCGCGGTGGGCAGGCCGAGCACCCGCTGGTCGAGCTCCGACCGCACCGGCTTGCCCTCGGCGTCGAAGAACCGCAGGCAGATGTCGCCGACCGCGCCCTCGTCGCGCAGGACCTTCTGGTCCTCGGCGGAGACGGCGTTGCCGCTCTCCTTCAGCAGCGGCGACGGTTCCAGGCTGCCGATCCCGACCAGCAGCAGGCTGAGCCGCGACCAGGCCTCCATCACCTCGCTGACCACGCCGTCCTTCATCAGCGTCCGCTTCGCGTTGGGGCTGCCGACCAGGCCGGGCACCGGCAGCTGGACGGGCGCGGCGCCGGTGAGGTCCGCGAGCCGGCCAACCAGCCGGGCGGCCTGGGCCTGCGCGGCCGGGTTGCCGACGCCGCCGAGGATCTGGACGACCTCCTCGGCGACCCGGGTCGGCCGCGGGGTCATCGACTCGACCGTGGCCAGCAGCGTCGAGCTCCAGGACGAGATCCCGATCCGGTCGCCGCCGGTGAGCGTGGTCTCCAGGTACACGGCCGCGGCCGCGCCGAGCGCCGGGATGATGTGCGCGTCGTCCTCGCCGCTGGCGTCGACGACGATCACCTCGCGCAGTCCGTACCGCTGCTCGACGGCGTCCTCCAGCTCGGTGTGCACGCCGCCGGGCGGGATCACGACGGTCCGGACGATGCCGGCGACGACCGCCTGCTTGAGCAGCCGGGAGACGCGCGGCTGCGAGATGTGCAGCTGGGCTGCGATCTGCGGCTGCCGGACGCCCTGCTCGTGGTAGAGCTTCGCGACCTTGGTGAGCAGCCGGAGGTGATCGGCGGAGGGCTGCCGCTGGATGCGCGCCCGCCCACCGGCCGGGCCCACGTTCGCCGTCGTCATGCTCGTTCGTCCCTCACTCGGAGACCGGCCGGACCATGTCACAGCCGGTGTCGTGCGTGACCGAGCGTGCATGGACCAGACGTTGCTGAATAGCTATTCCGAGCCTACCGCGAGGAGCACGATGACCTACTACGAGGATCCGGGCCCCGGGTACGGCGCGCTGCCGCCGCGGGCCGCCGTACGGTCGGACGCACCCCGGCTGAGCCTGAACGGGACCTGGCGGTTCCACCTGGCCGAGTCGGTCGCGCAGGCGCCGGCCGGGTTCGAGCGGGAGGACTTCGACGATTCCGGCTGGGACCGGATCGCGGTCCCGTCGAGCTGGCCGATGCACGGGCACGGGCGTCCGGCGTACACGAACCAGCCGTACCCGTTCCCGGTCGATCCGCCGTACGTGCCGGACGAGAACCCGACCGGCGACCACCGGCTGGTCTTCGAGCTGCCGGAGACGTGGGACGAGCTGTCCGCCGTACTGCGGTTCGACGGCGTGGACTCGTGCGGGCGGTTCTACCTGAACGGGGTGGAGCTGGGCGTCAGCCGGGGCAGCCGGATGCCGGTGGAGTTCGACGTCAGCGGCGTGTTGCGTCCGGGGCGGAACGTGCTGGCGGTCCGGGTGCACCAGTGGTCGTCGGGCAGCTACCTCGAGGACCAGGACATGTGGTGGCTGCCGGGGATCTTTCGTGACGTGACGCTGATCGCCCGGCCCGAGGGCGGAGTGCCGGACGTGTTCGTGCACGCTGACTACGACCACCGCACCGGGACCGGGACGCTGCTGGTCGAATCGGTGCCGGGGGCAACGGTCCGGATCCCCGAGCTCGGAGTCCGGACCGAGGCCGGACAGGCGGTGACGATTCCCGGGATCGAGCCGTGGTCCGCCGAGGTACCGCGCCTGTACGACGTACTGGTGACGACCGCGGCCGAGACCGTCGAGCTGGCGGTCGGGTTCCGGACGGTCGCGATCGAGGACGGCGTGCTGACCGTGAACGGGCGGCGAGTGCTGTTCCACGGGGTCAACCGGCACGAGCACGATCCTGTGCTCGGCCGCGTCGTACCTGAGCAGCGGCTGCGGCAGGAGCTGCTGGTGATGAAGCAGCACAACATCAACGCGATCCGGACCAGCCACTACCCGCCGGACTCGCGGCTGCTGGCGCTCTGCGACGAGCTCGGGTTCTGGGTGATGGACGAGTGCGACTACGAGACGCACGGGTTCTTCCTGCTCGGCTGGCGCGGCAACCCGGCCGACGACCCGCGGTTCGAGGCCGCGTCGCTGGACCGGATGCGGCGGCTGGTCGAGCGGGACAAGAACCACCCGAGCGTGATCATGTGGTCGCTCGGCAACGAGGCCGGCACCGGGCGGAACCTGGACGCGATGGCCGCGTGGACCAAGGAGCGCGATCCGTCGCGGCCGGTGCACTACGAGGGCGATCTGACGTGCGCGTCGGTGGATGTCTACAGCCGGATGTACGCGTCGCACGCCGAGGTGGAGGCGATCGGGCGGCGGGCCGAGGAGGCGTTGGACGATCCCTTGCTGGACGCGCGGCGAAGGGCCATGCCGTTCGTGCTGTGCGAGTACTCGCATGCCGGAGGCAACGGTCCGGGCGGGCTGCCGGAGTACGAGGAGCTGTTCCACCGGTACCCGCGGTGCCAGGGCGGGTTCCTGTGGGAGTGGATGGAGCACGGGATCGCGCGGCCGGGTGGTGGGTACGCGTACGGCGGTGAGTTCGGGGAGGAGTTGCACGACGGGACTTACGTGCTGGACGGGCTGGTGTTCCCGGATCTGACGCCGCAGCCTGTGCTGTTGGAGGTGCGGAAGGCGTTCGAGCCGGTGCTGCTGACCGTGGAGGAGGGGGTGTTGCGGGTTGCGAACAAGTACGACTTCGTCGACACGTCGCATCTCGCGCTGCAGTGGTCGGTGGCTGACGACGGGGTGGTCGTGGCGCGTGGGGTGTTGGCGATGCCGGTGGTGGAGTCCGGGGCGGAGGCGACGGTGGAGTTGCCGAAGCTCGATCTGCCGGGGAGGTACGGCGAGCGGTGGTTGACCGTTCGGGCGACGCTGGTGGCTGATGCGGCCTGGGCTGCGGCGGGGCATGAGGTGGCGTTCGGTCAGGCGCAGCTCGGGGCCGGCGTGGGGTCTGTGGTGGCGAGCTCGCTTCGGGCGGCGGCTGCGGCGGCGCCTTCGGGGGCGGTGGCCTCAGAGGCGGTGGCCTCGGCGACGGCTTCAGAGGCGGTGGCTTCGGGTGGGGCTGCGCTGATGCTGGGGCCTGGGCGGTTCGACGTACGGACTGGGCGGTTGGTCGGGCTCGGCGAGTGGGAGGTCGAGCATGTGCCACTGGAGTTGTGGCGGGCGCCGACGCAGCATGACGCGCGGACCTGGGATGCGACGACTCTGGATCGGAAGGCGCGGTGGGCGGCGGCTGGGCTGCACCGGTTGCGGTACCGGACTGTGTCGGTGGAGCTGGTGGGTGATGAGCTGACCGTCGTCACCAGAGTTGGGGCGGCCGCGATCGACGCCGGCGTGCTCACGACGTACCGGTGGAGTGTGGACGACGACCGGCTGACCGCTGAGGTCGAGGTCGAGCCGGTGGGTGACTGGACGGTGCCGTGGGCTCGGGTGGGTGCTTCGTTCGGGTTGCCGCGTGGGTTTCGGGAGGTCAGCTGGTTCGGGCTCGGGCCCGGGCCGGCGTACCCGGACTCTCGCGCCGCTGCTCGGGTCGGGCGGTACAGCGCGACTGTGGAGGAGCTGCAGGTTCAGTATCTGTATCCGCAGGAGAACGGGGCTCGGGGTGAGGTGCGCTGGGCAGAGCTGTCCGGACCTGCCGGGCTGTTGAGGGTGTCGGGCGATCCGGCCTTCGCAATGACGGTACGGCGGTGGACCACGGCTGAGCTGGCGGCGGCCGATCACCCGGAGGACCTCGTGCCGGGTGATCACGTCTGGCTGACCGTCGACGCGTTGCAACACGGCCTCGGCAGCCCGACCAGCGGCGCCCCGATCCTGCCGGCCCACGATCTGCAGCCACGATCGCACCGCTTCCAGATCACCTTCGGGTAAGCACCGAGGACTCCGCCGGGCCCAGGCAGCTCGGCGGGTCAGCCGATCTGCCAGGTGAGCGGCATGCTCAGGGTGCCGGT
This sequence comes from Kribbella endophytica, assembly GCF_054781295.1. Classification (NCBI taxonomy): domain Bacteria; kingdom Bacillati; phylum Actinomycetota; class Actinomycetes; order Propionibacteriales; family Kribbellaceae; genus Kribbella; species Kribbella endophytica. Next base: position 241,372 of record NZ_BAAGUR010000005.1, read on the forward strand.
GGGCGGTAGGCCCAAGGCCGTGAAGACAGAAGCGGCGACGCCGTCGATCGACAGGGGCTGGCTGGTGACGGCCAGGTCCTCGGTGGAGGTCGGCGGGCGGAGGCGGTCGAGGAAGGACCGGCTGGGCACGGTTGCGAGGGCGATCTCGTCGCGGTCCAGACCGGCCCGCGCGCAGGCGAGCTGCAGCGCGTGCTCGAACCCGCCGAGCTCGTCGACCAGGCCGCGCTCGTGAGCGTCGGCACCGGTCCAGACCCGGCCGCGGGCCAGGGCCTCCAACGCGTCGACAGCCAGGCCGCGGTCGTCGGCCGCCTTGGCGACGAAGTCGGTGTAGATCCGGTCGAGCGTCTCCTCCAGCCGCTCCCACTGGGCCGGGGAGAACTCCTCCTGCGCCGAGTACATCCGGGCGTTCTCGCCCTCCGACACGGCCTGCTGGGTGATCCCGATCCGCCCGAGCGCGTCCCGTACGACGCCCTTCCCGGACAGCACGCCGATCGACCCGGTGATCGTCCCCGGCTGCGCGACGATCACCTCGGCCGGCATCGCCACGAAGTACCCGCCGGACGCCGCGACGCTGCCCATCGACGCGATCACCGGCTTCCCGGTCGCGCGCAGCCGCAGCACCTCGAACCGGATCGCGTCGGAGGCGACGTACGAACCACCCGGGCTGTCGATCCGCAGTACGACGGCCTTGACCTTCTCGTCGTCGGCGGCCGCCCGCAGCGCGGCCGTGACGGTGTCCGAGCCGGTCCGCGGACCGCCGAGCGGCCCACCACCGGAGTTCCGGCCGACGGTGATGCCGCCGGTGACCCGGATGACCGCGACCACCGGCTTCGGCGGCCACGGGAGGTTGTCGAGCGCGTCGTGCAGCGTCCGCGGCCCGCGCCGCTGGTACCGCTCGACCAGCAGCGGCGTCGTCTCACCGAGCCGCTTCTCCAGCTCGTCGTACACGGCAGAGCGGTACCCGAGCCGATCCACCAGCCCGGCCTCGCGCCCAGCCTCGGCGCTCAGCGGCGCCTGGTCCACCAGCTCGCGGACCTGCTCGACGGTCAGCTCCCGTCCGTCGGCGATCCCCGCCACAATCTGCTCGTACGACGACTCAGCCAGTCGAGACGCCATCTCACGAGCGGGCCCGGTCATCTCCTTCTCGGTGAAGGTGTCGACCGCGGTCTTGTACTCCCGGCGCTTGCCGAACTGCGGGATCACCCCCGCCTTGTCCAGCGCACCCCGGATGAACGTCGCCTGCACCGAGACCCCGGTGATCCCCAGCTCCCCCGACGGCTGCACCCAGATCTCGTCGAACGCCGTCGCCAGGTAGTACGGCACGGTCCCGCCGCCCACCTCACCGAACGACTCGGTCCACGCCACAGCCCGCTTCCCCGAAGCCCGGAACTCGGCCACCGCCGCCCGCAGGTCCTGCACCTGAGCCAACGACAGCGCAGGCCCACCCACGTGCGCGACCAGCCCGACGACGTGCTCGTCTCGAGCCGCCTTGCGCAGGCCGGCGACCAGCTCGCGCAGCGTCGGCAGATGCCGGGCCCGGAAAGCAGCCAGCGGCGAAGCGGGCGCCGTCTCCAGCACACCGCGGGTCAGGTCCAGCTCCAGCAAGATGCCCGTCATACCCCGACCCTAGACGGCCGGGGCAAGGCTCTAGTGGTACGTCTGGCTGCTGGGGGGTGCGGATTCCATCCAGGCCAGTACGCCGGTGAGGGCTTCCTCGGTCATCGCGAAGTGGACCGTGCGGTCGCGGAGCTCGGCGTCGACGATCACGTGACCGGCGTACGTCACCAAAGGCTCGTTGCCGACCGGGCGGCGGGTGGTGACGCCCTGGAGCTGGCGGCGGTTCACGACCAGCTTCGGCCACCAGGCCAGGCTGAAGACCCGGAACCACTGGAGGTCGTCGCCGACGTACCGGGCCAAGCCGAGCGCCCAGCCGCGGCCGTGGTCCTTCTCGGCGAGTTGGAGGCTGCAATCGAACGTGCCGCCGTCCCTGGACAACCAGCGACGACGGCACGCGAAAGCGACTACCAGCAGTACGGCAGCAAGGAAACAGACCCCGACCACATCGAGGACTGTCCTCATATGCCGACCTCATTCCTGATGCCGGCGACTGAGCGGCACCTACTCCGAACCAGCTGGCCCAGAACCGTACTGACTGTGACGATGTTCAATTATTGCAGGTGTGGTCAGGACACCTGTTCGGCGGCCCGCACTCTGGCCTCGGCCAGGCGGACCAGCTCCTGCTCGTCGGCACTGTCGGTGCCGGCGGCCTGAGCCTGCTCGAGGGCGCGCTTGGCTTCCTCGAGATCGATGTCGTGACCCATCTCGGCGTTCTCGGCCAGGATCGAAACCCGGTCGTTCGCCACCGAGATGAACCCGTCCGGTGCGGCGGCGACGAAGTACTCGTCGTCGAGGGTCCGCACCTGGACGGTACCGCCCTGCAGCAGTCCCAGCAGCGGGGCGTGGCCCGGGAGGATGCCGACGTCGCCGTCGGTGGTGCGGGCGATGACGATCTTCGCCTGCCCCTCCCAGACCACCCGCTCGGCCGCGACCAGCGCGACCTCGAGGTGCTTGCCGGTGTCCTCGGCCATCAGATGGTCAGAGCTCCTTCTGGAGCTCGGCCCAACGCCGCTCGACGTCGTCCAGCGAACCGGTGTTGAAGAAGGCCTGCTCGGCGATGTGGTCGGTCTCGCCCTCGGTGATCTTCTTGAACGACTCGATGGTGTCCTTCAGCGGTACCGTCGAACCCGGCGTGTTGGTGAACTTCTCCGCCATGTACGTGTTCTGCGAGAGGAACTGCTCGATCCGGCGCGCGCGGGCGACGGTGATGCGGTCCTCCTCGGAGAGCTCGTCGACACCGAGGATGGCGATGATGTCCTGCAGTTCCTTGTTCTTCTGAAGGATCTGCTTGACCCGGACGGCCACGTCGTAGTGCTCCTGGCCGATGTACTGCGGGTCGAGGATCCGCGACGTGGAGGTCAGCGGGTCGACGGCCGGGTACAGACCACGCGACGCGATGTCACGCGACAGCTCGGTGGTCGCGTCCAGGTGCGCGAACGTGGTGGCCGGCGCCGGGTCGGTGTAGTCGTCGGCGGGCACGTAGATCGCCTGCATCGAGGTGATCGAGTGTCCACGCGTCGACGTGATCCGCTCCTGCAGCACGCCCATCTCGTCGGCGAGGTTCGGCTGGTAACCAACGGCCGACGGCATCCGGCCGAGCAGCGTGGAGACCTCGGAACCGGCCTGGGTGAACCGGAAGATGTTGTCGATGAAGAGCAGCACGTCCTGCTCCTTCACGTCGCGGAAGTACTCCGCCATCGTGAGGGCCGACAGCGCGACGCGAAGACGCGTGCCCGGCGGCTCGTCCATCTGACCGAAGACCAGCGCGGTGTCCTTGAAGACGCCGGCCTCTTCCATCTCACCGATCAGGTCGTTGCCCTCACGGGTGCGCTCACCGACACCGGCGAACACCGAGGTGCCACCGAAGTTGTGCGCGATCCGGTAGATCATCTCCTGGATCATGACGGTCTTGCCGACGCCCGCACCGCCGAACAGGCCGATCTTGCCGCCCTGCACGTACGGCGTGAGCAGGTCCAGCACCTTGATGCCGGTCTCCAGCATCTCGGTCTTGGACTCGAGCTGGTCGAAGGCCGGGGCCTTGCGGTGGATCGGCCAGCGCTCGGCGATCTCGAACTCGGACTCGTCCTGGTTCAGGCACTTGCCCGTGACCGACCAGACGCGGCCCTTGGTGACGTCGCCGACCGGGACGGAGATCGCCGCACCGGTGTTGCGCACCTCGGCACCGCGGACCAGGCCGTCGGTGGGCTTCATCGAGATCGCCCGGACGATGTTGTCGCCGACGTGCAGCGCGACCTCGAGGGTGATCGTCGTGGTGACGTCGCCCAGGGTGATGTCCACCTCGAGCGCGTTGTACATGTCCGGCATCGTGTCCGCAGCGAACTCGACGTCGACGACCGGGCCGATCACCCGGGCGACGCGACCGACGCCGTAGGCGCCCGCCTCGTTGTTTTTCTCGGTAACCGTGGCAGTCATCTCTCTCACTCGCTCCCGGCGTTGGCATCGGCCAGCGCGCCAGCGCCACCGACGATCTCGCTGATTTCTTGGGTAATTTGGGCCTGGCGCGCCTGGTTGGCCTCACGCGTCAGGCGCTCGATCAGGTCCTGCGCGTTGTCGGTCGCGGACTTCATCGCGCGCTGCCGGTTGGCCAGCTCGGAAGCGGCCGCCTGCAGCATGCAGTAGTGGATCCGGCTGGCGACGTACTTGGGCAGCAGCCCGTCGAGCACGTCCTCGGCGGACGGCTCGAACTCGTACAGCGGCAGTACGTCGTCCTCGGCCGGGGCCTCTTCGCCCTCGACGACCTCCAGCGGCAGCAGCCGGATCACGTCCGGGCGCTGGGTCAGCATCGACACGAACCGGGTGAAGACGATGTGGATCTCGTCCACGCCGCCCTCCTCGGTCGGGGTCAGGAAGGCCTCGATGAGCGCGTCGGCGATCTCCCGGGCCCGGGCGAACGACGGCGCGTCGGAGTCACCGCTCCACGACTGCGCGACCTCGCGCTGCCGGAAGGTGTAGTAGGCGATCCCCTTGCGGCCGCTCAGGAACGGAACGATCTCCTTGCTGTCCTCGCGCAGCAGCTGGCTGAGCCGCTCCCCCTCGCGAATCACCGAGGTGGAGTAGGCACCGGCCTGACCGCGGTCGGCGGTGATCAGGAGAACCGCTGCCCGCTTGGGGTTCGGCTTCTCGGTGGTCAGCGGGTGGTCGACGTTCGAGAACGTCGCCACCGCCGACACGGCACGGGTGAGCTCACGCGCGTACGGACCGGCCGCCTGGGCGCGTTGCTGCGCCTTGACGATCCGGGACGCCGCGATGAGCTCCATCGCGCGGGTGAGCTTCTTGATCGTCGAGACCGAGGCCCGACGCTCACGAAGCTGCCGCAGACTGGCTGGCATGGGTTGATCAGCCCCGCTTCTGCCGGACGATCTGCTCCTGCTCGACGTCCTCTTCGTCCATGGCCTTCGTCTCCTCGCGACCGACGAGCAGCTCGCCGCCGGAGGTCTGGAAGGTCGGCTTGAAGGCGTCCAGCGCGGAGGTGACGGCCTCGGCCGAGTCGTCCTCGAACTTGCCGCTCTCGCGGACGGCGTCGAGCACCTTGGAGTCGCGCCGCAGGTAGTCGAGGAACTCACGCTCGAAGCGCAGCACGTCCTCGACCGGGACGTCGTCGAACTTGCCCGTCGTACCGGCCCAGATGGAGACCGTCTGCTCCTCGACCGGGTACGGCGAGTACTGCGGCTGACGCAGCAGCTCGACGAGACGCTGACCGCGGTCCAGCTGACGGCGCGAGGTCGCGTCGAGGTCGGAGGCGAACATCGCGAAGGCTTCCATCGCGCGGAACTGCGCGAGGTCGAGCTTCAGCGAGCCGGAGACCTTCTTCATGCCCTTGACCTGCGCGGCACCGCCGACCCGGGACACCGAGATACCGACGTCGATGGCGGGACGGATGTTGGCGTTGAACAGGTCCGACTGCAGGAAGATCTGGCCGTCGGTGATCGAGATGACGTTGGTCGGGATGAACGCCGAGACGTCGTTGGCCTTGGTCTCGATGATCGGCAGACCGGTCATCGAGCCCGCGCCGAGCGCGTCGCTGAGCTTCGCGCAGCGCTCGAGCAGACGGCTGTGCAGGTAGAAGACGTCACCCGGGTACGCCTCACGGCCCGGCGGGCGACGCAGCAGCAGCGACATCGAGCGGTAGGCCTCGGCCTGCTTGCTCAGGTCGTCGAACACGATCAGGACGTGCTTGCCCTGGTACATCCAGTGCTGGCCGATGGCCGAACCGGTGTACGGCGCGACGTACTTGAAGCCGGCCGGGTCGGACGCCGGGGAGGCCACGATGGTGGTGTACTCCATCGCGCCGGCCTCTTCGAGCGCGCCGCGCACCGAGGCGATCGTCGAGCCCTTCTGGCCGATCGCGACGTAGATGCAGCGAACCTGCTTCTTCGGGTCGCCGGAGTCCCAGTTGGCCTTCTGGTTGATGATCGTGTCGATCGCGATCGCGGTCTTGCCGGTCTTGCGGTCGCCGATGATCAGCTGACGCTGGCCGCGGCCGATCGGGATCATGCCGTCGATCGCCTTGATACCGGTCTGCAGCGGCTCGCGGACCTCCTGGCGGTCCATCACGCCGGCCGCCTGGAGCTCCAGGGCGCGGGTGCCCTCGAGGTCCTTGATCTCGCCGAGGCCGTCGATCGGACGGCCCATCGGGTCGACGACGCGACCCAGGTAGCCCTCGCCGACGGCGACGGACAGGACCTGGCCGGTCCGGCGGACCTGCTGGCCCTCCTCGATGCCGTCGAACTCACCGAGGACGGCGACACCGATGTTGCGGACGTCCAGGTTCAGGGCGATGCCCCGGGTGCCGTCCTCGAATTCCAGCAGCTCGTTCGTCATCGCCGAGGGCAGGCCCTCGACGTGCGCGATGCCGTCACCGGCGTCGACAACGGTGCCGACCTCTTCGCGGGTCGCCGTCTCCGGCTCGTAGCTGGAGACGAAGCGATCCAGGGCGTCCCGGATCTCCTCCGGCCTGATCGTGAGCTCCGCCATTGTGCTTCCCTGCTTCCTTGACCTTGCTGGCCTGTTGTGGCTCTAAAGGCTTTGCCGACCCTTAGCGCCTGCTAATCGTTAAGGGGTCAGCCCGCGATGCGCCGCTGCGCCTCGTCGAGGCGGGCCGCGATGGTCCCGTCGATCACTTCGTCACCGATGTCCACCCGGACGCCGCCGACGACGCTGGGGTCGACGATCACGTTCAGCTGGATCTGCCGTCCGTACTGCCGGCCGAGCAGCTCGGCCAGCCGGTCACGCTCGGCCTCGGTCAGGTCGGTCGCGACGCGAACGGTGGCGATGCTGGCACTGCGCCGGGCCGCCGCGGCGACCTGGTAGGCCCGCATGGCACCGGCGAAACCGCGTCCCCGGCCGTCCACCGCGCGCTCGACCAGCCGTACGGTGACGGCGTCGGCCTTGCCCTGCAGCAGTCCGCGGATCAGTTCCTGCCGGGCTTCCAGCGGGATCGTGCGATCGCTCAGCTTGCTCGCCAGCACCCGCTCGACCGCGACCACGCGCTCGAGGCGGAACAGCTGGTCCTCGAGCTCGTCCAGCTTGCGCTGTCCGTCGGCGAAGGCCACCTCGGCCTTGACGCTGAGTTCGTCCAGAGCGTCACCGAGGTCCCGGCCGCTGACCCAGCGGCCGACCGCGGCGGCGGTCAGGATCTCCAGCGCCTGGTCGGAGATCTTGCCGCCGAACAGCTGCCGGACCAGGCCGGTCCGGCTCTCGGTACCGCGGGCCGGGTCGGTCAGCGCCCGGCGCAGCGACCCGTTGGTGTCGAGCACCTTGGCGACCGAGAACAGCTCGGCGCCGAGACCCTCGGAGACGGTGACACCCGCCAGGGCCTCTTCGGCCCGGGCGAGTGACTCCTTCGAAGCGCCGCGCATCAGCCGTCCGTTCCGACAGCCTGCCGGGCCGACTCGCTCGACTCCAGCTCCTCCAGGAAGCGCTCGACCGTACGACGCTGACGCGCCTCGTCCTCGAGCGACTCCCCGACGATCCGGCCGGCCAGCGAGGTGGCCATCGAGCCGACCTCGCTGCGCAGTGAAGCGACGGCCTGCGTGCGCTCGGCGTCGATCTGGGTCCGGGCGTGGGTCACGATCCGCTCGGCCTCGACGTTCGCCTGCTCACGCATCTCCGCGATGATCTGCGCACCCTGCTCACGCGCGTCCTCACGGATCTTCGCAGCTTCCGAGCGAGCCTCGGCCAGCTGCGCGTTGTACTTGTCGAGCGCCGCCTTCGCCTCGGCCTGGGCCTGCTTGGCCTCGTTCATCCCGCCTTCGATCGCCTGCGTCCGTTCGGCGTACGCCTTCTCGAACTTCGGGACGACAACCTTGGCGAAGGCGATGGCCAGCAGGATCAGGAAGACGAAGCCGAAGATGATCTCGGCCGTGTGCGGCATCAGCGGGCTGGGCGCTTCGCCGGCCTCGCTGAGCGGGAGCACTAACGTCATCATGTCTGAATCCTGTCAGTCGATGGAAAGGGTGATCACTGACGGAAGACGAAGGCGAGCGCGATACCGATGATCGCCAGAACCTCGGTCACGCCGAAGCCGATCCACGCGATCGACTGCAGCTTGCTCTGGGCCTCCGGCTGACGGGCCGTGCCGTTGATGACAGCGGCGAAGATCAGGCCGACGCCGACGCCCGGGCCGATCGCGGCGAGGCCGTAACCCAGGACGGCGATGTTGCCGGAAAGGGCGAGAGCGAGTTGGCTCATTTGAGGTGCTTCCTTTCGGTACGGATAGCGGGTCTATCCGGATTTTCCGTTGCTACGGGATCTGGGGGGGTGCCGATCAGTGCTCGTCGGCGATCGCGCTGCCGATGTACTGCGCGGTCAGCACGACGAAGATGTAGGCCTGGATGCACTGGACGAACAGCTCGAGTCCGGCGATCGCGAAGCCCATCAGGAAGGTCAGGATGCCGACGCCACCGAGTGCGATGTTGCCGGTCTCGAACACCATGTACTCGCCACCGAGCACGAACACCAGCAGCAGGATGTGTCCGGCGAACATGTTCGCGAACAGCCGCAGGCTCAGCGACACCGGCCGGACCAGGATGTTGGAGATGAACTCGATCGGGATCATCAGCGGCATCAGCCACGCCGGCACACCGGCCGGCATCGTCTGGTGCTTGAAGTAGCCCCACAGGCCCTTGCGCTTGATCCCGACCGCGTTGTAGATGACCCAGCTCATGATCGCGGCCACGTACGCCCAGCCGATGTGGCTGAAGGTCGGGAACTGGATCAGCGGGATCGACGCCGCGACGTTGTTCAGCAGGATGAAGAAGAACAGGCCGCACAGGTACGGCACGAACTTCATGTGGTCCTTGCTACCGATCGCGTCGCGCGCGATCGAGTTGCGGACGAAGTTGTAGCCCAGCTCGCCGGCGAACTGCAGCTTGCTCGGCACGACCGCGGCCTTGCGGGAGGCACCCCAGAAGAACCAGACGATCACGACCACCGACAGCGCGGCCACCAGGACGGGCTTGGTGAACCACTCGACGCCCTCGAAGATGGGCGGCAGCTGGAAACTCTCTGGACCGGGCGGGGTGAACTCGGTCGAAACGCCGGCAATCACCGGGTCTCCTCTCGCGTCGTGCTCAAGTCGTTCGCCATGTGGCAGGGGGCAGGGCGGCTCAGGGCAAGGCGGTCAACAACGTCAGACCCGGCAGAGCTCAGGAGCGCCCGTACCGGAAGTGCAGCATCAGAATCGTGAGTCCCGCTCCGAGGACGATGCCCACCGGAAGCAGGAACTGGGTGCCCAGCCAGCGGTCCAACCCGAAGCCGATGCCCCCGTACACCAGGACACCGCCGATCAGGTAGGACAGGACCCGCCAGCCGTCGCCCGAGGTATCGGGTGTCGGCTTCGGATCGCGTTGCTGGCTCATCGGCACCCGAAAGGTACCAGTCGGCGACACGCCGGGTCACATCGGCACCAGTGGAGTGCGCCACACCCGTTGTCACGATAGGGAAACGGCTTACCCGAGCACTACCTGCGGTGCTCATGCCGTCACCTCGTGATCGAGGTCGTAGATCGGGATCCGCAGCCGCGACCAGGCCCAGATCTCGCCGGCCATCCAGCCCATCACGACCACCATCGCGCTGACACCCAGCGCGGTGAGGTTGACGTTGGCGGCCAGGCTCTCGGAGTTCAGGGCGACGGCCAGCAGGCCGCCGAAGATCGCGATCCGGCCGGTGTAGCTGGCCATCGCGATGCCGAGCTGGGCGGTCGGGCTCGCGCGCCTCGACAGGTGCAGCGCGAACAGACCAGCGCCGGAGAAGATCATCACCATCAGCAGGCCGAGCAGTGCGCCCCACAGGCCTTCGAGGCCGGCGGCGACGGTCGCGATCGCGGCCGCGTTCACCCCGACGACGACGGCGGCGGCAACAGCGCCGCGCAACATCGCCAGCGCCGGGTGGCGAGTGGCCTGGCCGGCGGGTTCGTCACTGCTTCGATGGGGAGCCATCTGGTGGTTCCGTCCTGCTGGCGACCGGGATTCTTGCCCGCGGTCGTCGGGTGGGCGGGGTCAGGGGTGACGCTTGCTTTCGGTGGTGCTTGTGAAAACTAGCACAAAGTCTGCACCGTCAGCAAAACGAAGTCCCTGCCGCTGTACGCACACACCCTATCGGTAGGCCACACCGCCCACTGGTCTGGTCCCCGGTTGGGTTGCCCGGACCCCGGCCCGGGCCTCTGCTCAGACCTTGGCGAGCTTGCGGCCGGAGCGCCTGGGCAGACCGGTCGTGAGGAGGATCGCGGTGACCGTGGCGGCCAGCACGATGAGGACCGTCCACCAGTCCAGCAGCAGGCCCAGAATGACCACCCCGAAGGCGATCAGGGCCGTCCAGAGGTACATCAGCAGGACAGCGCGGCGGTGGCTGTGGCCGCGCTGCATGAGGCGGTGGTGGAGGTGGAGCTTGTCGGCCGCGAACGGCGAACGGCCTGCTTTCGTACGGCGTACGTAGGCCATCGTCAGGTCGAGCGCCGGGATCGCCAGCACCGCGATCGGCAGGATCAGCGGGAGCAGCGCGGGCAGCAGGCTCGAGCCGCCGACCTCGTACGGGACGGCGTTGGGGTCCATCTGGCCGGTCAGGCTGATCGTCGACGCGGCCAGCATCAGGCCGATCAGCAGGGAGCCGGAGTCGCCCATGAAAACTCTTGCTGGGAAGAAGTTGTGCGGCAGGAAGCCGAGACAGGCGCCGGCCAGCGCGACCGTGATGAGCGTCGAGGTGGTGGCGCGGTCGAGGTTCTGCTCGACGTTCAGCAGGTACGAGTAGGTGAAGAACGCGATCGCGCCGATCGTCGTGACGCCGGCCGCGAGACCGTCGAGGCCGTCGACGAAGTTCACCGCGTTGCAGGAGACCAGCAGGATGCCGGCGGTGACGACCGCGAGCTGGGCCGGAGGTGGGGAGAGGATGCCGCCCGGGAGCGGAAGCCAGTACAGCTGGATGCCCTGGACGATCATCACGCCGACCGCGAGCACCATGCCGGCCAGCTTGGTGATCGGGTCGAGCTCGTACAGGTCGTCGATCACGCCGACCGCGCAGATCACCACGCCGCCGATCAGGATCGCGCGGGCGTCGTGCGCGACCTGCAGGCTGTCGCCGAGGAACGGCATGCTGGAGGCGACCAGGTACCCGGCGATCAGGCCGCCGAGGATCGAGACGCCGCCGAAGTACGGGATCGGAACCTTGTGCACGTCCCGCGCGCGGACCTTCGCGACCGCGCCGTAGCGCAACGCGATCTTGCGGGCCAGTCCGGTCAGCAGGAACGTCGTGGCCATCGCCACGAAGAAGACGAGCAGGTACGCGCGCACTAGTCCGCAGGCCTCACATCGGGTGCCTTCGAGTCGGCCGGCTTGCCCGGCTCTTCTGTGGACGCTTCGACTGCGGCTTCAGTTGGCTTTTCCTCGAGAACATCTGCCGGCTCGTCCTGCACCGGCTCGTCCTCGGCAGGCTTGTCCTCGGCCGGCTTGTCCTCGGTCGGCTTGTCTTCGGCCGGCTTGTCTTCGGCCGGCTTGTCCTGGAGATCTTCCTGCTTCGGCTCCAGATCCGTGGTGGCCTCGGGGACGATCTTGCGGATGTCCTCCATCGACAGGGCGCCGATGCGGACGACGTGCGGGACCTCGCCGGTCAGGTCGACGATCGTCGACGGCTGGCCGCCGGTGACCTCGCCGCCGTCCAGGTAGACCGCGACCGACTCGGCGAGCTGCGCCTCGGCGTCGTACACATCCAACGCCGCCGGCTGGCCGCTGAGGTTGGCCGAGCTGACCGCGAGCGGTCCGGTCCGGGACAGCAGTTCACGGGTGTTCTCGTGGTCGGGCACTCGAAGAGCGACCGTGCCCTGGGTGTCGCCGAGGTCCCACATCAGCGAGCCCTGCGCGTGGCAGATCACCGTCAGCGGGCCGGGCCAGTACTCCTCACACAGCTTCCGGCCGACCTCCGGTACGTCGGTCGCCAGCGCGTCCAGCGACTCGACCACCGAGATCAGCACCGGCGGCGGCATGTCACGGCCGCGGCCCTTGGCGTCCAGCAGCCGTTGCACGGCGTCGGACTTGAAGGCGTCCGCGGCCAGGCCGTACACGGTGTCGGTCGGCAGCACGACCAGGTCACCGGCCTCGATCGCGTCCACGGCGGCGCGGTAGGCCGGCGCCAGTTCGTCTCCGGTGAAGTCAAAGCGCTCGCTCACGCAGTGAATCGTGCCACTCCCCCGGTCACAGACCCGCATTGGGGCAGACCTGACAACCGATTGTCAGAGACCGTCGGGAGCTTGAGCGTGCTTCTGACAATCGATTGTCAGCAACGCGGCTCGCTCGCCGACTTTCCTGTAAAAATCCTGCATGACTCTGTCCCGTGACTTCCTCACCGGCCTGCCGAAGGCCGAGCTGCACGTCCACCACGTCGGGTCCGCGTCGCCGCGGATCGTCGCCGAGCTCGCCGCCCGGCACCCCAACTCGCCGGTGCCGACCGACCCGGCCGTGCTGGCGGAGTACTTCACCTTCACCGACTTCGCGAAGTTCATCGAGGTCTACCTGACCGTCGTCGACCTGATCACCACCCCGGACGACGTCCGCCTGCTCACGTACGAGATCGCCCGCGAGATGGCGGCGCAGAACATCCGGTACTCCGAGCTGACCGTCACGCCGTACACGTCGGTGGTCCGCGGAATCGCCGCCGAGGCGTTCTGCGAGGCGATCGAGGACGCCCGGACGGCGGCCGAGAAGGAGCTCGGCATGACGCTGCGCTGGATCTTCGACATCCCCGGCGAGGCAGGGCTGCCGGCCGCCGAGGAGACGCTGCGGATCGCCACCAAGATCCGTCCCGACGGGCTGGTCGGGTTCGGGCTGGGCGGCCCGGAGATCGGCGTACCGCGGCCGCAGTTCGCGCCGTACTTCGAGCAGGCGCTGGCCGCCGGTCTGCACAGCGTTCCGCACGCCGGTGAGACCACCGGTCCGCAGACCATCTGGGACGCCCTGCGCGACCTGAAGGCGGAGCGGATCGGCCACGGCACGTCGGCGATGCAGGACCCCGAGCTGGTCGCGTACCTGGCCGAGCACCAGATCCCGCTCGAGGTGAGCCCGACCTCCAACCTGGCGACCGGAGCGGTCGCCGCGTTGGCCGAGCACCCGCTCCCGGCGATGGTCGAGGCCGGGCTGGTCGTCACGATCAACTCCGACGACCCGCCGATGTTCGGCACCGACCTCGTCACCGAGTACGCCGTCGCGACCGAGCTGCTGAAGCTCGACGAGGCCGGCGCCGCCGAGCTGGCGCGCACCGCCGTACGGGTCTCCTTCGCCGAGCAGTCCGTCAAGGACACCCTGCTCGCGGAGATCGACGCGTACGTGAGCTAGTTGACCTGCCGGAGCTGCCACGTCTGGTCGGCAGCTCCGGTGAAGGCCTGCTGCGTCACGCGTTGGTTGCCTCCGGCATCGGTCACCGCCAGGCCGGTCAGCGTGTTGAGTACGCCGTACAGGTCGCCGCCCAAGGGATGCAGCGTCCAGCGCATGCCGTCCTGGCCCTTGCAGGTGTACTGCAGGACCTGCGTGCCCGGCGTCGTGGCGCTGAAGGCGCTGTCGGCGCACTTGCTGCTGCTGACGTTCTGCAGCTGCCAGCCGGTCGCGTACTGGAAGCGCCACTGCTGCCCGGCCTCGCCGCTGAACGGCTGCCGGGTGACGTAGGCCAGGTTGTCCGCAGAGGCGACTCCCAGCGCACCACCCGTCGCCGGATTCACGAACTCGTAGACCTGCCCGTGCCGTGGACCGGGCCGGGCATCCGGTACGTCGTCCTTGATCAGCCAGTCGCTGTTGGCGATGTTCCAGTGCGTCGCGAGGTAGCTGCCGGCCGATGGGTCGGTGTTGAAGTAGTCGTCCTTGTTGCAGTCCAGCAGCCGGTCGCTGTCCTTCTCGGGGCAGACGACCGTCGTACCGGAGCCGTAGCACATCAGGTCCCACTCGTCGTTGCAGTGGCCGTTGTAGTGCGGTGCCGACTTCTGCACCGCGCCGAACGTGTGGCCGAGCTCGTGGGCGGCGGCGTTGAAGCCCCAGCAGTTCGCCGACGCGTCCACCCGGGCGTAGCCGGTGTTGCGGTTGTTGGCGTTGTCCAGGCCGGGCCGGTCGTCGCCGTACAGAGTGCCGAGACCGCAGGTCTTCTTGGCGTCGGCGAAGACCAGGTACTTGCGGTTGGGATCCTTGTAGCCGAGCTTCTGCAGCGCGGTGATCATCGTGTCCCAGGTGTCCAGGCCACCGGCCGGCAGGGCGACCTCCTGCACGGTGATCCGGCAGCCGTCGCCGGCCGCTTCAGTGACGAACCGGACGTGCCGGCTGGCTCCGGTCTGCGCGGCACTGTCGTTGTACGCCGCGTCGATCTCGTGCGACCAGGCCCGGAACGACGGCACGAACAGCGCCAGCCGTGACGCCTGCTGCGTCTCCCGCGCGTACAGGACCTGAACGCGCTTGCCCGCCTTGCCGTCGCCCTCGCAGACGATCGGGTTGCCCGCGATCGTCGCCGCGGCGACGCCGGTCTTGAGCGGCTGCGCCTCGCCCTGCAGCGTCATCCCCGGCAACGCCTCGGTCGGAGCGACCGGCGACAGCGGGACGGCAGTAGCAGCCAGTACGGCGACCAGCGTGCTGAGCAGTGACATCGGCAGGGCTCCTCAAGGGGGCAGATCACGGAGGGCGACCTCATCATGACAGCGCGCGAGAGGTGACACGCCGGGACCTTGCTCTGTCGGTTCTGCGTGGTTCCCTTGACCGGTGCGCAAGCTACCCGTCCTGAGCGCGACGGCAGTGTTGCTCGGCCTCCTCACCGGCTGCAGCGACGACCCTGCCGACGCCGGTCCGACGCCGGGCAAACCTCCGGCGACCACCCAGAGTTCCGCACCGCCGACCCCGACTCCTGCTCCACCGGCCGAGGGCGACCTGCCCCGCGGCGGCCGGACGATCTTCCCGCAGCACCAGCTCGTCGGGTACGTCGGCCTGCCCGGCTCCCCCGCGCTGGGTCCGCTCGACAAGAACATCGACGCCAAGGCCGTCCAGCTGGACAAGCTCGCGACGTCGTACGCCGGTGGCCGCACGCCGCTGCCGGTGATGGAGCTGATCGTCGTGATCGCCAACGGGCACGCGGGCAAGGACAACCTGTACCGCAGCCGGCTCAGCGACGAGAAGATCCAGCCCTACCTGGACACCGCGCGCAAGCACAAGATGCTGCTGCTGCTCGACGTCCAGCCCGGTCGCGCCGACAGCCTGACCGAGATCAAGCGGCTGGAGAAGTGGCTCAAGGAGCCCGACGTCGGCCTGGCCTTCGACCCCGAGTGGGCGGTCGGTCCCGGCCAGGTCCCCGGCCGCGTCTTCGGCCGGACGACGGGCGCCGAGCTGACCGCGATCGCGTCGTACCTGTCGGGCCTGGTCAAGGCGAACGACCTGCCCGAGAAGGTCTTCGTCTTCCACCAGCTGTCGTCGCGCATCCTCAGCAACGAGAAGGCCTTCCAGCAGCAGCCCGGCGTCGTCACGATCAAGTCCGTCGACGGCATCGGCCACCGCGCCGACAAGGAATCCACCTGGCGCAAGCTCACCCCGACGATGGCCCCCGGCGTGCACGCGGGCTTCAAGCTCTTCTACAAGGAAGACACCAGACACGGCCCGCTGATGACGCCGGCCCAGGTCATGGCGCTGAAGCCACGACCAGAATTCGTCGTCTACGAGTAGCTAGACCCGGCGGCCGGTGGCGAAGCGGTGGCGGCCGGCGAGGTCGAGCTGGTCGCGGACCTCGGTGAACTGACCGGTGGCGGCGAAGACGGCCGGGGCGGACTCGCCCTGGACGTCGGCGTGCTCGCAGCCGAACCAGCCGCCGGGCTTGAGCAGGCGGGCCGCGGTGGCCGCGACGACCTTGATCTCGTCCAGGCCGTCGTCCCCGGACCACAGCGCGAGCGCCGGGTCGTGGTCGCGGACCTCGGCCGTGACGGACTCCCAGGCGGTCAGCGGGATGTACGGCGGGTTGGCGATCACCGCGTCGACCCGCCCGTCGAGCTCGGGCAAGCAACCGTCGATGTCGCCCTCGTGCAGGGTCGCGCCGGTGCCGGCGAGGTTGCGGCGGGCCCAGACGCAGGCCTCCGCGGACAGCTCGACAGCGTGCACCGTGCTGTCCGGGCGCTCGGTCGCGACGGCTCCGGCGATGGCGCCCGAGCCGCTGCACAGGTCGACGACCAGCGGCGCCTCGACGTCCTTCAGGCGGTCGAGCATCCAGCCGACCAGCACCTCGGTCTCCGGACGCGGGACGAAGACACCGGGACCGACGACGAGCTCCCGGTAGCGGAAGGCCGCCGTACCGGTCAGGTGCTGGAGAGGTTCGCGCTGGGCGCGGCGTTCCACCAGTACGTCGTACTGCTCGAGTCGCTCAGGCGTCAGGTCGGCCAGGCCGAGCTGGAGCCGCGAGGTGCCGGCCACGAAGGCGAGCAGCTCGGCGGCGTCGTACTCGGGCGAGGCGACACCGGCCTGCGCGAGCCGCTCGGTGGCGGCGGCGATCAGCTGGCGACTGTTCACTGGTGGGTCTCGACGGCGTCCAGCCGGGCGGCCATGTCGGCGTCGGTGAGCGCCTGGATCACGGGCGCCAGCTCGCCGCCGAGGACCGCGTCCAGGTTGTGCGCCTTGTAGCCGACGCGGTGGTCGGAGAAGCGGTTCTCCGGGTAGTTGTAGGTACGGACGCGCTCGGACCGGTCGACCGTCCGGATCTGCAGCCGACGGGCGTCCGAGGCCTCCTGGTCGGCCGCTTCCTGAGCCGCGGCGAGCAGCCGGGAGCGCAGGACGCGCATCGCCTGCTCGCGGTTCTGCAGCTGGGACTTCTCGTTCTGCATCGAGACCACGATGCCGGTCGGCAGGTGGGTGATCCGCACCGCCGAGTCGGTCGTGTTGACGCTCTGCCCACCCGGACCGGACGAGCGGAACACGTCGATCCGCAGGTCGTTCTGGTCGATCTCGACGTCGACGTCCTCGGCCTCCGGCAGCACCAGGACGCCGGCCGCGCTGGTGTGGATCCGGCCCTGCGACTCGGTCACCGGCACCCGCTGGACGCGGTGCACGCCACCCTCGAACTTCAGCTTCGCGTACGGCGCTTCGCCCGGCTCGGGCGTGCCCTTGGCCTTCACCGCGACGGTGATCGACTTGTACCCGCCCAGGTCGGACTCGGCCGAGTCGAGCACCTCGGTCTTCCAGTGCTGCGTCTCGGCGTACTTCAGGTACATCTTCAGCAGGTCGCCCGCGAACAGCGCCGACTCGTCGCCGCCCTCACCGGCCTTGATCTCGAGGATCGCGTCCTTGTCGTCGCTCGGGTCGCGCGGGACGAGCAGCATCCGCAGCTTCTCGGTCAGCTCGTCGCGGCGGGCCTCCAGCTTGACGGCCTCCTCGCCGAACGCCGGGTCCTCGTGGGCCAGCTCCTTGGCGGCCTCGATGTCGTCGGCGGTCTGCAGCCACTCGTCGTACGCGCGCACCACCGGCGCGAGCCCGGCGTACCGCTTGCCGACCCGGCGGGCGTTGGCCTGGTCGGAGTGCAGCTCGGGGTCCGACATCTGCCGCTCCAGCTCGGCGTACTCCGCCTTGAGCGATTGCACCGCTTCGAACATCGGGTCACTCCTTCCGTCGGCCTTCGGGTGGGCACAACACGAACCGCGCGCCGGTTCGCGGACCCATGGAGGGGTCGCGAACCGGCGCGCGGTGAGGTAACTACTTCTTCGCGTACCGCTTCTCGAAGCGGGCGACCCGGCCGCCGGTGTCGAGGATCTTCTGCTTGCCCGTGTAGAACGGGTGGCACTGCGAGCAGACGTCGGCGTGGATCGAGCCCGACTCGGACGTCGAGCGCGTCTCGAAGCTCGCGCCGCAGGTGCAGGTCACCTTGGTGTCGACGTACGTCGGGTGGATGTCGCTCTTCATGGATCTCCTAGGTCTCAGGTGCTCCGGGTCGCCCGCACGGTGCTGACGTGAACCGGAACCAACAGACAAGTCTGCCAGGTACACGGCGAACCGACCAAACCGGGGTAACCGGTCTGGTCGGTTCGGGGGTTGGTGCTAGTTGCCGTCGTCGGTGTTGCGGCCGTTGCCACCGGTGCTCGGGGTCGTCTTGTTGACCTGGAGCAGGAACTCGATGTTCGACTTGCTCTCCTTGAGCTTGCCGATCAGGAGCTCGAGCGCCGCCTGGCCGTCGAGAGCCGAGAGCACCCGGCGGAGCTTCCAGACCACCTGGGTCTCGTCCTTCGACATCAGCAGCTCCTCGCGGCGGGTGCCGGAGGCGACGACGTCGATGGCGGGGAAGATCCGGCGGTCGGCGAACTCGCGGCGCAGCCGCAGCTCCATGTTGCCGGTGCCCTTGAACTCCTCGAAGATGACCTCGTCCATCTTGGAGCCGGTCTCGATCAGGGCCGTGGCCAGGATCGTCAGCGAACCGCCGTCCTCGATGTTGCGGGCCGCGCCGAAGAACCGCTTCGGCGGGTACAGCGCCGAGGAGTCGACACCACCGGACAGGATCCGGCCGCTGGCCGGGGCCGCGATGTTGTACGCACGGCCCAGGCGGGTGATCGAGTCGAGCAGGACGACCACGTCGTGGCCGAGCTCGACCAGGCGCTTGGCCCGCTCGATCGCCAGCTCCGCGACCGTGGTGTGGTCGTCGGCCGGACGGTCGAAGGTCGAGGCGATGACCTCACCCTTGACCGTGCGCTGCATGTCGGTGACCTCTTCGGGCCGCTCGTCGACGAGCACGACCATCAGGTGCACTTCGGGGTTGTTCGTGGTGATCGCGTTGGCCAGCGCCTGCAGGACCATCGTCTTGCCGGCCTTCGGCGGCGACACGATCAGACCGCGCTGGCCCTTGCCGATCGGGCTGACGATGTCGACGATCCGGGTGGTGAGGATGCCCGGTTCGGTCTCCAGCCGCAGCCGCTCGGTCGCGTACAGCGGGGTCAGCTTGTTGAAGTCCTGACGCTGCTTGGCGATCTCCGGGTCCGATCCGTTCACGGTGTCGATCCGGACCAGCGGGTTGAACTTCTCCTTGCGCTCACCGTCGGACGGCTGCTTCACCGCACCGGTGATCGCGTCGCCCTTGCGCAGGCCGTAGCGCTTGACCATCGACAGCGCGACGTACACGTCGTTCGGGCCGGGCAGGTAGCCGCTGGTCCGGACGAACGCGTAGTTGTCGAGCACGTCGAGGATGCCGGCGGCGGGGACCAGTACGTCGTCCTCGCTGATCGTCGGCTCCGCCTCGAAGCGCTCGCCACGGCCGCGGTTGCGGGTGTTGGTGTCGCGTCCACCGGTCTCGCGACCGTCGCGGTTGCGGTCCCGGTCGCGTCCCCGGCGGCGACGACGGCGGCCGTCCCCGTCCTGGTCGTCGGCGCCCCGGTCGTTGCGGGCGTCGTTGCGGGAGTCCGTCCGGCCGTCGGTGCGGGAGTCCGCGCGGCTGTCGGTGCGGTTCTCGCCCCGGCCGTCGGTGCGGGTGTCGCCCCGGCCGTCGGTACGGCTGTCGGCGCGGCCCTCGTTGCGGCTGTCGGTGCGACCCTCGGCGCGGCCGTCGTTACGGCTGTCCGCCCGGCTGTCGGTGCGGCCCTCGGCGCGGGCGTCGGACCGGCCGTCGGCACGGCTGTCGGTGCGACCTTCCGTTCGGCCCTCGGCGCGGGTGCGGCCACCGTCGCGGCTCTGCTGGCCGTCCCGGTTGGTGTCACGGTTCTGGTTGTCGCGGGTGCGGGTGCGCTCGCGACCACCGTCGCGGGTGCGGTCGTCGGACCGGCCCTCGCGCTCGTCGGCCGGCGCGGTCGCGGTGCCGTTCTGCGCGGCGCGGTCGGTGACCTGCGGCGCGCTCTCGGTGACCGGGGCCTGGACGACGCTCGCGCCGTTCTTGGCGTCGGCGCCCTTGAGGTCGGCGCCCTTGGCGTCGGCAGCCTTGGCGTCGGCGGTCACGCTCGGGGCGGCGGCCCCGTTCTGCTCGGCGGCCGTCTCGGCCGCGGCGGCACGGGCCCGGCGGCTGCCGCCCTCGCGCACCGGAGCCTCGGCCGGCGCGCTCTTGGCACGCGTCACCGTCGGCCCGGCAACAACATCAGGGACCGCTTCGTCCAAGGTCGGCTGGCTCGACCGGGCGCGGCTGGCGCCACCGGTCGAACTACCGCCCTGAGCGGCCTTGATCGCCTCGATCAGCTGGCCCTTGCGCAGCGCGCCGGTGCCCTTGATGCCGAGCGTCCCGGCGAGCTGCTTGAGCTCGGGGAGCAGCATGCCTTCGAGGCCGCCTCCGGTCTTGCGGCGCCGCGTGCTCGCGCTCGCTTCGGGCGCGGTAGCGCCGTTGGAGGCTTCAACAGTTTCTGTCACGTGAGGTCCTTCCCACACGGATGAACGATGTCCTGAACGGCTCATCGCCCGGAATCAGCTCCCACGGCCGGCGGACGGCATCGTGGGTACAAGAGGTTCTCGCTGGATCCGGTCCCCCGAAATTCTCCGGCGCAGGCGGCGCAGGTCATCTACTGGGAGATCGCCACGGACACCTGGGTGCCGGGAACACAGCCCGGAAGCGGCGAGAGTCACCGATCACCTGGAGGGGATCGGGTGAGTCGAGACTAGCACCACAGAGGGTCCTTCTGCTGCCTCGTGGGGTACAACGCGTGTCCGGTCCTGATCATTCCGCCCTGGGCGAACTAGAGCGTCTTGCCGTCGAACCGGGCGCGAGTGCTTCCGGTGCTCTCCGCGCCGGACCAGACCTGTACGCCGGCTGGATCGATCGCCAGGTCGTGCCGCGTCCAGCCGTCCGGCGCGGCAGGAAGTGCCGCGATCTCCTTGCCCGAAAGGGCATCCAGCACCAAAACGGTCGGACCGGCTCCGCTTACCACTGCCGCCAAGCCGCTCCCCCGCAGCTTGTGCACGAGCGCGAGAGTCTCCGGCATCACCGGTTCTCTGTACTCCTGGTGGAGACGATCTTCGGTCGCGGTCATCAGCAAAGCAGGCCGCGACGTGATCGCGGTCACCAGCAACGCGGCCCGTCCGGCGTTCGCCGCGGCATCCGCGTGCGGTACGACGTCCGGAAGCAGGCCACGTGCTTGCTTCGTCAGCACTTTGACCTCGGGGACGTAGACGGTCGCCCGCAACTCCGCGACCGGATCGTTCCGCACCGCCCGGCCGACGCCACCGTCGACCCAAGCCGTCGTGAACCCACCCAACGCAGCCGCCGCCACGTTGTCCGGATGTCCCTCGAGCTCGTTGGCCAACGCGACGATGTGCTCCCGATCGAGCTCCACCCCCGCCAGCCCGTACGCCGCCGCAATCCCCCCGACGATCGCCGCCGACGAAGATCCCAGCCCGCGCCCATGAGGCACCCGGTTCTCACACTTGAGCAAGAACCCAGGCACCGAAACCCCAAGGGCCTCCAGCCCAGCCCGAACCGCCCGCACCACCAGATGCGACTCGTCCAGAGCAACCTCCCCAGCCCCAGCACCGCTCACTTCTACAGAAACCCCAGAGCCTCCAGGGATCACCGTCAGCTCGTCATACAGACCAAGCGCAAGCCCAAAGGCATCAAAGCCCGGCCCAAGGTTGGCACTCGTCGCCGGCACCCGAACCCGCACCTCCCCCGGCCCTGCGGGCCGGGGATCGGTGGGGAGAGGAGGGTCAGCCGGTGTCGTCTCCAACTCAGACCAGTCCGGCAACTTGGGCTACCGCGTCGGTGTCGGCGGGGGTTACTACTGCTTCTGCGGGCGGGGCCGAGGACAACGCAGTGTCGATGTCCTTCAGGCCGTGGCCAGTGACGGTGATGACGATCGTCTGGCCGCCGTCTACTCGGCCGGCGGCCTTCAGCTTCAGGAGGCCGGCTACTCCGGCGGCTGACGCGGGCTCGACGAAAACGCCTTCGCGGGCGGCGAGTTCTCGTTGGGCGGCGAGGATCTGGTCGTCCGTCACGGCCTCGATCAGGCCGCCGGACTCGTCGCGGGCGTTCTCGGCCAGGGTCCAGGACGCCGGGTTGCCGACGCGGATCGCGGTCGCCAGGGTGTCCGGCTTCTCGACGATCGCGCCGTTCACGATCGGCGCCGCACCTTCAGCCTGGAAGCCCCACATCCGCGGCCGCCGCGACGACACCTTGTCCTTGGCGTACTCGCCGTACCCCTTCCAGTACGCCGCGATGTTGCCCGCGTTCCCGACCGGAAGCACGTGCAGGTCCGGCGCGTCACCCAGCGCGTCGACCACCTCGAACGCGGCGGTCTTCTGCCCTTCCAGGCGGACCGGGTTCACCGAGTTCACCAAGGCGACCGGGTAGTGCTTGCCCAGCTCGCGCACGATCCGCAGGCAGTCGTCGAACCCGCCGTCGACCTGCACCAGTTGCGCGCCGTGCACGATCGCCTGCGCGAGCTTGCCCTGCGCGATCCGACCGGCCGGAATCAGCACCAGCGGGATCAGCCCGGCCCGCACCGCGTACGCCGCGGCCGAGGCCGAGGTGTTCCCGGTCGAGGCGCAGACGACGGCCTTGTCGCCGGCCTGCGCGGCCAGCGAGATCGCGACGGTCATGCCGCGGTCCTTGAACGAGCCGGTCGGGTTGTTGCCCTCGACCTTGAGCCAGACCTCGCAGTTGGTCTGCTCGGACAGCCATTGCGCGGCCACCAGCGGCGTACCGCCTTCGCCGAGCGTGACCACCGGAGTGTCCGTCGAGACCGGGAGCCGGTCGCGGTATTCCTCGATCACGCCTCGCCACTGGTGCGCCATGGCTAGTCTCCTTCTACCCGCATCACACTGCTGACTTCACGAACGATGTCCATGTCGCGCAGGGTCTCCACGGTGGCCGAGAGCGCTGCGTCGGTGGCGGTGTGGGTGACCACGACGAGCTGCGCGTCACCGCCCCGGCCCTCCTGGCGGACGGTCTGGATCGACACGTCGTGCTCGGAGAACGCGTGGGCCACCGCCGCCAGTACGCCGGCCTTGTCGGCCACGTCCAGCGACACGTGGTAGCGGGTCATCGCGTCGCCCATCGGCCGGACGGCTCGCTGGGTGTACGACGACTCGCCGACCCCCGGCACTCCCTTGAGCCGGTTGCGCGCGGCGGACACCAGATCCCCGAGGACAGCACTGGCCGTCGGGGCGCCGCCGGCACCACGACCATAGAACATCAGCTGCCCGGCTGCTTTGGATTCCACGAAAACGGCGTTGTAGGCGTCCCGGACCGAGGCCAGCGGGTGGTTCAGCGGGATCATCGCCGGGTAGACGCGGGCGCTGACCGAGTCGGTCACCTCGTCCAGCTCGCAGATCGCCAGCGACTTCACCACGCAGCCCATCTCGCGGGCCGAGGCGATGTCGGTCGCGGACACCTCGGTGATGCCCTCGCGGTGCACGTCGGCGATCGAGACCCGGGTGTGGAAGGCCAGGCTGGCCAGCAGCGCGGCCTTCGCGGCCGCGTCGAAGCCCTCGATGTCGGCGGTCGGGTCGGCCTCGGCGTACCCGAGCGCCTGGGCCTCGGCCAGCGCCTCGTCGAACCCGGCGCCGGTGGAGTCCATCTTGTCCAGGATGTAGTTCGTCGTGCCGTTGACGATGCCCATCACCCGGGTCACGTCGTCACCGGCCAGCGACTCGCGCAGCGGCCGCAGGATCGGGATCGCGCCGGCCACGGCGGCCTCGAAGTACAGGTCGCGCTCGTACTTCTCGGCGGCGGCGAACAGCGTCGGCCCGTCCTCGGCCAGGAGCGCCTTGTTCGCCGTGACGACCGAGGCGCCGTGCTCGAGCGCGGTCAGGATCAGTCCGCGGGCCGGTTCCAGCCCGCCGATCACCTCGATCACCAGGTCCAGGTCGCCGCGGCTGACCAGCGCCTGCGCGTCCGTGGTGATCAGCGACGGGTCGACGGCGATGTCCCGCTCGCGCCCACCACGCCGTACGGCGATGCCCGCGATCTCCAGCGGAGCACCGACCCGCGCGGCGAGGTCGTCGGCGCGCGTCGTCAGGATGCGAACGACCTCGGTGCCGACGACGCCGCAGCCCAGCAGCGCGACCTTCAGTGGTTTACCTGTCCGGCTCATTCGGCCCCCATGTCCAGCAGCAGCAGGTCGTCCTCGGTCTCACGCCGGACGACGACGCGGGTCTGCCCGTCCTTGACCGCGATCACCGGTGGCCGCGGAACGTGGTTGTAGTTGCTCGCCATCGAGCGGCAGTACGCGCCCGTGCCTGGTACGGCGACGAGGTCGCCCGGGCCGACGTCGGAGGGCAGGAACTCGTCCTTCACCAGGATGTCGCCGGACTCGCAGTGCTTGCCGACCACGCGCGCGAGCGTCGGGGTGGCGGCGGAGTACCGGTTCACCAGGGTGCAGGAGTAGTCCGCGTCGTACAGCGCGGTGCGGATGTTGTCGCTCATCCCGCCGTCGACCGACACGTACGTCCGGGAGGCGCCGGCGTCCAGCGCGACCTCCTTGACCGTGCCGACCGAGTACACCGTGCAGACCGCCGGGCCGACGATCGCGCGGCCGGGCTCGATCGAGATGCGCGGCACCTCGACCTCGTACGCCCGGCACTCGTGCTCGACGATCTTGGTCATCTCGGTCGCCAGCTGTGCAGGATCGGCCGGGTCGTCCTGCGTGGTGTAGGCGATGCCGAAGCCGCCACCCAGGTCGAGCTCGGGCATGTCCACGCCCAGCTCGTCGGAAACCCTTGCGTGCAAGGCGATCAGGCGCTTGGCGGCCAGCTCGAACCCGGACGTGTCGAAGATCTGCGAGCCGATGTGCGAGTGCAGGCCGAGCAGCTGCAGCTCGGCGGCTTCGTTGACCTTGGCAACGGCTTCGAAGGCCGCGCCGGAGGTGATCGAGAAGCCGAACTTCTGGTCCTCGTGCGCGGTCGCGATGTACTCGTGGGTGTGCGCCTCGACGCCGGCCGTGACCCGGACCATCACCGGCGCGACCAGGCCACGCTCGGCGGCCAGCTCGACCAGGCGGTCGATCTCGAACAGCGAGTCGACGATGATCCGGCCGACCCCGGCCTCCAGCGCACGGGTCAGCTCCTGCACGGACTTGTTGTTGCCGTGGAAGCCGAGCCGCTTCGGGTCGGCGCCGGCGCGCAGCGCGACCGCGAGCTCGCCGCCGCTGCAGATGTCGAGGTTGAGCCCCTCCTCCATCACCCAGCGGACGACCGTCGTACAGAGAAAGGCCTTGCCGGCGTAGTAGACGTCCATGTCCTTGAACGCGGTCTTGAAGGCACGCGCCCGGCTGCGGAAGTCGTCCTCGTCCAGCACGTACGCCGGGCTACCGTGCTCGGCAACCAGGTCGCGGAGGTCGACACCGCCGACGACCAGCGACCCTTCGGCGGTCTTCTTCGCCGTGCCGGACCACAGGGCCGGGACCAGGTCGTTGACGTCGCGAGGCGCCCGCAGCCAGGGCGGTGCCTTGTGCCCGATGTCGGCGTGCAGCGTGCCCGCCTCGTGCGCCCTCACATCCGCTCCGGAGCGGAGACGCCGAGCAGGTCCAACCCGTTGGCGAGCACGGTCCTGGTCGCACCGACCAGGGTCAGGCGAGCCTTGTGCACCGGCTCCACCTCCTCGTCGCCGCGCGGGAGCACCCGGCAGCTGTCGTAGAACTTGTGGAAGGCGGACGCCGTGTCCTCCAGGTAGCGGGCGACCCGGTGCGGCTCGCGCAGCTCGGCCGCCGTCGCGACGATCCGCGGGAACTCGGCCAGTGCGCGCAGCAGGTCGCCCTCGCGCTCGTGGCTGAGCAGGCCCGGGTCGAACTCGTCCAGCTTGATGCCCAGATCGTCGGCGTTGCGCAGGATCGAGGCCAACCGGGCGTGCGCGTACTGCACGTAGTAGACCGGGTTCTCGCTGACCTGCCGGGTCATCTCCTCGATGTCCAGCGTCAGCGGCGAGTCGACCGGGTAGCGGCACAGCGTGTACCGCAGGGGGTCGACGCCGCCCTCCTCGACCAGCTCGGCCAGCGTGACGATGGTGCCGGCCCGCTTGGACAGCTTCATCTCCTCGCCGTTCTTGAGGATCTTCACCAGCTGGCCGATCAGGATCTCGATGTTGTGCTCGGGGTCGTCGCCGGCGCAGGCCGCGATCGCCTTCAGGCGGTTCACGTACCCGTGGTGGTCGGCGCCGAGCAGGTAGATCGCGACCTCGAACCCGCGGTCGCGCTTGTTCACGTAGTACGCCGCGTCGGAGGCGAAGTACGTCGGTTCGCCGTTGGACCGGATCAGCACCCGGTCCTTGTCGTCGGTGAAGTCGGTCGTCCGCATCCACAGCGCGCCGTCGTCGTCGTACAGGTGGCCCTGGGCGCGGAGCTTCTCGATCGCGTGGCCGACGCCGTCCTGCTCGTGCAGGCTGCGCTCGGAGTACCAGACGTCGAACTTGGTCCGGAAGTGCTCGAGCTGGTCCTGCTGCTCCTTGAGCTGCCGCTCGTACCCGGCCTCGCGGAAGGCGACGCTCTGCTCGGCGTCCGGGATCATCATGATCGAGGGGATCTCGTCGACGATCCGCTGCGCGAGCTCGCCGATGTACTCCCCGTGGTAGCCGTCCTCGGGGATCGGCTGACCGTGCGCGGCGGCCTTCAGCGAGGCGCCGAACTTGTCCATCTGGGCGCCGCGGTCGTTGACGTAGAACTCGCGGGTGACCACCGCGCCGGCCTTGGTCAGCACCCGGGCCAGCGCGTCGCCGACGGCGGCCCAGCGGGTGTGCCCGAGATGCAGCGGGCCGGTCGGGTTGGCGGAGATGAACTCGAGGTTGATCGCCTGGCCCTCGAGGCTGTCACTTCCGCCGTACGACGGCCCGGCGTCGAGGATCGACTGCGCGATCTTGCCCTGGGCATCGGCCGCGACCCGGATGTTGATGAAGCCCGGCCCGGCGATCTCGACGGCGGTGATCGCCTCGTCGCTGCCCAGCTTGGCGGCCAGCAGCTCGGCGAAGGCGCGCGGGTTCATCCCCGAGCGCTTGCCCAGCTGCATCGCGACGTTGGTGGCGTAGTCCCCGTGCTCGGGGTTCTTGGGGCGCTCGACCTTCAGCTCGCCCGGCAACCCGCCGTCGACAGTGATGGTGCCGTCGTCGACGAGCGCGGTCAGGGCCTGCAGGATCTTCTCAGCGAGCTGTTCCGGAGTCACCCGCTCAGCCTAATGGCCAGCGTGCCAGCCTCCACCTTCGCCATCCACAGGCCGGGACCCTTCGCCACCCCAGGCGTGTCCCGCACCACAGGTCAGGCGGGGCTCAGGCGCAGGATGGCGAGCGTCTCCACGCCGTTGCCGGCCGGGTGACGCTGGTTGACGGTGACCGTGACGACGTCGAGCTTGCCGATCCGGGCCCGGTAGCCGGGTTGCTGGCCGATGCTGCCGGCCGCGTCGGGGCTCGCGCCGGTGAAGTCGACGCCGCTGGAGGTCGCCTTGCTCACCACGAGCGTGCCGAAGCCCGCCACGCTCGTCTTCATCGGGACACGGGTGCCGGTGCGGACGTAGATCTCGCAGGTGCCGTCCTTGCAGGCCGGGTAGTCGAACCCGTCCTTGGCGTACGGGCCGGTCGGGGTCGCGGACGACGGAGCGGCGGAGGTCTCCTCGGGCGGCGGCGTGCCCGGCGTACCGGGCGGGTTCGCGCTGTTGTCACTCCCGCCGCCACAGGCGGCAGTGAGGCTGACCGCCAGGACGGCGGCGGCCAGGGGCGTACTGGTTCGCATGCGCTCAGCCAAGCGTAAGGGGCGGGTCACCGGCCGCAGTCTGCCACTTTCCTGCCGGCCCGCGTTCCACCTGGCGGACCTACCGTGTCGCGGTGACCTGGATCTTGCTCTGCCGGACCAGTTTCGTGTCCCACGCGGCCGGCCGGCCGTTCAGCTCGACGGTGACCGTTCCGCAGACGTCGCCGACGCACTTGGCGTCGTACCGGACGCCCCAGAGCTGGAAGAACTGGCGCAGCGTCGGCCGCTCGGCCTTGGTCTTGGCCTCGACGTAGACCAGGCCGTCGTCGGTGTGGGTGTGGACGGCGGCCTGCTCGGCGCGGACCCGGTCGACGCCGATCCCGGCCGGGATCTTCACCGGCTTGCCGTCGAGGGTGAGCGCGAGGTTCACCGTGTACGGCATCGGGCCGCTGAAATCGAGCGGCAGCCGTTCCATCCCGGCCTGGTCGATGTAGGAGACCGCGTCGCGCGGCGCGTCCCACGGCGGCGGTCCCTCCCGGGACTCGGCCGGGCCGGGCGGAGCCGGGCCGACCTGGCAGGCGGTCACCACCACCGGGAGGACCGCCAGTACGACGGCGGCGAACACCCGGCGGCCTGCTCTCATGGGGAGCAGGGTTTCACGCCGGTCCGTGGGGTCGTGCGGGAGGTCAGGCCTTGTCCTCCGCCGGCATCAGGAACCACAGCACGATGTAGATCAGGAACTGGGGGCCGGGCAGGATGCAGCTGATCACGAAGATCAGGCGCATGGTGTTCGGCGTGGTGCCGAAGCGGCGCGCGAGGCCGGCGCACACGCCGGCGAGCCAGCGACCGCGGGTCGGACGAACCAGGGTGGTGGAGGCCATGAGGTCGAGTTTCCTTTCGGCTGTTCGGGGATTACGTCCACTATGACGTCCGCCCGGCCCGGGGAGATCCCGCCGCGCGGTGGAGCCAGGGACCGTTCAGGGTCACCCGGGCCCCCTCCTCGGTGACTCACCGGGCCCTGCCCGATTCGGGACCTGGCGGCATCACCTGCTACTGTTCTGCTCGTTCCTGAGCCCCCGTAGCTCAGGGGATAGAGCACCGCCCTCCGGAGGCGGGTGCGCAGGTTCGAATCCTGCCGGGGGCGCAGAATCAGTAACCGAAGGCCTGGGTTTCCACCCGGGCCTTTCGTGTTTTCTGGACGACACCGCGTGTTTTCAGGATGGCTGCATAGTGGCCGAGGATGACGTCGCCTGCCGCCTCCCAAGTGCGGGTGACAGCAGTAGCCCGAGCGGCCTGGCCGAACTCAGCGCGTAGGTCAGGTGATGAGACCAGGGTCCGCACAGCATCGCGTACGGCGTACTGGTCGAGTGGCGGCACCAGGTAGCCCGTGCGGCCGTGGTCGACCAGGTCCAGCGGGCCGCCGGCGGCGGGAGCGACCACGGGCAGACCGCTGGCCATCGCCTCCTGCACGGTGAGTCCGAACGTCTCGAACGGACCGGTGTGCGCGAAGACGTCCAGCGACGCGTAGATGCTCGCCAGGTCCGCACCCGTACGCCGGCCGAGGAACACCGCGCTCGGCAAGGCGTTTCGGAGCTGCCGACCGGTCGGACCGTCCCCGACGATCACCACCCGGACACCCGGCAGGTCACAGGTTGCCCTGAGCAAATGGACGTGCTTCTCCGGCGCCAGCCGCCCGACGTACCCGACCAGCACCTCACCGTTCGACGCCAGCGTCCGCCGCAGCTCGTCGTCCCGGTGGGCCGGGTGAAAGCGGACGGAGTCCACGCCGTGCGGGCAGATGTGGACCCTGGGAATGCCCTGCGCTTCCAGGCTCAACTTGGATGCCGTTGACAACGCCAGCGTCCGGTCAGCCGCCGCATGCACCGCCCGGAGCCGCCGCCACGCCACCGACGGTCCACCAGGCAGTCCGCGCAGGTAGGCGTTCGAGTACGCCGCCATGTCGGTCTCGTAGACCGCCAACGTCGGCAGGTCCCGGCGCCGGGCAGCTGTCATCGCCCGGGCGCCCAGCAGCACCGGACTGGACAGGTGTACGACGTCCGGCCGGTGCGCGGT
Organism: Kribbella endophytica; assembly: GCF_054781295.1. Classification (NCBI taxonomy): domain Bacteria; kingdom Bacillati; phylum Actinomycetota; class Actinomycetes; order Propionibacteriales; family Kribbellaceae; genus Kribbella; species Kribbella endophytica. Next base: position 271,139 of record NZ_BAAGUR010000005.1, read on the forward strand.
GATCGCCGTCGACACCTCGCGGCTCGGCAGCGCCAGCCGCACCGACGGATAGCCGGGCCAGGACACGGCCGGGATGCGGACGACCGGGCAGACCTCGTCCTTGGGTCGCCCGTACTGCGGTGGCGCGGCCGGCGCCACGACCAGCGGGCGGTGGCCACGGCGTACCAGGTGCTCGGTGACCCGGAGGGCCGTGTGGGCGACGCCGTTGACCATGGGCGGGTAGGACTCTGCGACCACGACGACCCGGAGCGGCTCGCTGATGATGACGACGACTCCCTCGTTCAGGTGACCAGCAACTTGTAGTGGTCCCGCATGTCCGGAACGTGACCCGTTGATGACCGCAGCCTGGCAGGCGGCTTCACAGGAGCTCGCCGGTTTCGGCGACGGGTGTGAGGTTGTGTTCACAGACGTGTTACGGCGGGCGTCGGGAGACGAAACACGCAGGCCCTGAACTGGAGAAGACCCGCCGACCACGGCGGGGCGCCCCTAGGGTTCCGCTTCCGGTGACGGGAGGACTGGTCCGAGAGGGGAGACGGGACCGGCCGCAGCGCCGGATCCGTTCCACGGCGGGACAAAAGCCCGGGAGGCCTTGATGGCCCGGGTTGCCGTGCGGTTTTCCGGGCCGACTCGTCGGGAGGCGCGGATGTCAGCAACCCTTGATCGCCCCCAGGTGGACAGCGCGGCCGAGCTCGGTGGCTTCGGCTACGAGCAGCAGCTGCACCGGCGGGTCGGGCGGTACGCGTCGTTCGCGGCCGGCTTCTCCTTCGTGTCGATCCTGACCACGGTGTTCCAGCTGTTCGGCCTGGGCTTCGGGTTCGGCGGTACGGCGTTCTTCTGGACCTGGCCGGCCGTGCTCGTCGGGCAGCTCACCGTGGCGCTGTGCTTCGCCGAGCTGGCCGCGCGCTATCCGCTGTCCGGCGCCATTTACCAGTGGTCGCGTCGGCTCGGCGGAGCAGTGGTCGGCTGGTTCGCGGGCTGGACGATGGTGATCGCGCAGATCGTCACCGTCGCGGCAGCCGCGATCGCCTTGCAGGTGGTGCTTCCGGCGGTCTGGACCGGCTTCCAGCTGATCGGCACCGACCCGTCGCTCGCCTCTCGCGACGGCGCGGCCAACGCCGTACTGCTGGGCTGTCTGCTGCTCGTCGTGACCACCACCCTCAACGCCATCAGCGTCCGCGTGACCGCGATCGTCAACTCGGTCGGCGTCACCTGCGAGCTGATCGGCGTCGTGCTGCTCGTCATCCTGCTGATCGGCCACGCCGAGCGCGGTCCCCAGGTCGTGCTGCACACCACCAACCTCGACAACAGCACCGGGTACGTCGTACCGCTGCTGATCTCCGCGCTGATGGCGGCATACGTGCTGGTCGGTTTCGACAGTGCCGGAGAGCTCTCCGAGGAGACCCACAAACCGCGTGCCACCACGCCGCGCACGATCATCCGCGCGGTCCTGGCGTCCGGCCTCGGTGGTGCGTTCCTGATCGTCGCCGCGCTGATGGCCGCGCCGTCGGTCACCGACGGCGAACTGGCCCTCGGCGGACTGCCGTACGTGCTCACCAGCAGCCTCGGTACGACGACCGGCAAGCTCCTCCTGCTCGACGTCGCCTTCGCAGTCTGCGTTTGCACGCTCGCGATCCAGACCGCCGCGGCCCGGATGATCTTCTCGATGGCCCGCGACAACGTGCTGCCGTTCTCGAACCAGCTGCGCCGCGTCTCCGACCGCACCGGTACGCCGGTGCTCGCGACCGTCGTACCGGGTGTCGGAGCGGCCATCTGTCTGGTGGTCAACGTCGGGAACGCGGGCCTGTTCCTCGGCCTGGCCAGCGTCTGCATCACGCTGCTCTACATCGCCTACCTGCTGGTGACCGGTCCGCTGCTCCTCCAGCGTCTCAAGGGGAATCCGCTCCCGGACGGCGTCGACGAGGACGGCCGGAAGCTCTTCTCCCTGGGCCGGTTGGGCCTTCCGATCAACGTCGTCGCGGTGGTCTACGGCCTCGCGATGGCGATCAACCTCGGCTGGCCGCGATCGGAGGTGTATGACCCGGCCGGCGAGGGCTGGTATCTGCACTACCTCCCACTGATCGTCCTCGCAGCGACCGCGGTCGGCGGCGTACTGGCCTACCGGTACCAGCGCACGAGCTATCACCGGTCGATCACCCAGGTCGCGGCGGTGACCGCATGAGCTACCAGCACGAGATCCCCGCCGACGCAGTCTGGTCCTTCCCCGTCCGCGCCGGTCGACTGATCAGGCTGACCGCCCTCGCCGCCGACGCGAACGCCACAATGCTGCTGTTCGGCCCGGACCGGCTCGACCGGCTCAACGTCCCCGACACCTTGAAGGCCCAGCTGTCGGCCCGCATCCGGCCGCCGATGGTCCTGATGTCCGACCGCGGACTCGCCCTCGCATCCGTGACAGCGTCGAGCCTCGACTGGCACGACGCACTCACCGGCTTCCACCGCGACCCGAACCTGCTCAACGAACTCGCCAAGCACGGTCTCGGCGAGGCCGACCTGCACGGCAGCATCAACTTCTTCTCCAAGGTCGCCATCGACGACCGGGCCGCATTGTCCTACGCCCCCGGCCACGCGACAGCCGGCGACACCGTCGACCTTCGCACCGAGCAGGACGTGCTCGTGGTCGTCTCGACCGCGCCGCACCCGCTGTCCGACCAGAATCCCGCAGCCGTTCGCATCGAAGTGTCATTAGCAACCGAAGTCCATCAACCACAGCGCGACGAGGCAGCTCGCGCGCTGGAGATGTCGCGGAGGACGCTGGTATGACGCCCACGCTCGACACCGTCGTCCCCGCCGGCGACGGTGCGCTGATCCCTGTCCCGCAAGGCGGCCGGCTCCGCATCGTCGACCTGCACGGCAACCAGGCCGTCGACACCTTGCTCTACGACGCGCACGACGTCGACAACCGGTACTCCGCGTTCGACACCGTGCGCGAGCAGCGCGCAGTCTTCCTCACCACCGGCTCCCGCCTCCTCTCGACGCGGCTGGACGAACTCGCGGTGATCACCGACGACACCTGCGGCCGGCACGACACCATCGGCGGCGCCTGCTCGCAGGAGAGCAACGTCATCCGGTACGGCGAGCAGACGCGCCACCAGCACGCCTGCCGCCAGACCTTCCTCCGGTACGGCGCACCGGCCGGCGTCGGGCAGCGGCAGCTCGGCCACAACCTCAACTTCTTCATGAACGTCCCCGTCGAGCCCGACGGCTCCCTGAAGTTCGACGACGGCCTGTCCGCCCCGGGCAAGTACGTCGAGCTGACCGCGTCCCGCGACCTGCTCGTCCTGATCAGCAACTGCCCGCAGGTCAACAACCCGTGCAACGGCTGGAACCCGACGCCGATCCAGCTACTCGGGTGGTGGCAGTGATTACCGTCATCGCGCCGGGCATGCAGACCACGATCCAGGACCTGGCCGGCCGCCAAGGGCTGTGGGACGTCGGCGTACCGCCCTCGGGCGCGGTTGACGAACTCACATTCGCGCTGCTGAACGCGGCCGTTGGCAACCCCGAGAACGCGGCCGGCCTGGAGTGCGTCGTCGCCGGGCCGACACTGACAGCCGACGAGGATCGGCTGGTCTGCGTCGGCGGCGCGGCCACCCAGGCCACCATCGACGGGTGGAGGCTGCGACCCGGTCTGGTCGTGATGCTGCCCGCCGGCGCGACCCTCGACGTCGGCCCGCTCGACGGCCCCGGCATGCGCGGGTACGTCGCGATCGCGGGCGGTCTCGACGTACCGCGGGTGCTCGGCAGCCGGTCCACCTTCACCCTCGGCGGCTTCGGCGGGCTGGACGGACGGCCCCTCCAGACAGGCGACACGATCCCCCTGGGCCGGACGGAGAATCTGTTGTCTCCGGCAACGATCACGCTCCCCCGGCTGACCACCGACTGGACGCTGCGGGTCGTTCCCGGTCCGCACGGCGCGCCCGACCACCTGACCGACGAGGGGGTCGAGGAGTTCTTCGCCGCCGGCTGGACGGTCGATCACCGGTCCGATCGCACCGGCGTCCGGCTGGTCGGACCGACGCCGGGGTGGTCCCGCGAGGACGGCGGCGAGGCGGGCCTGCACCCGTCCAACCTGCACGACTCGGCGTACCCGGTCGGCGGCATCATGCTGTCCGGCGACACCCCGGTGATCGTCGGCAAGGACGGTCCGTCGCTCGGCGGGTTCGTCGTACCGGCGGTGGTGATCGAGGCGGACCGCTGGATGCTCGGGCAGCTGCGGCCGGGCGACGCCGTACGGCTGCGGCCCGTGTCACCTGATGAGGCCGCGGAGGCGATGCGCGTACGGCGTACGTGGCTTGCCGATCTGCGGCAGGAGCCGACCAGGACTGAGCCTGTCGGTTGTGGGCCGGAACGGCCGGCTGAGCTGCATCGGGCTGAGGCCGCGGGCAGCGCACCGGCGTACACGATCAGACGGTCCGGAGACCGGCACCTGCTGGTCGAGGCAGGCCCGACCGAGCTGGACCTGACCGTGCGGGTATGGATCCATCTGCTCGCCCAGGCGTTGCGCGCGGACCTTCCCGACGGCGTGGTCGAGATCGTCGAAGGGGTCCGGTCGGTGCTGGTGTCGGTCGACTCGGCCCGGCTCGGTCTCACCGAACTGGCGAAGCTGCTCGCGGTCCTCGCCGACGGGCTCGCTGATCCGACGGCCGTGATCCTGCCCGCGCGCGAGGTGATCCTGCCGATCGCGTTCGACCATCCACTCGCGCACGAGGCGATGCGGCGCTACCAGACCTCGGTCCGGCCGGACGCGCCGTGGTGCCCGGACAACGTCGAGTTCATCCGCCGGGTCAACGACCTGGACGAGCGGAGCGAGGTGTTCGACATCGTTGCCGCGGCCACCTATCTGGTGGTCGGTCTGGGCGACGTCTACCTCGGCGCGCCGGTCGCCGTACCGATCGATCCGCGGCACCGGCTCGTCACCACCAAGTACAACCCGGCCCGGACCTGGACGCCGCAGAACGCCGTCGGCATCGGCGGGATCTACCTGTGCGTCTACGGCATGGAAGGGCCGGGCGGCTACCAACTCGTCGGCCGGACCGTGCCGGTCTGGCGGCTGTCGGAGCGCGACGAGCAGCCGTGGCTGCTGCGGCAGTTCGACCGGATCCGCTTCACCCCCGTCAGTCCCGAGGAGCTCGCCCGGCAACGGGCCGACATCAAGGCCGGCCGGGCCGATCTCGAGGTGAGACCCGCGACGTTCTCGATCGCGGACGTCCGCCGCATCGAACAGGAGGCACCGATGGACATCGTCACCCTGCGCGCGAAGAGGCGCGCCGCGTTCGACGCCGAGCGGGCGAGGTGGGGCGCATGACGGTCTGGATCACGCGCGTTCCGGCGGTCGAGCCGCAGCCCGGGCCGCTGCACGGGCTGACGATGGCGCTCAAGGACAACATCGATCTGGCCGGCGTACCGACCACGGGCGGCGATCCGCGGAACGCCACGCCCGCGGCAGAGAACGCGTTCGTCGTCGAGCGGCTGGTCGAGGCGGGCGCTGTGCCGTTGGGGAAGACGAATCTGGATCAGTACGCGACCGGGCTCGTGGGCACGCGGTCGCCGTACGGGCCTTGCCACTCGGTCTTCTCGTCGCTGCACATCTCCGGTGGTTCGAGCGCGGGCAGCGCTGTCGCGGTGGCGTCCGGGGAGGTCGACTTCGCGCTCGGGACGGACACGGCCGGCAGCGGCCGGGTGCCGGCGGCCTTCAACGGGATCGTCGGGATCAAGCCGAGCAAGGGGCTGGTGTCGACGTCCGGGGTGATTCCGGCCTGCCGGTCGCTGGACTGCGTCACGGTCTTCGCGCGCACGGTCGCCACGGCTCGGCGGGCGTTCGAGGTGATGGTGGGCTTCGACGCGGCCGATCCCTACTCGCGCGACTTGCCTCGGGTCGGTGCGCTGAGCGGCGTGCCGCGGATCGGCGTACCGGATCGGCCGCTGGGGCTGGATCCGCTGCACGAGAAGGCTTGGGCGGAGGCGCTCGACCGGGCGGCGGAGGTGGGCGTCGTCGTACCGGTGGAGGTGAGTGTGCTGCTCGAGACGGCCGACCTGCTGTACTCCGGGCCGTGGCTGGCCGAGCGCTGGCTCGCGTTCGGCGACAAGCTCGACGACGACCCGGCGGTGGATCCGACCGTGCGGTCGATCGTTCGGCGCGGTGCCGAGCTGACCGCGTCGGAGACGTTCGCCGGGTTCGATCGGCTGGCTGAACTGCGTCGGCAGTCCGAGCCGCTGTGGGCCGGGATCGATGCGCTGCTGCTGCCGGTGACGGAGTCGCATCCGACGCTGGCCGAGGTCGCCGCCGATCCGATCGGCGTGAACAGCCGGATGGGCCGGTTCACGAACATGGTGAACCTGCTGGACCTGTGCGCGGTCGCCTTTCCTGGTCCGGCTCGATCCGATGGCCTGCCGTTCGGCGTACAGCTGCTGGCTCCGGCCGGGCACGACGACCTCGTCATCGACCTGGCGTCCAGGTGGTGCGATGAGATCTTGCTCGCTGTGGCCGGCGCGCACTTGACCGGTGAGCCGCTCAACCACGAGCTCGTACGGCGGGGCGCCCGGCTCGCGTTCGAGGGCCGGACAGCAGGCGGCTACAGGATGTTCCTGGTGGATGGCCCTCGGCCAGGTCTGACCCGCACGCTGCCCCCGGGCGACGGTCCCGGGATCGAGGTGGAGGTCTGGAGCCTGCCGCCGGCTGCGTTGGCGGACTTCCTCACCACGATCGCTCCCCCGCTGGCGATCGGTCCGATCGCTCTCGCCGACGGCCGGCAGGTCCTCGGGTTCGTCGGTACGGCGGACGTCGCCGACCCCGCGCGCGAGATCACCCACCACGGCGGCTGGCGCAGTTATCGAGCCACAATGGCTCCATGACCGTCTTGCGCTACACCGCGTTCACCACTGATCCGGCCGGTGGCAACCCCGCCGGCGTCGTACTCGATGCCGGCGGGCTGACCGACGCGGCGATGCAGGCGATCGCCGCGGAGGTCGGGTACTCGGAGAGTGCGTTCCTCACCCAGGGGCTGGAAGGTGCGGACGGCGTCGTGCCGATCCGGTACTTCTCGCCGCAGGCGGAGGTGCCGTTCTGCGGGCATGCGACGGTCGCAACTGCCGTCGCTGTCGCCGAGCGAGTCGGTCCCGGTGAGCTGACGTTCTCGACGGCGGCCGGACTGGTTCCCGTGGTGGTTCAGCAGGGCCCGGACGGGCTGCGCGCGACGCTGACGAGCGTCGAGCCGTACGTCGAGGAGGTGGGCGACGTCGCTGACGCGCTGGACATCCTCGGCTGGAAGGCCGACGAGCTGGATCCGGAGCTTCCGCCGTACGTCGCCTTCGCGGGCGCGCGGCACCTGGTGCTGGCGGCGTCGACGCGGCAGCGGCTGGCGGACCTGGACTACGACTTCGACCGGCTGCGGGCGTACATGCTGGAACGCGACCTGACCACGCTGCAGCTCGTGTGGCGCGAGTCGGCGACGGTGTTCCACGTGCGCGACCCGTTCCCGGTCGGTGGAGTCGTCGAGGACCCGGCGACCGGTGCGGCGGCTGCGGCCTTCGGGGCCTACCTGCGTGAGCTCGGGCTCGTGCAGCCGCCGGTCACGGTGCAGCTCCGGCAGGGCGACGACCTCGGCCGGCCGAGCCGGATCGAGGTCGAGTTGCGCGACGGCGACAACCGGGTGCGCGTCAGTGGGAACGCCGTCGTTATGGGACCTGCCTGAGCGTTATGGGACCTGCCTGAGCCATTCCTCGGTGCCGAACTTCTTGACGACCCGCTCCTCGGCCTCGGCGACGGTCTCCTCGGAGATCTCGCCGGCGGCCAGGCCGTAGCGGCCGCGGAAGGACGCGACCATGCGGTCGATCACGTCGGCGCGCTCCAGGCCGGTCTGGCTGCGCAGCGGGTCGACGCGCTTGGCGGCGCTCTTCGTGCCCTTGTCGGACAGCTTCTCGCGGCCGATCCGCAGGACCTGCACCATCTTCGCGGCGTCCATGTCGTAGGCCATCGTCACGTGGTGCAGCACGGCGCCGCCGGCGAACCGCTTCTGCGCCGCGCCCGCGATCTTGCCGGCGGGTGAGGTGATGTCGTTGATCGGCTGGTACGTCGCCGCGATGCCGAGGTCGTTGAGCGCGCCGATCACCCAGTCGTCGAGGAACGCGTACGAGTCGACGTACGACAGGCCGGAGACCAGCGACTCGGGGACGTAGAGCGAGTACGTGATCGTGTTGCCGGGCTCGACGAACATCGCGCCGCCGCCACTGATCCGGCGTACGACGGTCACGTCGTGCTCGGCCGCGCCGTCCAGATCGACCTCGTTACGCAGGGACTGGAAGCTGCCGATGATCACCGCGTTCGACGCCCACTCCCAGACCCGCAGCGTCGGCGGGCGCTCGCCCGACCCGACCTGCTCGGTCAGCACCTCGTCGAGGGCCATCTGCAGCGCGGGCTCGCGCGGTACGTCGTGCACGAACTCCCACGGGTGGTCGTGCCAGCCGGTCGCGCCGGTCAGCGCACGCCGTACGGCGACCGCGACCGCCTCGGGCGAGAACCCGAGCATCTCGACCCCGTCACCGAGCACCGCCTTGATCCGCGCCGCGACCTGCGCGGCGGGCAGATCGGTCGGCGTACCGGCGATCGCGGCATTGATTCGCTGCAGCGCGTCGTCGGGTTCGAGGAAGAAGTCCCCGCTGATCTGCGCCCGCAGGACCGTGTCGTCAAGAACCTCGAGGTCAGCCACGACGAGCTTGCCGCCGGGCACCTTGTACTCACCATGCACGTCTTGGACAACCTCGCGGACGGCGCGGTTGTTCCCTCAGCTCGGTAGGTGCCGGCCGCTGACTATCAGCAGCAGGTTCTCGGCGGTGTCCTTGACCACGGTGCCGGTGCCCAGGGTCCAGTCGAGGTCGGTTGCCTGGAGCTGGGTGCCGGTGAGGTCGACGCCGAAGTACTTCAGGTGCTTGGGGCTGGCGCCTGCGAGGACGATCTCGAGGCGGTCGAGAGGGACGTGGCGGTCGATGCCTAGGGCAACGGTGACGTCGAGGCCGTGGATGACGTCGTGGGACAGGGCGCCCTCGAAGCCGCCGCCCGGGGGTTTCCACTGGTGGTGGATGTTGGCTTCCAGGGTGTCGGTCAGCTCGGTGGGCGTGAGCTCGTCGGCGTCGGCGCGGGCTCGGCGGTCGGCCATCCGGTTGAAGCCGCCGCGGCTCTTGAGCATTTCCTTGAGAATGCGCGGGGTGGAGTACCGGTACGGCATCACGATGTGGGCCACCAGTTCGCGGACCCGCCATCCCTCGCAGAGGGTGGTCCGATCCCAGTCGTCAGCGGACAGGTTGCGTAGCACCGCGACGAGGTCGGTGCGCTCGGCGGCGATGGCTGTCTGTACGTCGGTCATACCCAACCGACGTACGGCGGAGGTCTAGACGGACACCTGGTCCAGACGGCGTTGCAGGTAGGTCTGCTCGGCCTCGGTTCTGGTCAGCTCGAGTGCGGCTCGGTAGGCGTCGGCTGCCTCCGCTTTGCGACCCAGTCGGCGCAGGAAGTCGGCGCGGGTGGCTGGGACCAGGTAGTAGCCGTCGAGGCCTTGTAGGTCGTCCAGCAGCTTCAGGCCGACCGCCGGGCCGTCGGCCATGCCGATGGCGACGATCCGGTTGAGCTGGACGATCGGCGTCTGCTTCAGCTGGGCGTACAGCGCGGCGATCTGCGGCCAGTCGGTGTCGGCAGCTGTCGGCGCGGTCGCGTGGCAGGCGGCGATGGCTGCTTGGACTTGGTACGGGCCTGGCTGCCTGCGGCTCAGAGCGGCGTCCAGCAGGTCGGTGCCCTCGGTGATCTCGTCCAGGTGCCAACGGCTGCGGTCCTGGTCTTCGAGGGTGATCAGCTGGCCCTGTGTCGTGCGGGTGTCGCGGCGCGCGTTGTGCAGCAGCATCAGCGCGAGCAGTCCGGCCGCCTCCGGCTCGTCCGGCATGAGCCTGACCAGCATCCGAGCGAGTCGGATCGCCTCGGCGGCCAGCCCGTCCCGTACGAGCTCAGCGCCGGCCGTTGCGGCGTACCCCTCGTTGAAGAGCAGGTACAGCACCGCCAGTACGGCGGGAGTCCGCTCGGGCAGCAGGTGGTCCGGCGGCACCCGGTACGGGATGCCGGCGTGCTTGATCTTCTGCTTCGCACGGGTGAGTCGCTTGGACATCGCCTCCTCCCCCACCAGGAACGCCCGCGCGATCTCGGCAGTGCTCAGCCCGGCCAGCGTGCGCAGCGTCAGCGCGACCCGCGTCTCCATCGCCAGCGCCGGGTGGCAGCAGGTGAACATCAGCCGCAGCAGGTCGTCCTGTACGACGCTCGCGGACTCCTCCTCCGGCACAGGCCAACCGTCCACGCCCTCAGCACCGATCATCACCGCCGCCTCTCGCAGCTTCGCGGCCCCGACCGCCTCGCGCCGCATCCAGTCGATCGCCCGCCGCCGAGCAGTAGTGGTCAGCCACGCCCCAGGCTTGTCCGGTACGCCGTCCTCGGGCCAGCGCCGCAACGCCGCCGCGAACGCCTCCTGCACGCACTCCTCGGCCACCTCCCAGTCCCCGGTGACGCGGATCAGCGTGGCCAGCACCTGGCCCCACTCCTCCCGGAACACCCGGTCCAGCTGGTCGGCAACACTCACGCGGCAACCGTCCTGCAGACGGCCGTCATTCCGGCGGCCCGTCGATCACCGGCCGGATCTCGATCGTCCCGTACGACGCCGCCGGGTGCTTGCCGGCGATCTCGATCGCCTCGTCCAGGTCCGCGCACTCGATCAGCACGAACCCACCGATCTGCTCCTTGGTCTCCGCGAACGGCCCGTCGGTCAGCAGCAGTTCGTCACCCCGCACCCGAACCGTCGTCGCCTCCTGCGGCGGCCGCAACCCCGCACCACCACGGACGACCCCACGGGCCTCCATCTCCTCGGACCAGCCGCCGCACCCGTCGAGCGCGTGCTCCTCGGCCGACTCGTCCCCACAGATCATCAACAGGTACTTCATCGAATTCCTCTCCACACCCCACCGACGAACAGCCCCGGCCACCCCGGACACCTCACACGGTACGCACACCAATTGGGAGGCAAAGGCCGGTTCGGCCCGCCTTCGCTCCGCTCGGCTCCCGAGGCTCGGCGACCCGCCCGATCCACCTCCGGTTCGCCCGGCGTCTGGGGCTCGGCGCTCCACCCGATCCGCCTCCGGTTCGCTTGGCTGGTTTGATGACACCCATGGCTGAGCTGGGCGGGACCTGTGACGAGCGGTTCGCTGCTGTGCAGGACGCGTTTGCGACGCTGCTGGACACCAAGGACGTCGGGGCGTCGGTTGCCGTGTACGTCGGTGACACGCTGATGGTCGACCTTTGGGGCGGGTACGCCGACGCGGAGCGGACGCGTCCGTGGGAGCGGGACACGATCACCTGCGTGTGGTCCACCACGAAGACCATGACCGCGTTGTGCCTGCTGGTGCTTGCCGATCGTGGCATGGTCGACCTGGATGCGCCGGTCGCGTCGTACTGGCCGGAATTCGGGGCTGCGGGCAAGGAAAAGATTCTGGTCCGGCACGTGCTCGGGCATACCGCCGGACTGCCGACCTGGCACGAGGCGCTGCGGACCGAGCAGCTCTTCGACTGGTCGGCCATGACTTCGCTTTTGGCCGAGCAAGCGCCGAGTTCACCGCCTGGGGAGGTCGGGGCGTATCACGCGATCACCCAGGGATACCTGCTGGGCGAGGTCGTACGCCGGGTCACCGGTCGCTCCCTGGCTGAGTTCTTTGCTGACGAGATCGCTGGGCCACTCGGCGCCGACTTCCAGATGGTGGTGGCGCCGGAGGACGACCATCGCGTCGCCGAGATCATCCCGGCGTCGAGCCGGGCGCCCGAGCTGCGATCGAGGGGCGAGGGCAACCCGCCGCTGTCTGCCGACGTCGCCAACACCGCGGCCTGGCGACGGGCCGACATCCCCTCGGCCGCCGGCTACAGCAACGCCCGATCGGTCGCCGCCGTACAGTCCCTCCTCGCCAACGGCGGCGAAACGCACGGCGGACAGCCGCCGCCGAAGGCCGGCCGCGAAACGCACGGCGGACAGCTGCTGCCGAAGGCCAGCGGCGGCGAAGCGCACGGCGTACGGCTGCTGTCGAAGGCGGGCTGTGAGCGGGTGCTGGAGCAGCAGTTCGCCGGGACGGACGTCGTCCTCGGGCGGCCGATTCGGTACGGGATGGGCTACAGCCTCCAGGGACGCGCCTGTTCGTGGGGCGGCTGGGGTGGATCGCTGGTGCTGGTCGACCTCGACACCGGTCTGACCGTTGCCTACGTGATGAACCGGATGCTCGAGGAAGGCCCGCTCGGTGACGACCGGGGGCTGGAGCTGCTGATGGCGGCGTACGACGGTCTTCCGAACGTCACTTGAGCCTGCTCTCATCGGCAACCTGGCGTGCCTACACTGAAGCCGTTTGTGGCCTGTGCCGTGAGCGTCATCCGTAGGAGGACCGAATGCCCGACTCCCGTAGCCAGACGATCGCCTACCCAGCGCCCGGCGCGCGGCCGTCGCGGCGGGATCTGGAGCCGCTGGCGCCGCACGTCATCGTGCTGTTCGGGGCGACCGGCGACCTGGCCAAGCGCAAGCTGCTGCCGGGCCTGGCCTACCTGCAGCAGAACCGGTTCGCCCCCGACGTACGGATCATCGGTACGGCGACCGAGGAGCTGACCACCGAGGAGTTCCGCGCCCGCGCGCGGCTCGCGGTCGACACCTTCGGGACGCACAAGATCACCGAGGAGGAGTGGGAGCAGTTCTCCACCCGCCTCAGCTACGTGTCGACCACGGCCGGTCCGGACGCGCTGGCGGCCGCGGTGAAGGAGGCCGAGACGCTGCTCGGGCCGGACACCTGCCGCCTGCACTACCTGTCGGTGCCGCCGAAGGCCGCGCACTCGGTGATCCAGATGCTGCGCGACGCCGACCTGGTCGAGCGGGCCCGGGTGGTGATGGAGAAGCCGTTCGGCGACGACCTGGCCAGCGCGATCCGGCTGAACGACTTCGTGCACGAGACCTTCCACGAGTCGCAGATCTTCCGGATCGACCACTTCCTCGGCAAGGAGGCGGCGCAGAACATCCTCGCCTTCCGGTTCGCCAACGGGCTGTTCGAGCCGATCTGGAACCGCAACTTCATCGACCACATCCAGATCGACATCCCCGAGGAGCTCGGCCTCGACCAGCGGGCCACCTTCTACGAGCCGACCGGCGCGTTCAAGGACATGGTCGTCACGCACGTGCTGCAGGTGCTCGCGTTCGTCGCGATGGAACCGCCGACGGCGCTGGAACCGCGGGCCATCTCGGAGGAGAAGAACAAGGTCTTCCGGTCGATGCTGCCGATCCAGCCGACGGACGTCGTACGGGGTCAGTACGGCGGGTACCGCAGCGAGGACGGCGTCGCGCCGGACTCCGACACCGAGACGTTCATCGCGATGAAGGTCGGGATCGACAACTGGCGCTGGGCCGGCGTGCCGTTCTACCTGCGGACCGGCAAGAAGATGGCCGAGGGGATGCGGATCATCTCGATCGCCTTCAAGGAGGCGCCGAAGACGATGTTCCCGTCCGGCTCGGGCGTCGGGGCGCAGGGTCCGGACCACCTGACGTTCGACCTGGCCGACTCGTCCCGGGTGTCGCTGTCGTTCTACGGCAAGCGGCCGGGGCCGGGGATGCGGCTGGAGAAGCTGTCGATGCAGTTCTCCACGCAGGAGACGGAGTCGGCAGCCGACGTGCTGGAGGCGTACGAGCGGCTGATCCTCGACGCGATGCGCGGGGACCACACGCTGTTCACGACCGCCGAGGGCATCGAGTCGCTGTGGGAGAACTCGACGCTCCTGCTGGAGGACCCGCCGCCGGTGAAGCCGTACGCGCCCGGTACTTGGGGGCCGAACGCGATCCACCAGCTGATCGCGCCGCGGGCTTGGCGGTTGCCGTTCGAGCGGGAGTGGCGCGAGCAGAAGTCGTAGGAGCCCGTACGCCGGGCGCCCGCCGTACGGGCTGATGGATCTGGCGGCGGCTCGACGCGGGCTAGCGCTTCGGGCGGCGCAGGTCGTCGATGGCCTCGGTGAGCGCCGTCTCGAGGTAGTGGATGCGGTCGGTGGCGACCAGCATCGTCGCGCCGCCGTTGACCGCGGTGAGGATGGCCGTGGCCGCCCTCACCGGGTCGACGGACTTGTCGATCTCGCCTGACGCCCGCATCGCCTCGACGCCGTCGACCAGGTACTGCAGCCAGCGATCGAGCATGTCGCCGACGATCTGACGGGTCGTCGTGTCGCCCAGGCCGAGCTGCCCGACGAGGGCCGAGAGCGCGCAGCCTTCGCGCTGTTCGTCGTACATCTTGATCACACGGCGGCGCCACGCCTGCCACTTGCGCCAGGTGGTGAGGTCGCCGAGCTGCGGCAACTGCTCCGCGATCACCTGCTCGGCCTCCCGCCGCGCGACCGCCAGCATCAGGTCGGCCTTGCCGTCGGGGAAGTAGTGGAACAGCTGGCTCTTGCTCGTCGCCGTCGCGGCCCGGATGTCGTCGAGCCCGACGTTCACCACGCCCTGCTCGCGGATCAGCAGCGCGGCACCGTCGACGATCCGCTGCCGCGTCGCGGCGCCCTTCGCGGTCAGCACTCGCTCCTCCATGCCACCCAGCCTACTGGTTCCATGTCTGGACCGATGGGTCCAATCGGCATGCTACTTTGGACTCATCAGTCCATTCTTGAGCGAAGGAGCAGCTGCCATGCGTCTGGCAGGCAAGACGGCCCTGGTCACCGGGGCCACCAGCAACATCGGCAAGGCGATCGCGGTCGCGTACGGCGCCGAGGGGGCGCACGTCGTCGTCACCGGCCGCAACGCCGAGCGCGGCGAGGCTGTCGTCGCGGACATCCGCGCGGCCGGCGGCAAGGCGGACTTCGTCGCGGCCGACCTCGACGGCTCCCCCGCGGCCGCGCAGCAGTTGGCCGAGCAGGCAACCGCCGTCCTGGGCGGCCGGATCGACATCCTGGTCAACAACGCGGGCGCGCTCGACAGCACCGGTACGACGACCATCGACGAGGCGGCGTTCGACACGGTGTACGCGGTGAACGTGAAGGCGCCGTTCTTCCTGGTCGCCGCGATCGCGCCGGCGATGGCCGCCGCGGGCGGCGGCACGATCGTCAACCTGGGGTCGTGGGTCGCGCGGCTCGGCGTACGGGGTGGTACGGCGTACGCGGCCTCGAAGGGGGCGCTGGAGACGCTGACCCGGGCGTGGTCGGCGGAGTTCGGCGCGTCCGGCGTACGGGTGAACGCGATCTCGCCCGGGGTGGTGCACACGATGACCGACCACCCGGCCGCGGGGATGATGGCCGGTACGCCGGGAGGCGACGTCGGACATCCGGACGACATCGCGCGGGCGGCGGTGTTCCTGGCCTCGGACGACGCGAGGTTTGTGCACGCCACCACGCTGGACGTCGACGGTGGGCGGATCGGCGTCGCGACCTTCGCGGCCTGACCCGCGGCTGGGCGGCAGCAATGCCGCCCAGCCGTCGTACGGCTAGAAGGCCGCGGCGACCGGGATGACCTCGGCGCCGATGCGCTCGAGGCCGTCCAGCTTCTGCACGTCGGGCACGAACCCGAGCGCGACCTGGACGCCCAGACCGTGCAGCCGGCCGAGCTCGTCGAGCAGCTCCTGGGTCTTCTCGCCCTTCTCGCCCGTGTCCAGCGGCTGGTACACGGTCTTGGTGATCTCGTCGTAGTCGCGGCCCTCGGTCTCGCAGTGCCGCTTGAGGACGTCGAGCTTGTGCTCCAGCTCGGGGGTATTGAAGAGGTTGCACGCGTCGGCGTACTTCGCCACCAGGCGCAGCGTCTTCTTCTCACCACCACCGCCGATCATCAGCGGCGGATGCGGGTTGCTGAGCGCCTGCGGCGAGTTGAGCAGCCGGGTCGCCTGGTAGTGCTTGCCCTCGAACGCACCCTCGTCGTCGGACCACATCTGCAGCACGTACCGCACGGTCTCCTCGAGCCGCTCGAACCGCTCGGCCAGCGGCGGGAACGGGAAGCCGAGCCCGCGCGACTCCTCCTCGTTCCAGCCCGCGCCGAGGCCGAGGATCGCGCGACCGCCGGACAGCACGTCCAGCGTCGTGACCGCCTTGGCGAGCAGCGCCGGCTCGCGGTAGTGCACGCCGGTGATCACCGTCAGCAGCTTGGCCCGCTCGGTGCTGGCCGCCAGGAACCCGAGGGCCGTGTAGGCCTCGAGCATGTCGTTCTCGACCGGCCCGACGCCGCCGATCTGGAAGAAGTGGTCCATCAGGGCGATGTAGCCGAAGCCCGCCGAGTCGGCGGTCCGGGCCACCGCCGCGAGCTCCGGGCCGAGCGCGCCCGGACCGTTCGGCCAGGTGAAGTCAGGAATCTGCAGACCGATGTCCATCAGGAATGTCCTCTCATCGCAGTCTGCTCCCCAACAACACCAGCGCGTCCAACATCCTTCCGCATTCCGCCAAGAAATCGGAGGGACACCTCCGGCCGGTGCCTCCGAGCCGGCCGGCGGCCCGGCTACGGTGAGTTTCGAGCGGAGGTGATCAGGCGTGGATGCGCGGCAGTTGGAGTATTTCCTGGCGGTGGTTGACGAAGGCGGTGTCAGCCGGGCCGCGCAGGCGTTGCGGATCGCGCAACCCTCCTTGTCGCAGGCGATTCGCACGCTGGAGCGCGACCTCGGCAGCGACCTGTTCCACCGGGTGGGCCGGCGAGTGGTGCTGACTCCGGCCGGGCAGGCGCTGATCGAGCCCGCTCGTCAGGTGGTGCGCGGGCTCGCCTCGGCGCGGGCGAGCGTGGAGTCGACCGCCGGGCTGCAGGCCGGGCGGGTGGAGATCGCCGCGATGCCGTCGCAGACCGTCGAGCCGCTGAGCAGCCTGATCGGCGCGTTCACGCGGGCCTACCCCGGGCTGTCGGTCGGCATCCGTGCGGCGCCGACTGCGGACGTCGTACTGGAGATGGTTCGGTCAGGCGTGACCGAGATCGGCCTGCTGGGGACTGCTGTGCCCGCCAAGGCTGCTGGCGTGCGGCTGGAGCCGGCCGGCGTACAGCGGTTCGTGCTGATCTCGCCGCCCGGGTCCGGGTTTCCCGACGGAGGCCCTGTACGGCGTGAGGCCCTGCGCGGATCCCGGCTGATCGTCGGGCAGACCGGGACGGGGATGCGGCGGCTGGTCGACGAGATCCAGGCGGACGGGATCGACGTGACGGCCGTGGTCGAGTCCGAGCACCGCGAGGCGATCCTGCCGCTCGTGCTCGGCGGCGTCGGGTACGCCGTACTGACGGACTCGTGGGCGACGCTGGCCCGGCAGGCGGGCGCGATCGTGTCGTTGCTGGAGCCGGCGGCGTACCTGCATCTCTCGCTGGCGAGCAGGACGGCCCCGCTGACGCCCGCTGCTGCGGCGTTCCTGGCGGTTGCCCGGGACAACCTATAGGTGCTGCCTATCGGTCTGGTCGGAAACCGGTCTTGGACCTGACGGCCCGATGACTGGTCTGATCGAGAGATGACGACTGAGCGGATCGCACTCATTCCCGGCGACGGCATCGGCCGCGAGGTGGTCCCGGCCGCGCTCGCTGTGCTCGAGGCGGTCGGGCGACGGCACGGGCTGACCTTCGCGTACGACGAGTTCGACTGGTCCTGCGAGCGGTACCTGGCCGAGGGCGCGATGATGCCGGCCGACGGCCTCGACCAGCTCCGCGGCCACGACGCGATCTTCCTCGGCGCGGTCGGCGCTCCCGGCGTACCGGATCATGTGTCGCTGTGGGGCCTGCTGATCCCGATCCGGCGGCAGTTCCAGCAGTACGTGAACCTGCGGCCGATCCGGGTCTTCGACGGTCTCGACAGCCCGGTCCGCGGCGCGGTCGCCGGTGAGGTCGACTTCGTCGTCGTCCGGGAGAACGTCGAGGGCGAGTACAGCGAGATCGGCGGTCGGATGAGCCGCGGGTTCCCGGACGAGCTCGCGGTGCAGCAGGCCGTGTTCACGCGGGCCGGGGTGACGCGGCTGGTCGACTTCGGGCTGGAACTGGCGGCGCGGCGGCGCCCGTACGGCGAGGCCGCTGTTTCTGCGCGCGACGGGTACGTGACCTCGGCGACCAAGTCGAACGGGATCGTGCACACGATGCCGTTCTGGGACGAGATCGTTGCCGAGCGCACCAACTTGCGTCCCGCGATCCGCTGGGACCAGGAGCACATCGACGCGCTGAGCGCGAAGCTCGTGCTCGATCCCGCGCGCTTCGACGTGATCGTTGCCTCGAACCTCTTCGGCGACATCCTCAGCGACCTGGCCGCGGCGGTTGCCGGCGGCATCGGCATCGCGCCGGCCGCGAACCTGAACCCGGCGCGCGACTTCCCGTCGATGTTCGAGCCCGTGCACGGGTCCGCGCCCGACATCGCCGGGCGCGGGATCGCGAACCCGATCGGGGCGATCTGGACGGCCGCGATGATGCTCGACCACCTCGGGCATCTGGAGGCCGCCGCGGAGGTGGAGAGCGCGATTGCCGCCGTACTGGCTGCTCGGGAGGTCCGTACGCCGGACCTCGGCGGGACGGCCACGACGACGAGCTTCACGCAGGCGGTGCTCGACGCGGTGGAGGCGCGATGAAGCTCGACGGGTTCGAGTACCAGCGGATCGATGCCGACGGCATCGAGATCAACTGCGCGGTCGCCGGGAGCGGGCCGCCCGTGCTGCTCCTGCACGGGTATCCGCAGACCCACCTGATCTGGCACGAGGTCGCGCCGGTGCTCGCGCAGACGCACACCGTCGTCGCCACGGACCTTCGCGGGTACGGCGACAGCGCGAAGCCGGCCAGCGCTCCGGACCACGCGCCGTACAGCAAACGCGCGATGGCCCGCGACCAGGTCCTGGTCATGCGGGCCCTCGGCTTCGACCGCTTCGCCGTCGTCGGCCACGACCGCGGCGGCCGGGTGGGGCATCGCCTGGCGCTGGATCACCTTGAGGCCGTCGAGCGGCTCGCCGTACTCGACATCGTCCCGACCCGGTACACGTACGAGCACGCTGACGCGACGTTTGCCCAGGGCTACTACCACTGGTTCTTCCTGGCCGCGGGCAACGGCATCCCGGAACGCCTGATCGGCGGCGACCCCGAGTTCTGGATCCGCGCCCGGTTGGAGTCCCGCCACCACGGCGGGACGGCCTTCCACCCCGAGGCGATGGCCGACTACGTCCGCTGCTTCTCCACCCCCGAGGCCATCCACGCCAGCTGCGAGGACTACCGCGCCGCGGCAACCATCGACCTGCTCCACGACGACACGTCGTACGGCACTCCCCTCAGCTGTCCGGTCCTGGCGCTGTGGGGCGCGTCGAGTTTCGTCGGGCGCACGTACGACGTACTGGACGCCTGGCGCTCCTACGCCACAGACCTACAGGGCGCTGCTCTCCCGTCCGACCACTACTTGCCGGAGGAGGCTCCGGCGGACACCACCGCCGCCCTCCTGACCTTCCTTGCTCGTTAGCACCCGAAACCGACACCCACCACTGATCAACCTCGCGGCGGGCGACACTGCCACGCCTGAGGAGCGTCGAAAACGGGGGCCCGGCGCGGGTTGGTCAGTGGTGCACGTCGGCCGACGCCGGCGCCATCGTGCTGGTGAGCAACGCGTTTGCTGTGCGCCGTGGCCGGTTGAGCCGGAGGCGGTGCGGAGCGGAGCCCGACCTGCACCAGTCAGCAACCTCAGGCAGGCTTGGCGACTCACGCCTCAGGACAGGCGGGGGTTGGTGGCAGGTTGGTGAGTGGTGGGCGTCCGGCGCTGGGTCAGGGGGCGATTTCGAGGGACTTGATGACGTCGCCCTCGAGGGTGAAGCGGTAGATGAGGTCGACCTCGCCGCCGGGGAAGTTGCCTTCGAGGTGGTGGGTGAGGACCCAGTGGGTGTCGTCGAGCTTTTCGGCGTGGGTGAGTTCTTGGGTGTAGGTGAACTCGCTGGCGGCGGTTTCGCGCCAGCCGCGGATCTCGTCGTGGCCGGTGTAGGTGTTGCCGTCGTCGAGGACGGTGGCGTCCTCGGCGAACGCGGGCAGCAGGTCGTGGAAGTTCGCCTTGCGGCCGGGCTGGGACTCGCGCAGGTACGCGGTGATCGCGTGCGGGAGGTGCTTGATCGTCTCGGCGACGGTCGGGTCGGGCGGGGTGGGGATGGTCATCTCATACCTCCGTGGTCAGGGTGAAGGTGGCTCGGCCGAACGGGTGGCCGTTGATCTGCAGCTCCAGGGCGTGCTCGCCGGCGTAGTAGCGGCGGGTGGAGATCGGCTTGAACGAGTGACGCTTGGCGAGGCCGATGGACTCGCCGGGGGCGAGGGTTCTCGTGGTGAGTTTGAAGACCTTCGGCGTGAGGGTGCCGTTGGCTTTCACATGGTGCACGACGTAGTCGATCGCCAGGCGGACCTCGTCGGGGCCTTCGTTGCGGGCGTCGAAGGTGAACTCGAGCGATTCGCCGACGGTGACGCCTTCCACGGAGAGCAGCGGGCCGTCGACGGTGAGAGCGGCGGGAGGGGCGTAGCCGAGTAGGGCCAGGGCTGCGGGGTCGCCGGCTTTGATGAGGGTACGAAGGGCGTGGCGGACCAACTGGGGTGTGGTTTCCGCGGGGTCGGCCAGCCAAGTCGTGGCGATGTCGACGGCGAGCGCGGGGTTGGCGCGGCTGACGTCGTTGAGATGGTTGGCGACCGAGCGGCGGACGTACGGCGACTCGTCGTCGCGGAGGGCGTCGAGGATCTCGCGGGTGACCTCGGGGTGGGCGAGGATCGCGCGGACCTGCTTGGCCCACGGGAGACGAGGCCGCGTGCCTTCGCTGGCAAGCCGGCGTACGTGCTCGTCCGGGTGCTTGGTCCAGGTGCTGACCGTCTCGAGCGTGCGCTCGAGGTCGGCGGCGAGGAAGGTCCGGAGAGCGAACTCGGCGGTGAGCCGGGGAGTCAGCAGGGCAAGCAACTCGAGCCCGCGCTCGAGGTCGCCGCTCGAGGAGGAAACGTGGGCGGAGGCGCGGGCACCTGAGGCGGAGGCGGGGCCGGAGGTTGCTCGTACGGCGACAGCTTCGGTGACGGGCCAGATCATCCAGCCGGTGAAGTCCTCCCTGGCCAGCGCCGCCCGAAACAGCTCGTCCGCAGGGTCGTAGCCGGCGGGCAGATCCGCGAGCAGCGCGTCCCGCACCAGGCGGCCTCGGTCACTGAACGCCATGCCGGGGAGCTCGGCCGGGACCGCCCGCAGCGCGGTGAACGCGAGCGCCGGCTCGACCTCTCGCAGGATCCGCCCCAGGGCGACCACCGAGTCGGTACTGAGCATTTCCTCGGCCGTCGGCACTGGTCTCCCCCACGAGGTCGGTTCTACTGACTTCTAAATTAGCAGTTACGCGTCGGTGCTGTGCGCCAGGGTCTTGCCGGGCTCCAACTCGACGAGCCGTTCGCGCAGGGCGCCGATGACCTGAGCGTACGAGTCACTGCCCAGCAGCAGCCGTTTCACCGCACGCTCCTCGTCCGCGGCATCGATGATCGCGCGGGCGACCTTGGCCGGATCGCCGACCGGCAACTCCCCCGCGCCGGCCCGGCCGCGGATGGAGCCGACCACCGTCTCGTCGTACGCCGGGAGCGCGGTCGCGAAGGCCATGCTGCGGCCGGTGAACTCGGTGCGCGAACCACCCGGTTCGACCAGCGTGACGCCGATGCCGAACGGCGCGATCTCGGGGATGACGGACTCGTAGAAGCCCTCGATCGCCCACTTGGTCGCGTGGTAGATGCTCAGCGCCGGGACCGAGACGTGCGCGCCCATGCTGGACAGCTGCATGATCCGGCCGCCGCCCTGCGCGCGCAGGTGCGGGATGACCGCACGGGCGAGCTGGATCGAGGCGAGCAGGTTGGTGTCGAGCTGACGTTCGACCTCGGCGTCGGAGTACTCCTCGGCGGCGCCGAGCAGCGCGTAGCCGGCGTTCGAGACGACGACGTCGATGCGGCCGAGCTCGGCGAACGCCTGGTCGACGACCGCGCGGAGGGCGGGAGTGTCGGTGACGTCGAGGGTGGCGGACCAGAGCTGATCGCCGTACCGGTCGGCCAGGTCGGCGATCGTCTCCGGGCGGCGGACGGTGACGGCGACGCGGTCTCCGCGGGCGAGCAGTTGCTCGGTCAGGTGGCGGCCGAAGCCGGACGAGGCGCCGGTGATGAACCAGGTCTTGCGCATGATGGACCTCCTACTGAGTGTCTAAAGTGGGACTCAGTACCAGAATGTACACTAGGGCTCATGACAGGATTTCGGGATCGGGCTCGGCGGGCAGTACGCGCCGAGGTGGCGGGGGTCGGGTTCGGGTTGTTCGCCGAGCACGGGTTCGACCAGGTGACGGCGGATCAGATCGCGGCGGCCGCGGGGATGTCGCGGACGAGCTTCTTCCGGTACTTCCCGACGAAGGAGGACGTCGTACTCGGTCACCTCGAGGAGATGGGCGAGGAACTGACGGCGGCACTCGCCGCACGGCCGGCCGGCGAGGGGGCGTGGGTGGCGCTGGAGCAGGCGTTCTACGACCAGTTCGGGGAGACGCTGGAGGATCCGGAGCGGGCGTTGCGGCTGGCGCGGATGATGCAGGAGACGCCGGCGTTGCGGGCTCGGCAGCTGGAGAAGCAGCAGAAGTGGCAGGAGCTGCTGACGCCGGAGGTCGCGCGCCGGCTGCGCATCACCGACGAGCCGTCGGATCCGCGAGCACGAGCGGTCGCGGGAGCAGCGCTGGCATGCCTGGACGCTGCGAACGTCGCGTGGATGAACTCGAACGGCGAGAAAGACATGCGAGAGCTGATCCACCAGGTGATGTCGAGCCTCTGATGCACCCCCCGGATCCACGCGCTCCGCGCGAGATCCGGGGCGGAGGGTGGGGGGAAGGGAGCGGCGGGAGCGGCGCGGTAACTAGGCTCCTCCGCATGGAGATCTTGGTGATCGGGATCGGGGCCGGGGATCCGGACCACCTGACGATGCAGGCCGTGCGGGCGATCGAGCGGGCCGACGTGTTCTTCGTGCTCGACAAGGGGGAGGTCAAGCAGGAGCTCGTCGACCTGCGGACCGAGATCCTGCAGCGGTACGCGCCGGGCACGAAGGTCGTCGTGGGGCGCGATCCTGAGCGGGATCGCAGCAGTACGGCGTACGTGGAGTCGGTCGACGACTGGCGGCGTCGGCGGGCCGACGTGTGTGCGGGGCTGATCGCGCAGGAGTTGAGCGGCGATCAGGTCGGGGCGTTCCTGGTCTGGGGCGACCCCTCGCTCTACGACAGCACGCTGGCGATTCTCGACGACATCCTGGCGCGGGGTGAGCTGGAGTTCGGCATCGAGGTGATCCCGGGGATCAGCAGCGTGTCCGCGCTCGCCGCCAAGCACCGGATCGGGCTGAACCAGGTCGGTAAACCGATCCAGGTCACCACCGGACGGCGGCTGAAGAAAGGCTGGCCGGAGGGCGTCGACGACGTCGTCGTGATGCTCGACGCGCAGACCGCGTTCACCGCGCACACCGACCAGGACGCCGACATCTACTGGGGTGCCTACCTCGGTACGCCGGACGAACTGCTGGTCGCCGGCAAGCTCTCGGAGGTGGCCGGCCAGATCGAGAAGATCCGCGCCGAAGCCCGCGAACGGAAGGGCTGGATCATGGACACCTACCTGCTGCGCCGCGGCCACCGGTAAGTAGTCAGTTGATCACGCAACGCGGCTACCTGTAGATACGCAGGGAGATTTCATATAGCTTCGAACCTGTCCCACCGCCCCCAACGGGCCGTGCCCCGCCCCCACCTGGCACGGTCGAGGACAGGAGATCCACCATGAGAATTCCGCGATTCGTGCGCGCGCTGCCGGCCCTGGTAGCGCTCGGAGCGGCGATGTCGATGGTGCTCACGGCACCCGCCGACGCCCGCGAACAAGTCCCGGACGGCGTCCAGGCCTTCCCGGTCAGCGAGTCCCAGTTCAACCAGATGTTCCCGAGCCGGAACCCCTTCTACACCTACTCCGGCCTGATCGACGCGCTCGGCGCCTACCCCGGCTTCGCCAACACCGGCGACGACGCGACGAAGAAACGCGAGGCCGCCGCGTTCCTCGCGAACGTGAACCACGAGACCGGCGGCTTGGTCTACATCAAGGAGATCAACGAGGCCAACTACCCGCACTACTGCGACTGGGGTCAGCCGTACGGCTGCCCGGCCGGACAGGCGGCGTACTACGGCCGTGGCCCGATCCAGCTGAGCTGGAACTTCAACTACAAGGCCGCGGGTGATGCCCTCGGCATCGACCTGCTCGGCAACCCCTGGCAGGTCGAGCAGAACTCGGCGATCGCCTGGAAGACCGGCCTCTGGTACTGGAACACCCAGACCGGTCCGGGCACGATGACTCCGCACAACGCGATGGTGAACGGCGCCGGCTTCGGCGAGACCATCCGCAGCATCAACGGGTCGATCGAGTGCAACGGCGGCAACCCCGGCCAGGTGCAGAGCCGGGTCGAGGCGTACCAGCGCTTCACCTCGCTGCTGGGCACCGATCCCGGCGGCAACCTCTACTGCTAGCCGATCCGGGTTCGACCAAAGGTGTAGGTGGCCTGGCCGTCCGGCCGAAGCGGGTCCTGCCCGCGAGGGCCGAGGCTGCTGGGCATGACCAGAAAACTCGGTAAGAAGAAAGTGCGGCTGGCACTGGCTCTCGTGCTGGTGCCAGTCGCGCTACTGACCAGCAAGGTGTCCGCCTCCGCCAGCGACGCGCTGGAGGTCCGCACCGACGCCGGCGTACTGCGTGGTGCGGTCTCCGGCGAGACCCGGGTCTTCAACGGCATTCCGTACGCCGCTCCGCCGGTCAAGGACCTGCGCTGGAAGGCACCGCAGCCGGTGACGCCGTGGACCGGGGTCCGCGACGCCACGCAGCACCGCAGCGCCTGCCCGCAGCAGGACAACTCCGAGGCGCCCGGTGGGTCCACCAACGAGGACTGCCTCTACCTGAACGTCACCACCCCGGCGAAGGACTCGGCCAAGCCGCGGCCGGTCGTGGTCTGGATTCCCGGCGGCGGGTTCTTCTCCGGTGCCGGTAGCAACTACGGCGCGGCCAAGCTGGCCACGCGGGGCGACGCAGTCGTCGTCACGATCAACTACCGGCTCGGCATCTTCGGGTTCTTCGGCTACCCGGGCCTGAGTGGGTCCGGTACGTACGGGCTCCAGGACCAGCAGGCCGCGCTCCGCTGGGTGCAGCGCAACGCCCGCAGCTTCGGCGGTGACCCCAGGAACGTCACCATGGCAGGCGAATCGGCCGGTGGGATGAGCGTCTGCGCGCAGCTCACTTCGCCGACGTCCACCGGGCTGTTCTCGAAGGCGATCATGCAGAGCGGGTCCTGCGCGTTCAGCTGGGCCGACAACAGCCAGTACCCCGGCCAGGCGGCCGACTCGTTCTGGGTCCCGCAGAGCCGAGTCCAGCAGACCGGTGTCGAGTGGGCCGCGGCCACCAAGGACAAGCTGAAGTGCAAGCCGGGTCAGGCGATGCTGGACTGCCTGCGGGCGGCGGACCCCGCCGTACTGACTGCGGAGACGATGCAGTTCACGCAGTCGGCGTACGGCGGTAGTGCGGTGCTGCCGATCAACCCGGCGAAGGCTCTGAAGGCCGGCCTGTTCCACCGGGTGCCGGTGCTGTCCGGCAACAACCACGACGAGGCCACTGCTTGGCTGGTCGCGTTCAACGGCGGCAAGATCACTGACGCCGACTACCCGCGGCTGGTGAAGGACATGGTCGGTGCGAAGCGGGCTGCCGCCGTACTGCGTGAGTACCCGCTGAAGAACTACGCGTCGGCGGCGGAGGCGTGGGCGACGGTGACGACGGACCGGATCTGGTCGTGCACGCAGGTCACCAGCGACCAGCAGGCCGCGCGGAAGGTGCCGGTGTACGCGTACGAGTTCGCGGACAAGCACTCGCCGCTGTCGCAGCCCGGCCAGGGCGCTGCCCACGCCACGGAACTGCCGTACCTGTTCATGCTGGGCGGCTGGGACGCACCGCTCACGCCGACGCAGCAGCGGCTGTCGGACCAGATGGTCGACTACTGGACGGCGTTCGCCCGCACCGGCAACCCGAACGGCCCGGACCGCCCGCACTGGGCACCGGTCGGCCACGGCGACGTCAACGGGCTCTCACTGGCGCCGAGCGACCAGGGCGGGGTCAAGAAGGTCAACCTGACCGCAGAGCACCACTGCGACTTCTGGAACTAGGCGTTCCTCCTGGCCAGCGGCCGGCTGATCACGGGGGTGAGGAACAGCAGGAACAGGGCGTAGAAGCCGACCTTCGGGATCAAGGCGGCGAGGACGAAGGCCAGGGCGAACAGGCCCGCGGTGACGATCGAGTTGATCAGTTCACCGCGGGTCACCGGGTTGTCCGGGTCCTCGATGTCCGGGTGCCGGCGGATCATCAGCACCAGGCCGGACTGAAAGAGACTGAGCACGAGGATCGTGCCGATGTAGAGCCCGCTGGTGAACCTGCTGGTCTCGAACGACCCGATGATCTCGGTCGGGAACGGCAGGATGACGATCAGCAGCAGCCAGCCGAGATTCAGCTGGATCAGGCGGGTGTTGTACCGGCGGACGTGCTCGAACACGCGGTGGTGCACCAGCCAGAACCGGACAATCACGACGAAACTCAGCAGGAACGTGAAGATCTGCGGCCGGTGCTCGGTGATCACCTCGACCGCGGTCAGGCCCTCGGTCTTCGACTCGGTCACCACCTCGACCAGCGGCAGGATCAGCAGCGTGACGGCGATGGCCACGACGGCATCGGTGAACAGCACCAGGCGGTCCGGGTTCCTCGTCATACTCACGGGCGACCACGGTAGTGGATCAGGAGGGCGGGAATCCGCCAGCGTTGCCACGAGCAACCAGGTGGACTGGCCGCATGCCTGGTTCAGTGCTGGTCCGTACGCCGGTGGTCCGGTGGCTCGGGGTCGTCGCGGTGACGCTCGGGATCTTCTCCATCGTCACCGCCGAGATCCTGCCGATCGGGCTGCTGACCCCGATCGGCGCGGACTTCGAGCTGTCGCCCGGGCGGACGGGCTGGCTGATGACAGCGCCTGGCCTGGTCGCGGCGGTCGCCGCGCCGGTGGTCACCGTGACGACCGGGCGGGTCGACCGGCGGGTGATGCTCGGGGTGCTGATGGTCGTGCTCGCCGGGGCCGACCTGCTGGCCGCGGTCGCCAGCGCGTACTGGCTGGAGCTGGTGGCACGGGTGCTGGTCGGGCTGGTGATCGGCGGGTTCTGGTCGATCGGCGCCGGGCTGGCGGGGCGGCTGGTGCCGGAGCACCAGGCCGGGCGGGCGACCGCGGTGATCTTCTCGGCGGTACCGCTGGGGTCGGTGCTCGGCGTACCGGCGGGGACGTTCCTCGGCGAGCACGGCGGGTGGCGGTTCCCGTTCGTGCTGCTGGCCGGGCTGAGTCTGCTGGTGCTGGTGGCGCTCATCCTGTTCGTGCCGCCGCTGCCGGCTGAGGAGGTGACGCGGCTGGCGGTGCTGCGGGAGGTACTGCGGCTCCGGCAGACGCGGGTCGGGCTGGTGGCGACCTGTCTGATCGTGGTGGCGCACTTCGGGACCTACACGTACGTGACGCCGTTCCTGCGGGACGTGACCGGCGTACGGCCGGAACTGATCAGCACGTTGCTGCTGGTGTACGGCGTGGCTGGGCTGGTGGGTAACGGCCTGGCTGGGCTGACGGTCAGCAGGTGGTTGCGGCTGACCTTCGTCAGCGCCGCCGGGCTGCTGGCCGTGGCGACACTGCTGCTGCCGCTGCTCGGGCGATCGACGCTGGGCGCGGCTGGGCTGCTGGTCGTGTGGGGACTCGCGTACGGCGCGGTGCCGGTCTGCTCGATGAGCTGGTTCGCGGCGGCGGCGCCTCAGGCACGGGAGGCGGCGACTGTGCTGTTCACCTCGTCGTTCCAGGCGACGCTGTCAGCCGGGGCGCTGGCCGGTGGGTTGCTGCTGGACCGGACGTCCGTGTCGGTGGTGATGGTGTGTGGTGGGCTGACCGCGCTGGTGATGGTCGGGGTGCTGCTGCGCGGTGACGCAGAACACAGCTGATGGGTGGGACGTAGCATCACGGCTGTGACCAGCACTGGGAGGAGTCAACCGGACCGTTGTCCTGGTGTGCTCTCGGTGCATCAGGCGGCTGATGGTGGGCTCGCGCGGGTGAGGCTGCCGGGTGGGGTGCTGAGCCCGGTGCAGCTGCGGGTACTGGCGGAGGCCTCACGCGAGCTGGGTGACGGGAACCTGGAGCTCACCTCGCGGGGGAACGTCCAGATCCGGGCGCTCAAGGCTCCGGAGGAGCTGTCGGACCGCCTGTACGACGCCGGGCTGCTGCCGTCGATCACGCACGAGCGGGTGCGGAACATCCTGGCCTCTCCCCTGTCCGGGCTCGACGGGTCGTACGACGTGCAGGCGCTGGTTGGTGAGCTGGACCGTGGGCTGTGTGCGTCGCCGCGGCTGGCTGGGCTGCCGGGGCGGTTCCTGTTCGCGCTGGACGACGGGCGTGGGGACTTGGCTGCGGTCGGGGCGGATGTCGGGGTGCGAGTCGTTGGGGATCAGGTGGCGTTGCTGCTGGCTGGTGAGGAGACAGGCGTTCGGCTGGCGCCGGCTGAGGCGCCGCGGGTGATGCTGCGGGCTGCTGAGGCGTTCCTGGAGGAGCGGGACGGCGAGTGGCGGCTGAGTGAGCTGGCGGCCGGTGTGGCCAAGGTGCTGAGCAGGCTGGGCTACAGCAGCAGGTCTTCAAAGGATTTGATGCCAGCCGGTGAGCCGGTGCGCGCGGGGCTCTACACGCCGGGGTTGCTGGTGGCGACCGTGCCGCTGGGGAGTCTGGGGCCCGAGCAGGCCGCCGTACTGGCCGAGGCCGAGCAACTGCGGGTCACACCGTGGCGGTCGGTCGTGGTGGTCGGCGGTGACGTCGACCGGCTGCAGCAGACCGGTCTGGTGGTGGACAGCGAGTCGCCGTGGACCAGAGTGACGGCCTGCGCCGGCAAGCCTGGCTGCGGCAAGGCGCTGGCCGACGTACGGCGTGACGCTCGGCGGGTGACGCCGACGCTTCAGCCGGGGCGCAGGCCGGTGCACTGGTCCGGATGTGAGCGGCGGTGTGGGCAGCCCGCGGGAGACTTCGTGGACGTGCTCGCGCTGACCGACGGGTACTCGGTCGACGGTTCAGAGGCCGTGACCGCCGAGCAGAGTGTGATGAGGATGCGGTGAGCCAGTACGAGTACGAGACCGACGGGGCCGAGATCTACCGGCGGTCGTTCGCGACGATCCGGGCCGAGGCCGCGCTCGGTGACCTGCCGCCGGACGTCGCGCAGGTCGCCGTCCGGATGATCCACGCCTGCGGGATGACCGATCTGGTCACCGACATCGCGTGGTCCTCCGGGGTGGTCAAGGCTGCGCGCCAAGCGCTGCGGCAGGGCGCGCCGATCTTCTGCGACGCGGCGATGGCCGCGGCGGGGGTCACGCGGCGGAGGCTGCCGGCGGACAACGAGGTCGTCTGCACGTTGAGCGATCCGGGCGTGCCCGAGCTGGCGAAGAGTTTGGGGACTACCCGGAGTGCGGCTGCGCTGGACCTTTGGGTCGACCGACTTGAAGGGGCAGTCGTTGCTGTAGGCAACGCTCCGACCGCGCTCTTCCGGTTGCTCGAGCTGATCGAGGCTGGCGCGCCCAAGCCGGCTGCCGTGCTGGGCATCCCCGTCGGGTTCATCGGCGCGGCCGAGTCCAAGGAGGCGCTCGCGGCGAACGACCTGGGGCTGGAGTACCTGGTCGTCCGCGGCCGCCGGGGCGGCAGTGCGATCACCGCCGCCGCCATCAACGCGATCGCTAGCGAGGAAGAGTGACGGGACGGCTGTGGGGTGTCGGGCTCGGCCCGGGCGACCCCGAACTGGTGACGGTGAAGGCCGCGCGACTGATCGGCGCGGCCGACGTGATCGCGTTCCACAGCGCGCGGCACGGGCGGAGCATCGCCCGCTCGGTCGCGGCGCCGTACCTGCGGGACGGTCAGGTCGAGGAGCACCTGGTCTACCCGCTGACCACCGAGACGACCGACCACCCGGGCGGCTATCAGGGGGCGATGGACGACTTCTACGCGGAGTGCGCGCAGCGGTTGGCCGCGCACCTCGACGCCGGGCGCGACGTCGTGGTACTGGCTGAGGGCGATCCGCTGTTCTACGGGTCCTACATGCACATGCACAAGCGGCTCGCGGACCGGTACAATTGCGAGGTCGTGCCGGGGGTGACGTCGGTGAGCGCGGCGGCCGCCGTACTGGGTCGGCCGTTGTGCGAGCGGGACGAGATCCTGACTGTGCTGCCTGGAACGCTGCCGCCGGACGTGCTCGCGCAGAAGCTGCGGGAGACCGATGCCGCCGCGGTGATGAAGCTCGGGCGGACGTTCGGCAACGTGCGTGAGGCCTTCGAGCTGGCGGGCCGGGCGGACGAGGCCTGGTACGTCGAGCGCGCGACGACGGAGAACCAGCGGACCCTGCCGCTCAGCGAGGTGGACCCGGAGTCGGTGCCGTACTTTTCGCTGGCGCTGCTGCCGAGCCCGATCAACAACACCTTTGAAAGGCCTGAACAGCACAAACAAGAAGAAGGGTCCGTGACCGTCGTCGGTCTCGGGCCTGCCGGCCCTGAGTGGATGACCCCCGAGGTCCGGGCCGCGCTCGCGTCCGCCGACGACGTGATCGGCTACGGCCCGTACGTCGACCGCCTGCCCGACCGCGCCCGCCAGCGCAAGCACGGCTCGGACAACAAGGTCGAGTCCGAGCGGGCCGCGTTCGCGCTCGATCTCGCCCGCAAGGGATCCCGAGTCGTGGTCGTCTCCTCCGGTGACCCCGGCGTCTTCGCGATGGCCAGCGCGGTCACCGAGGTCGCCTCCGAGCCCGAGTACGCCGACCTCGCCGTCCACGTCCTCCCCGGTATGACCGCCGCGCAGGCTGTCGCCAGTCGCGCCGGTGCGCCGCTCGGGCACGACTACTGCGTGCTCTCGCTCTCGGACCGCCTCAAGCCGTGGGACGTGATCGCCGCCCGCCTGACCGCGGCCGCGACCGCCGACCTGGCGATCGCGATCTACAACCCGGCGTCCAAGTCGCGCACCTGGCAGGTCGCCGCGACGCGCGAGCTGCTGCTCGAGCACCGCGACCCGAGTACTCCGGTGATCGTCGGCCGCGACGTCGGTGGGGCGAACGAGTCCGTCACGATCACCACGCTCGGTGAGCTCGACCCGGCCACGGTCGACATGCGCTGCCTGCTGCTGATCGGGTCCTCGCAGACCCGGGCGGTCGAGCGTCCGGGCGGACCGTTGGTGTTCACCCCGCGCCGCTATCCGGACGGCGTACAAGACCCGGGTTAAATCTGCGGCCGTGGTGAATGAGCCACGCAACTCCTGGGTAGGCCCCCGCACGAGGCGCCCCCCGTGAGGAGAAATGTTGTGGTTCAGCCGTTCGAAGACCCTGGCACGCTGACCGAACTGCGGCCCGATACGAGCACGCGGCGCTACGAGGAAGCGCGGGCGGCGGCTCACCGGGCCATGTCGACGGTCCGGATCGTCCCGGACCAGCCCGAGACCGAGCCCGAAGCCGTCGAGACCGAGCAGCCGGCGTACCGGGGGTTCAAGGCCGGGGCGGCGTTCTTCGGCTGGCTGATCGCGCTGTCGATGACGGTCTTCCTGAGCCTGGTGGTCGCCGGGCTCGGTGGGCTGGCCGGCTACGTCCTCGACTACACGCTGATCGACGCGCGGCAGCGACCGACCGAGGTCGCACTGGCCGGGGCGGTCGGCGTGACGGTCGTGCTGAGCCTGGCGTACTTCTGCGGCGGGTACGTCGCCGGCCGGCTCGCGCGGTTCGACGGGAAGCGGCAGGGCTTCGGCGTCTGGCTGATCACCGTGCTGGTGGTCGTGCTCATCGCGGGAATCGGCGCCGCGCTGAACGTCTGGTACGACACGGTCAGCCGTTTCGACCGCACCGACCTGCCGCTGCGCCTGGGCACGCTCGACTCCGACCTCCTCCTGTACGGCGGCCTGGCGACCGCGGGCGCGGTCGTCCTCCTCACGATGGTCTTCGCGATCCTCGGCGGCCGCGCCGGGCGGCGCTTCCACGACAAGATCGACGCCGAGCTGGACTAGTCCGCCCGGGAATCGGACGCTGCGCATAGGCGCGTGTACGGCCGGGTACGGGAGGTGAGAGACGGGGCCGTCCCTGTGAGGAGAACAGCCATGGTCCAGCAGTACCGTGACGACACCGACGCGCGCGTCGGTCCGCCCGAGCAGCGCTTCGCGCCCGACCGGACCGCGACGCAACCGGTGGTCGAGGAAGGCCCGGTCGACGAGCGCAAGCCGTTGCACCGCTCGAACATCAAGACGTCCACCGCGGCCGAGGTCGACCCGGCGTACCGCGGGTTCAAGGGCGGCTCGGCGTTCTTCGGCTGGCTGATCGCGATCGGTCTGATCGTGCTGCTGACCGGGATCATCAGCGCGATCGCGGCGGCGGTCGACTACGCGGTCACCATCGACCGTGGGCTGATCGACGAGCAGGCCGGCACGATCGGGATCGTGTCCGGCGCGCTGCTGCTCGTCGTACTCGCGATCGCCTACTACAACGGTGGGTACGTCGCCGGCCGGCTCGCGCGCTTCGACGGTGCGCGGCAGGGCTTCGGCGTCTGGGGCATCGGCGTGGTG
Organism: Kribbella endophytica; assembly: GCF_054781295.1. NCBI lineage: Bacteria > Bacillati > Actinomycetota > Actinomycetes > Propionibacteriales > Kribbellaceae > Kribbella > Kribbella endophytica. Next base: position 303,803 of record NZ_BAAGUR010000005.1, read on the forward strand.
GTCACGCTGATCGTCGCCGGGATCGGCGCTCTGGCCGGTTCGCAGTACGACGTACTGGACCGCGTGGACCTGCCGTCCATCCCGATCGCCGACGCCGATCTCACCACCGGCGGGCTGATCCTCGGTGCGGCCGTGCTGGTCGTCACGCTGCTGGCCGCGGTCATCGGCGGCAAGGCCGGCCAGCGCTACCACCACCGGATCGACCACAGCTTCGACTGACATCACCGGAGAGGCCGGATGCCCCCGTCCGTCTCTCACCCTCCCCGAAGCGGGGGAAGCCCGGGCCCTCCCTCCGGCTTCCCCCGCTTCTTCTTTGCTGTTGCGTCCGAAGAAGCGTCATCACCCGACACCTACAAGTACCGACCCCCGATCGATGGCTGGTACCTGATAGGTGTCGGCGCGCTGAGCTCCCAAGTACCAACCCCCGATCGGTTGCTGGTACCTGATAGGTGCCGGCGCGCTGAGCTCCCAAGTACCAACCCCCGATCGGTTGCTGGTACCTGATAGGTGCCGGCGCGCTGAGCTCCCAAGTACCAACCCCCGAGCGGTGGCTGGTACTCGGTAGGTGTCGGCGCGCTGAGCTCCCAAGTACCGACCCTCGATCGGTGGCTGGTACTTGGTAGGTGCCGGCCTGGTGCTTGGTAGGTGTCGGGTGAGGGCGGATCGGACCTATCCGGCTTCCGGGAGGTGGTGGCCGGAGGACGTGGCGCGCGACAGGATCGACGGCATGTCAGGTCGGAGTGCGTTGGTGATCGGCGGGACCAGCGGGATCGGTGCCGCCGCCGCGCTGCGGCTGGCGCACGATGGGGCGAAAGTGGTCGCGGCCGGGCTGAACCCGGACGCGGCTCCGGCGGAGCTTCGTCAGGTGGCGGAGCTCCGCGCTCTCGACCTCCGCTCCCCCACCGACCTGGAAGACCTCGTCACGCCGTACGGCGAACTGGACGTGCTCGTCAACGCCGCCGGCATCATCCGCCGCGGCGACGAGCACCGGCCGGAGGTGTTCGCCGAGGTGCTCGCGATCAACCTCACCGGCGCGATGCGCGCCGCCGAGGCCGCGCACGACGCACTGGCGGCCACCAAGGGCTGCATCGTCAACGTGGCCTCGATGCTCAGCTACTTCGGCGGCCCACTCGTCCCGGCGTACAGCGCCAGCAAGGGCGGCATCGTCCAGCTGACCCGTTCGCTCGCGGTCGCCTGGGCGGCCGAGGGCATCCGCGTCAACGCCGTCGCGCCCGGCTGGATCTCCACCGATCTGACCGCCGCGCTGCAGGCGGATCCCGAGGCCTCCGATCGCATTCTCGGCCGGACCCCGATGGCCCGCTGGGGGACGCCGGCCGAGGTGGCCGGCGCGATCGCGTTCCTCACCGGCCCCGACGCGGGCTTCGTCACCGGTGCCGTCCTGCCCGTCGACGGCGGCTACCTCAGCGCCTGAAGGAGAGCACGTGAGCCAGATCCCCATCTCGACCGCCGTACCGCTGGAGATCGCCGTCCAGGCAGTGCCCGACGACGACCGCGTCTGGGTTCCGCAGGCGCCCGACGTGTGGTTCCGACCGTTGATGCTGAACACGATCACCGGCCAGTGGTGCAACCTGCTCAAGGTCACCCGGTCCGGCATCGTGTCCCGGCACCGGCACCCGAGCGCCGTGTTCGGCTACGTGATCAAGGGCAAGTGGCAGTACGACGAGCACGAGTGGGTCGCCGAGACCGGCTCGTTCGTCTACGAACCGCCCGGCGAGATCCACACCTTGCGGGTGCCCGAGGACACCGGCGAGATGATCACGTTCTTCAACATCTCCGGCGCGATGATCTACGTCGACGACGACGGCCACCAGATCGGCTACGAGGACACGTTCACCAAGATCCAGCTCTGCCGCGACCACTACGCCGCCAACGGCCTCGGCGCCGACTACGTCGACCAGTTCATCCGTTAGGCGGACTCACGAACGACCAGCTCGGTGGGGAGGATGCGGGTTTCGGCGTCCTCGCCGCGGATCTGGCGGAGGAGGACATCGACCATCTCGCGGGCGACCAGCTCGAGCGGCTGACGGATCGTGGTGAGCGGCGGGTCGGACTCGCGGGCGATGCGGGAGTCGTCAAAACCACCCACAGCCACGTCGTCCGGCACCCGTCGCCCGGCTCGCCGTAGCTCGACCAGCGCACCCGACGCCAGCAGATCGGAGGCAGCGAAGACAGCATCCAGGTCAGGACTCTTGGCCAGCAGCTCGTGCATGGCCCGTACGCCGGCCTCGTGGCTGTAATCGTCCACGGACACCACCAGCCGCTTCAGCGCCTTGCGGCCGAGCACGTCCTGGTAGCCCTGCAGCCGCTCCTGCCCACCGGCGATCTGCGGCGCGCTGATCATGCCGATCCGCTGGTGCCCCTGCTCGACCAGGTACCTGGTCATCTGCCGGGCGCCCTCCCGGTCGTCGGCAGCGACGTACGGGAGCACGTCGCCAGGGACCAGCGGGCGTCCACACACCACAGCCGGTACGCCGGCCCGGGCCAGCTCGGTGATCAGCGGGTCGCCGGAGTGGGTGGAAATCAGCAGGACGCCGTCGACGTGCTCACCGCGCACGTACCGCAGGATGCGGTTGCGCTCCTCGTCACTGGTCTCCAGCATCAGCACCAGGTTGACGTCCTGCTCGGCCAGCGCCTGCGTGCAGGAGCGCAGCAGCACGCTGAAGTTCGGGTCCTCGAACAGGCGCTCCTGCGGCTCGGACAGCACGAAGCCGATCGCGTTGGACTGCTTGGTGACCAGACTGCGGGCGCTCTGGTTCACCGTGTAGCCGGTCTGCTCCATCGCCTGCTGCACGGCCTCCAGCGACGCGGCGCTGACGTAGTGACCGCCGTTCAGCACCCGGGAGACCGTGCCCCGGGAGACTCCGGCCAGCTCGGCGACGTCGTCGATGGTCGGACCGCGCCGCATCGCTCGCCGGGCCGCGCCACGGGACTTGGGATGGACCACAGGCGGTTCGGCCTTGGTCCTGGATGACGTCCTGCCTGCCACGTGTCCCACTCCTCGTTGTCCCCTGGCGCGGCCTCATCATCTCAGGCGGCTGAGTTGTTGGCGGTCACCGCCGGGGTACGGCGTTGTCGCGGGCCACCTGCCCGAGCCAGCCGGCGCTGGTCTTCGGGGTCCGCTGCTGCGTTGCGTAGTCGACGTGGACCACTCCGAAGCGCTTGGCGAACCCCTCCGCCCACTCGAAGTTGTCCAGCAGCGTCCAGACGAAGTAGCCGCGCACGTCCACGCCGTCCTGGATCGCCTGGTGCAGCGCGAGCAGGTGGCCTTGCAGGTAGTCCACTCGCAGCGGGTCGTCGACCGAACCGTCAGCAGCCGGTACGTCGTCGTACGCCGCGCCGTTCTCGGTGATGTAGAGCGGCGGCAGGCCGTCGTACGTCGCAGTGAGGTCGGCGACGACCTCCCGCAGCCCGTCCGGCTGCACCGGCCAGTCGACCGACGTCACCGGGACGCCTTCAGGCAGTACGGTCTTGGCGAACAGCGGTCCGCTCTCGCTGGCCTGGACCAGCATCCGCCGGTAGTAGTTGATGCCCAGGAAGTCGATCGGCGCGCTGATCAGCGGCAGGTCGCCTTCCTGCACCCATTCGAAGCTCCCGAGCCGCTCGACCACATCCTCCGGGTAGGCGCCCCGCAGTACCGGGTCCAGGAAGAGGCGGTGGCTGTCGCCGTCCAGCCGCCGGGCCGCAGCCTGGTCGGCCTCGCTGGAAGTAGCCCCCTCGACCGGACTCACGTCCAGCGTCAGTCCGACCGACTGGCCGGCCGCATGGCGCCCGTCGCGCAGCACCTGCAGGCCGAGCCCGTGCGCGAGCAGCAGGTGGTGCACGGCCCGGTTGCGCTGGTCCTGGTCCTTGATGCCCGGCGCGTGGATGCCGTCGCCGTACCCGGCATGGCTGGAGACCTTCGGCTCGTTCAGCGTGATCCACTGCTCCACCACGTCGCCCAACGCGTCGTGCACCACTCCGGCGTACTCGGCGAACCTGTACGCCGTGTCACGCGCGGCCCAGCCGCCCTTGTCCTGCAGGGCTTGCGGCAGGTCCCAGTGGTAGAGCGTCACGTACGGCGTGAGGTCGCGGGCGAGCAGTTCGTCCACCACCCGGCGGTAGTGGTCGATGCCCTTCTGGTTGAGCGCGCCCGAGCCGTCCGGCTGGATCCGCGGCCAGGCGATCGAGAACCGGTACGCGCCGAGCCCGAGGTCGGCCATCAGCGCGACGTCCTCGGGGTACCGGTGGTAGTGGTCGCACGCGACGTCCCCGGTTTCCCCGTTGGCGATGGCGCCCGGGACCCGGCAGAAGGTGTCCCAGATCGACGGGCCGCGCCCGTCGGCGTCCACCGCGCCCTCCACCTGGTACGCCGCGGTCGCGGCGCCCCAGACGAAGCCGTCGGGAAAACGTGCGTCAGACATGGAGGTCCTCCAGGAGATGGTGGGAAGGGTTCAGCCCTTGACGGCGCCGCTGACCAGGTCGATGCGCCAGTAACGCTGCAGGAACAGGAAGAGCGCGATCAGCGGCAGCACCGAGAGGAAGGCGCCCATGATCACCAGCGAGTACAGCGCGGGCTGACTGGCGCCCTGGTTGAGCATCGAGAACAGGCCGACCGTCATCGGGAAGTGCCGGTCGTCGGAGATCATGATGTAGGGCAGCAGGAAGTTGTTCCAGATCGCGACGAACTGCAGCAGGAACACCGTGATCATGCCCGGGATCATCGGCGGCAGGCCGATCGACCAGGCCAGCCGGTACTCCCCCGCGCCGTCGATCCGGCCGGCCTCCAGCATGTCGTCGGAGACCACCGCCGCGGCGTAGATCCTCGACAGGTAGATGCAGTACGGGCTGATGATGCTCGGCAGCAGCACCGACCAGTACGAGTTCACCAGCCCGAGCTTGGACATCAGCAGGTACTGCGGGACGGCCAGCGTGATCTGCGGGACCAGGACGCCGGCCAGGATGCAGCGGAAGATCGCCTCCCGCCCGGCGAACCGGTACTTGGCCAGCGCGTAGCCCGCGGTCACCGAGACCGCGACCGACAGCAGCGAGCCGGCGCCGGCGTACAGGAGGCTGTTGAGGGCCCACTTCCAGAAGATGCCGGAGCGGAACTCCAGCAGCGTGCGCAGGTTGTACTCGAAGCCGCCGTTGAAGCTCGGCCAGAACGAGAACGTGGTGAACAGGTCGTTCGGCCCCTTGGTCGCCGCGATCACGACCCAGGCCACGGGCATCAGGCAGTACAGGGCCCCGAGCAACAAGATCGCCGTGGAGATGTAGCGGGTCTTGCGTGGCTTGCGGGCGGTCGTCCGGACGGTGGGCGCCGAACGTTCCAGGACGGCGGTGGTCATCGGTCCTCCCCGAAGGCACGCTTCTGCAGGAAGCTCAGGACGGTGAGCGAGACGGCGAGCGTGCCGGCCGCGAGCAGCACCGAGGCGGCCGCCGCGGTGTAGATGTCGTTGTTCACGAAGGCGTCGCGGTAGATCGTCATCAGCGGCACCCAGGTGAACGAGATCGAGTCGGTCAGGGGTTGCAGCGTGGACGGCTCGCTGAACACCTGCAGCGACGAGATCAACGAGAAGATCCCGGTCATCACCAGCGCGGGCGCGATCAGCGGAACCTTGATCCGCAAGGCGATCTGCAACTCGCTCGCGCCGTCCACCCTCGCGGCGTCCTGCAGTTCTTCGGGCAGGCCGCGCAGGGCGGTGTAGAGCACGATCATGTTGAAGCCGACGCCGCCCCAGATGCCGATGTTGGCGACCGAGAACAGCACGGTGTCCGGCCCGAGGAAGTCCGGCGCGGGCAGCCCGATCTTCTCCAGCGTCGCCCGGATCGGGCTGACGCCCGGCAGGTAGAGGAAACCCCACAGCAGCGACGCGATCACCCCTGGTACGGCGTACGGCAGGAAGATCCCGAGCCGGGTGAACGACTTCAGCCGGGCGCCTTGGCTGTCCAGCAGCAGGGCGAACAGCAGCGCGAGCCCGAGCATCACCGGGACCACGATCACGCCGTACCCGAGCATCCTCAGGACGGACTGCGCGTACGCCGAGTCGGTGATCGCGCCGGCGTAGTTGGCCAGGCCGACGAACGACTCCTTGCGCAGCCCGAGGCCGCCGCCGGTCACCCGGGACGCCCGCAGGCTGAGCCAGAGCGTGTAGCCGATCGGGACCAGCAGGAACAGCACCAGCAAGATGATGGCCGGGAGCATCAACACGTACGGCGCGGGACCACCTTGGCGCCGCGGACGGCGGACCCGGGTGGTCAGCGGAACGGCCGACACCTCAGGACTCCTTGACCTGGAAGCCCTGCTTCTTCAGGTCCGCGACCGAGGCCGCCTGCAGCTGGTCGACGGCGGCGGCGAAGTCGCCCTTGATCTGGACCGCCTTGGCGAACAGGTCGGAGTACTGGCTGTAGGTGACGTTGACGTTCGGCGCCCAGGTGAAGCCGCGCGCGGTCTTCGCGATCGTCGCGGCCTCGGTGAAGAAGGTCGGCTGGTTCGGCATCATCGCCGGGGCCTTGCTCAGCGCGGGCGTCGACTGGCCGGCCGTCGCGGCCGGGTAGATGCCGCCCGAGGTGACGAAGGCTTCGAGTGCCGCCGGGTCGGTGTTGAGCCACTTGACGAACTTCTGCGCCTGCGCGGTCTGCTTCGACTTGGCCGCGATCGCGGTCGCGGAGCCGCCCCAGAAACCGGTCACGGGCGTGGCGTCCCACTGCGGCATCGGGACCATCTTCCACTTGCCCTTGGTGGTCGGCGCGACACCTTGCAACACGCCGGCACCCCAGACCGCGCTCGGCCAGGCGAGCAACGTGCCGTCGCTCATGGCCTTGTTCCACTCCGGCGTGTACATCGGCTTGCCTTGCAGGGTTCCGGCGTTGACCAGGTCGCCCCAGAACTTGGCCATCTTCTTGGTCGGCTCGTCGTTGATGCTGACCGACCAGGTGCCGTTGTCGTTGGTCCACCAGTTCGCGCCGGCCTGCTCGGCCAGCCCCGCGAACCAGCCCGGGTCGCCGGAGGAGAACGTCGCGAGGTACCGCTTGGAGTCCTTGGTGCGGACCTGCTCGGCCAGCGCGCCGAACTCGTCCCACGTCTTCGGCACCGTCAGCCCGAACTGCTGGAACAGGTCCTCGCGGTAGTAGAGCATCATCGGCCCGACGTCCTGCGGGATCGCGTACGTCTTGCCGCCGAACGAGGTCAACGCCCAGGTGCCGTCGGTGAACGCCCCCTTCACCTCGGCGGCCAGTCCGCTCAGGTCCGCCGTCACGCCGTTGGTGATCAGTACCGGCAGTGCCTGGTACTCGGCGTGGATCAGGTCCGGCGGGTTGCCCGCGCGGTGGGCGGTGACGATCTTGGTCAGCAGCTCCTCGCCCTGCGCCTGGGCGCTGACGGTGACCTGCTGGGTCGGGTTCTGCTGGTTCCAGATCGCGACGACCTTGTCGATCCCGGTCGTCCACGTCCAGAAGGTCAGCTTGGCCGGCGCGTCCGGGTCGCCGGACGGCTGCGGCGCGGCGGCCGGGTCGTCGTCGGAGCTGGAGCACGCGGCGAGCCCACCAGGAAGCGCCGCGACCAGTCCGAGCCCACCGACCCCGCGCAGGAACTTTCGGCGGTCGAAAGAGTGAACCATGATGCCCTCACGATCGGTCGTCTGTGAACGCTCACGGATTTCTGTGAGCGATCACAGAATTGGGCGATCAGTCGCTGCTGTCAAGGCTCTGGCGCGAGATCGCATCGCTCGGGGGCAGACATTCTGTGAGCGGTCACGGTAGGGTCCGGACATGCTCAACGGACTGCGCCGGGTCGAGCTCGGCTGCCGTGATCTCGAACGGTCACAGGCGTTCTACGAAGGGTTGCTGGGGTTCTCCCCCACCGGGCCGGTGCGCGACGGCCGGTTGACGGTCGGCCGCGGCACCGTACTGCTCGACCTGGTGGAGGTCGATGCTGACGGCAACCAGGGAGGCTGGCGCAACGAGGATCTGCAGGGTGGGATCCGGCACCTCGGGTTCAAGGTGGGGGCGGTGGACGCGGAGATCTCCCGGCTGGAGGCGGCCGGGGTGACGGTGCTGTCGCAACCGGCCGACGTACTCGGGGACGTGCGGATCGCGTTCTTCCTGGATCCGGACGGGGCGCGGCTGGAGTTCATCCAGGGCAATCTGAGCTACCAGCAGATCGGCTCGGCCGCGCTCGCCGAGGCCGAGGCTCGGCAGACGCCCGACGCCACGCCGCGGTTCGACCACGTCGCGGTGACGGTGTCGGACCTGGACGCCGCGCTGGCGTTCTGGCGGGACCGGTTCGGGTTCGAGGTGATCGGGGACATCCGGCACCACGGGGATCCGCGCGGCTTCCTGATGACGTACCTGCAGGCGGGTGACGCGGTGCTCGAGGTGTTCAGCTTCGACGTACCGACCGAGCCCAACGACCTGAGCGCCGCCGGTCCCGCCGTCCTGGGACCGCGGCAGCTCGAACTGCTGATTGACTCCGCGCCGGGTGGGCAACATCTGGTCGCACCCGACGGTGTTCCGGTTCTGCTGGGAGGACAGCGATGACTCGCATCTTGGTGACAGGCTCGAACGACGGGATCGGCGCGGAGATCGCGGCCGAGCTGTCGCGGCAGGGGCACGACGTGATCCGGCACGCGCGGAACGCGGAACGGGCTGCCGGCCTGGACGGCGAGGTCGTGCTCGGTGATCTCGCGTCGCTGGAGTCGACGCGGGACATGGCGGCCGCCGTACGGGAGCTTGGTGCGCCGGAAGTTGTCGTGCACAACGCGGGGACGGGGACCGACGAGACGACGCGGCCGGTGACGGGCGACGGGCTGGAGCGGCTGTTCCAGATCAACGCGCTCGCGCCGCTGCTGCTGACCGCGCTACTGCCGGTGCCGCGGCGGTCGGTGTTCGTCAGCTCGGACTCGATCGTGCGCGGCAACATCCGGCTCGACGACCTGCAGCACGCCGAGAGCTGGACCGGCGATTCGGCGTACGCGGACTCGAAGCTGGTGATGGCGGCGCTCGCCTTCGCGCTGGCGCGGAAGTGGCCTGGGTCGCTGATCAACGCCGTGCATCCGGGATGGGTGTCGACGAAGATGAGCGGGTACGCCGCGCCGCTGACGGTTGCCGAGGGCGCCGATACGCCGGTGTGGCTGGCGGTGTCGGAGGAGCCGGAGGCGTTGGTCTCGGGGCGATTCTTCCAGAAGCGGGCTGTGGTTGAGCTCAACCAGCAGGCTTATGACGAGGACGTGCAGGACAAGTTGCTGGCGCAGTGCTTGGAACTCGCAGGAGTGTCTTTACCGAAGGCTTGAGATCGGTGGGTCGATCGCGGTGACTGTCTCGATCACCGCGGTCAGGGCCGGTGTGCGGGGTCTGTCGCGGTGGAGGAACAGGGCGACCTGGCGCTCTACGCCGGCGTCGTGGATGGGGACCAGACGGACGCCGTCCAGGTTCGCGGTCGTCACGGCCAGGGCATTGGTGACACCGGTGCCGAGGCCGTGGCGGACCAGCGACAGCAGCGTCTGCGGCTGGTTCGTCCGGTAGACGCTGGCCGGGCTCAGCCCGGCGGAGGCGAAGGCCAGGTGGGACTCGAACTGGCGCCCGCCAGAGGCCTCGCCGATGGAGATCAACGGCAGCGCGGCCAGGTCCGCGAGACCGACCGACAGCTGCGCCGCCAACGGATGGTTGGCAGCGAACACGGCAACGAGCGGCTCACGCCACAGCACCCGGTGCTCCAACGACTCCGACGCCACGAGCGGATGCACCGGCCGGATCGCGAGATCGATCTCGCCCTGCACCAGTGCGCGTTCCAGCTCGATGCTCGGCCCCTCGACGAGCAGCAGACGAACGTCCTTCACCCGTACGGCGACCTGCGGGAACAGCCACGCGGCCGCGCTCGGGTACGTCCCGAACCGGACCTGCCCCTGTACGGTCGCCAGCTCACCCAGCCGATGCAGGATCTCCTCGGCCGCAGGCAGCAACGCACGCCCCTCAGGCGTCAGCGCGACCGGGTGCGCCGACCGGTCGAACAGCTGCACGCCGAGCGCCTTCTCCAGCTCCGCGACGTGCTCGCTGATCCGCGATTGCCCGCGGAACACCGCCTTCGCGGCCGCCGAGAACCCGCCGTACCGGGCGACGGCCACGAAGCTGACGACCCAGTCCAGCCGGTAGCCGTACGCCGAGGTGAGGTCCATGTCCCTGAGGTTATCCGGGAAGAGTCTCCTAGAACCGGGCGTTGTGGTGGTTGTGGATACCCAAGTCGTGGTGATCGGAGCCGGCCAGGCCGGGCTGTCGGCGGCGTACCACCTGGTCCGGATGGGCTTCACGCCGTACGACGAAGTGCTGGTGCTCGACCGCAACGACGCCCCCGGCGGCGCCTGGCAGCACCGCTGGGACTCGCTGACCATGGACGACGTGCACGGCATCGCGAACCTGCCCGGCGCGGACGTGCCGCCGGCGATCGGCGCCGAGCGGGCGAACGTGTTCGTGCCGCGCTACTACGCGGACTACGAGCACCGCTTCGAGCTGCCGGTGGTGCGGCCGGTGGTCGTCGAGAGCGTGCGATCCGTCGACGGGCGATTCTCGTTGGCAACGGACGGAGACACCTACACGGCCGACGCGATCGTGAACGCGACCGGGACCTGGAACCGGCCGTTCATCCCGTGGTACCCAGGCATCGAGTCCTTCAAGGGACGGCAGCTGCACACCTCGGACTACAACGGCGCCGAGGAGTTCGCCGGGCAGCACGTGCTGGTCGTCGGCGGCGGCGCTTCCGCCGTACAGCTGCTGGCGGAGATCTCCGAGGTCGCGTCGACGACCTGGGTGACGCGGCGGGAGCCGGTGTGGCGGACCGACGAGGAGTTCGGGCCGGAGCTCGGGCGGAAGATCATCGCGAAGGTCGAGGAGCGAGTGCGGGCCGGCCTGCCGCCGAAGAGCGTGGTGAGCGTGACCGGGCTGCAATTGCGGCAGCAGGAGCAGGCGGCGTACCAGCGTGGGGTCTACACGCGGCTGCCGATGTTCTCGCGGGTCACACCCGACGGCGTGGTGTGGGCGGACGGGCGGGAGGAGAAGGTCGACGCGATCCTCTGGGCGACGGGCTTCCGGGCCGACCTAGCGCACCTGTCGCCGCTGCACCTGCGCGAACCGTCCGGCGGGATCCGCATGGACGGTACGCACACCGTGCTGGATCCGCGCATCCACCTGGTCGGATACGGGCCGTCGGCCAGCACCATCGGCGGCAACCGCGCCGGCTTCCAGGCGGCCCGCGAGCTCCGCGACCTGCTGCACCCTAAACAGGTACCAGAGGTTGCCACTGCCGGTGCCGCCGGACGGCCACCGGAATGAAGGCACCGGCCAGCAAGAAGATGGTGGCTGTAAGCAACCATCCTGGCCAGCCCCAACTCACCGCAACGACCGTGAGGACCACCGGCGCGACCAGGTCGCCGACCTGCGTCCCCATCGCGTAGGCCCCTTGGTACTGGCCCTGCCCACCCGGCGGCGCCAGCTCGAAGCTGATCCCCCAGCCACCGGCCGACTGCAGCATCTCCCCCAGCACGTGCACCAGCGCGGCCGCGATCAGCAAGGCGATGGTCACCCAGCCCGACGTGATGTCGGTGAGCGCAAGTACCCCGCAGGCCACCGCCAGCAGCAGGCCTGCTCGCCGACCAGCTCGTGCCGCACCGGCCAGCTGCTCGGTCCCCCGCGCGACCCGGAGCTGCAGCAGGATCACCGACGCCGCGTTCACCACCAGCAGCACCGAGATCACCCAGGTCGGCGCGTCCGTTGCCGTCGCCACCCAGAGCGGGATCGCGACCTGCGCCATCGCGTTGTGCATGCTGAGCAGGCCGTCCAGCGCCACGAAGGCCAGGAACGGCCGGTCCTTCAGCGCGGTCAGCGCGGACGGCCCGGCGGTGGACGGCACCGGCGCGACCCGGGTCATCCCCCACTGCACGAGCCCGGCCGTCACGACGTACGTCGCCGCGTTGGCGAACAGCGCGACCAGGTACACCTCGCGCTGATCGACCGCCAGCACGATGCCGGCCAGCGCCATCCCGACGCCCATCCCGATGTTGGTGGTGACCCGCAGCAGCGCCCGCGTCCGGACCCGCTGGTCGGAGGGGACCAGTCCAGCGATCAGCGCACCCTTCGCACCGCGCTGACCGGAGTCAGCGATCGCGGTGACTCCGACGACGGCGACGAACAGCCCGAACGACCGGACCTGAGTCAGTGCGGTCATCGTGACGGCCTGCAGCAGCAGGAAGCCGACGTACGCGCGGTTCGGGCCGAGACGGTCGGCGACGATGCCCAGCGGCGTACTGGCGACCAGCCCGACCAGTCCGGCGATGGTCAGGCCGAGTCCGACCTCGTGGACGGACAGTCCGGCGGCGCGGGTCAGGTAGAGCGCGCCGACGGCGGCGTACACGCCGTTGCCGAAGGTGTTGACCAGCGTGGCGATCACCAGCCGGCGGACCTCGGGCGGGAGGGAAGCAGTCATAGCAGCCAGCCAACAGCTCCAGCCGGCAAGAGGGGGTTGGATTGACGGGATCCGTCAACGCATGACGAGGTCCAGCAGATCTGTGCCGAGGGCACGCATCACCTGTTCGTCCAGCCGGTACGCGACGAACCGGCCTTGCCGCTCGGCCGTCACCAGGCCCGCACGGGTCAGTGCTCGCAGGTGCCGGGTGACCTGGGTGGAGTTGAGTCCCCAGAGCGCAGCGATCTCTCCGGCGGTCCGCGGCTCGCTGGCCACCGCACGGCAGATCTGCAGCCGGTCCGGCGCGGCCAGCGCCTCCAGCCTGGCCCGGACGACCTGTGCAGCCGGTACGCCGGTCCGCTTGGCCTGGGCTGGGTAGATGACGGTCAGCGGCTCGCCGGGCACCTCGCCGAGGAACACGTGCGGGGCGATGTAGTTGCTAGGAACTAGCAGCAGGGATCTGCTGGCCAGGTCGATCCGCTTGTTCTGCACCTTCTGTACGACGACGTTGTCCGTGTCCCTCGGGTGCACTGCGCCGTCCAGCGACCTAAGCATCGCGGCCACACCGTCCCGGGCAGCCAGGTCCCGGTCCTGCCGGCCGCGAGCGGCCAGCTGGTCGCGTGACTCGGTCCAGAGCTCGCCGAACCACTCGTGCCAGCAGGAGTCGAGCAGAGCTAGGAAGCGCTCGACCGGCTCGGCCGGGTCGGTCAGCAGGGACTCCACCAGCGTCTCGACCGCCCGGCCGCGGCTGCGGGCCCACCGGCGTACGGCGTCGGTGTCGGTGGTGCGGGAGCTCAGCGGGCGGCCGCGGAGAGGGCGGACCAGCTCAGCGGCCAGGTCTTCCGGCGTACGGGCTCGTAGTGCGTCCAGCTCGTCCTGCCAGCTGGGCAGGCCGGTTGCGGAGCTGGTAGCGAAGAAACGGGCGCGGACAGCGCGGACCGTCCACGTCCAGGCGGCCAGCTCCTTGCGCAGCGCCTTGCTCAGCTGGATGCCGTCGGCCCACTCGGTGCGGTCGTGGTGGCGTGGCTCGGCCAGGACGTGCAGGGCGCAGCCGAGCTCGATCAGGGGTGAGGCGACGTGCCTGATGCGGTCCGGGTCCAGCTTGGTGAGGCCGGCCAGAACAGTCGGCACTCCTTAGCCTCGCAGGCGGAAGAGCAGCTCGGTCTCCCACTGGTCCATGTCCGGGACCTCGATCGGGTCGGACTTGTAGACCTCGAGCCGGGCACCCCAGTGGTCACCGTCGGCGTCCCACTCCAGCCCCTCCTTCTCGGCCCAGGCCAGCAGGTCACCCGTCGCCTGGTAGAGCCCGTCCGGGTGCCCGTGGTGCGTGTGACTCACGTACCGCCCCGCCGGAAGCACTCCGGTGACGATCTCGCCCTCACCGGTGTGCCGCTCCTCGACCGGGATGCCGATCTCCATCACCAGCCCGTTCTCCATGTCGACCACGTCGTACTTGAAGAACAGGTCGTCGACCGGCGTGACGCCCCGCGCGGCCAGCCACCCGAACACCTCTCCCCCACGCCGGGCGAAGGTCCCGATCTCGTCCATCCGCACCTTGGCCCTGATGGCGACGTACGGCTGCTCGTCCCGCTCCACGATCTCCGGCATGCTCCACATCCTGCCTCAGAGAAGCCATTGCTGTCTGGAGGTTTCGGGCGTGTACTGCAGGTGGGAGGGGTTGACAGTGTGGCGGCTCAAGGTGTGGTTGGCGGCTGGGGCGCTGGTGGTGGGGACGGCCGGTACGGCGGGAGCTGAACCGGCTACAGGGGTGGCTTATCCGGCGGGGGCGACCTCGACGCGGGTGAACGGGTGGGCGTTCGACACCTGTACGGCGCCGACGGTGGCGCAGATGGCGGCGTGGAAGGCCTCGTCGCCGTACCAGGCGGTGGGGATCTACATCGGCGGCGGCAACCGCAGCTGTGCGCAGCCGCAGCTGACGGCGTCGTGGGTGAGCACGGTGACCAAGCAGGGCTGGCGGTTGATCCCGATCTACCTGGGGTGGCAGGCGACCTGCACGCATCGGACGACGGCGTTGAAGATGTCGGCCTCGACGGCCACTGCCGCCGCGCAAGCGAAGGGGTCTGCGTCGGATGCGGTGACGAAGGCGCGGGCGCTCGGGCTGATCGGCGGGAGCGCGATCTACGGGGACATGGAGCACTACGACCTCGGCAACGCGAGCTGCCGGGCCGCCGTACTGAGTTACCTGTCGGCGTGGACGAAGGAGCTGCACCGGCACGGGTACCTGTCGGCGGTGTACGCGCACCAGGACAGCGGCGCACGGCATCTCGCGGAGGTCTACAACAGCACGGCCTATGCGCGACCGGACGCGCTGTGGATCGCGCGCTGGGACAAGAAGACAGCACTGACAGGTTGGCCGCTGATCTCCAACGCCTATTGGGCTTCCGGCCAGCGCGCCAAGCAGTACTGGGGCGATCACAACGAGACGTACGGCGGCGTGACGCTCAACATCGACGCCGACCGCTTCGACGCACCGGTCGCGTCGGTCGGCTTCGCCTACTCCGCGACCACCGCGCTGAGCGCACGCAGCGGACCGTCGACGAGCCACCCGGTCGTCGCGACGTACGGCGCGGGCGCAGCGCTCCGCGTCGTCTGCCAGACCTACGGCACCAAGGTCGGAACCACGACCGTCTGGAACAAGCTGACCTCAGGCGCCTACGTCACCGACTACTACGTCAGCACCCCGTCGAACACGACCTACTCGTACCCGGTCCCCGGCTGCACCCATCCGTACCAGACGACCACGTCGCTCAGCAGACGCAGCGGCCCTGGTACGTCGTACGGCGTGGTCGGCACACTGCCCAGCGGCTCGCTGGCCTGGGTCACCTGCCAACGCGCCGGCAGCAAAGTCGGTACGACGGCAGTGTGGGACCGGCTCACCGACGGCAGCTACGTCACCGACTACTACATAGCCACCGCCAGCAACACGACGTACTCGGCACCGATCAGGCGCTGTTAGGGCTCGTCGACCACCGACGCGTAGGAGATGACGCCGCGGCGGATCTGGTCCGTCACCGCACGCGCCGTCTTGCGCAGCGGCGTCGGGCCGGCCGCGTCGGCGACCTGCTCGGTGAGGTCGATCAGCTGCTTCACCCAGCGCACGAAGTCGCCCGCTGCCAGGTCCGACTCGTACAGGACCTCGGCCAGCGACGCTCCCGAGGCCCATCGGTACGCCGCCCAGCAGAACCCGAGATCCATCGAGCGCAGGAAGTCGACGCGCATGTCCCGCTCCAGCGCCGACAGGTCGCGCCAGATCGAACCCATCTTCTCGATCGCGTCCCGCACCTCGCCGCGCGGCAGCCGCGGCGACGACGGCTCGTCCTTCGAGCGCGACTCGTACACCAGCGCGGCCAGCGCCGACGCGAGCTCCGGCACGTCCAGGTCGTCGAACACGCCCTGGCGCAGGCACTCGGCCGCGACCAGGTCGAGCTCGGCGTAGATCCGGGACAGTCGGTCTCCGGCCTCGGTGGTCTTGTCGCCGTCCAG
The DNA here is from genome assembly GCF_054781295.1 of Kribbella endophytica. Lineage (NCBI taxonomy): Bacteria > Bacillati > Actinomycetota > Actinomycetes > Propionibacteriales > Kribbellaceae > Kribbella > Kribbella endophytica. The sequence goes on from NZ_BAAGUR010000005.1 coordinate 319,755, forward strand.
GTAGTGCAGCGCGTCGAGCACCTGGCAGACCCGGTCGAACTGGCGGGCGATCGTGTTCGTCCGCTGCTCGATCTTGCGCTGGACGTCGCGGTTCTCCCGGTCGAGCCGGAAGTAGCGCTCGGCCCAGCGGGCATGGTCCTCGCGGTCGGAGCAGCCGTGGCACGGGTGCGCGCGCAGCTGCGCCCGCATCTCCTGCAGCTCCGGGTCGTCGGCGTGCGTGATCACGTCGCCGGCCCTGCTCCGATACGACGGCGGGCCTTCCTCGCCGTGCATGTCGGTCCGGTTGCGCAGCACCTGCGCGAGCTCACGACGCTGCTGCGGGTTGCGCGCGTTGAACTTCTTCGGCACCCGCAACGTCCCGATCGACTCGACCGGCGTCGGGAAGTCGACCATCGACAGCTTGCGCACCTGCCGGTCCAGCGTCAGCACGGTCGGCCGCGGCCCCTCGCGCTCCGAGCGCATGCCCGGGTCGATCACCAGCGCCCAGCCCGCGCTCCGGCCGGCCGGGATCCGGATGATGTCGCCCATCCGCAGCTTCTCGACCGACTCCTGCGCCTCGACGCGGCGGTCGAGCTTGCGCCGCTTCGAACCGGACGACTCGCGCTCACCGATCCGGCGCCGCAGGTCGGCGTACTCGAGGAAGTCGCCGAGGTGGCAGTCGATCGACTCCTTGTAGCCCTCCAGCGCCTCGGTGTTGCGCTGCACCTGCCGGGCCAGCCCGACCACGGCCTGGTCGGACTGGAACTGCGCGAACGACAGCTCCAGCATGTCCCGCGCGCGCGACCGCCCGACCTGGCGGACCAGGTTCACCGCCATGTTGTACGACGGGGAGAACGACGACCGCAGCGGATACGTCCGCGTCGACGCCAGGCCGGCGACGGCCCGCGGGTCGAACCCCGGCTGCCAGAGCACGACCGCGTGCCCCTCGACGTCGATCCCGCGCCGCCCGGCCCGGCCGGTCAGCTGCGTGTACTCGCCGGGGGTGATGTCGACGTGCGCCTCGCCGTTCCACTTGCTGAGCTTCTCCAGCACCACCGTGCGGGCCGGCATGTTGATGCCCAGGGCAAGCGTCTCGGTGGCGAACACGACCTTGATCAGGCCGCGCGCGAACAGCTCCTCGACGACCTCCTTGAACGCCGCCAGCATGCCCGCGTGGTGCGCCGCGATGCCGCGGCTGAGCGCCTCGGCGAAGTCGTGGTACCCGAGCACGCCGAGGTCCTCGTCGGGCAGGTCGACGGTCCGCTCGGCCAGCACCCGCTTGATCTCGTCGCGCTCGCTCGGCTTGGTCAGCCGCAGCCCGGACCGCAGGCACTGCAGCATCGCGTCCTCGCAGCCCTTGCGGGAGAAGATGAAGTAGATCGCCGGCAGCAGCGCGCCCGCGTCCAGCTCCTCGACCACGTCCGACCGGTACGGCGTGAAGTGCGACTTGGCCGGTCGGCCCTTCGGCAGATCCCGGCGGCGCCGCGGCTTGCGCGAGTCGTCGCGGAAGACCCGGTTGTCGTCGCGGGCGATCCGGACCAGCTGCGGGTTGACCAGGTCGCGCAGGTCCGGCGCCCCGCTCTTACCCGCGGCCTTCGCCGGGTTGCCGGACTTGGACGGCCGCCCCGCCGACGGGCCGAACTGGGCCTGCGCCGCACCGGCGGTCGGCGTCTCTCCCGCGAACAGGTCGTGCAGCCGCTTGCCGACCATCACGTGCTGGAACAGCGGAACGGGCCGCTTCTCCTCCAGGACGACGACCGTGTTCCCACGGACCGTCTCCAGCCAGTCGCCGAACTCCTCGGCGTTGCTCACCGTCGCCGACAGCGACACCACCGCGACCGAGTCCGGCAGGTGGATGATCACTTCCTCCCAGACCGCGCCGCGGGACCGGTCGGCGAGGTAGTGCACCTCGTCCATCACGACGTACGACAGGCCGAGCAGGGTCTGCGACGCGGCGTACAGCATGTTGCGCAGCACCTCGGTCGTCATCACGACGATCGGGGCCTCGGAGTTGATCGAGTTGTCGCCGGTCAGCAGGCCCACGTTGTCCTGGCCGTAACGGCGGACCAGGTCGGCGTACTTCTGGTTGCTCAGTGCCTTGATCGGGGTGGTGTAGAAGCACTTCTGCCCGCGCTGCAGCGCCAGGTGCACGGCGAACTCGCCGACCAGCGTCTTGCCGGACCCGGTCGGCGCCGCGACCAGCACCTGGTGCCCGTCCTCGAGCGCTGCACAGGCGCGCAGCTGGAACTCGTCCAGCCGGAAGTCGTACAGCGACCGGAACTCCTTCACGGCCGGGTGCTCCTGGTCCGAGCGGAAACTGGCGTACTTCTCGGACGGAGTGCTCATAGGCCCCAATCTATGCGAAGGCACCCCCAGAACCACGCCCTCCCCGACCGGTCAGTCAGCGAGTCGGCGGGTGACGAACGCGGCAGCCCGCTCCAGCGCCTCGTCGGCCTCACTCATCATGCCGACGAAGTACTGGAACACGTGCGGCGCTCCGGCGACCACGTCCAGGCTGACGTCGACCTCGCTCTCGGCGGCGTGGACGGCCAGCCGCAGGGAGTCGTCCAGCAGGACCTCGGCGGAGCCGACCTGGACCAGCAGCGGCGGCAGGCCGGTCAGGTCCGCGAAGAGCGGGCTGGCCAGTTCGTCGCGCGGATCCTGGGCTCCGACGTACCAGTCGGCGGACTCCTTCATGTGCGCGCGGGTGAACAACGGATCGAACTCACCGCGTGAGTCCATGCTGCCGCCGCTCAGCGAGACGTCGGTCCAGGGCGAGTAGAGAACAGCCGCCACGGGCAGCGGCAGCCCGGCCCTGCGCGCGGCGACGAGCAGCGCGAGCGCGAGTCCACCGCCCGCCGAATCGCCTGCGAGCACAACCTTCTGGCCCGTCGCCAGCAGTTCCTTGTACGCCGCCAAGGCATCGTCGACCGCAGCCGGGAACGGGTCCTCCGGAGCGAGCCGGTAGTCCAGCGACACAGCCGGTACGCCGGTACTGCGCGCAAGCGGCGCCGCAAGGTTGGCCCCGGTCCGCGCCGAACCGATCGAGTAGCCGCCCCCGTGCAGATAAAGGATGACGCCGTCCCGGTCGGCGCCTTCGACCGCGACGTCCACCGCGGGCCGACCGCCCAGCGTCCGCGGTCGCAGCGTGACGTCGTCCCCCAACGGGCGCTCGGCGAACAGCTCGTCGAAACCTTCCCGCTGCTGGGCCGGCGTCAGCCCGAGGTCACCCTTGCTGATCATCCCGCGGGCCAGCTCACGTTCTTGCCTGCTCATCGTGGGTCACTCCTGTTGCTCGCAGTGGATTCCGGCGGTTATGGTCTCCACAACTACATTCCCAGGAATCTAATTCCCATGAATCAGGATGAACCTGTGACGGATCTCACGGCCTTGTTCTCGGACCTGGTCCGGCTGGAGACGCGGCTCTACAACGCGCTCGACGCGCGACTGAAGGCCGAGCACGATCTCCCGCTCGGCCAGTTCGAGTTCCTGCGCTTCATCGCCGGCCGGACGACGACCCGGGTCTACGACCTGGCCCACGAGATGGCCATCACGGTCGGCGCCACCAGCAAGGGGGTCGACCGCCTCGAAGCGGCCGGCCGCTGCCGCCGTACGGCCAATCCTGACGACCGCCGCTCCTCGCTGGTCGAGATCACGCCCGCCGGATCGGCGATCCTCGCCGCGGCGACGCCTACGGTCGAGGCCGAGCTCGGGACCTGGCTCGGCGCGGCCCTTCCCGCCGATGCTCTTGAAGGACTGGCCACCACAATGGCGGCCCTGCGACAGCGGGCCGAGTCGGACCGGCGTACAGACCGTACGGCGTAGTACGCGAAAGCCTCCGCGCCGCCGGGACAGTTCGCGGCGCGGAGGCTCTGTGCGGAAGATCAGCCGATGTGGAAGCTGTCGCCGTACACCTTCCAGTCGAGCGGGGTGTTGAGGTTGAGGTTGCCGTTGCGCAGGAACACCCGCTGGGCCGTGTCGACCCGGCTGGTGTCGCTGTGCGCCTCCTCCTGCTTCATCGCCCACACGCGGGCGTCGAGGAAGGCGTTCAGCCAGGTGGTCTCGTTGCCGCCCTGCGCCGGCGGCTTGGCCTTGGTCAGCGCGCGCTTGCGGATGTTGCGGAAGCTGGTCGAGTCGCCGCCGTCGCCGTGCATCACGATGGCGTCGTAGTACATGAACTGACCGAGGACGCCGACCTGGTCGGCCTTGCCCTGGTTGACCGACGGATTGAAGTAGACCCGGTCGCGCTCGCTGTCCTGCGCGGCCTTGAAGACCGAGTCGTTCGCGGCGGTCTTCCAGTCCCTGGTGTAGTTCGGGTCGAGGCCGGCGTGGGAGTCGCTGCCGTCCACGTTGCGCAGCGCCGGCAGGTACTTCTCCAGCACGTTGCCCGGCTTGCGCTGCTTGTAGAGCTCGACCAGGTCCAGCATGTCGCCGGTCCCGGAGCAGAACCCGATGATGCCGGCCGTGTAGCCGCGGCCGTCGTCGATGTCCTCGATGTACTTGTACTGCGCCTTCCAGTCCAGCGAGGAGTTCTCCGCGCTGGAGACGATCTTCATCGCGATTTCCTTCTTCGCCGGGTCGTCCAGCCCGACGGCGCTCGGGGCGTGGACCCGGTCCTGGTACTGCGTGCCGCTGATCGCCGACTGCGGCTGGAACGGCGACGCGAACGCCGTGGCCGGGGCGGCGGCCACGGCGAGGCCGAGCAGAAGGGCGGTGAGCTGCTTCTTGGGGCGGTTGAGCACGATCTCTCCTCTGAGGGGCGTCGAGAGGTATCTGTTAGGAAGCTTTCCTATCAGACAAACCCCTGTGACGAACAGAGATCGACCCAAGTCTTTCCGTGACTGATGGATTCAGGCGTACACGGTGAGCGCGCCCGGCGCGATACCGATGTCGAGCGGCAGCGGGCCGAGGATCTCGCCGTCGCCGTACGCCGTGACCGTCGGCGACTCCAGCCGGACCTCGCGGCCGCGCAGCGTGTGCACCGCCGGGTGCCCGAGGTGGGTGCCCTTCGACAGCTTCGGGAACATCTGCAGCAGGGTCAGCCGCGACACCGGCTTGATGATCGTGACGTCGAGCAGCCCGTCGTCGATCTCGGCGCCGGAGCAGATCTGCAGCCCACCGCCGTACGTCGGGCCGGTGCCGACCGCGACCAGCATCGCGTCGGTCTCGAGCCGGTCGCCGTCCACCGTCACGACGTACGAGAGCGGCTTGAAGGTCCGCAGTTCGGCCAGCGTCGCGACCGTGTAGCGGGCGTTGCCCTTCGGCCAGGTCATCGCGTTGGCCCGCTTGTTCACCAGGGAGTCGAAGCCGCCGGCCACGACGGTGGTGATGTACTCCCCCGCCGCGACGCCGAGGTCGATCTCGCGAGTCTTGCCCACGACGATCAGGTCGGCGGCTGCCACCGGGTCCTTCAGCGGTACGCCGAGGCCGCGGGCGAAGTCGTTGCCGGTGCCGGCCGGGATCACGCCGAACGGCATGCCCGACTTGGCCAGCACCTGCGCGCCGAGGTGCAGCGTGCCGTCACCGCCGACCAGTGCGACGCCGTCCGCCCCGGAGGCGATCACCTCGGCCGAGATCCGGCCGACGTCCTCCGCACACGTCGTCTCGTACAGGTCGACGGTCAGCCCGCCGTGTTCCAGCCGCTGCCGGACGACCGGAGCCACCCGCGCACCCAGGCCGCGGCCGCTGGTGGGGTTGACCACCAGCGCGATCTTGCGACCCATCAGTCGGCCAGCAGTGCTTCGGCCTTGCGGGCCTTCCGCTTGTCGAGGATCCGGGCGATGATCTCGGCGCCGAAGAACAGCGCGCACATCGGAATCGCCAGGAACATCAGCGAGAACGGGTCACCCGACGGCGTCGCGACCGCGCCGAAGATGAAGATCGCCAAGATGATGTACGGCCGGAACTTGGCCAGCGCCTTGGCGGGCACGATGCCGACGATGTTCAGCAGCACGACGACCAGCGGCAGCAGGAACGCGATCCCGAAGACCAGCATCGTGCGCAGCACGAAGTCCAGGTACTCCGGCAGGGTGATCAGGTTCTGCGCGAAGTCCGGCGTGAAGCCGATCAGGATCTCGATGCCCTTCGGCAGCGTCCAGTAGGCCACCGCCAGGCCGGCCACGAACAGCGGCGTCGCGATCCCGGCGAACAGGAACGCCCAGCGCCGCTCGGAGCGGTGCAGGCCGGGAGCGATGAACGCCCACAGCTCGTACAGCCACACCGGCGCGGCCAGGATCAGGCCGAAGACCAGCGAGATCTTGATCTGGAAGGTGAACGGCGAGGTCACGTTGTTGAACGTGAGCTCGGGCCGCTTGCCACCGTTGTTGTCCGCGAGCAGCTGCCGCACACCGTTGTTGAACGGCCTGACCAGGAAGTCCAGCGCCTGGTCGTAGAAGACGTACCCGACGATCGTCAGCACCACGATCGCGAGCACCGAGATGAGCAGGCGGTTGCGCAGCTCGGCGATGTGCTCGCGCAGGGTCATCCGACCCTCTTCGTCCTTCGGACGTTCTTCCTTACGCCGTCCGAACCTCACCATCGTCACAGGTGGTGCGCGGGAATCAGTTGGCCGTGTGCGTCGGCGGAATGCCGTCGCCCGGGGCCTGACCGTTCGCCTGGTTCTGCTGCGGCTGGGCCTGCTGGACCGGCGGCTGCACCGGCTGGGCCGGCGGCGGAGCGGTCTCGGTCAGCTCGGCATCCTTCTTCTTGCCGGGGCCGACCTCTTCTTCCCAGATCTTCTTCGACTTGCCGAGCTGCTTGACCAGGGCCGGCAACTTGGCCGAACCGAACAGCAGCACGACGATCGCGAGGATGACGAGCCACTCTGCGCCCTGGGGCATACCGAGAAGCGGGGGCATGAGGATCTCCCTTTCACGACTAACTGATGGCTCAACGTGAGACTGGGCCGATACTACGCCCGGGACCGCGCAGACTCCCGGGCCCTGTCCGGACCTGGCCTCTGCGCGGCGTCGAGCTTGGACTGGGCGGCGGCCAACTCCCGTGTGAGCGCCTTGGTCTTGCCCCACAGCTTCTTCGCGAGCAGGGCGAGGACCAGGAGCCACACCGCCACGACCGCGAGAAAGAGCAGGAACCAGAACATGTACCGACCTTATCCGGTTCGGAGCCACCGCCCACGCGGATGGGTGTTCGTCGCGGGCAACGGTGTCGGAACGTGATGGTAAGAATTGGTGTCCGGCAAGGGATCGAGGGGGCCTGTGGTGCTGCGGATCGGGATCGAGGAACGGCGGGTCAGACTGGGGCGCCGGCACCGGCTGGCGACGTCCACCCAGGCGGCTGACCCGGTGCAGGCGGCCGCTTCGGTCGTCGTACTGCACGCGACCGACCCCGCGACGGTCCATCTGTCGGTCGCCGCGCGAGTGCCGGGCAGTGATGTCGCGCTCACAGAGCGTGCGCTGTACGACGAGCGCACGCTGATCCGGATGCTCGGGATGCGGCGGACGGTCTTCGTCGTACCGACGTCGTTCGCGCCGGTCGTCCAGGCGGCGGCCAGCGACGAGATCGCGGTGAAGCAGCGGCGGTTGCTGGTGAAGCACCTGGTCGAGGCCGGGATCGCGGGTGAGGCCGAGGCAGCCGGGCAGTGGTTGCGGGCGGTCGAGGAGTCGACGGCGACCGCGCTCAGCCTGCGCGGCTCGGCCACGGCGCAGGAGCTCGCCCAGGACGAGCCCCGGCTGCGCAGCCGCCTGGCGATGGCTCCGGGCAAGTCGTACGCGGCCCAGCCGTACGTCACCAGCCGCGTGCTCTTCCAGCTCGCCGCCGAAGGCCGCATCGTCCGCGGCCGCCCGCTCGGCACGTGGCTGAGCAGCCAGCACCAGTGGTCGCCCGCGGAAAACTGGCTCGCGGGTGGTCTCGCCGGTGACCTGTCCGCCGACGAAGCCCGTACGACGCTCGCCCGCGCCTACCTGGAGTCCTTCGGCCCAGCCACCCTCGCCGACCTGCAGTGGTGGACCGGCTGGACCCTGGGCCAGTCCCGCAAGGCCCTGGTCGCCGTAGAAGCCGTCGAGGTCGACCTGGACGGCGGCCCCGGCTACGTCCTCCCCGGCGACGAGGCCCCCGAGGTGGGCGTCGAGCCCTGGGTCGCCTTCCTCCCCGCCCTCGACCCCACCCCCATGGGCTGGAAGGACCGCGCCTGGTACCTCGGCGACCACAAAGCCCGCCTGTTCGACACCACCGGCAACATCGGGCCCACCATCTGGGCCGATGGCCGCATCGTCGGCGCCTGGGGCCAACCCGAGTCCGGCGAGGTCCGCTACCAACTCCTGGAAGACGTCGGCACCGAAACCCAGGCTGCCATCGAGGCCCACGCCACCCGCTGGACCACCTGGCTGGCCGGTGTCCGCATCACCCCGCGCTTCCGGACTCCACTAGAGCGCATCCTCAGTCAGGGATGAGGCCTTCATGAACTGTCAGGTCTGCGGCAACCCGATCGCCGCCAGCGGCGGGCCGGGGCGTTCGGCGTCGTACTGCTCCCAGGCCTGCCGGCAGCGCGCGTACCGCGAGCGGCGAGCACCCGGGCGGCCGGTGCAGGAGCTGATCTCCGACATCGCCGAACGCGCCGGGCGGTTGCGGCCGACTCCGGCGGAGGCATTGCTCGCCGACGTGGAGGCGCTGTCGACCCGGTTCACCCAGCTGCGGCGGCTGGCCCGGCAGGCCCGGGCGGATAACGTCACGCCGGAGGTTGTGACGAAACCCGGCGAGGACACCTTCACCGAGCTGATCGAGCAGCACCGGGCCGAGCTGCGGGCGCACTGCTACCGCCTGCTCGGTTCGTACGACGAAGCCGAGGACCTCACCCAGGAGACCTTCCTGCGCGCCTGGCGCTCGGCCGACTCCTTCGGCGAGCTCGACAACGCGCGGGCGTGGCTCTACAAGATCGCCACCAACGCTTGCCTCGACTTCCTGCGCAAGCTGAACCGGCAGCCGACGACGTACGCGCCGATCCCGGGCATCGACTCCGGCGACAGCCCGCCACCGCCGAGGATCGCTTGGCTGCAGCCCTACCCAGACGACCAGCTGCCCGAGCGCCCGGCTCCGGGGCACGCGCCGGACGAGCAGGCCGTGGCCGGCGAGACGCTCGAGCTGGTGTTCCTCACCGCGATCCAGCACCTGCCTACCCGTCAACGCGCCGCGGTCATCCTGCGCGACGTCGCCGGGTGGTCGGCGCAGGAGACGGCGGAGCTGCTCGGATCGAGTCTCGCGTCGGCCAACAGCGCCGTACAGCGTGGTCGGGCTGCGCTGCGAGAGGCGCTGCCGGAGCATCGTGAGGACTGGTCGGTCGTGGAGCCGACGGCCGAGGACCGCGCGCTGCTGCAGCGGTACATGGATGCGGCGGTGACCGCCGACATCGACGCGATGATCGAGCTGGTCCGTGCGGACGCCGTCCTGACGATGCCGCCGAACCCGTTCTGGTTCACCTCCCGTGACGCGCTCTTCGGCTTCGTCCGGCCCAATCTGGATCCGGAGTCGCCGCGCTTCGCCGGGCACTGGCGTCACCTCCCGCTGCGCGCCAACGGCCAGCTGGCCGTCGCCGGGTACCTCCAGCAGCCGGGCACGACCGTCTACCGGGCCCAACTGCTGGACGTCCTGCGCCTCGAGGGCGGCCTGATCGCTCAGATCACCACGTTCGAGCCCCACCTCTTCCAGGCGTTCGGACTTCCGATGACGCTGTGACCGATGAGTTTTCGCCGCCGGTACGTCGTACTGAAGGACGGGCGCACCGCGCGCCCCCTCTGCTAGGAGCACTCCGATGGACTGGACCCTGGAAGTCGTGATCGTCCCCGTCTCCGACCTCGACGCCGCGATCGCCTTCTACCGCGACCAGGTGGGCTTCCACCTGGACCACGACACCGTCAACGAGCACATGCACGTCGCCCAGCTGACCCCCGAGGGCTCCGGCTGCTCGATCGTCCTCGGCAGCCTGCCCGCGCAGAACGAGATGGCCCCCGGCTCGCTGCGCGGCCTCCAGCTCTGCGTCGCCGACGCCGAGGCCGCCCGCGCCGAACTGGTCGCCCGCGGCGTCGACTGCTCCGACATCACCAGCTTCTCCCCCGAGGACGGCGGCACCTTCTTCGGCTTCGCCGACCCCGACGGCAACACCTGGGCCGTCCAGCAACTCAAGGTGCGCGGCGAGAAGCCCCTCATCCCGCTCGAAGCCCGAGGCCGCTTCGGCGCCTAAAGCTGGTCGTCGTACGCCGACAGCGCCTCGCGGGCGGTGTTGGCGATCTGGGCGCCGAGATCTGCGGGCTCCAACACTGTGGCAGAGCCGCCGAGCCGAAGCACCAGGCGTTGGAGCCACGAGGTGTCGGCGACGCGGAGCTGGATGATGAGGGAACCGTCGGGCCCCTCCTCGACCGACTCCGTCGGGTAGTACTCGGCGACCCAGCGGGCAGGCGGCGCCAGCGAGACCGTCGCCAGGAGGTCGCACTCCGACGGCTGGAACATGCCGTTGGAGAGGTCTCGCGGCGTCGCCTCGGGCGGCGGCTCGCTGGGGAGGTCGAGCAGCTTGACGGCGGCGATGCGGTCGAGGCGGAAGAGGCGGACGTCCTCGGCCAGTCGGCACCAGGCTTCGAGATACGTGCGGCCTTCGGAGACGACCAGGCGCATCGGGTCCACGTCGCGTTCGGTGGTCTCGTCGCGGGACGGTACGTCGTACGTGAGGTGCAGGCGGCGCTTGCCGGCCAGGCCTCGGTTCACGGTCTCGGCGATCTCCGGCGCGGCGGGCTCGACGTGGACGTGCGCGGCGGCGCCCTCGACCGCGGCAGCGCCCGCACCGGCGGCAGTCTCCAGCTTGGCGATCGCCCGGTCGACGGCGTCGCGGTCCGGACCGGCGGTGACCTCGCGAAGCGTCCGCAGCGCGGTCAGCAGCGCCAGCGCCTCATCCGCGGCCAGGCGCAACGGCCGAGCCAGGTAGTCGGCGTTGTTCAGGTGGATGACACCTTCGCCCTCGGCGGCGTCGATGTCGATCTCGATCAGGTCGCCCATCTGCGCACCCGGCAGCCCGCAGAACCACAGCACCTTCAGGTCCGCGATGATCTGCTTAGGCCGTACGCCGAAGTCCGCCGCGACGTCGTCGACGCGCGCCCCGTCGTTCTCCCGCAGGTACGGCACCAGGGCGAGCAACCGCTGCACCTGGTCACGCGCGTTGCTCATCCGACCCCCGCCACCGTTCGCAGCCGCCGCAGTACGCCGTCCAGCACGTCGCCCGGACCCTCGACCACGGCATCCGGCCCGTACGACGCGATCTCCTCGGCCAGCACCCCGGAGTCGGCGTACGGGACGTGCAGCAGGTCCCAGCCCTCCTCGTACGGCTCGATCGCGTTCGCCCGCCGACGCAGGCTGACGCACGAACCCGTCCGCGCCCGCACCTTCGCTTCCGACGTCGGTCGCGGCGGCGCCAGCTCGGAGACGAGCGAGCGCAGATCCGTCCCCTCCGGCACCGTGAACGCACCGGCCGGGCCGACGGTCTTCACGTTCCCGCCGATCCGCGACATCCGGAACATCCGCGTCGCCTCGCGGTCGCGGTCCCGTCCGACGACGTACCAGCGACCGTGCCACGACACGATGCCCCACGGCTCGAGCGTCCGCAGCGTCGCCTCGGACGCACCCGAACGCCGGTGCTCGAAGCGGACCGCCGTACGGCTGACGACCGCGGACCACAGCGGGTCGAAGGCCGGCTCGGACGCGCCGACGTGCGGCTCGATCGCGCTCAGCGCGGACTGGTCGGTCTGGATCCCGGCGGCCTTCAGCTTCAGCACCGCGGAGGTGGTCGCCTCGGCCAGGCTGGCGTGCTGCCAGACGCGCGCGGCGACACCCAGTACGGCGGCCTCGTCCGGCTCGAGGTGCACCTCGGGCAGCTCGAAGACGTCGCGGCGGATCCGGTAGCCGACGTCGTCGGAGAAGAACTTGTCGATGGTGCCCATCTCGATCGGGATGCCGAGATCGCGCAGCTCGTCCTTGTCGCGCTCGAACATCTTCTCGAAGGCGTCGTCGGTCTGCCCGGCGTACCCCTCGACGACCTCGCGGATCCGCTCCTTGGTCACGTACGTGCGCGCGACCAGCAGGCAGATCACCAGGTTGAGCAGCCGCTCACTCTTCCGCGCCGACACCCGACCACCTTACGGGGTCAGGAGGCCGAATCACGTACTGCACGCCGAACAGACGTTCGAGGAACCTATGGACCTATTGCAAGAGGTTCTAGGGTGTCGGCTGTGATCCGTTGGCGTGAAGGTGTGGTGACCGAGCTCGAGCGTGCGTGGACCGGCGCGCAGGAGCTGAGAGTAAGCGTCGGGCAGCAGACAGTTAAGGCTCTGGCCTATCCAGACCTCGTCGGCCAGCCTGCGGAGGGCGACCGCGTGCTGCTCAACGTCGGCGCGCTCGACCGCGGTCTCGGCACCGGCGGCTATGCGCTCGTCGTAGCGATCCCCGACCGCCTGCCCGCCGATCCGCCCGAGAGCGGCCACCTCGTCAAGGCCCGCTACACCCCGCTCCAGGCGATGGTCCTCGGCGCGGACGAGCAGGACTCCCCCGATCACGACGTCCTGCGCGACGCCGACGACCTGTTCGGTACGCCGGTCGTCGTGGCCGACCTGCACTCCGCACTGCCCGCCGTACTGGCCGGCGTCTACGAGATGCGCCCGACCACCCGCGTCGTCTACGTGATGACCGACGGCGGCGCCCTCCCGCTCGCCTTCTCGCGCACGGTCGCATCCCTGCGCGACAGCGGCTGGCTCGCCGGGACGGTGACCGTCGGCCAGGCGTACGGCGGCGACCGCGAGGCCGTCACCGTCCACACCGGCCTGCTCACGGCGGTTCACGTCCTCGCCGCCGAGCTCGTCGTCATCACCCAAGGCCCGGGCAACCTCGGCACCGGGACGCGCTGGGGCTTCTCCGGCGTGCAGTCGGGCGAGGCCGTCAACGCGGTCGGCACGCTCGGCGGCCGCGCCGTCGCGTCGCTGCGGATCTCCGAGGCCGACCCGCGCCCGCGGCACCGCGGGATCTCCCACCACAGCCTCACGGCGTACGGGCGGGTGGCGCTGCAGCCCGCGGACGTCGTCGTACCGGATCTCGAGGGCGACTTCGGCGACGCCGTCCGGGATGCCGCCGAGCCGCTGAAGGCGCGGCACCGCGTCGTACGGGTCGGTGTCGAGGGCCTGTACGACGCACTGCAGGCGGCGCCGGTCAAGCTGTCGACGATGGGCCGGGACCTGGACGGCGACCGCGCGTACTTCGAGGCGGCGGCCGCGTCGGGGCGGCACGCGGCGCGGCTGGTGGACGTACCACCACCGGCTTCGGGGACCCAGTACTCCTGATCTCGGCGCCGTTCAGGCGGACCCTCGAAGTATGGAAAGTACTCGTGTCGCCGTCCGCACCTCACCGCTGACCGCACGCGCCGCGACCGGCGCCTGGTTCCTGGCCGTCGGCGCCGGCGTCGCCGAGTCGATCCTCGGCCTGACCCTCGCGATCCACGACGGCGCTCCCGCGCTCGGCCTGGTCGCCCAGGTCGCCTTGCGCACAATTCTGTACGGCGGCCTGTTCGTCGTCATCGACCGCTACTTCCGCTACGGCGTTCCGTGGTCCCGCTGGGTGCTCGCCAGTCTGCTCGGCACGATCGGCATGGCCAGTCTCCTGATCGGCCCGATCACCTGGCTGACCGACCACTCGCTCGGCGACCTCTCCCCCACGGCCCTGTTCGCCGTCGAGGCTGCCTTCAGAACCGCCCACGTCCTCGCGGTGGTCACAGCCCTCGCGCTCACCTTCCACCGCGACACGAGCAAGTGGTTCCGCCGGGCATGACGAAGGGCCGACCCCTCGAGAGGAGTCGGCCCTTCACGGCAGTCGACGTGCTTACTGCTGCTTGCCCGCCGGGAAGTTGTTCAGCAGGTCGATCACGGCGAAGGCGTTGACCGTCTTGCCCTTGTCGTCCTTCGACGGCGGGAGCTCGACGAGCACGCGGCTGCCGACCGGGATACCGGCCAGTCCGTCGAGCGCGCCGGCCTGACCTGTCGGGCCGGGGCCGACCTGCAGCTCGGCGGGAGCGCCGGCCTGGCCCTGCTGGCCGTCCCAGGTGCTCGCCTGCTTCTTACCGGCGTAGTCGAAGATCACGTACCGCGCGACGACGGTGCTGGCCTTGTCGACCGGCTTGCCCTTGCCCGTCGCGATGACGACCGGCTTGCCGGGCTTGGCCGGCGGCTTCGACCCGGCCGGGACGGTCACCTTCGGCTCGGCGTTCAGCTCACCGGTGACCTTGAACTTGGTGACCGGAGCCGCGACCGGCTCGGCGTCCAGCTTGGTGTCGTTGGCGGCCACGGCGACCAGGTCGACGACGAAGATCAGCGTGTCGTCGCCCTTGATGCCGGCCTGCTCGTTGCCCTGCTCCTTGTAGCCCTTGTCGGCCGGGATCGACATCATCACGCGGCTGCCGAGCTTCTTGCCGACCAGTCCCTCGTCCCAGCCGGCGATGACGCCGCCGACGCCGATCGGGAACGACGACGGCGCGCCGCGGTCGTAGGAGTTGTCGAAGACCTTGCCGTCACGCCAGATCTGGCCGAGGTAGTTCGCGGTGAGCAGTTCACCCTTCTTGACCTCAGCGCCGTCGCCCTCCTTGAGGACCTCGGTGACGAGGGTCTTGTCCGGCTCACCGTCGCGGTGGGTGATGGTCGGCTTCTTGCCGAACTCCGACTCGACCTTGACTCCGGCGGCGCCGAAATCCTTGCTCCCGCCGGACTCCGAGCCGCAGGCGGCCAGGGACGACCCCAGCGCGATCACCGCGACGACACTCAGCAGCTTGCGCACGAACAAAGCACCTCAAAATCTCCCGGCGCGGACCCCGCGCCTGCTGGACGGCCATGAACGCGCCCACACTAGCGGGCACGACCAAGCCACGGATCAGCCACCTGCGTCACTCTTCGGTCACGTCACGCAACGTCGACAGGTACGGTCCGGCCACCGGCACCAGCGTCACGATCAGCGATCGGGCATGTCCGCTTCGCGAACAAATGTGGCCGTTTTGTGAACAACTTACTTTCCCCATCCTCTTTACTAACTCTCTCGGCCTAGACAAGATCGGGATCCGACGCCCGCCCCGGTCGAGAGGATCAACGATGATGTTGCCGCGAGTACTCTGTCGCGCCCGAAAGCGCCTGCTGGCCCTGCTCTCGGCCTGCCTGGTGGTCACGTTGGTGGCGGCCTGCACCGCCGGTACGGCGGGCGGGGGAAGCGCCGGCGGGAACTCCGGCGGCGACTCCGGCGGCACCGCGGCCGGCGACTCCAGCAAGTTCCTCACGTTCTTCCCGTGCTGCAGCTGGGGCACGACGTGGTCCTACAACCCGTACAACGTGAACCAGCTCGGCATCCAGAACGACTTCATCTCGATGCGGCTGGCGCTCGTGAAATCTCCGAGCCTGACCGAGTTCATCCCGCAGCTGGCCGACAAGTGGGCGGTCGAGAACGGCAAGCTCAACGTTCACCTGCGCGACGACGCGAAGTGGCAGGACGGCACCGCGGTGACGAGCAAGGATCTGCACGACACCGCCATCCTGAACGGGCTCCGCGGCGACGGCTTCTGGAACGACATCACCGACGTGGCCGTGGTCGACGAGAAGACGGTCGCCTTCACTCTCAAGAAGGGGCAGCCGGAGTCACTGGCGAAACTGGACATCCTGAACTCGATCCGCCCGTTCCCGTCCAGCGTGTACGGCAAGCTCGTCACCGACCAGCTGAAGCAGGACGTGATCAAGTACTTCCGCACGCTGCAGCAGAGTCCGGAGCAGGCCACGAAGCTGGCCGAGTCCAAGCGGATGGGTGACGCGTTCAAGGACCTGGCCGCGATGAAGGTCGACAAGTTGATCGGCAACGGGCCGTTCCAGCTGGAGAACATCACCACCAAGGAAGCCAAGCTGGTCAAGTGGAACGACTTCTGGGACGCGGACAAGATCAAGTTCGCCGGCATCCGGTACCTGAACGGATCCACGCAGACCGTCTACCCGCAGCTGTTCAGCGGCAACGTGCACCTGTCCAACGTGTACATGCCGCCGCCGATCCTCAACCGCTGGAAGACGACGCCGGAGTCCAACACGGCGCTCCCGCTCGGGTTCGGGTTCACCATCGCCTTCAACAGCAACCAGAAGCCACTCGACTCCAAAGCGGTCCGCCAGGCACTCGCGTACGTGATTCCGCGCCAGCAGATCAGCGAGGCGGCCTACGGCACCGACGACGCGGCCGGTGGAACCTGGAAGGAGGTCAACACCGGCATCTCACCGACGCTCGAGGAGATCTACCTCAAGCCGGAGCAGATCGCGAAGCTGAACAAGTACCCGGTCGACCTGGCCAAGGCGACCGGACTGCTGCAGGGCGAGGGCTTCACCAAGAAGGGCGATCAGTGGATCAAGCCGGACGGCAAACCGTTCACGCTCACGTTCACCGCCAACGCCGAGACCACCGACATCGTCACGTCGTTCAACTCCGCGGCCAAGGCGCTGACCGCGTTCGGGATCAAGTCCGAGGTGAACGCGACCTCAGGGGCACAGCAGGACGCCGATCAGCACAACGGTGACTTCCAGGCGGGCATGGCGTTCGTCGGCGGCAACAACCCGCTCGGGATGTACAACTTCCTGCTCGGCCCGGGATACAACTTCACGCGCCAGGGCAACTACGCCGGAAAGCGTGGGATCGGTTTCGGCCCGAAGAAGAACGTTCCCGGTCTCGGTGACATCGACGTGGCCAGCACCATCGACCAGCAGGTCCGCACCGTCGAACCGGGCGACGAGATGAACAAGCAGGTGTGGAACTGGGCGCAACTGGTCAACGACGAGGTGCCCTACATCTGGTACGCGACCAAGGTCTACCAGTTCCCGTTCTCCACCAAGGAGTTCACGAACTGGCCGCCCCTGGGCGAGAACAAGACCAGTGAACTCTGGGACATCATCAGCGCGGACATGAACGGCGGCCTCTCGCTGGCGATGCAGCAGGGCTACATCACTCCCAAGTAGGACCTGCACTGCCCGGTCGGCACCTTCCCACGGTGCCGACCGGTACCGCCCCGACCCCGGAAGGCGCTGATGGTTTCCTACATCCTGAAACGACTGGCGATGTCGTTGCTGATCATCTACATCGTCATCTCCCTGTCGTTCTTCATGATCCGGCTGATGCCCGGCAACCCGATGGCGGCGCTGGAGTCCCAGTTGCGGATGCAGGGCGGCCTGAGTGAGGTCGAGATCCAGCAACGGATCAACGCCGTCTACAGCGTGACGCCGGACGCTCCGGTCTGGGAGCAGTACCTCCGGTACGTGTGGGGCGCGGTCCGCGGCGACCTCGGCCGCCCGATCACCAACCCGGGCACGACCGTGGTAGCGGTGATCGCCGAGGCGTTGCCCTGGACGATCATGGTGGTGGCCGTGTCGCTGATCATCAGCTTCGTCATCGGGATCGCGGTCGGGGCGATGATGGCCGCCTTCCAGAGCAGCCGGTTCTCCCAGTCGTTGACCTTCGTCGTCTCTTTTCTGAGCGCGATTCCGAGCTACCTGGTGGCGATCGCGCTGCTCTACGTCCTCACCAGCGTCTACCAGGTGTTCCCGTCCGGTGGCGCCTACGGGATCGACGTCACGCCAGGGTTCAACGGCCCGTACATGCTCAGCGTGCTCTACCACGCCATCCTGCCGATCGCCGCGTCGGTGATCACGTCGTTCGGTGGCTGGGCCCTCGGCATGAAGGGCAGCGCGGTCTCGGTGCTCGGCGCCGAGTACGTTCGGGC
Source organism: Kribbella endophytica (assembly GCF_054781295.1). Classification (NCBI taxonomy): domain Bacteria; kingdom Bacillati; phylum Actinomycetota; class Actinomycetes; order Propionibacteriales; family Kribbellaceae; genus Kribbella; species Kribbella endophytica. The sequence goes on from NZ_BAAGUR010000005.1 coordinate 337,498, forward strand.
GGCCGAGTCCCGCGGACTGAGCGATCGGCGGATCACCCAGTCCTACGTCGGGCGCAACTCGATGCTGCCGATGGTCACGCAGCTGGCCCTGTCCGTGGGCTTCATGTTCGGCGGCTCGGTGTTCATCGAGACCTACTTCCAGTACCCGGGGATCGGGTTCTACATGATCCAGTCGGTCGGTCAGCGCGACTACTCGTTGATGATGGGCTGCTTCGTGCTGATCACCGTGTCGGTGATCATCACCAATCTCCTGGTCGACCTGCTCTACCCGTTGGTCGACCCGCGGATCGCCAATCCGGCCGCCCGCGCCCGCGCCGCCGACCAGCCCGCCGACCCCGATCAGGAAGTGCTGCCGGCAGGAGGTTCGATGGCATGAGATTCCTCAGCGACCTGTGGCGGATCCTGCGCCACGACAAGGGGGCCCTGATCGGCGGAGCGATCGTGCTGATCTACTGCCTGGCAGCGGTCTTCGGCCCGGTCTTCGTCGAGGTGGGCAACGAGCAGGACGCGAGCCAGGCGTACCTGGCTCCGTCCCTGCAGCACCCGCTCGGCACTGACGCCCTCGGCCAGGGCGTCCTGTCCCAGATCATCGTGGGCACCCGGCCGATCATGATCGTCGGCGTGCTGTCCGCGGTGATCACGGTCTTCGTCGGCGTGGCGATCGGCCTGCTGACGGGGTACGTCGGTGGAGTGGCCGACACGGTCATCATGCGGATCACCGACATCTTCCTCACCATCCCCGGCCTGCCGCTGATCATCGTCCTCGCCAGCGTGATCAGCACCACCAACCCGGTCGTGCTGGCCCTCATCCTGTCGATCACCGCCTGGGCGGGGCTGGCCCGGGCGATCCGGTCCCAAGCCATGAGTCTGCGGAGCAGGGAGTTCGTCGAAGCCGCCAAACTCCAGGGCGTCTCGCTCGGCAACATGGTCGGACGGCAACTGCTTCCGAACGTCGGGCCGTACGTGGCGATCCACTTCCTGCTGGCCATCACCGGGGCCATCTACGCGTCCGTGGGCCTGTTCCTGCTCGGCATCGCTCCGATCAGCGGCAACAACTGGGGCATCATGATCAATCTGGCGATGGCCCAAGGAGCGTTGTACACCACCGACAGCGCGTTCTACCTGTTCTCCCCGATGGCCGCGATCGTCATCCTGCAGGTCGCGTTCGTGTTCTTCTCCCGCGCGCTCGACAGCGTGTTCAACCCGAGGCTGCGTGTCCAGTGAACAGCGTGAGCACAGACGACCAGACCCTGCTGGAGATCGACGACCTGACGGTCGCCTTCGGCGACGGCGCCGGCTCGGTGCGCGCCGTCGAGAACGTCACCCTCTCGGTCGCGGCCGGCGAGGTCTACGCCTTGGTCGGCGAGTCGGGCTGTGGCAAGTCCACCCTGGCGTACTCGATGTTGCAGATCGTGCCGCAACCGGGCCGGGTCGTCGGTGGCGACATCAGGTTCCGGGGACGTGGCATGGTCACGATGTCGAAGCGCGAGCTCAACGCACTGCGCGGGGCCGAACTGGCGATGGTCTTCCAGGGCGCGATGAACGCGTTCAACCCGGTCGTGACCATCGGCGCTCAGGTGAACCACATCCTGCAGGCGCATCCCGAGGTGTTCCCGGATCTCAAGGCGGGCCGACGGCACTTCGAGCACCTTCTCGAGCTCGTCCAGCTCCCACCGCAGCGGATCTGGAAGGCGTTCGAGAGCCAGCTGTCCGGCGGGATGAAGCAGCGGGTGGCGATTGCCGTCGCCTTGTTGCTGAAGCCGTCCGTCGTGATCCTGGACGAGCCGACCACGGCGCTGGACGTGCTCAACCAGCGGCTGGTGATCGACATCCTCAAGGATCTTCACCGCGACCTCGGGGTGACGATCGTCTTCGTCACGCACGACCTTGCGGTCGTCGCCGAGGTGGCCACCCGAGTCGCGGTGATGTACGCCGGGCGTCTGGTCGAGACCGGGACGGTCGAGGAGATCTTCAAGGCCGAACGCCGGCATCCGTACGTCGAGGCGCTGATCAACGCGATTCCGAGCGTGCTGGACGCCGGCCTCACGGTCCGGCCGATCGGCGGCGCGGTGCCGAACCTCGCCGACCTGCCGGCCGGCTGCCGGTTCGCTCCGAGGTGCCGCTTGGCGGAGGACCTCTGCCGGCACACCGAACCCCCACTGCTCGGCGACGGTCATGGCCACCTCGTGGCCTGCCACGTCGTGAATCGCGACGTCGTACCGATGGAGGTGTCGAAGGCATGAGCCTGCTCGACGTGCGGAACGTGACGCACACCTACGACACGGGCACCGGCCGGCCGGTCCTGCACAATGTCGATCTGTCCACCAAGGAAGGCGAGATCGTGGCCTTGGTGGGCGAGTCCGGCTGTGGCAAGACCACGTTGGGCCGGCTGATCGCCGGACTGCACGAACCCAGCAGCGGCAGCATCTCCTTCGAGGGCAGCGAGATCGCAAGCCTGCGGGGCAAACGGCGCAAGGACTGGCGGCGTCGCGTGCAGATGGTGCATCAGGATCCGTACGGTTCGCTGAATCCGGGACTGACGATCGGCAGCACGCTGGCGCCGGGCATCCTGCGGCACAAGCTGGCGAACCGGCGGACCGTCCAGGCGGAGATGATCGAGCTCTTGCGGCAGGTCGGGCTGGACGCCACGCCGGAGTTCCTGCAGCGTTACCCCCACCAGTTGTCCGGTGGCCAGCGGCAGCGGGTGTCGATCGCCCGGGCCATCAGTCTGCAGCCGAAGCTGATCGTCGCCGACGAGGTGACCAGCATGCTGGACGTGTCGATGCGCGTCGCGATCCTCGACCTGCTGCTCTCGTTCCAGCGCGACCGTGGCATCGGATTCGTGTTCATCAGCCACGACTTCGGGGTGGTCCGGTACTTCGCGCAGGGCGGGCGCATCGCGGTGATGTTCTACGGCCACATCGTCGAAGAAGGCCCGGTCGAGGAACTGATCAAGACGCCCAGCCACCCGTACACGCACATGCTGCTCCAGGCGATCCCCGTACCGGACCCGGTGCTGGTGCGCAAGCGAGACGCGGAGGGCGGCGGCTCCGAGCGTCTGACCGGCGAGCCCGCGACGAAGGGATGCGTCTTCTCCAACCGCTGTCCGCTGGTCCAGGACGTCTGCCGCAAGGAGGCTCCGCCGCTCGTCGACCTCGGCTCGGGACACCGGACCGCCTGCTTCTTCTCCGACGAGATCCCACCGCTGAAGCACCTCGCTGCCGACGAGGCGAGCGCTCGACCGACGCGATCGCAGGTTCCGTCATGACGAGGATGGCGGCCAGGGTGCTGCTGCGGATCGGCATCGGTCTGCTGATCATGTCGCTGCTGATCAGGCCGGCGATCAAGACCCCGCACGGGATGATGGGTGACAATTTCGCGATCATCGCGTGCCTGGCCCTGATCGCCACCGCCGCGCTCGGAATGAAGTTCGCGCCCGATGAACCGTCCGGCGGGAAGCGCCGCGGCGACGAGTGACGCTCCGTCCGCGCGGACGGAGCGAGCAGCGTCAAGATCCCGACGGCGCCCGGCTCAGGTCGACGACGCAGAACACGTTCCCGTCCGGATCCGCCAGTACGACGAAGTCCGGGTCCGGCGGGTAACTGTCCCACTCCACCCGCTGCGCGCCCAGCCCGACCAGCCGCTCGACCTCGGTCTCCTGCTCGGCGGTCGAGTCCACCAGTACGTCGAGGTGGATGCGCGGGTGCTTCTCGGCCGGCGAATCGCTCCGCATCAGCCCGAGCACGCGCTCGCCGTCGGTACGCCGTACCAGCGTCCGCCAGGTGTCGCGCGCCCACTCGGGGCTCTCCACGAGATCCAGCGCGGCAGTCCAAAAGGTCGAGGCCACCACGACATCGGCAACCCCGACCACCGGATATCCAAGTCTGATCACGCGACAAACCGTAGCCCGGTACGCGGTCGTACCGGGCCCGATTTCTACATGCTGGCGATGAGCTTCTCGACCCGCTCGTCGTGCGACTTGAACGGGTCCTTGCACAGCACCGTGCGCTGCGCCTGGTCGTTGAGCTTCAGGTGCACCCAGTCGACGGTGAAGTCGCGGCGACGCTCCTGCGCGCGCTTGATGAACTCGCCGCGCAGCCGCGCGCGGGTCGTCTGCGGCGGCACCGACTTGGCCTCGAAGACCCGCAGGTCGTCGACGACGCGGGTGACGGCGCCCTTGCGCTCGAGCAGGTAGTACAGCCCGCGCGGGCGGTGGATGTCGTGGTAGGCCAGGTCGAGCTGGGCGACCCGCGGGCTGGCCAGGCCGAGGTTGTTCTGCGCGCGGTAGCGCTCGATCAGGCGGTACTTGATCACCCAGTCGATCTCGCGCTCGATACCGGACAGGTCGCCGGACTCGATCGCCTTGAGGCAGCGCTCCCACAGGTTCAGCGCCCGCTCGACAGCCGGCGTACCGAGCTCTCGACGGTCGACGAAGTCGCGTGCCTTCGACAGGTACTCCCCCTGGATGTCCAGGGCGCTGGCCTCGCGGCCGTTGGCCAGCCGGACCTCGCGGCGGCCGGTCATGTCGTGGCTGATCTCGCGGATCGCGCGGATCGGGTTGTCCAGCGTCAGGTCGCGCATCACGATGCCGGCCTCGATCATCCTCAGCACCAGGTCCGTGCTGGCGACCTTCAGCAGCATGGTGGTCTCGGACATGTTCGAGTCGCCGACGATCACGTGCAGCCGGCGGAACCGCTCGGCGTCCGCGTGCGGCTCGTCGCGGGTGTTGATGATCGGGCGGGACCGCGTCGTCGCGCTGGAGACGCCTTCCCAGATGTGCTCGGCGCGCTGGGACACGGAGTACACCGCGCCACGAGGCGTCTGCAGCACCTTGCCCGCGCCGCAGATCAGCTGCCGGGTCACGAGGAACGGGATCAGCACGTCGGCGAGCTTCGCGAAGTCGCCGTGCCGGCTGACCAGGTAGTTCTCGTGGCAGCCGTAGCTGTTGCCGGCCGAGTCGGTGTTGTTCTTGAACAGGTAGACGTCACCGAAGATGCCCTCGTCGTGCAGCCTCTTCTGGGCGTCGACCAGCAGGCCCTCGAGAATCCGCTCACCGGCCTTGTCGTGCGCGATCAGGTCGGTGACCGAGTCGCACTCGCCGGTGGCGTACTCCGGGTGGGAGCCCACATCGAGGTAGAGCCGGGCCCCGTTGCGGAGGAAGACGTTGCTGCTCCGCCCCCAGGACACGACTCGCCGAAACAAGTACCGCGCCACCTCATCGGGGGTCAGTCGGCGCTGACCGCGAAAAGTGCAGGTGACTCCGTACTCGTTCTCCAAGCCGAAGATTCGCCGGTTCACATCACCCACACTACGGCGCCCCTCCGACATCCGTGCCCTGTCTCAGGCGCGGCGTTTCGCCGCGTTATCCCTTTGATGTCAACCGCCCCTGGTTCGAGAGCGCTTTCCGGCGGCCGGTGGATCTTCGGTGGAGGTCTGCCCGACAGCAGTGACCACGATGGTTGCGGCTGCCAACGTCGTACTCATGAGGAGACGAACCTTCATCGCCGCGACCGCGTCCGCACCCCTCGCCGGAGCCTTGCCCGCTTCGGCCCTGAGCACCTTCACCCTCCGCCTCCCGAAGCCAACCGGACCACACCACATCGGTACGACGACACTGCACCTGATCGACACGAGCCGCGGCGATCCGTGGAACGCGGCAACAACCCGTGAGCTGATGACCACGCTCTACTATCCGGCCGCGACCACCCGCGGCTACCCGCTCGCCCCTCACCTGACTCCTGTGGCGGCCGCGATCTTCGCTGGCCTCGATGCCGGCGTCCTCCACCCCGAGCTCCCGTCGACAGGCGTCGACTGGGCAAGGACCCGCACCCACTCGTACGCCGAAGCTCCTGCTCTGCCCGTACGACGACCCGTCCTCCTCTACAGCCCCGGCGGCGCCGACCCACGCACCATCGGCACGTCCCTCGCCGAGGACCTGGCCAGCCACGGCTACGTCGTCGTCACCATCGACCACCCCGGTGAAACCAGCGAGGTCGACTTCCCCGGCCGCCCACCGCGCGTCATCGAGATCACCCCCGACGTCCAGACCGACCCGGTCCTCAACCGCACGATGATGACCACCCGCTTCGCCGACACCCACTTCGTCCTCGACGAACTCCACCGCCTCGCGGCCGGCCACAACCCGGACGCCTCAGGCCGCCCGCTCCCCCGCAACCTCCACCGCACCCTCGACCTCCGCCGAGTAGGCACCTACGGCCACTCCGCCGGTGGCGCCACCGCGGCCCAGTCCATGCACGAGGACCCTCGCATCCGCTGCGCCGCCAACCTCGAGGGCTACCTGGACCTCGCCGACGGCTCGCTCTACCCCATCGCCCAGCAAGGCACCCGCAAGCCGCTCCTCCTGGCCGGCACCGACGGCTACACCAACCCCCGCTTCGACCACACCTGGTCGGCACTCCAGTCCCACGGAGGCCCAGTACGCCGTACGCAACTCCACCAGGCCAACCACTGGGCCTTCACCGACTACGCACCCATCGCCCCACAGCTGGTCGCTGCAGGCCTGATGACCCCCGCCAACCGCACCAAACTCGTCGGCGACAAGCCGAACGCCGTCAGCGCCGTACGGGAACTGGTCCGCGAGTTCTTCGACCGGGCTCTTTAGAGGTCGACGAGGTCGAGGAGCTGGCCGAGTTCCTTGGGGTCGAGCTCGCGGAGCTCGCCGGTGTGGAGGTTGCCTCGGCGGACCGGGCCGATGGCGGTGCGGGTGAGGCGCTTGACCGGGTGGCCGACCGCGTCGAACATGCGGCGGACGATGCGGTTGCGGCCTTCGTGCAGGGTGATCTGGATCAGGGTGCGGCCCTTGATCTCGGCGGTCACCTTGACGGTGTCGGCCTGGGCCTCGCCGTCCTCGAGGTGGACGCCGTCGAGCAGCCGGCGCAGCACGACGGGCTTGACGTTGCCGTCGACCTCGGCGACGTACGTCTTGCTCACCTCGTACGACGGGTGCGCGAGCCGGTGCGCGAACTCACCGTGGTTGGTGAGCAGCAGCAGGCCCTCGGTGTCGGTGTCGAGCCGGCCGATGTGGAACAGCCGCTCCTCGCGGTCCTGCACGTAGTCGGCGATGCACGGCCGGCCCTGCGGGTCGGCCATCGTGGTGACGACGCCGCGGGGCTTGTTCAGCACCAGGTACGCGTGCGCGCTGGTCGGCGGGATCCGCTCACCATCGACCCGGATCACCGACACCGCGGGGTCGACCCGCGTGCCGAACTCGGTGACGACCGAGCCGTCCACCTCGACCCGGCCCTGCTCGATCAGCAGCTCCGCACTCCGCCGGCTCGCGACGCCCGCCTGCGCGAGTGCCTTCTGCAGCCGGATCCCGTTGTCTTCAGTCATCACTACGGACACGGTACTGCGCTTGCTCGGCGTCGCTGACGTCGCCTGCCGTTCGCTCGCCGGTCAGCTCCTCGGCCGACTCCAGCAGATCGTCGTCCTCGTCGTCGTCGCTGTCGTCGTCGACCAGGTCGTCCTCGTCCTCGTCCTCGTCCTCCGGTACGACGATCTCGCCGTCGTCATCGTCGGAGTCGTCGTCGGAGTCGTCGGTGTCGTCCTCGGCGTCACCGCCGGTCTCAGGAATCTCGGCCGGGTCGGCCTCCTCCTGGTCCAGCTCGGTGTCCCCACCGGCCTCCAGCTCCTCGGCCGGCTCCAGGTCGGGCTCTTCGTGCTCGAGATCGAGCTGGGGGTTCTCTGTGCTGCTCAAGTCTCCGTCGATCCCCGCGGCACCGACGTCAGAGGTCACCGCCTCGTCGGACTCCGGCGTACCGACAGCTTCCGCGGTCGGGGCGTTCTGGGCGGCGAGCTCTTCTTCCATGTCGTCCATCTCCGGCAGGTAAGGGGCGAGTTCCGGCAGGTCGTCCAGAGTCTGCATACCCATCCGCTCCAGAAAGTAAGAGCTGGTCCGGTACAGCGTCGCCTGGGACTCGGTGTCCGCGCCGGCGTCCTCGACCAGGCCGCGGCTGATCAGCGTGCGCATCACGCCGTCGACGTTGACGCCGCGGATCGCCGAGACGCGCGCCCGGCTGACCGGCTGCTTGTACGCGACCACCGCGAGCGTCTCCAGCGCCGCCTGCGTCAACCGCGCCTGCTGCCCGTCGAGCACGAACTTCTCCACGTACTGCGCTTCCGCGGGCCGCGTGTAGTACCGCCAGCCACCGCCGACCTCGCGCAGGTCGAACCCACGACCCTGCTCGGTGTACTCGCCCGCCAGCGCCTTCAGCGCCTCGGTCACGTCGCCCACCGGACGCCCCACGGCCCGAGCCAGAACCAAAGCAGGCAAGGGCTCGTCGGTCACCATCAGAATCGCTTCCAACGCCCGCCGCATGGTGACGTCGTCAATGACGACCTCCCCCGCGGCCGGCTCTTCCTCCAGTTGCAGCAGCAACTCCTCAGCAGCATCCGAGCCGGAGTCGGGCGCCGGTACTTGAGCCGACTCGCTCGAATCCAAGTCCGCGCCCTCGACAGCATCAACTGCTCCCGTTGGCCCGCTTGAATCCAAGTCCTCGCCCTCGACAGCGTCGACTGCTCCCGTTGGCTCGCTTGCTTCCAAGTCTTCGCCCTCGACAGCGGCGGGCTCGGTCGACTCGGTGTCCACCTCGTCGTGCTGGTCGACCGGGGTCTCCGTGCTGGTGACCGAGTCCAGAGCATCGGTGGTGGGGTTGTGGGAATCGCTCACTGGTCCGCCGTCTCGGTCGGGGCTTGTTCGGTGGGCTCAGGCAAAGACTCAGGCTCGTCCTCGGTGAGCGACTCACCCTCGGCGATGAACGCGGTGATGTGGTCGTCGGTCACCTCAGGCGCCTCGCCCTCACCGTCTTCCGGCGGCGTCACCTCGTCGAACTCGTCGCCGACGGCGATCTCGCCCTCGTCGGTTCCGGTCCAGCGGATCGTCAGCTCACCCAACGGCGTCACCTGCTCGAACGTCACCGCCGCCTCGCGGAACAGCTCCAGCAACGCCAGAAAGCGGCAAACCGTAGTCACCGTGTCCGGCGAGTCAGAGACCAACGTCCGGAACGTAGTCGTCCGCTGCAGCCGCAACCGCTCGATGATGATCGCCGCCTGCTCGCGCACCGTCACCGCCGGCGAGTGCAGGTGCGCCAGCGAAACACCCTCGGGAATGATCGTCCGAGGCGCCATCGCCGCCGCCGCCAACGCCGCGAACTGCTCAGGAGTGACCCCGAGCAGCACCTCCGGCAGCAGTTCGGCGTACCGAGGTTCCATCCCGACAGCCCGCGGGAACCGCAGCCCCTCCTCCGCCACCCGCTGCTGGATCAACGCGGCGATCTGCTTGAACGCCCGGTACTGCAGCAGCCGCGCGAACAGCAGATCGCGCGCCTCCAGCAGCGCCAGATCCTCGGCGTCCTCGACGTCACCCTGCGGCAGCAACCGCGCCGCCTTGAGATCGAGCAGCGTCGACGCGATCAGCAGGAACTCCGAGGTCTGGTCGAGGTCCCACTCCGAGCCCAGCGCCTTGATGTAGGCGATGAACTCGTCGGTGACCTTCGACAGCGAGATCTCGGTGATGTCGAGCTTGTGCTTGCTGATCAGCTGCAGCAGCAGGTCGAACGGCCCCTCGAAGTTGACCAGGTGGACGCTGAACCCCTTGCCGGAGGACGACTCCCCCTCCGGCAGGTCGATCGGCACGTCCGTCGAGGTGTCGGCCATGACGGACCTACTCCGCGGCAGCCCGGAGCCGCTGCACCAGCACCGAGTCGGGACCGTGGTCGACGAAGTCGGCCAGCAGCACGTCGATCGCCTCGCGGACGATCCGGCCGCGGTCGGCCGTCAGGCCGTGCTCGGCGCGGAGCGCGAGTCTGGTCTGTTCGAGTCCGAGCAGCTCTTCCTCCGTCACGTACACGGTGATCTTCGTGTCGTGCCGGATCCGGCCACTGGACTTGCGGTCCTCGACGACGGCGGTCCGGGCGCGGCCGGTGGAGGCCGGTCGGTCGGACAGTGCCGGTCCGTCGGTGGCGGTGCGCTTCTCGGGTCGGGTCTGTTTCGGTGCCGCACCCCCGAACAGCTCGCTGGCACCTGGCAGGCTCACCCGGCGGGACAACGCGCCAGCACCTCCTTGGCAAGGTCGCGGTACTGGGTAGCCGCTTGGGACGAGGGAGCGTACGTGGTGATCGGTTCGCCGACGACCGTGGTCTCGGGGAACTTCACCGTACGCCGGATGACGGTGTGGAAGACGCGCTCGTCGAAGGCCTGGACGACCCGGTCGAGCACTTCCCGGGCGTGCGTGGTGCGCCCGTCGAACATGGTGCCGAGAATGCCGACGATCTCCAGCTTCGGGTTGAGCCGGTCCTGCACCTTGGCGATCGTGTCGGTCAGCATCGCCAGGCCGCGCAGCGCGAAGAACTCGCACTCCAGCGGTACGACGATGCCGTGCGACGCGGTCAGCGCGTTCACGGTGAGCAGGCCGAGCGAGGGGGCGCAGTCGATCAGGATCACGTCGTAGTGCGGGATGAGCGGCTCGAGCACGCGCTGCAGCGTGTACTCCCGGGCGACCTCCTGGACCAGCTGCACCTCGGCCGCGGACAGGTCGATGTTGGCGGGCAGCAGGTCGAGGTTCTCGACCTTGGTCGCCCGGATCACCTCGTCGGGCCGGATGTCGCGCTGCATCAGCAGGTTGTAGACCGACAGCTCCAGGTCGTGCGGCTGCACGCCGAGCCCGATCGAGGCCGAGCCCTGCGGGTCGAAGTCGATCAGCAGCACCTTGCGCCCGGTCTCGGCGATCGCGGCCCCGAGGTTGATGGTCGTCGTGGTCTTGCCGACGCCACCCTTCTGGTTGCACATCGCGATCACCTGCGCCGGCCCGCGACGGGTCGGCGGCAGCACCTCCGGCAGATCCGGAAGCGGCCGTCCGGTCGGCCCGATCTTGTGCCTCGGGCCGTGCGGGTCATTCACAGGTGCCATGTCCTCCGCGGTGAGCTTGGCCGTCGGCCGGGGCATCTCCGCATAGTTGTTCGGGATGATCGGACGCTGCTGGCTCGGGTCGGCGGTGGCCGGCGGCTCCTGCGGCGTCGTGCTCGGTTCCGGGTCGCGGTGTTCGGTGCTGCCCGGTTCCGTGCTCGGTGCGTGGCTCGGTGCTGGCGCCGGCGACATCGGTTCCGTCGACGGCGTCACGTACTGGTGCTGGTCGTGGTGCTGGGTGCCCGGGAATGTCGACTCGTTCATGACTCGTCAAACCTTTCAACCGATACGGGCGATCCCAGCGACTGTAAGCGTGCATTCAAGCACTCTCAAGCGGCCACTCCGCAGCCGGGTCGGGCTGTTTCCGGTCGGCATTCCACAGCAGGCCGATCACCGGAGAAAGGTGACCGACCGTGCATGGATGATTGCACACCGTCGATCGCGGCCGATCAACGACCCTCGGTGCGCGTGTCGACGAGTTTGTTGTACGCCGAGAACCACACCAGTACGCCGTACGCGATCAGCGCGAGCGACCACGCGGGCAGCGGGTGCCCGAAGACCGCGGCCACCGCGAGGACCAGCAGACTCGGCACCGCCCAGCCGAGGTACCACCTGAGCGGCGCCCGCCCGAACAGCGCGGCGACGACGCTCGTGACGACGTACAGCGCGAGTCCGCCGAAGACGAACCAGCGGTCCTTGGTGTGCAGATGCTCGGCGGCGGCCGGGATCAGTCCGCCGAAGCCGGCCGCGATCGCGACGATCGACGCGGTGACGCCGAGGTGCGCGGGCAGCGCCTGCCACGGTTCGAGCGACGCCGTACGCCGAGGAGCGGGCGTGAACCCGTACAGGCTGGTCAGCTGCCACAGCTGCACCAGGATCAGGAAGCCGGCCAGTGACGACGCGATCACCGCCGGAGTCCAGTCGAGCTCGGTGTTCGCGGCAACGACCTGGGCCAGCGCCTCGCCGAGCACGATGATGACGAACAGGCCGAGCCGTTCGTCGAGGTGACCGCGTTCGACCTGGGCGACCGAGAGCAGGTTGGCCTGCGGCGACGGCAGCCGGTCCGGCGAGACGCCGCGCCGGATCAGCTGGGCAAGCCGGCGCTGTTCGCGCTGCTGGTTCTGCTCCTGGCGCTGCCGGGCCCGTTTGGTGATCTCCTCGACCGAGCGCGGGTTGCTGGCGCCGAGCATCGAGAACGCGATGTCGACGACGATCGAGACGCCCCACAGCCAGTACGCGATCGTCTCCGGCACGAACAGCGACACCACCCACGGCGTCGCCATGATCGACTGCGTGGCCGGCCAGAACGCGACCACCTGCCCGTCCCGCGCGGCCGAGCGGGCCGCGATCGTCCGGCAGATCAGGAACGCGACCACGAACACCGTCGTACGACCCTCGGGTGCGTCGTGATGCTCACCGGGCAGGAGCTCCGGAAACACCCCGGGCACGGCCGCGGCCATCACGGCGATCCCGAGCATCGTTCGCAGTACGGCGCGCTGCCGCGTCCGCTCGCCGGCGACGTTCGCGTACACGCTGGTCGTCGTCCAGACGCTCCAGATCGCGTAGAACATCGCGGCGCAGGCGGCGACCTGTCCGATGCTCTCGGCGCCGTGCAGCCGGTGCGCGATCTGCGCCGCGGCCGCGACCACGGTCAGGTCGAAGAACAGCTCCAGCCAGCTCGCGTGCCGGTCCTCAGGGCTCTTGTCGGTCACCCGCTCAACTTAAGGCGCGCGGATGCGAGGTCGCGTACACCTCACGGAGTTTGTCGACCGTGACGAGCGTGTAGACCTGCGTCGTCGTCACCGACGCGTGCCCGAGCAGCTCCTGCACAACCCGTACGTCGGCGCCGCCGTCGAGCAGATGCGTCGCGAACGAGTGCCGCAGCGTGTGCGGCGAGATCTCCTTGCTGATCCCGGCCCGCTGCGTCGCCCTGCGCAGTACCGTCCACGCGCTCTGCCGCGACAGCCGGCCGCCGCGCGCGTTGAGGAACAGCGCATGCGTGCCACGACCTCGCGCGACGAGATCCGGCCGTCCGCGAACCTGGTACGCCGACAACGCGTCGCGTGCGTAGGACCCGACCGGTACGACGCGTTCCTTGCTGCCCTTGCCGCGCAGCAGCACCTGCCCGGACTCGAGATCGACCTCGTCGACGTCGAGCCCGACCGCCTCCGAGATCCGCGCGCCGGTCCCGTACAGGAACTCCAGCAACGCGGCGTCACGCGTCGCGAGCACCGCGGGCTCGGCCTCGGCGCCGGCGGCCGCGGTCAGGATCCGGGTCACCTCGTCGACGGACAGGGCCTTGGGCAACCGTTGCGGCGGGACCGGCGGCTTCACCGCGCCGGCCGGGTCGATCGAGGTCAGCCCCTCGCGCAGGCAGAACTTGTGGAACCCGCGGACCGCGACGACCGTGCGTCCCGCGCTCGACGCGGTCAGCGGCGGGTGGTCGGCGTCGCCTTCCCGCAACCGCATCAGGAAGTCACCGACCACCGCCTCGGAGATCCGGCCGAGCGACGTGATCTCCGCGCCGGCCAGGTACTCGTCGTACCGACGCAGGTCCCGCCGGTACGACGCCAGGGTGTTGGCGGCCAGTCCGCGCTCGACCGTCAGATGGTCGAGGTACGCACCGACCCCACGCCCGATGTCACTCATGTGGAGCAGTCTGCCCGGTGGGTCAGACAAGGACCTCGTCGAGCTTCAGCTGGTCGAGGTCGTGCGCCTCGGCGACCGGGCCGTAGGTGACCTGGCCGTCGAAGGTGTTCAGGCCGAGCGCGAGGCTGTGGTCGTTCTTCAGCGCCTCCCGCCAGCCGAGGTTCGCCAGCTCCACGGCGTACGGCAAGGTCACGTTCGTGAGCGCGTACGTCGAGGTGTTCGGCACCGCGCCCGGCATGTTGGCCACGCAGTAGAACAGCGAGTTGTGCACCTTGTAGACCGGGTCGGCGTGCGTGGTCGGGTGCGAGTCCTCGAAGCAGCCGCCCTGGTCGATCGCGATGTCGACGAGCACGCTGCCCGGCTTCATCCGCGAGACCAGCTCGTTGCTGACCAGCTTCGGCGCCTTCGCGCCGGTGACCAGGACCGCGCCGATGACCAGGTCGGCGTTGAGTACCGCGCGCTCGATCTCGTACGCGTTCGACGCGACCGTGTGCAGGTGGCCCTGGTACGTCCGGTCGGCGTCCCGCAGGCGCGCGATGTTGCGGTCGAACAGCTGCACCTCGGCCTGCATGCCGAGCGCGATCGCCGCCGCGTTCATCCCGGCCACACCGGCGCCGATGATGACGACCCGGGCCGAGTGCACGCCGGAGACACCGCCCATCAGGACGCCGCGGCCGCCGCCGTTGGCCATCAGGTGGTACGACCCGGCCTGCGGCGCGAGCCGGCCCGCGACCTCGCTCATCGGGGCGAGCAGCGGCAGCGACCCGTCCGGGAGCTGGACCGTCTCGTACGCGATGCCGGTGATGCCGGAGTCGGTCAGCGCCTTCGTGGTCTCGGGGCTCGCGGCCAGGTGCAGGTAGGTGAACAGCACCTGGTCCCGGCGCATCCGGTGGTACTCCTCGGCCACCGGCTCCTTGACCTTGAGCACCAGCTCGGCCTCGCCCCACACGTCGTCGGCGGTCGGCACGATCCGTGCCCCGGCCGCGACGAACTCCTCGTCCGGCAGCAGCGAACCGGAACCGGCTCCCTGCTCGATCAGAACCTCGTGCCCGTTGCGCACGAACTCGTGCACCCCGGCCGGGGTGATCGCCACCCGGTACTCGTGGTTCTTGACTTCCTTCGGAACTCCGACCTTCACTGCTCGCCCTTCTTCCGTCTCCAGGGAATGCGGCCCACAACGCTGTGTCCGCGGCCCGGCGGTCGAGGGGTTGGTGCTGCCGAGTCGCTGCGAGTGTAAGCCCGCAGGGTCCATACCACTGCAGCGGTTGGTCTTGTCTCGTGACGACGCGCTGACGGGGAGTTCTGCGGGTTGATCACACTCCTCCTTAAGACGTCACAGTGCCCCGCGAAGTTGTCCCGTTGCAGCCCGTTTCCGGTCGTTCAGCCCCATTCTTGACGCAATCTTTTCCTCCCCGTTCCCCTTCCGTGGCAGACCTTTCGGGCACACCGATTTCGTTGCTTGCGCAATCATCGTTGAGTGACGCAGGAGTAACAGGAAGACTTGCTCGTGTCGCCGGAATGGCTGCTCTCCGCCCGGAGCTGCCCCAAGGGAATCGTTAGACGAAGGGAGCACGACGTGGCGGTCGATCTGGGACGGTTCGGGGTCTGGCACCAGGCGGAGAAGTGGGGGCCTGAACTCGCCTCCGGCCTCGAGCAGCTCGGGTACGGCGCGCTGTGGCTCGGCGCCTCGCCCGACGCCGATCTGCGCGACGCCGAGGTGCTGCTCGCCTCGACCGATCAGGTGAAGGTCGGCACCAGCATCGTCAACATGTGGAAGGACGAGCCGGCGGCTGTTGCCTCGTCGTACCACCGGTTGGAGGAGGAGCACCCGGGCCGCTTCATCCTGGGCGTCGGCATCGGGCATCCGGAGCGCACGGGTGAGTACAAGACGCCGTACGAGACGATCGTCGACTACCTGGACGCGCTCGACGACGCCAAGGTCCCGACCGATCGGCGGGCGCTGGCCGCGCTTGGACCGCGGGTGCTGAAGCTGTCGGCCGCGCGGACCGCGGGCGCGCTTCCGTACCTCACGACGCCCGAGCACACGCGGCAGGCTCGCGAGACGCTCGGCGCCGGCGTACTGCTGGCGCCCGAGCACAAGGTCGTGCTGGAGACCGATCCGGAGATCGCGCGCTCGGTCGCGCGCGACTACCTGGCCGGGTACCTGCAGCTCACCAACTACACGAGCAACCTCAAGCGCCTCGGGTACCACGACCACGACTTCGAGAACGGCGGCAGCGACCACCTGGTCGACGCGCTCGTCCTGCACGGTACGGCGGTCGAGATCGCCGAGGGACTGAACGCCCACCTCGAAGCCGGCGCCGACCAGGTCGTCATCCAGCAGCTCGGCAAGGAAGGCCCGGATCTGCTGCCGGGCTACGAGGCGCTGGCCACTGTTCTGATCTAGATGCTTAGCGCAGCGTGAAGTCGGCGAAGTCGAAGCCCGGCGACACGATGCACGACACCAGCACCGCTTCGTCGTCGACCGGTCGCGCGGCCTGCCAGGCCCCGGCCGGTACGACGGCCTGCGGCTGCTGGCCTGCCTTCACGTCCGGCCCGAGCGTGATCGACTCGGCCAGCTCCGGGTCGTCGCCGACGCCGCCGAGCTCGAGGGTCAGCGGCCCACCGGAGTGCCACAGCCAGATCTCGGCCGAGCGCACCTTGTGCCAGCGCGACTCCTCACCCGGCGCGAGCAGGAAGTAGATCGCGGTCGCACTCGCCCGCTCCCCGTCGTACCCGCTCGGCTCGAACGACACCTCCGAACGCCAGGTCTCGCGGAACCAGCCGCCTTCCGGGTGCTGGGTCAGGTCCAACGCCTCGGCCAGCTCGGGCCGTTCCTGGGTCGCCATGCCGGAAACGGTAATACCCGTGACGGCCGGGCCCGCGAGCAGGCAGAGTTCGAGCATGAACCTGCGCCCGACCGCCTACCACCAGCGACTTCCGTACGGCGAACGCGTGTCGCCCGCACCGCTGCTCGGCGGCCCGTTCTTCGCCTTCGACGGCGACGTCCAGGTCGTCCCGCTGGCCGAGCCGGTCCTCCCCGAACCGCCGCGCGCCGGCGAACCGGGCGGCAAGCCGTGCATCGCGTGCACCGGCCCGGACTCGGCGGTGATCTGGCGCGACGACCGCTGGCAGCTCAAGGCCGGGCTCGAGCCGAGCGGCCTCCCGATCGTCGCCCTGCTGGAGCCACGCGAGCACTACCGCCTCGACAACCTCTCCCCCGAACTGCTCGCCGACCTCGGCCCGATGATCCAGCGTGTAGCCGGCGCGATCCGCCGCATCGAGGGCGTCGGCCGCACGCACTTCAGCCGCTTCGGCGACGGCAGCGAGCACTTCCACGTGTGGTTCATGGCGCGCCCGGTCGGCATGATGCAACTCCGCGGCCCGCTGCTGTCGATCTGGGGCGACATCCTCCCGTCCGTCCCCGACGAGGAGTTCCAGACCAACGCCCGCACAGTCGCGACAGCACTCGCCGAGCTCTCAGGCCAACCCCACGGCGCCGCCACCCGCTGACCGCATCTTCCGCGGCTCCGAGTGCGAGTCCACGTAGTACGCATGCCCTTCACGCAGCAACCTGCGGGCCATCCCGAAGTCCGTCGTGTCCTCCTCGGTCCGCAGGTGAAACGGCGGCGGGTAGTAACAGTCCCCCACCAGCATCACGTCCGACTCGGGATCAACAGCAACGATCGAGTCCGGCGCGTGCCGGCCCCCGACGTACCGAAGCTCCACCCCGGTCGGCAACGTCAACGTCTCCTCGAACGTTGTGTGCGGCAACACGATCCGCAACTCGGAGAAGTCCGGTACGGCGAGCGCCCGCGCCCGGAAACTGGGCCCAAGCTTCGGGTTGTCGATCACCTGGTCCCGCAAGTACTGATGACTCCAAGGCCGCTCAGCCTCCCCCGCCAAAATCCCCACGGCCGAAGCATGCGCCACCACCTCAACCTCCCCCCAAGCCGAAGCACCCCACGTGTGATCCCAGTGATGATGCGTGTAAACCAACCACCGCACCTCCGGCAGCCCTTCGGCAGCGATCGCCCGCTGCACTTCCCGAGCATGCGCCAGACTGTTCCCCGCATCGATCAACACAGACCCACGCTCATCGGCAACCACCCCCACCGAAGCCCCAATAGCCTCCGGATCAGGATCGTGCGGATAGACCCACACCCGCCCGGCCACGCGTTGCAGCTTCATCTGACCGACGATAGTGGGCATGCGGACGAGAGCGCGTGACCTGGGTGTTGTCATCGGGAGCCTGCCCACGGGCGAGCTGAACGCGATCACCGACGTACCAGGCGTGCTTGTCGGCCAGACAACCATCTCCGACGGCGACCTGCAGACGGGGGTCACCGCGATCGTCCCCGCCGACGTCACCAGCGGTCTCCCGGCGGCTGTTGCTGTGGGCAACGGATACGGGAAGTTGGTCGGCTCCACGCAGGTCGACGAGCTCGGTCGGCTGGAGACTCCGATCCTGCTCACCGGCACCCTCTCGGTCTTCCGCGTCGCCGACGCCCTGCTCACCTACCTGCTCGACCGCGACCCACACGCGACCAGCCTCAACCCAGTGGTCGGCGAGACCAACGACGGCTACCTCTCCGACATCCGCCGCCGCCCGATCACCGAGCAGCACGTCCTCGATGCCCTCACATCAGCCTCCACCGACCAACCCGAAGAAGGCTGCGCAGGAGCAGGCACCGGCACCTCAGCCCTCGGCTTCAAAGCAGGCATCGGTACGTCGTCCCGCCAACTCCCCACCGGCACGATCGGCGTACTCGTCCAAAGCAACTTCTCCGGCACCCTCCAAGTCCTCGGCACCCAGATCCCAGCGCCGCAACAGCCCGAGCCCGACGGCAACTCCTGCATGATCGTGCTCGCCACCGACCTCCCGCTCGACGCGCGCCAGCTCGGCCGGATCGCTCGCCGGGCGATCTTCGCGCTCGGCCGGATCGGCTCGGACTACGCGCCCGGCAGCGGCGACTACGCGATCGCGTTCGCCACGTCGTACCAATCACCGATGCCCGACCAGGACCTCCGCGAGGTCTTCCAGGCAACGCTCGAAGCCGTCGAGGAAGCGCTGCTCAACTCCCTCACCGCGGCCCGTACGACGACCGGCTTCCAAGGGCGCACCCAGTACGCCGTACCGCACGACCTGATCATCGCGGCGCGGGATAGAGCGCGGCAACCGTCGTCGCCAACCGCCTGATCTCCGCCCGAACCTCGTCCGGCGCGAGCACCTCCAGCTCGTCGCCGTACCGGATGAACTGCGACGCCGCGTTCCCCACGGACTCGATCGGCACGTCGACCGTCACTGTCCCGTCGGCGTCCGGCGCGACGCCCTCCATCGCCTTCACCAGCACGGGAAACGACACGTCCTTCAACCGCGCGACCATCTTCGCCGACACACGGACGACGGCCGACGAGGTGAACCGCCGCTGATCGAACTCCTCGAGATGCTCCCGCCAAACCGTCGCCAGATCGAACCCAGCCGGCCGACTGAACTCCTCCTCGGTGATCGTCAGCTCGAGGATGTTGGACACCCGGTACGTCCGGACCGCCTGCCCAGCAGCTGCGACGACGTACCAACTCCCGTTCTTCAGCACCAGCCCGTACGGATCGAGCATCCGCTCGACCTCGCGCGGCGCCTCCCACCGGCGATAGAGCACCTTGATCCGCCGGTCGTGCAGCACGGCCTCCGCGACCGGCGCGAGCTGCGGCGAGTCCTCGGCGTCGGAGTACCACGCGGGCATGTCGAGATAGAACCGGTTCTTCAGCCGCCCCGCGCGATCCCGCTGATCCGGCGCCAACGCCGCCAGCAACTTCAGCTCCGCCGCCGACGTCTCCGCCGTCAGCCCGAGAGCCGCCGCCGGCCCCGGCATCCCGACGAGGAACAGCGCCGCCGCTTCCTGCTCGGTCAGTCCGGTCAGCCGAGTCCGGTACCCGTCGACCAGCCGATACCCGCCCGCGCGCCCTTGATCGGCGTACACCGGAACCCCCGCGGCCGCGAGCGCCTCGACGTCCCGATAGATCGTCCGCAACGAGACTTCCAGCTCGTCCGCCAACTCCCGAGCCGTCAGCTGCCGCCGCGTCTGCAGCAACAACAGAATCGACAACAACCGACTCGAACGCATGCGCCGAGCGTACGCCGAAACGCTGCCACACCCTGTCAGGTTTCCGCCTGCACCATCCCGGCCGCCCCTGCGATGTGCCAGCCTTGCCCGATGCGCGCGTACCTGATGGCACCGGTGTGGGCGCTCGTCCTGCTCACCGGGCTGCCGGTCGGCGCTCTGATCGCCCTCCTGATCGTCCTGTCCGGCGACACCCTCACCCTCGCGGTCGTCTTCGGCGCCGCCGTCGGACTGCTGTTCGGCCTCGTGATCGCCGTCGGATCCCGCCAGTACCGCCGCAACCTCCGTCCACTCCTGGAACGACTCCCCGAGCCCGGCTGGACGCTCGCCCGCGCCGCGGCGCGGGGCGGACCCGTCCCCACCGAGCCGGAGGTCCGCGCCGTCGCCATCGAGCTCCTCGACCTCCGGATCCGCAACCTCCGACGCGCCCGGACGGGCTTGGTGCTGGTGCTCGGCCTCAACCTGCTGATCGCCCTGGTCAACATCGCACTCGGCAACTGGTGGTGCATCATCGCCGCCCTGGCGTGGGCAGCGGGCCTGTTGGAGCGCTGGCAGGCACCCCGCCGCCTCCAGCGACGTCGCGAACTCCTGGCGGCCGAAAAAACACTGCCATGACCTGTCAGGTTTTGCTGTCAGGCTCGACCCATGACCAAAGCGACCAGTGATTTCGACTTCCTGAACGGGCACTTCGACGTGGCGCACCGGCAGTTGCTCAAGCCGCTGACCGGGAGCGACGAGTGGGACGAGTACGCCGGCACCTGCAGCGCGCGGACGCACTTCGACGGCGCGATCAGCCTCGACGAGATGCAGTTCCCGACCAAGGGCTCGTACGGGCTGTCGCTGCGGCTGTTCGACCCGGAGGCCGAGGAGTGGTCGATCTACTGGGTGAACAGCACGTCGTACGAGGTGTTCCCGCCGGTGCGCGGAAAGTGGAAGGACGGCGCGTGCTGGCTGGTCGGCGAGGACACGCACGACGGCCACCCGATCCTCGCGAGCTACAGCTGGTCGGACATCACCGACACCACCGCGCACTGGGAGCAGTCGTTCTCGGCCGACGGCGGCGAGACGTGGGAGGTCAACTGGACGATGGACTTCACCCGGCGTGAGACCGCGCCGCCGCCGCTCGACATCCCGAAGGTGACCGGCGACTTCGACTTCCTGGTCGGCAGCTGGGACATGCACAACGAACGCCGCCGGCCCGCCCTCGGCGAACCGGCCGAGTGGTACGACGTCGAGTCGAAAATGCAGGTCTGGACGTACTTCGACGGCGCGATCAGCTTCGACGAGGGCTGGTTCCCGACGCTCAACTTCCAGGGCGCGACCTTCCGCGTCTACAACCCGACGACCGGCACCTGGTCCATCCACTGGATCAACAGCCAGCGCGGCCGACTCGAGACCCCGGTCATCGGCTCCTTCACCGACGGCGTCGGCATCTTCGAGGGCCCGGACGTCTGGGAGGACCAGCCCATCGACGTCCGCTTCCAGTGGACCCCCGGCGACCGGCAGGCCCGCTGGGAACAGTTCTTCTCCACCGACGGCGGCCAGACCTGGGTCTCCAACTGGAAGATGACCCACACGCGCACTAGCTGAGGAAGGCCTCCGCATAGGTGACGGCCGCGGGGTTGCCGAAGAAGCCGGGGAGGCCTCCGGTGTGGAGGAAGATCGGGCGGTCGCCGAGGGATCCGTCCTTGGCGGCCTCGATCAGGCCGGCCATGGCTCGGCCGGTGTAGATGGGATCGAGGACGACGCCCTCGGTGCGGGCGGTCAGGGTGAGGGCCGCGGCGGAGGCCTCGGTGAAGTGGGGATAGCCGGGGCCCACCTGCTCCCGGCGTACTCGCAAAGCATCAGCTGGTACGCCGGACATCGAGGCCACGACCGGCAGCGGGTCTGGCAGTGCGCCAGTGTCCACGCCGAGGACTCGCTCGGGGCCTAGCTCGCTAACCAGGCCGGCCATCGTCCCGCCGGAGCCGAGCGCGACCACCACCGTGGTGAAGTCCGGGAGCTGGGTCAGCAGCTCCTGGGCGCACTCGGCGTACCCCTGCGCGCCGACCACGCTCGATCCACCGAACGGGATCAGCGCGGCCTTGCCCGCCTCAGCAACGATCTCCTCGGCCACGACAGCGCGGTCCCGGTCCCCTGCCCAGACCACGCGCGCGCCGAACAGCCCGTCCAGCGCGAGGTTGCCCGAGCTCGACTGACCAGCTTCACCAGGGAACACCAGTACGGCGTTCACCCCGAGCCGCGCCGCCGCGGCGGCGGTCAGACGCGCGTGGTTGCTCTGCGGCGCACCCGTCGTGACAACAGTCTCGGCGCCGTCCGCCAGAGCCGCGCCCAGCGTCCACTCCAGCTTGCGGGTTTTGTTGCCTCCAGCCCCCAAACCGCCGAGGTCGTCGCGTTTGAACCACAGGTCGGCCAGCCCGAGCGTGGCCGCGAGGCGCGGCGCCGGCTCCAACGGGGTCGGCCAAGTACCGAGCGAAACCTTCATGCTTCTCCTAGAGTTCCGCAGCGAGTGCGGTGATGACGTCGGCAGCAGGCCCGGTCCGCGCCTGGCCGTACGCGGTCCCCGCCCACAGGTGAACCTGATCCGGCTGGCCAGCAGCGGCCGCGACCGCGCGCAACGGCCGGGTCAGATGATGAATCGCGGGATACCCGATCGGCGCACTGGCCTCGTGGCGCTCGATGAAACCGTTCCGCAGTCCACGGGCCGGACGCCCGGTGAACGCCCGCGTGATGACGGTCTGATCCGGCCCGGCGTTGGCAAGGGCTTCCTTGTGTACGGCGCTCGCCCCGCTCTCGTCGGTCCGCAGTAGCACTGTCCCGACCGCCACCGCCGAAGCTCCGAGACCCAGCAGCTCCCGCACCTGCGAGGCCTCACTTACTCCCCCCGCAGCAATCACCGGCAACGAGGTCTCCGCAACCACTTGCTGGACCAGCTCGCGCAACGACACAACGCCAGGTTGCTCCGGCGTGTGCGTCCCGCTGTGCCCGCCGGCTTCCGTCCCCTGAGCGATCAGCCCGTGCACGCCGAGCTCAACCGCCACGCGCGCTTCCCCGAGAGTCGTCACCGTCGCCAGCACCTGCGTCCCGACACCGGCCAACGCGCTCACCACCTCAGCGCCCGGCAGTCCAAAGGTGAAGCTCACGAACGGCACCGGCCGCTCCAGCAGCAGATCGAGCTTCCCCTGCCAGTGATCGTCATCCACCACCATCGGCGCCGCCGCCAGATCGAGCCCGTACGGCGTACCCTCCGCAGCCAGCTCCTCGGCGTACCGCCGAAACTCCGCCTCGGTCACCGTCGACGGCCCCGGCACGAACAGGTTCACCCCGAACGGCACCGTCAGCTCGGACATCTCCGCACCCAGTGCATCCGGCGTCTTGTAACCGCCGGCAAGAAACCCGAACCCACCCGCCGAAGTCACCGCCGCAACCAGCGCCGGCTTGGTAGCCCCACCAGCCATCGGCGCCCCGATCACCGGCGACTCCGACGCAGTCCACGAACCAGTCATGCCCGAATCCTCCTCCACTCCGCACCAGCCGCGAGGGCGCCACCCGGATCGGACGGCGCCCTCGGCGTACCAGCTACTACTTCTGCTCGGCAGCCCGCTGCGCCCGGAACTCCAGCGCGGGCAGACCACCCCAACCCCAGTTGGCCGTGTCGACCTCGTTGATGATCACGAACGTCGACTCGAACGGCTTGTCCAGCACGTCCCGCAGCACCTCGCTCACACCCTTGATCAGCGCGGCCTTCTCCTCAGCAGTCACCGAGTCAGTGCCCGGCGTGTGTCCCTCACGGGTCACGTCGATCGTGACAACAGGCATCTTCTCAACCCCCTCTACGCCGCGGTCCGGCCGACGGTCATGCCGCCGTCGGCGTGCAGGACCTCACCGGTGATGAACTCGGCACCTTCGAGGTACATGACGGCCGAGACGATGTCGCTGACCTCGCCCATCCGGTCCATCGGGTGCATGCCGGCCAGCGTGGAGTGCGTGTTCTCCGGGTGGATCGCCGTCTTGATGTAGCCCGGTGCCACCGCGTTCACCCGGACGCCGCGCGCCGCGAATTCGATCGCGAGCGACTTGGTCGCGGCCTGCAGGCCGCCCTTGGTCAGCGACGCGAGGCCGGACGGGACCGCCTCGTCGGGCTGCTCGACCAGCGAGGTCGTGATGGTCGCGATGTGCCCGGCCCCGGCCTCGAGCATGACGGCGGCCGCGCGCTGGGTCAGGTGGAAGAACCCGGCCAGGTTGGTCGCGCTCAGCAGCTCGAAGTCCTCGACGGTGTACTCGGTGAACGGCTTGGCGACGAAGACGCCGGCGTTGTTGATCAGCGTGTCGATCCGGCCGAACCGCTCCAGCGCGACCTCGACCACCCGCGCGGCGGTCGCCGGGTCGGCGATGTCACCCGGTACGGCGACGACGTCCGCGTCGCCCGAGTCGGTGATCGATCGCGAGGTCGCGACGACGCCGTAGCCGGCGGCGCGGTAGGCGGCGACCAGGCCGGCCCCGATGCCCTGCGACGCTCCGGTGACGATCGCGACCTTGGACGGTGTGCTCATGGTTCTTCTCCAGTTCTGGATTTACTAGACGAACGGTCTACTACTTTCACAGACTAGACGACCGGTCGTATACTTTTCAACATGGGACGGAACAGCGACGCACGACCGAAGATCCTGAAGGCAGGCCGGGAGCTCCTCGCCCAGCGCGGGTACTCGGCGCTGGGCGTTGCGGAGATCTGCACCGTGGCCGGCGTACCGAAGGGCAGCTTCTACTACTTCTTCGACTCCAAGCAGGCGCTCGCCGAGGCGGTCATCGAGGAGCACTGGGTCGAGCAGCGCGCCCAGTGGGCGGCGCTGCTGGGCAGCGACAAGGCACCGCTGGACCGACTGCGAGACCTGTACGACGCGACGACCGAGGTCCAGCGCAAGGCGCAGAAGGACACCGGCGCGGTGACGGGCTGCCTGTTCGGCAACCTGGCGCTGGAGCTGAGCGCGCGCGACGACGAGATCCAGCATCGTCTGCAGGAGATCTTCGACGAGCAGATCACGATGGTCGCCGAGGTCGTCGACCAGGCGCAGCGCGACGGCGCGGCCGACGTACCAGACGCTCGCGAGGCGGCTCGCTCGCTGGTCGCGCAGCTCGAAGGTTCGGTCCTGTTCGCCAAGCTCCGGAACGATCCGGGCCAGCTCGACCACCTCTGGGCGCACACAGCAGCCCTGCTCGGCGCCAAAGCCTGAAAGACGACCCAGCAACACCTTCCAAGTACCAGCCCCCGACCGGCGGTCGGCACTTGAAAGATGCTGCCGCTGCTCCAGGACCTGCACCTTTCAAGTACCAGCCCTCGATCGGTGGTCGGCACTTGAAAGGTGCTGAGCTGGTGGTTGGTACTTGAAAGGTGCCAGGCTCAGAGGCTCTTGATCGCGGCCAAGGTCACCAGCGCCGCCTGTGTGGACTCGTAGCCCTTGTCCTCCCGCGAGTCCGGCAGCCCCGCGCGATCCAGCGCCTGAGGATCGTTGTCGCACGTCAGCAGCCCGAACCCCACCGGCACCCCGGTGCTCATGCCGACCTCCATCAGCCCGTTCGTCGCGGCCTGGCAGACGTACTCGAAGTGCGGCGTGTCACCGCGGATGACGACACCCAGCGCCACCACCGCGTCGTACCCAGCCTTCGCCGCGTGCAGCGCCGTGACCGGCAGCTCGAACGAGCCCGGCACGCGGATGATCGAGTAGTCGGTGACGCCCGACTCGTCCAGCGCCCGCACGGCGCCGGCGACCAGCGCGTCGGTCACCTTCGGGTGCCACTGCGCGGCGACGACCGCGACCCGGGCGCCCTCCACCCGCGGTGTCTCGATCGTGGGTGCTCCACTTCCCGACATCTACTGAACTCCCTTTTCGTCCGTGCCGGTGGGCAGGTGGTGGCCCATCCGGTCGCGCTTGGTGCGCAGGTAGCGCAGGTTGTGCTCGGTCGGGTCGATCGAGATCCCGCGGCGCTCGACCACGTCGATCCCGTAGCCCTGGACGCCGGTCAGCTTGTCCGGGTTGTTCGTCAGCATCGTCGCCGACGTGACGCCCAGATCGGCGAGGATCTGCGCGCCGGTGCCGTAGTCGCGAGCATCCGCGGGCAGCCCGAGATCCAGGTTCGCGTCGACGGTGTCCCGGCCCGCGTCCTGCAGCTCGTACGCCTGCAGCTTGTGCAGCAGCCCGATCCCCCGGCCCTCGTGGCCGCGCAGGTACACGACGACGCCGCCCTCGGCCGCGACCTGCCGCATCGCCTCGTCCAGCTGCGGACCGCAGTCGCAGCGCAGCGAGCCGAACACGTCGCCGGTCAGGCACTCCGAGTGCAGCCGGACCAGCGTCGGCCCGTCCCCGATCTCGCCGCGGACCAGCGCCAGCTGCTCCGACCCGTCGACGGTGTTCCGGTAGCCGTGCGCAATGAAGTCGCCGTACCGGGTGGGCAACGTGGTGGTCGCGACCCGCTCGATCTGGCTCTCGGTACGACGCCGGTACGCGATCAGGTCCGCGATCGAGACCAGCACCAGGCCGTGCTCGTCAGCGAACGAACGCAGCTCAGCGCCGCGCTTCATCGACCCGTCGTCGTTCACCAGCTCGGAGATCACCGCGGACGGCCGCAGCCCGGCCAGCCGGGCCAGGTCGATCGACGCCTCGGTGTGCCCCGGGCGCACCAGTACGCCGCCGTCGCGCGCCCGCAGCGGGAACACGTGCCCCGGCTGCACCAGGTCGAACGGCTCCGAGGCCGAGTCGGCCAGCACGCGAATCGTCTTGGCCCGGTCGGCCGCCGAGATGCCGGTCGCGATGTTGTCGCGGGCATCGACCGACACCGTGTACGCCGTGCGCAGCTTCTCCCGGTTGTGCGGGGTCATCAGCGGGATGCCGAGCCGGTCCAGCTCGGCGCCCTCCATCGGCACGCACACGACACCCGAGCTGTACCGGATCAGGAACGCGAGCAGCTCCGGCGTCGCCTTGGACGCGGCGAAGATCAGGTCGCCCTCGTTCTCGCGGTCCTCGTCGTCGACCACGATCACCGCGCGGCCGGCGCGGATCTCGTCGATCGCGTGCTCGATCGTGTCGAGCTTCAGCACCTCGCCCATCGTCTAACCCACCACCACTGGATCGGGGGTGACCGCTACGGTCTCCCGCTGGTTGATCCGCCACCACGCCGCGAACCCGAGCACGCAGAACAGTCCGTAGACGACGTACATCGCCGCCGACGGGTAGAACTTGGCCTGCACCAGCAGCGGGACGCCGACGACGTCCACCGCGATCCAGACCAGCCAGAACTCGACGAACCCGCGCGCCATCCCGTACGTCGCCAGGATCGACCCGGTCAGGATCCACGCATCCCACTGCGGACCCCAGGAACCGAGCTCCCGAAGTACGAAGTAACCGATCGCGTAGAGCACGACGCCCGCGCCGAGCATCTCCAGACGCTGCCGGGCCGTGGCCCAGCGCGGCTGGACTCCGGTCGCGGCGCCGCCGTGGCGGGTCTGGTACCAGCGGTACCACCCGTACAGGCTGACGAGCGCGAAGAAGACCTGGCGGCCGGCCTGGCCCCAGAGGTCCTTGTCCTGCGGGGTGTCGAACAGCCCGCCGACGAAGACCGTGAACAGCAGCACGTTCCCGACGATGCCGATCGGCCACGCCGACACCAGCCGGCGCATCCCGAACAGGGCGCTGGCCAGGCCGAACACGTTGCCGACGATCTCACGCACGAGCACCGGCGAACCGGCGATGGTGACCTGCTCGTGCAGCAGCCAGTCGATCATTCGTTGCCTCCGACAACACTCTTCGGGGCGGTCAGCAACCGCTCCACGTACTTCGCGATCACGTCGACCTCGAGGTTGACGGTGTCGCCGATCGTGTTGCGCCCGAGCACGGTGAGCTCGAGGGTGGTCGGGATCAGGCTGATCCCGAAGGTGGAGGTCGCGTCGTCGACGTCGGTGACGGTCAGCGAGACGCCGTCGACGGCGATCGAGCCCTTCTCCGCGACGTACTTGAGGATCTCCGGCCCGGCCGCCACGCGGACGACCTCCCAGTGCTCGGCCGGCTCGCGGCTCGCGATCGTGCCGACGCCGTCGACGTGGCCCTGGACGATGTGGCCGCCCAGCCGGGCGTGCGCGGTGACGGCCCGCTCCAGGTTGACGATCGAGCCCTTCTCGACGCCGCCCAGGCTGGTCCGGCGGAGCGTCTCGCGCATCACGTCGGCGGTGAAGGTACCCTCACCGGTCTCGACGACGGTCAGGCAGCAGCCGTTGACCGAGATCGAGTCGCCGTGCCCGGCGTCCTCGGTCACCTTCGGGCCACGGATGGTGAGCCGGGCCGCGTCGCCCTCCAGCAGGTCGAGCGACTCGACGGTACCCAGCTCTTCGACGATTCCGGTGAACATCTACTTCCCTCCCAGGGGAGTCAGGGTGAGCCGGACGTCGTCGCCGAGGCGAGTGACGTCCGCAAGGGTGAAGCGCCGCAGGTGGTCGATAGATTCCGCACCCAGGTCGCCGACGGCGGAGAAGCCCGAGCCGAGCAGCGCCGGAGCGACGTACGCGACGATCTGGTCGACCAGTCCGGCGCGCAGGAAGGCCGCGGCCAGCGTCGGCCCGCCCTCGAGCCACAGGTGGCGGATCTGGTGGTCGTCGAGCTGCCGGAGCACCTCGGCGGGGTCGTGGGTCGGCAGCAGCAACGTCGCGGCGCGGTCGTTGCGGACCCGCGCGGTCTCCGGGATCTCCCGGTCGCCGACCACGACCCGCAGCGGCTGGCGGCCGATCGGGCGGTCGTTCTCGTCGCGCACGGTCAGCTCGGGGTCGTCGTCCAGCACCGTCTGGGTGCCGACGGCGATCGCGTCGCACTCGGCGCGCTTGCGGTGGACGTCGGCGCGGGCGGCCTCACCGGTGATCCACTTGCTGGTCCGGTCGGGCGCGGCGCTGCGGCCGTCCAGGGTGGTGGCGAACTTCCAAGTCACGAACGGACGGCCGGTCCGCACGCTGTGCAGCCAGACGTAGTTGACCTCTTCGGCCTCGGCCCGCAGTACGCCCTGCTCGACCTGGATGTCCTTGGTGCGCAGCGTCTCGCCGCCGCCGGCGGCCTGCGCGTTCGGGTCGGGTACGGCGTACACGACGCGGCTGATGCCGGCCTCGATCAGCGCGTCGGCGCACGGCCCGGTCCGGCCGGTGTGGTTGCAGGGCTCCAGCGTCACGTACGCCGTACCGCCGCGAGCCCGCGGCCCGGCCATCCGCAGCGCGTTCACCTCGGCGTGCGGTCCGCCGGCCTGCTCGTGATACCCCTCGCCAACGGGATGCCCGTCGCGGCCGGTGATCACACAGCCGACGACCGGGTTGGGGTGCGTGCTGCCGATCCCGCGGCCGGCCAGCTCGATCGCACGCCGCATCCAGGCGACGTCGATCGGTGAAGCGTGGTTCACAGACGGTCCCTCGTTGTCACGGACGCACCACCGGGGCCATGACAACCGGCACGCGAACCGCCGTCCGGAGGGTGTGTCGCGCTACCTACTGCGGCCACGCGGTTCCGCACGTCGGAGCGCACACCGATCGCGTGCGCCTCCCATCCGGACTTTCACCGTCGGTCCTGGAATTCCACCAGGTCAACCGGCCGACACCTTCGTCGACCGGGTCGCGGACTGTAACCGCCGGCTCGGAATTACACCGACCCCGGAGCACGCGAGTGGTTTCACTCGTACTTGAAGTGTACGCCGGTCCGGAAGCACCGACTTGTTGCTTCCGTCACCTGGACGGACTGATCAGCGCACCGCCCTGGGCGAGGTAGGCGAAGGTGGCGAGCCAGTGGTCGTGGTTGAAGTCGCCGCTGGTGACGCTGGGGAGGGCGGCGTCGAGGTGGGCCGTCACCTGTCGTTCGTCGTCGGTCAGAGCGGCCAACTGCCAGGCGCGGGTGAGGTTGAGCCCTTGTAGATGCCCTTGGCGACCGTCGATCGGGTAGCGGACGGCGACCGGTTGCAGAGCAGTCAGATCAGGCAGGAAGGCGGGCAACCACTCGGCGAAGTCGTCCTCGGTCAGGATCCGGCGCATCAGGTCGGCTTCCGACAGTCCCGGCGACAGGAAGTCCTCGCCGCTCGGCTCCCACTGCAGCGGGCAGTCGCGATCCTCGGCGAACCAGGTGCGCGCCTTGTCCTGGACGGCTTGGACGAGCTTGTCCTGGCCGAGAGCCTCGGCGGCGTCGTACAGAAGAGCCATCGCGAACGCCGAGTTCGAGTGGACGCCCGAGCGGACCGGGCGGGCCGCTCCCTCCAGCCACTCGACGCTGAGGTCGACGATCGCGTCGACGAACGGGGTCATCGCCTTGGACCAGCTGGCCCCGTCGGGACTCGCGCCGACGGCCGCGGCCAGCACCAGACCCCAGGCCCAGCCGTACGGGCGCTCGAACGACGGCGAGCTCCGCAGGTACGCCGCCTCGGCGGCCAGTGCGTCGGCGGTCAAGTTCTGGTCGAGCGCCTTGCGGATGGGCTCGGGATCAGTGGCCTCGGGCAACAACCGGACCAGCAGCCAGTGCATGTGCACGCAGGAGTGCCAGTCGTACGACGTGTGGAACGCAGGGTGCAGCTCCTTGACGCTGTAGGCCCTGGCGTCGCGCGCGACGTGGTCGAGCTGGTGCGGCGACTCGGTCTTGAGATTCTGCAGCGCGATCTCGACGTACCGCTGGCTCATCACAGGACTCCGAAGGCGAGGAAGTACATCAGGAAGACGTTGCAGACGAGCAGCGGGATCGCGGTCGGCAGCTGCGCCTTGATCGGCCCGTACCGGCTCTTCATGTCGAGCAGCGCGGCCGGGACCAGGTTGAAGTTCGCGGCCATCGGCGTGGTCAGCGTGCCGCAGAAGCCGGCCAGCATGCCGATCGCGAAGACCGTCGCCGGGTTGCCGTCGAAGGTCTGCACCAGCACCGGGTACCCGATCGCGGCGGTCATGATCGGGAACGCCGCGAACGCGTTGCCCATGATCACGGTGAACAGCGCCATCCCCAGGCAGTACACGACGACCGAGCCGAACAGCGATCCCTCCGGCAGCACGTGCGTGGTGACCTTGCCGACCGCCGTACCGACGCCGGCATCGGTGAACAGCCGACCGAGCGTGGCGAGCATCTGCGGCAGGACGGCCGCCCAGCCGATCACCTCGAGCAGCCGGTGCCCCTCCTTGAGCGGAGTCAGGACCGACGGCGGACGCAGCATGATCACGCCGACGATCGCCGCCGCGACCGCGGAGACGCCCAGACCGATCAGCGTCTCGGAACCCTTCTCCAGCAGCGGCTGGTCGCCGGCCTTGATCTTGGCCAGCCCGACCGCGAAGATCAGCGCGCCGAGCGGGATCACCAGCGGCGGCACGAACAGCTTGTTGCCGAACCGCTGGGCGGCGGCCGCCTTCTCGGCGAGGCTCGTCGACACCTCAGTGCCGCGCCCGAGCTGCCCGGTGCCGACCAGGACGGTCATCGCGATCACGACCAGTCCGAGCACCCACGCCGGGGCGGACTTGTTCACCACGAAGGTGCTGTAACCGAAGGACGCGCCGAGCAGACCCCAGAAGGCGGCACTTCCGTACCGCTTGCTGTTGCTCCGGTCGCGCAGGGTCAGGACCGCTCCGAAGAGGAAGAGCAGACCGCACAGCCAGTAGAACCACTCGACCTTGATCACCGGTCGGCCTCCTTCTGCTTCGGCGCCGACTTCTTCACGGCAGGCGGCGGCCCGTCGACCGCCATCAGGCGGTCGAGCTGGCGGTCGAAGTAGAGCATTCGGGCGCCGTGGATCAGCAGCGCGCAGACCGCGGTCGGGATCGCCCACAGCGCGACGTGCAGCGCGTCCAGCTTCAGCCCGTACGTCGAGTCGACGAAGCCGGTGATCAGCAGGATCGAACCGACCGCGATGAAGACGTCCTCACCGAAGAACACGCCGACGTTGTCCACGCCGGCCGAGTGGCCCTTGATCCGCTCCTGCACCGCCTCGGGCAGCTTCCGCCCGTACCGGCGCTCGGCCGCACCCTCGGCCATCGGGTAGATCAGCGGCCGGACGGTCTGCGCGTGCCCGCCGATCGACATCAACCCGACCGCGGCCGTCACCTGCCGGATCACCTGGTACGACGCCAGCAGGCGCCCGGTGGTCAGGAAGGTGAGCTTCCCGATCAGCCGCCGGGACTGCTCTTGCAGCCCGAACCGCTCGACCAGGCCGATCACCGGCAGCACCACGATGAACAGCGTCACCGAGCGGCTCCCGGCGAAGCCGTTGCCGAACTCGTTCAGGATCTTTCCGGGACTCAGGCCGCCGAGCAGCCCGGTGGCGATTCCGGCCACCGTGACCACGACCAAGGGGTTCAGGCGTAGGGCGAACCCCACCACTACCAGCAGGACTCCGATCAGGACCAGCACCGCACTGCCTCCGCTTCTGCTGAGTCTTTCGGGCGATGTGATCGTATGCATTGTTGAACAAACCCACAATCACTCCTTGCAAGTTTTACTTTTTGTTATGGTGTGGAGGTGAGTACGGGAGTTGACGACGACATCTCGGGGTGAGTCCCGAGGTGACAGGCCATCGAGCCGGCGCTGAGCGCCGATGCCGTGGCCTGATCGGCGTTTCCTGACCACCTCCGCCCTCCGTGGCGGCGTACTCACTCATCTCGCGAGGTTTTCCGCATGTCCGATGCGTTCATCGTCTGTTCCTCCCTGTCGTTCGCCTGGCCTGACGACACCCCCGTCTTCACCGACCTGTCCTTCGCCGTCGGTCCCGGGCGCACCGGCCTGGTCGCGCCCAACGGCGCCGGCAAGTCGACGCTGCTCAAACTGATCGCCGGAGAGCTTTCGCCGACCGCCGGCAGCGTGTCCGTCGACGGCGTTCTCGGCTATCTCCCCCAGTCGCTGCCGCTGGTCGGCGACCTGACCGTGGCCGAGGTGCTCGGGGTCAAGCCGGTCATCGACGCGCTGAACGCGATCGAGTCCGGCGACGTCGACGAGCGCCATTTCAATGCCGTCGGCAACGACTGGGACATCGAGGAGCGCACCCGCGCACAGCTCGAACGGCTCGGTCTCGACGCTGACCTCGGTCGCCGACTGAACACGTTCTCCGGTGGCCAGGTGATCTCGCTCGGCCTGGCCGCGCAACTGCTGAAGCAGCCCGACGTACTGCTGCTCGACGAGCCGACCAACAACCTGGATCTCGACGCCCGGCGCAACCTGTACGCCGTACTGGAGAACTGGAACGGCTGTCTGCTGCTCGTCAGTCACGACCGCGCGTTGCTGGATCGGATGGATCGGATCGCGGAACTGGAGCGCGGCGAGGTCCGGTCGTACGGCGGCAACTTCACGGCGTACGAGGAGGCTGTCGCGGCCGAGCAGGAGGTCGCGGAGAAGAACATCCGCTCGGCCGAGCAGGACCTCAAGCGCGAGAAGCGCGAGATGCAGCAGGCGCGTGAGCGGGCGCAGCGGCGCGCGAGCACTGCCCAGAAGGGGTTGAAGGACGCCGGGCTGGCGCGGATCAACGCCGGCAACATGAAGCGCTCGGCCGAGGTCTCCGCGGCGAAGGCCAACCAGACCCACGCAAATCGGTTGAGCGACGCGAAGGCGAAGCTGGACGAGGCCGGGCGGGCGCGACGCGACGAGCCGCGGCTGGCGCTGGAGCTTCCGGGGACGGCGGTTCCGGCCGGTCGGACGGTGTTCGAAGGCAGCGGGCTTCACGTGCGCGAACTGTTCGCCGGTGAGGGTGCTTCGCTGAACATCCGCGGGCCGGAACGGATCGCGTTGTCGGCTCCGAACGGGACCGGCAAGTCGACGCTGCTCCGGTGGATCCAGGGGTCACTGACCGGCGGAGAGGTGAGACGTGCCGACGGCCGGATCGCCTACCTCTCCCAGCGCCTGGATCTCCTGGACCTCGACCGCACGGTGTTCGAGAACCTGTCCCACTTCGCGCCGACCATGCCCGAGGCCCAGCGGATGAACCTCCTGGCCCGCTTCCTGTTCCGCGGCCAGCGCATCCACCTGCCCGCCGGCGTCCTGTCCGGCGGCGAACGCCTCCGCGCCACCCTCGCCTGCGTCCTGTACGCCGAGCCGGCGCCGCAGCTGTTGCTGCTGGACGAACCCACCAACAACCTCGACCTCGTCAGCGTCGAGCAGCTGGAGTCGGCCCTGACGGCGTACCAGGGTGCGTTCGTCGTCGTCAGCCACGACGAGCGCTTCCTGTCCGAACTCGGTATCACCCGCTGGCTGACGCTGACCGAGGGCAAGTTGCTCGAGTCCGCAGCCAACTGAACTTTCTCTCTTTCTTCTCAGGTGGTTGCTCCATGCCCATTTCCGCTCTTGTTGCCGACGGCATCGTCCGGGTGCTCGGCTCCCGCCGCGTGCTCGACGGTGTCTCCCTCACCGCCTCCCCCGGCCAGCGCATCGGACTGATCGGCGAGAACGGCGCCGGCAAGTCCACCCTGCTCCGCATCCTCGCCGGCGCCGACGAACCCGACCGCGGTCACGTCACCCGCCCACTCGATCTCGGCTACCTCCCCCAGGAACTCCCCTTCGACCCCACCGCCACGCTCACCGACGTACTCGACGAAGCCCTCCAGGACGCCCACTCCGCCCTTCTTGAACTCACCCGCCTAGCCGATGCCCTCGGCGATCAGCCCGAGCTTTTGTCGGCGTACGCCGACCAACTGGCGTACGCCGAGGACCACGACGCCTGGGACGCCGACCGCCGCGCCGAGCTCGTTCTCACCGGCCTCGGCCTGGCCGAGCTCCCCCGCTCCCGCCCCCTCACGTCGCTCTCCGGCGGTCAACGCGCCCGCCTGGCGCTGGCCGCCCTCCTCATCCGCCGCCCCACCGCCCTGCTCCTCGACGAACCGACCAACCACCTCGACGACACCGCGATCGCCTTCCTGGAGAAGCAACTCCAGACGCTCCCCGGCGTCGTCCTGATCGCCACCCACGACCGAGCCCTGCTCGACGCCGTCTGCACCGACCTGATCGACCTCGACCCCGCGCTCGACGGCCCGACCCGGTACGGCGGCAACTACACGGCGTACCGGTCCGCACGCCGCGCGACCCTCGACCGCTGGCGTCGCCAGTACGCCGAAGAGCAGGCCGAACTCGTCGCCCTCCGCGAGGCCGCCGCGGTCACCGCCCACCGGGTCGCCCCCGGCCGCCTCCCCCGCGACAACGAGAAGATGGGCCAGGGCCACACCACCGGCCGAGTCCAGAACCAGATCGCCCGCCGCACGCGCGCCTTTACCCGCCAACTCGCCACGCTCACCCGCACCCAGATCCCGGCCCCACCCGAGCCGCTTCGCTTCCGCTCGGACCCCCTGGATGCCTCGCCCTCGCGCGCTCCCGCGCCCGTTTCCGCTCCGGCTCCCGCGCCTGCGCCTCTCCCCCTGGCGGCCGCCGAGCTCAAGCCGCTCCTCTCCCTCCGCAACCTCCGCGTCCCCCACCGCCTGCAGCTCGACCACCTTGACCTCCAGCCGGGCGACCACCTCCTGATCACCGGCCCCAACGGCGCCGGCAAGTCCACCCTCCTGTCCGTCCTAGCCGGCGACCTCCCCTTCCACGGCACCCTCCACCGCCACCCCGACCTCACCGTCGCCCTCCTCACCCAGGACACGACCTGGCCCGACCCCACCCGCACCGCCCGCGAGGCCTACTCCCTTGCCCTAGGCAACCAGCGCGCCGAGCAGGTCCCGCTCAGCTCCCTCGGCCTGCTCCCGCCGTACCAGCTCGACCAGCCCGTCGGCACCCTCTCCGTAGGCCAACGCCGCCGCCTCGCCCTGGCCCTCGTCATCGCCAACCCGCCCGACCTCCTCCTGCTCGACGAACCCACCAACCACCTCTCCCCCACCCTCACCGACGAACTCGAGCAGGCCCTCACCACCACCCTCCGCACCGTCGCCATCGCCACCCACGACCGTCACCTCCGAACCCACTGGCCCGCGCGCACCCTCCACCTCAGCGGCACGATGCCCGCGGACACCGCGGCTCCGGCGCCCGAGCTCCCCACTAGGTAGGTGGACGCCCGGCCGGGTAGTTTCTGCCCGGTGGAGGCGTTGGCGGGGCGGTACCAGCTGATCGATCTGATCGGCACCGGCGGCATGGGCTCGGTCTGGCGTGCGTGGGACCTGCGCAAGCGGACGTACGTCGCCGCCAAGGTGCTCGGTCAGCACGACGCCGGCATGCTGCTGCGGTTCGTCCGTGAGCAGTCGCTGCGCATCCAGCACCAGCACGTCGTCGCGCCGCACGGGTGGGCCGCGGAGGACGACAAGGTGGTGTTCGCCATGGACCTGGTCCGCGGCGGATCGGTCGCCACGCTCCTGGGCGACCACGGTCCGCTCCCCACGGCGTACGTCGCTGTCCTCCTGGACCAGATCCTCCACGGCCTGTCCGCGATCCACGCCGCCGGAGTGGTCCACCGCGACCTCAAGCCCGCGAACCTCCTCCTGGAGGCGACCGGTACGGCGCTCCCCCACCTGCGCATCTCCGACTTCGGCATCGCCGGCCTCGTCGACGAACCCCGGATGACCCGCCACAGCACCATCCTCGGCACGCCCGGCTACTTCCCACCCGAGCAGCTCCTCGGTGCGGACCCCGACCCCCGCCAGGACCTCTACACCGTCGGCGCGGTCGCCACCGAACTCCTCACCGGCAACCGCCCCACCCCCAGCACCCCCATCACTCCCCCCGACGGCCCTTTGGCCGAGCTGATCCACCACCTGACCTCCGAAGACCCAGCCACCCGCCCCGCCACAGCCCCCGAAGCCGCCCGCCTCCTAGCCGCGTCCGGCGCTCTCCCACTCCCCAACACCACCCCCTGGACCACCCAGCCAGACCCACCCGAGGTCTTCAACCAGCTCCCGCCTCTCCCCACCCCGTGGACCCCCACCGGCCCACCCGCTCCTCGCCGTACGGCGTCAAGCTCGCCTGCACCCGCCAGCGCCCCCATCACTCCCCCGCAGTCCCCAGCTCAACCCACCGCCCCCACCCGCCCAACACCTGCCGCCCCATCCGCAGCCCCCTCCCGCCCGACACCTGCCGACCCATCCGCAGCCCCCACCCGCCTAACGCCTGCCGACACATCCCCAAGCCCTCAGCCGTCCCCACACCCGCGCCCGACATCCCACCCCACCGCAGGCGCCCCCGCTCGGACGAGCCCGCCAAGCACCTCCACCCCACCCCAGCAGGCCACCCCAGCCAGCAGCCTCCACCAGCCAAGCCCCGGCCCCGGCCCCGGCCCCGGCCATCCCCACCAGCCCGCCCCCAGCTCCGCCCACACCCCGGCCAACCGCGTCCACTCACTCCCCGCCGGCGCGAACTCCAGCACCCCGCTCCAACCAACTGCCCCCTCCTCCGGCCGGAGACTGCTCACCTGGCTGGCCGCCGCCAGCTTCCTCGGCGCCCTGGCCCTCGCCGCCGCAGCCACCTGGCTCCTCCTCCGCTGACAGTTCCCGTACGGCGTTGAATCGGCGGGGATGGACATCGGTCGGGATAGCGTCGGGAACACACCGGTCGCCTCGTCGCCCTCGAGCTCCAGCTCCGGGACGACGGACGTCGCCGACCACGCGGTGTTCGCCCTGTTCGGCGTGCGAGAAAGTTGTCGGGAGCTGTCGGATCGGGGCGGCGGGGTTCGTTGGAGGGGTGAGCGGGTGCCCGCGAGGGGTGGCCGGACGGTAGGAGGATCGCGATGCAGTACCTGGTTTCGGTGATCGACGAGAGGACCGGCTCGGCCACGGACGACGAGATGGCGGCGATCGACGGGTTCAACGAGCGGATCCAGGCGGGCGGGAACTGGGTGTTCGCGGGCGGGCTCGCGGCGCCGAGCTCGGCGACGGTGATCGACAACCGGGAGGGCGCGGCGGTGTTCACCGACGGGCCGTTCGTGGAGTCGAAGGAGTACCTCGCCGGGTTCTGGGTGCTGGAAGCGCCCGATCTCGACGTCGCGCTCGAGCTCGCGGCCGCGGGGTCGCGGGCGTGCAACCGGAGAGTCGAGGTGCGCCCGTTCCTGTGAGTGACGTTTCCGCCGCGATCACCCTGGCTCACCACGAGGAGTGGGCCCGGGTCGTCGCCGCACTGACCAGACGTTTCGGCGATCTCGACATCGCCGAGGAGGCGGCCGCCGAGGCGTTCGCGATCGCCGTCGAGAAGTGGCCGGCCGACGGCGTACCGCCGAACCCGGGCGCCTGGCTCACCACCACCGCGAACCGCAGGGCGATCGACCGGCTGCGCCGCGAGAACAAGCGGTCCGACAAACAGAAGGAGGCTCAGATGTCGTACGACGTACCGCCTGAGCCTCTCGGCGTGATCGACGACCCGCGGCTGCGGTTGATCTTCACCTGCTGTCACCCGGCGCTCGCGATGGAGGCCCGGATCGCGCTGACGCTGCGGATGGTGGGCGGGCTGACCGTGCCCGAGATCGCGCGCGCGTTCTTCGCGCAGGAGTCGGCCGTCGGGCAGCGGATCACCCGCGCGAAGGGCAAGATCAAGGCGGCGCGCATCCCGTACCGGGTGCCGTCCGCCGATGACCTGCCCGGCCGCGTCTCCGGGGTTCTTGCGGTCCTGTTCCTGGTCTTCAACGAGGGCTACCTCGCGACCGCCGCGGACACCGATCCCGTCCGGCACGAACTGACCGCCGAGGCGATCCGGCTCACGCGACTGATCCGCCAACTGATGCCGGACGACGGGGAGGTCGCGGGGCTGCTCGCGTTGATGCTGCTCACCGAGGCACGCCGTACGGCGCGAGTCTCCGTGAACGGCGAATTGGTCACGCTCGACGAGCAGGACCGCGGTTCGTGGGACACCGAATTGATTGCCGAGGGCCACCAATTGGTCCGCGAACGCCTGGCGAGCGGGGTTGCGCCGGGTCGCTACCAGATCCTTGCCGCGATCAACGCTGTCCACACCTCGGCGCGCGACGTCCGCGACACCGACTGGTCGCAGATCGTTGCCCTGTACGACCAACTGGTCCGCGTCGACCCGTCGCCAATCGTCGCCATGAACCGGGCCATCGCAGTCGCCGAACTGGACGGCCCGGACGTTGCGCTCGGCATCGTCGACCGCCTGGAGGACCAGCTCGCGACGTACCACGCGTTCCACGCCACCCGCGCCGACCTGCTCCGCCGCCTAGGCCGCAGCCAGCAATCCCGCGAGGCGTACGACCAGGCGATCGACCTGGCCGGCAACACCGCCGAAACCGCCTACCTCACCCGCCGCCGCGACCAACTCGGCTGACACCACACGAGCCTCGGACGGTCTGGACCGTCCGAGGCTCGTGTGGGTTGGTCAGCGCGGGGGCTGGTTGGGGTTGTATTGGTTGGGCGGGTACTGCTGGCCCGGGTACTGCTGCTGGGGAGCCGGCTGCTGGGTCGGCTTGCGCAGTCGGAGGACCGCCCAGCCGCCGAGCAGGATGAGCAGCAGGGCGCCGCCGCCGAGCCCACCGATCAGTCCGTACGGCGTACCGTCGTCGTCCTTCGGGGTGTCGGTCGGGAGGGGACCGCCGGCTTCGGTTTTCTCGCCGGATGGCTCGGACGGGGTCTCGCTGGGGGTGGCGCTGGGGGTGACCGAGTCACCGGAGACGGGAGTGGCGCCGTTCGTGTACTCGGGCTTGCCGGTGCCGGCTGTGCCGGGGGTGCCGACGGTCAACGTCATCGGGACGGCGAACGATTTGTCGTTGTCCTTGCGGGTCAGGGAGACAGCGACGTAGTACTCGCCGGCCGTCGAGGTGCCGGTGTCCTGGTTGTTGGCACCGTTGCGGTTGAGGTAGCGGAGCTCCAGGGTGGTGACAGCCTGGGTGACCCCGCGCTTGGTCAGCACGCCGCGTTTGCCGGAACCGCCGGGCGTGTTCTTCGCGAAGACGGCGTAGACGTCCTCACCGGTTGGTGAGATCAGCATCGTGTCGACGTAGCGGATCCCGTCGACTGCCTCGGCCAGGGCGCCGGCCATCTGGGGGACGGTGACCTGGGCCTGGAGCCGCTGGCCCCAGTCGACCTTGACCTTGTACAGCTGAAGCTCTCCCGGCATCAGGGTGGTCTTGTAGCTGCCCGGCTCCAGCAGCGGAGCGTCGGGGAAGCTCGAACCGGGGACGATCTCGCGCGGGGTGGTGCCGGGCATCGAGACCCAGGTCGGGTCATCGGCCGCAGCCGGCAGGCCGGCGGTGGAGCCGGTCGGCGGCTCCTCGTCGACCCGGAGCTCGTACGGGATGCCCTTGATCTCGCGGAAGTCCTTGCCCGGGTTGACCGTCAGAACCAGTTGTTCGGCGGTGGCGCACGGAGCCTGGAAGTTGTACTTCGGCCAACTGGACGCCGTCCCGGTGGCCAAGCCCTGGTCGCTCCCGAAGGCCCGCGGGTAGCTCCAGCCGCAGTCGTCGCCGTCGATGGTCTTGAGCTTGGCCTCCGTCTGGATCACCAGGCTTCCGCCCGCCGGACGCCGGAAGCTCACACCGGCCCGCAGGGTCGAGCCGGTCATCGTCCGCTTGATCAGGTAGTGCTTCGCGGTGGCGTCGGCGCCGAAGGTGTCGGAGAAGAGCCCCGGGGCGAGCACCGGCGCGCCCTCCTGCTGCGGCGCGCCGTGGACCGGCGTACCGGAGATGCGGAACGGGCGGAAAGCCCGCGTGGACAGCCGGTCGAGCCCGGCCTCGAGGTCCTCGGTCGAGTCGGCGTCGTAGTAGTCGCCGCGACCCTCCCGGGCGACGCACTGCAGGTCGCTGCGCGCCTTGCCGGTGACCCGGAAACCGACCACGTCGACCTTCAGGTCGATGCCCTGCTTCGCGATCGAGCGCGCCACCGCGCACGGCTCCGGCGCACACGTCGCCTCACCGTCGGAGACCAGGACGATCGTTCGCTTGCCCTCGGTCCCGAGATCCTTGGCGGCCTCCTGCAGCGAGTACCCGATCGGGGTCTCGCCGTACGGCGTGTACTTGGCGATCGCGGTCCGCAGGGCCGGGCGGTTGCCGGTCGCGATCGGCACGGTCAGCTGGGTGTCCGTGCAGGCGCCCGGCTGGCTGCGCTTGAACACCGTCGCGCCGTACACCCGCAGACCGACCGGCGCGGACTCGGGCAGCCTGCCGACCACGCGGGTCAGCGCCGTCCGGGCGGCGGCGATCTTGGTCTGCCCGTCCCCGGCCGGCTCCTTCATCGAGCCGGACGAGTCCAGCACCAGCACCAGCTTGCCGCCGTCCCCGTCGGTGGGAGCCGCCTGGGCAGTGCTGATCGAGTGGCCGGCCAGCAGCACCGCACCGACCAGCAACAAAGCCGAGGGGCGGCGGAGCGCTCGCGTTCGCAACATCGGGTTCCTCCAGGTGAGATTCGCTATCGCAAGCTTTGCAGTTTGCTATCGCGAATGTCAACTCAGGCTCAGAAGTGGATTTTCGGGTTCGCAGCTGCGAAGATTGCCGCAAAGACGCGCGCGCGAACACAGGGAGCACATCACGCCAATGGATCACACGGCGCAGAATCTGCAGCTGCAGACCGAGTTGTACGGCGAACCGCTGGGCGACCTGATCCGCCGGGTCGCCGGCACCCTCGGCCTCACCCAGGCCCGGGTCGCCGACGTGATCGGCCTGTCCGCGCCGATGCTGTCGCAACTGATGAGCGCCCAGCGGGTGAAGATCGGCAACCCGAACGTCGTCTCCCGGCTGCAGGCCCTCGACGAGTTCGCCCGACGCGACGGCGCCGCCGACTACCCGCGGGACGTGATCGACATCGCACTGCTCGAGATCGGCGGCAGCTCCGGCGCGTTCACCAAGGCGTCGCCCAGGGCAACGGAGTGGGCACCACCCACCACCGGCCAGTGGGCCGCGCTGCCGTCGGCCAACCGGGCTTTCGTCCGCCAGGTCCAGGAGCTGTTCCGCGATGTCGCTTCTGCAGAAGAGATCCAGCGCGCCGCGGAGCTGATCGGCGCCGAGTCGCCGCGACTTGCCGAACTGCTGACCGTCTACGGTACGGGACGGACCGATGACGCTGTGGCACACTTCGAGCGTCGTTCCGGCTGATATACCACGCCCGG
This sequence comes from Kribbella endophytica, assembly GCF_054781295.1. Classification (NCBI taxonomy): domain Bacteria; kingdom Bacillati; phylum Actinomycetota; class Actinomycetes; order Propionibacteriales; family Kribbellaceae; genus Kribbella; species Kribbella endophytica. The sequence goes on from NZ_BAAGUR010000005.1 coordinate 379,178, forward strand.
AGTAGACATTCCGGAGCCGTCTCATCCGGTGTCACGACGGAATGCCGCCCGTACGGGCGGCGTTAGCGTCGTGCGGTGGGTCATCCCCACCGTTCCAGATCACTTGTCACCAAAGGAGACACCTGTGCGCGCCATCAGCGCCTTCCGCCGCTTCGCCGCCCTCGGTACGGCCGTCACCCTGGCCGTCGCGCTGGCCGCCTGTGGCAGCGACGACAAGACCGATGCCTCGGGCCCCGATCTGGGCCTGCTGCAGCCGGGCACGTTGCGGATCGGCACGCTCACCGACGCGCCGCCGAACGTGTACGTCAAGGACGGCAAGTTCACCGGCTTCGACAACGACCTGATCACCGCGGTCGCGGCGAAGCTGAACCTCAAGCCCGAGTTCGTCGGTACCGACTTCTCCGCCCTGCTCTCGCAGGTCAACGGCGGCCAGTTCGACCTCGGCAGCTCGTCCATCACGATCACCGAGGCGCGCAAGAAGACCGTTGCGTTCAGCAACGGCTACGACTTCGGCTACCTGGGGCTGAACACCACCAAGACCTCCGGCATCGCCAAGTTCGACCAGCTCACCGGCAAGCGCGTGGTCGTCGTCCAGGGCACCGTCCAGGACGACTACGCCAGCGAGAAGCAGCTCAACCCGGTCCGGGTCCCGAACTACAACGCCGCGGTCGGCCAGCTCAAGGCCGGTACGGCGGACGCCTGGATCTCGCCCGCCGAGATCGGCGAGAAGATGGCCAAGGAGCAGGGCGGCGGCGTCGTGATCCTGGCCGCCAAGGAGCTCAGCTCGGCGCCCACGGCGTACGCGGTGGCCAAGAGCAACGACAAGCTGCGCGAGGCCGTCAACAAGGCGCTCGACGAGGTGATCGCCGACGGCACCTGGACCAAGCTGGTCGAGCAGTACTACCCCGGCCGCGCCGTACCGGAGACCTTCAAGCCCGGTAGCGGTTCGGTCAAGTTCACCGCTCCGAAGGCCGGCGTCACCCCCGCTGCCGGCTGATGGACGTCTGGTCCACCCTCAACGACACCTTTCTCGACTGGGAGTCGATGAAGGCAGTCCTGCCCGAGATGCTCAAGGTCGGGCTGGTCAACACGCTGATCTTCGCCGCCGCCTCGGTCGTGCTGGGCACTGTGCTCGGCATGGTCGTGGCGGTGATGGCGCTGTCGCGGCACTGGTGGTTCCGCTGGCCGGCGAAGATCTACACCGACATCTTCCGCGGGCTGCCGGCCATCCTCACCATCCTGCTGATCGGTCAGGGCCTGTCCCCGATCACCCGGCACTGGTGGGGCCCGAACCCGTACCCGCTCGGCATCCTCGCGCTGTCGCTGATCGCCGCCGCCTACATCGGCGAGATCTTCCGGTCCGGCATCCAGAGCGTGGAGAAGGGCCAGCTCGAAGCCGCCCGTGCGCTCGGCTTCGGCTACAGCACCGGGATGCGGCTGGTCGTCATCCCGCAGGGCGTACGCCGGGTGCTGCCGGCGCTGGTCAACCAGTTCATCGCGCTGATCAAGGAGTCCAGCCTGGTCTACTTCCTCGGGCTGCTCGCCAGCCAGCGGGAGCTCTTCCGGATCGGGCAGGACGCCGCCGCGACGAACGGGAACCTGTCGCCGCTGCTGCTCGCGGGGATCTTCTACCTGATCATCACGGTGCCGCTCACGCACCTGGTGAACTGGTTCGACAAGCGGCTGCGCGAAGGCCGTCCCGCCGATCTCGAGGTCGAGGAGCTCGTCCATGCCGACCATCGTTGAGTCCGCCGCCAGCCTGGAGCTGACCGGAATCGAGCTTGCCTTTGGCAACAACAAGGTGCTGCGCGGCGTCGACCTCGCCGTACCGGCCGGATCGACCGCGTGCGTGATCGGGCCGTCGGGATCGGGTAAGTCGACGTTGCTGCGGGCCACCAACCGGCTGCTCGAGCCGGCCGCCGGAGACATCAAGCTCGGTGGCGAGTCGGTGCTGAAGAGCAACCCGGACGAGCTGCGGCGGCGGATCGGGATGGTGTTCCAGCACTTCAACCTGTTCCCGCACAAGACGGTGCTGGAGAACATCACGCTCCCGCTGCGCAAGATCAAGGGATTGACCAAGGAGGGCGCGGCCGAGGCGGCGCTCGTCCAGCTGGAGCTCGTCGGGCTGAAGGAGAAGGCGTCCGCGCGACCGGGCAACCTTTCCGGTGGCCAGCAGCAACGGGTCGCGATTGCCAGGGCGCTGGCGATGAAGCCCGAGGTGATGCTGTTCGACGAGGCGACCTCGGCGCTCGACCCGGAGTTGGTGAAGGGCGTGCTCGGGTTGATGGCCGACCTGGCCGGGGCCGGGATGACGATGGTTGTGGTGACGCACGAGATGGGGTTCGCGCGGCAGGTCGCCGATCAGGTCGCGTTCATGGATCGCGGGATCGTGGTCGAGGCCGGGGCACCGGAGAAGCTGTTCAGCGCGGCCGAGTCGCCGAGGCTGCGGCAGTTCCTGTCGCAGGTGCTCTGAGAACGTCCGCTATGCGGGTAGTTGACGCGGAAGCGGCGTGGGGGCCGCCGTTTCTGCGGATCAGGCCGATCGTGGGCGGAGTGAGGCCGCCAACTGCTCTGGGGGACACATGGTCCGTCTGCCCGATCGCCGCCGACTGTCAGCCGCTCTGTCCGCCCTGTCCGCGTCCGTACCGCCGGAGCGGTCGGCTACCGGCGGAGGTGGGCGCGCCAAGCCGTCGGCCGCCGTACTGATCGCGCTCCTGGTCGCCGCTCTGGTCGTCGGGCTCGGTACGGCGGCCATCGGCAAGGCCCACGGGCCGGCGGGGCAGGCGGCGGCCGCGCCGCGGCCTGCACCGCTTCCGACTCCGGCTCCCGCTCCGGCGAAGTACGTCGTACTCACCTTCGACGACGGGCCTGATCCGCGGTACACACCGCAGGTCCTCGACATCCTCGACCGGTACGGCGTCAAGGCGACGTTCTTCGTGATCGGCGCCGAGGCGAAACGTCACCCGGAGCTCACGCGGACCCTGGCGCTGCGCGGGCACAGCGTGCAGAACCACACCTGGTCGCACGCCGACCTGAGCAAGCTGTCGTGGAGCGCGTTCCAGCGGCAGGTGAAGGACACCGACGCGCAGATCCGCGCTGACGGCGTCAAGCCACCGGGCTGCCTGCGACCGCCGTACGGCACTCGCAACGCGCTCCTCGACCGGAGAGCCGCGGCTCTCGGCAAGCGACTCGTGCTGTGGGACGTCGACTCGCGTGACTGGACCCGTCCAGGGCCGGCGGCGATCGAGCAGCGGGTTGCCGCGAAGGTCCGCGACGGGTCGGTGATCCTGTTCCACGACGGCGGCGGGGACCGCGCGCAGACGATCGCGGCGCTGCCCGGAATCCTGCAGATGCTGAAGGACAGCGGCTTCGGCTTCCGGACGGCGTGCGCTACGCCAACGCGGTGATCAGGGGGACGACGTGGTGCGCTAGGCCAGCGCGGTGATCAGCGGTACGACGTCGGCGATCGACTCGACGATGCGGGTCGGACGGTAGGGGAACCGGTCGACCTCGTGCTCGCCGGTCGAGCCGGTCAGCACGAGGATGCTGCGCAGGCCGGCCTCGAGACCGCTGATGATGTCCGTGTCCATTCTGTCGCCGATCATGACCGACGTTTCGGAGTGCGCCTCGATGCGGTTGAGGGCCGAGCGCATCATCAGCGGATTCGGCTTGCCGACGAAGTACGGCGCGACGCCGGTCGCGCGGGTGATCAACGCGGCGACCGAGCCGGTCGCGGGCAGCGGCCCCTCCGCGGACGGGCCGGTCGGGTCCGGATTGGTGGCGAGGAAGCGCGCGCCGTCGGCGATCAGGCGGATCGCCTTGGTGATCGCCTCGAACGAGTACGTCCGGGTCTCCCCCAGGACGACGTAGTCGGGGTCGCGGTCGGTCAGCACGTACCCGACCTCGTGCAGCGCGGTGGTGAGCCCGGCCTCGCCGATCACGTACGCCGTACCGCCGGCCCGCTGGTCGTCGAGGAACTGGGCGGTCGCGAGCGCACTCGTCCAGATCGCCTGCTCGGGTACGTCGATGCCGCCCGCCAGCAGGCGGGCCCGGAGATCCCGCGGGGTGTAGATCGAGTTGTTGGTCAGCACCAGGAACTTCCGCCCAGAGGACTGCAGCGTCCCGATGAACTCAGAAGCCCCCGGAATCGCCCGCTCCTCGTGCACCAGCACGCCGTCCATATCCGTCAGCCAGCTCTCCACCGGCTTGTGCTCACTCACCACAATCTCCTCGCCGTCGCCCTGGATCTGATCTTCGCAGACCCACCGCCGTTCACCCATCAACCCCACAACCGGTGCGCCCCAGATCTCGCGCCGTCGGCGCACGGCCGGTCTGCTAGCTTGCTGGAGGGAAACCCTTGGGTGAGCCCCCCGTCGAGATGAGCCTGAGCAGCAGGCTCTCGAACGAGGGAGACCCACGATGCACCGTGACAATCCGAGAACTTGGCGTGACTTGACCGCGAGCGACGTCGGTCGGCGGTTGGGGCTGTCCGGCGAGGTGGTCGAGCGTTTGGCGCCGCTCTCTCACTCCGACGGTCCAGTCGTCGAACTGTTGTCCGACGAAGCCGCGGAACGCCTGTGCGCGCGACTGGGGATCGAGCGAGTCGATCGCGACTCGCTGCTGACAGCGCGGCCTGACGAGGTTGTGCATCCCGAGCTCTGGTGGGTGCTCGATCGCTCTTGCCGGCTGTTGCTGACGCAGATGGGACAACGCCGACCGGGCAATCCGGCCTGGTCCCCGCTGCCTGACAGCAGTGGCCCGGTTGGACGCCATCTGTTCGTCTGGGCCTTCTTGGCGATCGTGCCGCACGTCCGGGACTACCACGCGACCATCGGCCTGAGCGACGACGAATCGTGGGACTCACTCAGCGCGCTCGGTGGCGAGCTGGCGATATCGCGTCGGCTGACAGGCCGGCCCGGACTCGACGCGACCTGGGGGCTGCCGTTGGTGTTCACCGGTGCCGGCTTCCGGCTCGGAAGACTGGCCTTCGAGCGGCAGCCTCGGCACACCGGCGACGGCGACTTTCTCCGCCCTGGTGAAAGCGCTTTGAACACGCATGTGCCGAGCGGGCAGGACCCGTTGACCGACGAAGCCTGCGATGCCTCGTTCGCCCGCGCCCTCGAGCTGGTCGACCAGTTCCCGGAGCAGGTGGTCGGCTTCGCCTGTCACTCCTGGCTGATGGACACCCAACTCACGCACTACCTCCCGGCGACCGCGAACATCGTCAGGTTCCAGCGCCGGTTCACGACTTTCACGGACCGCGTCAGCGCCGACTGGGCACCCATCGAGCATCTCTTCCACCGCCGCTTCGACGGCCCCGATGTACCCGGTGCCCTCCTGGACCAACTCCCGCAGCGGACTACGCTGCAGCGAGCGATCGTGACACAGCTACGCCAGGGTGGTCACTGGTACAACCAGACCGGCTGGGTGCGCACGGGAGGCTGATCAGCCCGCGTTCTGGGCGAGGGTGCGGAGGTTTTCGACCATTTGGTTCGGGTCGTCGGCGTTGTAGACGGCGGAGCCGGCGACGAAGACGTCGGCGCCGGCTTCGGCGCAGCGTTCGATGGTTTCCGCGGAGACGCCGCCGTCGATCTGGATCCAGAGGTCGAGGCCGTGCTTGTCGAGCAGGGCCCGGGTGCGGCGGATCTTGGGGAGGCAGACGTCGAGGAACTTCTGGCCGCCGAAGCCCGGCTCGACGGTCATGATGAGGATCATGTCGAGCTCGGGAAGCAGGTCCTCGTACGGCTCGATGGGGGTCGCCGGCTTGAGGGCCATCGACGCGCGGGCGCCCTTGGCGCGGATCTCGCGGGCGGTGCGGATGGGGGCGCGGCAGGCCTCGGCGTGGAACGTGACGCTGCTCGCGCCGGCCTCGACGTACCCGGGCGCCCAGCGGTCCGGGTCCTCGATCATCAGGTGGCAGTCGAGCGGCTGCGCCGCCGCCTTCGCCAGGGACTCGACGATCGGCAGGCCGAGCGTCAGGTTCGGGACGAAGTGGTTGTCCATCACGTCGACGTGCAGCCAGTCGGCGTTCGAGACCGCCGCGGCCTCGTCGGCCAGCTTGGCGAAGTCCGCGGACAGGATGCTCGGTGCGATCTGGATACCCATAAGGGTTCGGATTCTACCGACGGCCCTTCAGCCACTCGACGACCTGGTCGACGGACTCGACAGCCTGTACGCCGGGCGGCAGCGGCGGGCGTCGGATGACGATCACCGGCACGCCGAGTTGCTGGGCTGCGGTGAGCTTGGCTGAGGTCTGGTCGCCGCCGCTGTCCTTGGTGACAAGTACGTCGATCTGGTGCTCGCGGAGGAGGTTCAGCTCGTCCTTCAGCGCGAACGGGCCGCGGGCGAGCAGGAGGGTGCACCAGTCGGGGAGGACGTCGGGTGGGTCGACGCAGCGGGCGAGCGTCCACAGTCCGGTGCGGGAGAAGGCGGAGAGACCCTGTCGGCCGATGGTGAGGAAGACGCGCGTTCCGACTTGTGGGAGAAGCTGAGCAGCCTCAGCAGCCGAGTCGACCCAATGCCACGCGCCGGAAGGGCGCACCAGGCCGGGGCCGCCAGCCGGGCCGGGGTCGCCGGCCGGGCCGGGGTCGCCGGCCGGGTCGGGGCCGCCGGCCGGGTCGGGGTCGCCGGCCGGGTCGGGGCCGCCGGCCGGGTCGGACCAGCCGGGGCGGTGGAGCACCAGGAACGGGGTGCCCGTCTGGTGCGCTGCCTCGGCGGCGTGCTCGGTCATGGTTGCCGCAAACGGGTGGGTTGCGTCGATCAGCACATCGACCTGCTCCTCGCGCAGCCAGGCGATCAAGCCCTCGACTCCCCCAAAGCCTCCCTGACGAACAGCACCGACCGGCAGCAGAGCGTTCGTCGTACGGCCGGCGAGGGACGACACGACCTCGTCGCCCTGGGCGACCAGGAGGTCGGCGAGGCGGCGGGCTTCGCCGGTGCCGCCGAGGAGGAGGACCTTCACAGGCCAACTATCTCGCAGCAGCCTTTCGGCGGCGGACAATCAGCCCAGCCACAACCAGCAGAAGCAGTACGACGACAACCACCAGCGGCAGGATCCGAGCGTGCGCCCCGGCGTCCACCGGCGCGAGCAGCGAGGTCGACCCGGCGGCATCGGTGAGCAGCGGTACGACGGTGACGTCCGCACTCAATGGGACCACCGCAGCGACACCCGGCACAGCAACGGTCGCCTTCCACTGGTCCCCCGGCAGCAGCGCCGGTGAATCAGCGACGTCACTCGACGTGGTGCGCAGTTGCCCGAACGGCCCGGCCAGCGAAGCCTTCTGCCGCGCGGTCACGGTCGCGTTGCCTGTGTTGTGCACGGTGTACGTGACCGTCGCATCCCCACCGACCAGTGGCGGATGGACCTGGACGTCGCTCACCGTCAGCTGCGGCTTGAGCTCACCACCGACCCGCAACTGGATCCGAACCCCCATCCGCTGCTCAGACGAGGACGACTTGACCGACGTGACGATCCCACCGATGTGATCCCCTGGCGCAGCATCCGCCGGCACGGTCACCGTGAACGGCACCGCAGCAGCCTTGCCCGGCTGAATCGTCAGGTGGTCAACCGCCGGATGTACCCACGCACCAACGCTCGTCGACGCAGAGCCCTGACGTCGCAGATCCAGCTGCCCGGACTCCGTCGTGAACCCGTCCGCCGCGTACACAGCCAGCTCGAGCGCAGCGGTCCCCCGGTTGACGACCGACAGCCCGTCGTCCACCTTCTCCCCCGGCTCGACCGTGTAGGTGTAGTTCTGCCGGTCCGGACCGAACGCGTTGTCGGCCGGCTGCACGCTCCACGGAGCGTCAGCGGCGAAGGCCGGTACGGCGTACAGACCGGCAGAAGCCACCACGACGGCGGCCAGGAGACGGATCGATCGCATGGGATGAAGTCCTCGGTAACAGTAGGAAGGTGGAGCGGGCCCCCGCCCGCCCCACCCGATGCCTCAGATGCTCAGCCGAAGGTGCTCAGCGGAGCCAGTTGGTGTCGGCGGCAACCTTGTTGTTGCCCTTGCCACCCTTGTAGGTGCTGATCGCAACCTTGTCGACGACCGAGCCGACCGGCTGGGCCGGCGTCGCGCCGCTGTTCGGGCCGCACCACGACTCCTGGCCCAGCTCGACCGCCGCGTTCGGCGCCGCGCAGGTGCCGCTGCGCAGGTTCTCGACGACCAGCTTGTCGTCCTTGACCTGCACCCGGATGTAGGTCCGGACGTGCTCCTGGTTCTCGACCGAGTTGGCCCAGTGGTTCTTCGGGTTCAACGGGTCCGGACCGTAGTTCGGGTCCTTGGTGACGTCGGGCTTGGTCAGGTCGTAGTACTTCGAACCCGAGGCGGAGTTCGCCGTCACGTAGACGACGCCGCCCGGACCCTGGGTGACCTGGGTCGCGCCCGGCTGCTCGGCCTTGTTGGCCTTCTTGCCGTTCTTGATCTCGTAGCTGCGCGAGTAGCTGTGGTCGTGGCCCGACAGGACCAGGTCCACGCCCAGGTTGGAGAACGCGGTCGGGAAGTCCTGACGACGCACCTGGTTGTCACCGTCGTTCGCGTGCGACGCCGGCGAGTAGATCGCGTGGTGGTAGACCAGCACGGTGTGCTTCGCCTTCGAGCCGTACTTGTTGATCACGCTGGTCACGTAGCCGATGTGCGCGGCGTCCGAGGCGTTGGCGATCGCGTTGCTGTTCAGGTCGATGAACAGGACGCCCTTGTACAGGTACCAGTAGTCACCACCGGAGGTGGTCGCCGTGGCACCGGCGTAGTACGGCGTCGAGCGGTCGGTGTTCGGCGTCCAGAAGTGCTGCTCGTACGCCTTGCCGCCGACGTCGTGGTTGCCGATGGTCGCGGCCCACGGGTACTTGCGCAGGACGTCGGAGCCCAGGAAGGCGTCCCACTGCGACTCGACGTTCGCGGACTCGACCTGGTCGCCACCGGAGACCAGGAGCTCGGCCTTCGGGTTGGCGGCGGTCGCGACCTTCAGGGTGTCGGCCCAGCCGGCGCCGTCCTTGGCGGTGTCGCCGGACGACCCGATCTGCGGGTCGCCGAAGAACAGGAAGCTGAAGTCGCCCTTGAAGTCCTGCGTCTGGAAGGTGTACGTCGGCGACCAGTGACCGGCGTTGCCGATCCGGTAGGCGTACTTCTCCCGCTGCTTGAGACCGTCGATCGTCGAGTGCGCGTTGTAGCCGCCGTTGACGGTGTTGGCCGCCACGGTCGCCGGGAAGGAGGTCGCGTTCTTCGGGAACACGCCCTTCTTCACCTGGTTGGCCGGCACGACCTGGACGAGCGTGCCCGCGTTGGTCGAGGCGTACCAGCTGAGGACCCGCTGGTTCTCCTTGGCTCCGACGCCGAGCACGACGCGCGAGACGACGACGGGCTCGCCGTCGACCGGCTTCTTGGCGGCCGTCGCGGTCGCGAGACCGCCGGCGAACACTGTGGAAACCCCCACCATCGCCACCGCGGCCAGGGCCAGGCGGCGTCCAGCAGCTCCGCGGGGGCGGAGCTGCTTCCACTGGTTGAACTTCATCGATGTTCCGTCCGTTTCAGGTACGAGAAGTGATGCGGAATTGCTCTGCCAACCTCGTCGCGCCGGATGGCCGAGGGGTGAACAGTTGTTTCCCCCTGGACTGCGCGACCCAGAATTGTTGAATCTTCAGGAACCGGTGACCCGCTGGACGAACCAGACCAGCCCGGTCACGGCGACTCCGCCGGAGAGCACACCGGTCACCCAGAGTGCGGTGATGGGCGTACGGCGGCGCAGCAGCGCGAGGACCGGGAAGACCAGCGCGATGATCGTCAGCTGGACGGACTCCAGTCCGATGTTGAACACCAGCAACGACCACAGCAGCTGCCAGGACCACGCGGCGTCGATGCCCAGCGCGCTGGCGAACCCGAGGCCGTGCACGAGCCCGAAGCAGAACACCACCCCGAGCCGGATCCAGCCCGCGCGGTCCAGGCTGAGGTGGCGGTTGCGGATCGTCTCCAGCTCGCCCGCGTGCAGACCTCGTTGCCTCAGGCGCCAAAGGTGCCAGCCCGCGACCACCGCGATCGACAGCGCGATCACCGGCTCGACGAACGAGGCCGGCACGTGCACGATGCCGAGCGCGGCGAGCACGAACGTGACCGAGTGCGCCAGGGTGAACGACGTCGCCGCGAGCACGACCTCCCGCAAGCGGCGCGATCCCGCGATCAGCGCGAGCAGGAACAGGATGTGGTCGATCCCGGTCAGCAGGTGCTCGGCGCCGAGCCGGAAGAACTCCCAGAACCGCTCGCCCGTCGACTGGTGGGTCGAGAACGACCGGTGCTCCTTGTCGAGCGCGGCGCTGCCCGACTTCAGGTCGAGGTCGTAGGTCAGGATCGTCTTGGTGTCCTTGACGTAGGTCTCGCTGTCCGGGAACAGGTCGCTTCGGATCTCGTGCTCGTCGGCGGGCTCGGGACACGCGTAGTCGAGGACGAGCACCGCGTACGGCGCGCCGTCGCGCTCGGTCATCGTGTAGCCACCGTCCTGCGTCGGCGTACAGGCCTGTCCGTCGGCCGCGACGGTGAATCGCTTGCCCACGTAGGCGTTCACTGCCTTGGTGTGCGCGGCCAGGGCGGCGGCCTGGGCGACCGGGTCCTGCGCGTCGAACGCGGCGGTTCCCTCGCGGAACAGGGCGTCGTCGTTCTCGGCGTCGGCGTCCGCGGTGGAGACCACCAGCAGGTCGTACTCGAGACCGAGCTCGGCCCGGACGTGCCCGCGCTCGGGCGCGGTGACGTCGACGTACACGACGGAACTGAAGCCGTGCGCGGAGGCGAGCGGGGCTCCGAGCGCCATCGCGAGGACGGCGAGCAGGAGGACGGTGAACGCTGCGCGAGCGACGGCGCACGGACGGTTGCGGGTGAGCATGATGCCTTCTTTCCGGGTCGTCCGCACCGTGCACTCGAAGAATGAACGACCGGCGAACATCTCGCGTCCAGAGCCGAAGATCGTCGCGACCTGGGGTAGAAAGGGCGTTGTTTTGTTGCCGTTGCAGCCCCGGAGGATCCCTTGCGTTCGCGACTTGCCGCGACGGTCGTGCTCGCGCTCACCGCCGTCCTGACCGGATGTGGCGCGAACGACGACGACTGGGCCGCCCCGCGGGTCGCGCCCAGCCCGATCGGTGCTCTGGGCAACGGCTTCGTCGACCCGAAGGCGCCACCGACGCCGGAGGCGACGGTCTCACCGAAGCCCGGGTCGTGGGACGCCGTGCACCCACCGGAGGGTTACCGGGTCGTCCTGCTGACGGCCGGTGACGACGCGCAGACGAAGACGCTGACCGACGCCGTCGACGCGTGGGCCAAGGCCGAGAAGGTCAGCCTGAAGACGGTCCGCGACAACAACCCGGCCAAGCACATCGACGCGATGAACCAGGCCCTGGACCTGAAGGCCGACCTGATCGTTGTGGCCGGCAACAGCTTGATCGACCCGCTCGCGCTGTTCACGGCGAACCATCTCACCCAGCAGTTCCTGGTCGTCGGCGCCGAGGTGGCCGAGCCGACGCACAACGTGACGGCCGCCGACTGGACCGGCGCGTCGTTCCGCGGCGAGGGACTGGGGACGTCGTCGAACTACGACCCGGCGACGTTCACGCCCGAGCGCGCCGGCGCCGCGCTCCGCGCCGGAGTGGCCAGCGTGCTGCACGGGCTCACCGGCATCGTTGTCTGGATCAACTAGCGGTCGCGCGTCGTCGAGTACAGGTGACTGTCGCGAAAGTTGTCCGCGGCAAGCGTCTCGCCGACGATGACGACGGCAGTACGCCGGACGCCGGCCTGCTGGACCTGGTCGGCGATGTCGGCCAGAGTGCCGCGCAGGATCAGCTCGTCGGGCCGGCTCGCGCGTGCGACGACGGCGACCGGGCAGTCCTTGCCGTAGTTCGGGACGAGCTCCTCGACCAGCCGCTCGATCTGCTGCACGGCGAGGTGCAGCACCATCGTGGCGCGGCTCGCGCCGAGCGTGGCCAGGCTCTCCCCCGGCGGCATCGCGGTCGCGCGGCCGCCGATCCGGGTCAGAATCACCGTCTGGCCGACCTCGGGGACGGTGAGTTCGCGACCCAGGGTGGCGGCGGCAGCGGCGTACGCCGGTACGCCGGGCGTCACGTCGTACGGGATGCCGAGCGCGTCGAGCCGGCGCATCTGCTCGGCCATCGCGGAGAACACCGACGGGTCGCCGGAGTGCAGGCGTGCGACGTCGCTGCCCTGCTCGTGCGCGGCGGACAGCTCGGCGAGGATCTGGTCGAGGTCGAGGTTGGCCGTGTCGACCTTGCGGGCGCCGTCCGGGCAGTGATCGAGCAGCTCGACCGGGACCAGCGCACCGGCGTACAGGCAGACCGGTGAGTTCGCGATCAGGTCGCGGCCGCGGACCGTGATCAGGTCGGCCGCGCCCGGCCCGGCGCCGATGAAGTGGACGGTCACTTGGTCACGCTCCAGATCGTCACGGGCATCGCGGGACGCCAGCCGGTCATGCCGCCGACCGGCGACGCGCGCTGCACCGACAGGCGGACGAGGTCGCCGCCCAGCTCGGCGTACCAGCGGGCGATCAGGGTCTCGGTCTCGAGGGTGACGCCGTTCATCACCAGGCGGCCGCCGGGTTTGAGGGCTTCCCAGCAGGTCTCGATCACGCCGGGCTTGGTGCCGCCGCCGCCGATGAAGATCGCGTCCGGGGACTCCAGATCCTTGAGAGCGTCCGGCGCCGCACCGACTGTGGTCCTGACGACCACGCCGAGGCTGGCCGCGTTGCGGTCGAGGCGCTTGGCCCGGTCGGGGTCGCGCTCGATCGCGACCGCGCGGCAGCTGGGGTGGTGGCGGGTCCACTCGATCGCGATGCTGCCGGCGCCGCCACCGACGTCCCAGAGCAGCTGGCCGGGCACGGGAGCCAGCCGGGACAGGGTGACCGCTCGGACCTCGCGCTTCGTCAGCTGGCCGTCGCTCTCGTACGCGTCGTCGGGCAGCCCCGGACTGGTCGACAGCAGCTTGGCCTCGGGGTCGGGTCGGCACTCGATGCCGATGACGTTGAGGGCTTCGACCTGGTGGTCCCAGTCGCGGGCCGCGGTGGTCCTGACAGTCTCATCGGGTGAGCCGAGCTGCTCCAGCACGGTGAACGCCGAGCCGCCGTACCCGCGCTCGGTCAGCAGCTGCGCGACCTCAGCGGGAGTGTGCGATCCCCAGCTCAGTACGACGAGCCGCCGGCCCGGCTGGACGTGCGGGTGGACCAGTTCGAGCGGGTGCCCGACCAGGCTCACCACCTCGACCTGGTCCTGCGGCCAGCCGAGGCGAGCACAGGCCAGCGAGACGCTCGACGGGTGCGGGATCACGTGGACTGCTTCGGGACCGAGGAGGCGGGTGAGCGTCGTACCGATGCCGTGGAAGGTGGGGTCACCGCTCGCGAGGACGCAGATGCGTTGATGCCCGTACGTCGCCAGCAGGCCGGGCAGCGACTCCGACAGCGGTGACGGCCAGGCGACCTTTTCGGCGACCTGGGGCACAAGGGCGAGCTGCCGGGCGCTTCCCATCAGCACCTCGGCCCCTTCGACCGCCTGTCGCGCGGCCGGCGACAACCCGTCCCAGCCGTCCGCGCCGACGCCGACGACCGTCAGCTCAGACATTCCCCAGCACCTTCGTCACGGCGATCTCCAGCACGACCCGCTGAGGATTCGCCCGCGGCTGCTTGTACCGCTCGGCGTACCGCCGCTCCGCGTCAGCCACATCAGCTGGGTCGTCCTTCACGACCGCCCGCCCCTCCAACGACGACCACTTCCGCCCGTCGACCTGAGCCACAGCCACCGCCGCACCCTCAGCCCCGGCAGCCCGAACCACCCGGGCCTTGTGCGACGTCCCACTACAGATCACCCGAGCCACCCCCGCCGCGAAGTCGACCGTCACCCCGACAGGCACGGAATGCACCGACCCGTCCTTCCGCACAGTGCTCAACACACACAGGTGCCGCTCGGTCCAGAACTCGACAAACGCAGGCGACTGGTCACTCAACGGCTCCGACACCCCCTGATCGTAGACAGGCCGCCCGGCAGATGACCCGGGCGGCCCGAAGCACGGACCGCCCGGCTCACGCGTCGATCAGGCGCGCACCGTCACCGAGGCACTCAGCGCCCGCCCCGAGTCGTGCCCGGTGCGGCCGCACGCGACCGCGACCCACAGCGCCTTCTTCGCCATCGCGGTCGTCAGCAGCAGCGTCGACTTCGTCGCACCCGACACCGCCGCGCCACCCGAGTACCACTGGTAGGCGTACGTCGTACAGGCCGGCGACCAGGTCCCGACCGACACACCGACCGTGTGCTTGGCCTGCACGGTCCCGGTGATCGCCGGAGCCTTCGTCACCACCGGCGCCGCTCCCCGCGCGACGGTGACGGCCGCCGACGTCAACGTCGTACTGGCCGATCCCGCGCGGGACACCGTCACGGTCACGCTCAGCTTGTGCAGCAACATCCCCGCCGGAGGCGTGTACGAGTTGGCGGTCGCCCCGGCGATCACCACACCGTCGTTCCGCCACTGGTACTTCGCGGACGTCGCCGCCGGAGACCAGGTCCCCGGATCGGCCTTGACCACAGCCCCCACCCGCACCGGCGCCACCAGGAACGGCGCCTTCACGACGACCAGCGGCTTCGGTGTCACGGTGAACGCCTTCGCCAACGTCACCACCGGCCCGGAGAAGGAGGTCACCACGACGTCCCGGGCGCCGGCCGGCGCCGTCCCGAGCGCGAACGCCACGGTCGCTGTCGTCCGGTCCGCCGACACTGACTTCACCGTCCCGGTGATGGCGGCCTGCCCGGCTGCCGTCAGGCGCACGACGTCCTTCAGGTGCAGCGACTGGCCCTTGAGGGTGAGGGTCGCCGTCGTACCGCTGACCGCGGAAGCCGGCGTCGCACCGGTCACACCGAAGGTGGCACTACCGCACAGCGGCGTCGTGCACGTCATCGACAGGCGGTACTTCAAGGCCGCCGTCTGCGTTTCCGGCAGGCTCACCAAGATGAGCTGATGGCCGTTCTCGTCGTACGCGGCGTTGCAGCTGTACTCCTCCCCCGGGCCTCCGCCCATGCAGTTCCACTGCCACTTCGGGCTGTAGCCGGTGAAGTCCGGCGCCGGCCCGGCCACCTGGTTGACCGCTGCGCCGGTCAGTTGGTCGTACTTCTTGACCGGAACAGCGACACAGGCCGTCGTCCTGGACGCAGTCAGCTCGCCGGTGAGCGGACCGAACCCGTAGGCGCTCGACGCGATCTTCGGGCAGTCGGCGGCCGGACCGGCCGCGCCGCCGAGCTTCGCCATCTCGAGCTTGTACGGCCCGGGGGCGCCGACGGACGCGTCGTTCCAGGCGATCACCTGGTACGACGTACTGCCGGAGGCCAGGCACCTCACGCTCGCGTAGGTCTGGCACACGGAGGCGCCGTCAGCACCGAACACTGCGGCGGCGCTGCTGCCGTGGGCGTCCCTGGTGTTGACCAGGAAGCGGTCCGCGGCCGCCGCAGCGACCTTGTGGCATCGCAGCACCGAGCCGTCGATCGTCGAGGACGCCGATGTCGCACCGATCGCGGTGGAGCCGACGGGCAGACAGCCCTTGGCAGCCCCGGTGACGTCCCGCCGCGCGACCTGGAAGGCGGAAGAGTCGGCCGAAGCGCCCAGCACCGCCGTGTAGGACTTGCCCTGATCGAGGTGGCAGGGAGTGAACCCGACCGCCGTACGGGCGAGGTCGCAGACCACGTTGCCGTCCGGGCCGATCACGTCCAGCCGAGCGGTGCCGGCACCGGCCGTGCGACTGAACTGCACGGCCTCGACAGCGGCGTGCGTCGTACCGAGCGCGAAGCACTCGCCGAACCGGTCCTCCCTGGTCGAGACGGCCGTGCCGCCGACCGTCGTGAAGTCCCCTTGCGGGAACGGCTTGCAGCCCGCCGCGCTGTCGATCCGCGGCATCGCCAGCCTGTACGCCGACGGCTGCGCGTAGTCCCGGTTGCGGATCAGCGCCCGGAAGGGCGCGGTTCCGACCAGCTTGCAGGGATTGTCGTCGAGGCTCCGCAGGCACATCTCCGCGCCGGTGGCGTCCAGGACCAGCCCGGAGGTCGCGACCGCGTTGGCCGGCTCGACCGGAACAACCGTCGCACCGGCGGGCGCGGACAGCTGCAGGCAGTCGACCTGGGAACCGTCCGTGATCGTTCCGCTCTTGGACACGAAGCCGTCCGCGGACTGCGTGGTGCAGCCACGGGTCTCGGTGGCCGGGAACGCCGCGATCCGTGCGTCGGCGGGGAGAACGACGATGTAGCGCCCGGCCTGCAGTGCGCACCGCTCGAGGTTGTCGCAGGCCGCCTGGCCGTCGGCGCCGTACGCGGGCTTTCCGCTGGTCGAGCCCTGGCCCTGGGTGTCGCCGGACCGGATCAGGTAGGTGGCCGGACTGTCGACAACCAGTTCCCGGCAGCGGCTGCCGTCAGGAGCCGGTGCCGGAACTGCCCCGAAAGTGGTCAGAACCAGCGGTGTGCAACCGACCGCATCGGTCAGGCTGCCGATCTCGATCTGGTACTCGTCGGGCCCTCCTGACGACGACAGGATCCGGAAAGGACCCGTGCCCGCGAGGGTGCACTGCCCTCGCTCGTCCAGTGCGCAGGCCTTGCTTCCGTCCCCCGCGACGACATCCAGGTGCGGTTCGCTGCCCCAGGTCACCACGGGTGAGCGGACCATCAGTCGCTGACCGGCCACGGCCTTCACCGGCTGGCAATCCAACTGCAGCGCCGAGGTGGTGGTCTTGGTCAGCAGCGGAAGATCCCAGCGGGTGTCGGTCTCGGCGGCACAACCCCGCGTCCCGGCCAGCGCGGTGACGGCCAACGTGTAGTCGATCGGCTCGTAGGGGTAGTCGTGGTTGCTGATCATCGCCGTGTACTTGCCGGACGCCGGTACGTCACACAGCTTGACGTCGTCCCGGCAGATGGTCCGACCAGCGGGGTCGTAGATCTGGAGCCCGGCGTTGTTCGCGGGCGCCAGCCGGATCGAGTGCAGTCCCGCCTCGAGGGTGATCGATCGGCAGGTCGCGTCGTACGCCGCGAGAGAGCCGGTCGCCAACGCGCCGTCCGTCGGTCCGAACGGCGCCACCGCGAGCGCAGGACAACCCGTCTCACCGGTCAGTCGAGCGAGCCGCAGCGTGTACGTCGGTCCGCCGTGGTGCCCGTCGGCGACGAAGGCCCGGTACGGCGCGGGGCCGCTCATCGTGCAGTCGAACGCGTCGGCGTACCTCGGCGCGCAGATCTCGCCACCGGCCGCGTCGTAGACGGTCGTGATCCCGGTCCCGGCGCCCAGCTGGACGACGTCGTCGGGCGCGCCACCGAACTGGTAGCAGTCCGCGACCACGCCGGACTCCAGCTCGCCGGGAAGGCCGGGCGAGGTCGCCGAGAGGTCGGCGGCGGTGAGCTGGGTGCAGGCCGACGTACGAATGGATGCCACTGACAACAAGTACGAACCGGTGCCGTAGTTGTTGTCGACGACGATCGTGTAGTCGCCCGCCACCGGGACCGGGCACTCTCCCGGGTTTCCGGAGCCGGCGGAGCACTGTGAACCGTCCGGCCCGACCAGTCTTGCGCCGACCGACGCCTCGCCCGAGTACCCGAGCCGGATCAGGAGCTTGTCACCGGGACCGACCGCGGGCAGCGTGAACGTGTCCTGTTCGTGCGCACCGATCGCCGAGCAGGAGAAGACGGTGTACCAGGTGATGGCAGCTCCGCAGGCTTCTGTCTGGGTCGCGGACCGGCGGGGAGTCGCCTGCTTCGGCGGGGTGGGCTTGGCGGCCTGCACCTTCGCCGGCGGCGTGGGATCGGCGGCCGGCACCTGCGCGGCGGCTGCTGCCGTGGTCTGGAGCAGCGGCAGCAACAGCGCGGTCACCACGCCGAACAGAACGACGGCGCGGCCTCGTCTGGGCATGCGGAAGCGCACGCCGTACTTGGCTTTCAAAAGAAGGGTCCTCCCCAGTGGCTCACCCCGAGCGGGCGGAGCCTAACAGGGGGTGCCGACAGGTGGGGAGGGAGATTGCAGGTTGTTGCAGGGGCCCGCCGGGAGTGTTGGCAGGGCGGGCCCCTCAGGTCAGCCGATGTCGCGGCGGCGGAAGGTGGTGTAGCCGGCGGCGGTTAGGGCTGCGGTGATGGCCAGGAGCCAGATGAGTGGGGTGGCGGAGAACTCGCCGCCGGGGAGGCGGGGGGTGTGGGCGTAGGGGCTGAGGTTCATGACTGATGGAGGGAGGTTGAAGATCGAGCCGAACTGGCCGATCAGGAGGAAGAGGCCGTAGAGGAACCAGGCGGCGGTGATCGCGCGGGGCAGGGCTCCGAAGAGGAGGATGACCAGGGCGGTGACCAGCCAGGTGGCGGGGAGTTGGACTACGGCGGCGGCCAGCAGGCGCGGGACCTGGTGGCCCATGTTGCCCAGTGAAGCGCCGCTGGAGATGCCGCTGCCCAGGCCGCCCAGGAGCGCCAGGAGGGTGGTGCCCAGGAGGGCGATGAGGACGTGGCTGGAGAGCCAGCGGGTTCTGGTGACGCCGGTGGCCAGGAGGGGTTCGGCGCGGAGGGCCGTTTCCTCGGAGCGGAGGCGTAGGGCGGCCTGGATGCCGAAGGCGCTGGCCAGGAGGCCCAGGAGTCCGGTTTCGGTGGCCAGGAACGCGTCGGTGATGCCTTCGACGCCGCCGAGTTTCTGGACGAGTTCCTTGGCACTGTCGCTGGTGACGAAGCCGTCGACGTTGCTGGCGATGTTGCCGACGATCAGGCCGAGCAGGAGGAACGCGGCGGACCAGCCGTAGAGCGCTCCTCGTTGCAGGCGCCAGGCCAGGGCCAAAGGTGACCGGAGAGACCGGGCGGCGACCGGCGGACCGGGACGTGGGCGGACGAGTCCGGCGCCGATGTCACGGCGGCGCAGCAGGGCGAAAGCGGCAGCCACCAGTACGGCGAGCAGCGCGATCGGCAGCAGCGCGACGACGTACCGGTCACCGGCGAACGGGCGGATCTGCTGCGTCCAGCCGATCGGCGACAGCCAGGAGACCCACTCGGAGCTGCCGCTGGCCGACGAGTCGCCGATCGCGCGCAGGACGTACGCGACGCCGAGGACGACGGCGGTCATGCCGGTCGCCGTACGGGCGTTCTCGGTGAGCTGGACGATCAGTGCGCTGACGCCCGCGAAGGCCAGACCGGCCGCGGCCCAGGTGAGGCCGAAGGCGAAAGATCCGGCGGCAGGCAGGCCCGCGCCGATGAGGCCCAGGGCGCTGAACAGACCGAGCAGGATGACGGTGCCGCAGGCAACGATCAGGCCGGCCGTCAAAGCGGCGTACCGGCCGAGGACGCCGGCGCTGAGCAGCTCGAGGCGGCCGGTCTCCTCCTCGCCACGGGTGTGGCGGTTGACGATGATCGCGGCCAGCAGCCCGACCAGCAGCGCTCCGAAGCTGGTCAGCTTGAACAGCGACACCTCGCCGAGCGAGGTCGGGTCGAAGATCCGGCCGTACAGCGAGAGCAGCGCGGGCGACGAGTTCGTCGTCGTGGCCGCCTCGACGCGCGACTGGACATCGGGGAACACCTCGATCGAGGCGCTCGCCGAACCGGCCGCGGTGATCGCGAAAACGACCACCCACAAGGGAATCAGCACCCGGTCGCGGCGCAGAGCCAGCCGCACGAGGGTCGACGTACCGACGAAGTCCTTCATTTCGCGTCCACCAGATCCTCGGTCGCGGCGGAGTCGTCCTCGTAGTGCCGCAGGAACAGCTCCTCCAGCGTCGGCGGCTGCGCGACCAGGCTCTTGATCCCGCTCGCGGCGAGCTGCTTCATCAGGCCGTCCAGCTGCGCGGTGTCCACCTCGCAGCGCACCCGGTTGCCCTCGACATCGAGATTGTGGACCCCCGGCAACGAGGCGATCCCGTTCGGCGACGCGGACAGCTCGGCCTGGATCGACGTCCGGGTCAGGTGCCGCAGGTCGGCCAGCGTGCCGGTCTCGACCACCTTGCCCTTGCGGATGATGCTGATCCGGTCGCAGAGCGCCTCGACCTCGGACAGGATGTGGCTGGACAGCAGCACGGTCCGGTCGCGGTGGCGTTCCTCCTCGATGCACTGACGGAACACCTCCTCCATCAGCGGGTCCAGGCCGGAGGTCGGCTCGTCCAGGATCAGCAGCTCGACGTCGGAGGCGAGCGCCGCGACCAGCGCGACCTTCTGCCGGTTGCCCTTGGAGTAGGTCCGGCCCTTCTTGGTCGGGTCGAGGTCGAAGCGGCGCAGCAGGTCGTCGCGCTTCTTCGGGGCCAGTCCCCCACGCAGCCGGCCGAGCAGGTCGATCACCTCGCCACCGGTCAGGTTCGGCCACAGGTTCACGTCCCCCGGGACGTAGGCCAACCGCCGGTGCAGCGCCGCGGCGTCGTGCCACGGGTCACCGCCGAGCAGCGAAACATCGCCGGAGTCGCCGCGGAGCAGGCCGAGCAGAACCCGGATGGTGGTGGACTTCCCGGCTCCGTTCGGGCCGAGGAAACCGTGCACCTCACCGGTCGCGACGTCGAGGTCGAGACCGTCGAGGGCGTGCGTCGCGCCGTACGACTTGTGCAGTCCGGAGACCATGATGGCTGATGTCATGATTCAGAAGCTACACTTCATTCAGTATTTTGTGAATCTTTCTAACGTGTCTCTCACACGTCAGGGATTTCGGTGACCGAGAGGAGATGATGGGGCGATGAACGGACAACGAGACGACGAGGCCGTCCAGCGGTACGCCGAGGGTTTCGGCAACCTGCTGGCCGACACCGGGTGGCCGCGGATGTCGGCCCGGGTCTTCGCCGCCATCCTGGCCAGCGAGGACGGACGGATGACGTCGGCCGAGTTGTGCGAGCAGCTGCAGGCCAGCCCGGCGGCGGTCTCCGGCGCGGTCCGGTACCTGCTGCAGATGCGGCTGGCCAGCCGCGAGCGCGAGCCGGGCAGCCGGCGTGACGTGTACGTCGTGCAGGACAACTTCTGGTACGAGTCGATGATGCGGCAGGACCGGTTCCTGCCGCGCTGGGAGGACATCCTCGGCCAGCTGATCAAGGTGCTCGAGCCGGGCAGCGACTCGCACCGGCGGGTCAGCTCGACGCTCGGCTTCCTGGAGTTCATCCAGGAGGAGGTCGACGGGATCAGCGAGCGCTGGGTCAAGCGCAAGAACGAGCTGGACGCCGCGTACGACGCGCGCTAGTACGACGAAAGGCCCCGGCGACCAGGTCGCCGGGGCCTTCGCACGTCAGATGGCTAGCGCAGCGTGCTGTTCGCCACCATGTCGAGCGTCTGCTGCAGCAGCGGGCTCATCTTGGCCGAGCCGGCCTTCGACTTCGGCAGCGGGACCGCCTTGCCGTCGACCGGGCCCTTGACCGGGTAGACCGACAGCTCGGCCGGCAGCGGGCTGGTGCCGCAGACCTGGTCCTTGCCGGGCAGCTCGCCGCCGAACACGAACCGGTCACCGATCGCCTCGGCACACGCCGACGCCGAACCGATGTACTGGCCGTGCTGGCCCTCGTCGTCGATCGCGACGAAGCGGGTGACCTGCTTGGTGTCGTTGTGCGTGCGCAGCGAACCCTCGTACGCCGTCGCCGGGTCGAGCTCGCCCTGGACGATCAGCATCCGCGGCGAACCCTTCAGGTCCAGCTTGCGGTCCTGCGGGGCGTACTTCCAGAACGCGCACATCGGGACGCCGTTCATGTAGCCGAAGAAGCTGTACTTCTTGGCCATCCGGTCGGCTTCCTTGGTGTAGAAGTTCGGGTCCTTGTTCCAGGCCGTGTCGTTGCAGCGCACGGTGGTCCCGATCGCGCCGAGGTTGACCGGCTGGTCGCCCGACGTCGCCTTCGCCGCGGTCTCGCGCGCGTCGGCGAGCACGGACTTCACCGAGTCGGCCTGCGCGGCCGCCACTCCGGCCGTGCTCAGTGCCGCGGCGCTCACGCCGTACCGGGCCCTGATCGCGGCGAGCGTGTCGAACGCCTGCAGCTCCGGCGCGAGCCGGGCCCACGCGCGGTCGACGTGCTGCACGGTGATCGTGCCGGCGTCCGGGTCCTTGACGAACTCGTCGTGGACCAGGACGTCCATGGTGGCCCGGATGAACCGGACGTTGCCGTAGATCGCGCTGTAGATGTTGCCGTCCAGGCCGTCGCCGCGGACGTCGCTCTCACCGGCCTTGACCAGCGTCACCAGCGAGGCACGGATGCCGTTGTACTTCGCGAGCACCTGCGCCGGCGTCTTGCCGAGCCCGGTGATCTGGTCGGAGTGCCGGGCGATCCACGGGAACAGCTGGGTGTCGCGGCGGCGCTGGCCCGAGAACGGGTCGAAGTTCACGTTGTCCCACTGGGTGTGGGTCCAGTCCATGTTCGAGTCGAGCACGAACCGGCCGACCTTGTTCGGGTACGTGTCGGCGTACCAGCCACCGAGCCAGGTGCCGTAGCTGTAGCCGATGAAGTTCAGCTGCCGGGACTTGAGCAGCGCCCGGATGAACTCCATGTCGTACACGGTCTGCTGGCTGCTGACGAACTGGCCGAACTCGGTCGCCGAGCAGGCGTCGGCCTGCAGCTTCGCCTCGGCGATCTCGACCTTGTGGGTGAGCTTGGTGCGCTCCTTGTAGTCCGGCGTGACCGGAAGGGCGTTCAGCTCCTCGGCGGTGGTGATGCACTGCAGCGGCGTGCTCTGACCGAACCCGCGCGGGTCGAAGCCGACCAGGTCGAAGTCGCTGAACAGCTGCGGCTTGTCAGTGGCCAGCGCGGCGCTCAGCGTGAGGCCGGCGCCGCCCGGGCCGCCGGGGTTGGAGGCCATCAGGCCCTTCGACGTACCGGTCGCCTTGCTGTACGAGATGGCGACCTGGACGTCGGGGTGCGCGTCCGGGTGGGCCCAGTCCATCGGCACGTTCACCTTGGCGCAGTTGGTGGTAGGTGCCTGCGGGTAGAGCGCCTTGATCTGGGCGTCGAAGGAGCAGACCGACCAGGTGATCGGCTGGTCGAGGTACTTCTGCGGGATGGACGGCGTCGGCGGGTCGGTCGGCTTCGGCGCGGCTGTGGCCGTGGTGGCGGACAGCAGCGGAAGGACCAGCGCCGTGGCCAGTGCCACCGCGATCTTCCGGGGTGTGAACACGCTCGGGCTCCCGTTGTTCCAGGCGGACAGGAATAGGGCAACCTAATTCGCCGGACCCGGCAGTTACCAGGGGTTAAGCGCCAGGCAAGGGCAAACCCGCGTCTACAGCTCGTAGACGGTGTGGATCGTGCAGTAGATCGGCGGCGACTCCAGGCCCGGGTAGTAGAGCCGGCCGGCGTCGTCGGTGATCTTGAAGTACGCCGTGGAGGCGCCGGCCTGCGAAGGGGCCTGGAGCATCATCCGGACCGTCACGATCTGCCCCGGTACGGCGTCCGGGAGCCGCGCCGAACGCGGTGAACGCATCCAGCCCGGGGTCGCGGCCGCGCCCTGCCGGGTCAGCCAGCGGTCCCGCCACGGGCGTTCCCCGCTGTTGCGGATCTCCCAGGTCTTCTCGAACTTCTGGTCCCGGACCACCCGGGTCCCGTCCGGCACATTCTCGCCCACCAGTTCGGCGCGATCCTCCGGATGGTGGTCGACGGGGACGGATCCGCCCAGGATGACGGGCAGGACGTGGCGCCGTTGGTCACGCTGCGACACGTCCTTGCCGGCCCGGACGGCCGCGTCGAGCTCGACCAACTGGTTCACCAGGGAGCTGTCGGCGCCGAACTGTTCGTCGTACCACTCGATCAGTTCGCGGCTCGGTTTGGTGTGGCCGCGCTCGACCCGGGACAGGTGTCCCTTGTCCCAGCCGGACAGCCCGGCCGCGCGTGTGAGCGGCACGCCGGCTGCTTCCCGCAGCTCGCGCATCCGGCTGCCGATCACGGTCCGTGCCTGAGCTGGCCTCACGGTGCACTCCCCAGTCTCACCGTTACTGGTCCACGGAGTTTACCCGTAGATGGTTAGTTGTTTTCGTTGCCCACTGCGACAACACGGTGACCCTCTGATTCTCTGCAACCAGTGCCGAATCGCCAAGGCACTCCGAGCGAAAAGGATGCAGCTCATGCGGACCGCCCTCTTCCGTACCATCGCCCGAGTCACCGCCACCGCCCTGATCGGCGGCTCAGCCGTCGTCGCCACCACGATCCCCGCCCACGCCGCGACCGGCACCGTCGTCACCGACAGCGGGACCGGCGTCACGATCCGGTCCGGCAACGCCACCAGCTTCGGCGCGGTCGGCACCCAGCCCAACGGCCCGGTCGAGATCGACTGCCAGATCTACGGCGAGCCGGTCACCGGCAAGTTCGGCCGCAGCCTGGTCTGGGACCACGTACCCGGCAAGGGCTTCATCTCCGACTCCTACGTCAACACCGGCAGCACCGGCCTGGTCGCGCCGCTGTGCACGAGCAACCCGCGCGCCGACAAGGCGATCGCCTGGTACGCCGCCCGCAACGGCTCGACGGCGTTCCAGGGCTACTGCGAGAAGGCCGCGGAGAACTCGTACGGCAAGACCGCGATCTACGCCTCGGCCAAGGCCAACTGGAACGACGCCGTCGCCCGCGGCGCGGCTCACCGGGGTGACCTGAACCCGCCGAAGGGGGCCCTGGTCTTCTGGGACCTCGCGGCGCCGTACGGGCATGTCGGTGTCGCCCGCGGGGACGGCTACTTCTGGGCGACCAGCGTCGGCAGCAAGATCGGTCTGGCCAAGCTGCCGTACTTCAACTACTACCTCGGCTGGGCCTGGCCGAACTTCTGATCCACCCGTGACAGGCGCCCGGTCGTACCCGCCCCTCCGACCGGGCGCCTCAGCACGTCCTCAGGCCGGCGGTCGCTCGCCGGAACCACGCTGGATCAGTACGGCGGGCAGCACGATGCGTTGCGGCGGACGGGTGTCGGTGCCGGCAGCTCGGGCCAGCAGGAGATGGGCGGCGGTCCGCCCGAGATCGGCGATGTCGGAGGCGACGACCGTGACCGGCGTCGGGAGCATGTCGGCCATCCGGAAGTCGTCGAACCCGACGACGGCGGGCTGGGTGTTGTCCCCCAGACCGCGTAGGACGCCTTCGGTGACGAAGTTGGTCGACGCGAACAACGCCGTCGGCGGATCGGCCTGGTCCATCAGTTCACGCGTCGCCTTCTCGGCCGCCTCGGCGGTGCCTTCGGGAAGCTGCACGACCAGCGATTCGTCCACCGGTACGCCGGCCTCGCGGTGGGCCCGGCGGTAGCCGCGCAACCGCCGTCCGGTCGTGTAGTACGACGGCGCCAGCAGGATCGCGACCCGGCGATGTCCCTGGCCGAGCAGGTGATCGGTGGCCACCTTGCCGCCGGCCTCGTTGTCGACCATCACGATGTCCGCGTCGATGCCGTGCGCGGGCCGGTCGACGAAGACCACGGGCACGCCGGCCGACATCAGGAACGAGTGGTCGCTCTGGTCCGGCACGATCATCAGCCCGGCGACCTGGCGGCCGATCAGCTCCTGGATCGCGCGCTTCTCCCCCTCCGGGTCCTCGTCCACGCTGCCCAGTACGACGGCGAAGCCTGACTGCCCGGCAACCTCGAGCGACGCCTTCGCGATGGTGGCGAAGAACGGGTTCGTCAGGTCACCGAGCACCAGCGCGAGACTCGACGACTTCTTGCCCGGCCGGAGCGCGCGGGCGACCTCGTTGCGCTGGAACCCGAGCTCGTCGATCGCGGCCCGGACCCGCTCCGCGGTCTCCGCCCGGACCCCGGCGCCGCCGTTCACCACCCGGGAGACGGTACCCAGCCCGACGCCGGCGCGGCGCGCCACGTCGATCATCGTCGGCGGCTTGGCGTCGGGACTGCGTGGAAACGTTTCGGTCACGGGGTTGACTTCCCTCTCACAGCACGGCATCGTCACCCGACAGTAAGCGTTGGAAACGTTACCATCCAGGAGGCAGGATGAATCGTTCCTCGTACCGCCCGCCGCGGGAACGGATCGGCCGATGGCCGGGGTGAGCCGCGGCCGGACGCACGGCGGGATGAGTCGCAACGCCGGCTCCGACGTCCGGGCGGCGTACCTGTTCATCGCGCCGGCGATCATCGGCTTCACGGTCTTCGTGGTCTATCCCCTGGTCCGGTCCTTCGTGCTGGCCCTGACCCGCGACAACGGCCTGACCGATCCGGTGTTCGTTGGTCTCGGCAACTTCCGGCGGCTGTTCACCGTCGACCCCGCGTTCTGGCCTTCGCTGCGGGCCACCGGCTACCTGGTGGTGCTGTACGTCCCGCTGTCCCTGGCCCTCGGACTCGCGCTCGCGATGTTCTGCAACCAGCGCTTCGCCGGCGTCCGGGTGGTGCGCACGCTCGCGTACCTGCCCGTCGTCCTGCCGGCCGTCGCGACCATCACGCTGTGGAAGTTCATCCTCAACCCGCAGGTCGGCCTGCTGAACACGATCCTGGACAAGCTGCACCTGCCGACCAGCTCGTGGCTGGCCAGCCCGACGATGTCGATGCCGTCGATCGTGATCGTGATGCTGTGGGGCGTCGGCGGCACGATGATCATCTTCCTGGCCGCGCTGCAGGCCGTACCGACCGAGCTGTACGAGGCGGCGCGCGTCGACGGCGCCGGGTCCTGGTCGGTGTTCTCGCGGATCACGATGCCGATGATCAGCCCGATCATGCTGCTGCAGGTGATCCTGCAGACCACGGCCGCGCTGCAGACGTTCAACCAGCCGAAGATCCTGACCGGCGGCGGTCCCGGCTTCAGCACCAACGTGCTGATGCTGTCGATCTACAACAACGGCTTCTCCAACCTCGGCCGGGTCCCGCAGCTCGGGTACGCCTCGGCCCAGGTCTGGGTGCTGTTCGTGATCATCATCGCCGTCATCGCCCTGACCGCGAAGTTCTCCTCGCTCTGGACCTACAGTGACAACACTCCCGACTGACCCGGCGCAGGTCGTCGCGCCCGCGCTCACCACTGCTGTTCGCCGTACGCCGCGACGCCGAAGGCCTTTGGGTACGGCGTCCTGGTACGTGACCGCGTTGTTCGTCTGCTCGGTGATGGTGGTCCCGCTGCTGTGGATGATCACCATCGGGCTGAAGAGCCGCACGGCCGTCTTCGAGGTACCGCCGCGGCTGCTCCCGCGCGAGTTCAACTGGAGCAACTTCGTCAACGGGCCGGAGGCGATCCACTTCGGGCGGCTGCTGCTGAACTCGTCGGTGATCACCGCGCTGAGCGTGATCGGCGGCGTCCTGACCGCGATGATGGCCGGCTACGCGCTGGCCCGGCTGCGCTTCCCCGGCCGCAAGGTCTGGTTCTACCTGTTCGTCGGCAGCATGCTGCTGCCCGGCGTGGTCGGCCTGATCCCGTTGTTCCAGCTGTACAAGAGCATCGGCTGGTACGACACCTGGCTGCCGCTGATCGTGCCCGCCTTCTTCGGCGGGAACCCGCTGTTCATCTTCCTGGCCCGGCAGTACTTCCTGGCCATCCCGTACTCGATCGACGAGGCGGCCAAGATCGACGGCGCCGGGCACCTGCGGATCTTCGTCAGCGTGATGCTGCCGCTGACCCGGCCGGCCTGGATCACGATGGCGATCCTGGCCTTCCAGGCGTCCTGGAACGACTTCCTCAACCCGCTGGTCTACCTGTACTCCGCCGACAAGTGGCCGTTGTCGGTCGGGATGGCGTCGTTCATCTCGCCGTTCGCCGGCCAGACGCCGGACTGGAGCTACTACATGGCCACCAACCTGCTCTACATGCTGCCGCCGCTGATCCTGTTCTTCGCCGCGCAGCGTTACTTCATCCAGGGCCTCGGCTCGCTCGGCAGCACGACCCAGAAGTGAGGACACCGTGAAGACTCGAATCATCGGCACCACCTTGGCCTGCGCGGGGTTGCTCACGGCAACTGCCTGCAGCGGCTCGGACTCGGGCGGCTCGTCCGACGGACCGGTCACCGTGACCGTGATGACGTGGGAATCCGCTGAGACCAACGCGGCGATCGACAAGGCTTTGGCCGGGTTCCAGGACCCGAACGTGAAGGTGCAGCGCATCGACACTCCGAGCGGCGGGTACGGCGACAAGCTCGCGTCGCTGACCCAGGCGAAGAAGCTGCCCGACCTGTTCTGGTGCGGCAACGACACCGAGCAGCAGTACACCTCGCAGGGTCTGCTGGTCGACTGGTCGAAGCGGATCGGCGACGGCTCCGGCGACTTCAAGGCCGACAACTTCGTCGGGTCGGCGATGGAGAACTGGAAGACCGCCGACGGCCTGATGGGCGGGCTGCCGTCGCTGATGAACACGTACGGCGTCTGGTACAACGCCGACGCGTTCAAGGCCGCCGGGGTGACCGAGCCGAAGGCCGGGTGGACCTGGGACGAGATGTACTCCGCGGCCGGGAAGCTCGCGAACAAGGGCGGCGCGAAGTACGGGCTGGTCGCCGACCAGCTGACGTCGGCGGACGCGCCGTTCACGATGAGCATGTACTCGGTGTCGGCCGGCGGCGCGCCGTTCACCGACAACGTGAACCATCCGACGAAGGCCGAGGCCGACGGCAAGTACCTCGAGGGCGTCACCAAGCTGGTCGACGCGATCAAGACCGGCGCGGTCGCACCGGCCGGGTACGACGCGTCGAACGTGCAGGCGCTGTTCTCGGCGGGCAAGGTCCCGATGATGTTCGGCGGGCAGTGGCTGGCCGCCGGCTTCCAGACCGACAAGCCGAAGGTGAAGTACGGCTTCGCACCGTTCCCGCAGGTGGACACTCCCACCACGCTGTACGACTCGGTCGGCATCTGCACGCCGCAGTACACGCCGAACGAGGACGCGACGTACAAGGTGCTCGAGTACCTGAACACGAAGGTGTGGGACGCCGTCCTCCCCGCGTCCCCGGTCGCACCGCCGGCGTACACCCCGGCCCAGGAAAGCTACTTCGCCGCCCTCACCAAGGCCGGCCAGTCCACCGTCGTCGACACGGTCAAGGCCGACCTCGCCGCGGAGAAGACAGTAGGAGTCCGCTTCACCACCCAATGGGCCGCCCAGGTCGCCGACCTCACCACCGCGCACTACCTGCCGGTCCTCCAGGGCAAGAAGCCGGTGACCGATCTCCAGACCTACGTCGACAAGATCAACGAACTCATCAAGTCCGGCGGCTGACCCACGGAGCGCCCGGCCCGAGAGGGCCGGGCGTCCGTCGTACTCAGGTCAGATCGCCTGCCAGAGGGACAAGGCGAAGCGTTCTTCGGTGTCGGTCCACCAGGCGCCGGGGGTGAAGCCGGCTTTGCCCAGTTCGGCTTCTACGCCGTAGCGGTGGAACTTGGCGGAGATCTCGGTGCTCATTTCCTCGCCTTCGGCGAAGTCGACCTCGAGGCCGATCTCGGGGATGAGGACGCGCATCGCGCGGTCGGCGCGCAGATGCATCTCGATCCACTCGTTCTCGGGGTCCCAGACGGCGACGTGGCTGAACGCGTCGACGTCGAAGTCGGCGCCGAGCTGGCGGTTGAGGACGCGGAGGACGTTGCGGTTGAACTCGCCCGTGACGCCGGCGCTGTCGTCGTACGCCGCGACCAAGGTGGCGGGGTTCTTGACCAGGTCGGTGCCGAGGAGGAGCCACTCGCCTGGTTCGAGGACCTCGCGGACCGAGGTGTAGAAGGTCTCGCGCTCGGTCGGGAGCAGGTTGCCGATCGTGCCGCCGAGGAACGCGACCACGCGTGGAGCCTCGCCGGGGAGCTTGTCGAGGTGGGCGGTGAAGTCGCCGACGACGCCGTGCACCGTCAGCTGCGGGTAGTCGGCGTTGATCGCCGCGGCCGCTTCGCGCAGGGCGGTCTCGGAGACGTCGAGCGGGACGAACGTGTTGAGCGTGCCGTGGTCACGCAGGCCGTCGAGCAGCAGGCGGGTCTTCTCCGAGGAGCCGGAGCCCAGCTCGACGAGGGTGTGGGCGCCGGTGAGCTGGGCGATCTCGGCCGCGCGGGCCTGCAGGATCTCGCGCTCGGCACGGGTCGGGTAGTACTCGGGCAGGCGGGTGATCTGTTCGAAGAGCTCGCTGCCGCGGGCGTCGTAGAACCACTTCGGCGCCAGCCACTTCGGGTCCGCGGTCAGTCCGGCCCGGACGTCCTCCTTCAGTGCGCGGGAGGTGTAGTCCGGGGTCAGATGAACGTCGATCAGGGTCACTGTCGTCCTTCCATCGGGGTGGTGGAGCAGGAGTACCGGGTCGCGGTGAGCAGGGTGCGGTCGGGAAGCTCTTCCCAGCCGTCGTCGGTGGACCAGGGCTCGGAACTGACGGCCACGGAGTCGTCCGTACGCCGGACCCACAGCGAGTGCGTCCAGGTCGTCGCGACCAGTTGCTCGCCATCGGTCAGCAGGACGTTGAGCCGCGATCCTGGTGCGGCTTCCTCGACGTTCTGTACGACGCTTGCCACGGCGTCAGCGGCCGGCACTCCAGCGGTGAGCTGCTGGATGATCAGCGCCCACAGCAGCGCGGAGTCGACCGGGGCGTCGAGCGTCAGGAGGTCGGTGACCGGCAGGCCTTCGGCGAGCTTCGTCAACGACCCCGGCCAGCCGCGGATCAGCCCGTTGTGGCTGAACAGCCACCGCCCGTCCACGAAGGGGCCGGCAGCGCCCTCACCGAGAGGCATCCCGGTGGTGCCGTTTCGCACCGAGGCCAGCACGGCACCGGACTGGATGCTCCGGGCAAGACCAGGCAGGTTCTCATCGGCCCAGATCGGCACACTCCGCCTGTACCGCACGGCGTCACCGTCGACGTACCAGCCAACCCCGAAGCCGTCGGCGTTGACGGTGCCTCCGCCGCGCATGTCTTCAGGGGTCCAGCTTTGGCGGTAGAGCGAGTGGGGTGGGTCGAGGGTCAGGGAGGCGAGGGACACCGATGGGCCAAGGTAGGCCAGGTGGCGGCACACTAGTGGAGCTCCGAGGGCTTGGGGTCTCGCGCACAGCGGAAGCCGGCGAAGATCTGGCGGCGGATGGGGTAGTCCCAGTTGCGGAACGTGGTGCGGGCGACGACCTCGTCGGTGCCGAAGGAACCGCCGCGGAGGATCTTGTAGTCGGGGCCGAAGAAGACCAGCGAGTACTCGTCGTACGGGAAGGCCCGAAAGCCCGGGTACGGCGTGAAGTCGCTCGACGTCCACTCCCAGCAGTCGCCGACCAGCTGCTCGACACCCAGCGGCGACGCGCCCGCGGGGTAAGCACCGACCGGCGCGGGGCGCAGGTGACGCTGGCCCAGGTTGGCGTGCTGCGGACCAGGGGTCTCATCGCCCCACGGGAACCGCCGGGTCCGCCCCGACTCCGGGTCGAAGCGCGCGGCGAACTCCCACTCCTCCTCGGTCGGCAGCCGCTTGCCGGCCCATTTCGCGTACGCCTCGGCCTCGTAGAAGCTGACGTGCATCACCGGCTCGTCCAGCGGCAGCGCCTCGCGGTGCCCGAAGCGGGTGCGCATCCAGTTGCCGTCGGCAACTTCCCAGAAGCGCGGCGCGACCAGCGACGCCTTCTGGACGTGCACCCAGCCCGCCTCCGACCACCACTGCTCGTTCTCGTAACCACCACCGAGCACGAACTTGAGGTAGTCCCCGTTGCTCACCGGCACGGTGTCGATCACGTACGGCGCGACGTGCACCGCGTGCGCGGGCCGCTCGTTGTCCAGCGCCCACGGCTCGATCGACGTCCCCATCTCGAAGACCCCACCCGGCACGAACACCTCAGCCGCCGGAAGCCGGCGACCGGCAGGCGGAGCCGGCGCGTCCAGCACCGGCGAACCGGTCCGCAGCTGGTGCGTCGCGAGCATCGTCTCGTCGTGCTGCTGCTCGTGCTGCACGATCATCCCGAAGGCGAACCCGTTGTCGACCAGCTCGCGCCCACCGTCGAACTTCACGTGGTCGAGCACGTCCATCACCTTGTCGCGGACCTCCACGACGTACGACTTCGTCTCGGTCGGGTTCAGCAGCGGCAGCGCCGGCCGGTCGGCGCGGGAGTGCATGAACGCGTCGTACAGCTCGTCGATGTCCTGCCGGACCGGCTCGCGCCCGCCGACGTCGCGGACCAGCCAGAGCTCTTCCTGGTTGCCGATGTGGGCGTAGTCCCAGACCAGCGGCGACATCAGCCGGGAGTGCTGGCGGATCAGGTCGTCGGTGTCGACCGCGTCGGTCAGCTGGACGGTCCGGGCGCGGGAGCGTTCGAGCTGCCCGGCGACGAAGGCCCGGAGCTGCTCCGGGGACAGGTCGGACAGTTGGTGGTTCATGAGGCTCGCCTTCTCTGGGTGTCGTCGACGATGCAGTGCAGCCGGGTTGCGGTCTGCTCAGCCAGTTCTTGGTCGATGGTCGGGTCCAGCGCCTGGGTGCCCAGCTCGACCAGGTCGCGCGCGGCCTGGAGCACGAGCTTGTCGTCCAGCCCGTCCCGCGCGGCCGGGAACCAGCGACCCGCTGCCGGAGCGGCTGCGGCCAGTGCCTGGTCGGTGACTGCCGGGTCCGACATCAGTGCGATCAGCAGCAGGGTCGGCGGGACCCAGCCGTCCCCCTGCTGGGTGTCCAGGTACCTGACCTCGAGGTACCCACGTGGTCGCACCGGCGGGAACAGTGTGGACAGGTGGTATTCCAGGTCGTCGTACGTCGGCCTGTCGTCGGGCAGGGCGCCGTCGGCCCACGCCCCGAAGCTCAGGCCGGGTGGCGCCTCCCAAGAGTCGCCGCGGCGCAGGCACAGCACCGGCGCCTCCATCGCCGTACGGGCCCAGGCTGCTGCCGGGTCCTCGTCGAGCGGTGGGGGCTCGGTGAACGGCGCGCAGGTGCCGAAGGTCGCCTCCGTCCGCGCCGACGCCCAGCCGGTGTCCGTGCCGGTCCGCTGCCGCGAGTTGGCGAACAGGGCGACCATGGCCGGGCCGATGTCGTGCAGGGCACGCCAGCGCAGCGCTGCCTGGCCGGGCTCACCGGCGTCGAGGCAGACCTGCAGTCCCGCCGTACTGCACATCATGCGGGGGCCGTGCGGGCCGAGCTGCTGGAACGCGTGCTCCATCGCCGCGTAGCGCGGGACGGTCAGGATGCGGCGCGGTGGACGGAAGGCGTCCAGGCCGTGGTCGCCGGGCACGAGGCCGGCTGCGTCGAGCAGTTGGGTGAGTTCCGCCGCGTCGGCGGCGGTGTCCTCGATCAGCCTGGGCACGGAGGCCGAGGCGGGGCCGGAGATCTCCACCTGGCCACCCGGCTCCACCGTGACCAGAGAACCCCGGCCCAGCGGCAGCTGCGGGCTGCCCCGAACCAGGGTGGGGGGCGCGTGCACGCCCAGGGCCTTGCTCAGTTGTCCGGCGTCGAGCGGCCGGTGCGGATCGTCCGCGTGATGCACCGTCCACTCCAGCTCGACACCGTGCAGCTGTGGAGGGCCGTGCTTGAAGCACACCATCTCGACGTACCCCTCCGCCTCGGCCCGGGAGCCGATCGGAGTCGTCGCCGCGGTAGAACCTGGCTCCGTCACGTCAGCGAACCTAACTCCGGCCACCGGCCGGGACAACCGATAGCGAGTTACCTCTCGATGACATGCGCAACGCCGCAGGGAAGGAATTCATGCCGTCCAGCGTGCCCGGCGGCACCGACAGTTTTCTGCCGCCGGCCCTCAGATCGGCAGTTTCACGCCGGAAATCCGCGGGCAAGTGCTGCATGGATTCGTATTCGGCAACGCGTACACGAAGCAGCACGAGGTCCGCATCGTCTGGTCCAGGTCGAGCCTGAACGCCTCGGCCGCGGCGACCGCGTGCAGTGCCTCTTCGGGCATCTGCACGGCGGCCCGCAGCTCGTCGCTGATCGCACCGAGTCGCTGACGCGAGCTGAGCTTCACGCCTGGCTGGTAGCTGTCCGTGAACGCCCTGGTGTGGCTCTCGACCTGCTGCACGGCCTCGCCGGTCGTGACGACCCGATCCGACAGCAGCGCGACCTCCACCGGGTAGTGGGCAGTCGGGTGGCGCCGGAACGCCAGTGCGTCCGGTGACACGTCCGGCGAGACACCGGTCAACGCAGTGGACAGTCCGGCCACGATGGACGGCACCGAGACGTACCACATGAGCACGAACATCGCGGCGACCCGGACGGGCGGCTCGATCGAGTACTCCTCGGCGTACTCGTCCTGCAGCACCTTCCGCCACCCGTACGTCGGGTCGGCGCCTGCCAGCTGGTCCCGCAGCAGGGGGCCGCAGTGGATCCACTCCGGACCGGGCACCTGGTCAGCAGCCCGGACCGACAGCCACTCCATCTCCCCGTCGAGCAGGTCCGCGAGGCGGCTCGCGGTGTAGGTCATAGCGCCAGCCTACGGTCGGGTACGACGACAGGGGCCCCGCCGACTTCGACCACCGTGGCGCGCAGCCCGAACACGTCGGCCAGGAGCTGCTCGCTGAGGATGTCGACCGGGCGGCCCTGCGCGGCGATCTTGCCCTCACCCATGACGACCAGGTGGTCGGCGTACTGGGCGGCCAGGGTCAGGTCGTGCAGCACGGTGACCACTGTGCGCCCGGAGGTGTGTGCGGCCGCGTGGACGACGTTCATCACGTCGACGGCGTGCGCGAGGTCCAGGTACGTCGTCGGCTCGTCCAGCAGCAGGTGCTGTGTGCCCTGGGCAAGGACCATCGCGATCCACACCCGCTGCCGCTGGCCGCCGGACAGCTGGTCCACCGGGCGGTCCCGCAGCTCAGCGAGCTCTACGGCGTCCAGCGCGTCCTCGATCGCCTGCTGGTCCTCCGGAGTGAGCCGGGCGAACAGACCGCGATGCGGGTGCCGACCACGCGACACCAGCTCGGCTGCGGTGATCCCCTCCGGAGTCACCGGGCCTTGCGGCAGTACGCCGAGCTGCCGGGCCAGTTCACGCGCCGGGAGCTCGTGGATGTCCTTGCCGTCGAGCAGGACTCGGCCGCTGCTCGGTTTGAGCAGCCTGCTCATCCCCCGCAGCAGTGTGGACTTGCCGGAGCCGTTCGGCCCGACCACAGCGGTCACCTGGCCGGCTGGCACCTCCAGACTGAGTCCGGCCACGACCGGCTCGTCAGCGCCGTACGCCAGGGTGAGGTTCTCGACGTGCACGGTTCAGCGCCCCTTCTGCTGACGGCCGATGAGCTGGATCAGGTACGGCGCTCCGCAGGCGGCGGTGACCACGCCGACCGGTAGCTCGTACGGACCGACCTGCAACCACTCCAGGCCGTTCCGCGCGATCAGGTCGGCCACAGTGACGAAGAGCGCGCCGAGCATCGCCGTGGTCATCAGCGGCGGCCGCTCTGCCCGGGCCAGCCGCTGGGCGATCTGCGGCGCGACCAGCGCGACGAAGGCGATCGGACCGGCGCCGGCGGTCGCCATGGCGGCCAGGACGGTCGCGATCACCAGCAGAGCGATCCGGACGCGAGACACTCGTACGCCGAGCGACGAGGCGACGTCGTCGCCGAGTACGAGCGCTTCCAGGCTGCGGTTGAAGGTCAGGGCGACCGGCAGCAGCACCAGGGCGGCCAGACCGACCGGGACCGCGTCGCTCCACGTCCGGGAGTTGAGCGAACCCGCCAGCCACGCAGCGGCCCTGCCAGCGTCGGTGACGTCACCGATCACCAGGAGCCAAGCCACCAAGGAGTTCGCGGCTGCTGCGATGCCGACACCGATCAGGACGACCCGGCCGGCGTCGACGACACCACGCTGGATCGAGAGCAGGCCGACGATCGTGGTGGCGAGCAGACCGCCCAGCACCGCGGCCAGTGGGATGCCGACCTTCGCGGCGACGCCGGAGATGTTGCCGCCGCCCGTACCGGCCAGGACGATCACGGTGACCGCTGCGGCCGAGGCACCGGAGTTGACGCCGACGATGTCCGGGCTGGCCAGGGCGTTGCGGGACAGGGTCTGCAGGAGTGCGCCGGACACGGCGAACGCGATGCCGACGAGCAGTCCGGTCGCTACGCGGGGCATGCGGAGTTCCAGCACGACCAGGCGGGTGCCGTGGCGACCTCCGCCGAGCAGGACCTCGACTACGTCGGCCAGTGGGAGTCTCGTCGTACCGATGCTCAGGGAGACCAGTGCGACTGCGACGGCTGCTATGGCGAAGGCTGCGGCGAGGACTGCCGTGCGGGGCTTGACTGCTGTCTGCGGCTTGGCTGCTGTGGTCACAGGGCCACCGCCCGGCGTCGTACGACCAGGACGAAGAGCGGTGCACCGACCAGACCCAGTACGACGCCCGCCTGCACCTCGCCGGCTCCACCGACCAGCCGACCGACCAGGTCGGCGAGGATCAGCGCGGCTGCACCGGTGAGACCCGCTGCTGGGATGAGCCAGATGTTGCGGGCGCCGAAGAGCCTGCGGGCGACGTGACCGGCCAGCAGGCCGAGGAAGGCGATCGGGCCGCAGGCAGCGACACCTGCGGCCGTCAGCAGACCGATGGCGAGCAGCCCGACGAAGCGCGCTCGCCGGATGGACAGGCCTAGCCCGGCAGCCACGTCGTCGCCCAGCGCCAGGAGGTCCAGGTCGCGCGCGTTGACCACTGCGAGCAGCAGTCCGACGACGGCGAAGGGCAGCACCTGCACTGCGACGTCCAGGCCGCGTCCGGCGACCGAACCGACAGCCCAGAACCTGTACGAGTCGAGCGTGTCCGCGTCGAGCAGGACGATCGCTGAGGTGAACGCACCGAGCAGAGCGGCCACTGCGGCGCCGGTCAGGGCCAGGCCGACCGGAGTCGCACCACTCCCCCGCGTCGCCAGCCGCTGGACGCCGAAGGTCGCGGCGAGCGCGCCGACCAGAGCGAACCAGACCGTCGTACGGATGGAGTCGGCGACGCCGAGCTGCAGTCCCAGTACGACGGCCAGCGCGGCGCCGGAGCTCACGCCGAAGATGCCTGGCTCGGCGAGGGCGTTGCGGGTGTGGCCCTGCATGAGCGCGCCGGCGATGCCGAGACACGAGCCGATCAGCACGGCGACGACCGTGCGCGGGAAGCGCAGGTCGCGGACGATCACGTCGGCGTCGGAACCGGACGGCTCGAACAACGCCTTCACGACCGCGTCCGCACCGAGCCAGCGGGAGCCGAGCGCGAGGCTCGCGCCGAACGCGAGCACGACGAGCAGCAGCAACAGCAGCAAGGCCACCGGCCGCGACACCCGAAACCTCACCCGGGTGATCTTAGGTGAGCCTTACCGATCCGCGAGCGTGATTTTGGTCCTGTGGAAAAGGTTAGGGGAGCCTTAGCTGGGTGACGTAGGGTGCTGCTGTCGCGTACCGAACGTTCTGGGGAGTGCTTGTGGGGATCCGCCGTCTGGGTGCTGTTCTGGTGGTGGGCGCGCTGGCGCTGGCCGGGTGTGGGTCGTCTGACAAGGACGATCCAGCCGCTTCGGGTGGGGCCGGCTTCCCGCGGACCGTCGAGCACGCGATGGGTTCGACCGAGATCCCGGCGAAGCCGAAGCGGGTCGTCGCGCTGGACGCGAGCTTCGTCGACGCGACGCTGATCCTCGACACCCCGGTCGTCGGCTACACCGACTACCGCACGATCAACGGCGAGCTGCCGGAGTACCTGGGCGACGACCGGACGACGTACGGCAAGGAGTCGGAGTCGGTCGGCACGCTGGCCGAGCCGAACCTCGAGAAGATCGCCGCGCTGAACCCGGACCTGATCATCACCGCGAAGGTGCGGCACGAGAAGCAGTACGAGCAGCTGAAGGCGATCGCGCCGACGGTGATGTCGGAGACCACCGGGCCGACCTGGAAGGACAACATCCGGCTGACCGCGAAGGCGCTCGGCGAGGAGGCCCTGGCCGAGAAGGAGCTGGCGTCCTACCAGACCGCGGCCAAGACGGTCGGCGCGGCGATCAACGCCAAGGCCTCGAACCCGACGATCTCGGTGGTGCGGTTCGTCGACGGGCCGACCCGGCTGTACCAGAACGCGAGCTTCTCCGGGATCGTGCTGAAGGACGCCGGACTGAAGCGTCCCAAGTCGCAGGACGTCGAGGACTTCGCCGCCGAGATCAGCGCCGAACGGATTAAGGACGCCGACGCGGACGCGATCTTCGTCGCGACGTACGCCGACGAGAAGGGCCTCAGCAAGAAGACCGCTGAGCAGTTCAAGAACAACCCACTGTGGACGCCGCTCGCGCCGAAGGTGCACGAGGTCCCCGACATCACGTGGATGACGGCCGTCGGGCTGCAGGGCGCGTGGGTGATCCTGACCGACCTCGCCAAGACCTTCGACGTACCGGCACCAGCCAAGAGCTAGCTTTGGTGCCGTCGCGTTCAAGCGAGCGGGGCGTGGCGGGTGTGGAGCGAGCGCACGTGGCGGGTGTGGAGCGGGTACGCGTTGCGGGTGTGGAGCGAGCGCACGTGGCGGGTGTGGAGCGGGCGCGCGTGGCGGATGTGGAGCGGGCGCGCGTGGCGGGTGTGGAGCGGGCGCGCGTGGCGGATGTGGAGCGGGCGCGCGTGGCGGGTGTGGAGCGGGCGATAATCTCGGTCGGGTGACTGTGCTCGAGCGGTGGCATGTGGGGCCTTGGACGACGTCCGGTACGGCGGTCGGTGCGCCGCTGGAGCCCGGGCGACGTCGTACGCCGGACGAGCTGAACTTCGACGTCGTCGGTCTCGCGCGCATCCTCGGCCGGCGCCTCGACGGACGCGCGGAACTGCAGGTCCGCCTCTGGCAGAACGAGCTCCGCCCGACCCACACGCGCCTCGTCGGCGTCCACACCCTCGCCGACCCGGCCAACGCCGAGCTCCTCCACCAGACCGCACTGGAAGCCTTCACCTGGCTCAGCACCCTGGCGCCCGATGGCTACGAGTTCGTCCTCACCGACGCCGTCCGCCTCCAGCCCAAACTCGACCTCACCGCGGACGTCGTCGCTGTAGACGCAGTCGTCCATCTAGCCGCAGACCGAGGCGACACCTACCCCGCCGACCGCCTCGCCGCCTCCCACGTCCGCCAGTCCCCCACAGGCGAGTGGTACGCAGGAAACGCAGTCTGCAACTGGTCCGGCCCGTACCCAACCGCCGACGAGGCAGTAACCGCAGTCCGAGCCGCCCGAGTAGAACTAGCCAACCAACTCCGCGAAGGCGGCCACGAAGACCTCGCCAACACCCAGCCCCGCTGGAGCCCAGTGCCAATCGAGCAGCCACCCGCGGCCTAGCCACTCGCACCCGCCCAACTCCCACCACTGAACGGGTCGGGGGGCAAGCCGCACCCGCCTGGCTCCCACCACTGAACGGATCCTGGGGCAAGCCGCACCCGCCTGGCTCCCACCACTGAACGGATCCCGGGGCAAGCCGCACCCGCCTGACTCCCACCACTGAACGGATCCCGGGGCAAGCCGCACCCACCCGACTCCCACCACTGAACGGATCCCGGGGCAAGCCGCACCCACCCGACTCCCACCGCCCCCGCAGGTCTGGGGATGGGCCGCAGGGTCCGATGCCGTCCCTTCGCGAGGCCAGGACAGGCGAGTGTCGGACGAGCCATCCGGTGGCGAGGTTGCCGGCGCGGTGGCGGATGCGTCGGCCTGCCGGAGCGGGGGCAGGCGTCTGGGCCGCCGGCGCTGTGGTCGGCCGTCGGCGGTGGGGGCCCGTGCGGTGGCAGACCGCCGGCGCCATCGGCAACGGTCGCGGTGCCAGCGCGGCGAGTGGTTTGGTGGTCGGCCACCGGTGGCGGACATTCGTGCAGTGGCAGGGCGCCGATGCCATCGGCGATAGGCGTGCTGCCAGCGCGGCGGGTGATTCGGTGATCGACAGCCGGTGGCCGACGTCCAAGCGGCGGCAGACCGCTGGTGCCATCGGCAGTGGGCGGGGCGCCGACGCGGCGGGTAATTCGGTGGTCGGCCGCTGGCGGTGGGCGTGCGGTCGCCGGCCGGTGGTGCCGGCGCGGCGGGTGGTCGGCCGATGGCGGTGCTCCGTGCGGCGGCGGGCTGCTGGTGCCATCAGGGGTGCGCGGGGGTAGGCGCGGCGAGGTTCGGTGGTTGGGCGCCTGCGGCGGACGCCCGTGCGGTAGCAGGCCGCCGGTGCCATCAGCAGTGGGCGTGCTGCCAGCGCGGCGGGTAGTTCGGTAGTCGGCTGCTTGTAGTGGACGTCCGTGCGGTAGCAGGTAGCCGATGCCATCAGCAGTGGGCGCGGTGCCAGCGCGGCGGGTAGTTCGGTAGTCGGCCGCCGGTGGTCGACGTCCGTGCGGTAGCAGGCAGCCGATGCCACCGGCGGGTGGACGCGATACAAGCGCGGCGGGTAGTTCGGTGGTCGGCCGCCGGTGGTGGACGTCCGTGGCGCGGCGGGCAGTCGGTGCTATTGGGGGTGGGCGGGGGTGCCGCGCGGGGTGGGCTGCCGGTGCGGTGGTTGGCCGGGGCTGGCGACGGCCACCACTGATCAAGCCGGCGTGCCGCGGTGTGGAGCAGGCGTGTTGCGGCGTGGCGGGGAGGTTGATCAGTAGTGGGGGTCGGTCGGCGGTTGCTGAAACGGCTCGGCTTAGCGCGAAGGGCTTGGGGCGGTGGTGCTGTCGGGCGGGTGCTGCTGCCGTGGGCGGTTGGTGGTGGGGGTGGGTGAGGCCCATCGGGTCCAG